>CASFCI010000001.1:0-261782 GCA_949293175.1 uncultured bacterium
CTATATCCAAGTCGCATATACGATGACGGGAAACGAGGAAACCAAGGAAAGGGAATATAGGCCATTTAGGGAAATAAGAGATGGCTATCCCCGATATATCGTTTCCCTTGATCTGCTTAGAGATCAGCAAGAAGGGGTTCGCCACATAAATGCAATCGATTTATTCCTTGGGAAGGAAGCCATTTGGCATTGGGAGAGGGAATTCACACGCGGGGGAAGCGTTGGCCTAATCTTCGGGACCACGGATAAATGTTGTGTAAGCTAAAAGCCCGTCCGCGAACGTCCACTGGGCTACCGCGGAAGGGCTAGATTCCCAAGATGTAGACTTCTATCCTTGCATTTGCCTAGGAAAGAGAAAGCCGCATGGCAAAAGACGGCGCGAAGGGCTCCCTTGGGGAAGCCCCGTTCCCGCTGGCGAGATGCTAAGATGCGGGATGGAGAAGGATTTCAGCGAGGCTGTTGAGGGCTTCCTCCTGGATTCCACAGGGGAACGCGAAGACGAGGCGCGTCTCGCCTAGGAACGGATGCTACTGGAGGAGCCTTCTGACGGCGGTTTGCGAGAAGGCCGTGGGATCCTATTCAAAAGACGTAGCCTGCGTATATGTAATATGGCTCGCCAAGAAGGCCATCATAATAGCTTACCTCGATAGAGTCCCCGATCTCCTTTGCGTCATAAACGTGCTTGGGGACCTTTATGGAGCGCTCATCCCCATCGATTTCGATTTTTAGGTTATAGGTAGTCGGGACGTGTCTTGTCCCGATGTCGACGTCCTTGTCGACGATGACAAAGGAATTCACCTCGCCTTGGGAAAAGTCAAAGCAGACGTTTACGACCAATAGGCTGTCCCAGGCGAGCAAGAAGGCGAAGAAGAAAGCGGTTAGGCTAAAGCCGGTGTAGCGCAGCCAAACGGGGTATTTGCTTTTCTTCCTCGTTTGGCCCTTGTCTTGTTTCTTCCTAATGAGGCAGTAAGATAGCATGATGACCCCGGCCAAGCAGGAGACTATCAAGCAGGGAAGCCAAAAGGCGAAGCCCGAATCAAAGTCGGCCTTTAAAACGAATAGGGCGGAAGGCAATATGCAAAATAGGGCGGGGATGAAAACCCAGGCTTCGAATTCGTTTTTCAGTTCAAAGTCCTTTTTCTTCTTGAGCTTGACGAAAACCGTCAAAGCCAAGCCGAGCAAGGCGTAAAGCCAAGTCACGAGGGAGCATATTTTGGCGCTTACTAATAGGGGAAGGAAGATAAGGCAATCGGCGACGGTGACATAAAGCAAAGGCAAAAGGGGAATCTGCTTTTTCCGGCAGAAGATCATGAAGAGGATGCCGACGAACAAAAGGGCGAATATGAATATCGACCAAAACGGGGAGGAAAGGGGCTCGCAATAGTTGCTGGCGATCGATAGCCCCAATCCGGCGGCGATCAAAATCGCGGCTGCCGAGTATCGAAGGGTCTTCACCCATTTGGGCTCAGCCTCCTTTTTAACCGATTCGACGTATGTCTTCTTTTTGACCATGTCTTTAAAGGGATTTTGGCGATCAAATCCAAATCAAAGTATAGCGATAACGGCGCAATAATCCATTGGAAAAGGTGATTTCCCTATAAGGCGGTGACCACTACTTCAAAGTCGATTTGATGGATGCCGAGGGGCCAGACGTCGTTTGGCCGGTCGAAGGCGGGAAGGCGCTTAAGACCAACGCTGTCGGCAAAAACATGCTCAATTACGACTCCATGTTCGTCTTGGCCCATTTCAAGGGCCATCCGATGGGTGGATACGGCGATCTTATGCCTTGGCGAATTGCCTAGCCTGCCAGAAACGCTTCCCAGACTGGCCCGGATCGCTTCGCTCTTTCGGTTTTAGAAGTCAGGTCCTTTATCGTGTAGGCCGGAGCTTGTCGATGAGTTTCACTATCCGGGCGCCGCACTGCTCGGCCTCTTCGCGGGACAATGTCCCGTTATGAAGGCTATCGAGGAGGTTTTTGGCTTCCTTGGTGCCGCCGGGCATTATCAAGTCGTTCCCGGCCTTGATGGCTTCGTTCGCCTTGGCTTGGCCTTCGGCGACCGAGCCCCAGTCGCTCATGACCAGGCCGTCGAATCCCCATTCGTCCCGGAGGATAGAGGTGATGAGGTCGGCCGAGGAGTTGGTATAGACCCCGTTGACCAGATTGTAGGAAGTCATGAGAGCGGAGGCTTTCCCTTCCTTGACGGCGATCCGGAAACCCTTTAGGTAGATTTCTCGCAAGGCCCGTTCGTGGATCCGGGAATCGGACTTCAACCGGTTGTCTTCCTGGTTGTTGGCGCAATAATGCTTCAATGTCACGGTGTGGCGACCGCTTTCGGCCACCCCGCGGCTGATGGCGGCCGCCATCTTCCCGCTTAGCAAAGGATCTTCGGCGAAATACTCGAAATTCCGTCCGCAGAGGGGGAAGCGCATGATGTTCATCCCCGGGGCCAGCCAGATATCGATGGCGAATTCGTCCATCTCGTGGCTGACCGCCCGCCCGATTTCCTCCAGCAAAGCCGTATCGAAGGATTGGGCCAAGACGATTCCGACCGGGAAAGCGGTCGCGTAGGCGTACATTTTCGGCTTTAAGGTCAGCCGCTGGAAGAAAAACTTCAAGGCGAAGAATTTGCTCGCGATGGTCAGTTTTTCCGAATGGGGGACCCCTTTGGCCCGCGATTCCCCGTCGGTATAGTATTCGGGGACAAGCCGAAGCCCGGCCGGCCCATCGGCCATCGCCAAAACGGGCAAACCGTATTGGACCGAGGGATAAGGGGCGGTCTTGCCGGCGCAGCCGGGGGCGACGTGGGGCGGCTCGACGTCGTTATAGGCCTCGAAGCCGTTGACCAATTGGCATAGCTCCTCGTCCTTCATTTTGCCAACGACCTCGGGGACCGTTTCCTTTTTCCCGTATTCGTGGGTCATGGTACGGAATGCGGTTGCCTCGACGACGACGGCTTCCCCGTCATAGGAATAGGGCTCGCTTTCGGGGGCGACGATCTCCTTGAATGGATGTTGGACGGGGCAAATATTGATGGTTTGCTCGGTCTTGACTTTCGCCTGCAAACGCAAACAGCCGATGGATTTAAGCTCGGCGCTGCTATCGCCAAGCAAGAGGACGTAATCGCCTTGGTCCAAGAAATAGGCGGCCTGTTTCTCGTCGTAATACCCCCAGTCGGCCAAATCGAAGGCCAATTCGACGACTTCTTGCTTCTTTGGCTCGATATCCTTGGTCCGGGCGAAAGCGACCAAGGCCTTCTTCTCCCGGACGGCTCCCTTTTTCGGGAAAGACAAATAGGCTTGGACGATTTCGGCGCCCTTGACGTTCCCCGCGTTGGTCACGGTCGCGGCGATCTTGACTTTCGTTCCTTCTATTTTCCAAGTCGAGGATATATCGAAGCTGGTATAGGAAAGGCCATAGCCGAACGGGTAAAGCGGCTCGACCTGGAAGGCGTCGGCATAGCGGTAGCCGACATAGATGCCCTCGATGTATTCCTCGTAATCGACTTGCCCGGCGAGATAGGAATAGGTTTTCGACAACGGATGCTGATTCAAATCTTTGTACCAGGTAGCGGTCAGTTTCCCGGAGAAATTTTCCTCGCCCGTCAGCAAAGCGGCCAAGGCGTTCCCGCCTTCCTCCCCGGCTTGGCCGAGGAAGACGATGGCTTTCAACGGCGAATCGAGGATCGGCGAGAGGTCTACCGCCGAGCCGGCGTTGATGACGAGGACGCTGGATGGGTAATGGTCGGCGATGAAACGGATGTTTGCAACCTCGACTTCGCTTAATTGGTAGTCCCCGGCTCCTCCCCGGTCTTTTCCCTCCCCGGCCTGGCGGGTGACGACGTAGACGGCCGTTTGGCAATTGGAGGAAACGAAATCCTCCTCGGTGATTTTTCTCCCGACCGGGAAGCTTTCCTTTATCGGGTCGACGGACCAATAGCAAGCGTCTTCGTCCGAGCGGGGTTTGCCCTTTAAGGCCTCCTTGAGACGGGCTTTGAATTCCTTCCGCGCTTCCTTTTTCGCTTGCTTGTAGTCCTCGATCCACTTCGTTGAGGCGATGGTGAATCCCCGGGAGACGAAACCTTGGTAGATCGTGACATTGTCCCGGTTGTTCACCTCGCCCGATCCGGTTCCCCCTTTGGTGGCGTTGGTGACCCCGGCCCCGAAAAGGGCGATCCGCTTTTCGGACAAGGGGAGGCAATGGTTTTCATTTCGCAACAAAACGATGCCTTCTTTTGCCGCCTTGAAGGCTAGTTGGCGGTTAGCCCGTTCGAGGTCGTTGACCTGCGGGCTGCGATTGCCTTTGTACATAGCACTTCATATTCAATCCGTTGGCTTCGAATTGCAATAGGGCAAATGAGTTTTGCTTCATTTTCGCTCAACCATCTAAAATAATCGGCGAAGTTAAATCCTATAGACGTCTAAGCCTAAGCCCTTCCGCATTGACTAAAAGCGTTGGCCCAAGGGAAAATTAGACATGAGCCAAACCGAGAAAGGAAACACCAGCTTCGAATTCTCCTGTTTCGACGTGCCGGAGATCCTTTCCAACAAGGAAACGTCCCACGATCCTGGGGAATATAACGAAATAAGGATCAGCGGCGGCCTTTTGGCGGCGGAGGAGGAATCATCCGATTCCGAGGATACATCCTCCTCTTCCGCGTTAACCGGCTCCATCGGCATGATAATCGGGGTTGGGGGCATCGTCATCGGGACGGTTGGTGCCATTTCCGCCTCTATGGGCTTTTTAAGCAGCGAAAGCGTCATCGGCATTAGCCAAGCCCAATGCGCCTTTTCCCTTGAAAACGCCGATTACCAAGACATAAGCGTCCGTCTTAAAGACGGCTCGGGGGCCGTAATGCAAACCGCCTCCTTGCTCCCTGGCGAAACGAAAAAAACCTATGTGGCCGAGTTTTCCGGGCTTATCCCGGATTCGGTTTATTACCTTGAAGGAATCGACGATGATGGGGACCTTTTCGACTTGGGGGAAGGGAACTCCTTTAGGACCCTGCCGATCCCAAACTACGAAATAAGCGTCGACGAAAGCCGTTATGACAAGCAAGATGGGATCTACGACTTGTCCTTTGTTATCGATAATCCGCTTGGATATGAGATCGAGGCGATTCTATGTTGCGAGGCCGACGAAACGCTTAATAGCCGCCTTATTTCTTCTGAGGGGCTTTACCGATTCACCTTGCCAAGCATCCTCTCCTCCTACCGCCTGCAGCTTTATCAGGAGGGGTATTTGGTTGGCCAAACCTCCTGGAGCGACTTCCAAGGGGTCACGCCGATAGAGGAGACCGTCGAGATCGGCATATCCATTTTGGATATGGGGGTGAGCCTTGGCGAAGTCGGCTTTGAGGATATCGATGTCAGCCTCCTAAGCCAATCCGGGGAGGATGCCTCGGAGGCGTTGGGCTGGGGGATGGACGGGGATGTCCTTTACATAAGGGATTACGACCTCGAGCCTGATTCCCCCTATACCTTGCGAATAAGCGATAAGAGCCGCCCAAGCTTCACCTATCTGTCCTATCCGTTTAAAACCTTGCCGATCCCCCATTATGAGATAACCATCGATTATTCGGGATTCTCGCTTGAAGAAGGCGTTTACGACGTAGCCTTTTCCATCTCCAACCCAGAAGGCCGCTACATCGACGCCTACTTAAGCTGCCTAAGCGATCCGAGTCTGGATGATTTATACCATTTCATGGAAAACACAATAGAAGTCACCCTTCCTTCGCCTTATTCGGTTTATCGCCTTGATTTGACCCAAGACGGCTTTGCGGTCGGATCGGTCGAATTCAGTGCTTGTCAGACGATGGCTTTAGCCGAGGGGACGTTTGTTTGCCTTGGCACCTCATTCTCAACCCAAATCGAGCTTGGCGACGTCCCATTAGGCAACTTTTTGGCCTATTTGAACCCGGTAAGCTTCCTTGGGGACCGGCTTGTGCTTGAGATTGCCCCGGTCGACGGCTATAACCGCGTCTACCTAGCGATGGAAGGGCTAGAGCCAAACGAGGAATACGAATTGGAAATAGTCGATCCCGAGCGCGAATCCTTCGTCTACCTCTCCCATTCGTTTGTCACCTCAGCCTAGGATTAATAAAATCAAAGAAAGGAAAAAACCATGCCGAAAAAGAAGAAGAAAAGCAGAAAGCTCGTCATCTCGTTCCATGCCATAAGCATCGCCATCATCCTCGCGGCCTACGTCCTTTTGATCGTCGGTTCCTATTATTGGAAAGGCGACCACTGGTATCAGGTGTTCAACCCCTTCGCGAAGTTCCCGACCGATCCGGAGGCCCCCGAGTATGCGTTGGACATGCTCGTCCGCATACTTTCGCTTTGCTTCGTCGTCGTCACCATCACCCACGTCGTCCGCTTGCTCTTGGCTATTTTGGGGGCGAGGGTCAAAAGGGGGCAATCCCTGTTCAGTTTGCTTTCTAGCTTTGCCAAATACCTCGGGGCCATCATCTTGGTCTTCGCGATACTTGGGACGCTAGGCATCGATACGACCGTGCTTCTTGCCAGCGCCGGCATCCTCTCGCTTATAGTCGGCTTAGGCGCGCAGCCGTTAATCGAAGACATATTCGCCGGCATCTTCATAGTCTTTGAGCACACCTTCGAAATCGGCGACATCATCGTCGTCGACGGTTTTAGAGGCACGGTCAAGGAGATGGGGATCCGCTCCACCAAGATCGAAGACGCCGGGGGCGACGTCAAGGTCATTAACAACTCCGACATCCGGACCCTCATCAACATGACCTCGAAGCTTTCGACCGCCATCTGCGACATCTCGATTAGCTATTCCGCCGACATCGAAAAGGTTGAGAAAGTCATCGCCGCCAACCTTCCCGCGATAAAGAAAAGGCATAAGAGCATCGTCAACGGCCCAACCTATGTCGGCGTTCAGTCCTTATCCGACTCTGCCGTCATCTTGCGGGTCATCGCCGAATGCAATGAGACGATGCGTTACCAGGTTCAGCGCGACATAAACAGGGAACTCAAGCTCATATTCGACAAAAACGGCATTTCCATCCCCTTCCCCCAAATCGTCGTCCACCAGGCGGAAAAGGAAGGCGAATAGCCGCTATTTCCTTTCCCTTGAAATCTCGATGGCGATTACCGCTTCAAAGACAAAGCCGGGATCTACATACTCGGCGAAAAGGAAAAGCTTTTCATCGAATGCGAGGAAGGAAAAAAGGGCTTATCTATTTGTGAAGTGGACCCCAAGTCAAGGAGCAAAACTCCGCGATAAATAAAAAGGGGCGACGACATCTGAAAATGGTTAGGCGGTGGTGCCTAACCATTTTTCAGTCGGCGCGGCCGCGACGACCGCCGGGAGGCAAGGCGGCCTGGGCATGGGCAAAGGATATTTTGAAAAGTTGTTCGCGGATCTATGGAAACGCGGCATGATCGCCCCAGAAGGGAGAAGATCGTCATTTCGGGGACTGATGGGTCCGTGCGGCGACACCTTAGACTCCCCCTGTAAAGGGGAGTTTTTTATGTTTCAGCCGGCTTTGCCGCCTTAGCTTTGGCCAACTGATAAAATATGGTCGTATGCTAGGCGCGATAATCGGAGACATCAACGGCTCCACCCATGAGTTTGGGCAGAACAAGACCAGGTATCTTGAATACATGAACCCCTCTTCGAGGATGACTGACGACTCATATCTAACTATGGCGGTCATGAAGGCGTTCCTGCCGCATCTAGACCATCTTTTCGATGTGTCTAGGAAGAAAGAAATCCAAGCTGATTTGGTCAAGGAATTCGTGAAGGCCTTCGAAGAGCATCCCGATGCGGGGTTTGGCGCCAAATTCGTCGAATGGGCATCCTCACCAGATCACGAGCCGTATGGATCATACGGCAATGGGGCAGGGATGCGGATTTCCCCGGTCGGGTGGGTTAGTCACAACCTAAAGGAAGTTAAGTACCTTTCCGGCCTCGTGACTGAGGTCACCCATAACAGCGAGCAGGCCATGAGGGGGGCCGAATGCATCGCTGGGTGCGTTTACCTGGCAAGGCATAGCTATGGTAAGCGGCGGATAGAGAAATACGCGCTGTCGTTCTACCCGCGCATAGCCGACCTCGACTTCCACGCCTTGAAGAAGGATTACAAATTCGACGTCACCATGGATGGCAGCGCCCCCGAGGCGATATTCTGCTTTTTGCGCTCCTACAACTATGAGTCGGCGCTGACGAACACCACCGAGATCGGCGGCGATGTCGACACGATCGGCGCGATGAGTGGGGCGATAGCCGAGGCGTTTTACGCCGATAGGGAATTGGCGGAAGTTGAAAAGCAATTCCTGTATTGGCAGATCGACCCGGAATATGAGGCGTTCCTAAAGAAATTCTACAAAGCGATTGGAAGCCAAAAGTTTTCTATATAGGACTATGAATGTATTGAATGTACACGAAAAAGTAGAAATTGCCGATTATCATTAAGTCTATTGTTGCTAATTTAATTAATTCTTGCTTGGAAAAGAAAATGAATAAGATTGAAGTTCCGACTGTTGGAGAGATTCTCAAAGAAGAATTTATGATTCCTTTGAATATTTCTGCATATTCTTTAGCCAAAAGCATTGATGTCCCGGTTTCTAGAATTCAGGATATTATCCATAATCGCCGGGGTATCACGGCGGACACGTCGATTAGGCTTGGACGCTTTTTCGGAGTCTCTGATAGATTCTTTTTGAATTTGCAAAATGATATAGACATTCGCAAAGCCAAAACGGAGCACGAGCCTTCTTATACTAGAATAACTGCGGTTTGTGCCACCAACTAAAAATTGCAATCTTAGGTTGTAACCTCATTGGCTTGCTAGGATAATCGTGTGATGGGCCTAGCCCTGAGGTTACATATGAAGCTTCGTCTAAAGACATTGACCCTGCTGATGGGGATAGTAGCGCTTTCCGCCGGCGCAATCGCGCTAAATAGCTTCAATCCAGCCTCCGAAACCGACCACGCTTCGGCAATGCCGGTCGATGCCGCGAGCGACCCTTGGGCATCGCTGGATTATTCGTCATATGGCACCTCTTTCAGGAACACCCTGTCGTCACTAATAAAGAAGACTGGCAGCAAGACCATTTCCTATTCCTCCAACAACGAGGTGCTTAAAAAATCCGATGCCTCGCCGATCAAGTCTGGCGCGGTAGTGCCTTTCTATCATCCCGATACACAGTACACCACCAGTTGGAACAAAGAGCACGTTTGGCCAAACTCCCGCGGGGCAGGCAAATCCGGCCCCGGCGCCGACCCCCATATGCTTCGTCCGACGATCTCGAGCGAGAACAGTTCGCGTGGGAACTCTTTCTATGGCACTGGGTCCAATGAATGGGACCCTGCTTCGCTTGGATTTGCCGGATCGCGCGGCGAGGCCGCCAGGATCGTGTTTTACGTCGCGACGAGATATTACTCGCAAGGCTTGAACCTATCCAACAACCCCAATGATTCGACTTCAAAGAAGTCCATGGGGACGCTCAAATACCTTGTTCAATGGAACAACGAATATCCGGTAACAGAGACCGAAAAACGCCGCAACAACTATTTGGAATCTGCTGGATTTGGCCGCAATCCCTTTATAGATAATCCCGATTTGGCGAATTACATCTATGACGTTAATGGGTTGAGGACAACCCCTTATGCTGGGGGAAACACCGACCCAGACAGCGTATACCTGACCCTTTCGCCTTCCGAATTCTCCTTGCCGGTAAATTCCTCTCAAACCATAAACGTTACCGTTAGGAACGCTGAGCCATCCACTTTGGTTTGGTATGCGCAGGATACCAGCGTCGTCTCCGTCACCCCGACTGGCGACAAATCTAGCGCGACGGTCACCGGACTAAGCGCCGGGGAGACAAAGGTCTTCTGCTACTCGACCGAGGATGAATCGGCCGTAGTGTCGGCCAACGTCAAGGTCTACGACCCGTCCGTCTCGGTTGGCGGCGAAACCTACATCGAGCTGGACAAGGACTCGCTTAACGTCGGTACCTATTCGAGCACCGATACCACCGTCGAAGTCGGCGGGGTCGAGTTCAGCTATGTCGAGGTCGGCAACTACTCCGGCGACCTGCAGTTCCACAAAGGCGACAGCGAGCTATGGAACGTCGCCAATAACGGCCACATCGAGAAGATTGTCGTTACCTATAACAAGGGCGCGGATAGCATGGATGTCTATTTTGGAAACTCCGCCAAGCCAACCTCCTCCAAGGCTACCGTCAGCGCCTCATCCGACGTCTATACCTATACCCCGACCCAGCCGTATTACGATTACTTCATAATCAAGAACAACGGCTCATCGGTTTCCAACGCCGAGAAGATCGAAATCTACTATGCCGAGGCGGAGAACGTCGATGTGTCTTCCGTCAACATCCCACAAGATTCCGTTTCTTTGGAGATAGGCGGCACCGCCAGCGTTAACGCCACGGTTTTGCCGGCGAACGCCACCAACAAATCGCTTACCTATTCCAGCAGCGACAACCGCGTCGTCAGCGTCTCCTCATCCGGCGTCATGACCGGACTAATGGAAGGGAAGGCAACGGTCACCGCGACCTCGGTTTCCAACCCCAGCGCCTCCGCCAGCCTCGAAGTGACCGTCTTGCCAGCCAAGGAAGAGGGCGGATACAAAGTCAGCATCTCGCCATCTGAATGGGAAATGAGCGAGGGCAGCAGCCTGACATTGCACGTCACCACCGAGCCTGAGCTCGATGAGGATGGATCCATTTACTATTCTTCGTCCGACTCCAACATCGCGACCGTCAGCCAGGATGGCGTCGTCACCGCCGTGAAAGAGGGGCGCGCCACGATATCCGCTAGGATCGTCGGCACCAACGATATGGCCTCCATGGATCTCACGGTCACCTTCAATCCGAATCTCGATAAAGAGGTTGCCGCCTTCGACCTCTCCTTCAACGGCAAAGGCATAACCGGCGATGGAACGTCTTTGACCATACCGGCCTCTTCCTCGGCCTCATTTGTCTTGGAAGAGCCCAAAGACCTATTGACCATCACCGGAACATCCGAAGTCGAGGTCTATGCCGGAGAAAGCGTCGACTCGCTCTCGAAGATCGAGAAAGACGGCGACTCCTACCCGGTTTCCGGAAAAACCCATTTCAAACTGTCCAATCCTTCGTCTGGGGCAATAACCATAACCGGGATTTCGCTTTCGAAAAACGATCCGGGCTCGACGCCCAGCACGCCTTCTGGATGCTATGGGTCGATTGGCGGGTCTATAGCCGCCGCCGTTGTCGTTTTGCTGGCCATATCGGCTCTAGTCGTGGTTAGGCGGAAGAAAAACAATGCTTAATTTGCTTTTGGAAACGCCGACCGTGATCGGCATCATCGCCATCATCGCGATACTGGCCATAACCATTGCCGTCTGCTTCTACATAATCGGGCCGAAGGACCACAAAGGCGAGTAGTTGAGATAATTGTCTCCGGATTACATAATAAAGCCATGAAGCATCGATTCCTCCTATCGTTACTGCTCCCGATACTTGGGCTATCAATGGCCGCCTCAGCCGCGGCTATGAGCTTTTCGCTGCCCGAGGCTCAGCCAACCATCGCCTGGAGCGGCAACCAAACCTCGACCGAGGGGAATTACTATAGTTCCTGCAAAGGGCTGTCGGGATCGGCTTTGGTCAGCAAGCTAAAATCGATAATATCGAGCGCCAACGTCAGCTACGATTGGTCGCGTTATATGGCGGCCGACGAAGCCGAGGGGGATTCCTCTTCGATTCTGACCATCTATTCCCGGAAAGTGGTGGATAAGGATTGGCGGGTCGGCAGCTCTTCAAACCAGATTTGGAACCGCGAGCACACCTATCCCCAGTCGAAGATAAGCGGGGACGCCACCTCGGACAATCACCTTATCTTTGCTTCCGACAAAGATGTGAACAACGCTAGGGGAAACCATAGGCTCGGGGAGGTTTCTAACCATTCGTCTCCGGTCTACGATGCCTTCGATGAGCCGACCGATTGCTATCTTGTCGGCGATGTCTTCGAGCCTTGCGACGCGGCAAAGGGAGAAGTCGCCCGGGCCACCATGTATGCCGCGGTCAAATACGGCCTTTCGATTGAGGGGAACATAACCTCGACCGAGCTGTGCCTTAATTGGAACGAGCAATTCCCCGTCACCAACCGCGAAATATACCGCAACAACACCGTCTATACTTTGCAAAAGAACCGCAATCCCTTCATCGATCACCCGGAATTTGCCAGGATGTGCTTCGATCCAAGCTATGACGGCCCCGGGGCTTTGATGGGCGATAGCGCAATCGTCGAGCCGGAATCAGTTACGCTGAGCGATTCAAATCTGACGCTTGAGGTCGGCGACACGTATAACCTTTCCGCCGTCGTGTCCCCGTCAAACGCCAACGACCTCACGGTGACTTTCTCCTCCTCGGCTCCGGCAATAGTCTATACGACGATATTCGGCAGCCTAACCGCCCAAAAGGAAGGGACGGCGACGATAACCGCCTCGACCTATAACGGAATCACCGCCTCCTGCACAGTACGAGTGGTGGGGGAAACAAGCAGCGCGAACATCTTTGGGCTTGACGTCTCCGGATCAGGGTTTGCGATATCTAACGGCAACCTCATCCTCCATCCACAGGGATTCATTACTTTCAATACCGCCGCCCGCTATTCCAAGATCGCTTGCGAGGGAGAGATTTCGGTATCCTCCTCTGCCCCGTTTAGCATAGAGAACGGCGTGTACGACTTTGGCGATGCCGAGGTCACGATCGCCAACGGCTCAAGCGAAGACATTACCATAACGGGCATTTCCTTCTTCAAGACGAACCCCGAAGGCGGCAGTCCCTCAGGGTGCTTCAACGCCATCGTCCCGAGCGTTTCGATTGCCGGCGCCTTCGTTTTATCCTGCCTTATCCTGCTGTTAATCAGGAAAAAGAGGCAAAGAGCCTAGCACCTTACTAAAGTAAGGTTCTTTGATAAGGCCGGTTAGGTGGGTATAATTCACCTATGGCCAGCAGAAAAACACAAAAAACGCCAGCCAAGCTTGACCCGGTCGCCCAAGCCAAGCAGGACAACAAGCGCCGCACCAATAGCCTTGAGTTTGGAAAGAAGACCCCTTCCGCGGTTTTGAACAGGCTTCGCCTCGGGACTTTCGTCGCTGCCGTTGCCGAGATCTTGCTTATCGGATTGGCAGTGCTTTTCTATTTCTACAACATCCCCAAAGGATTCACCTCATTCATGACCCTTTGGCGTTGGGTCGCTGCCTTATCCGCCATCGTGATTATAGATATCCTCGGGATTTGGTTCGTTGAGGCCAGCTTCGGCAAGATTAAGCGCGCCTCGGACCTTGAGGCCGCCTCGGTCTTGGGCAACGACATTCAGGAAGCCTACAAGTTTGGAAAGCTCGGATTGGCCATCACCGACGACAACGGCTGCGTTATCTGGACCAGCTCGTTCTTCCGCGACCATTTCATCGATCTGCTCGACGTGAACATCTTCGAGTGGGAGCCGCGGTTCAACAATTTCCTCGACGAGAACCTGCCTAGCGATTTCAAGATCGAATTCGACTGCGGCAACTTCTACTTCTCCGTCCGCTACCTCGCCGACGCCCACCTCTTCATGTTCCGCGACATAACCGACTACCACACGGTCATGGTCACTTCAGAGAACCAGCAGCTCGTCATCGGCTACCTCATGATCGATAACTACGACGAGAAGTTCGAGCGTTCGGATGAGGCCGGAAACGACGACGTCCTGACCAAGGTCAGGGCGGCCATAATGGCCTATTGCAAGAAAAACGAGATCTGCCTCCGCCGATACCGTGGTGATTCGTACATGCTGGTTGGCATCTACTCATCGCTACAGAAGATGATGGACGACCAGTTCTCTATCCTCAAAGACGTTCGCGACGCGGCCGAAAGCAAATCCGGCTTCGTCCCGACCCTTTCGATTGGCATTGCCTATGGCGAGAACACATTGGTGACCAGGCTTTCGGAAATTGCTACCAACGCCTTAAACGTGGCTATGAGCCGCGGCGGCGACCAGGCGGTCGTGTCCAAGGTCGGCGATGAGCTGCTGTTCTTCGGCGGCAAGACGCCATCGGTCGAGAATACCAACCGAGTGCAGTTCCGCAGCCTAGCCGACTCGCTGATTTCTATCATCAAATCATCGTCTTTCGTTGTCGTGTCAGGCCACAAAAACATGGACATGGACGCCTTCGGGGCCTGCCTTGGGATCTGGTCGATCTGCCATTCGGTCGGCAGGCCGTGCCGCATTGCCTACGACATGAAGCAGACCGAGCTCAAGACCAGAGGGGCCATATCAAGCGAGCTTGGAAAAGGCTATGAGGACCTCTTCATCAGCCCCTCGGAAGCGGTTGACAGGATGAAGCCAAAGACCCTGTTGATAGTCGTCGACGTGTCGGTGCCCACCAACGTCATCGCCGAGCATGCGCTGGAGAAGTCCACCAAGACGGTCGTCATCGACCACCACCGTCCGGGTGACAAGACCATCGAGCGCCCGATACTCAATCACACCGACTCATCGGCCTCATCGACTTGCGAAATCATCGCCGAGATGATTCACTACACCTCATCCCCGGACCCGATCACCCTTTCTCCGCTGTTCGCGACCTTCATGCTTTCCGGCATGTTCCTCGACACCAATTTCTTCAAATCCTCCGCCACCGGGGCCAGGACCTTCGAGGCGGCGGAGATACTCAAGGGCTTCGGCGCCGACAACGTCAAGGCCGATTCCTTCCTGAAGGACGACCTCACCGAGTATCAGACCATATCCCAAGCCTTCTCCGAGGCCGAGTCGGTCTATCCGGGCGTTCTGGTCGCCTGCCTCAATGACGACGATGACCCGCTTGAGGACGCGACCATCTCCAAGATCGCCGTGCAGTGCATGATGGCCAAAGGGGTCCATGCTTCGTTCGCCATCGCGAGGATATCCTCGAAGGCGGTCAAAATCTCCGCTAGGAGCGATGGGACGATAAACGTTCAGCTATTGGCCGAGAAGCTGGGCGGTGGAGGCCATTTCGAAGCTTCGGCCGCAGTGTTCCTAAACACCGCGCCATCAATAGTCAAATCCAAGGTGATCGACGTATTGAAGAACTACCTCGATCTAGCCACCTCGGATAACGCCAACAAAGGAGGAGCAGCATGAAAGTTATATTGCTACAGGACGTCAAGAAACTAGGAAAGAAGGGCGACACCATAACCGTCAGCGACGGATATGGAAGCAACTACCTCATCCCCAAGGGCTTGGCGGTGAGCTCCACGGCCAATAGCCAGAAGGAACTGGCCAAGAAGAATGCCGAGGAGGAAGCTCGGCAGAAGCAGCTCAAGGCCGAAGCCGAGGAATTGGCCAAACGGTTGGAGCACATCAACGTCGAGTTCAAGGCTAAGGTCGGGGCCGACGGAAGGATGTTCGGCGCCATCTCCCCGAAGGAAATCGAGGAGGGCTTGCTCAAGCAGTGGGGCATCAAGATCGACAAGAGGAAATTCATCGACAAATATCCTGCCAACGCGCTTGGCTACACCCGGCTCAAGATCGAGCTTTACCGCGGCTCCGAAGGCAGCGTCGTCGGCGTGGTCAACGTCCACATAAGCGAGCTTTGATATGGCTAAGGTAATCAATCTCCCATCCAACCTCGAGGCTGAGAAATCCGTCTTGGCGGCGATGCTCCTCGACCCCCAGGCCGCCCAGGTGGCCCTTGGGGCTTTGACCGAGGAGGACTTTTCCGGCGCCGACATGCGGAACAACCTAATCTTTCGTGCCATGGCCGAACTTGGCCTCAGTGGCGGATCCATCGACGTTCAGACGGTCAACAACCAGCTGGTCAACATGAAGCTCGACCAAGAGGTCGGGGTCGATTACCTAATGGAGCTGATCGACACGGTCATCAACATCAACAACATAGACCACTACATCGACATGCTTCACGAGCAGACGGTGCTTAGGAACCTGCTTAAGACAATGGCGAAGATAGAAGACGAGTACGCCAAAGGCGTCGACAACGTCTCCGATTTCATATTGCGCAGCAATGACGAGATAACCAGGATCGCCCAGCAGCGGAAGGTGTCTGGCCTGCGCAGCGCCAAAGACGTCGCAAGGGAAGTCAACGAGCAGCTATTGAAGAGCACGGCGACCAGCGCCAACGCCGTCATCGGCGTCGACACCGGGTACCGCAAGCTCAACGACTATACCCACGGATGGCAGAAGGGAAACCTCATTATCCTCGCCGCCCGCCCTTCGGTCGGCAAGACCGCCTTGGGCCTCAACTTCGCCCTGCAGGCCGCCAAGCGCGGGGTTTCGGTGGCTTTCTTCTCCCTCGAGATGAGCGCCGCCGAGCTGATGAAGCGGCTTCTTTCCTGCGAGTCGGGCGTCGATGGGTCGAAGATCCAGACCGGCTTCCTAAGCGGTCAGGACAAGTCGCGCATCGGGGCTGGCATCGACGACGTCAGCAAGCTTAAGCTCTATATAGACGATTCGCCCGACGCCAAACTCGGCGACATCATTTCCAACGCCACGAAGCTAAAGAATTCCGATCCGAATCTTGGCCTTATCGTAATTGATTATCTAGGCCGCATCCGGACCTCTGACAAGGCCGGGGCCAGCGATAAGCGCGAGCAGGAAGTCGCCTTCATATCCGGGCAGCTGAAGCAATTGGCCCGCAGCCTTGAGGTGCCGGTCATCTGCCTTTGCCAGCTAAACCGCCAGGTCGATGCCAACAACTCGAAGATCCCCTCCCTTTCCAACCTCCGCGAATCCGGCTCCATCGAGCAGGACGCCGACATAGTTTTGCTTATGTACCGCCCGGACTATTACACCTCGGTCGGGCAGAGCCTCAATCAGCGCAAGCGCGGCGACAAGCAGGACGAGCAGCCGGGCGAGAAGAACCAGGACAACGGCGTCTCCGGCGTCCAGGTCATCGTCGCCAAGAACCGCAACGGGCAGACCGGCAAGTGCCTGTTGATGTTCGAACGCGCCTACTCGCGCTTCACCAACCCCTCCCCGGAATTCGAGGAGAACCTGGCTAGGCAATCCGGGGAAATGGGCGATGATTGATATCGCCTTCCTCCGCTCAGGCAGCAAAGGCAACGCGACCTTGCTTAGCGATGGCAAGACCTTGCTTCTCGTCGACATGGGGGTCGCCAAATCGGTGCTGCAAGAAGGGTGCGCATTGTTTGACAAAAGCATCGAAGACATCGATGCGGTGTTTTTCACCCATAACCACTCTGATCACATCAAGGGAGCCCGCTACCTCGATTCTAGAACGCCGAGGTACGCCCCTTTCCCGGCTATAGATGGATGCTCCAATTTGCCGTTTGGGGCGAAGGACAAGATGGCGGTGGGGAATATACAGGTCGAGGCCCTATCGGCCAGCCACGACGCCCCCGGGGCGATTAATTTCCTTTTCCAGGTCGATGGGGAGAAGCTCGCCTACATAACCGACACCGGGAAGATCAAAAGGGATACCCTCAAGAAGATAGCCAACTGCGATTACTACCTCATGGAGTCAAATTACGACGTGGATATGGAAACCCATTCCGGGAGGAGTTCCTTGCTTATATCCCGCGTGCTGGGCGAGAAGGGTCACCTATCGAACGTGGCATCGGCCCAGTATTTCTTCTCGCTTTATGGGGAGAAGACGAAGGCGGTTTATCTAGGCCACATCAGCGACGACTGCAATACCCACGAACTTGCTTTGCAGGCCTACGCCGAGAGGGCTTATGACCTTGGCGTGGTGGTTGATGGCATAAAGATCAAATGCACCTCGCAGCACCATATAGTTCTAGGGGGCGATTGGAGCCTATGAAGATCTTTATCCACTGCGTTGGCAAGCTCAAGGAAAACTATCTTAAGCAGGCGGTCGAGGACTATTCCAAGCGAATCGGGCAATATTGCCATGTCGAGATCTCGGAGGTGCCCGACCTCCCGATACCCGAGCATTCATCCGCCTCGATTGAGGAGGAGATAAAGGAAAAGGAATGCGCCGCGATGCTCAAATCGATGAAGAGCAGCGACTTCCTGGTCATCTGCGATCTGCAGGGAAAGCAGATGGAAAGCCCGCAATTCGCGTCTGCTTTGTCGTCTTTCTTCATAAAAGGAGGCTCCAACGTCCATTTCGCCATCGGCGGCTCCCTTGGGCTATCGGACTCGATCAAGCAGCGGGCCAACGCCTCGATATGCTTCTCGAAGATGACGTTCCCGCATGGCCTTTCCAGGGTCATCCTGCTAGAGCAGATATACCGGGCCTTCAAGATCAACAACCACGAGCCTTATCACAAATGAAAACCGGCGGGGGACCCGCCGGGTTTCTGTGTGTTCGTCAGATCTTCATCGCCACGTCGTAGGCGCGCCAGATGACGGTGCGGAGGTTCCCGACCGCCAGGCAATCGCCGACTAGGTGGACGTGCGAGCTCTTCTTGAACACCGGGGTGGGCTTGTAGCCGATCGAGGTGATGACCGAATCGGCCTTTACCTCGGTCTCCTTGCCCGCTTTGTCCTTGATGGTGATGGTTCCATCGCCGATCTTGGTGAGCCCCGACTCGAGGTAGATTGGCACCTCATGGAGCTTGAAGAAGTCGCGCAGGTAGGTCGAGTTGGCCATGCAGACGCCCTTCTGCTTGATGATGTCGTCCTGCATCTCGACGATGATGGGCTTCTTGCCGTCGAGGTAGAGCTCATAGGCTATCTCGGCCCCGGTCAGGCCGCCGCCGATGACGGCGACTGTCTCTCCGACTTTCGCTCCGGACAGGTAATCGATGGCTTCGATCGCCTTCTCCGAGCCCGGGCAGCGAAGGCTCCTGGCCTTCGATCCGGTCGCGACGACGATCTCCTTCTCCTTGACGTCCTTGATGTCTTTTATCTCGGTGTTGAAGTGGATTTCGATGCCCATCTCCTTCATCTGCCTCTCATACCAGGCTTCCAGTTCGCGGAGCTTGCCCTTGAACGAGGTGGCCGAGGCGGGGATGAAAGTGCCTCCGAGGTGGTCGCTCTTCTCATAGATGACCGGCTCATGGCCGCGGAGCTTCAAGACGCGGGCGGTCTCCATGCCGCCGATGCCGCCGCCGATGATGGCGACGCGCTTCGGCCTCTTGGTCGGCTTGATGTAATGGACGGTCGACTGCATGGTCTCGGCGTTGACGGCGCAGCGGGACATATGCAGCGTGTCTTCCAGGCTCTGGTCGTTCCCGACGCCTTTGTAGTGGGCGAAGTTGAAGCAACCGGCGTGGCAGCAGATGCAGGGCCTGATCTCCTCAGGATGGCCTTCCTCGATCTTCTTGACCCAGGTCTCGTCGGCTAGGAACTGCCTGGCGACGCCCATGGCATCGATCTTATTCTCCTTGATGGCCTCGGCGGCGACGACCGGATCCATGCGCCCAGCGCAGACAACCGGGACGGAGACGTGCTTCTTTAGCTCCTCGACGTCCTCCAGGTTGCAGTTCTCCGGCATGTATATAGGCGGGTGGGCCCAATACCACGCATCGTAGGTGCCGTTGTCGCAGTTGAGCATGTCATAGCCGGCGTCGACCAAGATCTTCGCGGCGGCGATGCCTTCCTCTAGGTCGCGTCCGACTTCCTTATAGTCCTCACCCGGCATGGCGCCTTCGCGGAACCCTTTGGTCTTGGAGACGACGGAGTAGCGAAGCGAGACCGGGAAGTCCTTGCCGCAGGCCTTCTTGATGGCCTTCACGATGTCGCAGGGGAAGCGGAGGCGGTTCTCCAGGCTTCCGCCGTATTCGTCGGTGCGCTGATTGGTGTATTTGGTGGCGAACTGGTCGAGCAGGTAGCCTTCGTGGACCGCGTGGACCTCAATGCCGTCGATCCCGGCGTCCTGGCAGAGCTTGGCGACCCGGGCGAAGGACTCGACGAAGTGGTTTATCTCCTTCTTGGTAAGGGCCCTTGATGGCACTTTGTCGCTCCAGCGGTTGGGGTTGGGCGAGGCTGAGGCGCAGCAGAACTCAACGTCGAGGTATGGCTTCATGAGGAAGCGCAGGGCCTTGTGGGTGTAGACGAGCTCCATCAAGGCGTTTACCGCCATCGAGCGGCCGAATCCGGCGGTGAGCTGGATGAACATCTTCGAGCCATAGGAGTGGATCTGGTCCATGAGTCCCTTCAGCTTCTTGTACATCCCCTTGTTGGAATATAGCCACTGCCCGCCGAGCGGGTTCTTAAGCGGGGCGATGCCCGGGAGGATCAGGCCAACGTCGTTCTTGGCCTTTCCGAGGAGGAATTTGGCCGCTTCCTTGTCGAAGTGGGGCCTTTCCATCCATCCGAAGATGGAGGTTCCGCCCATGGAAGTCATGACGACGCGGTTCTTGATCTCGCAGTTGCCGATCTTCCAAGGGGTGAATAGCGGTTCGTACTTTTTGTCCATATGTGACTCCAAACCAATATGTATCTTGGCGAAATTAGTTTATCCCAACCGGTTTGCATTTAACAACCGGCAAAGAAAAAAGCTCATCTTAGATGAGCCCATAATGCTTCACGGCCTTTTCCCAGCCGTCTTGGTCGATGTCGTCGGTGACGTAATCGGCCACGGCCTTCAGGTCGCCGACCGCGTTCCCCATGGCGACGCCGGTCCCGACGAACAAGGTCATCTCCATGTCGTTGTTGCCATCCCCCAAGCTCATGGCGTCGGATTGGTCATAACCGTAATACTCGAGCACCGACATGATTCCCTTTGCCTTATCTGAGTCCTTGAGCATCACGTCGACCGCGTATTCGTCCCATCTGGCGAACTTGCAATCCTCGAGGTGGGGAGCCAGCAGCTTTTCCTCGAATTCGTCGCAAAAGGCGATCATCTGATACACAACCCGGTCGTAATGGTCGGGGAATGTCCTCGGCTGGGGGAAGCGGGTGCGGTATTTCTCATGGGCGGATATGACCCGTTCGTCGATCATGTTGATGTGCCCCTCGTTTTCCTCGATCAGGGTCAAGCCGAACTTCAGCCGCTTGGCGAAGAGGATCATCTTATCCACGACGGTGGATGGTATGGGGTAGCGATAGATGATCGAGTTGCCGATGATCGCGTTGGATCCGTTCATGGTTACCAATCCATCGGGGGTGACGTAATTCAGGATCCCCGATTTCCTTATCAGGTAATAGTTCCTGCCGGAGCAAAGGAACACCTTAATTCCCTTGGCTTGCAGCTTCTTTATGGCCTCGATGGCGCTTTCGGGGACGTGGTGGGTCTTGTGGGAGAAAAGCGTCCCATCGATATCGGTAAATACTATCTTTATGTTTTTCTTCTTGTCCTCTTTTCCCATCATTTTCTCCGCTTCAATTTTACTTAAACGATTTTCTGCTTGTCACGAGTGCTAAAATCTTTTTCGGATAATAATATGCTTTACCCTGAATTTGACAAGTACGAGCCATATGTGGACCCCAAGAACAAGCTCGTCCACGCCTACCTTGGGAAAGACGGAACCCCGTTTTACGTCGAGCCGGGATTCTATGATGGATTGGTCGGTTTCAAGGAGAAGCGCCCCGAGCGTTTTGCCGAGATCATGGACTCCATCGACAAGACCATCGACAAGTACCACAAGGTGATATTCACCGCCGACTTCGAGAATCCCTGGATTACCCGCGATGGCTATATCTACCGCGAGATTCACGACATCACCGATCCCCTGCTTATCTTCGTCGAGGACAAGTCTAGGGGTTCAGATTACGGCGACTGAGCCTGATTATATAAAGCGCCAACAAGCCTATGCCTAGGACGAAAAGCAATATCGCCCATAGCTGCGATGGGCTAATCCCTGGAATCAGGCTTCCCCTCTCGTCCCCGCGGTAGAACTCGATGGCGAATCTAAACGCCCCATAGCAAACCATGTATATCGGGATGCCGATGGGGCTTTTCTTTCTGAAGGCGATCAGCGTGAGGGCTATGGCAAGAAGCAGCAGGAATACGGCCTCGATCAGGTTGGTTGGCACGACCGCGTGATCCATGCCGGGGAAGGTAACGCCGATCCAAGAGGACGTCGGCACCCCATAACAGCATCCGGCGAGGAAGCAGCCGATACGGCCGAAGCCATGCGCGGCCGCTAGGCAAGCCGGGGCGATCGGCAGCATTGATAGGAGCGTCTTTTTGCTCCCCTTCCTAAGGAATAAGGCATAGAGCAAAGCAAAGCACGCCACCCCGGTTATGAGGCCTCCGAAGAAGGTCAAAGAATTCGTCCATGAGTATTCGCTGCCGTACTTTATGAATTCGTAGAGGTTCTCGAAAAGCAGGGCGCCAAGAAAGCCAAATAAGACCGATGCGGCCGCGGAAAGCTCGATATAGGAAAGCTTAAGCCGGTCGGCCTTTATGTAGGCGGCGTAGCCTTCAAGCAAGACAAACGCAACCAACAGTCCCAAAAAGATCATGACAGGGTATGAATCTATGAAGAATAACCTCGGGAACACGGGAAAATGCTACTTTCGTTGCAAGGGCAAGTCAAACCGATAGAATTTACTCATATGGGCAAGAGAATCGGGTTTATCGATGCGCTTCTAATCGCGCTTGTCTACCTCCTTTGCCTTTGCATTCCCTCACTCGCCAGCGTCAGCGGGGGCAACCGCGATTGGATAATATTCCTAATTCAGGTGTTGTTCGCGACCTCTTTATTTGCTTTCCTCGGATATCGCGGCGCGGCCCATAAACGCTCATTGCTCGCGCTTCCATTATTCCTCATCTGCTTCAGTAACCATCTCGCCTTGGCTTTTCAAAAGAAGTCGGGGTTCGATTACGAATTGCTTGTCGGCGGGATTTTCTTATCGCTATCCGCCGCCATCGCGGAGGAAACCATATTCCGCGGCGTGTTACTCGATTCGCTAGAAGGCAAGGCGGATTGGGAAAAGATCCTAATCAGCTCCTTGGCGTTCGCCTTGGCCCATCTTATTTCGTCATCGTTCTCAATAGGGTCGCTTATCCAATTTGGATACAGCTTCGTATTTGGCCTATTCGCCTCATATGTATATCTAAAAGGATTCGGCCTTGTCGGCTCGACATTGCTTCATTTCCTATTCAACCTTCTCAATGGCTATCTGTTCTCGTCGCTTGGCGGGCAAAACTCCGGATTGGCTTTCTACGCCGCAAACCTCGTTGTCGGGGCTATGCTCATCGCATATCTGGTCATGCTGATATTGCTTGATATTAGGAAAGAAAAAAGCAGGCGTTGAAGCCTGCTTTCAATCAATAGGTTGGGGCGCGGAGCGACTTCATCGACATCCACATGATGCGGATGCCGTATATGAAGATGAACATGAATAGGGCGAAGCTCGATATCAGGAAGCCGAGGGCCAGCGATATGATTGCCGGGCATAGCGCAGCGACGTAGGCCATCTTCTGCGTCTCCCAGAAGGTGTAGATGCGCAGCGGGTTCTTCTTTCCGCGGGTCATCAGGAATATCACCAAGCCGAAGACGAAGACCAACGCGACGTAGACGGCGGCCATGATGCCTAGATAGGTCAGAGCCTGGATGTTCTTGGCGGTCTCGGCGGCGTCGTTGACGAATATCCTCCAGGAATCGCGGACCTCGTTGGCGTACTCGATCTTGTTGACGTCGGTCGTCTCGAATTTCTCGCCATTGGGGTAAGCGCTGAACAGGCTCCTGAGGTTAAGCCCCTCGGAGCGGTCGTATTGGCCGGTAGCCTGAGCGGCATTGCTGCCGGTGGAGCCAACTTTTAGCAAGTAGATATTCTCCTTGCCGAGGATCATGGCGGAGTTGGCATAGACGTCCTCATCGGATCCGCGCTTCTCGCCGGTGTACGGGTTCTGGTTTTCGACGACGCGGGTCGCGAAGGTCAAATCATCGACCGGAGCGGTGGCGGCTGCGGAGGTGTCGGTATCGTTATAGAAGAGCTCGAATATGGTCTTGTCGGTGCCGGAGTTCTTGACGGTCAGCCAGGTATTCTCGCCTTCAGCGAAAGAAGAGGCCCAGTTTTTCGAGGTGTTGTCGAGCTTGGCGTCTTCGACGACGAAGTCGATGTTCTTTTCGTTTAGGAACTCCCCGGCGTGGACCAACCCGACCTCATAGCCGTAGCTAGGCGAGGCGAAGAAGTTGGTGCCGGCCTTCACCTGCATGTTCTGGGTGAAGGAAGGAATAAGCGCGATCAAGACCGCGAATATGGCGGCAATGACCGGGAAATACCATTTCCAGGTGCGGCCTATCTTGATGCAGGCATCGTTGTTGATGAGTGAGGCGAAACCAAGCCTTATCTTAGCTGCGGTTTCGGGCTTGATCTTTCTTTTTTTCTTATCGTTTTTCTTGTTGGACATTATGTTGCGCCCTTTGCAAAGCAAAGATTACAATACACGAATACCGACAATTTGGAAAGCGAAAGCGCGGCGCTTACCATATAAAAGGCAAATAAGTCGATGAACCGGAAGAAAGCAGGAAAACAAAGTCGCGGGGCCGCGATCTACCTAACCGGCCTTTTGATGCTTTTCGCGGTTTTGCTGACCTTCGTGCCGCTGGTATATGTCGATGGACCATCGGGAGAGCCGCTTCCGCTGGATAGCGTCAAGCTGCTTTTCGGCGGGACGATGGTCTTCGAGGGCGACGGCGGATATATCAGCTTCGCCACGTATCTTAACTTCTATCTGCTGGCCGCCGAGCAGTGCCTTCTGCTTTCCGCGCTGGCCGCCTTCCTTGCCAAAGGGTCGTTTCGGCTTTCCATCGTTTCGGCTTTCTTTGGATTGGCCGGGGCCATCATGATTCTGCTTTCCCCGATATTCGCCAATTTGGCCAACGGAGGCTTATTGCTTTCCGATCTGCATCTATGCGCCGGATCTTTGCTTTCCGCGATATCCGCTTTCGCGGGCGTTGGGATCGCCATTTACATCGCCGTTAGATTGAAACTTGCGTCAAAAAAGAGCGCAAACTGAATTGATTTGCGAAAGATATCCCGCGTTTGCGGGCTTTTGGGTGCAAAAGCCGCCAAATTGCGTTTCCGTTTTAGTTTCTATATAATTTAATGGTTCCCGCACAGGGGACAATGGTTCTGGGGCCGTCTAGGTTTTGACGGAGAGTGACAATCTGGCAGTTGCAGTGGAGTGGCTATCCTAAAAGCCAAACAACAAGAACTGACAACAGTTTCATTTTTGCGAACCGCGCTCAGCGCGTCTCGCTTGCCCGCGCTTAATTAGCGATCGACATAGATTCCCGCTAGTCGGGACAGGCACGTCCCCTTCTTCCCGCCTCGTCTCGGGGGAAGGTGCGGCGCAACAATAGACGATAAGCCTTCGCCAAACGGCTATATGGCGGGGCCGACAACCTCATAGCCTCGCCGCGCGTCCTTGACTTGCTCATGGCGCGTGGTTAAAAAACGAGCAAGCCTAAACTGTAGGCGCTGTCAGGGGGTATTCTTCGGACCGGGGTTCGACTCCCCGCGACTCCACCAAATTAAAAACAAAGCCCGATGAAATCGGGCTTTTTGCTTTGCTTATCGTTGGTTTATCGGATGGGTTTTCCCGGGTTCCTGCGATGCTGCGCCGGATATTGGGTCTGCTTCGCATATCGAATTCGCGGCTTCCGGATCCTCGATTTGTTCTAGCGAGATATGGTGCTTTTCTATATCGTCGACCAGGTTGCGGTTCTTTTTCGATGACAGGGCCTCTTTCGGTATAGATCCGCTTTTTACCAAACTGAATTTGGCCAGGGCCGGACCGGCCATCTCGTATAGCACTGAGGAGCAAAGGATTATCGATAGGAAGGTATCGCCGATGCTCGACGGCAGCATCCTTTGTCCTAGGAAGGCCAAGCCTATGGCTACCCCGGCCTGCGGAGCTAGCGCCAAGCCAAGGTAATCCCTCGTTTTCTTTCCGCTTTTCATCAATCGGCAGCCCAAATAGGCACCGGCGTATTTTCCGATCATTCTGACCGCGAAATACATGACACCGACCAATCCGATGGTGGCGAAGGAGGAGAAATCCATGCTCAATCCGCTGAGCACGAAGAACAAGAGCATCACCGGCGGGTCGAAGTGGTCGACGTATTTGAATAGCTTCTCGTCTTTGGTGAAGTTGACGTAGACCGCGCCGAACACCATGCATGATAGAAGCGGGGAGACATCGAGCAATATCGCGCCTCCGCTGATGGCCGCAATCAAAGCGACCGCTATGATGAGGCGGCTATTCGGCGAGCGCCCCTTGACCAGGAACGACAGGAACAGGCCGGAAACGAATCCGATGGCTATGAACATCAGGTTATATAGTATCGGGAGCAATATGCTCATTGCGTTCACCGACCCGCCGGAAATGCCCTCGACCACCGCGGAGACGATCGAGAAGCAAAGGAGGCAGACGACGTCGTCTAGCGCGACAACCTGCAGCAACGTATCAACGAACTCGCCTTTGGCGTCGTACTGATTTATGGTCATGAGGGTCGAGGCCGGGGCGGTCGCCGTGGCGATGGCCCCAAGCAGCAGCGCGAATCCCCAGCCGAGGCTTGGGAAGCTTATGCCGACGAAAATCGCGACTAAGACACCGGCCACCATGGCCTCGAGCAAGGTAATGACTATTACCCTTGGTCCGCTTCTTTTCAAAACGTCCTTTTTGAAGAACTTGCCAACTCCAAAGGCAATGAATCCCAACGCCAAGTCGCTTAGGAAGGACATTCCGTCGATTATTTCCGGCGACACCAGATCCAATACGAATGGCCCAATCAAGATGCCGGAGAGTATGTAACCGGTCACGTTAGGCAGCTTGAACAGCTTAGAAACCCTAGATAACAGGAATCCAGCTAAGAACATTATGGATAGGGCGATCAATACGCTGGCAGGCCCCATGCCATCATAGAATTTGTAGAGTTGCAGATTCATGTTTTTCCCTCTTCCTTTGTCTTGGCGACTGGCATATCATAGGCCCGTGGATAAATAAGAAATACTTATATAAACTTATAGTTCCATAACTAAAACTTATGTGGAGGAAATCACGATGATCGATCCGAAGCTCTTGACGCTCATCGAAGTGGATAGGCAAGGCGGGTTCACTTCCGCTGCCAAAGCCCTCAACCTTACCCAGCCGGCCGTCAGCCAGCACATCCGCCAACTGGAGAAAGAGTTGGGAATCACTATCTTTCACAAAGTCGGTGGATCGCTAAAACTTACTGCCGAAGGGGGAAACCTGCTTTGGTATGCCAAGCGGATTGCGTCGCTCTACAACGAGTTGGCCGCCTCGATAAAGGATTACAAGCGCGGGCGCAAGACCTATGTGGTTGGGATAACCCACACCGCGGAGGCCAATTTGATCGCCGAAGTCCTCGCCGCCTATGCCTCCGACCACCCCGGAACCAAGATAAAGATAAAAACTGACGCCATAAAAAACCTTTATGAGAAACTGTCGTCTTATGAATTGAATCTCGCAATAGTCGATGGCCCGCTCCACAGCAAGAAGTATTCCTCGATCCTTTTGGACACCGATTCGCTGGTGGCCGTCATGTCGAAGAAGCATCCGCTGGCCCATAAGCCGGTGATCACCATCGAAGATCTCATGAAGGAACCGCTAATCCTAAGGAGCAAGCAAAGCGAGACCAGGACCCTTTTCTCGGCCGCGCTTGGCCTAGTCGGCCATTCGATAGAGGAATTCAACGTCGTTTTGGAGCTCGATAACATAATGACAATCAAGGAACTCGTCGGGAAAGGCGACGTCGTCTCGGTATTGCCGCGCAGCGCGTGCTATTCATACGGCGACAAGGATCTGCTTTCCCTTCGCCCGATTGAGAACCTCAGCATGTCCCGCGAGGTCAGCATCGTCTACCAAAGCGATTTCGCGGATCGGCAATTCCTAGACAGCTTAGTCAGGATTTACAAAGAAAAAATCGCCCATTGAGCCGGGCGATTTTTCTTTTATTTCAGCAAGCCTATCATCTTCAGGCCGTTCTTGATGCCGTCTTTGTCGATGTCGGTGGTCACGAAGCGGGCGTGCTTCTTGACCTCCTCGACTCCGTTGCCCATGCAGACCCCGTTGCCGACGAGCTCGAACATGTCGATGTCGTTGTAGTCGTCCCCGAAGGCGGCCAGTTCCTCTTTAGAGTATCCGCAGTCGGCGATTTGGGCTTTGATGCCCTCACTCTTGCGGAATTGCTCGTGGGTCAGCTCAATGGCCTTCTCGAAGAAGCGGTTGAAGACGATTCCCTCGCGGTTGTTGAACAAGCCATCGTATTTGCCATCGACGAACACCTGGATGGCCAGTATCTCGTCTTTGCCGTTGTACTCGGATATGTCTAGGGGCCGCGGCTCGTAGAAGACGGAATAGAAGTCGTCGACGTTCTTATCGCCTTTGACTTGCCTTAGATAAGTGGTCTTCAACGTGACTATCAGATAGGAGAAGCCATGGCCTTCTATTTCCTTAAGCAGCGCGTCGGAGAAGTCCTTTGGGAAGTACTTGGCGTAGAGGATCTTATCGTTGGTGAAGGCGGCTCCGCCATTGTTGGCGATGTAGCCGTCGAATTTGATTTTCTTAAATGTGCCAAGCCTATCCAGCGCGTAGTAGCTGCGGGCGGAGTTGATGTAAGTTTTCACTCCCTTGTCGTGGATTTCGTTGATGGCCTCGATGGCCGAGGGGACGAAGGAACGGGTTTTGTGATCGAATAAAGTCCAATCGAAGTCGAAGAATACTGCCTTGATGTCGCTCATGGCCTAACTATATAAAAAGCCAAAGGCTTTACTCAAACAAAATATTTGCCAAAGCAGGCCGAGCCGATGATTATGCTTCCGCTCTCCGATGTTGACCTGGTTGGGAAGCAAAAAGCCACCCTAAAATCCAGGATGGTCGTTCATTGCCCGGCAACGCGCGGTTCTTTTTATTCAATCGACGCGACACTTGAGAAATAATATAAAACGTCAATACAACAAGGCTTGGCATCAAAACGGATATTAATCTTGCTGGAGGTCAAAACGGCTAGAAGCTCACCTGCATTGTCCATATCTGCGATTTACTATATGCATCCTTGGATTAAAAAAGCCAAACCGAAGCCGCAACACGGTTATAAAACTTGCTTTTTCCTAATTTTTCCATTGACGAAAAGAAAATTATATTTACATAAATTCTATTAGATGTTGAATTTTTTGAAAAAGCTCAACTATTTTGTTTACTAATAGATTGGATTTAGCTGCTTCGGGCAAACGCTTATTTATTTGATCCGTCGATGGGCTAAACTAATATTATGAAAGACCAAGAAAAGACGTTTTCTATTGCAAGCATATTGTCGATACTTGGCATGTTGATAGCGCTTATTCTTGAGCAGCTGCCATATGGCATTTTGCTTGATATAGATATTGGGAACGGCGAGATGGTACCAACCAGCATGTCGTATTATTCCGTCGAGGCTTTGAAGAACGGTTTTCCCTGGGCGCTGATTACAATGTCGCTCACTATAGTCACCCTTGCTTTCATGTTGGCAAGAACCATTTTCAGGAAATGGTGGTTAAAGCTTATCTGCTACATTCTTTGCTTGATGACCATCGTTTTCTCCAGCGTTGTAATTGCAAAGATGGCGCAAAACGGAGTCACCACTGTTACTTGCATTTTGGTAGTAACATTCCAAGGTTTTGCGATGTTAGTCGATGTTTTGCAGGGATTTTACGAAGACTATATTTCGAATGCTAGATCACGTTCGAAAGATAACGAGAACCTTTAAATAAGCCAGGCAAAAACTTCCTCGATATTCATTTTTAATAACAGCAAAGCACGCGGTCGGATTCCTTGCAGATTGGTAAAGACGAAACTGCTTCCAAACAACACGTAGAAAGCTTTTAGAACTATTTCATCCTATAGATATAGTTTATGATGCCCAAGGATCTTTATTTTCAGACCGGGAAAATATCTTGAGGCTTATGTGATCAACACAGCCTAACGGACAAGAAATTACTCTTTACGCTTGGCTATTTTTCCTAAGGATCTTGGAATCATAAGAATTGCTCTTAGCACCCGGAATCTTAATGAGCGTGACATAGGGAATCATATTCAGATTGCCTGTTGGCAACGCTGAAATTTACTTATAGAAAAAGCGTAAACATTTTTATTCATTTAAGTTTCTATTGACGAAATACAAGTTGGTAAAATCATATTATTCGGCAATTTTGTTTCAGATGAAAATACGTATTAGACGATTGCCTATGTATAGTAAGTGTGAAAGCAAAATATCTTCGGAAGGTTTAATGATGAATAAGCTTGTAGTCTTCTTTTCAAGGAGAGGTGAAAATTACGCTGTAGGGAATTTGACGGAAGGCAATGCCGAGCATATCGCAAACGTCATTGAAAAAATAGTCGGGGCCGATATTTACGAAATTAAACCAGTGCTTCCTTATTCAAATTCTTATAAGGAATGAGTCCAGCAAGCCGTGGCGGAATTTAAGTCCAATGCAAGGCCTGAGATTTCTAATCCTATTGGATCACTAGACGGCTATAAAACCATTTATCTATGCTATCCAAATTGGTGTGGAAGCTTTCCTAGGATAGTCGCCACTTTCTTAGAAAGCCACGACCTATCGGGAAAGAATATTTATCCTATGTGCACCAATGAAGGCTCCGGCATGGGACGAAGCGTTGAGGAACTAAAAAGGCTGGCCCCTAATTCGATTATCAAGGACGGGCTTTCAATCCGCGGCACGCTTGCTCATAGCAGCGATCAACTAATCCAAGAATGGCTTGAGAAATAGCTGGTGCTAGTTAGGTAGACTTCAGCCCTAGTAGAACGAAATATGGACTTGGATACGAGTTCAATATTGATGGGCAATTATGTTGCTCTAGAATATTTTTCGGAGGCATCCAAATGAGAAAAAATCTCGGAGCAAAAAACTATCTATATCCACAGACCGTCCTTATCCTAGGCACTTACGATGAGAACGGGACCCCTGATGCGATGAACGCCGCTTGGGGAATGGTCGGCGACAACGATAAACTAATGGTTTCGCTTTCCATAGACCACAAAACCGTCCTAAATTTCAAGAAAACTGGCGCTTTGACCATTTCGCCCGCGACTAGGAAATCCGTTTTGCAAGCAGACTACGTTGGCATTGTTTCCGGCAACAATGTTCCCGACAAGGTTGAAAAAGCTGGGCTGCATTACCACAAGAGCGAATTCGTTAACGCGCCTGTGTTCGATGAGTTCCCGCTTTGCTTCGAATGCGTTGTTGAATCATTTGATGACGAGACTGGCATATTAACCGCCAAGATCGTCAACTGCTCGGTTGATGATTCGGTTATGACCGAAGGGAAAATCGACCCCGATAAACTTGAGGCCATTTCCTATGATGGCTTCAATCATTCCTATTTGCTTGTTAAGGGCAAAGTCGAAGACGCATTCCACTGCGGCTTGAAACTTAAGAAGTAACTTTTGTTTCCTATAAGCCTCTGCCAATCGCGATTTATTCTATTGGGAACTTACGAATCGCTGGCGGCAGAGGCTTTTTTGCTTTCCTTATATTTAATATCCATTAGGAATAGCGTATAACTGCACTTTGCCGAAATGGCGATATTATCGGATTCGAATTAGGTGTAGTCATATGGTGAGCGAAAAAGAAAAGATGCTTCAAGGCAAGATCTATGATCCAAGCGACGATGAGCTTGCCGCTTTGAGAAAGAAAGCCCATAAGCTATCCAGGCTTTATAACCAGCTAGATGAGGACGACCCAGAAAGGGAGCGTTTGCTGAAAGACCTTATCCCAAATATGGGGCAAGGGGTTTATCTGCAGGGTCCAATACAATTCGACTACGGATGCAACACCACAATGGGGGAGGATGTATTTGCCAATTTCAATCTCACTGTTTTGGATGTTTGCCCGGTCAAGATAGGAAGCAACACCTATTTCGGCCCAAATGTTTCGATAATGACCCCGATACATCCTTTGCTTGGCGAAGAGAGGAAGATTTTCACCAATGCCAAAGGAAACCGGACCGATATGGAATATGCCAAGCCAATCGTAATCGGCAGCAATTGCTGGATAGCAGCCGGGGTGATTATCTGCGGCGGCGTCACCATAGGCGACAATGTGGTTATTGGCGCTGGCGCGGTTGTCACGCACGACATCCCCAGTGGTGTGCTTGCCGTTGGGATACCTTGCAAGGTCATCAGGAAACTGACCGAAGAAGATTCCATATACAAGAACAAGAATCTTTGGTGATTGACGCCCTTATATATTCACGTGAAACAACGTGAAACTGATATAAATTCTAAAGATGTGAACGTCACTTTCCTCAAAATCGTTCTCATTGCATTTCCCGTGGCCATTTCCTACATGTTTCACCAATAAATTCTAATGATAAAGTAAAGGGCTGGATGCACATGTGTATTGTTTCCTTTTCTATAGGCTTTAGCCTAAAATAACTTCGCCAAAGGAAGGATCTTATGCACAACGTAACCAAAATCTCTGAAGGCTTCTACTACATCGGCGGCTCCGATCGCCGGCTCGAACTATTCGAGAATGTTTATCCGATTCCCAATGGGGCAAGCTACAACTCGTTCATCTATCTAGACGAGAAGACCTGCGTCCTCGACACCGTTGACTCCTCGGTCTCCGAACTGTTCTTCGAGAATGTTGAGTTCCTGCTTAACGGCAGGCCCCTAGATTACCTCATCGTGGACCACATGGAACCAGACCATGCGGCCAACATCGGGAATCTTTGCCTGAGGCACCCTGAGACCACCGTTGTGGTCAATGCCATGAGCAAGAAGTTCCTGATGAATTTCTTCCCGAACCTGAAGAACAACGTCCTTGTTGTGAAGGAAGGGGACAAGCTAAGCATTGGCAAACACACCTTTACCTTCGTAATGGCTCCGATGGTTCACTGGCCGGAAGTCATGTTCACCTACGAAATGACCGAGAAGGTCCTGTTCTCGGCCGATGCATTCGGCACCTTCGGCGCTCTGTCGGGCCACATTTTCGCCGATTCCAGCAACTTCGATAGGCTCTATCTCGACGAGGCTCGCCGCTACTACACCAACATCGTTGGCAAATATGGCGACCAGGTGCTTGCCGTCTTGAAGAAGGCCGCCAACATCGAGATCAAGACCATCTGCCCGCTGCACGGCCCGATATACCGCGGCAACCTAAACTACATAATCAACCCGTATATGGCTTGGGCTTCCTACACCCCGGAAGACAAGAACGCCGTCATGGTCGCCTATTCATCGGTTTATGGCGGGACCGCCAACTGCGCCGAGATCATCGCCACCAAGCTGGCCGAGAAGGGGGTTAAGAACATCGTCGTCTATGACGTTTCCAAGACCGACGCCTCCTATCTCATCGCCGAGTCGTTCCGCGTCGGTACCATCGTGCTGGCCGCCACGACCTACAACGCCGGCGTGTTCGTGAAGATGGAGGACTTCCTCCACGACCTTGCCAACCACAAGATCCGCAACCGCACCTTTGCCTTCGTCGAGAACGGCTCTTGGGCCCCCGCCTCTAGGGCTGGCATGAAGAAGATCCTCGAGGGGCTTCAGGACTGCAAGTACATCGACGAGACTCTCACCATCAGCTCGACCCTGAAGGAAGGGCAGCTCGGCGATATCGATAAGCTCGTCGACGCTATCGTCGAATCCATGGGGCAGGGCAAGAAGGCCGAAGCCGCCTCCCCGCTGATCGACAACACCGCGATGTTCAAGCTGACCTATGGCCTATTCGCTTTGTTCTCCAAGGACAAGAACGGCCGCGACGACGCCTCCATCAACAATTCCTTCTTCCAGGTGTCCGATTCGCCGAACCTCGTCATGCTTTCCGTCAACAAGGCCAATTACTCGGCCCAGGCCATCAAAGAGACCGGAATATTCACCGTTTCCTGCCTAACCGAGGACACAGACTACGAGCTGATAAAGCGGTTTGGGTTCCAAAGCGGACGCGACGTTGACAAGATGGTCGGGATCGAGAACATCCTGACCAGGACCAGCAATGGGCTATACTCGCTCACCGAGATGTCCAACTCCTTCATCTCCTGCAAGGTGAAGGACACCATCGACTGCGGGAACCACGTCCTGTTCATCGCCGAGATAACCGAGGCGAAGAACATCTCGACCGCCGCCTCGCTCACCTACGCCTACTACTTCGCCCACATCAAGCCGAAGCCGCTCCCTTCCGCCAATAACGGCGGCAAGAAGAAGATCGGCTGGAGGTGCCGCATCTGCGGCTACACCTACGTCGGCGACACCTTGCCCGCGGACTTCATCTGCCCGCTTTGCAAGCACCCCGCCAGCGACTTCGAGAAGGTTGAGCTATAAATCAAAGAGCCCGGTTGATCCGGGCTTTCTTTTGACAGCGGGGCCTACTTGGGCAAGATTGTGGTTTTACTTTGGATTATCCACAATGGATAATAAGCAAATCGGAGGATAGTCATGGACGAGATCGACCCCAACAAAGTCGTCGAAGTCGAGGTGAAATCCGAAAAGGTGAACCCCACCCCGAAGAAGCAAGCCTCCCCGAAGAAGGGGATAGACGACCACACCAAGCCAATCCTTTTCTATGGGCGCATCGCCTATATTTGCCTGCGGTATGGACCGACTGGTCTGATTTTGTCGCTATTGGCGTCGCTGATATTCTCAATCCTGGCGTCGGGCGCAAATTGGAAGGGGCTGTTCCTGATAGTGGCGATCATTTCCTATGTTTTGGCCGCCGCCTTCATGATTTTGACGATAGTGGGGCTCATCTGCCACGCCATAAGGAACCATTACATGAAAAGCGACCCCAATTACAATAGAGGCGACAAATGAAGGCCATTGAGTGCAAGGACCTGCGCAAGGTCTATAACCTCGGCAAAGAAAACGAGGTAGTGGCTTTAGACGGGATAAACTTTGAAGCCGACGAAGGGGAGTTTATTGTCATTCTAGGAGCTTCCGGAGCCGGCAAGAGTACCCTCCTAAATGTGCTCGGCGGCATGGATATGGCCAGTAGCGGCAGCTATTTGGTCTATGGCAAAGACGCCACGAAGTATAACGACAAACAGCTGCAGCTTTTCCGCCGCGACGACATCGGATTCGTCTTCCAGTTCTACAACCTGATGCCGGACCTGACGGCCTATGAGAACGTCCTTCTCGCCGCCTCCGTCGCCAAAGAGCCCTTCGATTCGCTAGACGTCCTCACCAAGGTGGGGCTTGCCAAGCGGGCCAAGAACTTCCCCAGCGAGCTTTCCGGCGGCGAGCAGCAGCGCGTCGCCATCGCCAGGGCGGTCGTCAAGAACCCACGTCTGTTGCTCTGCGATGAGCCGACCGGGGCGCTTGATTCGAAAACCGGGGCCTCGATACTCCAGCTTCTTCAAAACGTTTGCCGCGATTTCCACAAGACGCTGATCGTCGTCACCCATAACGCCAAGATAGCCGATGTCGCTGAAAGGGTCATCCGGATAGCCGATGGCAGGATCGTTAGCGATGAAAAGAACGCAAAACCCACTCCGATAGAGGAGATTTCCTGGTGAAAGGCAAAGCAGAGTACATCAAGTATTTCCTGTCCAACGCCCCTTGGGTCGTTTATCAGCGGCTGACCAAGAAAAGAAAAACATACAAGAGCTTCTGTGGCCATAAGCTGAGCATGGAAGCTACCAACTCCGCCTTGAAGATGGCCATTATCTCCGGCGGCCCATTCGCTGCCATAAGGTTTGGGGCGGTAGAGCTTTCCTGCCTGAACAACCACGAGAAGATAGAGCTCGGGCTTGCCTCGACCTACAAGCAATCCGTCAGGTACTCGATGAAGAACAACGCCGGCTTCTACCCGACCGACGACAAGCACCTTAAGGAATACGGCGATATCCTTCTGCCGGCCCTTAGCCGGATAGATTTCCTTGGGACGTCAGGCGCCCATATGGAGAATTATTTCTATGCCAAATACTGCCCGCAGGCGGAACCTCTGGTATACGAGGGATTCGAGCCGCTCCGCGGCGATTGGGTCAGCGCACTTTATGGCAAGAAGGTATTGGTCGTCAGCCCCTTTTCCTCGGAGATCGAATTCCAATACGGCCGGAAGGACAAGCTGTTCGCCGGACATCCGGAGATGGGCCCCGACTTCGAGCTCATCACCTTGACCGCCCCTTTGACCTGCGCCGACGCCAAGCCGGCGGTCCCGTCTTTCTTCCGCTCTTTGGAGCTATTGGAGGAGGCGATGGAGCGGATCGACTTCGACGTGATGCTCTGCGGCGCCGGGGCCTATGGGCAGTTCCTGTGCCTAAAAGCCAAGTCGCTCGGGAAGCAAGCCATCCAAACCGGTGGGGCAACCCAGACCCTTTTCGGGATACTGGGAAAGCGATGGGAAAACCGGGAACACGTCAAGAAATGGGTGAACGAATACTGGATAAGGCCTTATACTAAGCCGGAAGGATTTAGGAAAATCGAGGGAGGCGCGTACTGGTGATGGACGCTAAATTGCTGCGCGATGGCCCGTCTTCGAAGCAGGAGACGGTGCTTTCGTTTTTGGGCATCGAGGTCGTTGCCCTGGTCTGCTTCGGCTTTGCCGGGGCGACCGGTTTGACTTTGCTTAGGGCGGTGGGGGTTTGCATAGCGCTGTTCCTCTATCCTCTAGCGAAGAACCGCCTGGCGATCGGGTCGATCACCAAGAAGGATCTCTATTTCATGATCCCGGCATTGCTATTGTCTTTCTTCCTTGGCTTCTCCACTTTCCAGTTTGCCATCAACTCCGGGTCTGTGCTAAGCCCATTGCTCGATGGTCTATTGGTCAGCCTGGGACTAATCGGCATGGCCGCGCTTGGATTGTTTTTGAACACGCTCAACGCCAAAACCAGGAAATATGCCTTATACGGCGTCCTCGGCGCCTTGGCTCTGGTGGTATTGATCACCATGCTCTACTGGCTTTACTGCTATGGCCCGTTCTATGCGGTGATCCATTCCGGCGAGGTCTATTACTATGACGGCGTCGTCTTCCCGATCGCGACCGAGGGCAAGTACCTCGACGGGTTCGCCTTCGTCGAGGTCGAGATGTACTTCGCCAAGACCATCAGCTTTGCCTTGTCCTGCTCCGGCGCGGGGCTATTCGCCTTGCTTTTCAAGAAGATGGACAATCGGGACATCATCGTCATCTCCGTATGCTCAGGCATCGGGCTGCTCGATATCGTGCTGACCCCATTCGTCAGGGGGATAATCCTGCTTGTTCTCATCTACCTTATCGCCTTCGCCGTTGCGATGTTCATGAAGCTCCGGCGGAAAGGCGAAACCGCGGCTAAGGCCGTTGATCTGGCCGCGAAGATCATATTCTTCGTCCTAATCGGGATAGTTGCCATCGGCTGCCTATTGCTGTTCATCGATGCCTATTTGATTGGCAACGGCGAGGGAATTCTACGCAAAATCCCGCTTATCGGCGCGTATTTCGAGCCTGGCGGAACCATGTACACCCTAGAGACCGCCATATCGCAATTAATGTTTAATAGCGATGCCGCCGGTAGGCGCAGCTTCGACTTCGTCTCGCTCCTATTCGGGGCCAAGGACCCAATCGCCTATGACCTAAGGATGTTCGAGTTCCAGGTGCTCTACCAAAACGGCCTGCTGGCGTTCCTGCTGCTGCTATATGCGGCATTCTTCGGGATGCTTAAGGGATATAGGCTCCTATCCTCGGACGAGGGCAAGGAAGCCATCCCCTATGCCTATTGCTTCATCGCCTTGGGCGTATTCGTCTATCTGTCATTCTGCGATTCGGAGATGCCGCTTCGCCACCCAAGCGACCTCAACGGAATATTCTCGAGCCATTCCTCGAGCTTGCTTCAGTTCACCCGCGGCGTGCCCTGCATGCTGCTTGCCTATTGCCTAGGCGCGACCTACCGTCCAGAAAGCTATAAGCAGATGGATGACGAGATGCCCGCCGCCAAGAATTACGAGTACGAGGAGGTCAACGTCAATGAATAAGAAGAGCCTGTTGCTTTTCCCGGTCGCTTTGCTGCTCGCCTCCTGCGCCGACACCAACGAGCTTTTCAAAGGCGATGCTTACGTCGACCCGATATTTATCAACAACCGCTACAACGCCTATCCCGGGGGCATGAAGGAAGCTAGGGAAAATAGCGAAGAGGTCACCCTAACCCACGGGGAAGGCGGATACTTCAACGGCTCCGGCGTCTACGATTCGCCAGCCGATTGCCAGGGGATGGCGGATGGCAAATCCATGTATCCCGAGTTCTTCAAAAACTCCAAAGGCGGCGATTTGACATGGTCGCCTGACATCATCAATCCCGGCGTCGGGGTTTGGAGCGACCAGAAGTCGCTTTACGACGTCGCCTACGGGCAGACGAAGAAGCTGTCGCTGTATAACGACGGCTTCCGCTCCGGCTACCTTTCTAAGCTATACAACGGCCAAGTCAGGTGCAACGCGTGGGGCAACTACTCGCTGGTGAACCTCGACCAGTCCGGATATGGGACCATCTTCCCGGCGGAGCTCAATGAGGCCGAGTATTTTGCTTTCGCCGCCCGCGGGGGCTCCGACACCGAGGACTCGAACGTGGGGCGGGTCACCGACTTCGACATCAACGTCACCTTCTACAAATACGGCGACGACATGAGCACTTTGATCGGGAAGACGGTGAAGCTCGATGGCGTGAAGCTGCAGACCAACTTCTCCGCCGAGTTCACCTCATTGGTAGGGTTCACCTTCAAGTCGATAGGCTATGATCCCCGGGGGACCATCGGCATGTCCATCGACTTCGCCTGCGAGGACTATTACCAAGGCGAGAGGATCTCGTCCAACTACGACGATGGGGCGAAGTACCACGTGGGGTTGATGCTACTTGAGGTATTTTTCCCGGATTCCAGCTGGAACTAGATGCGGCTTGGCATTGGTTATGTCGAGCCATTTGCCCATCTCGAAATCGGCTTGGTCGTCGTCTAGGATGAGCGTCCCCTTCGCGGGGGTGAAGGTCATCTCGGAGAAATAGATCCGGCCCTCGATGCAATACATATCGAACCTGACGAAGGGGAAGGGAGCGCAGCAGGCTTCGGCGAAGCGCACCATCTCATCCCAGTTGTCGGGTTTTTTCGGAGCGACGTCAGGCTTCTTCCAGCCATTGAACTGGCTGCCGTCGAAGGGCGTGAAGTCGGCATAGAGCTCGCTGTAGCGGATGTCCTCGCCCCTGCCTATTACGGCATATAGGTTATGGGCTTTCCCGTTATAGACGTGGAGCTTGTATTCGATTGGCGACGGCTCGCCCGGCTCCTCAAGCAGCCGCTCAACAATGATGCGCGGCTTTATCTTGCTGTAGTGGGGCTCGACCGTCTTCTTTCCATAGTCGGTCCTAAGCCACTTGGCGAATTTCTTTTTAGCATCCTCTAGGTCGAGCTTCGACTTGTCTTTCACGATGATGTTGAAGCCCGAGGCGTGGGTGGCCTTCAACGCGAAGGAGTCGGGAAGGGAAGCAAAATCGATGTCCTCAAAGCGATCGTAAACCCCGCAAATCGGGATTAGGTATTTCGAAAAGCCAAGCGAATCGACATACCACCTGGCCCCATCGCGGGAGGCGCAGATCGAGACCAGGTCGTCTTTGGGGTAGACGTCGAGCCGGAGCTTCTGCAGCTTCTCGGTGTAGCGGACGGGGTTATCCAGATTGAGCTTATGGTGGGTTATGTAGCGGTACTGCAGCTTGACGTATTCCCGCTTGCTAAGCAGCTTCACCGGGTATTTCAGGCACAGCGCCAAAGCCCGCTTGAGCTTATTCTCCTTCAGATTCGGATTCGCCATGCATGTCCTTCCTCCTGAACAACGAGCTGACCAGCTTCTCCTTGGTCAATCTTAGCCCTATTAGGTATATCGCGGCATCAGCCGCCAAAAGGATGAGGCCCGAGCCTAGGTAGATTCCTGCCTGCGTCGAGTCGCCCCAATCCATCTTCAGCAATAGGGGCAGAATGAAGAAATTGAGTAGGAATATCGCGATGCCGAAGGCGGTAATCTTGAGGTTGTTCAGGTTGAATATGGCCCCCTTGGCGTACTTCCTAGACAGGAAATAAAGCAGGATCAGGACGCAGACGTCGGCGATCATCGTGGCGATGGCCACGCCTAAGCCTGCCCTATCCTTCATGACCACCAGGGCGAATAGCAGCGACAAGCCGATGTTAAGCACCACGCCCATCGCCATGGCGTATAGATAGTACCTTTCCTTCCTCTCGGGTATGAGGATCTCGTTGTAGATGTTGTCGGAAAGCGAATATGTCAGCATCATGAAGCAGAGGGCGAACAGTATCCAGTTGGCGTCTTGGTAGGAAGACGACATATCTCCTCCGGATATCAGGGCGGTTATCGGAAGCGAGAGCGAGGTCATGGTCGCGATGGCGGGGACGGCGATGAAGAAGGTTATGTTGAACGAATAGTCGAGCAGCCTCTTGTAAGGGGCCTTGTCTTCGAGCTCATGGTAATAGGAAGCGCGGGGCAGGAAGACGGCGTATAGCGAAGTCGTCAAGGTGATTATGATGTCTACCCCCTTAACCCCGACCGCGTAGGCGCCGACGGCGGCTTTGCTTGGGTCGACGAAGCCGAGGATGAACTCGTCGGTTTGGTTGTAGACGGTCAAGGCAAACGAAAGCAGAGCCATGGTCGACAGCGGCTTGATCAGTGGGCGGAAGCTGAACCGGGTTGTCTTCCGTAAGCTAACGTAGCGGTGGAGGAAGATGCAGTTGAATATCGAAGTGCCGATGGTCGGCAGTATGGCGATCGCCGAGTAGAGGTAAAGGTATTGCTCCGGGTAGGCGGTCGGCTTTATGAACAGGAAGACGCAGCAGGCCGAGAAGGCGATGAGGAAAACCGACCTTACCGTGATGTAGAAGTGCTTCTCCAATGCGATGTAGACCCATTCGAAGGAGAAGACGCCGACCAGGAAGTTGATGGAAAGGAGGAAGATTATCTCGGCCTCGGAATATAGGGATGGGACCGAGAAAACGAAGATGCAAAGCAGGGCGAACGAGGCCAAGGTCGTGAACGACTGCAGCAGGAAGAACTTCTGCACGGTGGCGGACAGCTGCTCGCGGTCGCCTTTGGCCTTTACGCATTCGCGTATCGCGAGGTTGGGTATCGATATCTTTGCCAGTATCAGGAAATAATAGACGAAGGAATTGGCCCATGAGTAAAGCCCGAACGCCTCATCGCCCAGAGCCCGGGTTATGAAGGGGAAGGTGATGAATGAAAGCAAGGTCATGGCCAGCGTCCGGACGAGGTTGATGGCCACGTTCGACCTGACCGTCAGCGACAGCTGCCTTCCTTTGGACTGCTTCTCTCCCATGAGAAAGAATTATATGGCTTGTCCGCCCTGAAAGCGATTTCTTCCGCAATAGGCAAAACCCGAATAGAATTATCGCAATGAGAATCCTCATCGTCTGCATGCACTATCGGCCGGAGCCGTTCGTCATATCCGACATCGCCGAGTATTTGGCCGGCAAAGGCCATTACGTCCAGGTCGTGACCTCCAAGCCGCATTATGGCTATGACAGGATCCCGGAGGAATACATCCACGTCGACGACGAGGTCATAAACGGGGTGAGGGTCCATCGCTGCGACTTAGCCCCAAGGGGCGATTCGACCGCCTCGATCATAAAGAACTACCTGACGTTCTACCGCAACGCCAATTCGTATCTTAGGAAGATGAAGGAGGATTTCGACGTCGTCTACTCGATGTCGCTGTCGCCGATAATATCCGTCAGCGGGGCCAACCTCTACGCCAGGAAGCACCACGTGAGGCATGTCCTGCACTGCCTCGACCTGTGGCCGGAATCGGTGCTCATCACCGGGGCGATGAGCAAGGCGAACCCGCTTTATGGGTTGCTATACCTCTGGTCGAAGAGCATCTACTCCAAAGCCGACGAGATATTGGTGTCGTCCCCTTCGTTCATATCCTACTTCCACGACGTTCTTAAGATGGGAAACGCCAACATCAAATATTTGATGCAGCCGCCGCTTCTCTCCGCCCAGATCGGGGAGGACGTGCAATATTCCCGCCCGAGTTTCGTTTATGCCGGAAACATCGGGAAGCTGCAGATGATAGACGTCGTGGTGAGGGCCTTCAAGCGCGTTCTCGATAGCGGCAAAGACGCCGGGCTGATCCTCATCGGCAACGGTTCGGAGATTGGCCGGATAAGGCAATTGATCGCCGACCTATCGCTTGGAAGCCGAGTCGAGCTGCTCGGCATGAAGCCCCGCGGCGTCACCAAGGCCTACTACCGCAACGCCACCGCGATCCTCGTCCCGCTAAAACGCGGCGGATACGTCGGCGACACCATACCCAGCAAACTCGTCTCCTGCCTTGATGAGGGGCGCCCGATCCTCGCCGTATTAGGCGGGGATGGGGAGAAGCTGCTCCGCGATTCCGGCGGGGCGATATTCTCTTCTGGAGAAACAGAAAGCGACATCGCCGAGGCGATGGGGAAGCTGCTTTCCCTTAGCCAAAAGGAAAGGGAAAAGCTCGGGGAGAACAACCTGCGTTATTACCAGCAAAAATGCCGTCAAGACCAGATTTGCTCGCAGATTGAGCGGGAGCTCATCGAAGCAGCAAAAGGATAGCCTTTCCGACGTTTTCCGGGGAAATCCTGTCTATCAAACCCCCTTTTGCGGGGTTTTTGTTCAGGTTTATCAGTTTGCCCGACGAATCCAGATGGTCTTTGTAGAACCGCCTCAAACCGGTTGGGTCGCCGCTTTCTGGGACGAGTAGGTTGCCGCAGCGGTAAATCTCTTCGTCTAGCGGGGTGGAGCGGGTCGAGGCGAAGTAGGGCGCGAACTCAAGGTACTCGATGACCTTCGATGGGACGCAATAGGGGTCTAGGCGTTCGTCGAAGGGCCTGGGATTTATCGAAAGGGCACTGCATTTGACGTAGGAGCAATGCTCCGATTGGGGTATGTTGCCCAGATAGACGATCCCCTCTTGCGCGTCGCGGTACCTCTCTAGCTCTGATTCCATCTTGCCATGTCCGGAGATCAGCAGGTCGTAATCGGGGCGGAATTCCAAATAGGAGCTAAGCAAAGAATCGACCCCGTATCGTTCGAACAGGGCCCCGCCGAAATATAGGTAGGGCCTTCTTTTTATCTCCCTGGTCACCACTTCATAGGCGATGCCGGGAACGACCGCCCCCTTCTTGCCTTTCGGGTTGTACAGCCTCATCAGATCGTTGGTTAGGGCGTAGAAGGCCGTCGCCTTCCTCGACAGCCTGATCGACACCGACCTGTATTGCTTGGAAAGATCGGAGAGGTTGGCCGGATCGTCGGTTGCGACCGCTACGGAATTGCCTAGGCAAGAGGCGGCATAGCAGCAGAACAGGCTGAGCGTGTCGAAGACGACGCCGTCGAATTCCTTCAATAGCGAGCGGGTATGCCATGCCCGGACTAGGAAATTGCCGTTTTGTTTGATCCCGAGGAAGGAAAGCGATTCGTTTACCCGCCTGACTTCCCCAAACGGCAAAGACTGGGTGAGCATGGTGACGTCGGCATACCTGGAGAGGGAGGAGGCTAGGGCGAAGTGGAAATTTTGCCCTGCCGGGTTGTCTTTTTCCGTCAGCAGGTTCTTGGGCTTCGCATTGGAAAGATAGGCTATCCTCATGATTCCCTCTCCAATATCTCCAATATGGTTTTGGCTTCCAGCTCGAGCGTGTTCTGCCTGGCTATAGCAAGGCAATGCTCGGATAGGTTCCGCGAAAGGCAATACTCCAAGGCGCTTTTTAGCCGCTTATCGTCGTTGAAGTCGATTATGAACCCGGTTTTACCCTCGTCGACCAGCTTCTTGGCGGCGTTGGACTCGGGGCTCGATATGACCGGGGTCCCTGAGCAAAGCGCCTCGTTCACCACGTGGCCGTATATGTCTTCCTTGGTTGGGAAAAGGAAGGCGTCGGCGCAGCAGAAGAGCCTCAATGCCTTCTCTTTCTTGAGGTAGGGCAAAAGCCTGACGTTATGCAGCGCCAACGAATCGATCTCCTCCTGGCACTCCTTCTTCCCTTCGCCGTCCCCCGCGATTAGCAGGTTGTAACTAGATGGCATCCTCGCCCATTGCCGGATCAGAGGCAAATACCCCTTCCTGGCGATGAACTGGCCGGCCGAGACGAATAGATGCCCTTCGCCCACGCCGAACTCGGTTTCCCTGATTCTGAGTTTCTCCTGCTCATCGAGCGGGTTCTCGAGCACTTCCGAGGCGAAGACGCTAGAGTATGGGTATAGGCTTATCTTGTTTGGCTCGGCCCCATAGTGGACGAGATAAAGCGAGGAATTGGCGTCGGGGGAAAGGTAATGAGACGCCCCGGATATGAACTTACGCTTCAGCCACCGCTTGGCCGGGTTCTCGTTCTTCTTGATGATCCCGCCGTTGATGCAGAAGAAGTAGGGCATCCCGTTTTTGCGCAGATAGGAGATGGTCCTCATCTCGGTCATGGTGCTGTAGCCGTTGATTACTATGGCGTCGTAATCGCCCTTCCTTATCTCCTCAATCGGGGTGGTGGAGTAGGACTGATAAGCGGGGAACTTAACCCCTTTGCATAGGACCGGCTTGAAGCAGAGGGCGGGGCGGGAGTAGAAAAGCTCGTTCCTGCCCGATTCGGACACCCGCTCGAAGCAGGCGGTCAGCTCGGCTTTCCCGCCTAGCAGGTTGAACAGGTCGACCTTGTAGGGGGCGGGGTGGTTGAACAGCCAGAATATCTTCACCCCTTGATTATCCCATCTAGCGGCCAAAGGGCCAAATTCAAAGAAAGAATGACGTGCCAGCCATTCGGGATTTGATATACCATTTACCCATGGCAAGCTGGACTGATTTCTTCCACCTGATCAAGGACAGGCCCTATTCGGCCTCCCTCAAGCGGTTCCTCGACGAGGAATACGCCAATAAGCGGGTGTTCCCTCCGCGCGAGGACATGTTCAAGGCCTTCGAGCTCACCCCGGCCGACGAGGTGAAAGCCGTCATCGTGGGGCAGGACCCCTATTCGCACCCCGGCCAGGCCATGGGCCTTTCCTTCTCGGTCCCAAAAGGCGTGGCGGTCCCGCCGTCGCTAGAAAACGTCTACTGCGACCTCGAGGAGGAGCTGGGTATGAAGATGGACCACCAAAACGGCGACCTGAGCAACTGGGCGCGGCACGGGGTTCTGCTATTGAACGTCTACCTCTCGGTTATCGCCTATACCCCTTTGTCCCATAAGAGGGATGAGTATGAGCAGTTCGCGAAGGATGTTTTCGATTTCCTCGACAAGCTCGACCAGCCAATCGTCTTCTTCCTCTGGGGCAGCTTCGCCGGGCGCTTCGCCAAATACGTAAATAACCCCAATCACTTGGTCATTCGCACCGGCCATCCATCGCCATTATCGGCCAACCGCGGGCTTTTCTTCGGGTCGAATCAGTTCATAAAGGCCAATCAGTTCCTCGCCTCCAAAGGCGTCGCCCCTATTGACTGGCGGCAATAAAAGCATAGACTTATGCCCGTCCGGAGCTTGGCATCACCAGGCTGAGAGGAACCGTGTTCCGGTTCGACGGCTCACCTGATCCTGGTAATGCAGGCGGAGGCAGAACAAAGTTACTTTCCTCTGGGTGAGTTTTCCTCGGAGGTATTTTTTATGGAAAACGAACTCAAGACCACCAACAAGGCGGTCGACTTCATCAGGCAGCACGCGGTGCTGCTACTCGCCATCCTAATCGGGGCGCTGGCCTATCTTTGCTTCGCGGGGACCGCGTTCTCCTACGAGCTGGAGGACGAGACCGAGGTTGTGCTCGGCTACGTCGGGCTAATCAACGAATTGCCCGCGGCCTATGGAGCCTACGTCTATATTCTGCTGATTCTCCCCGGCATCGCGGTGGCGCTGTTCGCCTTATCGCTGCTTCATCGCTACTTCGGGCTGGCCGGAATGGCCTGCATGTTCGCGAGCGGCCTGATGAACGTCTTCCTCGCCGAATTCGCCTCTTATGGCCTAGGCTACAGCCTGAGCTTCGAGATCTATTCCCAGCTGTTCACGTCATTCACCCTGATATCTGCTTCCTGCTCCTTGCTTTGCGTCGCGAGCTCCGAGCGGCTAAGCGTCCGCGACATCTCGGAGATGGGCATGCTCATCGGCGTCGCCTTCGTGCTCAACCTGCTCAAGCTGTTCTCCATCGGCCCCGATGGCGGCTCGGTCAACCTGCAGATGGTCCCGCTGTTCGTCTTGGCGCTGCGCCGCGGCCCGATAAAGGGCTTCGTCGCCTGCGGCATTGTCTATGGCTTGCTCACCTGCCTCACCGACGGGTATGGCTTCGCCTCATATCCATTCGACTACCTGATTGGCTTCGGCTCGACCGCCGTGATCGGATTCTTCCGCCCGCTGATCTTCGTCGACGAGTCGGGGGCTTTCGCCAAGTTCGACAAGTCCGGCAAGTTGATTTTGACCGAGGCGTTCATCCTCCTTTCCGGCATCGCCGCGACATTGCTCCGCATGGCTGGGTCCACCATCTCCTCGATGGTCCTATACGAATACACCTTCGTCGCCGCGCTTGCCTACAACGCCACCTACATCCCGCTTTCCGGTCTGTTCGGGATAATCGCCTTGATGGCCCTTTACATCCCCCTCACCAAGATCGAGAAGCGCTACCCGGTCGACGCCGTGAGGAAAATAAGGCACGAATAAGCGCAAAAGCCAAACATTCGGCGAGGTTCTGCAATGGATCTCGCCTTTTGTTTTTCGCTTTAAGCACCATTATCGTGGGCTCTGGTTCGTCTTATTCTTGTTCCTTTTACCAAAATAGGGAAAAGAATAATTGGCAAAAGGCAAAGAAAAAAATAGAAAAAACAAGAATATCGACACATAAGCGGGAATATTTAAAATAATGGCAGCATGGACAAAGAATTTCTTGAAAATCTAAAAGAAGACAACCAAAAGCTGACCGAAGCCGAGGCAAAAAGCGCAATCAGCGTCCAGATTCCCTTCTCACAGTCACACGATTTCAATATCTCGCCATCGAAAATCCGCTTGGAGGAATTGGACGGAGAATCGCTTAAGGATTACCGTGGCCTGTACAATTCAATTCACAGCAACAGCCCATTAGCTTCCCTTAGCGACGAGGAGTTCTTCTGCAAAGTCGGAGCATTAAGAAAAGAAAACGGGGAATTTTTTGCCACCAATGCTGGGCTGCTGACTTTCGGGACCGCGAATTTGATAACTTCTTCCGGATTTCCCAATTTCTTCTTGGACTTTTCGCTTTCAGACGGGCAAAGCACCAAATGGGATGAGCGGGTAGCCAGCGATGACCTTTCCTGGAGCGGCAATCTTTTCTGCTTCGTCAGGCTGCTGAACCGAAAACTGCCCGTTAACTTAAGCGCCCCGTTTCATCTTCAAAGCGGCGCGAACGTTGGCAATAGTCTGCTTTTTGGCGCCGTCAGGGAGGCTATACTCAATGCCGTCTTCAACGCCGACTATTCCCTCCCCGGCGGAATAAAGGTGAGTTTGACGCCTCGCGAGGTCCTGGTCAGGAACCCCGGTTACATGATGGTTCCGTTGGATAGAGCCCTTCAAGGTGGGTTCTCCAACCCAAGGAACCCCGGGATTGCCACGATATTCCGCTCGGTTGAATACGGCGACCGGGCCGGAAGCGGGATACCGACCATGTTCTCGAGCCTCCACCAACTATCATATCCCGCGCCTATATACCGCGAAGACCATGATTTGGTCGCCACCAGCGTATCGATCATCTTGCTTTCGGGGCTGGGGGAAGCTGCCGATGTGCTGCGGGCCATCGTTTCATCTATGCAAGGGCGTTCGATTGAGGAAATCATGAACCTCACCCACATGGGAAGGAAGAAGGCGGTTGCCATAATCGAACAGCTTATGGAGAAAGGCTTGGTAGTCGGCAACGGCAACAAGACCAAGGGAAAGAGGCTCCTAAAAGCCTGGCGTCTATCTTGAATCTTGATCCTTTTGCCAAAATAGGGAAAAGAATAATCGGCAAAAGACAAAGAATAAATGCAAAAGAGCAAGAATAATCACATTGCTTTGAAATCACTGCTTGAAGCCACGCCTTTCCGGCAATTCCCTATAGGGGGCAAGCCCCTTTTTTGATGACTTTTGCCTTAGAGGTGATATATTGCCTATTGCCAAAAAGGAAATAGCAAATGGAAGAGAAAGACAACAAGCTGGCCCCCGAGGAAGAAGAAGCCAAGGCGGCTGAGCCTGAGAAGAAGATAGAGGAAGCGGAAGACGACGATTTCGCCGACTCCGTTAAGTTCACCCCGGCCAAAGAGGAAGCGAAGCCGGAAGAAAAGAAAGAACCCTCACCCGCCCCGATTGACGTGCATAAGCAGCTGGAAGAGGGCGAGAGCGCCGAGAAGGTCGAGCCGTCCAAGCGCGACGCCAAAGGCGACGTCGAGTACGACGATGAGCGCTTCGCCAAGATCGAGAAGGCCAGAAAGAAGTTCGTCAAGATCGCCAAGAAGTGGTCCTATTGGAGGGCTGGCATAATCGGGATCGGCATCACCGCCGTCCTCATCGGCTGGCTCGTGCCGCAATTCGCGATCAAGGATGCCGGCAAGCTCCCGCTTTACCTCGGGCTTGCCTTCGCCGTCGCCACCGCGGTCGCGGTCATCGTCTACGGCATCTTCCAGCGGAAGGCCAGGGAGGCCGCGCAGCTTGAATACATGCGCCTATACACCGACCAGACCGACGATTATCTCTACGACGGTCTTGGGGCCAATGACGTGAAGGGCAAGATGGAGGACAAGCTTTCCACCGAGGAGTTCAAGGCCACCGACCTCTACGGCGCCTGCTCGCGCCACGATGGCGAGCTCAACGTCGGATCCCGCGACATGCGGACCTTCGCCTATGGCGAGATGGATTGCACCGTCTGCGACTGCGCCGCCGAGGCCAGGACCGAGAAGGGCATGATGACTGTCTTCGTCGGGAAGCTATTGACCACCGCCAACCACCTCGATGTCAAAGACGGCGGGCTTTACGTCTACGTCAAGGGCGGACCCCGCTCGACCCCGCCTTCCTTCCTCTACCAAAAGGAGGTCGAGTGCCTCGAGGACAACAAGCGCTACTGCATCTTCGGGAACAAGGAGAACAAGAAGCTCATAACCAAGGAGCTCCGTCAGGGCATCGCCTCTATCCATACCGACAACCTGCTCATCGACGTCGCCATCTCCTTCAAAAGCGGCAAGACCTACTGGGCGCTTGGCTACGAGGACACCTTGATGATGTTCCAGATCGACAAGCCGTTCGACCCCGCATATCTGAAGCGCTACAAAGAGGACCTCAAGAAGTTCCTTGACCTGGCCGCCAAGCTATAAAACGAAGCCGGAACGATACACTTCCGGCTTTTTGTTGCCCATTTCCCGCCCGGCACTTTACCTAAAAGCCATAGGCTTTATAATTAGCGCCGTACTGACGTTGGCCGTTATTTATGATTTCACACGATAGCAGATTGGCGCGCTGGATAAAGGTCCAGGCGTATAAGCACGATGGAAAGCTCCATCGGCAATGGTCCCCGGCCTATTTGGTTTCGGAGACCCCGGATTACTATGCGATATGCTCCAAAGCCTCCTGCGTCACCGAGTCCGATGGCAGGAAGTGGATAACCAAGGAGCACGCCGCCTTCATCTTGTTCAAGAAGCGGTGGATGAACGTCATCGCGATGTTCAAGAAGGACTGGGGCATCTGCTACTACGTCAACATCGCCTCCCCGACCATCAAGGACCACGGGATGCTCAAATACATCGACTACGACCTCGACGTGAAGCTCTACCCCGACGGGGCGGAGAAGACGCTCGACATCAACGAATACGCCTGCCACGCCGCGAGCTATGGCTACTCGAAGGAGCTGAGCAAGGCCATCGAGAAGTCGATGGGCGAGGTCAAGGGGATGATCGCAAGGCGCGAATTCCCCTTCGTCGACGAGGACATCAAGGCCCTCTACGACCGCTTCCTCGCCGAGAACAAGCCATTCAAGAAAAAGGAGGGACAATGATGGATTCCCTTATCCTCAAGTCAAGCAGCAAGCAAGACACCGTCGAGCTTGGCAAGCGCATCGCCAAAACGCTTAGGCCAGGCGACGTGATACTTCTTTCCGGCGACCTCGGGGCCGGCAAGACCACCCTGGTCGGCGGGGTGGCGAAGGGGCTCGGCATTGACGAGCCGGTCCTTTCCCCGACCTTCAACATCATGAAGTGCTATTTCCACTCGCCGCTTTCCCTCTACCACATCGACGCCTACCGCCTCGAGGGGCAGAACATCGAGATTGGCCTCGACGAGTACATCGAGGGCGATGGGGCCTGCTTCATCGAGTGGCCCTCCTACATCGCCGACCTCATCCCCGATGAGCACCTGGAGATAGAGATATACAACCTCGGCGGGGATTCGCGCGAGGTGAAGCTCTCCGCCAAAGGGCCAAGATACGAGCAGATGCTCGAGGAGCTAGCAAAATGAGCGAAGTCATACTTTCCCTTGATTCGAGCGACAAGGCCCTTTCGGTCGGCTTGATGGTCGATGGGGAGATCAAGGAAACCAAGACCATCGAGGCCTGGCAGCGGCAGAGCGAGTTCCTGGTCGATGAGATCGCCAAATTGCTCGACGCCCACTCGATAAGCCGGACTTCAATTAGCGCCGTCTCGACCTGCATCGGGCCGGGCTCCTACACCGGCGTGAGGATCGCGCTTACCATCGCCAAGACGATCTGCCTGGCGCTGCAGATCCCGCTTTATCTTTCTTCTTCGCTGGAAAGCCTCGCAAAACCCGGGTGCAAGAGCCTATGCGTGTGTAACGCCAGGGGGAAGCGGAGCTACGTCGGGATATACGAGGACGGGAAATGCCTGCGCAAGGACTGCATAATGGAGAATTCCGAATTGCTGTCCCTAATCGATTCCGACCCCTCGCTCACCCTTTGCGGCGACTGCGCCTACCTAGGAAAGGATGGCTACCGCGCCGATGTGGCGAGAAACCTTTTGCTGCACCTCGACGAGGATCACCGCTGCGATAACCCGATGGGGGCCAAGCCGGTCTACCTCAAAGACGACTACGAGAAGGGCAAGTTCAAGGTCACCATCCGCCGCACGCTGCCAAGCGACCTCGACGCCATAATGGCCATCGAGGAGAAGAGCTTCAAGCACCCATATTCCCGGGAGCAGATGCTCTATGAGCTCAACGAGAACCCGGTCGGCTACCTCTACTCGGCCCTGGTCGACGCCGAGGTCGTCGGCTTCATCGACTTCATGATCACCTTCAACTCGGCCACCATCTCCCAGATAGCGGTCAAGGAGGAAATGCGGGGCAAGGGCATCGGCAACATGCTCATCGGGCAGCTATTGAAGGACTGCCGCGCCCAGAAGGACCCGGTAGAGTACCTCACCCTCGAGGTCAGGAAGTCCAACGAGCGGGCCAAGAGGTTCTACAAGCGTCACTGCTTCGAGGAGATCCTCACGAAGAAGGGCTATTACGACGACGGCGAGGACGCCGTCTACATGGTAAGGAGCATCATCAATGGCTAAGATCTTGGCAATAGAGTCGAGCTGCGACGAGACCGCGGTCGCGATCATCGAAGACGGGAAGCTCCTATCCTCGGTCGTGGCGACCCAGATATCGGTCCACGAGAAATACGGCGGCGTCATGCCGGAGATCGCCTCCAGGCTGCACTGCGAGAACATCTGCTTCTGCCTTCAGCAGGCGATAGACGAGGCCCACCTTTCCTTCAAGGACATCGACGCCTTCGCCGTCACCCGCGGCCCGGGGCTAATCGGCTGCCTCCACGTGGGGCTGCAGGCCGCCAAGACCTTGGCGATGCTCTACGATAAGCCCCTGATCCCGGTCCACCACCTGGCGGGGCACATCTACGCCAACGAGTACGTCGGGGAGTTCAAGTTCCCGCTTCTTTGCGTGGTCGTCTCCGGCGGCAACACCGAGCTGGTCTACATGGATAAGCCGATGTCTTTCAAGATCATCGGCGAAACCAAGGACGACGCGGTGGGGGAATGCTACGACAAGGTCGCCCGCGTGCTGGGGCTGCCCTATCCCGGAGGGCTGCCGATCGATAAGGCGGCCAAGGAGGGCAAGCACACCTACCATCTGCCGACGCCAGCTTCCCCAGAAGGCCCATACGATTTCTCCTACTCCGGCTTGAAGACCTCGGTCATCAACCTCGTCAACTCGATGAAGATGAAGGGCGAGATGATCTCTGTCCCCGACATGGCCAAGTCCTTCCAGGACGTCGCGATCGGGATGATCGTCGAGCGCGCCACCAAGGCGGCCTTCGACTTCAAGGTCAAGCAGGTCGTCCTCGCCGGCGGGGTCTCGGCCAACTCCTACCTCCGCTCGGAGATGAAGCGGGTGCTGGAGAACACCGGGATCGATTTGATAATCCCGCCGCTATGGTGCACGACCGACAACGCGGCCATGATCGCCAAGGTCGCCGAGCACCTTTACGAGAAGAAGGTCTTCGCCCCCCTGACATTGGGCGTCGACCCCAACTGGAAGATCGACCACTACCTCGATTTCTAACCAAAGGAGGATATACTTAACCCATGCAAGAGAAAGCCACCACGATCGCCTCGCTTTACGAGGCCTATGAGAAAGACAAGAAGCTCCCCGAGGGGCAGACCGCCGTCCAGGGCTGGGTCAGGACCAACCGCGACTCCGGCTCCATCGGCTTCGTGAGCCTCAACGACGGGACCTGCTTCGACAACCTCCAGCTCGTCTACGATGACAAGCTAGAGAACCACGACGTCGCGAGCCACCTCCTCACCGGCACCTGCATCAGGGCGGTGGGGGAGATCAAGGAGAGCATCGGGGCCAAGCAGCCCTTCGAGATGAAGGTATCCTCCATCAAGGTCCTCGGCGAATGCGCGACGGACTACCCGCTGCAGAAGAAGCGGCACTCGTTTGAGTACCTCCGCGAGATCGCCCACCTCCGCCCGCGGGCCAACACCTTCCTCGCGCTTTACCGCGTCCGCTCGACCTTGGCCCTTGGCATCCACGAGTACTTCCAGAGCCACGGCTTCGTCTACGTCCACACCCCCGAGATCACCGGCAACGACGCCGAGGGGGCGGGGCAGACCTTCACCATCGCGACCAACGACGACGAAGGGAAGCTTAGCGTCACCGACTTCTATGGCAAGCCGACCCACCTGACCGTCTCCGGCCAGCTCCACGTCGAGGCTTTCGCCATGGCCTTCAACAAGGTCTACACCTTCGGGCCGACCTTCCGGGCCGAGAAGTCCAACACCCCGCGCCACGCCTCCGAGTTCTGGATGATCGAGCCGGAGATGTGCTTCGCCGACCTCGACGACGACATGGACGTCATCGAGGACTGCATCAAGTTCTGCATCGACTACGTCTTCAAGCGCTGCCCGAAGGAGATGGACTTCTTCGACAAGATGATCGCCCCCGGGCTCAAGGACAAGCTCAACCACGTATTGAAGACCCCGTTCCGCCGGATGACCTACACCGAGGCCATCGACATACTGCAGAAGGCGGTCAAGGACGGGCACAAGTTCGAGGTCAGCGACATCTATTGGGGATTGGACCTGCAGTCAGAGCACGAGCGCTACCTCACCGAGCAGGTCGTCGGCGGGCCGATGTTCCTCACCGACTTCCCGAAGGAGATCAAGGCCTTCTACATGCGCGAGAACGACGACGGGAAGACCGTCGCGGCCTGCGATTGCCTGGTACCCGGGGAAGGGGAGATCACCGGCGGCAGCCAGCGCGAGGAGCGGCTCGACGTCTTGACCAAGAAGATGGAGAAGGCCGGGAACCTAAAGGATCTAGATTGGTACCTAGACACCCGCCGCTACGGCGGCTGCGTCCACTCTGGCTTCGGCATCGGCTTCGACCGGCTGCTGATGTATCTCACCGGCGTGGCCAACATCCGCGATTCTGAGCCTTTCCCGCGGACGAGTTCCAACATAAAATTCTAATATATGGAAGAGCAGAAGCAGGTTAACGAAGCCGACACCAAGGCGGTGAGCCGGAAGAGGATATTCTGGCTTATTTTCGCCGCCTGCCTGGTGGTGGCTTGCTTCCTCGTTTGGGAGATAGTCGACCTCTGCCTTGGGGTCTATTGAGATGAAGACCCCGACGCAGGTGCAGCAGGCGAAGAACAAAGTCGCCCCCTCAATCAAGGCGGGGCGGATATTGCTCGTCGCCACCAGCTGCCTATTCTTCCTGTTCGGGGCATGGAACATCGTCGATTTCTTCCTTCGCCTTTTCGTTGAGGGAAGGACCGACTGGAGCGACCCATACTCGATAATCTGGATGGTCATGTTGCCGATAATCGGGCTATTCATGATCGCCTCCGGCGTCGGCGGCATCAGCTTCGTCAAGGACAGGGGGCCGTTCATCTCCTTCACCTCCTTGGCGGCGATAAGCTCGGCCATCGTCTTCGTGATAGTGCTCCTATTCGAGATCAGGAGCCTATTGCTAAGCGGGGAAATCATCCCCATCAACATCGCCTACATCGTGCAAGGGGTCGTCTGCATGGCGTACTTCGCGGGCTGGATGCTCGCCAACAACTGGCTGGATTGAATATGAAGAAAGCTCTATTGGGATTGCTGCTGGGCCTGTTGATGCTCGGCCTCGCCGCCTGTGGCGGCAGAAATAGCGATGGAGGCGACTGCGGCGGCGGGGTTTGCCATATCGGCGAGCTAAACCGCGATTCCTATTCGGAGGTCATTCGCTAGGCGGGATCGGCTTCTGGAGGTCGACCTTTATGTCCTCGTTGGCGTTATAGCCGGCGAGGCTTTTTTCAAACACGCTGCGGGAGCGAGAGTTGAGCAGGAAGAAGCGGGAAATGTAGCCGAAGCAAGCATAGAGGTAGAGCGCCATCGCCACGATGAAGAGGACGCACTCGATGTAGTCCGGCAAATGCGACAAGACGAAGGTCGGCTGGTGGCTCACCGGCGGCCAGCTGGCCAATAAGGTCATGCCGAACACCTTGGTCCACACCCCTTCGGCGTGCCAGTCGTATTGGATGAAGAGCTCGGAGAAGTTGGCGAATATGTTCTCGCCCCATTTTCCGGTGGCGAGGTTGGCGATCAGATAGATGACGACCCCGAGCAAGGCGATGCCGAAAGGGAGCAATGAATCGCGGTAGAAGGCCCGCGCGTTCTTCTTCCTCCCAAGGCGGCGGAACTCGGAGGTGGTGGTGACCACGTGGGTCTTGACCACGTCGTACATCATCGAGTCGGCCCGCTTGGACTGATGGATCATCATGCGCCTCACCGCTATGCCGATCGCGGCGACCAGGAAGAAGGCCACGATGGCGATGACCACCGCGATGATGGCGACCCGCTTGTCGGTGTCGGAAAGCAATAGGGCGATCATTCATCTCCCTCCTTGGGGAAGCTCGCGAGCGGGACGTCTATCGCCTTGGATTCGGGCTTCTCCGGCTCGGTTTGTTCGGAGACTACCTCGCTCTTGGGCTGCTCAGCCTGCTGTGGTATCTGCTGCGGGATGGACGGCAAGGGCGCGCCGCCGGGCAGCTGCGGGGACGCCGCGGCGCCGGGGATCATCTTGCTCGGGTCCATCATCGCGGCCTGGGAAAGCATCTGGTTGGCCATGCCGGGGGTGGCGTAGAAATTCTGCTGCACGTAGACGTTCTGGGTGGCGGGCTTCTCCGGCTCGGCGGTGCCGTTGGCCTTGTCGATTGCCTTCTGGTAGATTTCCATCGCCTGCCTGTCTTCCTTATATAGCGGGAACAGCTTCTCGCCCTTGAAGAAATTGACGACCATGATCACGAACTCGATGAGGAAGTTGAAAATCCCATACACCGCGACCACCGCGGCGATGGCCAATAGGATTGGCAGAAGGATGGCATAGAGTATGCCCAAGCCGAATTCCCGCAGAACTTTCATAGCGCAATTGTAATCTAGCCTTCGCTTTATTCCAACCATCTAAGCCGATGGCTTAAGGCGAGAATCATTTTGCCCCCATCGATGCGGTTTTGCATTATTTTTCATCATCGCGATGGCCTTTTGCAGGCTTTTTTGCCAAGTCTATTAGCTTGCCGGCGAGGCTGACCGCAGGCAGCGGCAGCAAAAACAGGGCGAATGATATCATCCCGGCGTTTTCTGGGAGCCTCGAGTATAGATAGGCCGAGGCGAGCATCGTGATGGCGCATAGGGCTATAGCGCACGCGATCAGCCACCTTCCCTTGACGATCCTCCTAAGCGAATAAAGGGCGAAGTATGCGCCTAGCCCGAAGCAGAGGTAGGCCGCGCTTATATCGAGGTAGGCGATGCCGAAGCAAGCGGATAGCATCAGGATGGCGAACCCGTCCTCGAAGGAGGATATGTCGAGCCCCTTCTGCATCTGCATCGACATCCGGCTGCCGAGGTTATAGATGATGAGGTGCGAGATGCCGGCCTGGCATAGGCTGTAGGCGAACCCGAAAAGCGGGAATATCGCGTATGCCGCCTCCCCGTCTTTGCCGATGAGCGAGAAGATGGCCTTCCGCATGTCTATCCCGTAGACGGCGTAGATGAAGGCGACCGAGGCGAAGAAGAGGATGGTCTCGACCAAGGCCGAGACGAAGACGAGGATCTCATCGCCCATCCCCTTCCTGAGCCCATAGCCATAGGAGAGCCCGGCGTAGACCGAAGGGAGGACGAAGAAGAGGACGTTGTCGACGCTATAGGCGCCTAATAGCGGCCCGATGATCCCGGCCCCCAAGGCGAAGGCGAGTATGTAGCGCGGCTTGCAGCAATACGACTCCACCGCCCCAATAAGCGGCAGGAACAGCACCGCGAACAAACTCAGCAGCGGGAAGAAGGATGACAGGCAGCTGACAACCCCGACCAAGGACAGGCAAATGGCGGAGAAGGATAGGTTCTCCGAATCGGTTTGCCTCTCGCTAAGCAGCCTCATGGGAAGATTCTACCATCTGCGCGCACCCATGGGCGATTTGACATCGCACAACCGATTTATGGATAATAATGTTGCAACCAGGAAGCCGAAACCTTATACCTCCGTCGGCTTCTATGACCTCCTTTCTACCGAGGGCTGGCAGACGAATGGCCAGCCCTCCATTTGCGTTCCCCTTTTTTAGCGGACCGGAAGGCGATTTATAGGGCTCTATATTCAAAACACGGCTACCCAAAGGGTAGAATATTCGCGTTATGCCAATAGATTACCAATCCTTACTAAACGTCGACCAGCTCCGCGCCGTCACCACTTTGAGCCAGAACGTCCGGGTCATCGCCGGGGCGGGCTCGGGCAAGACCAGGGCTTTGACCTACCGGATCGCCTTCCTGATAGACGAGCTCCACGTCGATCCCTCCGCAATCCTGGCTTTGACCTTCACCAACAAGGCCGCCAAGGAGATGCAGGACCGCGTCTGCAAGCTCATCCCCTCCGACATCTCGCGCTTCCTCTCGGTCAGGACCTTCCACAGCTTCGCCGCCTACTTCCTCCGCCACGAGGCCTCCGCCATCGGCTACCCGCCTTCCTTCACCATCCTCGACGAGGAGGAGACGACAAAGATCATAAAGGACATCGCCGAGGAGAACGGCTACAAGCGCGGCGATGCGATGGTCAAGCAGGCCATCTCCTACATCAAGGCCAAGAAGTCGCAGGGCATCAAGCCGCAGGAGATAACCAACACCTTCGGGCCCAACGAGAAGACCGCCTTGCAGTTCTACCGCGAATACGAGGATCGGAAGTACGCGATGCTCTGCCTCGACTTCGACGACCTCATCTGCAAGTGCACCGAGGTGCTTGAATCGTTCCCGCTGATTAGGCAGAAGTGGTGCAGCCGCTACTCCCACATCCTGGTCGACGAGTTCCAGGACACCAACGACCAGCAGTACCGCCTCATGGAGCTGCTCTCCACCAAGGACACCTACACCTACGTCGTCGGCGACCCCGACCAGACCATCTACACCTGGCGCGGGGCGAAGCAAGGGATAATCCTCCACTTCCCCGACACCCACCCGCACTGCGAGGACATATTCCTCTCGAGGAACTACCGCTCGACCAGCTCGATACTCGACGCCGCCAACAAGCTCATCGCCCACAACAAGAAGAGGATCCCGAAGGACCTTTTCACCACCGCCTCCGCCGGCGACCCGGTGACGGCCAAGCGCTTCCCCACCCAAGAGGAGGAGGCGGCCTGGGTGGCCGGGAAGGTCGAGGCCATCGCAAGACGGTACAACCGCCTGCAGCCCGACTACTCCAAGATCGCCATACTGTATCGGGCATCATACCTCACCCGCGTGTTCGAGACCGAGCTCGCGAGCCGCGGCATCCCTTACCGCATCTACGGCGGCCTCCGCTTCTATCAGCGCAAGGAGGTCAAGGACGTCCTTTCCTACTTCAACCTGATGGTCAACCCGAAGAACGACGTGGCCTTCGACCGCATCGTCAACGTCCCCAAGCGCAACATCGGGGAGGTGACGTTGCAATCAATCGCCGAGGAGTCGCATTCCTGCGGATTAAGCGAATACGAATACGTGATGCAGCTAGACAAGCACCCGGAGACGAGCCTCTCCTCCCGGGCGGTCTCGGCCTTGATGCTGCTTAGCGAGCGGATCGAGCAGGCCAAGAAGCAGTTAGAAGCCAAAGACGAGGCCTATTCGTCGATCCTGCGCCGGTTCATAACCGACATCGGCTACTTCGACTTCATCGCCAAGGAGCAGGACGTCGAGGAGGATCGGGCCGCCAACGTCAACGCTTTGTTCGACGACATCGACCACTACATCTCCGACCACCCCGATTCGACCTTCGAGGAATACCTGCAGAACGTAACACTCCTCACCAGCCAAGACGACATCAACGACGGCAACTACGTCTCGCTGATGACCGTCCACGTGGCCAAGGGGCTCGAGTTCGACAACGTCTTCATCATCGGACTCAACGACGGGGTCTTCCCCAACGCCCGCTCGGTCAATGAGCGCGAGGAGGACGACGAGGGCATCGAGGAGGAAAGGCGGCTGGCCTACGTGGCCATGACCCGCGCCAAGCAGGACCTCTACATGACCTGCAACTCCTCCTATTCCTACGTCAGCGACTCGCATGGCACCCCGTCGCAGTTCTTCGATGAGGCCGGGCTAAAGTTCCCGCCAAGCCCATATAGCAACTTCTCCTCATATCCATATCAGAGGAGCGGATACGGCAACCGCGGCGGGTATTCATCTGGGTATTCGGGCGGCTTCCCCTCCAGGAAATCGGGCCCGAAGGTCACCAAGCAGCAGGACTTCTACCCCGACGAGGACTACGACCGCGATTCGCCTTTCATGACCAAGAAGAAGGTGGATGAACACTCCGCCCCGGAGCAGCAGATCGACTGGAAGGTGGGGGATAGGCTCCACCACGACGTCTTCGGCGACGGCAAGGTCGCCGAGGTCATCTCGGGGAAGATGATCGTGGCCGAGTTCTCGGTCGGGAAGAAGACGCTGCTCTCCTCCCATCCGAAGCTGCACAAGCTGTCTTCGGAGGGCGGCAAGGCGTAGTAGAATAGGCTTTGGGAAATATGGACAAACAAGAAGCGATTAAGCGGCGCGACGAGCTCACCGCCAACCTCGACAAGTGGAACTACGAGTACTACGTGCTCGACAACCCGAGCGTCTCCGACGCCGAGTTCGACCGGTGCATGAACGAGCTCATCCTCATCGAGAAGGAGTTCCCCGACATCAAGCTGAAGAACTCGCCAACCGAGCGGGTCGGCGGCTATGTGGCGTCGCAGTTCGAGAAGGTGCCGCACAAGCGGCTGATGCTTTCCCTTGGCAACGTCTACAACGAGGACGAGGTCCGCGACTTCGATAGAAAGGTCCGCGAGGTGCTCGGCAACCCGGTGGTCAAGTACATGGGCGAGGTCAAGATCGACGGCCTCGGCATGAGCCTTATCTATGAAAATGGCGAGCTGCAGCGCTGCCTCACCCGCGGGGATGGCGTGACCGGCGAGGACGTCACCATGAACGTCAAGACCATCCGCTCGATCCCCCTCCGCGTCAAGGAGAAGCGGCCCTTCGAGGTCAGGGGCGAGGTCTTCATGCCCAAGGCCTCCTTGGAGCGGCTCAACAAGCAGCGCGCCGAGAAGGGCGAGCCGCTACTAGCCAACGCCAGGAACGCCGCCGCCGGCTCTATAAGGCAGCTAGATTCCTCCGTCGCCGCCTCACGCGGCCTCGACGCCTTCTGGTACTACCTGGTCAACGCCAGGGAGCTCGGGATCAATTCCCACGCCGAGGCGCTCGATTACCTAGACGAGCTCGGCTTCAAGACTAACCATGAGCGCCGGGTCCTCTATGGCCCGGAGGAGATGCTTTCCTACATCAAGGAATACACCGCCAAGCGCGAATCGCTTGGATACGACATCGACGGGCTGGTCTTCAAGGTCGACGACATCGCCGCCTACGAGAAGATCGGCTACACCGCCAAGACCCCGAAGTGGGCCACGGCCTACAAGTTCCCCCCGCTTGAGGTGTCCACAAAGCTGTTGGACATCGTCCTCACGGTGGGGCGGACGGGAAGGATAACGCCCAGCGCCATCCTCTCCCCGGTCAGGGTCGCCGGGTCGCTGGTGCAGCGGGCGACGCTCAACAACGAGGACTTCATCAAGGAGAAGGGGCTCATGATCGGGGACATCGTCACCTTGAGGAAGGCCGCCGACGTCATCCCCGAGGTGGTCAAGCCGCTAGTCGATAGGCGGACGGGCGATGAGAAGCCCTTCGTGATGTCTGAGGTCTGCCCGGTGTGCGGGAAGCCGCTATCAAAGGTGCAGGGGCTCCATTACTGCCTCAACCGCGACTGCCCGAGCCGGAAGATCGAGGGGATGATCCACTTCGCTTCCCGCGACGCCATGGACATCGACGGGATGGGCGACTCGGTGGTCGAGGAGTTCTTCGCCGAGGGCTTCCTCCACGACATCCCGGATATCTTCAATCTCTACCAGCACGCCTCGGAGATCAAGTCCCTCGACGGATGGAGCGACAAGTCGATTTCCTCGCTGCTAGATGCGGTAGAGGGGTGCAAGAAGCAATCCCTCGAAAGGCTGCTTTACGGATTGGGGATAAAGGAGGTGGGGCTAAAGACCGCGAAGACGCTCTGCAAGCGGTATAAGTCGCTCGACGACTACTTCGCCCTGACCGAGGACGAATTGCAGAAGATCCCCGACATCGGGCCGGTGGCCGCGAAGTCTATCACCTCCTACTTCCAAAGCGACTACGCGCGGAACCTCATCGAGGAATTGCGCAAGGCTGGGGTTAACTTCCTCTACACCGGGGCCGACGAGGTCGACGTGAACAACTACTTCTACGGCAAGACCGTGGTCCTCACCGGGGCCTTGGTCCACTACAAGCGCAACGAGCTCACCGAGATACTCGAGGGCATCGGGGCCAAGGTGGCCGGGTCGGTGTCGAAGAAGACCGACGTCGTCATCGCCGGGGCGGATGCCGGCAGCAAGCTGGTCAAGGCCAACGAGCTCGGCATCAAGGTGATCGACGAGGAACAGGCACTGTCCCATTTAGAGAGGATAGGCCGATAGGGTATACTGGATAAGCTTATGAAGGAAATAACCAAAGAAGTGCTAAAAGACGCCGCCAACCGGCTGATGTTCGACATGTCGGAAGGCGAATACGACACGCTGCTTGAGGAATTCAAGGTCCTCACCAAGCAGATGGAGACGATCGGCAAGATCAGCGGGCTCGAATCCTATGAGCCGATGACCTTCCCGTTCGATTGCCATACCGACATACTGCGGGAAGACGTCCCCTCGGAGCCGCTTACCCGCGAGCAGGCGCTTTCCAACGCCGGCTCGGTCGCCAATGGGCAGATCAAGCTGCCGAAGGTGGTGGGATGATGGGATACATCGATAAGAGCATATTGCAGATCCACGAGGCCATGAAGAAGGGGGAGGTCACCCCCGAGGCCTTAATAAGCGAATCCGCCAAGCGGATCGCCGAAGATTCCAACAACGCCTTCGAGAAGACCCTTTTGGACCAGGCAACGGAACAGGCCGCATCCCTCACCTGCTTCGAGGAGGGCAACCCCCTATACGGCATCCCCTACGTCGCCAAGGACAACTTCTCGACCAAGGGAATAGAGACTACTGCCTCCAGCAACGTCTTAAACGGCTACGTGCCGCTATTTGACGCCACCGTCATAAAGAAGCTAGCCGACCGCAAATGCGTGATGATGGGCAAGTCGACCCTCGACGAGCTCGCCATGGGCGGCACCGGCACCACCGGGCATAAGGGCATAACCTACAACCCCTACGACCCATCCCATGAGAGGATGGTCGGCGGATCAAGCTGCGGCTCGGCCGCCAGCATGGCCGATGGGGAGGCCGTATTCGCCCTGGGCTCTGATACCGGCGACTCGGTCAGGAAGCCCGCCTCTTTGGCGGGGCTGGTTGGCTTCAAGCCGACCTGGGGGAGGATCTCCCGCTATGGGCTTTTCCCCTTCGCCCCGAGTTTGGACCACGTTGGCTACTTCACCCGCTACGTCTCCGACGCGGCGGTGCTATTAAACGCCTTGGCCGGCTACGACGAGATGGACTTCACATCGTCCACTAAACCGGTCGAGGATTACCTTTCCGAGATAAACAATCCGCTCAGCGGGCGCCGTTTTGCGGTCATCAAGGAGATAATCGACTCCATCGACGACCCGGTTATGAAGGGCAAATTCAATGCCCTGGTTGAGGCGCTCCGCAAGCAAGGCGCCATAGTCGAGGAGGTCGAGTTCGGCGAGGAATTGCTGCGCTCCATCTACGCGACCTACATCGTCATCTCCTGCGCCGAGGCGACGTCAAACGACGCCAACCTCGACGGGATAAAGTTCGGCCCCTATTACGGTGGGAAGTCCTATCAGGAGGTCATGAAGAACGCCCGCACCAAAGGGTTCTCCGAGCTCATCAAGCGCCGCTTCATCATCGGCAGCTTCGCCTTGATGAGGGAGAACCAGGAGGACCTCTTCCTGCGCGCCCAGCGCAACCGGGCCAAGATCGTCGAGCGCACGCTCTATTTCCTGTCCCATTACGATGCCTATCTGGTGCCCGCCGCGCCCTCAATCGCCCCCAAATTCGCCCAAAGCAGCGACAAGCTCTCGAGCGAATACCTCATCGCCGACAACCACCTGGCGCTAGGCAACTTCGCCGGGCTTCCGTCGATCACCGTACCGCTCGGGTTCGAGGATGGGATGCCGCTTGGGGTCAACCTCATGAGCGCCGCCTTCTCCGAGAAGCTGCTCCTCAACCTCGCCAACAAGGTCGAGGAGGTAACCGGGCTAGGCGGGGTCAGCCACGTTAACAGAAAGGAGGGCAACCTATGAACTTCGAGCCGGTAATAGGACTGGAGATCCACGTCCAGATGAAGACGAGGTCGAAGATGTTCTCCTCCTCGCCGAATTCCTTCTCCCACGAGCCCAACACCGAGGTCACGCCCTTCGACATGGCCTACCCCGGCACGATGCCGCGGGTCAACAAGCAGGCGGTCATCAACGCCATCCGCGTTGCCAACGCATTGCACATGACCATCGACCCGTTGGTGAGGTTCGACCGCAAGAACTACTTCTACTCCGACCTCCCCAAGGGATTCCAGATCACCCAGCAGTTCCACCCAATCGGCAGCAACGGCTACCTCGACATATTGGATGAGCGCGGCAACACCAAGCGCGTCCGCATCGAGCGCATCCACATGGAGGAGGACACCTGCAAGCAGGTCCACTTCCCGGATTGCTCGCTTCTAGACTACAACCGCGCCGGGACGCCGCTGGTGGAGATCGTCTCGATGCCCGACATAGCGAGCGGCACCGAGGCCATGCACTACGTTGAGGCCATCCGCAACATCGTCGTCTACTCGCTTACCAGCGACGGCAAGATGGAGGAAGGGTCGCTGCGCTGCGACGTCAACGTCTCCCTCCGCCCGGTTGGCTACAAGGGCTTCGGCACCAAGGTCGAGCTGAAGAACCTCAACTCGATAAAGAACATCCAGCTTGCCCTCGATTATGAGATCAAGCGCCAGGAGGCCTGCCTTCTTTCCTCCACCCCGATCGCCCAGGAGACCAGGCGCTTCGACGAGGGCAGCGGCAAGACCGTCTTGATGCGCGTCAAGACCGATGCGGTCGACTACAAGTACTTCCCCGAGCCCAACATCGCCCCGATATTGCTCTCTGAGCAGTTCGTCAAGGACGCGATCGATTCCTGCCCGGAGCTATATGAAGAGAAGAAGGAGCGCTACCTCAAGCTCGGGCTGCCGCTTCAAGACGTCGAGGTCATACTTTCCTCGCTGCAGCTCGCCTCCTATTTCGAGAAGGCGCTTGAGGACGGGGGCAACGCCAAGGTCATCGCGAACTTCCTCCTCGGCGAGGTGCTTGGCTACCTCAACAAGAAGGGCAAGGACCTATCCGAGATCGGGGTCGAGGCCTCATTGCTTTCTTCCTGCGCCAAGAAGCAGGACGAGGGATATTCCCACAAGCAATGCGCCGACGCCCTCATATATTGCCTTGACCACCTCTGCGGCGTGGATGAGGCCTTCGAGGCCCTCCACATCCAGAAGCAGGTGTCCGACGAAGGGGCCATCAAGGCCCTGGTCGAGCAGGTGCTCGAGGCCAACCCGAAGTCCATCGCCGACTACAAGTCGGGCAACGGAAGGGCGATGGGATTCCTGATCGGCCAGTGCATGAAGCTCGGCAAGGGGAAGGTTTCCCCGCAGGCCGTGAGCAAGGTCATGGCGGAGGAGCTAGAGAAAAGATGAAGAAGGAAATCGAGGAACTGCAGGGTTATCTGCATAACCTAGCCTCCTTTTCGCTTCCGAAATACAAGGAATTGCCTTTGGTCGGGCAATACATGGAGCAGGTATTGACCTTCATCAACGGTGCTTTGTCGTCGCTTAGCCCCCATCAGGAGAGGGCCCTGACCTCCTTCATGGTCAACAACTACGTCAAGGCCAAGATGATCGAGGAGCCGGTCAAGAAGAAGTACTCCCGCGACCAGATCGGCTACCTGATGGCCATCTGCCTGATGAAGACGACCATCTCCATGTCCGACATGTCGATACTGCTCGAATACGACAAGGGCGTGAGCTCCAACAAGGATCGCCTCTACGCCTTCTTCTGCGAGCTTGAGACCTCGATACTGTCCGAGTCCGCGAAGAAGACCGCCCCGCGGGTCGAGGAGATCTACAAGCGTTACCGCGGCGAGGCCGCCAAGAAGGCCAAGTCCGCCGAGGAGAACGCCGAGAACTCATTGGCCCTGCTAGCCCTTCGCCTTTCCATCCAGGCGCAGGCCAACAAGCTGCTCAGCGAATATATAATAGATGTGCTTAGGACGCATAAGCACGGCAAAGAAGCCTCTTTGCCCGAGAAGGGAAGCTCCGAGCTTAAGAAGGAGAAGAGCCTCGGGAAGAAGGAGGCCAAGCGCCTCGCCGAGCAAAAGGAAGGAAAGAAAAAGGAGAAGCAGCAATGAAGAAGATCCTCGTCACCGGAGGGACCGGGTTCATCGGCTCCGAGACCGTCATCAAGCTAATCGAGGGCGGCTACGAGCCGACCATCGTCGACAACCTCTGCAATTCCAAGCCGGCGGTAGTCGATAGGATACAGACCATCACCGGGGTCCGCCCGGCCTTCCACCATGTGGATTGCTGCGACTTGGAGTCGCTAAAGAAGGTCTTCGCCTCGGACAAGTTCGACGCCCTCATCCACTTCGCCGGGCTCAAGGCGGTGGGGGAATCGGTCCAGAAGCCGATCGAGTACTACTCCAACAACCTGATCAGCACCTGCAACATCCTTCGCTGCATGAAGGAATACGGCGTGCACAGCATCGTCTTCTCCTCCTCGGCCACCGTCTATGGCGTGCCCAAGCACGTCCCGCTGACCGAGACCGACCCCGTCGAAAGCGCCACCAACCCCTATGGGGAGAGCAAGGTCATGATCGAGCGGATACTCGAGGACGCCTGCAAGGCCGAGAAGGGGCTTAACGTCGCCTTGCTTCGCTACTTCAACCCGATCGGGGCCCATCCCTCGGGACTGCTCGGCGAGGACCCCAACGGCATCCCCAACAACCTGATGCCCTACATAAGCCAAGTCGCCATCGGCAAGCTCCCGTACCTCCGCGTCTTCGGGGACAACTACCCGACCCCAGACGGCACCGGCATCCGCGACTACATCCACGTCGTCGACCTCGCCGAGGGGCATGTCGCGACGCTAAAGAAACTAGCCACCGACCCGGGGCTTGTCATCTATAACCTCGGCACCGGCAAGGGGACCTCGGTCCTCGAGCTGGTCCACGCCTTCGAGCAGGCCAACGGCATAAAGATCCCCTATCAGATCGTCGAGCCGCGGGCGGGGGACGTCGCTGAGAACTACGCCAACTGCGACCTCGCCTACAAGGAGCTCGGCTGGAAGGCGAAGCTCAACATCGTCGACGCCTGCCGCGACGCCTACAACTTCCAGAAGAAGAACCCAAACGGGATAGAGTGAGAACCATGGAAAACGAGATCTTCGAGGTAAAGCTCCTCACCGGGGAGACGCTCAAAGGCCGCAATTGGAAGGCCAAGGAAGCAACGGCCAGCTTGGTCATCGCCACCGGAATGCAGGAGCACGCGCTCCGCTACGAGGGCTTTGCGCATTTCCTAAATGAGCAAGGATACGACGTCTACGTCCTCGATGCCTTCGGGCAGGGGCTAAACGTCGATGATGGCCACCCGATCCAGGTTTGGCCGGAAGATGGCTTTGCGAAGAACGTCGACGGCATTGCCTTGGCCCTTAAGTTGGCCGGCAGCAACGGCAAGCCCGCCTACGTCATGGGGCATTCGATGGGCTCGTTCATGGTCCAGTCGCTATTAGAGGAGCACCCCGGCCTCGCCAAGAAGGCGATACTATGCGGCTCCAATGGCGGCCAGCTTGGCCTGATGAAGCTCGCGAGCCTATTGGCCCACATCTTGGTCCATAAGGGGAACATGGAGAAGCCGGTCAAGATGCTCACCAAGCTATCGCTCGACGTCTACGCCGACGCGGTCGCGCCATGCAAGACCTCCGCCGACTGGCTCTCCTACAACGAAGACAACGTCAAGGCCTACCTCGAGGATCCGCTATGCGGCAACCCCAACACCGGCTCGTTCTGGCTTGGGTTCCTTGATGGCATGAAGCGCATCTGGGAGAAGAAGAGCCTCGCCAAGATCGATAAGTCGACCGAGGTGCTCATCATCTCGGGCAAGCAGGATCCGGTGGGGCAATTCGGATCCGGATTGGTCTGGCTTTACGACACCTACCGCCGCCTTGGGCTAAGCAAGGCCGTGCTGCACCTATATCCGAATATGCGGCATGAGGTCTTGAACGAGGATGGCAAGGAAGAAGTCTACCGCGACGTCGTCTCTTTCCTAGAATAGGAAACAATCGGGAAATCGGCGGGGCCAATCCCCCGCCTTTTGTTTTTATCGTTTTCTCTCAACAGCTAAAGAAATGATTTTTTGCCTGTTGAAACCCCTTACATCGGATTATATAATCTTGACGTGCGGGAACGTTCCCGCAACGGAGGAAACCGATGAAATCAAAATACTTCTCCTTCGCGGCCTTGCTTTGCCTAGCCGCCGCGGCGCCCCTAACTTCCTGCGGAGGCGAGGACGATACCGACCCGACCGGAGCCAAGATCGTCACGATTTGGGTCCACAAGAACGAGCAGGACGACGAGGGCAAGGTCTATAAGCAGATCCAGACCCAGTTCAACAACGAGGGCCACACCCTGAAAAACGGCCAGACCGTCAAGATGAGCATCTCCTTCTATGGCTCCACCTTGGAGACCAAGATCGATGGCTCGGTTTTGACCAACAAACTGCCGGACATCATCGCCGTCGACTCCTCCGACGTCACCGCCAAGGCCAACGCCGGCATCATCGTCCCCTTCGACGAATACATCACCGACGAGGAGAAGAACTCCTTCGTCGACTCGGTCATCGAGCAGGGCACCATCGACGACGAGCTCTATTTCCTATCCCCGATGGAAGCCCCGGGCGGCGTCTATTACAACAAGACCATGCTCAAGACCGCAGGCTATACCGACGCGGACTTCCCGACCTACGACAACCCGTGGAGCTGGAACGACATCCACGAGGCCCAGATGAAGCTCAAAGAAGCGGGGCAGCCCTACCAGATCGACCTAAAAGCCGGTTTCGGCGACGATGGCTATATGTACCTTTATTCCCCGCTTGTGTATTCCGCGGGCGGCAATTTCGGCACCGAGGACCACGTCACTGAGGCGCTTACCTCCGACGAAGCCATAAACGGAATAAGGCAGCTTGAGCAATTCTATTCCGATGATGGAATATCCGGGTCGGATTCCCCGTGGGTCTACAACGGGACCAACGACAAAGCCTTCTCACAAGGCGTGGTGCCGTTTGAGGTCTATGGCCCCTGGGACGCCAGGACCATCAAGAAGGGCAATAGCGCCGTCAAGGGCAACTACGGCATCATGCCTTACCCGGTCTACGAAGACGATAGCGGCAACAAGGGCGACATCATAGCTTCCCCCTGCGGCTCGTTCGGCTTTGGCATAACCAAGAGCAGCAAGAACCTCGAGGCCTCGAGCCTGGTCCTCAAATACCTCTGCGGCGCCTCGAGCTCCGAGATGCTTTACAACGCCATCGGAACCTACCCGACCAACATCGAGCTCCTCTCCTCTCTTGAGGACTTGCAGTCCGGGCCGGAGAAGGATCTCGCCGACTACCTCAAAGCCAACACCTACACCCGTCCTCACATGGTCAAGTACCCGCAGCTGAAGGACGCCTATGGCGAGGTGCTGAAGTACATCAAGCTGAAGGTCAACGACTCCGACTACGATTTGGAAAAGCAGATCACCGAGCAGATGACCAAAGTCGACAACGCCAGGGCCTAATATGCGAATCGGCGACATCACCAAAAAAAGATCCAAGGGCCAGTACCGGCTCTTCGGGACGGAATATAGCCTCCGCGAGACGATCGCGGGGCTGTCTTTCCTCGCGCCGTGCTTCCTCCTCTCGGTGGTGTTCGTCTTCATCCCCATCGCGATCTCCCTATCCTATGCCTTCACCGATGCGAACATGCTTCGGCTCGATTCGGTGAACTTCATCGGATTTGACAACTTCGTGAGGTTGTTCCAGGACGCTTCGATCGGCAAGGCGTTGACGAACACGCTGATATTCGTCGGATGCGTCATCCCGCTGCAGTTTGGGACCGCCTTGGGGCTGGCATTGATACTCAACCACATCAAGCGCTTCAACACGTTCCTCCGCTGGGCCTTCTTCTGCCCGGTTATGCTTAGCCTCGCCGTCACCTCGATGCTTTGGATGAACCTGCTCAACCCGCAGGAGGGCCTCATCAACGCCCTCATCCTGGCTTTGGGCGGCAACCCGATGATGTTCCTTGAGGACCCCGATCAGGCCATGGGCTGCATCATCTTCATCTCCGCCTGGCAGGGGGCTGGCTATCAGATGCTTATCCTCCTCTCGGGATTGAAGAACATCCCCAAGGAACTCTACGAGGCGGCCGAGATCGATAGGGCGAGCAAATGGCAGCAGTTCCTCAACGTCACTTTGCCGGGCCTTAAGCCGACCATGGTATTCGTCTTGATAACGATGATAATCGGGGCGTTCCGCATCTGCGTCCAGCCGATGATCATGACCGACGGCGGCCCGTTGGACTCAACGCTTACCATGTCCCTATACATCTACAAGCAGGGCGTCGAGTACCGCGACGTCGGCTACAGCTCGGCCATCGCCATGGTCTATACCGTCATCATCGCCGCGGTGAGCTTGACACTTAGGAAGGTCCTAGGCGGGGACAACGAGGCTTAGAGCAATGGAACCAACCTACGGCAAAATCGCTTCCGCGAAGATCCATCGCAAGCCCAACCTCGGCAAGATAGGGAAGAAAGCCCTGATCGTGCTGGGGCTCTCCGTCCTTTGCTTCATCTTCCTCTTCCCAATCGTCTGGATGGTCGACAACTCCTTCAAGGACGGCGACACCATCTCCGCCCAGCTTGGGTCGATAATGACCTTCCTGCCTCCTAGCTTCGACATCAGCAGCTGGTTCGTGAGCTATGAGAAGCTGTTCAACTCGTTCGACGGCTTCGGCAGGTCGATCCTCAATTCCATTATCTACTGCGGCGTGACCATCCTCGGCGTGCTGCTGATCAACTCCTTCGCCGGCTATGCCTTGGCCCGGTTCAAGTTCCCCGGCAACAAGGCCATGACGACCATCATCCTCATCCTGATGATCGTTCCGATCGAGACCTCGGTCGTCCCGACCTACATCATCCTCTACTACCTCGGCCTACTGGAGGAGCCGATGAGCGTCCTCGGCTACCTGCTCCCGGGCTTCGGGTCGCTGTTCTACACCTACATGTTCCGGCAGTACTTCCTCGGCATGCCCATCGAGATCGAGGAGGCAGCCAGGATCGACGGGTGCTCGAGGATCGGCGTCTTCTTCAAGATGATCCTCCCGCTTTCCAAGCCGGTGTTCGCCACCGTCGCGATCTTCACCTTCATGGGGCAGTGGAACGAGTACATCTTCGCCCAGCTGATGTTCCCCAACCCGGCCATGCAGCCGCTTCAGGTATTCCTTCAGCTGGTCAACACCAACACCCCCAAGGACCTCGGCATGATCATGGCCTCATTGACCTTCTCGACCATCCCCATCGCCTTGGTCTACATCTTCGCCCAGAAATACATTATCGAAGGGGTATCCTTCACAGGTCTCAAATGATGAAAAAACTAAAGTCCCTAGCCTTCCTATTGCCGTTTGCGCTCTGCTCCTGCGGGGCGAAGACTCCATCCCTCGACGAGGGGCTTTTGGCCTATTACCCGCTCGATGAGCAATCGGGCATGGAGCTCGTCGGCGAGGGCAAGGAAGGCGTCTCCGGCACCCTGTATTCCCATCTGCAGTCCTCCCCGACCTACCGCGGGGATTCCTACCTTTCTTATAAGAAGGGCATCCGCGGCGAGGCCTTGGTCATGGATGGCTACAGCGTCTATGGCGAGGCCGATGACTTCGTCCTATCCGGCAACTCCTTCACCCTCTCGGCCTGGATCGCCCCGAGGGCCTACAACTACTCCGACCAGAACGCGAGCGACGACAACGTGCAGGCCATCATCAGCCAGTACTTCTACGACGGCTCGACCGGGCTTGGCGTCCTGCTTGGGTATCGCCGGGAAGGCAAGTTCATGGTCGGCGTTGGGACCGACAAGGGCTGGTTCGAGCTCTACGACGAGGGCACGCCCCTAGATCAGTATCAGTGGAACCACGTGGCCGCCACCTTCGACGGCGCCTCGGGCGAGCTGCGCCTATTCAAGAACGGCCGCATCGTCAACCGGATGAACGTGGGACAGGATTCCGTCATCCAGCCAGCCGACGTCCCTTTTAGCATCGGCAAGTCATCCCAAGCCGGCTCCAACGGCGATTGCCTTACCAACGTCGTCTCCGGATTGCTCGACGAGGTCAAGGTATATGGCCAGGCCAAAACCGCCGCAGAAATAGGCTCAATCTTCAAGCAAGGCCTGCAAAACGGAGAGATTCCCGAGGTCAGCTTCGAAGACGTTTGGCTGCAGAACTCGCTCACCGAAGACGCATATAAGCCGCAATACCACGGCGGGCCGTACGAGAACTGGATGAATGAGCCGCACGCGCCATTCTTCTACAATGGGGTATACCACATCTTCTTCCAGCAGAACCTCAATGGCCCGTATTTCAATGGGGCTCAGGGAATATGCTGGGGCCATTTGACTTCCACGGACATGGTCAACTGGACCCCGCGGAAGGAAGTGGTGGTGCCGACTGCTGGGTCGGTTTGCCCCGATGGGGTCTGGAGTGGCGGTTCGACCATCGCCCCCGACGGCACCCCGGTGCTTTTCTTCACCGCCGGCGACTACGCCCATCCGGGCCTGCAGTCCAATCAGAACATCGGCATGGCCACCCCGAAGGACCTTTCCGATCCCTATTTGACAGAATGGGTCATCGACGATGAGCTGGCCATCGCCCAGCAACCCGGGCAAGGCCGCCCGGGCGAATTCCGCGATGCGCACGTCTACCGCGATGGCGATGATTATTATCTGCTCGTCGGCTCGGGCGATGAGAATAGCGGCCGCGGGACCGTGCTGGTCTACAAGACCGATGCCTCGAAGACCGATCCATTCCACAAGTTCGAATACAAGGGCCACCTTTTCGATTACGGCAATTCCGACGCCAAGTACGGCTCGGTCTGGGAATTGCCGGTGCTGCTCCCCCTTAAAAACGAAGAGGGCGAGGACTCCGGAAAATTCGTGCTGGCCATCTCGCCCGCCCCGGCCGAGACCGCCGACAACAACATCATCTACTGGATTGGGGAATTCGATAAGGAAGCCTGCCGCTTTGTCCCGGACTTTGCCGACCCGCGCCGGATGGATTACGGCGGAAACGTCTTCACCGGCCCCTCGGGATTCATCGATCCCAACGACGGCAATGCCTACATGTTCTCCATCATGCAGTCGCTTCGGACCTCAAGCGCCCTCTCCTCTTCGGGCTGGGCCCACAATATGGGGATGGTCAGGAAGCTTTATTACGATACCTCGAGGTCAGACCTTGGGATCTCCATAATCGACACCTCTTCCATCGAATCCGGCGAGAGCATCGAGTTCGACCTGCCTTCTGTGGATAATTTTGCCTCCGCTTTGTCTAAGGTGGAGTCGGATTCGTTCAGGCTAACCATATCATTCCTCACCCTCGACGAGGCCACGCTTAAGGTCAGGCAGACCAAGTCCGGGGAAGAATATACCGCGATAACCATCCGCCCCGACTACGCAGAGGTGGACAACCAGTCCAACCTAAGCAACTACCCCGCGTCTGGGGGAGTTTATTCCGGGTCGCTTTCTGGCAAAGCCACCCACACCCTTGATGTGCTGGTCGACCGCAGCATGGTTGAGGTGTGCTTCGATGAGGAGAAGACCATATCGGCGAGGAGCTACCCGACCGACCTCGACGCGCTTTGCCTCTCCTTCGCCGCGTCGTCCAACACCAGCATCTCGCACGCGAAGATCAACTTTTTGGAGGGTATCTACTGATGTCTCGCCGTCTTGCTTTGATAATGCCGGTTCTGGCACTAAGCGCCGCCTCCTGCGGGCAGGCTAAGGAGGACTGCCGGATAGTAAACGGCGATTTCGAGAGTGGCGACCTGACCGGCTTCTCCTCCATAGAGGGGACCGCTTTCTCCGATGCCGCCATCACGGTGGCCGGGTCCGATGCCATGAGGATAAACGCCTCGGGCGACTTCTACCTCGATAGCTCCCATTCCGAATCTGACCTCTCGGCGACAGGGAAGATGGATAGCACCCGCTTCAAGATCGGCCAGAACACCAGGCTGACCATGAGCCTCGGCGCCATGAAGAACCCCGACCTCTGCCACATCGATTTGGTCGATGCGGAAACCGGCGAGGCGCTGCTATCCATAACCAATCGGCTGTTCAACGAGAACTCCCCGAGCCGGAGGATGAGGGTGCAAAGCACCGAGCTGGGCCAATTCGCCGGCCGCGAGTGCTTCCTCCGTTTCATCGACGACGATGATGGCAGCGACGGCTACAACTACATCCTGGCCGATGACATCAGGTTCGACTACCTTGGGGAAGACGACGACGGCACCCTGGTCGGCGACGCCAACTCCTACATAGAGAAGGCGGCGCCTGAGCTGCCGGATTCGCCTTATCGTCACACCTACCACCTGATGCCCGAGATCGGGTGGATGAACGACCTCAACGGCTTCATCTACTACGACGGCGCCTACCACATGTTCTATCAGCACAACCCCTATTCGCCCGCTTGGGATCTGATGCATTGGGGGCACGCGGTCTCCACCGACCTTCTTCATTGGGAGACCTTGCCGGTGGCCCTCGCCCCGGATATGCCATATGACCTCAATGGCTGCTATTCCGGCGGGGCGTTCGTCGGAGAGGATGGCTCGCTGAACCTCCTTTACACCGCGGTGGGGGAAGGCGGCGTGCAGCAGCAGGCCATGGCCACCTCCTACGACGGGGCAAATTTCTCCAAGCGCCAGGCCAATCCGGTCATTGATTCATCGATGCGCGGCGAGAGCCGGATAACCGATTTCCGCGATCCTTATTGCTTCCTCCACGATGGCGACGTCTATGCCGTAGTCGGGGGGAAGAACGAGGGGCCCGGCGGATCGGTTTACCTATACAAGCAAACCGGCGAGGCCTCCTTTGCCTACGTTGGCAAATCATATTCGACCACCGTCACCGGCGATGGGATGCTCGAATGTCCCAATTACGTCAGCCTCGGCGGGAAGGATGTCATAATCGCCTCGCCTCAGTCGGTTAGAAGCGATGAGCTCGGCGAGTTCCAGAACCTGCATTCGGTCGCCTACCTGGTCGGCGAGATGGATTTCTCGACCGGGGAGTTCGTCCCCGACGTCGATTCGCTGCAGGAGCTAGACAAGGGCTTCGACTTCTACGCCACCCAGATACTCGATCTAGGAGACAGGCAGATCCTGATGGCCTGGATGAACATGTGGAGCCGCAACTACCCCTCGGCGGTCTACGGGACCGCGGGCGAGGCGACATTGCCGCGCGAGATAACCTTGGTCGATGGGCATATATACCAGAAGCCGATCCAGGAGGTCGATACCCTGTTCGGCGATCCGATTTCGGTGCCCGATGCCTCATCATCCGCCTTTATAGGCAACGGGGCCGCGGCCAGGGTTAAGTGCAAGATAAACGTCTCCTCGCTAGGAAGCGGGAAAGCCGGGCTCAACCTGTTCGAGGGAAGCGGCGAGGCGGTCAAGGTCTATTACGACGGCTCGCTGGGCGCCTTGGTCTTCGACCGTTCCAACTCCGGATTGGAGATCAAATCCGATGCCGGGGTGGAGGATGACGGGCTGCGCTACGCCGTGGTCAGCCCCGACGAGAACGGCGACATCGAGCTCGATTGCTTCCTCGACAAGAGCTCGGTCGAGGTATTCATAAACGGCGGCTACCTCACCATGACCGGACTTGACTACCCAAGCGAAGGAAGCGACGGGATATCCTTCTTCGCCGATGGCGGGGAAGCGACGCTGCACGATGCGAGCCTATACCTATTGGAGGAAGGGAAATGACTATAAAAAGGCCTTTGTTCCACATAACCCCTGTCAGGGGCTGGATAAACGATCCCAACGGGTTCTGCTTTAAGGATGGGGCTTACCATCTTTATGCCCAGCATTATCCGCATAAGCCGGAGTGGGGGCCGATGCACTGGCTCCACTTCGTTTCCAATGATGGCGTCAAGTTCATAGAAGATGGAATCGCCCTTAAGCCTACCGAACCATATGAGCTGCCGTGGGGCTGCTTCTCCGGCTCCTCAATCGTGGTGGATGGGACGATATATTCCTATTACACCGGGGCGCAGGAAGGGAAGCAGGTTCAGTGCCTTGCCAAAAGCAAAGACGGCCGCAATTTCGAGAAATTCCCGCAGAACCCGGTCATCGATCCGGATATTCTGCCAAGCCGGTACTCCCGCAAGGACTTCCGCGATCCCAAGGCTTTCGTTAGGGATGGAAACATATACATCCTCGCCGGATGCCGCTGCCTAGACAAGGGTTCCTCGATATTGCTCTTCAAATCTAAGGACGGCGAGCGGTTTGAGTTCGTCTCCGAGTTCTACCATAGCGACCTCACCGGCGAGGGGATCATGGAATGCCCCGACATAATCTTCCCCTTCGAGGGCAAGGACGATGCCTATCTGATCTTCTCTCCGCAGTTTAGGAAATCGGCCGACCCATACCGCTTCCAGAACATCCATAGCTCCGTCTATGTTTATGGGCGCGCCGATCTTAGGTCCGGGCGTTTTGAGCCGGTCGGCGAGGAGACCGAACTCGACCATGGGTTCGACTTCTACGCCGCCCAAACGCTGTCGAATGGAAATGAGTTCCTGCTCACCGCTTTTGAGGCGATGTGGGATAGGAACTACCCAACCGCCAAAGACGGCTATGCCGGGTCGCTGGTTTTGCCGCGCCGGCTTTCCTTTATGCCGCCTCTGCTCAAGCAGTCTTTCCCGGATGGCCTTAAGAAGTACGAAACGGGGCATGCCGAGTATGGCAACGTTGCCTGCCATGACGGAATCAAGAAGATTGACCTGCCAACCGCTGATTGCAAACGCATAAAGTTCGCTGCCGATACCTCTTCCGACTGGAGCTTCGTCCTCGACGGCGGGTTCTCCGTCTCCTATTCCAAGGACAGAAGCCTGCTTAAGGTCGAGCGCAAAGGCATGGAAGAGGAGATATACAGCAAAGACGGAACCAAGGAGGACACCCGCTACATCGAGGTCCGGCCTTCCTCCGAGCTTTGCTTCGACATCCTGGTCGACGGCTACCTGATCGACATGCTGATCGATGACGGGCTTTATGCTTTCTCCAGCCAGTTCTATGGCAACGGCGAAAGCTCAATATGCTTCCTCGGGAAGCTAAGCGTCGAGGGGCTTTCCCTCGAGACATATGGAGGTGAAAACCTATGAGATTCCATCTATTGGCCCTTCCTTTGGCCGCGCTTGCTTTAGCCGGCTGCCAAGGCGAAACCGACACCGCGCCCAAGTACAACCAGACCATCGAGAACGGATCGTTCGAATCGGGGCTCGAGGGCTGGACCATCAACGGGCTATCGGAGGACGACGTCAGCGACGCCGACACCTATTCCGATCAGAAGCACATAGACAAGGAAGGCGATTACTCCTATGTCGGCGGGGTTGGCTCCTTGCCGTCTTTCAAGGGGACATTGACCTCCGATCCGTTCATCCTCGGCGGCATCGGGCAGATCGCGCTCGATATCGGGGCGATGAAAGACCAGTCGAAGTGCTACGTCGAGTTCTATTCCGTCGATTCGGAGCAGCCGCTTGAGTTCTACGCGAACAACAACAAGACGAAGCTGACCAAGCTAACCAACTCCGTTTGGAACGGCACGACCATATCCTCGGAATTGGTCCCCAACGTCGTCGATTTAAGCGACCACCTCGACGAGGCGATCTACATCAAGTTCGTCGATGATGACACCGGCAGCGACTACACCGACTACTCCTTCTTCAACATCGATGACATCAAGGTGCTCCAGACCGCTGCGGAAAGGAACGATGTGCTGGTGGAGAGGGCGGATTTCCTGCTTGCCCACGCCGACGAGGACATCGATGCCGAAACCCCGGTAACCAAGCTCCGCAACGGCGGCTTCGAGACCGGCGATGCCTCATATTGGAAGCCGATTGCCGGACAGGCCTTCGACAAAGACGGGCTCATATCCTCATCGACCGAGATGTATTGGGACAACCGTCAGTACCATGCCGAGGGGAACTACTTCCTCAACGGACTAAACCATGCCGAATCGCTCACCGGGGCGATGCGCAGCGAGAAGTTCCAGGTGATAGATGCCGGCGAAGGCAAATCCTATGCCAAGTTCATGATGGGTGGCTACAACGCCGAGGTCTACGTCGGGATAAACGATGCCGCTACCGGCGATGAGCTCGCCCGCTTCTACAACACCGGGTTCAAGGATCCCGAGCTTGCCCAGTCCTTCATTACCTACTACGTCGATATGTCGGAGTATATCGGTCGGACCCTTTACTTCACCATCGTCGATTACGGTACGTCGGGATTTGGGTTTGCCCAGGTCGATGGCTTCGACATTAACCTCTCCGAGCAGGAGGGCAAGGACGGCGTAGCCGCGCTCCGTGAGTTCGCCGCGACCACAGACGACACTGTCGCAGCACCGGCTTACAAAGCTCTTTACAACGGCGGGATGTCGTTCCCCTTCGCCGGCAATGCTCCAACCGTTGTGGAGAAGTCGTTCAACGTGATTCCTTCGACCATCGACTTGACTTCATATGCCGCGCAAACCGGCACTTACGACGATTACACCGCAACCTCGGCGTTGAAGCTATCGGTTACTTCGGTTTCCCACGACGGGGAAGCGGTCTCGGACTTCGATCCGTCTTCGTTCAGCGCCGAGTCTGGGACGTATGAGGTCGGCTTTACAGCCACTGACGCCTACGGGCAGAGCTCGAATGGAACCTATTCGCTGGAGGTTCTAGACGAATACAATGAGCCCGAAATCCAGAATGGCGGTTTCGAGACCGGCAATCTGGACGGCTGGACCCAGTCCGGGGCCATATCCGGGAACCCGGTTTCCAACGAGACCACTTTCTGGGCCGAGGGAATCCCATTCAACAAGACCGGGGAATACTTCTTCAATGGCTGGAATTCCGGAGTCGCCGAATCCGATGGCTATTCGATACGTTCGACCATGTTCAGGCTATCCGGATCGGGATTCATAACCTTCAAGCTTGGCGGTAGGGCGGCTTCGCTTGCGCTAATCGATGCCTCGACTGGGGAAGAGGTTGCCGTCTACGAGAACAGCGAATTCAATGACGGGAATTTCCCGTTGATAAAAGACGGCTGCCGCCTGAGCATGACCAAGTACGTCGCCGATTGCTCATCTTTGCTCGGGCGTTACCTATATGTCGAGCTGCGCGACAACGTCTTGGCTTCAGGCCTATCTTGGGGTGTCGCGTTCTTTGATGACATTGTCGTTAATAATCCCAACCCGATAGCGGTCGAGGGCAACTACGACACCGTGGTTCAAAACGGCGAGGAGGTTCAAATACCTTATGCCGAAGCAATAAACGCGCTTTGATTCATAGGAGGAACAGAAGATGAAAAAAGCATTGTTTATCATCCCGGCAGCTGCATTGCTGCTATCGCCGTTGGCACTTATCGGCCATGGCTCCACCTCAATCGGCGCTTCCGCTGCCGAAGCAACTCAGACCAACATCTATATCCCATTCAACGAGGATAATTTCGATGTCTTCAGCGATCCAAACAGTTTATACACTGAAAACAGTGCTGAAAAATGGAGAACCGGTCGTTACGGTACGTTCTGGAATTATAGATTCTTCAATGCGCTTGATGATTTCTATGACGGCAACCACTACGAACAGTGGACCGGAACCATAACCTCCAAGACTTGGCACCAGGATCAGAGGTACATAACCTTTACTTTGGGTGGATCAAAAGCTAACAAAGTCGAGATATTCAATGATGAAGGCAATCTTCTTAAGACCATAGTAAACGATTACTTCACTGATCCGACCATCAGCTGCAACATGCTAATGCGCGTAGTCGACCTAGGCGATGAATTTGCTGGAGACGACTTATATCTGAAGATTACTGATTCGCAGACCAGCGGTTTTGGGTTCGTGACTTTCGGCGATTTGCGCGTCAATCAGACGATTGAGGAGGCCGCAGCATCGGTCGGCGTCCATAGGATGAACTTAGTAAACAGGGAATTGCCTGGCTTTGATGGAAAAGACGCCAATTCAAATATAAAAGCGAAGGAGGCTTCCGAAGCCGTCTATGACAGTGAAGCCGAATACGCGTTCGTCGAAGACAATCTTCCTTTGAATTTCGAAGAAGGGTTCGAAGTCGACCAAGAGCTTTCAAATTGGGCTTATGACCTCAGCGCCTCGTCCCATCAGGTCACCGTCAATGTGCCTACTGGAGAAAATGATGGTGATGGCAATCCGATAACCACGCCGACAACCGTCGAAGAGCCGTATTACATCAATTTCGCCGGCGCAGTTTCCTCCGACAGCGTCTTCTGGGGAGAGGAAGCCCCATTCAACAAGACCGGAGAAAAATTCTTCGCCGGCGGATTGGCTTCAACTTCCGCCTCGACCTCGACTGAGGAGGCCGCCAAATATCGCTTAGTTTCTTCTCCATTCAAGATGAATGATCTTGGGCTGTTCTCCGCCAAGATGGGCGGAAGGACCGCTAAGGTTGAGCTCGTTTCCTATCCGGGAGGCGAAGTAATATATTCGTTCGTGAATGATACGTTCGGAGACCCGGTGGACATTGCGCATGTTGGGCGGTACGATGTCTACAACGCCACGATGGTTCGCCATATCTTTGAAGTTCCTTCTGCCGCGGGAAAGAACGTTTGCATCGCCATTTCAGATTACGAATATGGAGATCATTGGGGCAATGCATTCTTCGATGAGATAACCACGAACTACGCTGATTACCCGTCCTTCAAACTTGATTTGATTTCGCAGAAGGGTGAGAACAGCGTCATCAAGGATTCCTATCACCTAGAAGAAGACGCAAAGTCAACTGCCTTGAGCGAAGCCGCCGCGTTCGTTACCGATTACTACGCCAAGGCTCGTGCCTACGGTAACGGATTCTCCTACTGCGGCGTCAGCTCCTCGCTTAATGACCTGGTCACCGCCTACACCGCGCTGTCGCCGAAAGCCCAGGCGATTGTCAACTTCTCCGACGACTATTCCTATGGGACCTACGAGGCCGGCGAAGCGATATATCAAAACCAGGTCCAACTCACCAAGATCGGCGATTCCATGGCCAACCTCAGCCAGAGGGTCAAGGCCGCTTCCGAAGGCGGGGTCTTCAAGATAAACGAGGACAACGCCATCGATTATGCGCTTGTCCTAGCCCTAGCTGGCATCGCCGCCGCCTCGATTGTCGCCTTGGTCGTTCTGTATAGGCGCAAAAGACAGGTAAAATAACAAAAAGAGGTTAATAAGATGTCATCGATCATCGATGTTGCGAAAAAAGCCGGCGTCAGCAAATCCACTGTGTCCCGCTACTTCAACAACGGGTATGTCTCGGAGGAGTGCGCCGAGAGGATCAAGAAGGCGATTGACGACCTTTCCTATTCGCCTTCCTCCCTCGGCCGGGCGCTTAAGTACAACCGCTCGATGACGATAGGGCTGTGCGTTCCTAAGATCTCGCACCCCTTCTTCTCTAAGATCACCGAGGCGATAGAGGACGAGGCCTATGCCCTTGGGTATAGGCTGCTTCTCACCGACTCTGGAAATGATAAGGCCAGGGAGGAGAGCTTCATATCGCTTGCCAAGAAGAATCAGATCGATGGCATCATCTTCGTCACCCACAACTTCTATGACCGCATGGACCCCAACCTCCCGATCGTCACCATCGATAGGCGTTTCGCGGGCGGGGTCCCCACCATAACCTCGGATAACTACGAGGCTACAAAGAAGGCCCTTGCCTACCTTTGGGAACAAGGTGCTAGGCGCATCGGGTTCCTCGGCGGCAAGCCGGCCGTCACCAGTTTCGTTTACGACCGCTACCGCGCCTATTCCGACTTCGCTTCGGAACATGGTATGGAAGAAAGGACCGGATACTACGAATCCAAGCACGGCGAGGAATATTGCTACTCCGAGAAGTACTTTGAGACCTTCCCGGATGTGGATGCGGTGTTCGCCACATCCGACGCCTATGGATTCGCCTATTATCGCGTCCTAGTAAAGAACGGGAAGTCGTGCGACGACGTCAAGATAGTCACCTACGATGGCTGCATGAACGATTTAATTCAGTCGCCATCGTTCACCTCGGTAGTTCAGAATATCCCCGCGATGGCCAAAAAGGTCGTCGAGGTCCTGAACATGAGGATAACGGGGCAAAAGGATATCGACGACGTCTACACGATACCAACCACATTCTTCAAGGGAGAGACCGCTTGATATGATCATCTGCGCAGGAGAGATACTGATCGATAGGTTCATCGATGGCGAGAAGCACATCGACAAGCCCGGCGGGGCGCCTTTCAACGTCGCCTGCGGGATGGCTAAGGTCGGCCGCAAAGTCGGCTTCTTCGGCTCGGTGGGGGACGACGAGGAGGGCGAATCGCTCCTTGGCTTCGCCTCCGGGTTCGGATTCGATCCCCTCGGCATTAAGACCATAGACGGCAAGAAAACCACCATCGCCGAGGTGAGCTTGGTTAATGGCGAGCGTAGCTTTCGCTTCGATAGGGAGGACATGACCGATGCCTTGCTAGACGTCGAAGAGTTCAAGGCGCTGCTTGCTTCGAAGCCGAATATTGTCCACTTTGGGTCGCTTATGGTCTGCTACGACTTCGGAAGGGAATTCCTGCACCTTGCCGCCTCCGAATGCCAGAAGCGGGGCATCACGACCTCCTTCGACGTCAATTACCGCGACGACATCTTCGCCTCCAGGGAAGAGGCCATCGCCATATACCGCGCCCTGGTCCCGCTATTCGACATCGTCAAGATGTCCGACGAGGAGCAGGCGATACTTTACCCATCCGGATACGAGACGCGCCCTGGGCAGTTATTGGTCTTAAGCTGCGGGAAGAGTGGGTCAAAGGCCTATTTAGAAAAGAAGGAATACTCCGCTCCCTCAACCCCGCTCAAACCGGTCGACACCACGGGGGCGGGCGACGCCTTCTATTCGTTGTTTCTATCAGAGGTCGACGCCTGCGGTGATATATCGAAGTTGGATGTAGACAAGGCGCTGCATTATGCCAACGCCGCCGGGGCAATCGCCACCCAGCGCGTCGGGGCGATATCGAGCTTGCCGACCCTAGATGAGGTCAAGGCTTTCGCAGATGAGAAGAGACTCGTTCTATAGGTTGTTCAACCGCGAGGCCAAGAACCCCAACCCCAAGCTTCCATCAAACCGGGTGGCGGCCTATTTCGACATATTCAGGAACAGATTCTTCTCCCTAGTCTGCCTTTCGATGCTGACCTCGATCTTCGCTTTGCCATTATTGCTGTTCGTCTTCCTCTATATGCCATATTCGCAATCGGCGATATCCGCCTGTGAGGAAGCCGGCGGGGATTTGCCGTCATTGATCCTGATGCTTGGGCTAATCCTATCGGCCGGCGCGCTAGTCCTCTCGCTGCCCATGTTCTATGGTTTAGCAGGTCTGTTCTTCGTGATGAAAGGCCTGATATACCAAGAGGGTTCGCTTTTCTACCGCGATTTCTTCCTGGGCATGAAATCCAACGCCAAGGAAGCTGCCTTATCCTGGGCGATAAGCGCCATAACGGCCTCCCTTTTCATAGCCGACCTAAGCATCTATCCCAGCATGGATAACGTCCCCTCGGCTTTGAAGATCGTGGTGGCGGTTTTGATGGCTTTGATCGTGCTTTGCGCGCAATTCATGGCGATACATCTGCTTTGCTATGGGTCTATATACGATTTCAAATTGTCGGACAGCCTGAGGAATTGCGGGCTTTTCGCGGTGGTGCTGTATCCGCTGAATCTGGCGTTCCTAGTCATAGGCGGGATATTCTTCATCTTGCTATTCATCCCGTTTTTCCTGGTGCAGATGATCTGCCTATCGATATGCGTGCTGTTCGGCTTCGCGCATTTCGCTTTGGTCAACTCGCTTTACTGCTATTCGCGTTACGACAAATACATAAACAGCCGCTACGAGGAGGACCTCGTCGGCAAAGGTTTGGACAAGGAGGAGAAATAATATGGCCAGCCTAACTCTAAAGCACATCCACAAGGTATACGATGGCGGTGTAAGGGCCGTCAGCGACCTCAACCTGCAGATCGACGACAAGGACTTCGTGGTCTTCGTCGGCCCGTCCGGATGCGGCAAGTCAACCACCCTGCGCATGATCGCGGGGCTTGAGACCATCACCTCGGGCGAGCTCGACATCGATGGGAAGGTGGTCAACGACCTGCCACCAAAGGACCGCGACATCGCCATGGTCTTCCAAAACTATGCGCTTTACCCGCATAAGACCGTCTATGAGAACATGGCTTTCGGCCTTAGACTCGCCAAGCTAGACAAAGCCGAGATCGACCGCCGCATCAAGGCCGCGGCCGAGGTGTTGGGGCTCACCCCTTACCTTTCCAGGAAGCCCAAGGCGCTCTCTGGCGGGCAGCGGCAGCGCGTCGCCCTAGGCCGGGCGATAGTCCGCGAGCCGAAGGTCTTCCTGCTCGATGAGCCGCTTTCCAACCTCGACGCCAAGCTGCGCGTCCAGATGAGGTCGGAGATAACCAAGCTCCATCGCCGTTTGGGCACCACCTTCATCTACGTCACCCACGATCAGACCGAGGCCATGACCATGGGATCGAAGATCGTCGTCATGAAGGATGGCGTCGTGCAACAGGTCGACACCCCGACCAGGCTATATGACCACCCGGCCAACGTCTTCGTCGCCACCTTCCTAGGCACCCCGCAGATGAATTTGTTCGACTGCCGGATAGTCGAGGAGAACGGCGCCTACTATGGCTTGATCACCAAAGGAAGCAGCGCCTTCAAGATCAAGATCCACGACAAAACCATCCGCGAGCTCATCGACCTCGACTACATCGGGAAAGAGGTCATACTCGGACTGCGTCCGGAGGAGATATATCAGGTCGACTCCGCTGATGGGGTGGAGTCCATCCCCGTCGTCATCGACGTCATCGAGAAGCTGGGGTCGGAGCTCGTCGCCTATTGCCAGATCGAAGGCACCGAGATCCCAATCGTCGCCAAGCTCGATGGCAGGAAGGAGCTCCGCGAGGGCGACCGCCTGACCGTCACTTTCCACACCACGCATCTGCATCTGTTTGATAAAGACAGCAAGCGCCGCATCGCCGCCTTGGTCGGCGAGAACTTCGTTGTCACCCGCCTCAACGGGAAGGATGGCACGTATACGCTTGGCGAGGAAACTATAAAGCTAGACGGCGATAAGCTTAGCAGGCTGCTACCTAGCTTCCGCGGGGAGAACGACGTCTTCCTACGGATTCCGGCCAACGCCTTCGGCCTAGAAAGCAAAGAAGGGGCGCTTAAGCTAAAGGCGACCATCCAGTCGGTCGAGGGCGAGAAGGGCAGCCGGTTCATGTATTTCTCCATCCCGGGGCTTAAGACCTATCTGACCGCTGATTTGCCGCTTCTGGAGGCCAAGCCGGGCGACCAGGTCGATCTATACCTAGACCCCACCCTTTGCGAACTATACGACAAGAAGCTGAAGAACCGGCTCATAGCCGCCTATCCATTCACCTCCAATTCCTGCATCGCTGATGTAAGGAAGGAAAAAGACGGGGCTTGCTACGCCAAGTTCGGCGGGTATTGCCTTAAGTTAGAAGGCGATTATGAGCCGGGGCATTACGAGCTGACGATACCATTCGACGCATTCACACTGCTAAAGAGAGTGGGGCGCTTCGGGCGCCTTGAGGGGTTGGACAAGCAGGACTCGATGAAGTTCAAATGCGTCAACGAGTCGCTGCTTGGCGAGAACGCCGTTCTATATGCCAACCTGCCGGAGTTCCCCGATTACGTCTGCGTCCTGTGCCCAGGCTATGCCTCTTGCTTCGACAGCAAGTCGGCCTGCTTCAACATAGACGCCTCCAAGCTCGTATTGAGGAAAACGGAGAAGCAATAATCATATCGATCAGCGAGGAGAGGCCAAGCGCCAGCTCCTCGCTTATTCGTTTAAGTTATAACGCATATTGACTATATCGTTATATATTTAGAAACCATCGGATTTTTCGAAAAATTGTAACCGCTTACAAATTATGTTGACTATAACGTTATAGTTGGCTATCCTAAAGTTGCCTGGAGAACATAGGAATGGCAAAAAGGACAACCACTATCTCGATGATCGCTTTGGCGGTTTTGGCTTTGTCTTCCTGCGGTGGGGAAGCTCAATCAAGCGCCTCGCCTTCGGAAGAGGAATCATCGTCTTCCTCGATCATAGTTTCCACCAACAACCCATACTCCAACCCGACCTACCCGATAGTAGACGGGCAGAAGAAGCCGACCTACATGGCCGACCCCTACGTCATCCGCGACGATGATGGGACCTTCTACCTATATTGCACCCAGACCGACGTCTACACGCCGAACCTTTCCTTCAACCGCGGACCGATATTCTCCTCCATCGATATGGTCAACTGGACCTACCGCGGGAACGTCTTCGATTCCTACACCCCGAACTGGGGGACCAGCGGGGCGGGCGTCTGGGCCCCGACCGTGATAAAGGTGGGGGACGTCTGGAACTTCTATTATTCCCTTTCCACCGGCGGGGATGAGAACCCAGGAATCGGGGTCGCCACCTCTCCGACCCCATATGGGCCTTGGACCCATCATGGCAAGCTCTTCAACTCCGAGGAGATCGGGGTGACCAACTCGATCGACCCGCATGTCTTCTATGACGATGGCCGACTCTACATGGCCTTCGGCTCTTATGGCGGGTACATAACCCTGATCGAGCTTTCCGAGGATGGCCTCTCCCTTTATGGTGGGCTTGAAAAGCAGAAGGAAGAGAAGGTCTCCTTGGCCGGGTACGGAATCAACGACCTCAACAACTATGAGGCCACCTTCATATTGAAGAAGGATGGCTATTACTACATGTTCCTCTCCACCGGCAGCTGCTGCTCCGGGGCGCAGAGCACCTACAAAGTGGTGGTTGCAAGAAGCGAGAGCCTCAAGGGTCCATACCTCGATTCGCAGGGCCGCGACATGTTCGGGCCCAACCGGGGGGACCCGGTGGTGGTGCCGTCTCTGCGCGGGGCGATGGGGACCGGCCACTGCGCCGTAATACAAGACGACGCCGGGGAATACTGGATGATCTACCACGGCTACGACACCCAAGGGGACAACCCCTCGCTGCGCGTCACCTATCTCGACCGCCTCATCTTCGACGGGGAGACTGGCATGCCGCACGTCGAGGGAAGCCAAGCCAGCAACCACGAAACGCTGCCGGGGCCTTATATAGCATCGAAGGAGAACGGCGATGAATAAGGCCTATTTCCTGCTGGCGTTATCGGCCTTTTGCCTTAGCTGCTCGCCGTCTAACTCGTCTTCCGCCTCCGAGCCGCCGGTCGAGGAAACGAGCTCATCGGAGATCAAGACCGAATCGACGACATACCAGAACCCGCTCAAGTTCTACAAAGCCGACGGCTCTGAGTACTTCGTCACCTGCGCCGACCCCGACGTCATATACGGGGACGACGGGTACTACTACCTTTACTGCACCAACACCTACTGCGAGATGGGCGACAAGGGGATCGCCTATGACCGCGGGCCGATATTCCGCTCGAGGAACCTTATCGACTGGACTTGGTGCGGCTCGGTGTTCGACGGCCACCCCGACGCATTGTCCTGGGGCGACCCGGAAGCGGGGGTGTGGGCCCCATCGGTAATCAAGGTCGGCAGCACCTACAACTATTACTACTCACTTTCGCTTTGGGGCGACGAGAACCCCGGCATCGGGGTCGCCACCTCGCCGACCCCATACGGCCCCTGGACCCATTATGGGATGGTGCTCGACTCGGAGACCAGCGGGGTAAGCAACTCCATCGACCCCCAGGCCATCTACTATGGCGAGCAGCTGTATCTGGTGTGGGGCAGCTTCTACGGCATCGCCGCGACCAGGCTCACCGACGACGGGATCGAGCCTTACTGCGGGCTAGCCGCCCTTAAGGACAACCTGACCTGGATAGTCGAGGACAACTCCGGCGGCAGCATGGACATCGACATCAACTACGAGGGGTCATACATAGTCGAGATCGACGGCTCCTGGTACTACTTCGGATCCCAGGGGACCTGCTGCTCCGGGACCGCCTCAACCTACCGCGTCAAGGTCGGGAAAGCCGACGATTTCCTCGGCACTTACCGGGGATCTGACGGGGAAAAGCTAAGCGAGGGGACCTATGGCGACCTCGTGATCGGCCCGAGCGAGGACGTCGCCGGGACCGGGCATAACACCATCGTCAAGGACGTGGCCGGCGACTACTGGATCGTCTACCACGGATTCGACATCCACGGGGAATACCATTCCGAGAGGACTTTGTTCATCGACAAGCTGCTCTTCGACGAAAGCACCGGCATGCCTTACGTCGAGGGCAGGCAGCCCACCTACCGCCAAAGCGTGGTGGGGCCATGCGTACTAGCTTCCTAAGGAGGAAAGAACATGAGAAAGCACAACGCAGCAATCAGCATCGCCGCCCTGTCGCTGGCGGCGGTCGCCGCAACCTCGTGCGGGGGCAACACCAGCAGCCAGTCCTCGTATGACCCCAACGACACCGGCGACCTGACATTCGACTCCAACGGGCAAATCGTCTACGAAGGAGTGAATCTGACTATGTGGTCGGTCACCACCGGCGACGACGCCACCACCCAGGACCAGATAGTCGGCGCCTTCAACGAGCTTTACGACGGCATGATCCACGTCGAGGTGACCCACACGTCCCGCTACGACCTTGAGCAACTTCTCAACACCACCATGCAGTTCGACCGGCAGTCGGCCCCCGATTTGCTCTTCAACCACGGCTCGAGGGCGGCCGAGTACAACGAGCGCGGCTGGATACTCCCCGTCGATGACTATTTCACTCGGTCGGGCGTCAGCTTCGACAAGCAGGACTTCGTCCCCTCTTTGCTTGAGGCGGTCACGTTGGACGGCAAGGCCTACGGGATGCCGATCGACTGCCACTCCGCGGTCGTCATGATGAGGACCGACATATTGGAGAAGAACGGCTACGAGATCCCGACCAACTACGCCGAGCTGGTTGCCATCTGCGACGATGCCGCTGAGAAGGCCGCCAAAAACGAGCTCTGGATCAGGGGCGAGAACTCGCAGGGCTACGCCGCTACCGAGTGGCGCAAGGCCTCGACGGCCGAGGCCTACACCGCCTTCCCAATAGCCTATGGCGACATGTGGGTCCACGAGTTCGTCGGCTATACCGCCGCCGTCCAAAATGGGGCGGAGCTCATCGACGATGAGGGGATGCCAGCCTGGGATAGCGAGCAAACCGCGACCGGCCTGCAGCTGCTCCGCGACTGGATCCACGCCACCCCCGGCGCCAGCAACGAGCACCCGCTTTCGAAGGACTACGGCTCCTCTTACGACGTCGGCGAATCCCCGTTCCTGACCGGCAACGCCATATTCAAGCTTCAGGGTCCCTGGGTCTATGCCAAGGACAAATCCGATTTCGACAACCTCCTGCGCAACGACGGCGGGAGCAGCAACATCACGACCAGAAGCCTATCCTCGCTATTCGCCGCCGACCCCAACTCGGAAGACGCCGACAAGATCAAGGGCGAGGGCCACGCCATCATGCTGATGTCGACGGTCGAGTCGCTGACCAAGAAATGCGCCGCCACCGTCTTCATGGACTACATGGCCTATTACAGCGGCATCGACTGGGCCAAGCGCGGGCATCTACCCGCCGCGACCTCGGTTTCCAATTCCTCGGCCTACCGCGAGGATCCGGCCTATGAGGAATACATCAAGTACTGGGGCGACCCGTCGGACTACGTCGTCTTCGAACCGACCGTCAACTACTCCTACGTCGACCAGTATTTCAAATCCGCATTGCAGAAGTCGCTCGCCTCGGATTTCCTGTCCACCCCGGTCAAATCGATCCTAGACAGCGAATATGAGGACTGCATCGCCTACATCCAACTCTACAGCTGAAGAAAATGGACAGGGAAACTAGCCTCATAGAATACGCCAGCGGCGTCTCGCGCCGGAGAAGGCTGCTCCAGGATGGCTGGAGCGTCGTCGCCTTCCTCGGCCCGTTCGCGCTTTGCTTCGCCCTGTTCTTCATCTTCCCCCTCGCCCTCGGCATCGGGATGTCGATGTCGGGGTTCGACGGGAAGGGCATGTTCCCCTCCTCCTTCGTCGGCTTCGACAACTTCGCCGCCGTTTTCACCAACCCGGTCCTGAGGGCCGACTTCTGGGGGGCGGTGGGGACCACCATCAAATTCGCCCTGGTCATCGTGCCATTATCGATACTCATCCCGCTGGGGCTGGCGCTGCTCATCAACATGAAGCCGCCGCTATACAAGTTCTTCCGGGCCTGCATCTATCTCCCCGGCATCTTCCCGCTGACCGCCACCGGTTTGATCCTGCTGAAGATGTTCGACTACCAGTCGGGGTGGATCAACTCCTTCTTCGGGCTGAGCGTCGACTGGTTCGCCTCGCCGACCACCGCCTGGTTCATGATTGGGCTGTTCTGCCTCTGGTGCGGGATAGGGGGTAACTTCATCATCCTCTGCGCTGGGCTGCAGAACGTGCCCAAGAGCCTATACGAGGCGGCCGGGGCCGATGGGGCCGGGCCATGGAGGAGGTTCCTCCACGTCACCTTGCCCGGCATCAAGGACCAGATGTTCCTCTGCCTGTTCACCACCTTCACCGGCTACATGAACCTCTATGGCCAGGTATACATCCTCGCCTCGAACACTCCGGACCAAGACGCCATGAAAAGCGCCGTCTACCGGATACAGGACATGCTGCTCGGGTCATCTAAGGGCTATGGCTACGCCGCCGCGATGGGGATATGCCTCGGCGTCATCATCATCGGCATATCGATAGTCCAGTTCGTCTGCACCAAGGAAAGGAAAGGAGGCAACCGTCATGCGTCGGGATACATGGCTTGGAAGGAACGCCGGTAAGCTCATCGCCTTCCTGATACTCCTGTTGGTGTCGGTGCTGATGCTGCTGCCGATCATCTGGGGCGTCTTCGGGTCCTTCCGCGACTACAACGACTTCAACCTGCATGCGTCGAGCTTCTTCCCCTCCAACTGGGATGCCTTCACCTTCGATGGATACGCCGAGCTCTTCTCCAAAACCGAGTTAATCCCCTCGCAGGCCAACGAGTACTACCCGATCTGGAATTGGCTGTTCAATTCGCTGATCGTCGCCATTGGCGGGACGCTGCTATACCTGCTGATCGCCTCTTTGGCGGCCTATGCCTTCGTCTTCCTCGACTTCAAGTACTCCAACAGGATCTTCTACTTCCTCATCGGGACGATGACCATCCCGGGCATCATCTCGACCGCGCCCCAGCTGATCAACATGAACATGCTCGGCTTCTACAAGAGCCTGATGGGGCTGATCGCGCCGTCATTAGGCGGGGTCTATGGGGTTTTCCTGATAAGGCAGTTCTTCCTCTCCATCCCGCACGACCTGATTGAGAACGCCAGGCTTGACGGGGCGAGCAACCTCGCCATCTTCCGCCGCATCGTGCTGCCGCTTGGGAAAAGCGCATTGTTCGTGCAGGGGCTATTCGGTTTCATGGCCGCCTGGAACGACGTGCAGTGGGCGCAGCTGATCATCGGGTCGGCCCCTAGGACCACCTGGACCTTGGCCTATGGGCTGAAGGTCATCTCCGACAACTCGGAATCCTATGAGGCCATAACCCTCTCCTTGGCCTCGGCCGTCATCGCCATGATCCCGATCTTCATCGTCTACTTACTGGCCCAGTCGAAGATCATCGAGGGCGTCGCCCAGACCGGCATCAAGCATTGAGGAGGCAACATGGACATCAAAAGAAAAATCGATAGGAAGCAAGCCAAGCAGGAGCTTAACGCCCTCGGCGGAAAGCTAAGGGACGAATCGATCGAATCCTTCGTGAGCCTGCGCCACATCGACAAGGTATACCCCAACGGCGTCCAGGCAGTGTTCGACTTCAACCTGGAGGTCAACAAGCACGACTTCGTGGCTTTGGTCGGTCCCTCGGGGTGCGGGAAGTCCACGACCCTGCGGATGATCGCGGGGCTAGAGGACATCACCTCGGGCGAGCTGTTCATCGACAAGGTCTATTCCAATTACCTGCCATCTAAGGACCGCGACATCGCCATGGTCTTCCAGAACTACGCCCTCTACCCCCAGATGAACGTCTTCGACAACATCGCCTTCGGGCTGAAGATAAGGCACGTCCCTAAAGCGGAGATCGAGGAGCGGGTGTACAAGGCCGCGGACATCCTCGGGCTCGGCCCCTACCTCGACCGCAAGCCGAAGGAGCTATCCGGCGGGCAGATGCAGCGCGTCGCCCTCGGCCGGGCGATAGTCCGGCAATCCAACCTCTTCCTGATGGACGAGCCGCTTTCCAACCTCGACGCCAAGCTCCGCGTCCAGATGCGCAGCGAGATCGTGAGGATCCACCGCGAGGTCGGGGCGACCACCATCTACGTCACCCACGACCAGACCGAGGCCATGACCATGGCCAACCTCATCGTCTGTATGAACAAAGGCGTCATCCAGCAGGCCGGGACCTCGCTTGACCTATACGACCATCCGGCCAACCTGTTCGTGGCGACCTTCATCGGCTCGCCGGCGATGAACATCCTGCGCGGCAATTTATCCGGCGGGAAGCTATCCATCCAAGGATTGCCCGACGTCGAGGTAGACCTCGCTTTGGCCATGGAAGCGCGGAACAAGGCGCTAGGCAAGCTAGCCGAGATAAAAGGGTATCTTGACAATCCGGAATCGCTGACCGTTTCCGCCTTATCGAGGATGGAAAGCGCGCAGATCTACGTCAAAAAAGAGGAAATCGCCAAACCGAAGAAGAAGGGGATTGCGCTACTTTCCAGGCTTCGCGAGCTGGGCAAGAAGAAGGCCGACCCGCTTCAGCAACGCAAGCAGGAGGCCTTATCCCGCCTCGCCGAGATGGCCGAGGAATACCAGCGCATGATCGAGCAAGGCACCTATGAGGTCGCAATCGGGCTTCGGCCAGAGGCATTCCGACTTGAAGGCGACAGCCGGGCCAGCAAGCCAAGCGAGGCCTTCGAGCTCCCCTATGGGCTGGTCGAGGTGCTCGGCAGCGAGCTGATCATTCACCTGCAAGCGCAGGGAAAGGAAATACAGATGAGAACGGAAGGAGGGCAGCTTAAGGAAAACAAGGGAAGTCTGCGCCTATGCTTCGACATCGGCGCAATCCATCTATTCGATCTCCTAAGCGGGGAGAGAATCGGCTTTTGAAATCGCGAAAGGAGCAATAAATGAAAGCTAAGAACATTGCGCTGTTGCTCGCCGCGGCCTTCGGGCTCACCGGATTGGTGGCCTGCGGTGGAGAACACGGCGGCAGCGAATCCACATCCTCGACCTCGGTCTATACCGGCGACTATCGGGTCACCGTCCAAGCAATCGGATCGACCACGATCACCGTTTCCAACACCGTCCAGCTCCGCTCATCGGTAACCGGGACCACGGAGAAGGACGTCATTTGGTCCTCCTCGGATGAGGAGATAGCCTCGGTATCAGACCGCGGATTGGTGACCGGGCTGAAGGAAGGCGAGGTCACCATCACCGCCTCCTTGGCTATCGAGCCGGCCTGCAAGGCTTCGATAAACGTCACCGTCCTCGGGGCCCCATCCGCCACCTCGGTCACGATCTCCGGGGCCGATGAGCGCCAGCAGTGGGTCGGCGAGGACCTGCAGCTTGGCGTCGAGGTGCTGCCGGAGGATGCCAGCTCGCTGGTCGATTGGTCCTCCTCCAATCAGGAGGTGGCCACCGTCGACGCGACCGGATTGGTCTCCTTCCTCTCCGAAGGCGAGGTGACCATAACCGCCAAGAGCAAAGACACGCCAACCGTGCTCGACGAGGCGACCTTCACCGTGAGCGAGGGCATCTTCTACTCCAACCAGGGGTCGCCTTATTGGGACATCTCCAAGCAGGCCGACTCCTCCGACCCGAAGGTCGAGCTGCCCGCGGACACCCCGACCGGCTACCATTCGCTTTATTTCGCCCACGTCAAATCGGAGAACTACTACGTCGAGGCGAGCTTCAAGATAACCGCCATCACCTCCAGCTGGGTATGGCAGGGCATTGGTCTTGGGTCTGGCCTTTCCGAATCCGACACGCGCTACTTCATCTTCTCGCCGCGGGTCGATGGGCAGGGCAACGACTACAACAAGCAGATAGTAAAGGACCTGCCCAACGAATCCTGGCCGGCCATCACCACCCGCAGCCAGGTCTGGGGGCAGAACGGCCTCAACGAGATCGACTACCTCAATTCCGAGGTGAAGATCGGGATGCTGCGGCACGGCAACGAGCACTACTGGCTCATCAACGACAAGGTCATGTGGTACGACAACTCCACCAAATACGAGGGGATACCCACCATGCCGATACTGGTCTCGGTCGACATCCCCTGCGTCGTGACCGACTACTCGGTGTCCACCGACATGGCCCTCATCGAGGAGAAGCTCTCCTCCCCGGCCTACGCCAAATCCTTCTATGCCTCCAACCCGGAGATCGTCCGCTATGAGGACGACTCCTCGTTCTCCTTCATCTCCAACAGCGTCCTGTGCAAGGACAACAAGGTTAGCTCCCTCGGCGACAAGGCGATGCTGCTTGGCGACTTCACCATCGAGCTAGACGTCTCCAACGCCGTGCTCAATCCCGCCCACACCGCCGGATTCACCGGGCTCAACATCGGCCTTTCCCGCTACGACTCCGCCGACAGCGTCGAGTCTTTCCTGATTGGCAAATCCGCCGTCCAGCCCGACAATGCGAACATCGTCGCCCGCTTCGCCAGCTGGAACTACCAGCTTTCGATGGACGACCCCATGGCCGCCACCTCCTATCTGGAATCCTCGGGCAAAGTGGCCGATGAGCTGACCGGAACCCACCACATCAAGATCACCCGGACCATCGAGGACAACATCTCCTACTTCAAGATGTACGTCGACGGCAATGAGGTGAACTTCGACGTCAAGTCCAATCAATACGTCGAGATGACCTCCCGCTACACCGGGTCCTACCTGCTTTGGGTAGGCGGGGAATACACTTCCGCCGACATCGCCAACCTGGAGTTCACCTCCTCGCTGAATTAGACGAAAGGAAACGCAAATGAAAAGGAAAACAACCCTTCTGACGCTATTAGCCGCCTCCGCCTTGCTCGCCGCCTGCGGGCCATCCGGGACCTCCGGAACAACCGCCCAGACCCCTTCCTCGACCGATGAGTCGACCAATACCGCCACCACCCCGGAGGAGACTTCGAGCAGCACGTCCACCACGGTGAATAGGAGCATCGAGATCGTCACCGAGCCGACCTCCATCTTCGTCACCAAGACGCTGCAGCTTGAGGTCAACGCCGAAAACGGCACCGTCGCCTACTCGGTCGAGGGGGAGGCCGCCTCGGTCTCCGAGACCGGGCTGGTGACCGGATTAGCCGCCGGGAAAGCCACCGTCAAGGCCTACCTGGTTGAGGACGAGACGGTCTCCGACACCATCGAGATCGACGTCGTCGACACCATCCTCGACACCGCGGTCAACCCGACCGTCTGGGACTACGAGGGGCTGTATTCCGCCACCCCGACCTTAACCAACATCGAGGGGCAGAACGGCTATGCCACCTTCCGCGGGGTCAAGGGGAAGGAATACATGATGAAGGCCAAGGTCCTAATCACCGACCCCAACGGCACCGACACCTGGAGCCGCGTCTCCCTCGGGCACGTGAACGAGGACAACGGGACCTTCCACGGCATGATGCTCTCCCCCGGGGCCAACTTCGCCGCCCCGAAGACCGTCGTGATGGACATCAATGCCAACGGCGAGGTCGCCTGGGGCGAGACCACCGACCGCAGCCAGATATGGAACCACCATGGCCTATCCTCGTTTGATTGGACCCAGCCGATTGAGCTCACCTCGGTAAGGAGCGGCGACCTCTATTACTACTTCATAAACGGCGAGCTGTTCTGGATGGAGAGCAACTACCTAGACCTGACCGCGGTCGACACCCTTCCCGCCATCCTCGTCGGACAGTGCAAGATCGACGTGTCGGAGATGAGCATTACCACCGATGCCGAGGAGATAGGCGCCTTCTTGTCCACCGACGCCGCCAAGCAGACCCTGTATCCGACCGACCCGGCTCACGTTGAGATCACCAATTTCGGCAAGAAGGTGGTCTTCTCCGGCGCCGACGAAGGAGCCTCGACCAACCCGAAGGACTTCGGGGCCAAGTCGATAGGCGACGCCTTCACCTTGCCGGCGAACAAGCAGGCGACCGTCAGCTTTGACCTCACGGTTCAGTCGTGGGGCGGGACCGATGGGATGCCGGCAATCATATTCAACCTGAACCGCTACTCGACCACCGTTGCCGAATCCAGGGCGCTGATCGTTGCCGAGTTTGGCGCCGGCTTTGCCGGATGGAATGGCAACGCCAATATTCCGGCTGGTATTGACGGTGGTGTGAACAACTATGCTGACGGCGCCAGGATTGAAGTCGGCCAGACGTATAGCGTAGAGGCCACTAGGCTTATGACCGGAAACGGGCAGGACGTCAGGATTGCAGTCAAGCAAGGCGATACCACGCTGGTGGATGTCGCTCACAACTGGCAGGACGGATACTCGGGAATAGCCTATGGCTCGTTCCTCTCCCGCAACCTCAACTGCACAGTCGACAACATCGCCATCTCGATAGCCGAATAAGGCTATCCGGGGGCGGGCGCCTCCCCCGCCCCCATTTAAGGGAAGCAATATGCCAATCACATTCGACGAGAAAAGAAAGATATTCCGCCTATCCGGAAAAGGGTTCCTGTATTCCTTCTTCATTAACGATGAGGGGATAGCGGTCCACCTCCACTGCGGGGCGGTTTGCGATGACGATTTCCTTTCCTACTCGTCCTTCGATGGGGAATGGTCGTCGCATTACCTATCCGATGACGGAAGGGAAAAGGAATACTCGAATGGGTTTCCGTTCAACGTAGGGCTATTCGAGGTCCCGCCATTCGGGAAGGCCGACCATCGGCCGGCTGCGCTTATAGCAGACGACTGCCGGGCCATCGACCTCCGCTATGTCGGGCACCGGATATACGAAGGCAAGCCCGAGGGCGACGAATACCCAAGATTCCGCGGCGACGGCGCCTGCCAAAGCCTTGAGCTTGTTCTTGCCGATAAGAAAGCCGGAATCGAGGTGAGAAACACCTACACCGTATATGGCGATTGCCCGCTTATTTGCTTCAACCGCGAGGTCAAAAACCTTACCAATCGGACAATTTATCTTCGCAGAACCTCATCGGTCAGCCTTGATTTCGCCGCTTGCTTCCATCTAAGGAGCTTCCCTGGCATGTGGTGCCGGGAGAGGATGGTCCGCGACGAGGAATTGGTCGAGGGCAGCCGGGTGCTCTATAGCGAGGAGGGGCGCTCCTCGCATTCGCAGAGCCCGTTCGCCATCCTCGAGAACGAGAATGGCTGCTATTGCCTAAGCTTGGTCCATTCCGGGTCGTTTAGGATCGAGATAAACACCTCGCCGTTTGGGTGCACCAGGGTCGTGGGCGGGCTGCCGGATGGCCATTATGAGCTTAGCCCGCTGCAGACAATGCATCAGCCGGAGGCGGTATGCCTATATTCGGATAATGGCGATTCGCTAAGCGTCGAATTGGGTCGGGCCATCAGGAATCATCTATTGCCCAATAGCCTCTCTAAGGCACCATCCCGGGTGCTACTAAATTCCTGGGAGGGGTGCTATATGGACTTCGACACAGGGAAGCTTATCGAATACGTCGACAAGGCCAAACAGCTGGGGGTAGGGCTATTCGTGCTCGACGATGGCTGGTTCAAGGGGAGAAACGACGATTCGACCTCACTCGGCGATTGGGACGTCGACGAAGGGAAGGTCGACCTCGACGCGGTTATATCGCGCTGCCACGAAAACGGGATGATGTTCGGCCTCTGGATCGAGCCGGAGATGATAAGCCCGAAGTCGACGCTATTTGCCGAGCACCCCGAATACGCTATCGGCCGCGGCGAGAGGTCGCTAATCCGCCATCAGTTGGCGCTCGACCTCGCCAATGAGCAGGCGTTCGAATACGTCTATGGCAAAATCGATTCTTTGCTTTCCCGCCACCAAATCGATTACCTCAAATGGGACCACAACCGGAGCTTGGATGAGCTCGGAGGCAATCCTGGGCAGATGCACCTCGAGCAGGCCAAGGCCTATTACCGGATGTCGAGGAAACTGCGCGAAGCCCATCCCAACGTCCTCTTCCATGGCTGCGCTTCCGGCGGAGGGAGGTTCGACCTCGGGACCCTCGCCTACTTCGACGAGGTCTGGGGATCCGATGAGCTCGACCCGGCCTCGAGGGCCGAGATAACCTACGGCACCAGCTATCTGTTCCCTATGAGGGTATATGGCTGCCACGTTGGAAAGAGCCCGCTGTTCTCCTATGAGGACAAGGCGAAGATAGCCCTGTTCGGAACATACGGCTACGAGTTCGATCCGCGACTCCTATCCGATGCGGACGCCGATGGCCTCAAGCGGATGAACGAGGTATTCAACCGCTACCACGAGGAAGTTATACGGCAGGGGGATTGCTATCGGCTTGAACGCGATGGCGACCATCTGGCCATGATGTCGGTCTCGAAGGACGCCGATAAGGCGCTGGTCCTGCTAGTCTGCTTCAAAAAGATGGTCAAGAAATACCGCCACCTGAGGCTGAAGGGACTTGATAGGAGGAAGAGGTATTCGGTCGATGGCAAGGAAATCCATTCCGGGGCCTACCTGTGCGACTATGGGCTCAACCTGTCGAGGTGGATAGACGGCAATACCTGCCTGCTGTTCGTCATGGAGGAGGTCAAATGAGGGCGGTTGTTGCGTCGGTGGCGTTGCTGCTAAGCGCCTGCGCCGCCGCGAAAGGCAACTCCATTGGTGTGGAAGACCTCTTCGGCCAGGAAGGCGATTACTCGGTGCTGTTCCACTCGTCTTACTGCGACCAATGCGCCGCGCTGCTGAAGGATGTGGAGATTCCAACCGAGGGGTTCTACATGGTCGACATCGACGAGTTCGCCGTATACGACTACTTCGCCTATTCCTCCAACGCCGAGAAGGCGAAAAGCGAATCGCTTGGCGCGACCTCCGTCTCGAAGATCAGCTTCGCCTATGCGCCGCTATTGCTGCAGATCGAAGACGGGGCGGTCAGTGGCTACTATTGCGGCTACGCCGAATGCAAAGAATACATCGAAAGGGGAAGTTACCATGCATCTTGATGAGATAAGCATACGCGATCCTTATATCCTTGCCGATCCGGCAAGCGGTAAATACTACCTTTACGGCACGACCGGGGGAATGTCCTTCAAAGCCTATGTTTCTTCCGACCTGGTTGATTTCTGCGGGCCTTGCGAGGTGTTCTCTAAGCCGAGCAACTTCGCCCCGGACCGCGATTATTGGGCCCCTGAGGTATACAAGATCGACATCGGTTACCTGATGATAGCCTCGTTCAAGACCGAGAAGGGCGAGCGGCATTGCCGGGCCTTGATAGCCGACAACCCGCTTGGCCCTTTCACGCCATATGGCGAGCAGCTCACCCCAAAGGGCTGGGAATGCTTGGACGGAACGCTGATCGAGGAAGATGGGGTTCCATACCTTATCTTCTGCCACGAATGGCTTCAGACCAAAGTGGGCGAGATATGTTCGGTCAGGCTAAAGGAAAGCCTGTCTGGACCCGACGGGGATCCCAAGGTTCTCTTCAAGGCCTCGGATTCGAAATGGGCCAAAAGCCCAGCTTGGGGGAGCAAGGGCATCATCGTTACCGATGGCCCATTCTGCCTCAGCATCGATGGGCACAACGCCTTGATATGGTCAAGCTACGACGAGCGTGGCAACTACGTCACCGGGGCGTCTTATCCGGCTGGGAAGTTCCACTGCCCAAATTACGTCCAGAGCGCTAGCCGCCCATTCCTTAAGAACGCGGGGCACGGCATGTGCTTCCGCGACTTCGATGGCCGTTGGCGCTTCATCGCCCATCAAGAGGGCGGAATTCATGAATTCCCGATAATAAAGTCGATTTCCTTGGATTCCGGAAAGGTGGTACTTGTATGAAAAGATTCGCTCCATTGGCCATGCTGATCGCTTTGTCGAGCAGCGCCTGCGCCCCAACCGGGGGCTCCTCATCGGCTATCGAAACCACATCGTCGATTGATCCGCTATCGAACAAAGCGCAGGTGATCGTGATGCTTGGCCAATCCAACATGGAAGGGCATACCCATAGCCAATACCTGCTCAACACCATGGGCCAGGAGAAGACGCAGGAATATGTGGATGGCTATGATGACGTGCTGATCAGCTATGCCTGCACCGTGGCCCAGAACACCAGCAACGGGACCTTCGTGCCGGTGAAGCTGGGGCAAGGCACCTCCACCACCCAGTTCGGCCCCGAGATCGGCATGGCCGAGACGCTATCGAGGGCTGACCTAAAATACCCGGTGTTCCTGGTTAAGTTCGCCCAAGGTGCCACTTCGCTGCACTCCGCTTGGCGGAGCCCGAGCTCCGGCATGACCGGCTCTCTTTATGGACTCGCGGTTGAGTACATAAACCAAGCGATGGGGACTTTGGAGGGAATGGGATACTATCCCGAGATAAAAGCCATCTGCTGGATGCAGGGCGAGGACGACTCAACCTCAGCCTATTATGATGATTACCTAGACCTTGAGAGGGCATTTGTCGCCGACCTGAGGAAGGAATTCGCCTACTACGGTGATCCTAGCGGAATCGGCTTCGTCGACGCCGCCATCTCCGACTCCTTGGCCTGGACCCATAGGGTGGAAATCAACCAAGCAAAGCAGGCCTTGAGTCTTGAAGATGACCAAAATGTTTATATTGATACTATTTCCGCTGGGTTAAAATATAACGCGGAACCACCTGGATCGCCTGATATATATCACTACGATTCAAGCTCAATGGTAAAGCTCGGCAATTTGTTCGCCGAGGCGGTGTTGGACAACTTCCTGGAGATAAGATGAACGGCAAGGTATCGATGAAGGACATCGCGTCATCGCTCAACATTACGGTTGACGCGGTGAGCAAGGCGCTACGCGACTCGCCCGAGATTTCCTCATCCACCAAAGACAAAGTCCGCCAAAAGGCGCGTGAACTTGGCTATGTGAAAAACTCTTTGGCGGTTTCTCTTAAGACCGGGACCACCAAGAACGTCGCGGTGTTCGTTAACGATCTCTATAACCCTTATTTCGCGATAATGGTTTACAAGATAATCCGCCTTCTAGATGGGGAAGGATATACGGGTGTTATTACATTGTCGAACGGCTATGATTTGCGGATGAGCGACCTGTCCGCCTTCTTCACCAACAAGTGCTCGATGGCCATATCGCTGGTGCAGCCGACCGACGAGGTAGCCAAGACATTCGCTGACAATTCGATACCTTTGTTCGTCATCGGCATCAAACCTACCTCCGAATCGGTCAACTACGCCATCACCGATGACTATTCCGGCGGGCAGAAGGCGGGGAAGTTCTTCCTTTCGAAGGGATTCAAGAAAGCCATTTACCTGACTAATTCCCCATCCGAGACCACCAAGCGCCGCTACAACGGCTTCAACGATTTCCTGTCCCCGATTATCGGAAGCAACGTCGATTACCTGCGGTTCGACTATGACGGGAAGACCCTCGCTGATGCCGCCAAGCTCATCAAGGGCAACGGATACGATTTCGTCTTCTGCCATTCGGATTACGTTGCCATCTTGCTTCGTCGGGTTTTGAAGGAGCAAGGATCATTAAACGGCATTTACCTAATGGGATACGACAACGTGTCTCAATACGTTGATCTTTACGACCCGGTATCCAGCATTGGGGCGGATGACGATGAACTGGTCAAGGAAGTAGTCGACACCTCAATCGCCATGCATACCGGGGCAAGATGCCCGACCCAGCTTTTCCACAAAGTGTTCCCGGTTGAATTGGTCGAAAGATAAGATTCGGCTTTTTAAGGTTGACGCTTTATTGCCGAAAAGCTTCCTAAATATTATTAAGGCAACGCGGATTTTAGATTGACTTGAAATAACTCTAAATATGCCGAAAAGCTCGCAATTTAGCGTTTAATTCAGCGTGTTTTGGCCATATATAATCGAAAAGAAAGGCGGGTTTTGCGCATGATAAAAGGCATTGTGTTCGATTTGGATGGGGTACTGGTTTTCACCGATGAATACCATTATCTGGCTTGGAAGGAAGTCTTCGACGAAGAAGGGCTTCGCTTCGATAGGGAGATGAACAACAAGCTCCGCGGGGTCAGCCGTCGCGACAGCCTCGAGATCGTCTTGAAGGAGAATGAGGCGGACATGTTAGAGGAGCGCAAGCAGCGGATACTAAAGTCAAAAAACGACATCTACGTCGCCTTCTTGAACGAAAGGCTCTCGCCCGATTGCATCGATCCGAAAACAAGGTCGGCCTTGGAGGAGTTCCATGGGCGGGGAATCAAGCTGGCGGTCGGCAGCTCGTCGAAGAATGCCAAGCTCATCCTCGAGAAGACGGGGGTGTCCAAGATGTTCGATGCCATATGCGACGGGACGATGATCTCGAACTCCAAACCCGATCCTGAGGTCTTCCTCAAGGCGGCGAGCATGATCGGGGTCGATCCGAAGGACTGCATGGTGGTCGAGGACGGCGAAGCGGGGATTATAGCCGCTAGGCGCGGCGGATTTGTCCCCGTGGCAATAGGCAATGAAATTTCGCCTGAACTCGCCGAAATTCGAATAAGCTCAATCACCGACATAAGCCGTCTGATTTAAAACCCATCTTAAAACGTGCTCAAATGTGCTCAAGTATGGTCGAGTGGTAAGCGAAAAGTGGTCCATTTTCAACTTATTGGCCATTGCTTCCTAACGATATTTGCAATGCCTAAACTAACATTGCAGGAGGAAACGAAATGAAGAAATCATTCGTTATTTTGCCAGTTTTGCTTGGATCTTTTGCCTTGCTCTCTGGCGAATGCAACACCCGGGCAAGCGCTGAACCAAATCTTGAGATTGGTATCGCTTCGCCTTTGAACTTGCCAGGAGAGACGATCGAATGGCCGGCCGCTGGAACCATCGATGAAGCCAGCAGCATGCGTTCCATTTGGAATGGAGCCAATTTTGGATTCAAGAGGCTAGACGATAGTCGTGTGGCCGTTACCGGCGCATCCGGGTGGGGATTCCGCTGCGACTACGGCCCAAAGACTTTCGGGCGCGATAGATTCGAAGTTTCCCTAGATCTCACGGATTTCACCCGCGGCGATTGCCTCGGACTGTCCTTTGGACCGCAAGGGATATATAACGGCGAGGCGGCGCAGGGCCTTTGCATGGATATCATCAAGTATTCATTCGAGGAGAGGCCCAACGACTACATGGTTTGCCTCAATACCGGCGCCGGGACCGCTCATAACGAGACGATCGATGGCTGGGGAGATAAGAGCGAGACCTGGCTTGATTCCTATAAGGGCGTCGTCATTACCGCCGAGAACAACATCCTCAATATCGGCTGGACCGTAACTGGTGACAACGTCGAGATCTACGCCAACGATTACAAGGCCACCTTCCCCGTCGATACTTTGTTTAAGAATCTGTCCGAAGAATTCTGCGTTAATTTCTGCTCGGGCTATCAAGCTGGTGAAAGGCATTTCATCGTCAATCACTGCATGGATGGCGACGATATGGCCTATTACGATCAGGAAACCGGTCTGTATTACGAGGCCAAATCCAACGTCGAGGTATTCGTCGACACCGTCTCCGAGGTCACGCTCAATTCGGTTCAGGATTTCATCGATGCCTACAGCCTGACTGAGGATATCGACCTCTCCTCCCTCTACGATTACGACGAGGTCTACCTAAGGAGGACCTTCGACCCGGCGATTGAAGGGCTTCAGTCGGCCGCGGTCGAAAAGTTTGGCAACGCCACCTATGTTGAGTTGCTTCGCTACTACGTCAATCAGCTTAGTTCTCTCGCCGCCGATTTGTCCGATGATGCCGCCTTGCTATCGGCCCTATCCAAGGTCGATATGGTGAACACCATCAACCAGACCATCGCCGAATTGACTTTGACCAGCGAGGAACAGGCCGACGTCGACGCAATCAATACCACCTTCAACGAGGATTACGCCGAGGTACAGGAGGCCGCTGGCAGCCGCTACAGCGACATAGTCAACGGCGTTATCGAGCAGATGAACAACGCCACTACCCTTGAGGAAGTCAGGGAAGCGGAGATTGCCTACAACACCATCTCGACCACCTTCCGCGGATATATGGATGAATCAGCCGTTGCCGCCTTGGAGGAAAGCCTAGCGGCTGCCAGGGAAACGTTCTCCAATAAATTCGGGGCGGTTTCAGAGGATTCCGGATATGTCAGCGGCGAGAGCGTCCGCGTAGTCGAGACCGAGGACTCCATCGGCCTTACCGCTTGGGGCAGCATATCTACCGCCAGCGACGATGGCAGCGGGCTGCTTTATACCCGCGAGGCGCTAGACCTCATCGATCTAAGCGTCGAGTACACCATCGACCATTTCGGTCAGTATGCGATTTCGATCATGTCGGAGCCGACCTTCTTCTCCTCGGCCGACGATGAATCGGTCCAAGGATTCAAAGGATTCGTGTTCCTGATCAGGGATCTCAACGAAACCCAAGCCAGCGTTGAGCCTTATCTCATCGATGGAACCTGCAACCGCTTCTTCGATGGGCAACTGTCCCAGACCCAGCTCGTCATTCAAAAATCTGGCGCCATCAAGTTCGAGACGTCTCTGCGCCAGATTAACACCAGCGGCATAGTAGAGAATTACCTTGAGTTCTCCTTCAATGGGGCTAAATACGAGACCCCGTTGGTCAGGGAATTCGACGTCCTCGGGGCCTTCCCCAATGGTAAGGGGTACTTCGGAATCGGCTCGCAGAGCGGCGATTACACCAACCCGATGTCCTTGACCTTGAACAAGATCAATGGAAACAACGCGACCGCTGATTCGCTGCTCAACGCCGACATATCCTATGCACCGACCGCTTCAGCCGAATCCTTCGACTTCACCCTCGGAGGAACCAACAACCTAGTAATCGGTGTCGACCCGAAATTGCAGACCGGGCTGAAGTTCTACGTCGATGGCACCCAGCTAACCGTCAACGAGCACTACACCTACCAGCGCAACACCACCTTGACCCTCAAGGCCAGCTACCTCAACACCTTGTCGGCCGGACAGCACGTCCTGAAGCTCGAGAGCGCCAAAGGCAGCAGCGAGATCACGCTGAACATCGTCAAGGCCGACGTCGAGGAGCCCGATACCGACACCAGCGATTCCGGAACAACCAACCCGGATAAGCCCGGCGATAACGGCAAAGGCCTAGGCGCTGGCGCGATAGCGGGAATAGCGGTCGGAGCCGTCGCGGCCGTCGCGGCCATCGGCGTCGGAGCCTACTTCATCTCCAAGAAGCGCAAGAAATAACCAAGCGTTTCCAAAAAGGATGCCCCTCTCCCTTCCAGGCATCCTTTTTATTTTGCATTGACGAAAAACGCTGCAAAAGCAGCCAATTTCTATTGGTACAAAAGATCTATTCCGTTGTTTTGGCAGAACTCGACGTATTCCTCGCTAGGTTTCTGGTCGGTGACTATGCAGTCTATCTTTGATAGCGGTATCGACTTGAACAGCTTGGAGTCGCCGAATTTTGAATGGTCCGCCAACAGGATGATCCTATTGGAGTTCTCGGCCATCGCGATTTTGATCTCGGATTGGTCTATCGTGGTTTCGCTCAGTCCGAAATTCAGATCGAGCCCGCTGCAGGATATTATCGATAAATCGCAGTGCAGTCGCTCAAGCGTCTTGACTGTCAGGCTGCCCAATATCGAGTTGGATCTCGAATGGATGTAGCCGCTGGCCAAGAAGATCTGGCAAGAGGTCTGCTCGGAAAGCAAAAGCCCGATCCGAAGCCCGTTTGTCACTATGTTGAGGTTTTTGAAGTTCTTCATATACGGCACTAGGTAAGTGCAGGTAGACGAGGAATCGATGAAGACCGATAGGTTGTCCTTCAATAGGCGGGAGGCGATCTCCGCGATCTTCTTCTTTTCCCTTACGTTGATAGTCTCGCGAAGGAGCAGACTGGTCTCTTCGTTTGGGGATTCCTGCAGAACCACCCCGCCATAGGTTCTCTTCACGAGGCCTTTCTTTTCCATCTCCGTCAGGTCGCGCCTGATTGTGGATTGTGAGACGTAAAGCAGCTTCGTCAGTTTGTCAACCGAGATTGATTTCTTTTGCTTGAGAATCTCGTAAATCTCGTTCTGTCTTTCCAAATCGTACATAGCGATAATTATAAGGTTTTCCCGAGTTTTACAAAGAAATTGTGTCCGCATTGCGACCTGCAATGCGCAACATTGGCCGGGTTTTCGACGCAAAAAGGCAAAAAACGATGAGCAAATGTGCGCGTTCGTGAGCAACATATGCGCAAATTAAGATTATTTTTCAACTTCTTTGCTAATGGGATGGCATAGGCAAATTAGGTAATACAATCGTCTCAGTTCCCCGTTGTGGGTGTGGAGGTCTACCATGCATCACCGTCTTAATTGCGCGCTCGCCTTACTCGCTTTGCCCCTCGCCTCTTGCGGTGGTCATCCGACCTCGTCAAGCGCAAACGGTTCAAGCATAGATGAGAGTCAATCCACATCTTCTCTAGAAGAGGACTCAAGCCAATCATCGGCCATCGCCAACGAGGTGCAACTCTTCGATGACGCCAACTTCCGAACCGGGCTCTTGCTTAAGTCCACCTCAACCACCGATGCCCACGTGGTGAAGGATCTTAATTACGAAGGGAAAGCCGAGCCGCGCGACCGGACCATCTGGCAGATGGCGCAGTGGTGGACCCCATTCGATTTCCAGTATGCCCCCTATTCTTATTCCGATGGGTATCACATCTATCAGAACGAATCCCGGACCTTGAAGGTCAATACCGAGAACGGCGAGTTGGGCATGCAGCTCAACTCCTGGCTTGAGTATCAGGAAAGGTTCGGTGGGTCTAGGACCAGCTCGAGCCAGACGTGGTCGCATTTCCTCATCGAGCAGAACTTCTCGCAGAACGTTTTGCTATCCGAGCTTAGCTCCCTTCGCCTGAGCTTCGACTTCCAGATAAAGGACGTGACGCTGTTCGACCAGGAACATTACAACCCGTCGATGCACGCCGCCCAGTTCATCATGTACTTCACCATCCGCAACCTCGACTTCGACAATTTCTTCTGGTTCGGCGTCCCGCTGTTCGACAACCGCGGCAACGAGGGAAAGCCCTCATACAACATCGATCAGGGATTCGAGGGCGCCACCAATTCGCTGATCTACCGCATGGGGCAGAACGATTTCCTGCCCAATGGGGTCGAGGTGGGGAAGAAGTACACGGTCGACGTCGACCTCATACCCTTCCTGCAGGATGCGCTGATAACCGGCTCTACCGTCACCGCCAACCCGCCGCTTGCCGGATGGGATTGGAACAAGTGCTATATCGACTATATGAACGCCGGTTGGGAATTGCCAGGCTCGTTCAACATCGAATCGACCATGAGCGGGCTATCGCTGCTGGCGGTGAGGTGAACTATGTCTTACTTCAAGGATTTGCTCACCGACGAGTGCTTCAAAAGCGGCTTCTTCCTCCAGGGGCCAAACCCGGTCACTGACCAGCGGAAGGTGTTCAGCTACCTCGATTACGGAGGCGAGGCCATCAAGGTCAACGACGTACTTTGGATAATGTCGCAGTGGTGGACTCCCTTCGACTTCAAGGACGCTTCCTTCAGCAAGAAATCGGAAGGGGTATACGAGTACTTCAACCAATCCAGGCGCTGCCTGATAGACACCAACGAGGGACGTTTCCGCTTTGTTCTCGATTCGCAAGCAGAGTACAAGCAGAGGCTTGGGGGCCCTAGAACCGACCCAAGCGCCCCCTGGTCGCACTTCCTGCTGGAGCAGGACTTCGTCGAGAGCGTCAGGATAAGGGACCTCAGCGCCTTGTTCGCCAGCGTGAAGGTCAGGATCAACGAAGTCAAAAACCTCGATGGAGAATCTTTCGATCCGAATAAGCACACCGCCCAGTTCATATGGTATATGACCATCCGTGAGGGGAATGGCAAATCGAAGGAAAGCCTCGGCGGCAACTTCATTTGGTTTGGCCTGCCGATATACGACTATCGGTATGCATCGATTGCAAAGCACATACAATACGACGGCGATTTCGCCGGCTCGACCAAGGCGTTGATATATTGCCTGAACTCAAAGGATTACCTCTCCGACGCCCCTTTGAAGTTCGGGAAGGAATACGAGATATCGCTCGACATACTGCCAGCCATAAGGCGGGCCATTAAGTACGCCGTCAAGAACAAGATATTCGCGACCTCGCGGAACTTGGTGGTCAACTACATGAACATCGGTTGGGAGCTGCCGGGATCGTTCGCGGTCGACAGCGAGATATCCAACATCCGGCTGAAAGGAGTCTTGAATGATTAACCTGATAAAAGACCCGACTTTCTCCAAGGGCTTCTCGATATTGCGCCGCAGCCTGCTGGAAGACAACCACACCGGGCTGATGAGCCTGCCTTTCTCCAATCTCGAAGCCCCGAGTTACCGACTGGCTGAGTATTTCACCAAGGTAGATCTGTACCACGAACGCGACGTCAGGGTTTTCGAGGGCGGATACTCAATAGCCAACCGCTGCAAGGAAGTCATAAGGGATCCCCAGGGCCGGCTGACGCTTGGCGTCGACTGCCACGATGAATATGACCATCCCAGACAGCCGAATGAGCCTTGGCCGCATCTATTGGTCGAGCAGGAATTCGGCTATCGCCCGTTAAGCGGGATGAAGTCCCTAATAGTGGAGCTAGACGTCGAGATACTCGCGCTGGAGTCGCTGATGGGGGAGGACAGGAACGACCTCCACACCCTGCAGGCCTCCTTATACCTCGCAGTAGGCGACCGCAACCATAATTCCAAGAGCTACCGCGATTTCTACTGGTTCGGGCTGCCCTTCATGGACGCCCCGCGGCTTGATTACCCCAAGCCTTATTGCTCGGAGGACGTCGGCAAGGAGGATGCTACCGGGAAGCTAATCTACTGCATCGACCCGCACATCTACCTCCCGCCCCGGTTCGGGGTCGGCGACAAAGCCCGCATCAGGCTGGATGTCTTGAAGTTCATCTACGATGGCTTCGTCAAGGCGCAAGAGCTTGGCTATATGCCGTTTACCGAAAAGCGCGACCTGGGCCTAATTAGCTTCAACATCGGCTTCGAGGCCACCGGCGCCATAAGCGGGAAGATAAGAATCGATAGGCTGAACCTTATGGAGGAGGGCGAAAATGAATAAAACCGCAAAAGCTGCCTTATTGCCATTGCTAGCGGCGGTTTCGTTGGCCGCCTGCACCCCGACCGGATCGGGTAGCGGCGCCGATTCCTCAACCCAGGAGGGCGTTTACATGTACGGCGACGAGCAGAAATACCAGAAATTCTGGGAAGACCAGACCATCTACAACGAGACCGTCTGCCTGGTCGAGGAAGGCGGGCAGATATACGGAAACCTGCTTTTCGAGCCGACCGAGGTGATATCGGTCCGCGACTACACTACCGAGAAGGAGATCGACCCGAGCGAATACCGGATAGAGGGAAACAGGATAATCCGCGCTGAGGGCTCATCGCTGCCTTACTTCACGCAGGAGAACCTTCGCGGCGAGAACCTGCCTTCCGAATACGCCATCGACACCTACCAGGGCAAAGAGCACCCGATAATGTTCACCGAGGGCCCCGGGATCGTGATGCATCAGCTCAACGTCACCTACCGCCACGCCGGTTCCTGGGACGGGTATAAGCCAGGGTATCTTGGGGCCGACCTGCCCAAGACGATCGAGAAGCTCCGCAACAGGGAGCACCTGACCATCGGCTTCTATGGGGATTCGATCATGACCGGGTGCAACGCCAGCTCGAAGCTGGCCATCCCGCCTTACCTCGACGATTTCCCGACCGCGAGCGTCAAGATGCTGAAGCAGCTTTACGGCTACGACGGGATCGAGTTCTTCAACACCTCGAAGGGCGGCACGCTCTCCGAGTGGGGCCGGACCAACGTGGACGTCAACGTCAACGACTACAGCCCCGACCTGGTGTTCATAGGGTTCGGGATGAACGACGGGTCGTGGAACGTGAAGCCCGCCGACTTCATCTACAACATCGAGTTCATGGTCGCCAGCATCCAGGCCAGGAACCCCGATGCCGAGATCGTGCTCGTCAGCACCATCCTGGCCAATCCCGACAGCACCCAAAGCGCCGGTCAGGAGAACTATCTCCAGCCCCTCAAGGATCTATCCGAGAGCTACGACGGTGTCGCCTTGATGGACATGACATCCTATTCGCAATACCTGCTTGGCCGGAAGCGCAGCGTCGACATCCTGGCCAACAACATCAACCACCCCAGCGACTTCCTGGTCCGGGGATACGTTAGCAGCATACTGGCTTCCCTTTACGAGGACTTCTGATGTACCACTACCTGAAAGACAAATTCCTAGAAGACGAATACATCATCTCCGACGAGATGAAGGACGCCTCGATATTCGGCATCGGCAATGGGTATTTCGGCATCCGCGGCAGCTTCGAGGAATTCGGCGACGTGTTCGTCCAGGGGACTTACGTCCGCGGGGTGTTCGACAAGATAATCGAGATACCCGAGGCCGTCAGCGACAACTCCTACATGAAGAAGTACTACTTCGACGAGGAGAAGCTCAAGGAGTTCGAATACGAGGACAGCTGCATAAACATCGGCGACATAACCGCCTTCCGCATCTACATCGGCGGGAAGCCATTCAGGATGTGGAACTACAAGCTGAAGTCATTTCGCCGCTACCTGGACTTCGATAACGGCGGCCTCTCCCGCGAGATAGTGGTGGAGGATGAGCTTGGGAACGCCACATCAATGACCTTCCACCGGGTATGCAGCTTCGCCTGCGACCATCTCTTCCTGCAGAGCCTGACCATAAAGAAGCTCAACCACGACCTCCCGATCTTCGTCGAAAGCGGCATCGACCTGCTTTGCAAGACCAACGGGCAGCACAAGCTCGGAGGGGCTTGCTTCTCGACGGTGGATGGGAAGAAATGCATCCGGGTTAAGTATGGTGACAAATACCGCATGAGCGGGCTCTACTTATACAAGAATGAGACCCAGGGATTCGCCTCGGCCGAAGCCCGCGGCGGCTGCTATGGCAGCTATGAATCCTTCAAGCTCATCGGCGGGGAAGGGCGGATCAATAAGGCCGTGGCCTTCTACGCCAACATAGATGGCCGCAACATTCAGCGCTCCGCCGCGAAGGCTCTGCGCCCGGTCTGGTCCTCGCTTTACGAGTCGCACCTCAGGGCCTATCAAAAGGCGTTCAAGAAGGTCGACGTGAAGGTATATGGCAACGACGTCCTTGATACCTTGCTTAGATACGCCAACTACCAGACGCTGATCGGGTTCAACCGCCACGACCACGCCCACTCGCTGAGCGCGAAGAACCTGACGGCGGAGAAGTACAACCAATTCGTCTGGTGGGATTGCGAGATCTACCAGATGCCGTTCTTCCTCCTCACCTACCCAAAGGAGTGCAAGAACCTGCTGCTATACCGCTACAACCGGCTCAAGGCTTCCGAGGAAAACGCCAAGGCCGCCGGGTATAAGGGCGCGAAGTACGCCTTCTGCTCGAGTGTTAACGGCGACGAGCAGGTATGGATCTACGCCAAGCACCCTTTCCTGCAGATCCACATCAACGGCGACGTGGCCTATGCGGTCCTCAATTACTATTACCACACCCTGGACCGCGACTTCCTCCTCGAATGCGGCTTCCCGATGATCGAAAAGATCATCGAGTACTTCATCTCCCGGTCTACTTTCGACGGGACCTATTACCGGCTGAAGTGCGTCACCGGGACCGACGAGCACCACGACTACGTCGACGACGACGCCTACACCAACGTCACGCTGGGCTTCGTCTTGAAGGAGTTCATCCGCCTCAAAGGCGAGCTAGGATACCATCTAGCCAAGCTAAGCGAGGAGGAGCTAACCGACTTCGCCTCCAAGCTCTACCAGCCGGAGTTCGTCGACGGGATACTCCCGCAGTTCGACGGATACCTGAATCTAAGCAAAGAGCTCATCGTCGAGGGGAAATCGGACAAGAAGGCCTCCTCCTTCCAGATGAAGCAAAGCGGGCTATACCACCTCTCCCAGGTGATAAAGCAGCCCGATGTGTTGCTCCTTTATTCCTACCTCAACATCGGATTCGATAAGAACTACCGGCAGAACTACGAATACTACCTCGCCCGCTGCGAGGCCAGCAGCAGCCTGACCTACTGCGTCCACGCTTTATGCGCCATCGACAACGGCGACCTCAATGGCTTTGAGGATAACCTAAACGCCTCGCTGCGAATCGACATCGACGACGTGCAGGGCAACGCCGGGCAGGGGGTGCACGCCGGCAGCTTGGCCTCGGGGTTCTTCCTCTTCGTCAGGGGGATATTGGGGGCCAAGGCTGGCGAGGGGTTCCTTGAGATATCCCCGAAGCTCGTGGATCTACTGAGCCGGTTCAAGCTGACCTTCGTCTACCATGGCGTCCCAATCTCCGTGGATTACCGCGGGAAAAGGATAATCCTCAGCTCCAAGAGCCCGTTCCGCTACCGCCTGAACGGATCGGAAACCGGCGAGGCCACGCGCCTGACCCTTAAATACGACAAGCAAATTCATATTTACCAAAAGGAGGAAACAATATGAACAGAAGAACCATCCTCGCGGGCGCCTTGCTCGCCACCGCGCTCGCATCCTGCGGGCCAAAGGGGAACTCCGGCAGCGCCGGCGGCGGGTATGACGGCGAGAAGATCGTCATCCGGGTCGACGGCGGTGGCGACGTCGGCAACTTCAACACGACCGCCAGCATGACCGAGAGCCCGCTCAACCCCTATCCTTACAACACCCTTGAGAAGCTGATCGAGGAGTGGGAGGCCGCGCACCCGAAGTTCGACGTGCAGCTGCTTTCGACCTCGAGCAACGGCGACCGCCAGGTGCTCATCCCGCAGCTGGAGAACAAGACCGCGCCCGAGATCACCTACCAAAGCGGCACCGTCATCAATTCCGACCTCGGGAAGAACTACTACGTCAACATGACGTCCTACCTCGAGAAGCCCAATCCGTATGTCGAGGGCAACACCCGGTGGGCCGATATCTACAACGAGGCCGAGCTCGCCACCACCATGGCCAGCGATGGCGACATCTACAGCATCTGCCTGGAGAGGATTCCGGTCGGGCTCATGGTAAACACCAGCATGCTAAAGGAATACGGCATAACCAAAACGCCGGATACCTATGCCGAGTTCCTGTCCGACATCACCTCGCTCAATTCCAAACTGCCCTCCACCCAGGAAGCCTACGCGACGACCTACATGTGGTACTTCATCGCCTTGGAGACCAACATGTTCTCCGACCTCCTGGCTGAAGGCGACGTCCTGCGCCAAAACGGCAAGATCGACACCGAGGAGCTCGCCAGGATGTTCGACAAGGGAATGTGGGATCCGACGGTCAACATCTCCGGCGACAACCCGACCTTCGAGGGCAACCGCTTCTATGAATACATCAAGCTCTGCTCCGAGATCGGCAAGCAGAAAGCCCCGCAAAGCTTCGACGCCGTTCAGAATTTCATCGGCGGCAACCTCGGATTCCTAGAGGTCACCGGGCTGCAGATCAGGAACATCGTCGCCCAGAAGGCGAGGATGGATTTCGATTGGGAGATCATCCCTTTCCCTGACCTCACCACCGATACCTGCGAGGACATCGGGTCCCCGACCGTCCGCGGCTCGGCTGGGCTTGCAACCTCTTGGTTCATCACCAACAGCGCCGTCGCCAAGGGTCAGGAGACCGTCGACGCCTGCGCCGACCTCCTGATGTTCCTCACCGCCCCGGAGCAGAACAACCGCATGATCGGCGACCTCAAGGGCGGCATGCCGCTCAACCCGTCCGAGGACTTCGAGCTGGCCGACCACCTCAAGCCGCTTAACGACGTCTATTGGCAGGACGTCGAGAAGCTTTCCAGCGGCGAGCGCGTCAACTGGGCCGCCCTCTGCTCCTGGGAGGTCCTCGGCTACAACTTCAACACCACCTTCATCCGCAACATGGAGGACGTGCAGTGGGGCGGGAAGAGCGCGGAGACCGCCACCGTCACCCTCGCCAACGCCATCAAAAACACCATCAACACCTATATGTACACCGAGGGCTGGGACACCTCGGCTTGGTAAGCTATGTTCAGGGATAGGTTGGTCGAACAGCATATCAGGAGGCGCCGGAGGAGGCACTACAATTACTGGGCTTTCCTTTGGGTCGCCCCGGTGGTCGTATTGGTCTCGATCTTCTCCGCCTACCCCCTGATCAACTCATTCATCCTCTCGCTAACGAACTCCAGCGGCTCGGGATATGGGGACTTCGTGGGGCTAGACAACTTTGTTGAGCTGTTCCAGGACGAGGTGTTCTGGATCTGCATGAAGAACGTGGTCATCTTCACCATCGTGGGGATCGTCTGCGGCAACTTCATGACGATCATGCTGGCCGAGCTGCTGTTCAACCTCAAGTTCAAGAAGACGAGCGCGATCCTCCGCGTGCTATTCATCCTCCCGGTTCTGGTCCCAAGCGTGGTCGTCCTCCTGGTTTGGGAGAACCTGATCTTCTCTAGCTCGGGCCTGGTCAACCAGATGTTCCTTGCTATGGGCAAGGAGCCGATCGCCTGGTATTTCGAGAACCCTTATAACTTCATCGCCATCATCGTCACCAATTTCCCTTGGGTCGGGGGCACCAGTTTTCTCATTTACCTGGCTGGCCTGCAGAACATCAACAAATCGGTGTTCGAGGCCAGCCGGCTCGATGGGATAAGCGGCTTCCGCCGGGTGTTCAGGATCGACCTGCCGCTCATCAAGGGGCAACTGAAGTACTTCCTGATCATGGGGGTCATCGGCGGATTGCAGAACTTCGACCTGCAGCTGATCATCACCGGCTCGGGGCCCGGCACGACCAATGGGGTCAATGTCCCCGGCTACTACATCTTCCAGCTGGCCTGGAGCGGCGAGTACGACGTCAGGTATGGGTATGCCTCCGCCATCGGGGTGGTTATATTCATCATCACCATCGGCTTCTCGATAGCCAACTTCAGGAAGAACAAGCGGGAGGTAATGCAATGAAACGCACATCCGGCGCGTTCAAGCGCCTTATCCCCAACATCGTCATCCTGGTATGCATATTGCTGCTATTGGCGATGACGCTGTTCCCTTTGCTCCTGTTGATCTTCAACTCGTTCAAGATGTACACCGACGACCCGCTTCAGTGGCCTAGCGCCGAGAATGGGAACATGTTCACCGCCGAGGGCTACTCGCTGGTGTGGGGCTACATCAAGGGCAACTACATCAACTCGCTGGTGATAACCTTCGCCGTCAGCATCGGGACCACCTTGTTCGGGTCGATGGCCGGCTACGCCTTCGCCAAATACGAGTTCCCGTTCAAGAACGCGATCTTCATCTGCATCCTGGCCTTCATGATGGTCCCCGGCCTATTGACCCTCATATCGCGGTACTCGCTGGTGGTCAACCTCGGGCTAAACGACAACATCTGGGGCGTGATATTGCCGCAGATCTCGGCCAGCTTGCCATTCGCCACCTTCCTGACCAGGACGTTCTTCCAGGGGCTTCCCAAGGAGATGTTCGAGGCGGCCAGGATGGATGGGATCGGCGAGGGGCGGAAGTTCTTCAAGCTCGTCGTCCCCCTCTCCCAGCCGATAATCATCACCTTGCTGGTCCAGACCTTCGTCAGCCAGTGGAACGACTACCTATGGAGTCGGTTGGTCCTGCAGTCGGAGGACCTGCAGACCCTGCCGATCGTGCTGGTCAACCTGACCGACACCCTCGGCCCGATATCCTATTGCCTCCCCTTCGCGGGGTATGTCCTCAGCGCCATACCGTTGGTCATCATCTTCATCGTCGGGAACAAGAAGTTCATCGAGGGCATGACCAGCGGGGCCTTCAAGATGTAAGAGAAAGGAGAAAGCCCATGGACAGAAGAAAGATCATTGCATCCGGCTTCCTGGCGGCCTTGGCCTTGTGCTCATGCGCCCCCGGCCAATCCTCGTCTAAGCATAGCGGCTCAAGCGAGCCCTCCCTATCGGGGATAACCGTCGAGCTGCTTCCTGACAACCATTTCCAGAATGGCTTCATAGCCTATCCCGGTAGCCGTGCCCACCTAGACGGCAGCTACCCCGAGAACGACTGGAACTCCAACGTCTACCTCAAATACGACGAGGACACCCCCTCGCCGTCGTGGCAGCTGCAGCAGATCGGCTGCATCAATGACCTCAACGACGTCTACAACCCCATGACCGGGGCGATGCCCGAATACGAGGCCCCTTACTATAAGTTCGAGGGGGTCAGCAACTATGTCCACGTCGACCCTTCCTCGGGGGAGATAGTGCTTGGCCTAAACGCCTCCAAGGACTACGACGCCCCGCGGCAAAGCGGCGACTGGTGCCACCTATTGCTGCAGAACGTGCTGACCAACTCGGTCAAGGTAAGCGAGCTGTCCAGCCTGAAGTTCACCATCGACCTGCAGCTGCAGGTTGAGAACAAGATGTCGGAGCAGGAGTACAACCCCTCGATCCACACCGCCCAGTTCCTGGCCTACTTCATCGTCCAGTCCAACGCGACCTTGGACGCCGGGGACTACTTCTGGTTCGGGGTGCCCTTCTACGATTACCGCTACCCAAGCATCGACGAGAGCGTCATGATCGACGCCCGCAGCCAGATGCCGATATACCAGATGTCCAACCGGGCTATCGACCCCGATGGGGTGCAGGTTGGCAAGGAATACCAGATTGAGCTCGACCTGATCGACCTCTTCTCCGACGCCTTGCTCGCCTGCCAGAGCCAGGAGGATCGCTTCCTCAACTCCACCATCCAGGACTTCTCCATCACCTCGATGAACATCGGGTGGGAGCTGCCGGGGACATTCGACGTCTCCGCGAAATTCTCCAACTTCTCTTTAACCGGGACCTACCTATAGAAAATGAAGAACATCGTCATCGACATAGGCGCCTCATCCTTCAGGGTGATGCTGTCCGATTACGACGGGAAGACCCTATCCCTTTCCGAGCAGGCCAGGGATAAGACCCCGACGGTCTATTCCGGCGGGTTCCTCCGCTGGGACGTGTCGAAGATGGGGGAGGCGATTGTCTCCGCCGTTAGGTCGCTATTATCCCAGCACGACGACATCGACAGCGTCGGCATCTGCTCGTTCGGGGTCGATTACGTCTATCTAGACGGCGATGGCAAGCTCGTCGATGAGCCGATTTCCTACCGCGACGAGGGCAACGCGAAATACGCCAAGATGGCGCTGCAGGCTCTTGATCAGCGGACTATATACGGCCATACCGGAATTCAGTTCCTGCCGTTCAACACCGCCTTCCAGCTCTACCGCGACAAGCTGATCGGCCGTCATGGGCAGAGGATGCTATTGATAAGCGACTACATCGCCTATCTGCTATGCGGGGAATCGACTAATGAGCTGACCGGGCTTTCGACCGGGGCCTTGCTCGACAAGGATACGCTCAAGCCTTCCAAGGCGATACTCGATGGGTTAGGGATCGACGGGTCGATATTCCAACGCATAGTCCGACCCGGAGAGACCATCGGGTGGGTATCAGGCGGTATCCTGCCTCCGGGGTCCAATAGGCGGGTGCCGGTGATCGCGGTAAATTCCCACGACACCTCAAGCGCCGTCACCGCCCTCCATATCCACGGCGGCTCGACCGCCTTCCTCTCCTGCGGGTCCTGGGCCTTGTTCGGCGTCAAATCCGACAATTTCGATGTCGGGGACGAGGCCATGGAGGCCAACTTCACCAACGAGCTGATGGACGACGGGGTCTGCTTCCTGAAGAACATCAACGGGATGTACCTCATCAACCAGATCTACAAGGCGATGAAGGACATCGACGCGAGCCTTAGGTTTCCCTCATCGGTGTCTAGCTTCTCCAAGGAAGACGACACCGACGTATTGCTGGACGTGAACGACCCCCTGTTCGCCAACCCGATCGGGATACTCGGCAAGCTGCACGACTATCTGGAGAAGACCGGGCAGCGCCGCGGCGACCTTACCTTCGTGAAGCTGCTCAATTCCTTCTACCGGTCGCTTTGCCTGGCCGTCAGGGAAGAGAAGGAGAAACTCGAAGCCATAACCGGCCAAAGGATAGAGAGGATATGCCTGGTGGGCGGGGCAAGCGCCGTTCCGGTGTTCGTGGATTACCTCGCGAGCGCCCTTAGATGCGAGGTCCTAATCGGGCCGAAGGAAGCGACGGCGATGGGCAATGCGATGCTCCAGATATCCGCCTTGACCGGAGAGAGGATGGATTCGCTTCGGGAAAAGGCTTCCGATGGGATGGCTGGCAAGCCGCCCAATGCGGGGCTGATGAAAAGATTCGACGACGATTATATGAGGCTTAGGCGCCTGATGGAGGAAAAAGCATGAGCGAAATCGAAGAAAGATACGAATTGGCCAAGCGCGAGTACGCGCGCTTCGGCGTGGACACCGAGGAGGCGATGCGCCGCCTTTCGAAGATAAGGATATCGATCCAGTGCTGGCAGGGCGACGACGTCGAGGGGTTCCTCTCCAAGGGATCGCTGGGGGATGGGCTGCAGGTCACCGGCAACTACCCCTACAAGGCGCGGAACGCCAAGATGCTCCGCCAGGATCTGCAGGAGGTCCTCGACCTCTTGCCGGGCAGCTTCAAACTCAACCTCCACTCGACCTACCTCGAATCGGAGGAGGATGTGGCGCTTGACGAGATCAGGCCCGAGCACTACCAAGGATGGGTCGAGTTCGCCAAGAACAACGGCCTGGGGCTAGACTTCAACCCGACACTTTTCTCCTCCCCGATGGTGGAGCATGGCTTCACCTTGTCTAGCGCCGACGAGCGGGTCCGCTCGTTCTGGGTTAGGCACTGCAAGGCCGCCAGGAAGGTCGGCGAGTATTTCGGGCAGCAGACCGGGATGGCCTGCGTCACCAACATCTGGATACCCGATGGCTACAAGGACGAGCCATACGATAGGCTAGGGCCTAGGCAGAGGCTGAAGAAGTCGCTCGACGAGATATTCGAGGAGAAGATCGACAAGCGCTTCAACATCGACAGCGTCGAGAGCAAGCTCTTCGGCATCGGGTTGGAGTCGTATACCACCGGCAACAGCGAGTTCTATTTGGCCTACGCCGCGAAAAACGGCATCGCCTTGACCCTCGACGCCGGGCATTTCCACCCGACCGAGTACATAAGCGACAAGATATCAAGCGTCCTGCTGTTCCTAGACGATCTGCTGCTCCACGTCTCGCGCCCGGTGAGGTGGGATTCCGACCACGTCGTGGTGCTAGACGACGAGCTCAACCGCATCGCCCAGGCCTTGGTGAGGGCGGACCTGCTGGGCAAGACCCACATCGGCCTCGACTACTTCGACGGCTCGATAAACCGCATCGCGGCCTGGTGCATCGGCATCAAGGCGACGCAGCTTGCCTTGCTTAAGGCGCTGCTTGAGCCTAGCAAGCTGCTCAAGGAAGCCGAGGACGGATACGATTTCACCAAGAGGCTGTTCTTGCAAGAGCAGTGCAAGTCGATGCCCTTCGGCGACGTATACGACTATTGGTGTTTGAAGTCCGGCAAGCCTGCGGGCGAGGAGCTTTACGATCAGATACGCGACTACGAGGAGGATGTGCTTAAGCACAGGGGGTAATATATGCAGCAGATCAAAGACATGCGGTTCGTCGTCGATGCGGTGGACGTCATCTACCAGATGTACTTAAACGGCTGGGATGAGCGGAATGGGGGGAACTTCTCCTATCTGCTAACCGAGCAGGAGGCCTCGCTCTTCGATAGCAAGCAGCCGGAGAGGGTGCTCGACATCGGGTTCGACGCTTCCTACCTGGCCGGGCGCTTCGTGCTGGTGAGCGCCACCGGGCAGTTCTTCCGCAACGTCAAGCGCTACCCGGAGGAGGTGCTTGGCATCGTCAAGATACTAAGCGACGGGCATTCGATAGGCGTCTATTGGGGGTTCGTCGGCGGCGGGAGGCCGACCAGCGAGTTCCCTTCGCATATCCTTTGCCACATCGAGCGGCTGAAGCACGATCCCGCCCAGCGCGTTGTCATTCACACCCACTCCACATATACCTTGGCGCTTACCTATATGCTCCCCGAGGACGAAAGGGCCATCACCCGGGCGCTGTGGAAGATGTCCACCGAATGCTCCATCGTCTTCCCCGAGGGTGTCGGGTATTTGCCCTGGGAGCTATGCGGGACGGTTAAGATCGGACAAGACACCGCGAGGAAGATGGAGAAATACAAGATCGTCCTCTGGTCGATGCATGGGGTCTATGCCTCTGGCGACAGCCTCAACGAGGCCTTTGGGTTGATTGAGACGGTCGAGAAGGCCGCTAAGATATACTGCATCACCGCCGCCCACCGGGTCAGGGAGATCGAGGACCGTGACATAGCCGAGCTAGGCAAGGCCTTCGGGGTGACGGTAAACAAAGAAATGCTTTAGAGGTGTCATATGGCGATTCCCGAGTTCATAAAAAGAAAGATAGAGGCCAGGAAGCTGGCTAAGATCAAGGAGAAGGAGCGGTATCGCAATTACCGCCGGGTGCTATTGGAGGAGCAGAAGCGGATTGAGGCGGCGAAGGATAACCCCGAAGAGGCGACCTCGTTCATAACCCTGCGCCACATCAACAAGATCTACGACAACCTGGTGCAGGCGGTCTATGATTTCAACCTCGACATAGCGAAGGGCGAGTTCATCGTCTTCGTCGGGCCCTCCGGGTGTGGTAAATCCACTACCCTGAGGATGATTGCCGGGCTTGAGGACATCACCACGGGCGACCTGTTCATCGACGGCGTCTACTCCAACAACCTCGAGCCGAAAGACCGCAATACTTCAATGGTATTTCAGAATTACGCCCTTTACCCGCACCTTACCGTCTACGAGAACATGGCCATTGGGCTGCGGGCGAAGAAGATCGAGGGCGAGGACGCGCAGTCTAGGGCAAGCGAGGGAAAACGCGCCTCGCATCTCAGCAAGCAGGAAATCGACGAACGGATAAACAAGGTGGCGGAAATCCTTGAGCTGAAGGACTATCTGAAGAGGACGCCGCGCCAGCTTTCCGGTGGGCAGTGCCAGAGGGTGGCATTGGGTCGGGCCATCGTAAAGGACAGCAAGGTCTTCCTGATGGACGAGCCACTTTCCAACCTCGATGCCAAGCTTCGCGTCCAGATGAGGGCGGAGATCATCAAGCTGCACGAGAGGCTTAATGCCACGACCATTTACGTCACCCACGACCAGGTCGAGGCGATGACGATGGCCGATAGGATCGTGGTCATGGACAAAGGGGTCATCCAGCAGATTGGGACGCCAGAGGAGATATACGACAACCCATCCAACAAGTTCGTGGCGGGATTCATGGGCAATCCGGCGATGAACCTATTGGAAGCCGAATACGACAACGGGACGGTCAAGCTAGACGACAAGGCTTCGTTCGCCTTAAGCAAATCCGAGATTGAGGCCCATGATAGGTTCTATGAGCGCCTATTGGACGAGTATGAGCGCGAGCTGGAGCAAAACGATGCGGATAACTCGCAGCGGAACGAAGTCCTAGGCAAGATCGAGGAGGCCAAGCGTGCATCGGAGGCTGGCGATGAGCGCGCCAAGGCTAAAGCGGCCAAGCGTCTTTCTAAGCTTGAGGCGGAACTATCGCTTATCGAGAAGGGCAATAGCCGCAAGGCCTTCCTTCTGGATGCGATAGAGAAGATCAAGGACATACTTTCCACCAAGCGGCACAGCCTGACCTTCGGCATCAGGCCGGAGCACATCTACGTCAAGGAATGCCCGGGCTCCTTGCCCTATAAGGCCTACCTCAACGTCGTGGAGCTGCTAGGCAACGAGTATTACTTCCACTTCAACGTCGGCAAGAAGGATGTGTCGACCAAGACGCCGAAGGATAAGCCTTACGTCTCCAATACCTTCGTCGACCTGCATTTCGATTTGGCCAAGAAGCATTTGTTCGACGACGTCAGCGGAAGGAAGATAATCTAAATCGATTAGGCGTTAATCGACTCAATTTAATGGCCTAGAAGGCCATCGGGACGACCGATGGCCCTTATTTTGTTTATAAAATAAGTTAAAGCAAGTACAATCTTCGGGTAATGATACTGGCCTTTTACCACCATATAGGGGAACAAGAGGAGGAGTTCACCTCCTCGGTAGAGGGTTTTGCATTGCTTAAGGGCAACGCCTCCAAGATAGTGGCGATGATATCAAAGCAAGGCCTTTCGTCCTATTCGGGATCCTTCCAGATAAACGGGATGGATCTGTTCCTTGACGACCTGAATCTAGCCAAGGTCATAAGGGTCGCGCCCGAGGGCCTTTTCCCTGATTTTTCCATTCCCGAGGGAATAGATTTCTCTTCGCTTTTCCCTGGGCTCACCTCCTATAAGGAGCAGATGTCTTTAAGCGATTCCGATTACGAATCGGTCGTGAAGCTAATCGAGACCATCTACGCCGCGCTTAAGTCGCATCCGGCCTATGTATTCTTGGATTGCCATGATGCGCCTATCTTGCTGCATGATGCCCTTATTAACCTAGCCAGCAAGCTATTCGCGTCCGCCCCGGTGCTGGTCTACTTCGGGTCGGAAGAGGGTGAGCCGCACCTAGAGAAAGTGGGGCAGAAAGCGGAGAAGGAAAAGCCCATTGAGTCCCCGTTCGCTTCCTTTGTCTATGATGAGCCGGCCGCTTCAAACGCCGGGTTCGATTTCTTCGTCGAGGACTATGTCGGCTACAAGGAACTCGTGCCAGGCAAGATGTTTGATGCCATCGCCGAAGCCAAGCGCAAGAAGGAAAGCGAGATAGAGAAGGACAAGATATTCGAGAAGAAGGAGGGCAAGCGGCTATCCGAATTTGGGAAGAGCTTCGCCTTGAATGTGAGCTTCGCGATTCTTTTCATCCTATTCGACCTATTGACCGGGATCATCTTCTGGTACCTATCCAAAGACCAGGACGAGTCCTCGACCATATCCAACATCTTCCTGTTCCTAGGGCCGTTGTTCGCTTTGATTGGGCTGGTTCCGGTAGTGTTCTTCTATGGCGATTACCCCTACGCCAATCCGTTTAAGAAGAAATCTTGCTGGGCTGGCCTGTTCCTAGTTGGCATTTGCTCTTGGATATTTGCCGGAGTGCTGTATTTGCTTTGGAAGAACGAGGATTGGTTCGGGATGTCGGATAGGCTTCCGTTCATAGTCTCGCTTGCGATATTTCCTCTTATAGAAGCGGTAGCGGTGTATGCTTATTACTTCTTCAAGAAGAGAAAGAGGAAGGAAAAATGATCTTGCCGTTATATTCTTCCGCCGGATACGCGATCATCGCCGCGGCTGGGGCCATCGTGGTCATCATCCTCGGCTTCATCGCCTCTTTGATAGCCCGATCCGGCGAGATGGGCATGACCATAAGGCGTAAGCAGATGCTGGCGTTTTCCGAGGTCAAGCTCGAGGTCAGCTTCATAAACAAGACCGGCAAGAACCTTGAGTTCTCGTCCATTTGCTTTGTTGATGATTCCAAAGACGGTTTAAAGCTCGTTTCAGAACTTTCCGATATGCCTATTTGCCGGGATGATAGTCAGTATCGGTCGGTGATTAGTAAGCCGCTTGGATATTCAATACTAGTTGGCAAGAACTCCTCTTGGAGCGGGATCATCGATTTCGAGATACCAAGCAATTATGGGTATATATCCTCGCCGGCAATCTTAATGAAGGGAAGCAATGGGCGTTACTACTTAGTGTCTTTTGCTTTGAATTTCTATTCGACTCAGTCGAGCAAGCTAAAAAGAATCAGCAAAAAGAAAGCGATGGCTCTCAAGCGTTAGTCCACAACCTCGCATATAAATATCTTTCCGGAGACTGATAATTGGTCTAATAAACGGGACTTCTCTTTTATGCCTTTATAATCGGCATAAGATTAAATTAACGTTCCGACGGCGTTTAGGAAGTCTTTTTTATGGCTTCTTCATTGTCCTTGTCATAGACGCTGTAAGCGAAACATATACGATTTTTATATGCATTAATGTCGGCCATGTTTAAATGATCTAGAATCGGGAAGAAATAGTTATAGTCGTTTTTTGACAGAGAATGGCCATATACAAAAGCGTTCTGAAATTCGTTGTCTGGAACAAACGGAGATTTAGAAGCTGCTTGCTCTAGATGGCGATATGTCTTCGTAAAAATAAATCTTGGATCAGAGTACGAAAATTGTCTTGTGTCGAACCCAAATATAGGGCTTTCTTTATTATCTTATTTATCAATGTTTCAAATTTTTCGTCATTTACATATGCGTCCCATATTTCCCATGTGTTGGCGTGATAAAACTCCAATTCTGCCAACGGTTGATAAATCTCGCTAAAAGCTTTTGTTAAAGAGCCGCTTCCAAGCCTATCATCGTTGGCATTGAAATAATCGCTATAGCTTGTTTTAAAACCACAACGAAGGTCGATTCCATTTCCTATTATTAGTTTTGCCTTTTTAAGGGAAAACTCATGTTTATTTAAGAGCGATTTTATTCGTCCCATCTAATGTCTTGTGAGGCTTCATTATAAATTTCGATTTGATTGCCAATGCTAATTTCGTTCACGATGTACCCCCTGATAAGGCAATCTCGCTTAAACTCCTCTATTCTGTTCTCACCATTTATGTTTTTAAGATTTATGACTAAGCCAAAATTGATTCTTTCCATAGTTGCTCTGGCTGATCGCTCAATCGATGTGATCTTAAGTCCATATTGTCCGGTTTCACCAAGCTTTCTCGGTCTAATCTTATCTTTTATGGATTCGGCAGCGACTTTGGTATTGTCCCATTTTCTTCTTTCGGCTCGATCCTTTGCTTCGTCGGAAAATTCGCTTTCATTTCCGGTCATTATTTTTGTTTTATTCCCATCGATAATCACTGGGCCAAATGCCAAAGAAAGGTCTCTTTGAGTGTAGTCTACACCTTGAAGTCTGTCACACTTTGGAAAATAGCAAAGGACAGCTTTGACTCTGTATGCGGTTTTGTTGTTTTTTTCACGGGGCACCGGTATTGCATAACAAGCAGATGCATATGATTCTATAGATCCATATACTGTAAAAAGTATTTCAGATTGGCCGCACTCTAATACGTCTTCTATCCTAATAGGAACAACTCCATATCCCTCTAAATTTGCTTCTTCCTTTGTTCGCTCTCTTTTATTCCAAGGAATCGCGGAGTTGATTAGCAAAGCCTTTGCAACCTCTTTTTGGAGCCCCATGATTTCAATTAGATAGCATAGTTTACGGCTCATCCAAGGCGCGGCGATACTAGTTCCATAACACTCGTCTTTTGCTGTTCCCATGTAGCAAGTAATTTTTTCGTCTTTGTCCCCACCATAATATGAAACATCAGGTTTTCTAAAGAAGCTTAAAACAGGCCCGGTTCTTGAATAACTGCAAGGGCTTTTGTCTTTTCTAACTGAATTAACAACTAAAGAATTAAGAGAGTCTGCAGGCGAGCCTACTTTCTTAATGGAGCCATCATCAAATGAATTTGTGCCAGAAATTACAAAGATTATATCGTACTTTGATTGTAATTGATCGAGTATAGCTCCGTCATATGACATGAAGTTTAATGAAACCTCGGACGAATTGCCCAACGATAGATTCCATACTTTGATGTCTTGATTCGAGGATACTATCTTTTCGATCCTTTTCATCAACTTAATGACCGGAATTGTATCCGAACATACAGCGAAATGTCTTACTCGGAACCTCCCGCAACCATCATCTAAATCCGGATTCAACGCCGGGCCATCGATTAATATGGAATCTATTTCAGTCCCGTGACGATTGATGTCCGGCTTTTCCAGCATTTTCTCGTATTCGTCTCTTTCGTCGTGATATTCAACCCAGTCTTTAAAATAGGCCCTTTCATCATAAACGGTATCAATAACGCCAATTGTTGGTTCGTTTCCGGGCTTTGGTATTTCTGGTGTGTCGGGCGATATTATTTCGTTTTGATTAAGCGATATTTCTGAGATATCAGACACTGCCATGCAGATCAAGAAAGGCACGCTGTCGTGTATTATTCTATATGTATCTTTACTAACTAAATATGTCTGCTCTCCGACTTTCTGGGGACTATCAGGACGCCCGCTTAGCAACAGTTTGTCTATCAGTTCCGAAATATCCAAATCAGTTCGATAAAAGTTTACTATCGAATCCTTCTCAATGGTTTCCGGAGAAGCGGAAGGGATGTCAATCCTTTCAACTACGGAACAATCGACTACAACTGCACGCAAGGCTGTTTTGCAAATGCCGTATCCTTCGTAGGCATCATTATTAAGCGGAATATTAAAATTGTTTGGTTGTGCATCACCATCAAGTTTATCCCTCACGAAATGATAGGCTTTGCTTATGCAATCAATGGCATGTTCGATGGTTTTATAAGGAAGAAAATAGGTTATGACATGTTTACTTTTTTCGATTGTATCGCCATCGTATCTAGCCCCTACTATGTGATCGTTGCTTGTATATTTTTCTGGATACTTAAAGAGCTGCTCTATCCTTCCAGATTTTGAGATTGTTTTGAAATAGTGAACATCAATAAGGCAACCGCCAATATCAATTTTTGAATTGCGATAAAATGTCCTGATTTTAACAAGAGAATTCAGCAATTTTTCTAAGTGCTCGCACGAACAGGATCTTGACGCCGCCATGGTTTTTGGACCCGGCCTATTTTTGTTTTTTTCGGGCTCAAAGGCAAATTTGATATTTAATAAATTATTTTTCATTTTTACCCCTTTATCATTCTCGATACTTTGCTTCTAGATATTTTGGAAAGCGCCTCTATTTCCCTGGTAGTGAACCCTTTACCAGATAAAGTTTTCACGTCCGGGTTTTCAATGCCTGTTAATTCCGTGTAGAAACGCCTCAAGTACGAATTTGGGTCGCTTGGATCAGAAAGGGCTAAAGATGTTCTTATTTTTTGCGACATTTCGCCTGGGTATGGTATTTTTTCGACTGACATAAGTATTTTTTTAAATAGCTTTATATCAATCGCGTACGAAAAATACTTTTTCAGGTAATCTTTTAGTATGTGAGTAGAAACCTCTATCAAATCTTCGTTGGTATACCTGTTGAATGATACTTTCACATCGAATCTTCTAAGGAGCGCTGAATCAAATGCCTTATATAGGTTAGTAGTAGCAATAATCAAAACAGATGGTTGCAATTCATCTAATTGTTTGAGAAAAGTCGATGTTACCCGGCCCATTTCTCGGACGTCTTTGCCATCGATACGATCCATTACAAGAGCATCAAGCTCATCAAACAAAATGACAACGTTTTTTGAGGGCAATTCTTTGATCTCGTCAAACAACTCCACAATATTTCTACCTGTTTGGCCAAGCCTTGAATCTATTATTGATTCTGTTTCAACTGTATAAAGACTCCGTTCCAAAAGTCTCGCGATTTGAGCAGCACATTCTGTTTTGCCGGTCCCCGGCTCCCCATAGAACAAGACCTTGGAAATTGGTACTGTGCGAACGGCTGCCTTGGCAATAGCTAAAACATCATTTTGAATGCACTCTGGCAAATATAGGCTTTTGTTTTGGTAAAGCTGCTTTTCCAAATATTTAAGACTAATCGTGGTTTGTTGGGGGCGATAAACCGGCATATCCGAAATAAGTTCCATTAGATGCTCGGCCATCAGCTTGTCTCCACTCTCAATGAATTCTGTGGCTATTGAAGAGACAATGCTCCTAAAGGCTTGATCGTTTTTATCAGCATATGCTTTGACTAGATTAAGAAGGATTTGTTTTTTCATCGCCAATAGTATAAAAATCGTGAGACAAAAAATCAATAAATGAGACAAAAAAGTATTTTTTATTTTCGGCAAATCGTATTATAATTGAGATATATTTTTTAACAAAAATTAGAAAAAACATTTAAAAATAAATAAAAAAATAATTTTTAATAACTTGTTGACTATTCGGTAATATGTCGTAGATTATAGCCATGGCAAAAAATTATCCAAACAGGCTCGTGAGGAATAGGCCATCTCCGCGAGATGAAAAAGCAAACATTGAGGCCTACAAGCAACTCAACCCTAGCGCTAACAGGCGTGACGGCAAAGACATATCAGCAGTCGTCACCAAGGACAACGTCAAAGGATATGCGAAGTTGGACCAATCTTTGAACCGCTCCAGGGATCACAGCTTCCATAGGGGAGAAGATTTCATACCACTTTCTGACATTAACAAGCAGAAGAAGGGTAAGTAGTCCTTTCTCTCCCTTTACAATTGTTTTATTCCTGTCCAGAACTATAATCGAATGGGGTATTGTTCAAGCCCGATTGTACAGTGGCTTGATGCGCCTATGTCTTACTTAAGAGGAGTGGTGCACCCCATTTATTTTTTATGAAGTCGCAGCGCAAACGGCAACATTTTGATTATTCTAGAGTTGAAGCAAAAGATAACCCAAGAGAATATTGGGAATATTTTGGAATTCACGCGAAGCATGGTAGGACATATATAGACACAAAGAGATACAAAAAAGTCTTGTCAAAAGATCGAGCTCTAGAGTTTATACATCCCGGGCTTTTCAAAAACAGGAATTCGGCATATTTTCTGCCACTCAAAAAACATAGATATGAATATGGGTTTAATATAGCCAGTGACAATTTGGAACGCCTGAGACGATTTTGGTTTGAGGAACTTAGGCCGTTGCTTTATAAGATAAAGAATCCTAATGATTTTTATGAAGAGCACAGACTAAGTGCAATCAGCACCACATCCTGCTTGGATGACATTGATGATATAGAATCTGATGCGTTCATGGCATCTTTTGGAAGGGTAAAAAAATATCAGTTTGTCATACAGTCTGTATTGTGCCAATTCATTGGCAGGATTGTCTCTGAGGCCGAAAGAATCGACGTTTTAATGCTAAAGGATAAACCTTTCTCGTTGCCAAAAGTTTTTAATTATTCGGAATTTATCAAACTAAGCGATCCTATTTTAAAGATGAATAATTCGAAAATTCGTTCTATAAAAGATCTTGATTATTTTCAGGATTACGATTGTCTTCAAAAAGTTAATAATTTTCTAAAACACAACACCTTTTCGGCTTACGAAAAATTAAAGACATATTATCCTAACATGCTCATTGAATCCGAACGGCAATATGAAAACGGCATGTACTCAGCTGATTGGATAAAAATCGATTTAACCTATATCGATTCGATTTTTGACAAACTGGTTTCGTTTTATAGGAACTACTGTTCGGCCGTTCTTAACGAAAACGTGGACGAAGCTGGATGGAACTATGACGATTATTTTAAAGAGGTTTTTCGCAAGACAAAGGATTTAAAAGCTTACCATGGGTGTTGAAACTTAAAGACTCATTTTTCGCCGTTTTTAGATCTACTTTTATAAAACTGTGCAATGGCATCCATAAAGTCTTGCCCATGCGATTCAAAAGTTTTCTCGCCAAGCCCTTTTAAAGCTACGAATTCATCGTGGTTGGTCGGCTTATATGTAGCCATAGAAACCAAACCATTATTTTGACAGATTAAATAAGCTGCTACTCCATCCTTCTTCGCGAATATAGCTCGTAGACGCCGCAGGTGCTTAAGAAGGCTAACATCCGTGATAACAGTTCCGTTTTGCAAAGTTATCAGATGGAAGTTCTCTTTTTCGATAGCCTCGTCTTTCCTTTCGGTATGATGGACTTCTGCGGCTTTTCGAGGCTTCTCCTCTCCAAGTTCTTGTTTCAATTGTTTGGCTATTCTGGGCTTTGTCTCAACTAGGCCTGTGCCATAGTCTTTCAGGCTGACCGATTTGTCCTCGCTGTATTCTTCCTTGCCTATAAAGGAGTTGCGCATGAGTATCTTGTTGCAGCCCGATCCATCCTCTTTGTAGTTGGTGCATCCTAGGATATAGGAATCGTTCTTCTTGCTCTTCTTGGCGATTAGATACCCATCGCGGCAGCAGTCGCATTTCTCTATGCATAGCTTCGACTCCGGGATGTTGGTTATGTAATCGCATAGCTCTGGCTCGTTGGTGCAGCAATAAAGGTTCAGCCCATAGCGAGAGGATGAGCGCTTCATCAATGGATAGCCGCAGCGGGGGCAGCGGAGCCGGTCGTCCTTCTGCTTCTCGTCTTTGTCTATCTCGCCGTGCAATGTGATAGAAGGGTAGTCGCGAAGCAGCTCGAGGACGAACTGGGATGGGTGGTTCTTTGGGGCTATGATGAACACCCGGTTCTTGGTCCTGGTGAGCGATACGTAGAATAGCCTTCTTTCCTCGGCGTAATCCATCGAGGGGTCGCTGGTCTCGACTAGCTTCAAAACCGGGTCATCCTCAATTTGGGCTGGGAAGCCATACATGTCATCCTTGGCGTTGATGATTATTACGTCGTCATAGCCTAATCCCTTGCTTGAATGGGCGGTTAGGAACATCAGCTTCGAATTGGGCATCGCGTTGCAGGTGATGCGGTTGTTCATCTTGTCCATCGAGAAGCGGTTGCTGAAGCAAAGGTTCCTGGCGTCGAATGAGTAGCGCCCTATGAGCAACGTGGAGCATATCCTTCCCTTGGCATTCTTGCTCCTTACCTCCTCGATCATCTTTATGGCTTTCTCGACGGTCTCGCCGAGGGTGGCGTAGATGCCGCCTTCCTCCTTGGGAAGCCGCTTGGCATCGTCATAGGTCAAAACCACGACCGGCTTCCTGATGTGCTTTGGCGAGAACAAGGACTTCTTTATCTGGCTTGGGTTCTTCTGGATGAAGCTGCCGGCTATATCTATTACCTCTTGCGCGTTGCGGTAGGTGTTCCTTATCTGCAGTTGCTCCCCATAGCCGATGATGGAGCAGAAGTGGGTGAACAAGGTTATGTCGGAGCCGGAGAAGGCATAGATGGACTGCCAGTCGTCGCCGACCGCGATGACCTTGGCGTCGCATACCTTCTTCAAGGCCTTAACCAGATCGAATCTTTGTTTTGATATATCCTGGTACTCATCGACGATGATGTATTTGAAACTGAGCTTCTTATGCTCATTGGCCATCTTCTCCAGCAAGGAAGATGACTCGTTTATCAAATCGGCGAAGTCATAGGAATTGGACTCCGACAGCTTGCGCTTATAGGTCAAATAGCATTCCTTGGCAATCTCCAGGAACAAGGTGGTCCTCACGTTGTAGTTGGCCTTGATCATCCTGTCGAAGTGGTCTTCGTTGTAGTTGTAGACCTTGAAGTTCGATATGAAGGTGCATAGCAGCCTGATGAGCGGGGATAGGTATCCTTCCTCTTGCTTGGTGGCTATCCGCTTATAGACCTCGTTCTCGTCGCGTTTATGGAGCTTGAAGCCGGCCTCAAGCAGCTGGTACTTGAGGTGGGTCAGCATATCCGATCCATCCTTATACGAGGAGAAGGTGTATATGAGCTTGGTGCCATGCTGGCGGTGGAGGATTATCTTGTCGTTTATGGCACGCTGATAACGCTTCTCCTGCTCGCCGGAATACATCGAGTTATGGCCGTCCTCGCTTACCCCGAAATGCTCTATGTAGGCGATCTTGTCCCCTTGCTTGATGGTGAAGTCTGGGGTATAGGGCTTATACGACTTCAGGATGTGGTATCGGTAGGGCGCTTCGTATTCGTAGTCGATGCCGTTTAGGTAGAGGAAGTTGGCTATCCGGCATTCCTCGGCGGAGCGGACGAATTCGGAGTTTATGGTGACCCGCTTGGTATTGGCCTTGGCCACGTATTCCTTCAGATAATCGCCAAGCTGGCTTCTGAGAGTGGGGTAATCGGCCTTCTGGAGGTATTTGAAATACTCGTTTAGCTCTTTGCCGGTATATGGCGCGTGGATGTAGTAGGAGAAGAAGATGACTATCTTATCCACCATCTCGGGCTTCGACATGACGTTGTCGGTGAGATAGTCCCTGATGCAGGTATATAGGCAGGATTCCTCGGCGATGTTGCGCTTGACCTCCGATTTGGCGGAAAGCAGGGTATAGCCGATCTTGTGGAAGGTGGTGATGATGCAGGGCAATTTAAGCCTGCCGTTTATCCTTTCCTTGAGCTCATTGACCGCTTTGTTGGTGAAGGAGACGATCAATATGTCCTTCGGGTCGATATGCTTCTTCTCGACTAGGTATTTCGCTTTGGCGGCCAAGGTCGTGGTCTTGCCAGCGCCCGCCCCGGCGATGACCAGGGTGTTGTCCTCCTCGGACAGTATTACCTTCCTCTGATCGTCGTCTAGCTTGATGTCTGGATCTACCTTGTTAAGTATTTTATCCAAATATGATTTATCTGAGGCTAGATGGGCCGATATATAGTGGTCGTTATGCTTCCTTATCTTATCGGGCTGCTTCGATAGGTCTTTGATCTGCTCATATAGCTTTAGGAACTCATCGACCGTCTCTTTATTGGCGCGTTGTTTCTTTATTAGGTAGCTTAGCGAGTTCGACTTCCTGGATGAATCATAGAACTCATATACGGATGAATAATCGTCGGATAGAGGTTGATAATCTGACCTAGCTAAGTACCTATCTTGGCTGAGCAATTGATCTATAGACGAAAGGAATGATTGAACCTGAATATATTCAGAGGCCGGTTCTTTCTTAAACAAGTTCTTTGCAAAGGAAAACAAGCCCATATTGGGATAGTGTTTCACGAAACTTGATCTATATCAAATCAGAATGTCAAAAATAGCCTCATTTAATAACAAAACGCGCTTTATTAACTATGAAGTCCATTTGCGGTATTACGAGTCAAAAAAGATCTGGCCAACTTAGGACGTTTAAACTCTGACTTACCGCTTAAGCAATAAGCCAAAATGCTCCACTTTAAAATATTTATAAAAATTCTTCATATTTGATTGTCGCTATTATTGTTTGCACTTTTATTGTTTTTATTTTTTGTGGCTTAATTGATTTAATTCGTCATTACTGTCTTGAAAAGCCTCTAACTAAATTGGCGGCAAAGCCATTGAGTAGATTAGATTCCTGGTATCTATCTTTCTTTGGCACTATTTGATATTTGTCGAAACTATCTTTCTAATTTACCAGTTAAAATTGTTGTTTCTTTAATTTTTATATAACGTATCAATATCATCGTATGACAAAGGTGTTTTTAAAACCCTATTTCTTGTATCATAAAATAATGATTAAAAAAATTATTTTCAAATTGTTCCCGCGCATCGTAACTTTTTTAAAAGGGTTTCATTCATTCGGAACAAAATCTTCATTAGGCTTAAATGTTTCTGGCAGCTTAAAGCATGTCTCGGTTGGCAAATACAGTTATATTGGGCAAGGCTGTCAGTTTTTAACGCCTATTGCGCATGTCCATATAGGCGACTTTTCTCTTATCGGCCCAGATGTCATGTTTATAACCGGAAATCACCAATATGATGATCCAAATCAATTGATGATTCATTTTTCCAATAAAAACAAAAGCAAAAAATGCGACGAAGATATTTTTATTGGATCAGACTGCTGGATTGGCGCGAGAGCGTTAATATTAAAGGGCGTCAAAATTAACGATGGAGCTATTGTTGGTGCTGGAGCAGTTGTAACAAAAGATGTTCCCCCGTGCACTATTGTTGCTGGAAACCCGGCAAAGATTGTTAAAACCAGATTTAACACCGAGGCGGATGCTTTGAAGCATGTGCAATTTATTAGAAATCAGCGAGTTTAGAATAAATCATTTTTAATTTTTTCATTACGGATTCAGTAGAAAACTCTTTTTGGCACTTTTCATGGTTCCATTCGCCCATGTTCCTCCTTATTTTTTTGTCCATCATTTTCTGTATTGCATGGGAGATTTCGGTCGAATTTTTAATGGGAATCAAAAGGCCGCCTTTATTTTCAATCATTGATCTATTTCCACCAACATCGGTGGTAATTATTGGCATCTTTGAAGCCATGGCTTCCATTATTGATATCGAAAGGCCCTCTGAATATGTAGGCAGCAAAAAAACATCAGAAGATCTTAACGCACTTCTAATCTCCTTTTTTGTTTTAGGCCCTAGAAATCTAACATTATTTGGCGCATGATCCACAAATTTTTCGTTATCATGTTCGACAGGGCCAATTAACGTAAATAATATTTGAGGATTTTCCCGGGCAGTATCAAGAATTTCAATAACACCTTTTTCCTTAACAATTCTTCCAACAAAAATAACGTTTGCGATTTTGTCGGAATAGTCTTTTTCGAAAGGCTCCAGGTAATAGTCGTCAACGAAATTCGGTATTAATAGAACATTTTTGCATTCTAGAGTTTCGAGGACATGTTTAGATGCATCATTTAAAACTAGATTAAATGATGCAAAATTGCACATTTTACTAAGTATCATTCTCCTTATTTTGCTTTTTCCTATAGTTTTCGATAAGTCGCAATGAAAGTGAAGAACGGATTTAAATTTTGCTTTGTGAATTCTTTTCAAGCACAAATAATCTCTAAACAATCCCAGATTTCCACAGGCGGAATTTAAATGAAACACTTTCGTTCCTTTTTCCTTTTCCCTATTTTTTATTTGCTTAAAAATTCGCACTGTTCTTTTGATTTCGCCTAGAAAGCCAGATAATTTTTGAGTATTGATTAGTTCTACTCGAACGTTGTTTTTCAGAGCGTTTTCTAAATATGTTTTTGTCCAAGTTGCGATGCCCCCAAAAGGTGGCGGCAAAGGTGAGAGAAGAACAACGTTTACTTGGTTTTCTTTCATCATTTATACATTGATTCCTTTGTCTATTCCTAATCAGTTTTTATTATAATAAAAAAATGAAAATCTGTTTTGTTATTACTCAATTGGGAGGCGGCGGGGCCGAAAGAGTCGCATCAATTTTATGTAACTATTTTGTTAGTAAAGGGGCTAATGTTTCAATTGTATGCACTTCGATTTTTCAACACTCTGAATACGAAATCGACAAAAAAATCTCCGTTTATCGTATATCAAAAAATAGGCAATCAATTTTTCAAAAGGCAAAAAAACTTAGAGAGATTATACTTCAAGAAAAGCCGGATGTTTGTATATCTTTTTTGCCGAATACTGATCTTATTATTTGGCTTTCTGGCATTGGTTCAAGGACCATTTTAATTTCATCAGAAAGGAATTCACCTAAAGATTACCCAAAGCAACTGTATCTAAGAATTCTTAGACTTCTGGGTTTTTTAAGAGCCGACGCTGTTGTTTTTCAAAGCGAAGGAGCAAAAGCGTTCTTTTCGAAAAGGATTCAGGATAAAGGCATTGTAATTCCGAATCCGATTTGCTTTAATCGCCTTCCAACGGCCTCCTCTTCAATCAAAAGGATAGTTGCAGTTGGAAGAATCTCGCCTCAAAAAAATTACGATCTTTTAGTTCGGTCATTTTCAATTTTCCATAAAAATCACGAAGATTATACTTTGCAAATCTTTGGAAAAGATTATTCTAACGGCAAATTGAATTCTTTGATTTGTGAATTAGGACTTTCAAGGTCTGTATCTAGAAAAGACTTTAGTGATTGTGTGTGGAGCGACATTGCTAAATCTTCATTTTTTTGCTTATCCTCTGATTTTGAAGGTATACCAAATTCCCTGTTGGAGGCAGTTGCTATTGGAATACCGGTTATCTCTACTGATTGCCGTCCTGGTGGAGCCAGACCTTTAATTAATGGGAAAAACGGCCTTTTAGTTCCTGTTGGAAATCCATTAGAATATTCAAGTGCTATGTGCAAAGTGGCCGATAATTTGGATTCTTTCAAAAAGGGGGCGCTTGAATTTCGGTGTGAAATCAAGAAAAAATTTGATGTAGAAACTATTGGTGATCGTTGGCTAGCATTGTTTCAGGCGTTATTAGATGTAAAAAGGAAGTAGTAATGAGTATTTTAAGTGGGAAAATTATTCTTGTTACCGGAGGAACCGGTTCTTTTGGACACGCTGTTGTTGATAGGTTTCTAAAAAGCGATATAAAAGAAATTAGGATCCTTTCTCGAGACGAAAAGAAACAGGACGATATGAGGAAGGCATACGACAATGACAAATTAAAGTTTTATATTGGTGACGTTAGAAATCTATCCTCCATCGAATATGTCTTTAGGGGTGTCGATTATGTTTTTTCAGCTGCGGCTTTAAAGCAGGTTCCAAGCTGCGAGTTCTATCCTATGGAAGCCGTTAGGACCAATGTTATTGGATCCGATAATGTCATAACTGCATGTGTTAGGAATAAGGTTAAAAAAGCCATTTTCCTGTCCACTGATAAAGCCGCCTATCCAATCAATGCGATGGGAATGACCAAGGCATTGATGGAGAAAAATGTTGTGGCAAGGAGCAGACAGCTGCTGGAAGGCGATACTGTGCTTTGCCTTACAAGGTATGGAAACGTGATGGCTTCTAGAGGCTCTGTGATTCCACTATTTTTAGATCAAATTCACAAAGGAAAGCCTATAACAATTACAAATCCAGACATGACAAGGTTCATGATGACGCTTGATGACGCGGTAGATTTGGTTTTGTATGCTTTCGAACACGGCGAACAAGGAGATTTGTTCGTTCAAAAATCACCGGCAGCCACGATTGCGACATTGGCCGAAGCGATTGTTGAATTGACAAATTCTAAGACCGGCATTGAATACATTGGAACCAGGCACGGGGAAAAATTGTACGAGACTTTGGTCACGCAAGAAGAGATGCTCCGTGCCGAGGATATGGGCGGCTTCTTTAGAATACATGCCGACAACAGGGATTTGAACTACGATAAATATGTAGAAAAAGGCATCAAGCCTTCTTTGCTGAAAGAATCGTATACGTCACATAATACAAATAGATTAGATGTCGAAGGGATGAAGCAACTTCTTAAAAAGCTAGAATTGTTTGGCGGCCCCGTAAAACAGCATGAATAATTATGAAAATACTGGTAACAGGATCTAGCGGCTTCATAGGAAAAAACCTTTGCTTATGGCTAAGGCAAGCCGGTTACGATGTTTTAAGTTATGATTTAGATACTAAGCAATCACTTGAGTCTTTGGTGAATGAGTCTAACTTCATTTTTCATTTAGCTGGCATAAACCGTCCTATTACGAAAGACGAGTTTTACGAAGGCAACTCCAACTTAACCTTGAAACTTGTCAAGGCGGTCGAAGCAACAAATCGCGACATTCCAATTTGTTTGGCCTCATCTATACAGGCCGCTTTGGATAACGATTACGGAAAATCGAAAAAACTAGCTGAAGATTATTTACTTTCTTATTCCAAGCGAACTGGGCATGTAGTCTACATTTTTAGACTTCAAAACGCTTTTGGAAAGTGGTGCAAGCCTAATTACAATTCCGTTGTTGCTACGTTCTGCTTTAATATAGCGAATGGGCTTCCAATCTCTATTAACGATAGAAACGTGGTAAAGGAATTTGTCTATATTGACGATATTTGCAAATCGTTTATTTCTCTTTTAAATCAAGACGGAACTTACGGTTCAGGAGAGATATTAACTGTTAAGCCAAGCTATAAAATTTCTATTGGTGAACTAGCCGATATGATTTTTGGCTTTAAGGCCTCTAGAGAAAATCTAATTATTCCGAATGTTGGCGATGAATTTTCGTCAAAACTTTACGCCACTTATTTGTCTTATTTAGAACCGGAGCAAGGTTTTTCATATAATTTGGTTCCTCATATCGATGCAAGAGGATCCTTTACGGAGTTTTTCAGGACAACGTCAGCGGGGCAATTGAGCATTAATATTTCCAAGCCGGGAATAACAAAAGGAAACCACTTCCATAATACAAAAAATGAGAAGTTTTTAGTTATTCACGGACTATGCCTGATTAAGTTTAGAAAAATTGGCACAAATACTATTTTTGAATATAAAGTTAGTGGCGAGGATATGAAGGTTGTTGATATACCGTGCGGCTACACCCATTCAATCACCAACATAGGTTCCGACGACTCAATTACATTAATGTGGGCTTCCGAATTATTTGATAAGGATAATCCTGATACTTTTTACGAGGAGGTATAACGTGGCTAACAAATTAAAACTTGTTACAATTCTTGGCACTCGTCCTGAAATTATTAGACTGTCAGAAACAATAAAAGCCTGTGACAAATATTTTGATCATGTTCTTGTGCACACCGGGCAAAACTACGACTATGAACTGAATCAAATTTTCTTTGATGAGCTTGGGCTTCGGGCGCCTGATTTCTACTTGGATTGCGCGGGTAAAAACTTGGGCGCCACAATGGGAAACGTTATCGCCAAATCCTATGAGCTTCTTCAAACGATTAAACCGGATGCTGTCTTAGTACTAGGCGATACAAACAGTGCCTTGTCTGCTATTTCGGCGAAAAGATTGAAACTCCCAATATTTCACATGGAAGCAGGAAACAGGTGCTGGGATTGGAATGTTGCCGAAATGACAAATCGCACCATTGTTGATCATATTGCCGACATTAACCTGCCTTATACAGAAAACGCCAGGCGTTATTTGCTCAACGAGGGAATCGATGGAAAAACGATTTTTGTTACTGGCTCCCCGATGAACGAGGTTCTTAAAAAGAATCAGAAGAAAATTGACGAAAGCGATATTCTCGACCGCCTGAATTTGAAAAAAGGTGAATACATTGTTGTATCGGCACACAGGGAAGAAAACATCGATATAGAGAAAAACTTCTTTGAGATTATGAATAGTATTAACGGCTTGGCCGAGCGATACAATGTACCGGTTATTTATTCTACGCATCCAAGAAGTCGGAAATTCATAGAATCCAGGCATTTCACGTTCCATCCTTTAGTGAAAAGCATGAAACCTTTTGGCCTGTTTGAATATGTACATCTTGAGAAAAACGCTTTGTGCGTAATATCGGATTCTGGCACTCTTACCGAAGAGTCAGCGATTGAACATTTCCCAGCGGTTCTTATAAGGACTTCTACAGAAAGGCCGGAGGGACTGGATGCCGGTTCGATAATTGTCGGCGGAATTGATAAGAACGATGTTCTAAGAGCAACAGATTTAGCTATTTCTATGCATGAAAATAACGAGCCTTTGTCCTTGTCTCCGGCTTATGAGTGTGATGATACATCGTTAAGAGTCGTTCGCGTTATTCAAAGCTATACGCCTATTGTTAATTTAACAACGTGGCGTAAATAAATTTTTGATTACTTAGACGAACTCATTACTTCTTCGATTGCGTCTTCAATTTTTTCCATAACCGATTCTTTCGAGAATGTATTTTTTACATATTCCATGTTTATTGGCATGGTATTTGATCCCGATACTAGGTGTTGTATTTTCTCAAGAGCCTCCGAGACGTTTTCAAAGAAAACCCCGCCTCCATATTTATCTAGAACTATTTTTGATTCTCCACCGCAATCTGTGATAATAGGCTTTCCGTACTGCATATATTCTGACACTTTTCCAGGAAGCGTTCTTTGTATGGAATCGTTCTTAATCAAAGAGTAAAAGAAAGCGTCAGCCTGTACATAAAATTCCGATATCTTGGTCATAGGAACAGGGTCGTGAAACCAGAAATATTCTTGTACCCCTGCTTTTTTTATCATATCTATAAGATTTGCTTTGAAAGAGCCGTCGCCAATAATACAAAAAGCAAAATTTGTTATATCGTTACTTTTTGCTTCTTCGGCTATTGATACAAGGGTATCCAGTCCCTGCGCTTTGCCGACGTTACCAGCGAAAACAATTTTATATTTGCTTATTGGGATAAGATTTTCTTTTGCAATTTGAGGATTATAAGAATTTGAAGGTGAAAAATAATTTGGTATGTATCTTATTGTTTCATCTACACACCCCATATTTACCAAGAAGGGCTTAAAGCTTTCTGATGTGATCCAGGTCTGTGAGCTTGATTTATAAATTCTTTTTGAGTACCAATCAAAAAATTTGTAAATAATCGAAGTTTCTTCAATACTTTTAATCGTTAACAAGGAGTCCGGCCACAAGTCTAAAACATAGTTTATAGATGGGATATTTTGCCTTTTAGCTACGATTAAACCGCCTTTGATTGATGTAATTGGCGACGTTTCATTATTTATAACTAAATCAAATCTTTTTTTGACGAACCTTGCCTTAGCAACGCATGATATATAAAAAGTTAAGTAATTTATTGCCTGACTCAGCAGGGATTTACCTCTATACGTACTGGTAAGTCTTTTAATTGTCACATTGTTTATTTTTTGTTTTCTATTTTTAAAATATGTGTATTTTTCTTTATAACGTTTTCTACTTGGATAGTCCGGTATGTTAGTCCACACCTCAACTTCGTTATTTTTTGCTAATTCCTCGGCAATGCCTGTTATTTTGAAATTTTCTGGATAATAATGCGGAGTAACAATTAAAATTTTCATACAAAAGTAATATTAATTTTTAAAAGTTACGTTATCTAGTGTTATAGTCCGTTAGTATGAATAATTATTTAATTACAGGTGGCGCCGGGTTCATTGGCAGCACATTTACCGAAAAGCTTTTGGGACGGGGTGATAAGGTTGTTTGTGTTGACAACTTTGATCCTTATTACGACCCAAAGCTAAAGAAAAAGAACATTGGGCCTTTTCTTTCTAATCCAAATTTTAAATTAGAGATAGCTGATATTCTTGATTTTGATAATCTTGTCAAAATATTTAAAGAAAATCACATAGACCACGTTGTCCACTTGGCAGCCAAAGCTGGAGTTCGCCCCTCCTTAGAGGACCCAATCGCCTATCAAAGAGTTAATGGCGAAGGAACATTAAATGTTCTCGAGGCAGCCAGAAGGACTGGATGCAAGAAACTTTGCCTTGCATCATCTTCTAGCGTTTATGGGAACAACAAAACCGTTCCTTTTAAGGAAACTGACGTTGTTGATTTTGCAATCTCGCCTTACGCTGCTACAAAGAAAGCCAACGAGGTCATGGCTCATGTTTATCACGCCATTTATGGCCTAGATATTTTTATGCTTCGCTTCTTTACTGTCTATGGTCCAAAGCAGCGTCCGGACCTTGCTATTAACAAGTTCGCCCGATTGATTAACGAAGGGAAGCCAATTACTTTGTATGGAGATGGCAAAACGTATCGTGACTATACATACGTTGACGATATTGTTAATGGCGTTCTTCTTTGCTCTAAATTCCTTGATGAGCACAACGATGTTTATGAGATTTTGAACTTAGGTTCTAATCATCCAGTGACACTGATCGAGATGGTAAGAACAATTGAAAAAGCCATGGGTAAGAAAGCAATTATAGAATATTTGCCTATGCAGCCTGGAGATGTAGATGCTACTTACGCTGATATAACCAAAGCCAAAAACCTCATAGGGTACAAGCCTTCTATTTCCTTCGAAGAAGGAATTAAGAATTTCCTTATTTATCAGAAACTTCTATAATGCCAGCGTGAATAGCATTAGGAGTTTGTTATGAAGATTGCCGTTGCGGGCACTGGCTATGTTGGCCTTTCTTTAGCTGTTCTTTTGTCTCAACATAATGATGTTTATGCCTATGATATCAATGAAAAGAAAATTGAATTGCTAAAGCATAAGGTTTCGCCAATTCAAGACAAGGAAATAGAAGAGTTCTTGGCAAATAAGGACTTACATCTTTTTCCAACATCGAATTACGAAGAAGCGTACAAAGACGCCGAATTTGTTATTTTGGCTGTACCAACAAACTATGATTCAAAAAAGAATTATTTCGACACAAGTGCTGTTGAATCTGCTATTGAAGCCGTTCTCTCGGTCAACGTAAATGCTTATTTAATAATTAAATCCACTATACCGGTTGGATATACCGAAAAAATAAAAGATCAATATAGGTATCGCAAAATTCTTTTTGCTCCTGAGTTTCTAAGGGAATCAAAGGCTCTTTATGACAACCTTTATCCATCAAGGATAATTGTTGGAGCAGACAAAGGCGACCAAGATGCATTAGAACACGCAAAAAAATTTGCGAGTTTGCTTCAAGCGGGCGCAATAAAAAAAGATATTCCGACTCTTTTCATGAATTCCACCGAGGCAGAAGCAGTTAAGCTTTTTGCAAACACATATTTGGCTTTGCGGGTTGCGTATTTTAATGAGATGGATACATATGCTCTAATTAAAGGGTTAGATACCCGCTCAATAATTAAAGGTGTTTGTTTTGATCCTAGGATTGGCGATTTTTATAATAATCCATCTTTTGGTTATGGGGGCTATTGCCTACCAAAAGACACAAAACAACTTTTGGCCAATTATTCAGATGTTCCTGAGAACTTGATAAAAGCTATTGTAGATAGCAATAGGACTAGGAAAGATTTTATTGCGGATGAAATACTTAGAAGAATAGGATTTGATGAGTTTGCACCTTCGCAAAAAACTGTTGGTGTTTATCGACTTACCATGAAATCTAATAGCGATAATTTTAGGCAATCGTCTATTCAAGGGGTAATGAAAAGAATTAAAGCCAAAGGTGTTAAGATCATAATCTACGAGCCCGCTTTAGACAAGGAAGAATTCTTTGGGTCCGAAATCATTCACAATTTAGAAAATTTTAAGAAACAGTCGGATATAATCATTGCTAATAGGTTAGATTCCGAGCTGCTTGACGTGTCGCAGAAAGTCTTTTCGCGTGACATATTCTCGAGGGATTAGCGTGGTTTTCTTAACAGATAAGGGCAAGTACAAGATTCGCTGTTTGTTTTCTAGGCATTCACTAATTTTTTGTGTGTCAACTATTATTATGGGAATGCTTTCCTTTTTTTGCTTTAACGTCTCATCTTCTTCTGTTAAAGATTTCGTGGCAAACGAATTTTCTTTGACTGCGGACAAGCAAACCAGTAAGAGCTTCAATGTTATATTAAACTTTAATGAAAAGTGCACAAAAAATGATTTTAATGACGTTTTTAATGTAGCAAGAAATTTGAATTTATCTAACCGCAATCGGGAGAAATTTTCTATATATAATGCTTATTCGCCACTAAATAAAGATTTCAGCGATAATTATGAATATACATCAAATGAGCTGTTTGAAAACGGCGAAGAGATTGCAATTCTACCTTCGCCGTATAATCAAATTATCAAGAGATCAGATGGAACGCTTTCTCACGAGATTTGGAATATTTCTTTAATGTTTGATAAGAATGTATTAACTCCGAATGATGGTAAGGAAATATCCAATTTTTGCTTTATTTCTATCGATTGCGCTAATAAGATTCTTAAAAATCGCAGCGCAAAAGAACCAATCCAAAAATCCCAATATGAATCATTATTGGGCGAAACTGTCGAAGTACAATTTTTTAATAAAAAAGAAGGAACCTCAAATATACTAAACTGGACAATTGCTAATATTGTCTTAGATGACGAGTATATGTCTAAATACCATACTTTATCTAACAATATTTTGTTTTCTTATACCTTGCTGCCATCTTTTGCATATCCATCAATCGTTTTTGAATTTGGGCATTCAGCTTTTGCTTGCAGATATTATTTAGAATTATTTTCTAAAGAACCAATTATGTCTCTTGGGGTTTTTTCCATAGGAACATCTCTTCCTAATTCATCTGATAATTTAGTAAATAGTTCTAATGTGTCTTTGATGTATAATCAATTTAAAACTGGCGGAATTGATTTCGAGATTTGTTTGCTAGCCTGGGTTTTTATGCTGCTTGTTTCGGCGCCTATTCATATTTTTGCTTCGAATTCGCCAGGAAGTTATTCATTACTTGTGATTGTTTATTTTGTTGGATATTTATTATCTTTTATTAGTTTGCTGACAGTTTGCTATTTTGCCGGTATATTTTTTTCTCCAACCGCTTCAGCTTTCCTGATTATTTCTTTTGCTGCTGGAATGATCTTTTCCTTTGCTTACCGTTCTTTGTTGAAATTTACGAAATATAAACGCAAAAGGATTTGCGAAAATGCATTTAAAATTTAACGGTCTATTTTCCTTGGCAAAAAACGCTTTTAACAAAGATAGAATAGGCTTTATTCTCAAGTGGTCTTTGGTTTTGATTTCATCCATAACCATTTTTACGCTACCTATTTTCACATTTAGGGCGGGATACAATACCATTTCACTTATCTTATCTGTTTTAGATCTTGTCTCATTTTTGCTTTATTTCTTTATTAGAGGAAAATTCAGATTAGATTTAATTATTTTTCCATATATCATCTTCACTTTTTATTGTTTGATTTCTTTTCTTTTTACCTTTATATCATTTTCAGATTTAAGATCATTAATTCTTGTCTATGGTTTATTTTTTATTACTTATGAAACGATAGTTGAATTTAAACTTTGGAAATATTTTTCATATTTATTTTCTACTTCAGCTGTCTTGCTTGCTATATTCATTTTTATCGAAAATTATGAAGCAATTTTGTCTTTAAGCCCCGATCGTCTTGGAGGAACGTTTGGAAATTTGAATTCGATTGGGCTTATCTTTTCATTAGCCTCATTCGTCACTTTGTTTTTATTAATTCATTTTAAGAAAAATATTATTTTATTAATTGTTTTTTTCCTTATCGATTTATTTTTTGCCATTTTGACCGGGTCTAGAGGAGCCCTTGTGGTTTTATTTTTATCAAATCTTCTTTTAATTTATTTTAGTCTGGCAAAAAAATATAAGTTAATTTTTGGACTTGTCTTTATTTTTGCAATCGTGTTTGCGGTAATAGTTTTGCAATTTCCGATTTTTTCCTCGTTAAAAGATAGACTGGTATCCGCTATTGTTAGCCTACTTTCTGGCGGGACGATAGGTGATGCCTCATCTAATCAAAGATTTGCTATGTTTGAGGAAGGGCTGTATCTGTTTTGCAAGTCTCCGATTTTTGGAAATGGCTTTGGGTCATTTTCTGCTTTGTCAAATCAAGGAGTTTATTCTCATTCAAATATTTCTGAGATGCTTTGCAACTTCGGAATCCTAGGATCTATAATCTGGATTGCTCCGCTTATTTACGCGATTGCTGTTGAAAAAAATGGGGATAATCGCCCAATGTTATTAAGTTTGGTATTTGGCGTTGTTTTATTTGGCTCATGTTTTAATGTTTTATACTCAAATAGAATTCTTTTAATTTTTCTGGCTATAGTTTTGGGTATGTTTTCTTGTAGCAACAAAATAAGTCAGGTCAGTTTTTCGTTTAGACAAAGACCTTTTGTTGTTTTCGACATTAGAAGTGATTCCTTTTTAGGGATTTCGGCAAAATTTTAACAAAGTCGTATGAAAATCATTAAAAAACTCTTATTTGCATGCGAGGGATAAAAAACCAATCCTGAAGGGCCTTTGAAAGCCAAATTTCCGGATGGCCTTGGCTCGTCGGGCATGATGGTTTCCACGTTTTCCGAATGGCACGACGCGAAGCACCGTCCGCCCTCCGCGGGCTTTCGAGGAACCAATTCTGCGCGCTGACCGCGACGGACGGCGGAACCTGCGTTCTGAGGGCGTGCGGCGCCGGGAAGCCGAGCGCCGCGAGGGCCGTCGCCGGCTACGGCGAAATGATCGCCAAAGGATCAAAGACGATCCACGATGGCGGTAAATCCCACAACGCCCTGATCGAGGCGATGGGACTTTCGAGCGAAGTCCGCGGCACCGACGAAGCCAAGGGTCTCGCCGATTCCGAAAACCCGATGGAGCCCGTGAGCGAAATCCACCGATGCCCATCCGGGTTCGCGGGATCGCACCGCGGATTCTCGCGGGACGGATTGCAGGATTGGTTGAATCTATTCTACTTTTATTGGAACACGCCGGGGGATGCCTTCCAAAAGGCGCAGGCCTTCATCGAACCCGCGGTAAAAAAGCGCAAAATTTTGCGCTATCGAAGGTGGGGGAAAGCGAAAAATTTCGATAAATCCTGAAATATTTTTCCCTCACGCGCAAATAAGAGTTTTAAAATTTTAATGCTTTAATTTGATCGTGTTATTCAATAATAATTCGGAATTTGCCAAAACTATTGCTCGAGTGATATTCAACCATTTTGCGGATTTTATTCTAAAAAGTTGCAACTTGCTTAATAACTGCTAATCTTGAGCGGGCAACATTTTTTCCAAGACATGGACGCGACTCAAACGTATCAAAATAAGGCTTCATCTTCTATAAAGTGGACCATTGTAGGCGAGTTATCCGCTAAAGCTATTGTTCCAATCATGAACATGATTTTAGCTAGGCTTCTCGCCCCAGAGATTTTCGGATTGGTTGCGAGCATCACGGTAATAACAAATTTCGCCGAAATCATATCCGAAAGCGGCTTTTCCAGATACATACTTCAGCAAAAATTTGCGACCGTTCAAAAAAAGAGGCTGGCAGCCGGGACAGCTACCATTGTCTCTCTCGTATTGAGCTTTGCCATTTTTGGAATAATTGTCTTATTTAGCAAGCCGCTTGCTTCATTTGTCGGTGCTCCAGGATATGAAATGGTGATGATTCTTGCCGCGGCACAAATACCATTTTATGCAATTACTAATATGCAAATGTCTCTTTTTAGAAGGGATTTTAAATTTGGATATTTAGCGATAGTGCGAGTTTCATCTTGCCTTATTCAACTTTTGACGTCTTGTGCCGCCGCACTTTTTGGCTTGGCGATTTGGTCATTGCCAATTGGAACGTTAGCTTCCTTGGTATGCCAATTTCTTTTGCTGATTATTTTTGATAAGAACTCTTTGTCGTTCTCTTTTTCAATTCAAGCGTTTAAAGAGATGTGGGCTTGCAGCGGAATGTTTTTGATTTCGGCAATTGTTGTTTGGGCGGATTCTTCAATAAATGTCCTTTTTGCTAGCCATTTTTTAGGACAGGCCGAATCGGGATATATAAAAAATGGTTTTTCCACTGTTACGGGCATAGTTGGCTTGCTAACTTCTATTTATTCCCCTGTTCTTATTAGCCTTTTGGCCAAATTGGATAATGGGAGTGACCTATACGCCTCAGTTTTTAACAAATATCAAAAGGCTTTGTCTTTATTCCTTATCCCGCTTGGCATCGGAATGTTTGTATATCAAGATTTCTTGACTTTGGTTTTTTTCGGCAGCGGATGGGAACAGGCAGCTGTGGCTTTGGGCTGGTATGGTTTGATGAATTGCATTAAAACGGCTTCCGGCAATTTTGTGATAACTGCTTGGTCCGCCGAAGGGAAGCCTTTTTGGATTTTTGTTTCCGATTTGTTTTCGATGGTAGCCCTTATTCTGGCTTGGCTGCTTACAAGGGGACTCGAATATCATTTGATAGTTATTATCGTAAGCTGTGCATATCTACCTGCTAATTTTGTGTGCCTAGCATTATGTAAAAAAACATTGAAAATTTCGCCAGCCAACCTTATTAAAAATAATGTTGGATGCTTTGGCCCAGCTATTGTAATGGGCTTCTTCGGCTACTTTTTAAGTCAAATCTACTCTAATTTTTGGCTATCATTCTTATATGTCGTTTCTTGCATTGTTCTTTATTTTTTAATCGTTGGTTTTGCATACGAAGATTATTTATCATGCTTATGCGAAGTTTTTGTTGGACGCAAATTTGCTAAAGTGTTAGTCAAGAAAGGCGAGTATGTTTTGCTTTCTAGGCAATGAAGGCCGTATTCGTTTTGCCGGCCTTGCTCTATAATCTTGTCATGCCTTCAATGCCAGATGTCTTTTCATGTATTGCAATATCCATTGGTGCTTCTAAATCTCTATGCTATACGAATTGCAGGCTAGAGAAGCTTTTAAGGATTAAAAATGGCAGCAGCAAATCAAATGTATTTTCGTTTTTAAAAGCTATTTCAATAACCAACAATTCTGATTCAAACATTTTTGATGCTGAGTTAATCTTCAAATTTTCTAACACCAATATATCTTGTGATCCCGTCCATTTAGCTTGTCTTCAGAAAAATAAGAACACCAATATAGATAGTTTTAATTTATCCGTTAATTCATCTTATTTGTATGAGCTAAGTGAGGTTGTCCCTGTGTCTTTGCTTGTACAATTGGTTGGGGCGGATGGGTCTTCTATCTGTTCGAAAACAGTTGATTTTTCTTTGCTCCCAATTGAGCAATCGGCATCGTCTGACTTCGTTAAGGAATCATTGGCTAGCTTCATCACCCCAAACGACGATTTGGTGAAGGAGCTCTCCAACAAAGCCGCCAAATTGATGGAGAGCAAGCATAGCACATCATCCTTCGTAGGCTACCAAACACATGATCCGGAAGTCGTCATGCGCGAGCTTGATTCCCTTTACTTGGCTTTGCAGGCGGAAGGCATCCACTACAGCAACCCGCCTGCCTCTTTCGAGATGACATTCCAAAGGGTCCGCATGCCCAGGAACGTCATATCGTGCAAGACCGCCACTTGCCTGGACTTCGCTTTGCTATATGCCTCTATGTGCGAAGCGGTGGGGCTAAATCCACTTATAGTCGTGATGGACGGCCATGCCTTCAACGCCGTTTGGCTTGACGATTATCATTATCCGAACGCCGTCTCCGACAATTTGACCGTTTTAACCAACGATTGCTCCTCGACCGACAGGAGAATGGTCCTCGTCGATCCGACCTGCGCCGCTTCAGGGTTCGGGGTCAATTTCGCATCATGCCTAAATAAAGCATCATCTGAGATTGGATCGATGAGATTTTCGTGGGTGCTCGATGTTTGCTCGGCCCGCCTGGATTACATATTGCCTTTGCCGACCCCGCATATGGCAAACGGGAAGACGGAGATAAACTACGATGATGCAATCAGCGTCGATTACGAGCTGCCCTCCATCGAACAGTCCGCTGGCTCGCTTGGCTTAGAGGCCAAGGGCAGCAAGAGCAAGTTTGACGTTTGGGAGGAGAACTTGCTTGACCTGGAGATGAGCAATAACCTCATCAACCACAAAATCGGCAGCAGTTCCGTGCAGCTAGGCGCCTCCAGCGTCTTCGATTTCTTTTCCAAGGCAAGCCGGAACGACAAGCTATCGCTGATTCCGGATTCCGAGCTCGTCCCCTCCGACCCCAAGAAGTTCCTCGCCTATCAGTTCTCCATAGAGGACAAACGCAAGTTCGATTCCGCCCTTTCCTCGAATCGGATATATGCTTTCGGCAAGAAAAAGGATGCCGAGGACGTTTTGATATCGCTTGCTAGGAAATCAGCTACCCAGGTCGAGGAAAGCGGCTGCAACCCACTGTTCCTGACCATGGGTATGATCGAATGGTACGACAGCAACCTTTCCAAACAGTCCATAACCGCTCCGATAATACTAGTCCCCGCCGCAATGCCAAGACGCCGTACCGGGCCTTATTTCTCATTGGATTTGGATTTCGACTCGATGCAGCTGAATGCCGCGGCGTTTGAGTATTTCAAACGGATGTTCGACCTCGATTTCAGCGAGCTGGACGGCTTTTTCGATAAGCCAAGGGACGTCGGCGACGTAAAAAAGCTGTTCAACACCATAAGGGAAAAGATCGCTCCAAAGGGAAACTGGGTTATCGACGATTCGACGATAACCTTGTCGCTATTCTCCTTCGCCCACTTCGTGATGTGGAACGACATGAAGACCCACCGCGACGTCTTCATGAAGAACAAGGTCGTGTCCTCGATGGTCCATGGCGCAGCCGAATTTGAGAAAGTCCCCGAATCGCTTGTCGAATCTAGCCTGGACGATACCGTGAAGCCGGGTGACTTGGCCATCCCCCTGAGCGCCGACTCCTCTCAACTTCTTGCTATAAAGGCCAGTGACTTAGGGCTTAGCTTCGTTCTAGACGGCCCGCCGGGAACTGGCAAATCACAGACCATTGCCAACATCATTGTCAATGCCATGTACAAGGGAAAGAAAGTCCTTTTTGTAGCTGAGAAGGAAGTCGCCCTTGATGTGGTTAAGTCCAGGCTAGATTCGCTTAGTCTTGGAAGGTTCTGCCTGCAGATACATTCGGCCAAGGCCAACAAGAAGGACGTGCTTGCACAGCTTGGCGAATCTTTGTCCACGGGGCCGACCCGTGAGGTTAATGGATACCAGGATGAAGCTGAGTCGCTAAAGCAGCAGCGGGACAATTTGAACAAGACCCTTGAGGAGCTTCATGGCAAGGGAAAGTATTTCGTCTCGCCTTATGTTGCTTTGATACGGTATCTAGAAAACGAATCGGCAAAGGATAACTGCCTCGTCGATGATGAGTATGCCTCGACGATGGATTCGGATAAGTATGAGAAGTGCATATCCGCCATCGAGGATATGATCGTCGCTTCCCATGGGGTCAACGGGCATTACGGGAATCCGTTTATCTACTTTGATAATAAGGAGTACTCACTAGATCTTCGTGAGAAGTATTCAACTGTTTTGCCACCCCTAATTGAGGCTCTTGGATCGTTCGCTGATGCCTATACTAAGTACTCCAAGAAATCTGGCTTCACGCTAAAGACCAGCAAGAACAACATCGACTTGCTTATAAAGGCCTTCGATTTAATTAAACAGAAGTCTGGAAAGTTCTTCCCGGAGCTAGTCGCTTCAGGCACAATCCTTTCGCAAGCCGAGCCAACCATCAACTATTTCGAATCCCTTACCGTATATGCATCTTTAAGGGATCAAATTAATAAGACTTTCGATTTGAAAGTAACGCAAATCGATGCCGAAACCCTGCAATCCAGGCTTAAAACATCAGAAACCTATGGCTTCTTCGCCAAGCGGAAAACAATCAAATCCATACTAAAAGAACTCAAGCCTTATACCGTATCTAAGTTCCGTAAACGCGACCTTATGCACCATCTTGAACAGATTGGATTACTTAAGAGCATGAAGTCTTCTGTAGAGCAGAAGAGCGGCTATTGGCAGGTCGTCTTCCCCAACGAGATAGACAAGGATTTCCAAGCCATCAATGCCGACTACGAAAAGGTCAAAAACACCATCGAACTTTTGAAACTAGTTCGTGGCCTAGAAGTCGGCTCCGACGATGAATACAAGAAGGCCTATAAGAAAGTATCCGCTTTGGTCAAATCGCCCGACGCGCTTTATGCAGACGACATCAACAACCTAACAACAACCTATCAAAGTCTCATTGAGCAAAACGAGAAGCTCAAACCTCTGGGATTCGACTGCTTTAGGGCCGATGACAACGATGTCTATTTCGGATTTGCCTTAGGACAGATTGCTTCAGCCCATAAAGGCATCGAGAGGCTTGGGGAGTGGTGCAGGTTCCTCTCTTGCCTAGATGATGCATCTAAGCTTCTTCCACCTTCCCTTATTGAATCTTACAAGAACGGGAAACTATCGATCAGCAAGCTCCGCTCCAGCTTTGACTGCGCTTTGTTCTATAAGATAGTTTGCTTGTCCCTGACCGATCTTGGATTGGCCAATCTTTCTTCGCTACGAACCGAGCAGCAGATTGCCAAGTACAAGAAGACCCTATCCGATTTCCAGCGCCTTACCGTTGAGGAAACCGCCAGGCGCATCACCGCATCATTCCCGCGCACCGACGTCGAATATGCTGAATCCAGCTTGGCTTATCAGCTTAGGAAGCTGGTTAAGACCAATGGTAGGGGAAAGTCTCTCCGTGCCATCATCGATCAGTACGCAGACGATATTTTCAAGCTTTGCCCGTGCTTCTTGATGTCTCCTCTATCCGTCGCTCAATACTTAGACCCAGAGAAGCATCATTTTGACATCGTTATATTCGATGAAGCTTCACAGATTCCTACCAGCGAGGCCATTGGGGCCATTGCCCGCGGTGACTCCTGCATCATTGCGGGTGACCAGCAGCAGATGCCGCCGACAAACTTCTTTACTTCCTCGCTTTCGTATTCTGATCAGCCAAGCGACGATGTGGTTGTCTACCAGGATTTGGAATCTCTATTGGATGATGCCATTGCCCTCAACCTGCCGAGGTATCGTCTCTCCTGGCATTACCGTTCGCACCACGAGTCGCTTATCGCTTTCTCCAACAATCGTTTCTACGACAATACCCTATGCACTTTCCCAACCCCTAGCAATCAGCAGAGCCAGGTTAGGATGGTTCAGGTCAAAGGGAACTATGAGAAGGGGCGCGGCGTTAACCGTGAGGAAGCCAAGGCCATCGTCAACGAGATAGTCCGTCGCGTTAAGGACGAGAAGCTTTCCAAGCTTTCCATCGGCGTGGTCACCTTCAACAAGAAGCAGCAGGATCTAATAACCGATATGCTTGACGCTAAGTTCGATGCCAATCCAAGGCTTAACCGTACACCTGGTGGGGAAGAGATATTCGTTAAAAATCTCGAGAACGTCCAAGGCGATGAACGCGATGTCATCCTTTTCTCCATTTGTTTCGGCCCGGAAAAGAAGACAAAGACCATGAATCTGAACTTTGGTCCATTAAGCCGTGAGAAAGGGGAAAGGCGTTTGAACGTTGCCGTCAGTAGGGCGAAGGAGGAGATGGTCGTATTCTGCTCCTGCCAGCCCGAGGACATTAGAGCCTCATCGGCTAAGAACTCCGGCGCCGAATACCTTAAGTCCTTCCTTATGTATGCAAAGTCCGGCGTTAAGACATTAGCAAATCAGTCTTCTTGGAATATACCTAGAGAGCAGCTTTCTATAGCTCCATTCCTTGCCAGTGACCTAATCAAGGATGGGTATCTAGTCGATATCAATGTCGGCTCAAGCGCCTTTAAGGTCGACATAGCTGTGAAGGATCCTCTAGACCCCAATAAATATGCTTTAGGCATTATCTGCGATGGCCCATCTTATTCGGAATCCACATTTACCTGCGATGACCGCAATGTCATTGCGCCTGGAATGCTCGATAACCTCAAGTGGAGGCTGATGAGGGTTTGGTCGGTTGAATACCTCGATCATCCCAATCTCGTTGTTAAGAAGATTGAGAAGGAACTTAGCGAGCCTCATTCAGCAATGGAGGTTAAGAAAGAGGCAGCCAAGCCGATATCGCTAGTTAAGGCCACTCCGGATAATCCATATCCGCATAAGATAGATTATCCTGAGCTTAACTATCCGCATCTTGATAACATTATTCGCGACTTGCCTGGAGTTATTTCGCGCATCCTTGCTGATGAATCTCCAATTTCCATTACGCTTCTTAAGAAGCGCATTAGGGACATATTTTCTCTCAAGCGAATCGACAGTAAGATGCTTTACCGTATAACGCATCAGTTGGATTTGATTTCTGCTTTTAAAGATCGATTTGATGGAGAAGATTATTATTGGCCGTCCTCGCAAGATCCTGAAGGATATCAATCATATCGAGTTGGTGGCGACCGCGAGATCGGAGATATCTCTAAGGAAGAAATTGTCAATGTCAAAGCCGATATCGAATCCATTCAAGGCCAATTGAGCGACGATGATTTGTGCCATAAGATTCTTGAACTGTTTGGGTTCAGCGTTCTTTCAGAACGCAGCAAATCACATATACTCAGGTCTTATAAGGAAGACTTATCTAAACCGGAAAATTAAAATTTGACGGTTTGTGGTAATTTGTCTATCTTTAGCAAGGTCATTCTATGGAAGAAAAGCCTTTTAAGTTCAAAGTCTCCCAAAGAATATATCTAGTTCTAAAAAGGCTGATTGGGCTTTTTGGATCGAGCCTAGGCATTCTATTGTTGAGCCCATTATTAATCTTTTGTGCAATCATGACAAAGTGCACTTCTAAAGGTCCGATTTTGTTCAGGCAGCAAAGGCTAGGAAAAAACGAGAAACCATTTACTATCTATAAGTTTAGGTCGATGCGCATAGATGCTCCGCTTGTACCTGCTGACAGCATTACTGCTGACCAGCAGGATTTAATGAAAACGAAGTGGGGTTCATTTATGAGAAAGACATCATTGGATGAGCTTCCACAGTTATTCAATATTTTTTTAGGGCAGATGGCTTTTATCGGGCCTCGCCCTGACATGATTGATAATAATGAAGAGATTCACATTGCCAGAAAAAGCACAAATCCTTCGGCATATATGGTTAAACCTGGGTTATCAGGAATGGCCCAAATTTATATGCACAGGGATCATGATCCAATTAAAAAAGCTGAATGGGATTCTGAATATGTTAGAAAAGTCTCTATCTGGACTGATATAAAACTTTTTGTATTATCTTTCTTGGTACTATTTGGCTATGATGCCGGTAGGTAAATTATGAAAGCTTTCATTTATGCCGTCGAAAGAGAAGCCAAACCTCTTTTAGATATTTTCAAAGCCAAATTTGAAAAGAGGGTTGGCCAATTAGAAATATATTCGGTCAATAAACAAGAACTTCATTTTTGCGTTTGCTTAGGCGGGATAGGTAAAGTCGCTTCCTCCTCATCTATTTCATTACTTGAGTCAGTGATAGACGAATCTATAGAAGAAATAATAAACGTCGGTGTTGCTGGTAGCATAAATCCTTCTAAGGCCGGGATTCTTGATGCAGTCATAAGCACTTCTTTAGTTCAGCACGACGTTGATACCACTCCAGTCGGTGATCCTGCAGGCTTGATATCCGGAATTAACAAGGTCTATTTTGATGCGGAAGAGAATATTCGCAAAAAACTAGTGATGGCCGTATCTAATGCCGGTGTAAAACCAGTTGAAGGAATAGTCGCCAGTGGCGATCAATTTGTTGCTTCCGATGAGCAAAGAAAGAAAATATCTGACACATTCGGTGCCATTACTGTTGATATGGAAGCGGCTGCCGAAGCCCAAGTCGCTTACATGCTTGGCATTCCGTTTTGCTCACTAAAAGTCATAAGCGATGCTAATGACCACGCTAAAGAATATAGGGAAAACGAGAAGAAGGCAGCCGAGCTAGCCGCTAAGATAATCCTCGAATACCTACAGATGGATTAAGCAGCCTTCGGCTGTGTTATAATCGCCTCGTCAAAAGAAAGGACACTATTAAAACATTATGGTCAAACTAGTATTGATCCGTCATGGCCAGTCCGAGTGGAACCTCAAGAACCTGTTCACCGGATGGACCGATGTCGAGCTCTCCGAGAACGGAGTCAAGGAAGCACATGAGGCCGGCAAACTCCTCAAGGAGAAGGGATATACCTTCGACGTTGCTTTCTCTTCTGTTCTGAAGAGGGCAAACCACACCATGGATTTCGTCCTAGAGGAAATGGGCGAGACCAACATCCCGAAGCATTACTCTTGGAGGCTCAATGAGCGTCACTACGGCGCCCTTCAGGGACTCAATAAGGCCGAATCGGCTAAGAAGTGGGGCGATGAACAGGTCCACATCTGGCGCCGCTCCGCCGACGTTCCCCCTCTAGCCCTTACCAAGGATGATGAGAGGTGGCCTGGCAATCAGGAAACCTACAAGAAGCTGATCGCCGCTGGCGAGATGACCGAGGCCGATTGCCCGCTCACCGAGTGCCTGATTGACACTGCCAAGCGCGTCAAGCCGTATTGGGACGAGGCCATTGCCCCTGAGATCCACGCCGGCAAGAAGGTCCTTATTGCTGCCCATGGTAATTCCCTCCGTGCCATTGTCATGATGCTCGAGAACCTCACCCCAGAGCAGATCATCTCGGTCGAAATCCCGACCGGCAAGCCTCTCGTCTACGAGTTGGACGAGAAGACTCTCAAGGTTCTAAACAAATACTACCTTTAATGCATTGTTAAACTATGTCGCCAAAGACCCTAGTAAATTTCTTTTTGAGAAAAATTGGCTTTAATAACTTATTATTCAAGCTTGCTAGGAGCGAAATAGTAAACACAGATGGCGACAGCGCAAATGCTGCTTTAAAACGGCTAGAAGCGCTGTCGCCTTTTCCTTCCGGCTCTGCTGTTTGTATAGGAAAAAGAGAAGCGCCTTCTAACGAAGTTGATGTTCATATAATTATTCCGTGTTATAACGCCGAAAAATATATTTTGGGTTGCTTGCAATCGATTAACCTCAAACACTCATACATTGTTACGGTGGTGGATGATGGATCAAGCGATGGAAGTTCGAAAATTTTAGAAAGATTTTCAAACGATCCTCATTATGAAATTAAGCATAAGGCAAACGGCGGATCAGCTTCTGCAAGAAATTATGGAATGTTCCCCACAATTAGAGGAAGGTACGTTGTTTTTATTGATTCCGATGACTATATTGACTCAGAAATCTTGGACAAAATGATTGATGTCGCAATCGAACGTGATTGTGACGTTGTTCAGGGAGATGCTGTTTATATAACCCAGTCAGGCAGGAAGAAACGTCGAAGAAATTTTAAACACGGTTCAATAACTCCTATTGACTTAGATGGTGTTCCATGGGGGAAGGTAATAAAAAACGACTTATTTCTTAATAATGAGTTTCCTGATGGTTTTTATTTTGAAGATACTAATATGTCTTTCGTAGTGTATGAAAACGCTTCGAAAATATATGGCTTTAATGGCGCTTTTTACTATTATCGTTTAGTAGCTGGAAGCGCATCACACCAAACTAAAAATTTTAAGAACATTGACACTTTATATGTTGTGCTTCGGCTCTTTGACGATAGAGCTAGTTTAGGATATAAATCAAACAAATATATTTATCATAAGCTTATTAATCAAAGCGGATTTTTGTATCAAAGACTAATAGGACTTGGCGTTGGAATTGTCAAAGACGCTTTTATCGTTTATAGCGAATTTATTCAAAATATTTATAAACAATTTCATTTTGATATAAATGATAAAAGGCTGAAAGAACTCGAACAGTCTTTATTAAAGTCCGACTTTGGAAAATTTGTCGCCGCAGCCAAGTATCTTTAATCTACTAGTTGTTTTTCTTTTTCGCTTTAATATTTGTTGATGGCCAATAGTAAGTTAAAGGTTTTGGTAACTCTTAAAAAACCTCCAATGATTCTTATTATCTTGCTCGCTCTTTTTGATATTTTTGCAGCAGTTGCTTGGGCAGTTAATTTCTCTATTTGGAAAATAGATGTTATTGAAGGAATATGCGATTGCGTCTTCTTGGTTATTTCCTTGTATCTACTCTATTTGTTGATCGCGTTTTTATACAGGCAGTATAAGAAGAAAGTCGAGCCGAAAGTACTATCAACAGAAACTGGAAGAGCTTTATTTGGGACATATGGTGCGAGCAATGTGTTCTGGTCGTTGGTATCGCTTTTAATCAATATTGGTTATGCCGTTTTGAATATTGTTTTGGCTGCGCTTTTAAATTCTCTTTGGTATGGTCTCATCGCGATTTTCTATGCGGTTCTTATGGGGGCCAGAATAACGATCATATTCTTGGCCAGGCACATAGCTAGAAAGTATTGGATGAATAAAACAGAGCTTCTATATGCTGAGCTTAAAGTATCAATTGGGTCTGGCGGGTTAATCTTCCTCATGGATTTAAGCATGGCGTTTGCCGTGACCTTTATGATCACCAATACGCCTCCAAATAGTTCTGGCAAAGTAGTTGCTATTGGATTGGCGGCCTATACCTTCTACAAGATAATCCTTGCCATAGTTAATCTAGTGCGTTCTAGAAAGCATGGCGACCCTGTTATCACGGCCTTAAGGAACATTTCAATGGCTGATGCCTGCATGTCTATGGTCAATACTACAATCACCTTGGATATGACTTTTGGAACGGGCAATTTGGCGTTTGCCAAAAACTTAGCCGCCTTCTTGGCAGTAGGGGTGACTTTGGCTTTAAGCATTTATGCGATTGTTAAAGGCATAATTTTGCTTAGATCAAAAACGGTTTTAATTGAAGAAGATAAATTATCTGATGACTAGCAACTTAGCCTATTCTGCGAACGGGTGGTCTAGATGCAGCACGAAATTGTGATGTATCGGCTCATCGGCAAACCCATCTTCTAGGGCTTTCCTGATGTTGTCCTCATTAGAGGCTTTGTCTTCATAAGGCACGACCACATCGAATATTACGTTGATGTGAGTATCGCCTTTGACCATCCTGAAGTCGTGCAAGGTCAAAGAGCTGTCGAACTTATTGAGAATGTCAATGCACTTTTGCTTTGTCTTATTGGTGTCGGGATCATCTAGTATAACCGGATCCATATGAATTGTTATATCGACGCCGAACGTCTGCCTAATTTCTTCCTCGATATTATCAATCTCATCGTGGATGGAAAGAATATCGCGCTTGGCATCAACCTCGGCATGCAGCGAGATGAATATGGAAGTGGGGCCGTATGAATGGCAAATCACATCGTGAACCCCTTTGATGGAAGGGTGGGCCAAAACCGCTTTCTTTATCTGCTCGACGTACTTGATGTCCGCGGCCTGCCCGATAAGCGGGCTGCTGGTCTCTTTGATCATCTTGATGCCAGAGAAAGCAATCAATATAGCCAGGGCAATGCCTAGATAGCCATCTAGGAACTCAAGCGGGTAGAACAAAGAAGCCAAAGCCAAGGTGGCGATGACGAAGGTAGAGATGGAATCGGTGAATGAATCGATAGCGGTGGCCTTCAATGACGGCGAATCAATAGCCTTGCCGAATCCCAGGTTAACCATACCTTGGATGATCTTGAGAAACACAGAGACGAACATAACGACGGTGGCCACGATGTCATATACCGGGGTCTCGCCGCTTATGAGCTTCTCGACAGAAGACATTCCGAGTTCCAAGCCGGCCGCGATGACGAACACCGCGACGACTAAACCAGCTATGTATTCGATTCTCTGGTGGCCAAACGGATGGTCAGCATCGGCGGGCTTGCTGCTCATCTTGAAGCCAACCAAGGTAATGATAGAAGACGCGGCGTCGCTGGTGTTGTTGATCGCATCGCCGATTAGGGCCATGGAGAATATCCAGTGGTTCATATAAGCCGAGTAGACGGCAGCCGATAGCTTCAATATGACCAGGATGATGTTGGTTATTATCCCGAACAGCGACGCTACCAGTCCGTGGGCATAGCGGACCTTCTGGTTATTAACGTCTTGGTAGTTTTTGATGAATAGTTTTCTAAGCAGTGTGACCATACGAGAAAGTAGTATAGGAGCCTTTTTGAGCCAAATAAATACCTTCGCTATAGGCATAGCCTATAACGTCGGCGATATTTCGCCTTTTCGATATTTGGCGTAATCTATACCTACATGGCTAATGAGGGCAAAGGAAAAATCAGGGGCCTAGAGATGTTTTTCATCTTTTTGGTTTCTTTCACAGTTTTGTTTTCCGCCGGCTATGTGGCTGACTCGTTTTCTTCTTCCTCAAAATTGTCTTTGGTTGGCGAATCCTTCTCTTCGCTTGCTGGCAAAACCGAAGGAGAAGCCTTAAGCATCGATCTATTTGGTGAGCATTCTGATGAGGAGCTGGTCAATATTGCGTCAGAGGTTTCTTACCACAGGTATGCCGCTGCATATTGCAACGCCAGGGCAACCATAACAGGCGAATACCTCGATGGCGTTGACGCTCCCAATAGGGTAATCATCGCTCCTTCTTTGGAAACGCATGAAAACCCCAAAGGCGGGATAGTGCTGGATTGCTTCGAGATGCTTCTATCTTCATACGGCGAAGGCGATTGCATTGTTGGCGGCCCTCTATATGAGGAAGCCAATGTCGGCGATAGGCTAACGATATTCGATGGCTCGTCATACCTAGGGCTAACCATAGCCGGCAAGGTTGATCCGGACTCCTCATATGGGAAGATATTCTCATCTACATTCGGCAGTTATTTGATCGTTGATGAATATCCGCTTTCCGGGCAAAGGAGCCTGAACTTCGATTTAGGCGAGATGAGCAATACCAACGCAGGATACCTAGATTTCCTTAATGAGAAAATCGATCTGAATAACTGGGATTTGCGCATTAACGAGTTCAATTTGCCCTCGGATTACGCTAAAGATGTGGATTCTGCCATAAACGCCTATTCGATTTGGCTTGGATATAACGGTTTTTTGGATTGGCTTTGCCTGGTTTGCCTGTTGGTTTGCGATCTATTGCCCTTATTGATTTGCTCAATATTCCTGCTAAACCGCAAAGCGGATACATTCGATTGCTCGGTATCAGCCATCAGCGCATTCGTTCTCTCCTACCTGATCCTACAAATCATCAGTTCCTTTGCCCCTTCACTAGGATTGCTTAACCTCGCACCTTTGCTAGGTGCCATAGTTTCCTCAGCGCTTATTATCCTAGCTTCGGTTATCATCACGCGCCTTCATAGGAGGTCTTCATCCAAATGAAGGTCTTATGGGGAAAATTCCGTTCTTGCTTCCCTTCCAACAAGGCCGTTTTTGCTTTTGAGTTATTGGGATTTGTCTTTCTCGGGCTGCTGTTTATCAGCCTGCCATTATTCACAGAGCGGACCAGCTATTCGATTATCCCGATAATCTTCGCTGGGTTATTCATAGTCAGCGACATCGTCTATGCCATTTTGAACAAGTCTTTTGATTTTCCGGTGTTTGGCATTCCGCTGATCTGCTTCCTTATCTATGCCTTGATGTGCACTTGCATAACCACTCAGGAATGGTCTTCGTGCAAAACACTGTCACTCATTACAATCCTTTGCATCTTTGCCGCCTCTTTCTTGATTCAGACCAAGAAGCCGTTATGGGGATTGTGGCTATATGCCCTCTCCGGCCTCGTCTTTGCGGCGTGCCTGTTTGTCGATTCTCTGTCATCCGGGTTCAACTCTATATTCGGAAGGTTTGGTCAATCATTCGGTAACCTTAATTCCATTGGGTTCTACCTATCGACCTGGCTCGGATCGTTGCTCGCTTTGATTGCTTTCCTTCGCCATCCATCCAAATGGGCCCTCCTCATCCTTGGGCTTATTGCTCTTGGATCCGTTGCCTTGACCGGGTCTCGCGGCGCCATGGTCTGCGTCTACCTTGAAGCCGTCTGCTTCCTCTTCTTCATCCTTGGCAAGAAGAAGTGGTGGATATCCCTTCTAATTGTCATCGGGGTCACGGCAGTGGGGGTAATCACATTGTCTTTGATCCCTTCGATATCGTTGGTTGATAGGTTCAAGGAAGCGTTATCGACGATATTTGGCGGGAGCGAGTACGACGCTTCGACTGCGCTGCGCATCGAGATGATCGGCGACGGCCTGTCGCTATTCAAGGACAACGCCATCTTCGGCTATGGCCTCGGCGGGTTCGCCGCGAATACGAGTTATGGTACCTACTCACACGCCACGCTGATCGAGCTATTGGTCAGCACCGGGCTATTCGGAACCGTTTTGTTCCTGTTTGCCTTAGGCTATCTTGCCTATCGCCTTTTCAAGGATGGCAAAGGCATGCTCTCTCTGATACTGCTCTCATTGCTTATCCCCGAGCTTTTCTTCGGCGTCGTACTCTACAGCAAGTATTTCTTCGTCTTTATGGCCATAATCGGCGGTTTTTCCTCGTGTTTTGCCGTTAATCTGCCAAAAATCCGTAATAAGGCCAATTAGGTGTTCCAAAAGTCGGTTTTTGCCCTTAGAATACCCTTCCGCTTTATAAGCGGGGCTTTCTCGATTATCATTTGTTGGCTATGCGTAAAAGAAACGGTTTCAAGATAATCCCGCTGCTGGGATGCTGTCTGCTGCTATCAAGCTGCAATATTTATGATTTGCTGCCTGGGCAGAACAGCAGCTACGACCCCGGGACGGTCGTCCCGCCAACCCCGAGCGCCGAAGGGGTGTACGAGAACGTCGACCTGACCAAGGACTACACCTACCGCGACATATCGCTATCATCAAGGCTCGACGCCATTCCTAGCGAAGGCGAGTACACCTTGCTGGTCCTGCCGATCGAATTCACCGATTACCCGTTTTCGAACTCCGATATCGATAATCTCAATACCGCGCTTTCGGCCGAGAACGGCACCGGGTACTGGGAATCATTGGCCAGCTACTATGAGAAGGCGAGCTATGGCAAGCTGAAGCTGCATTTCGAGATAGCCGACATCTACGACACCAACATGACGGCCTACACCGCCTACTCCAAATACGCCGGGATAGACGACAACGGAATAACGCTGATAAACGCCGCGCTCACATCGTATAAGCGGAGCAACGCCACCAAAAAGTTCGATAGCGACGGCAACGGCTACCTCGATGGCGTCATCGCCGTCTACTCCTGCCCCGATTCGCAATCCGGCGACCTCAATTTCAACGACGCGGATGATTTCTACTGGGCCTACACCTACTGGGCGACCTCCGATCCCAACACCATCTCCCCGAATCTCAACCTATACTTCTGGATGTCCATCGACTTCATCTACACCGAGCCGCAGTCGGTGTTCGAGACCAGGAAGATCGACGCCCACACCCTATGCCATGAGTTCGGCCATATGCTCGGGCTAGACGACTACTACCCCTCTGGCAACTCGACCTTCTACCCGACCGGCTGGCTCACGATGATGGATGGCAACATCCTCGACCACGACGCCTTCTCCAAGATCGCGCTGGGGTGGATCGAGCCGACTGTCGTCACCGACACCGCCACCGTCGAGATAATCACCAGCGCCTCCAACCCCCAGGCCATCGTGATACCTTCCAGCGACTGGAACTGGACCGCCTTCAGCGAGTACATCGTCATGGAGCTATACACCCCGACCGAGCTCAATGAGCTAGACAGCAAGGTGCAATATCCGGGCCGCCCGAAGGGATACACCATCCCCGGCGTCAGGGTCTACCACGTCGACGCCCGGCTCGCCGAGGTCACCCTCACCGCCTCCGCCTGGGGCGATGAGATCAACTCCGAATGGGATTACTATTACGGAACTAAGCTCAACCCAGCCGATACCTCCAGCATGTTCCGCTACTACCAGGTCGCGGCGACCAACTGCTACAAGGACGCGGCGTTCGCCGATCCCGCCTATTCGCTGATCGAACTGATTGACGCTTCTTCGCCAAAAAATGATCCCTTCAAGCGAGGCGAGGCCGCCGACAACGACACGCTGTTCACCACCGGCGAGGAGTTCTCGCTAAGCAAGTACTCCGCCTACTTCCCGGGGATCGTCAGCCTAAACGACGGAACCGAGTTCCCTTATTCCGTCAAATTCAATTACGTCGGGTCTGACAAGGCCAACATCACCATAACAAAAGAATAATAAAGGTAGCCAAAATGACCAAAAAAGTATTATTATCACTATTGCCGATAGCCGCATTGCTGTTCGGTTGCACGCTGACTCCCGGGGAGTCGCAAGACTCCTCATCCGCGGCCCAGTCCTCCCCTTCTTCTTCATCTAGCCAAGACGGGGAGGCGGGCTATTACAAAGCCGAATCCATAAACGACAACGTGTCGCTTAGGAAGATATCAGATACCCAAGACACCCCGATCCTCCCCTCGGTCGGAACTTTCGACGTCCTGGTCCTGCCGGTAGAGTTCACTGACTGCCCGTTCACCGATAGGCAGCTGGAGGAGATCTCGATCGCGGTGGGGGAGGACGCCTCGGCCACCAACTACTGGGAGACGTTGCCTAGCTACTACGAGAAATCCAGCTACGGCCGCCTCGACATTAACTGCACCATGGCCGCCTCGGTCGACCTCGGGATAACCGCCGATGACTTCATCGGCAACTCCAACTCCCTATATTTCTCGGGCGGCGACTATTCCTCTTTGATCTCCGAGGCCATCGACACCGGCCTCACCTCCTATAAAAAGCAGCACGGCAACTCCTCCACCCAGGTCTTCGACTCCGACCAGGACGGCTACATCGACGCCACCATCGTCATCTACTCCGCCCCGAGCCTTTACCAGTGGATCTCCGAGTGCCAGCTTGGGATGCATCAGAACTACGACTATGCGCAGATGTTCTGGGCCTTCACCTACTACGATTTCTACTCCGAGCCCAGTTTGAACTCCCCGACCGCCTTCACCTATTTCTGGGCCTCCTACGACTTCTTTGAGACCTCGACCGAGGGCGAGGTCGACACCCACACCCTCTGCCACGAGTTCGGCCACGTCTTAGGCGCGGACGACTACTACGACGCCGACTATGAGGAAGGCGGGCAGCTCAACGTCGCCGGCGGGGCCCTCATGATGGACCTCAACGCCGGGGACCACGACATGGTCACCAAGATGCTCTACGGCTGGGTCGAGCCCTATGTCGTCACCGACGACTGCACCATAACCATCTCCCCGTCGACCACCTCGGGGGATGTCATCATCTTCTCCGACGGATGGAACGGCACGGGCTTCGACGAGTACATTGCCATCGAGTTCTACTCGCCAACCGGCCTCAACCAGTTCGATACCGCCCACAATAGTTCCAGCTACGGGAACATCCCCAACGACTATGGCATCAGGGTCTGGCACGCCGACATGAGGCTCGTCTACGGCCCTGGCTACGAGGTTTCCAGCAACTTCGCCGACTCCGGCTATCTGACCGATGAGCAGACCGCCTCTTTCGATTACCCCGAGCGCTGCGCCTATTTGGGCAAGCCGTACTACTCCGAGGTCGCCGTCGGGGCCTCCAACTCCGACTATGGCCGCTGCCAGTCGCTGCTCGGCTCCAACATCTACGCGCTCCAGCTCATCCAGGCCGGCGGGAGATACACCCTATATGACGACAACCTCATGATGACCGGGGACGACCTATTCAAGGAAGGCGACTCCTTCTCGCCGAGCCTATACACCGACTTCCTGCCGAACGGCAAATGGAATGGCGGGAGCGACGTGAACTTCGAGTTCCACATTGATTCGCTCACCCCGGAAAAGGCTACAATATCCTTCACCAAGATCGCTTAAGGATGGGAAACAAGAGGAAGAAAGACAAAAGCGTGGTCGCCGAGAACCGCAAGGCACGGCACCTGTATTTTCTTTCCGACTTCATGGTCGCCGGGCTGGTTCTCACCGGGACCGAGATAAAGTCCATCCGGGCCGGGTCGGCGTCGCTGGTGGATTCCTATGTCTACATTAGGAACGGCGAGGCCTTCGTGGCCAACATGCACATCGCCGCCTACAAGCAGGGCACGATATACAACGTCGATCCGCTCCGCGACAGGAAATTGCTTCTGCATAAGCAGGAGATAGCCAAACTCAACCGCCACATCGCCGGCAAGGGCAGCTCCACCACCTGCGTGCCGACCAAGCTCTTCTTCTCCAATGGCTATGCGAAGCTTGAGATCGCCTTGGCCGTCGGCAAAAAGGACTACGACAAGCGCGAGTCGATCAAGGAAAGGGACGACAAGCGCTACATGGATAAGGCGCTTAAGGATAGCAGGAGGTCGAAGGATGTGTGACGTTTTCTCTACGCTGGACGCTTTCCCAATAGAGCGCGGCGACCTTGACAATGCGGTCGGTAAGCTCGGCGAGTTGCCAACCCTGATCGCCGTAGTCGGGAGCAGCGGCAAATCGATTGCTTCCTGCGCCCTATCATCGATCCTATCCGGGCAGGGCAAGGGAGTGGGGCTTTTCCTGCATTGCCTGCCCGATGATGAGAGCCGCATCTACGTAAACGGGAAGCCCGCCTCCGAATCCGATATCGAGGAGGCCTACAAGGAGCTGCGCAAGATCATCGCCAAGTGCCGCCTTGGCAAGGAGCAGGCCCTCTACCTCATCGCTTTGCATATCTTCGCCTCCAAGGGGCTCGACTACGGCGTGGTCGAGTTCGACGTCGGGGGATACTCATCCTCCTGCTACGCCGACTCGCTCCGCTACGAGATGACGATCCTCACCTCGACCGGGTTAGACCATGGCGATGTCCTCGGCTCGACCGAATCCGAGCTCGCCCTCGACTGCGTCTCCGCCGCCTCCGAGGCATCGACCCTAGTCTCCTATGAGCTGGGTGAGCTGGTGCTCCCGCCGGTGGAGGAATACGTCAGGAAGAACGAGATAAAGTGGGTCAAGGGCGACGCCTTCCATTTCGACCACCTGGTCGAGGATTGCTTCCGCTTCGACTACTTCCCCTATAAGGACCTGGGCGTCTTCACCAAGCTGCGCGCCCACCTATCCTCGATTAGCCTCGCCATCGAGGGAGCCAAGCATCTGCTTGATCTTAACGAGGATAAGCTCAAATCGTCTTTGGCTTCCTGCCAGCTGCCGTTCCATGGCGATGAGCAGGATGGCGTGATACCCCTGATCTGCAGCAACGTCGAGATGGCCTATAGCTTGGCCAGGAGCGCCCCCACATTGCGCAAAGGAAGGCCGTCCTCCGTCTTGTTCGCCTGCAAGAAAGGCTGCAACGCCGCCTCGATCCTCCCGATTTTGGACAATGCCTTCGGGCAGGTGATGCTCACCGGGATCGAGGGCGATCCATCCTACTGGGGCGAGGATGATTTTTTCCTCTTCCTTGAGGACCATCCGTTCGTCTCCTCCATAGAAGAGGCCAAAGCCAAACTGCCGGAAGGCGGGGTATTGATCCTAGCCTCCGACGAGGAGTTCCTATCCAGGTCGGGCTATGAAGGGCGATAAGCGCGACGAGCCGCAGATAGACGAGTCGCTACTGACCGAGGGGCAGAAGGAAGAACTCAACAAGAAGCCTTCCGCCAAGGGCTTTTTGATCTTCGCCGGGGTGGTCGTCGCCCTCATCGTCATCTGCTTCATCGTGATATATTCCCTCGGCGGGCCAAATTGAAACCCCGTTTGGATAGGGGGCATCGAGCCTATCCGCGCTTTCTTGGACAATGTAAAAGGAAGCGGCCTTGAAAGGGCAAAGCGTTAAGGTAGACTTATGCGGGTAAAGGCAAAGCGATGGACGAGAAAACCTATTCCAATAAGATCTCCAAGGAAGACATGCAGGCCTATCTTAGCCTCGCTCTATCGACTTCCGACGAGGCGGTATCCGCCGCGCTTGAGCAAGCGAGCCTAAGCGAAGAAAAACCCGTCAAGCGGTAAACCCGGGGCATAGCCCCGTTTTTTCTTGCCCATTAGGGGTTATAATGGGTTATGCAAAAACCAAAGCCATTCTTCGATAAGGTGTTCTACCAGATCTATCCGCGTTCCTTCGCCGACTCCAACGGCGATGGGATCGGCGACCTGCGGGGCATAATCTCCAAGCTCGATTACCTAGCCGAGCTGGGGGTAGACGTCATCTGGCTATCGCCGGTGTATAAGTCTCCGCTCATGGACATGGGCTACGACATAAGCGATTACTACTCCATCCATCCCGACCTGGGTACGATGGACGATTTCGACGACCTCATCAAGGAGGCTGCCAGGCGCGACATAAGGATCGTGATGGACCTCGTGGTGAACCATACCTCCGACCAGCACCCGTGGTTCATTGCCTCCAAGGACAAGAACTCCAAGTACCGCGACTACTACATCTACCGGAAAGGGAAGAAGAACGGCAGGAAGCCGCCCAACAACTGGACCAGCATGTTCACCGGCCCGGCCTGGAGCAAAAACGAGGGGGACGACGAGTACTATCTCCACCTATACAGCAAGCAGCAGCCCGACCTCAACTGGCATAACGAAGCGGTGGTGGAGGAGGTGGAGAAGATCCTCCGCTTCTACCTCGACAAAGGCGTCTATGGCTTCCGCTGCGACGTCATCAACCAGATCTACAAGGAATCGCTAGAGGACGGGAAGGGCCATTCCTTCTCCGGGCGGGGAAGCGAGCACTACCTCGGCGTCGAGGGCAACCACAAGATGCTCCGCCGTCTCTACGACGACGTCTTCTCCCATTACGACTGCGTCGTCATCGGGGAGACCTACCAGGTAAGCAAGGAATGCGGGAAGCGGTATCTGGAGAACCACGAGCTCGACATGTTCTTCCAGTTCGACACCGCCAACTGCGACAAGATCAAATCGCTGCCGGTCTTCGCCAAGAAGTTCAAGCCGAGCCTGCTCCGCGACGCCTTCTATTCCTGGCAGACCGCGGTCAACTGGAACGCCAATTACCTCGAGAACCACGACCAGCGGCGGAGCATTTCGCGCTTCGGCAGCATGCAGTTCCACAAGGAATCAGGCAAGGCCTTAGGAACCTTATTGCTCACTTTGCGCGGGAGCCCGTTCATCTACCAGGGCGAGGAGATCGGCATGACCGATCTGCCGATAGGCGACCCCGACAAGAGCCAGGACGTATCCTGCCGCCTCGTGAGCGGGATAATGAAGAGATTCCATATCCCGCGCAAGCTCCGCTACAAGTGCTGCCACAACGTCAACCGCGACAACTCAAGGACGCCGATGCAATGGGATAAAGGGATTTCTGCGGGCTTCTCGACCTCGAAGGACACCTGGATAAAGGTAAACGACAACTACCTTGCGGGGATAAACGTCTACGATGAGTCGCTCGACCCCGACTCGATCTACAACTTCTACAAGCGGCTAACCTACCTCCGCCACCGCGACGAGGTATTGAGCTATGGCGAGATATATCCCATCAAGGTCCATAGCGAGCTCATCGCCTTCCAGCGGGTCTACCTTGGCCGGCGCAGGCTGGTCCTGATCAACCTCACGCCAAAGAGGATGGCCATCGACCGCCACCTGATACTGTCCGGGGCGAAGCTGCTGCTCTCCTCGGTAAGCAGCCCCAGCTATGGGCATGGCCTATTGGAGCCATATGAGGCCGACATCTTCACTCTAGAGTGAAAATAACTAAAACGGAGGCCCCGAACGTGTATGATATTGGGGCATTGGAGGATTTTTGCATGGAGAAGCACCGCACCGATAACCTGAATTGGGAAGAATACTTCATGGGCATCGCCGCCCTCTCGGCCGCCCGTTCCAAGGACCCCTCGACCCAGGTCGGGGCCTGCATTGTCGATTCTGCCAACAAGGTGGTATCGATAGGCTACAACGGCATGCCGCGCGGTGTCGACGACGACCTCATCCCCTGGGGGCATGGGGAAGGGCTCGACTCCAAATACCTCTACGTCTGCCACGCCGAGTTCAACGCCATCCTCAACACCCGCGATGGCTCGGCCCTCAGTGGGTGCCGAATCTACGTGACTCTATTCCCCTGCAACGAATGCGCCAAGGCCATCGTGCAGGTCGGCATCAAGGAAGTCATCTACAAAGACGATAAGTACCACGACCACGTCGAGGAGCAGGCCTCCCGCCGCATATTCGACATGGCCGGGGTCAAATACCGCCCCTACGTGGGCCGCGAGGTCAGCTTCGATGTTGATTAAGCGCAACATGTTCTACCGCATCGTGGTGATAAGCATCTGCTTCCTATTGCTCGCCATAATGCTCTTCATACCGCTGGCAAGCTATATAGACACCAACCCAGTGCTTTTCTATTCGGTGCTTGGCGTTTTCCTTTTCGTCTACTTCGCCTTCATCGTGGCCAACGAGCTCGTCATCCACTTCAAGTATTCCCCCAAGGAGAAGGGAAATGGCGGAGAAGATCGTTGAGGTCAAAGGCCTATCTTTCGCCTATTCGGAAGAGGACCCGAAGGTCCTGTCGGACGTTTCTTTCTCAATTGATAAAGGATCCTACGTCGCCATAATCGGGCATAACGGCTCAGGCAAGTCGACCTTGGCCCGGATATTGCTCGGATTGCTCGATGGGTATTCGGGCGAGGTGAAGGAGTTCGGCGAGAGGCTGAACAAGAAGTCGCTGAATAGGCTCCGCAGCCGAATCGGGATAGTCTTCCAGAACCCCGACAACCAGTTCGTGGGCTCGACGGTGGCCGACGACATCGCCTTCGGGCTGGAAAACAAATGCGTGCCCTCGGAGAAGATGCAGGGGATAATCGAGCGCTACGCCGAATACGCCGGCATGAAGGACTTCCTTTCCCGCGAGCCGACCTCGCTTTCCGGCGGGCAGAAGCAGCGGGTCGCCATCGCCGGGGTATTGGCCATGGAGCCCGATCTGGTGATCTTCGACGAGTCGACCGCCATGCTCGACCCCAAGGGCAAGAAGGAGATCGCCTCCCTCATATCCAAGGTCAAGTCGACCAAGCCCGACCTCACCATTATCTCGATTACCCACGACATCGAGGAGGCCGCAGCCTCCGACGAGGTAATAGTGCTCAACAAGGGGAAGATAGTCCTCCAGGGCAAGCCGGAGGAGGTCTTCTCGCATGAGAAGGAGCTTTCCGACTGCCACCTCGACGTCCCTTTCGCCTATGCGTTGGAGAACAGTCTCACCCGGCTTGGCGTCAAGCACACCGACAGCAAGGACCCGAGCGTCCTATTGGAGGATCTGCTATGCCGATAGATTTCTCCCAAGTCACATACGTGTATTCCCCGAAGACCCCGCTGCAGTTTGAGGCGTTGAAGGGGATTGACCTCCATATCGAAGACGGCAGCTTCGTGGCATTGGTGGGGCGGACCGGCTGCGGCAAGTCGACTTTGGTGCAGCACATCAACGCCCTGCTCACCCCATCGACCGGCGAGGTCCGGGTCGACGGCTTCGTCTCGACATCCGACAAGAAGAAGCGGACCAAGAAGATGAGCCCGCTAAGGAAGGAAGTGGGGCTGGTGTTCCAGTTCCCCGAATACCAGCTTTTCGAGGAGAACGTGCTTAAGGACGTTAGCTTCGGCCCTAAGAACTTCGGGCGGAGCAAGGAGGAGGCCATCGCCGATGCCAAGGAGGCGTTGTCTTTGGTCGGATTGGGCAAGGAGTTCTACGACCGCTCGCCGTTTGAGCTCTCCGGCGGGGAGAAGCGGCGCGTCGCCATCGCCGGCATATTGGCCATCCACCCCAAGTATTTGGTGGTCGATGAGCCGACCGCCGGGCTCGACCCGCTCGGCGCTAAGGAGATGATGGACCTCTTCGACGAGATCCACCGGCAGGGCACGACCATTATTTTGGTCACTCACGACATGTCGTTGGTTCTAAAGCACTGCGACCGCTGCATCGTCATGAAAGACGGAAAGATAGCCAAGATCTGCACGCCTATCGAGCTTTTCGAGGGCGATTTGGAGGAATATTCCTTGCAGATCCCGCCTTTCTTCGAATTCGCGAAGAAACTGAAAGAAGAGGGATTGGACATTGATTTGACCAAGTGCCTCGACGTTGATTCGCTGGCCAAGCAGATACAGGAGGCCAAGCGATGAGCTTCGCCATCGGGCGCTACGTGCCATATAACTCCTTCCTCCACCGGATGGATCCAAGGGCCAAGATCATGGCCACCATTTTCCTGATGGTCGCGGTCTTCATGAACTACCCCAACTGGAGCATGAGGCTATTGATGGGCGGGGCCATCTTCGTCTTCCTTTGCGTCTTGCTTTACGTCTCGCGGATGAGCCTGCGCTCGATACTCTCCTCGCTAAGGCCGCTATGGTTCACGCTGGTGTTCCTGCTTCTTATCTACATCGCCGTCCCGCAGCAGAACAACACCCTGGGCATCGCCTGGGATCTGAATGGCTGGGTCGTCTACTGGGATTCGTTCGCCGAGGCGTTCCGAATCATCATGCGCTTCGTGATGACCATCATGCTCACCATGATACTGACCGCCACCACCAAACCATTGGATTTGACCTATGCCGTCGAGTGGTACCTGTTGCCGCTGAAGGTGTTCAACTTCCCGGCCGCCGAAATCGCGATGATGCTTTCGATCGCCCTCCGCTTCATCCCGACGCTATTGGAGGACTCCGACCGCATAATGAAGGCCCAGGCGAGCCGCGGGGTCGACTTCAAGCATGGCCGCATCATGGCCAGGATAACCGGGATAACATCGTTGATCATCCCGCTGTTCGTCTCCTCGTTCATGCGCAGCGAGGACCTCGCCGAGGCGATGGAATGCCGTGGCTACGATCCGCGGGCCAAGCGGAGCCGGTACCGGAAGCTCAGCTTCTCCTGGGGGTCTTTGACCGGATTGCTAGTCTGCGCCGCCGTGATGGCCGGCTTCATAACTGTTTCCGCGATGAACCTGGACTTCTTCGCGCTGATGGGGCTAAGCGTCAAATGAGGTACCGGTTCCTGCTTTCCTTCCTCGGCTCGTCCTATTTCGGGATGCAGCGGCAGAAGGGCAAGGCGACGGTGCAGCAGAAGGTCGAGGAGACCCTTTCCTCGCTTACCGGCGAGGACATCGAGATAAAGTACTCCGGGCGGACCGACGCCGGGGTGAGCGCCGCCGCGATGCCGGCCGCCTTTTCCTGCTCTAGGGAGCTGGATTGCCCCCGCATGGAGTCGCTATTGAACCGCCGCCTTCCAAAAGACATCGCGGTGCATCGGCTCGAGCGTTGCGACGATTCGTTCAAGCCGAGGCAGGATAGCGTCGGCAAACGTTATTCATATACCTTCAGCCTTAAGCGCAAGTTCCCGCTCCGCTGCCATAGCTGCGCCTACCTAGGCGACTACGACCTCGACCTCGACGCATTCAAGCAGGCGCTAGACTGCTTTAAGGGCACCCACGATTTCTCCAACTTCACCAGCAAGGAGGAGGACGTCGGGGGATTCGTCAGGACCATATACTCAATCGAGGTCAATGACGATGAGGGGGCGTACCGCGTCGACATCGTCGGCGACGGCTTCATGACCTACCAAATCCGCCTAATGATGGGCTACGCCATCCGAGTTGGCATCGGCAGGGCCGGTCTCGATGAATTGAAGGAGGCCTTGGAAAGGAAGCCAAGGCTCGTAACGCATTACAAAGCGCCCGCCGAAGGGCTATGCTTGGAGGAGGTATATTACGATGAAGACGAACTTCTGCTACCACACCCACACCCCTAGGTGCGGACATGCCTATGGCACCGACGAGGGGTATGTGACCGAGGCCATCGCCAACGGGCTGGTTCGGCTTGGCTTCTCCGACCACTGCATGTTCCCCGGCATGGATGAGCCATATATGCGCGGCAACAGCTCGCTCATCGGCGACTATCTGGAATCGATAGGGTCTTTGAAGAATAAGTATCAGGGCAAGGTAGACATCTACGTCGGCTTCGAGGCCGAGAACATGGGGAAGGGCAGGATAGCCTGGCTCCGCGATATGCTTTTGGTCAAGCTCGATTACCTGATACTGGGACAGCACGGCAGAAGCGGCGGGACCCGCACCGATTTCTATGGATCCCACGCGGACAAGAAATGGGCCGACGAGCAATACCTCCACGACCTGCTCGAGGGCATGGAGACCGGCCTATTCGCCTACGTCGCCCATCCAGATCTGTTCCTGGAGTGGAATGAAACGCTGCTCCCGCGGCACATCGAGATGGCCAAGGTCATCGCTAGCAAAGCCAAGGAGCTCGACATACCCTTGGAGATGAACTGCGGGTATCTGCGCCGCTACAGGGAGTGGAAGGACGTGGCATCCACCGCCTGGATGCATTATCCCTACCCGACCTTCTGGAAGGTGATAAAGGAATCCGGAGCCAAGGTCACGTTGGGGGTTGATGCCCACGCCCCGAGCGACTTCTCCCATTACAGCTTCGACGCGGTATACGGCTTGGCCAACGATCTGGGGATCGAGATCGTCGAGCCGGATATAAAGGCCCCGAAAGCTAGGCTTTTGGCTAAGTAAATCAGCCAAACGTTAACAATTATCGCTTGGAGTTCGCTCCAAGCGTTTTTTGCAACCTATCCGCCAAATATTGCATATTTGGTAAATAATTATCGAAAATCGATAGCTTTGGCGATTGTATGGATGACGTCAACTAAAGTAGAATTTATACATACAAGGGGAATCGAGCATGAAGAAACGACTTTCTGCCAAAGCGCCTATCGCGTGCTTTTTCGCATCCTTGCTGCTGGCTTTGGGGGGCTGCGCTCCAGTCAACTCCGGATCCAGCGGCGACATCCACACGCCCATAACGGTCGTTAAGGTCGAGAAAGTGGGGGAGGAAGGAAACAAGCAAACCTTCACCATCACTTTCTCCGACGGGACCACGACCACCTACTACGTAACCAACGGCGAGGATGGCCTCACCCCAAGCATCGGGGAGAACGGCAACTGGTTCATCGGCGACGTCGACACCGGCGTACCCTCCAAAGGGGATGACGGCGAGGACGGGCGCGGCATCAAGAGCATCGAGAAGACCTCAACCTCCGGCAACGTCGATCAGTACACGGTGACCTTCACCGACGACACCACGGCGACTTTCACGATAACCAATGGCAAGGACGGCCTGACCCCGCACATCGGGGACAATGGCAACTGGTATATCGGCGAGGTCGATACGGGCGTGCCAGCCCGCGGGGCCACTGGCGAGACCGGCGCCCAGGGTGAGAAGGGCGACAAGGGCGACAAAGGAGATACCGGAGCCCAAGGCGAGAAGGGCGACAAAGGAGATAAAGGCGACAAAGGCGACGCCGGAGTCGGCATCGTTTCGATCGAGAAGACCGACACCCAAGGCAACGTCGACTACTACACCGTCACCTTCACCGACGGCAGCGATTTCGTCTTCACCATCGAGAACGCCGCCTCCGCGGTCACTCGCCGCTACAACGTGACCTTCGATGCCAACAAGGGAGTCATGCCCGAGGGCTTCGACTTGGCCGATTACTCCTCCATTGAGGAGGGGACATTCCTCGACCTGCCGACGCCATATAGGGACGGCTACTACTTCCTTGGCTGGTACACCGGCAAGGGGATAAACGATGGGCAGTTCACCAACGCCACCCCGGTAAACGGCAACTTCGACTTGGTCGCCAAATACGTCGTAAGCGATGCCCAGTACTTCGTCCAGGAGAAGATGGCCAAGCTGGATTCGTTCTATTCGCAGGACATCCTATACTACGTCTCCGACGCCCAGATGAGGGAATACGCCGACGGGTTCTCCGAATACTATGGGCTGATGAACTTCTCCGCCGATTCGGATGAGCTCAACGACGCGATATACGCCTTCCGGCGCTGGGTCAGCTCGCTTCCGCTCGACCGGTCGATATTCGATTTGGTGAACGGCCAGATCGAAGAGGCGTTCAACTCCGTAATCGCCGCCGATCCCGACATCCTCGATGTTTTCGGGATCGAGTATGAGGCCAAGATGGCCGAGCTGAATGCCGCCGCGACGGTGGGGGATATAGCCAACGTAAGCTCGGAGCTTCTGCAGCTGCAAGGCCGCGTTGAGCAATACATCGAGAATAAGATGACCGGGCCGGCCCTCGATCAGTTCGCGGCCTCCATCATCGCCAAGGTCGATGAAGCCTATGCCTCGGTGCCCGACGCCGTGACTTATGGCTATGATTTGTTCAGCTACGCCTACGAGAAGATCAGATCCGCCTACAACATGGAGTATTCGATAAAAAACCTCAACGGCCAGCTGGAAAACTTCGACTACTCGATCGACGAGGTGTTCAACAATTTCGCCAGCTACAAGCGCGGGATCTGGGATTCGGAAGTCGAGGCGATTTGCTCTGACCTAAGCGTCGAATACTCCCCATACAGCCTCCTGACTGAGGTGTCGGATATCATAGAGAAGCTTCGGACCAGCATGTGGGACCTTGGCTGGACCATCGAAGATAGCCAGTCCTACCTATCCGCCGAATCGCAGAGGCAGGCCCTGCTCGACCAGGCCAAGCTCGACATCCAGAACGTCATCGACTCATATGAGCCGGAGGAACAAATCACGATCAATTTCCACCTGAGTATTGACTTCATCCCCGGCTTCGAGCAGGTGCAGCAGATCACCTTCGACCCGAATTACCAGCTATCCGGATACGATGTCTTCCCCGACTGGGTGGGTAAGACCAACTACGGAAGCTTCTCCCTTTACTCCGACCCGGAGTGCACGCAGCTTGTTTCCGACGGCCTTGATTGGTACATCGACCCCTCGCTCGGGCTGACCGACCTATACCTCGCCTCCTCCTTCTCCTCATTGGACTATGGCCTGTGTTCGTCGGCGATCTCCGCCTTCTACAACCTCTACTTCAATACCGACCAAATCGTCGACGTGCACGACGATCAGTCGTATCAGGAGGCCATAAGCGCGATAAAGGAATTCGTCCAGAACGGCGGGAAAGAAGCGTTAAGAGGCAAGCTCGACGCGCTGCATGAGCAGCTCAACCAGCAATACCCGGATGCCGGCGAGGTCATAACCACCGCCTATGAGGGGGCCTTGTCCAGGATAGACTCCGCGTCGACCCTCGAGGAGATACTCTCCGCCGCCGCTTACATCGTCGGCGAGTTCTATTACGATACCGATTATTCGGCCGCGCTCGCAGAATTCGAGTTCGCGAAGGCGGTTTCTGTTTCCAATATATCGTCGCGTTGGGACGAGCTGGAGCAAAGATACCCATCAGCCACCGGGATAAAGGGCGACATCGACCATTACCTCGAGATGATGCAAGCCGCTTACGACTACGATCAGGTCGATCACTGGACCAAAGTGGCGCTCGAGCGCCTAGACGCCGTCGAATCGCTTTGCTCGATCTGGACGGATAAGTGCAACTCCTCCCTGCAGGATGCCTACACCATGCTCTCCGAAGCCGTTTCGATGACCGGCGAGGCGATGGAAGAATACGATGCGCTTTATAACGAGGCGATGGCGGAACTGAATGCGGCCACCGACTTCTACCAGATGGGGATGGCGGTGCTGCGCGGGGCCTCGGCCATGCTGAAGGCCCGCTACGAGTTGATGTATGCGCGAAATTCCCACAACATCTCCGTCTCGACCTACATCCCCGGGATCCCGACCGAGCTGGATGCGCAAATGATCTCCGTACCCGCGTTCCCCATGGCCGAGGGCGGGTCATACGACCTCTCGGCTTTGGCGGTCCCCGGATTCGAGGTCGATGGCATCTACCTCGATTCCGAGTGCACCATGCTCCTATCCGAAGGCGGGCAGACCTTAGAATACAGCCCAGTGTTCGAGGCCTATTCGAGGATATACGTCACCTACCGGGTTACCGATGCCGCCTTGGCGAAGGATGCCCTGATGCGGGTGTTCGACGAGAACATCCTAGGCAGCCTGGAATCGACGGCCGGCGAGTATGGGCTGGACGTAACCGCCCCCGAGGATGTGGTATCCGAGATACGGGCGATGATAGAGGCGGTGCAGACCCCAGAGGACTACGACGCGGCCGCCGCGGAGATGGTCCGGCGCTCATTCGCCGACATCGGCAGCCTGCTGGCCTTAGAGATCTTCAAGTTGTCCTATGCGCAGCTGATCGAGGACAAGCCGGAGCTGCAGACCGTCTACAATCAAGCCGAATACGAGAGGCTATGCGCCGTCCTTGGCGAGATCGACGGCCTGCAGTCCTTCATGGAAGGGTATTCGGAGGCGATGTCCTTCATCAGGTCGCTCAGGTATCAATGACATCGATATATCGATCTATCGCGATAATGCTTTAAGGTTGTCACCTTTGAGTGCTATATTATGCCCGGAAACTGGAGTTTCACTATGGGAAGACATTTCGAAGTAAGGGCCGCGGCCATGGCCGCCACGGCCAAAGCCAAGTCCGCCATCTACATGCGGGCATCCAAGGAGATCTACGCCGCCGCTAAGTCGGGCGAGCCCGATCCCAACTCGAACCTCGCGCTGCGCTCCGCCATCGAGAAGTACCGCAAGCAGTGCCCGAAGGACGTCATCGACCGCGCCATCGAGAAGGCCAAGGGCGGAGACACCGTCGCCTACATCCCCGGCCGCTATGAGTTCATGGGCCCGGGCGGAAGCAACATCATCGTCGATACCTTGACCGACAACGTCAACCGCGCCCTAGTCACCGTCCGCACCATCGTCACCCGCAAGGGCGGCAAGATGGCCTCGGTCGCCTACAACTTCGAGCATCTTGGCATCCTCAACTTCAAGGGCGTCAAGGAAAGCGACGTCGAGGAAGCGCTGGTCCTCGGCGACGTCGACGTCAAGTCCGTCACCATCGACGATAACGGCGAGATAGAGGCCCGCGTCGCCCCCGCCGACCTAGAGAAGAGCAAGGAGCTGCTCAAGGATCTAGGCGTCACCGACTACGACCGCGCCGAGACCACGATGTACCCCAACGAGTGGATCGAGGTCAACGACGAGGACAAGGCCAAGCTGCAAGCCATGATGAATGAGCTAGACGAGGCCGAGGACGTCCAGAACGTCTACACCAACGTCGACAACATCTAAGCCACCTAGGCCGCTTCGGCGGCCTTTTCTTTTTGCCTCGGCATATACATTTTTGCCGGATATATGCGGAAAAACCGAGCTTTTGCGCATTATTTTTGGAAAAGAGTGTTTTTGATGTGCTTTTTTACGCCGTCATGCTAATATGGCCTCCGCCGCAAGGCGAAAAAAGGAGAAACAACAATGAACAAGAACAGACATTCCAGCAAATTGACGCTCATATTGCCGCTATCCGCCCTCGGACTAATCGCCTGCGGCGGGAATGGTGTATCCAGCAGCCAGCCATCGACCGGTTCTAACAGCCAGGAGTCGAGCAGCCTGCCAGATGGCGGATCCTCCTCTACCAACCCGGCGGTCCAATACCCCTCTATACAGGAAGTGATGAGGGGGCTTTCCGATAGGAAGAACTACACCTTCACCATGGAAGACGGAATCTTCGACATGACCACCGACATGTACTTCACCGAGAAGGCCTACTACGTCGATTACAAAGACGCCACCTTGGAATCGGCCGTCCCTTTCGGCTATGCCGAGGATGCCGATGGGGCGGTGTTTAATTTCACCCTCAACGGCGACCAGGTGACGCCGGGGGAGTACCTCCGGTCGAACTCCGGCGAGGTGATCAAAGACCTGTGGGCCAATGCCATAATCAGCTTCGCCGACTTCAACATCGACGCCCTGCCCTCCACCCCGACCGAGGACAACGTCTACCCGATAACCGACGATGCCAACAAGACGCTGTTCGCCTTGCTCTCCGGCTATGGCGACGCCTTCGTCCTGCCATACGTGACCGTGACTGCCGAGGTCATATCCGACGACGCGTTCAAGGTCATAATCCACTTCGCCCCCGACAACGAGCAATACACCGGCGACTGCGTCTGCACTGTCCGCGACATCGGCACTACCAAGATCCCCGGGATCGATGAGTATCTAGCTGAGGGCGGCAAGGGAACTCAGGACACCGACCAGACCTTGCTTGACGTCCTGCAGAAGCTCAAGTCGGATGGCAACTACACGATCGAATCGACCTCGCCCTCCACCCATTACGTCGACACCGTGACCGCCGACTATTACTACTCCGATAACAAGAACACCCCCGCTTCCAGCAAGGGCTACATCAACCTCGGCGAGCACGCCTACAACTTCACCATGCCCGATGGGAAGGTCCAGATCGGGAGCGAGATAACCTACACCACGTCGCCCTCGAAGTCCTTCTGGGACAACGTGAGCTCCATCCACAACCTATCCACGCTTAACCTGAGCGACTTCGCCGTCGAGGAGACCTCGGATGGCCTCAAGCTCACCAACAACGTCTCGGTGCTAAATAGCTTCTACAACCTGGTGCATTCGACCTCGTTCTTCCCCAGCGTGAACGTCAGCACCGACTACCTGCTCTTCACCAGCGTCTCCGAGACCGCGCTTTCCTTCACCCTCCACATCGAAGCCGAAGCCGATTTCACCGTCACCATCTCCAACATCGGAACGACCAAGGACGAGGCGATCGAATCCTTCATCGAGGAGAACAAGAACTTCGACAAGAACGACATCAGCGGATTGACCGACGCGGTCAATAGCCTCGCCTCCGGGAACTACACAATCGCCCTCGACAACAAATTCTCGGCCTTTGCAAACGACCTCGCCTCGGTCGGCAGCCTGAACATCGCCGTGTCCTCAGACGACTACTTCGTCACCAACCTCACCGACGAGAAGGACTCCTACGGCTACAAGATGATCGACGGGACCTTGTCGAAATACGCCTACGAGGAAGGGCAGCAGATCGTCGTCGACACCTTCGAGGGGACCATGGAGGACAACGACGTCTTCCTGACTCTGAAGGACATCGACTTCGCCGGATTGGACATAACCCACAACATCGGCGGGACCTACACGCTGAAGGGGGCCGACGGATTGACCGCCATCGCCAACCTGCTGATCTTGCCCACCGGGACGTTCACGACCTACCTTAGCAGCCTGACCCTCTCCGTCGACGGCGAGGCGATAGCTATCTCCGGCACGACTTCCTTTTATGGAAGCTTCAGCGCCACCATCCAAGCGGCCTAAATCCTCTTCTTTCTCCCCTTGCATTCCTACGCGCATACGCGGATAATACTACCCGGCACTACTTTGAACGAGTAAACCCCGGTAAAGTTGAATGTTCGAAAGTCGCTAACTACGACAGAAGGAGAGAAAAATGCAGCGTCAAACCACAATGGCGAAAGTCGAAGGCATCAAGCGCAACTGGTACCTCGTCGACGCCACGGACATCCCGCTTGGCCGCCTCGCCTCTAAGATCGCGGTCATCCTAATGGGGAAAGACAAACCCACCTACACCCCGCACGTCGATTGCGGCGATAACATCGTCGTCATCAACGCCAGCAAGGTCAAGCTCACCGGCAACGATCCGGAGCACAAGAAGAACTACTACAACGTCTCCGGCTACAACGGCGGGCTTCGCACCCGCAGCGCCGGCGTCATGAAGGAAGAGTACCCGGTCGAGCTCATCGAGCGCTCGGTCTGGGGCATGCTCCCGAAGGGCCCGCTTGGCCGCAAGATGATCAAGAAGCTCCACGTCTACGCCGACGAGAAGCATGAGCAGGCCGCTCAGAACCCGGTCGCGCTCGATCTTAGCAAGTAAGGAGAACGACCATGGCAGAAGAAACCAAATACTATGGGACCGGCCGCCGCAAGTCCAGCGTCGCCCGCGTCTACGTCTATGCCGGAAAAGGCAAGATCACGGTCAACGGCCGCGATGTCAACGAGTACATGCCCTTCCCGACCCTAGTCCTGAACCTCAAGCAGCCGCTAGCCCTCGTCAATGGCGAAGCCCGCTATGACGTGGAAGCCACCGTCTGCGGCGGTGGATTCACCGGCCAGGCCGAGGCCATCCGCCTTGGCATCGCCCGCGCGCTTCTTGAAGCCGGCGAGGAGAGGAAGACCCTCAAGGTCGCCGGAATGCTCACCCGCAACGCGAGGAGCAAGGAACGCAAGAAGTACGGCCTCAAAGGCGCCCGCCGCGCCCCGCAGTTCTCCAAGCGTTAAACTTCCGAGGACGAAGCCATCCAAGCGGATGGCTTTTTTCGTGCAAACTTTTGTAATAAAATCTCGCCTGGGAGCGTTTGGTAAGCGAGGATGGACGAAGCAAGGAAGCTGCTCGACTCATACATGGAAGAGTTCGCATCCGGGAATCCATCCCATTTCGACGAATTCTACCGCCTCACCCACAAGAAGATGTTCTACATCGCCTTGGGGATCGTTGAGAACAAGGAGGACGCCGAGGACGTGATCCAGGAAAGCTACGCCAAAATGATAGGGGGGCTATCCTCCTACTCGGTTGGGAGCAATCCCTTCGCGTTTTTGGCATCGATCGTCCGCAACGAGTCCTATTCATTGCTTAGGAAGCGGAAGGAAGTCCTAAGCTACGAAGACGGCATCCACTCCTCCTCGGCGAGCCATGATTCCTATTCCGACGCCGACGGGCTGCTAAGGATGCTTAGCCCCCTAAGCCAAGACGAGAAGGACATCGTCATCATGCACGTGGTCGACGATATGAAATTCGCCGAGATCGCAAAGGTGATGGGCAAGGGGCTTTCGGCCACCCTGGTCGCCTATCACCGCGCCATGAAGAAATTAAGGAAGGAGGCCGGGCAATGAAGAACAAAGACATCAAGCGGATGCTCGTTGAGCAAGCCGAGAAGATCCAGATCGAAGACAACCTGATGAAGGCCAAAGCCGGGCTTCCCGATTTTGAGCCCGTCAAACGGGGCAAGGCCACCCGTCCCTGGGGCTATGCCCTGGCCGGAGCCGCCGCCTGCTTGGTGATCGGGCTGGGAGTGGGGCTGCCGCTAGGCCTACATGGCAGCGAACCCCCGGTTCAAACCGGCTCGGGCAATATCGGATTGCAGCTGAATAGCAAAGAGCTCTCCTCCTTCGGCTACCAGGCATTGTCCTCGTTCGCGCTGCTGCAGGATGAGCAGGTCAAGGGGATGCTATTCGCCAGGAAGCCGACCCAGGAGGACTTCGAGAAAGCCGCCAACGAAGTGGTGGAGTACATGGGGATGGTCGAGTCGTTCTCCAACAAAGGTCTGTTCAGCTTCGTCGAGGATGGGCTGGGATTCGAGATATTCTTAGGGGGCAACGGCCTTTTCGACCTCACCCTGAACGAGGAAACCCATGGCGATACCGCCATCTATACCGGGACCATCGAGGACCTCGATAGCGGGAAGTCGTATCCTCTTAGGGGAAAGAAGGAGACCGAGTCCGGCGAGGAGGAGATCGAGGTCGCCATATACCAGTCCGAGACGACCTACATCGTGTCCACCCAGCAGATAGAATCCGAGGTCGATGAGCTCGAGACCAGCTATTCCTATGCCTTCTATTCCGGAGGGCGCTGCATAAAGAACGTTGAGTACGAGACCGAGGTCGAGGGGGCCGAAGCCGAAACCGAGCTCAAGGTCGTGGATGAATACGGCAACGAGACCGCGGTGTCATTCGAGTATCTAGGCGATATGTCCAAGGGCTATCAGTGCGAATTCGAATCCGACCTCTATGGCGAATTCGAGATGGAGGTCAAGCCGCTTGATGGCGGGCATTACCAATTCAGCTTCGAAGGCGGTTATAGCCTCGTCATCTGAAGAATCAGTCTTTAAGCGAGGTTATCGGGACGACATATACCCCATCTTGGCGTCGGTACGCGGCGTTAGCCACGCCGGCTATCACACATAGCGATTTGGCGCCTTTTCCGCCCTTGCCAACTATCAAGCCATTTATGCGGAGAAGGTTTTCGGCCGCCTTGTCTATTTGATTGCCGCCGAGCTTTATCTCGATGCCACACCAAGATCCGTCCGGCGACTCGATAATCGCATCGATTTCGTTGCCTTTGTAATCTTGATAGTGGAAAAGCTTGCCGCCGAAGGCATCGACATAGGTAAGAAGATCGCGCTCGACCATTGACTCGAATAGGAAGCCCAAGGTGTTTGGATCGCCTAGCAGCTTATCTTCGGTTAGGTTGAGTATCGAGGCGGGCAAAGAAGGATCCACGAAATGCCGCTTAGCGCTTTGCTTGACCCGCAGGCTGGACCTTATGTTGCTTGAGAAAGGCGGTATTTCCTCAATTAGGTAAAGGTCGTTTAGCAAATTGAGGTAATCGGATAGGGCATCGATGCTTATGTCGTTGCCGTCTTTCTCGCTTATGTCACCAATTAAAGTCTTTTTGCTCGCGGTAGTGGCCTCGTTCCTAGCAAGAGAGCGCAGAAGCAACTGCACTTTGCGCTTGTCCCTTTTTACCTTGCCCGCTTTGTCGATGTCCTCGCTGATGACGGATTTCATGTATTCTTTGGCAATCAGCATCCCCTGCTGGACGCTTAGTCCAATTGAGCCGGGGAACCCGCCTTTCAAGATGCAGCCTATTATCTTCTGCAGGCTTATATCTTCGTTGTAATCGCTTATGGGATTCCCGAGGCATATATCGCGCAGGCTTACCTTGCCGGTGGATATCCCTTCTTCGTAAAGCGACATCGTCCGCATCCTTAAATGAGCTATCCTTCCGGTCCCGGAATGAATGTAGCTGCTTTTGTCGATGGCGCTTGACCCGGTGAGGATGAACCTGCCTTTTCCTTGATCGGCATCGACCTCGCTTCTCACCGCATCCCAGATAGAAGGAACCTCCTGCCATTCATCAATTAGCCTTGGAGCCTTCCCTTTCAGTGCCAATTCTGGGTCGATTGAGGCCAATTGACGATTGCCGAAATTCCCCCTTGGGTCAGATAGCAGGAATTCGCTTTGGCAGTGGTGGTGGCCGGTCCAGGTCTTGCCGCACCATTTGGGGCCTTCAATCAAAACCGCTCCGAAAGTATCTAGATACAAGTCTATTTTGCTGTCTATTATTCTCTTCTTGTAGTTTTTGTTATCCATGCGATTAATGGTATAAATCTGATTGAATTCTAAGGTTTTCCAATATTGGTGTCAAATACCAACCCATCACTTTTTCAATTTTTAACCCGTCAGATCTTCAATTTCCAACCCGTGAGATTTTCAATTTCCAACCCATCACTTTTTCAATTTTCGTTTTTTGACGCCGAATGCTGCCTCATCGAATTGAAAGATACCTGTATTTTTTTATTTAGTACGTGCGCGCGAAGGAAAAATTTTTTCGAAAAATATGTAATAAAACCTTTCCCCTTGGCGTTTGGTTGGCGTAAGCACGAAAGGAGAACCGAAAACATGAACAAAAAACCATTGCTGCTTATGCTTCCGATAGCCCTCTTGGCTTCCTGCACCGCCCCGACCGACGGCCCGTTCCCATCCACCGGGGATTCCTCCTCGCCATCCTCGTCCTCGATATTGATGACTCAGGCCGTGATGGGTATGGATATGCTCAGCTCCATCGCCCCCGCGACCAACGCCAAGGCCAGGGCGATGACCCCGACCGAGGAGCAGACCCTCGCCAACGAGCTGCTCGGATACGTCGCCGAATTCGACAACATAATCGGCTACTCGCCGTCTCAGATTAAGGAAGAGGCCTCCGACAACCCCGATTACCAGTACCTGTACACCCTCAGCTTGGAAGGCGACGTCTACTCTCTCTACTTCAACAAGACTCACGAGAGGCATGAGGTCGATCACGACGACGATGAGATGGAGGAGGAGACCACCTACCGCTTCGACGGGCTTGCCATAAAAGATGGGGCAAACTTCGACTTCACCGGCTTCTACACCCAGGAGAAGGAAGGGCGCGAGGTCGAGACCGAGCTTGAGTTCAACTTCATCCTCGATCGGGGCAACTACGTCAGGTTCACCCAGGAGATCGAGGACGGCGAGAACGAGTACGAGATAACCCTCGTCGAGAACGGCCGCCGGGTCATGGAGAAGGAATTCGAGATCGAGCTAAGCCGCAACGGCACCATCGAAATCGGCTTCGAGATCTCCGAGAACGGAACCAACAAGGAAGTCGAGCTCACCAAGACGACCCGCAACGGGGAGACCGTCTTCCTCATCGAGTATGAGGAGCGGGGCGAGGAATTCGCCATCGTCAAGGTCGAGGAAAGGGACACGGGAACCGTCCTGGTCCTGACCTTCGCCGGATCCACCAACACCTACGAAATGGCAATCTAGCTTCCCTTTGCCTGGCCCGGGGGCAACCCCGGGCTTTTAGTTTGCTTGGCGATTGACAAAGCCGGATCTCGTCGGATTTTATTAATAAAGGTTTTGGAAAATGACCGACTTCAACCTGATAAACGAGTACATGATAAATAACGAATACCTAACCCCCAGGGAAATCATGTATGGGGCGAAAGCCGGTTTTATGATAGGACGTCATGAATATGACAAGTTCCTGAAGTTCAAAGCCAAACTGGTCGATGAATCTAAGGGGGATTTCAGGTTCGTGGTGACCGATTTGGCTAGCTTTGATGGCAATCCGATCTATTTCGTGCTTTGCAACGAGATCGCTTCGCTGCTTGATGCGATCACAAGCCTTGCCATTGATGATTATTCATCCACCGGCGGCATTTCAACCGTAAGAAACGGAAGGAGCGTGCTTATATCGCGGATATATTCGGAAATAGAAGGCACGTTATCGATAGAGTCCATCCCAACAACTAGAAAAAGGGTTGAGATGCTGTATTCGGGCAAAATCCGGCCGGAAAGCAAAAATGACCAGATCGTTAAAAACATGATTGAGGGAATACGGTTTGTTTTTTCGAAGCCTGACTTCAACCAAGAAAACCTTCATAGGCTATATGAACTATTGAGCCGTGATTCGCTGGATGATTACCATAAGCTAAAAGACGGCGACCTATATCGCTACGACGGGGTTGAGGTCGACAAATATGCAGGCTGTCCGCCCGAGAAAATAAGAGAATGCATGGATAGTCTTTTTTCCTATGTGAACAAAAACATAAAAGGCGACATTTCCCCGATATTGAGGTTTACGCTTCCGTATATCGCCCATTATTACATCGTCTATATTCACCCTTATTTCGACTTCAACGGCAGGACGGCCCGGATGGTTTCGCTTTGGCTGAGCCTATTGTTGAATACCATGCCGATGTCGCTTGATTCTGAAGCCATCGACCAAACCAAGAACAAGTACTACGAAGCCCTTATCAACAGCCGCGACTCAAATAACGACATTACCTACCTCATCGCCTATTTGCTAAAGGAATCGATAGATTATTACGCTTGCTACAAGAACATCGAGGAAATAGATCGAAGATTGAAACAAAGAGGTATCGTTTTAACCGAAACTGAGAAATCCTATTTCAAGAAGATACTCATTTCCAATAATGGCAAGTTCATGTATAAGGATTTCGCCAAATGGATTAAGGCTTCGATTGGCGATCAAGCTTTATTGAAGATCCTCAATGAACTGGAAGGCTACGGACTGTTAAGATCCGTTCAATCTAAGAATAACAAGCTCTTCTATGTTAACGAAGAGATGATTGCCTATAGTCTTGGTAAGCATAAAAGGTAATAAAAACGGGCTTTGCTTAAACTGGACCCCGTAATTCGGACAGTCTAGAAAAAACCGTGGCTGTCCTTGACCTCGAAGGTGACCGCGGAGCAAGCAGCGCCAGGGCGCATAGGTTAATCAAATCCATAAAGAGTCCTCCCGATAATCGGAAGGCGAGTATAGCGCCTTGCCGCGCCTTAACCAGCATGCGCGCGTGCAATGGGGCAATATAAAAAAATAGGATACATAACCCGTTTAGGTGTCTAGAAAAACGGCTTTCCGAGACATCGGAAAACTTGTTTTGAAAATTCTTGTTATTGCCTTTCCACTAGTCTATATTAATAGAGCGCTTTTGGGCGCCTGTGGGCCTTTAGCTCAGTTGGTTAGAGCGTGCGCTTGATAAGCGCAAGGTCGATGGTTCGAGCCCATTAAGGCCCACCACAGGGTAAAATGCCCCGCCTCAAAAAGCGGGGCTATTTTCGTAGGCCGGGTGCTTAGCTCAGGGGGAGAGCGCTTCCTTCACACGGAAGAGGTCACAGGTTCGAAACCTGTAGCACCCACCATCTCTTGCCGCAGTGGCTCAATCGGCAGAGCAACTGATTTGTAATCAGTAGGTTGTCGGTTCGATTCCGGCCTGCGGCACCAGAAACATCTTCGGTCCGGTCCAGACGAAAGGCCGGGCTTTTTGTTTGCCTGGGCCGTCTCTGCGCTATTCAAAATCCATAACTAAGCAAAACACGCTTTTTCTTGTCAATTTTCGTTTCTTGTGTATTCTTCACCCAACAGGAGATTGCCTATGAAAAAGAAAGCCTTATTGCTTCCGCTGCTCGGAGGCGCCATGATCCTATCCGCCTGCGGACCTGTCTCAGGAAGCACTTCGGAAAGCGTCAGCCTGTCCGATAGCGGCGGAGCTGGCCAGACAACTTCCGATTCATCGTCCACCCCCTTGCCGGTCGTTCCCAACACGACAATCGACGCGGAGCTACTGGCGAAGCTAGCCGCCGCCTCGCTTGATGGCAAAGGCGCGATCAACGAGGATGGAATCGTCACCGATACGACCTTATTCATCGGGAAAAAGTCGTACTCGTTCCACGACGTCGACCCAATGGGCACCGTATATGCCAACGCCTATTACATCGCCGACGAAGATGGCTTGGCCAACTACTATGAGCGCACCACCGAAAACAACGTTCTCACCGGGGTGGTGCAAGACAGCCTTGGCGATGTGCCCTTTGAAGAGTATTTCTACAATCCCTTTGCCGATATCACGGTGGAGGACCTAACCGAAGATGGCGGCGTCTATACGCTAGCAGCGGACAAGGCCTTGGCCTTCGCCACCCCAATCTACTATTACACCCTAGACGAGGTCAGCGAACTGACGCTCACCAGGTCAGGCGACGTTTTGACCGTCGCCATCAAGGGAAGCTACGACTACTACGGCGAGGCCGTCAACGTGATGGTCGATATGGATTTGACCGTCTCCGAGGCCGAGGATCTCTCCCCGCTGACTCCGTTTGGCACAGAGGATTACCACGCGGGGATCGCCGCCGGTTTGGATGCCTGGAACGAAGCCTTAAGCGGGCCAAGCGATACTACGGGCTTCGTCTACGAGAAGACCATGACCCCCTTGGTCGACAACGGTATGGGAGTCGCCCATAGCCGGAGCACCATAACCTACAACGCCACTTTGTTCGACAACGATGGCGGCATAACCTCAACCAACGATCATGGATTCGCGCTATTCGACGATGGGCAATACTATTCGTTCGAGATAGTCGATGACGAAGTGGTTCAAGGCGAGCTGCTGTCGGCTTATGATTGCCCGATACCTTGGCCTTCGATGGTTGCCGCGGAGATGTTCGTGCCGACCGATGAGGAAGGCGTCTATGCCTATCGCGACCCCGACACCGCCCTCTCGGCGGTCGGATGCTTCCTCGAGGACCCCGAGGTCGGAAGCCTCCTCTCCTACGTTGGAGCGGCCACTGACCTGACCATCACCTTGGGGGAAGATAACATCATCACCAATTTCTCCTACACCGCCCCGATGTTCGATCTATCCTTCGAGCTATATGAGGAGCGGGTCAGCGTCGACATCGTCGACTTTGACACCGCGACCATAGACTATGAATTCAAGGCCGTCCCGTTCGAAATACCGGCTTCCTGGTATGGGACCTACGCCGGCACCGATTACTATAGCGGCGACAAGTTCACCTTGGTCATAGGCGAGGATGGGCTGACCCTCAATGGCAACGCCGCGACCTTGTCTGGCGTGACCACCGACAGCTATGGAAATTATTACGGGACGCTCATCTGCGGTTCGGACTCCTATAGCTTCACCTTCTATCCAGAAGACGGCTCTTATGCCGCTATGGTGATATTGGAGAGCGATTACGCCTACGTTTCCCTAGAAGACGCGTCGGCCGCGGTTACGATGCCGGAATCCATGGTCGGGACCTGGATCGGCGGCGATTACACAATCGTGGCTAGCGAGGACGGGACCATTACCGTCAACGGCGAAACCGCAACCCTTGGCGAATGGGAAGAGACATCTACCGGCGGCGTTCAGGTCGAGATCACCTTCGGCGAAATGACGTTGCTGCTGATCTATAGGGAAAGCGAGGATTCGCTATTCCTTGGCGATGACGCCGGAACCATTGCGATCGACTTGGTCAGGGAAGGCCAGCCTTCTGAGCCGTCCATCGATCCCAAATACGTCGGAACTTGGACTGGGGTCGACGATGATACCGGCGCCTCCCATACCTTGATAATCAACGCCGACGGCACCGCGACCTATGATGGCGCGGCATTCGATGAGCCGCTTGAGTTCGTCGCCTCAATGCTGTTCGTGAAGGCCACCGGCACCATCGCCGGAGTCGAGTACACCATAACCTATTGGGACGTGGCCAATGCGCCTTACATGACAGTCGAAGACGACAATTACACCGTCGCCACCCTATATCTGCAGGAGCCGACCGGGCCGACATTGGATATCCCCGATGCTTTCCTTGGCACTTGGGCGACGGAGGATGGCGCCCACACCTTGGTATTGTCCAACGATGGGACGAGCACCTTCGATGGCGAGGTTATCACCTCATTCGCGACCGGCGAATTCAGCGGGGAATACGTCATGGAAGCCGCAGGAGTGACCTACTATCTATCGGCCATAGGAACCGGCGAAGGGGCGATGATATACCTATCCTTGCCGGATGGTTACTTGATGCTCTATAAAGCTTAAAGCCTTAACGATAACAAAGGAGCCTTCGAACGGCTCCTTTTTTCTGCCCTCGACCCATCGGACGAAAGTTTTTATTGACGAGTGATCTTTAACATTGTCGGTTCCATTCCGCCTAAGCGCATTCTCGTTTCGAAACATGCCTGATATTAACTAGCTTGGCGGTTGGAGAATGCTCAAGATTCAATTTATTCCCGGCGACGGCTCTCCGGTTGTTTGCAAACAATTGCCTTATTTATGAATAAAAAACGCAAAATCGCTCTTTTGATGCACGATTTTCGCAATTTCCAAAACCTCTTTTGCCAATTGCCGTATAAAGGCGATGGGTAAAAGAAAGTTTCCTACGGTCTCCAAATAACAGGCAAAATCGTTTAATGACGAGGCAATGGTCGGCTGGATTTATTTTTGTTGTTGACAAATATATACCCGATGTTTGAATTCATCCATCCACAGGAAAGGATGGATTGAATGAGAAATAAGTTTTTGCAGATTCTGCCTATTTTAGGCATGGCTTGCCTGGCGGGATGCGCCGGCGATCCGACCGCTTCTTCGACCCAGGGGGATTCCTCCGCAACCCCCTCGGTGACCGACACATCCGAAACCACTCCGAGCGAGTCCGGGCCCCAGCTGGCCAACGTGGCTTCGATCAAACTCGCTGCCCTCCCCAATATAAAGATAGGCGAGATGGTCGACATCGCCGACTACCTGACTTTGGTCATGGCCGACGGCACCGAGCTGACCATCGATGAGGTCGATGGGGCGAGGGAGGAGACGCTCATCCAAGACACGGGCGACACCGCCGAGGGCGATGCGATGCTCACCATCGACGAAGAGGATCCGCTCAAGGTGAGCGTCGTTAACGTCGGAACCGCAAAACTTGAGGTCAACCTTGTCGCGACCCCAACCAAGATACTCGATGCCGAAGGCGAGTTAACCGCGACCGCCAACGACGAGATGGTCGCGATGCTAGAAACCCTTGGCACCATCGAGGACAACTTCACCATCAAGATGCCCGAAGAGGGCCTTGAGGGCGCTAGGACCGCGAATTACTACTCATATGGAACCGAAGGCGGGGTTATTCTAAACGACGGCAAGCTGTACCGCTTCACCGCCGATGGGCTCGATGGTGGCAACTTCGCCGTCACCACCGCGATTATCGCTGAGGATGGCGCCGGCTATATGGCCGAGTCGATGCCCTCCGTCGACATTGGTGAAGCCGACCTCGTCTGGGAACCGCTATTAGCCGACCTTGGATTCGAATACTCCATCGTCTCCGAAGACGACGTGTCCTCGATAATGGGCTCGCTTGGGCTAGACGTCCTGATACCCTCCGGAGGCACCTACTACGTGGTGGTTGAATTGGGCGTCAAAGCCGCGGCTGAGGGGACCGTCACCTTGGTTCCGATCATGATCGACATCTCGATGACCGGCATGGCGTTCCTTAACGACATAACCATCTCCGATATCGGGACGACCGCCCTCGACTATGTCGATGACTACATTGAATCCGGCGAGATTCCGCAATCGGTCGTCGGTGGGGTGAAGGAGAAGTTCCTCGAGATCGCCGATGGCGAGAACTACACCATCACCGCGTCCGGCGGCCTCTATGAGACCGGAACCGATACCGCCCTCAATCAGGCCGATCTACCAGAACAGACCTCTCTTGGGGATATGTACACCGCCCTATATGGCGATAGGAAGCTCCAGTTCACCGCCGACGGCATGTGGTACGAAGGTTATTCCTACGACGACCTTTATGGAATGTTCGACAAGTCAGAATATGGCTATATGGACCACGTCGATGGCTATGTCTGCAGCTTTGATATGGAAGGCGGGAAAGCCGTCATCGGCGAGAAGCAGACCGACTACGACTACGAAGTCGGAGAATGCGATGTCATGGCCCCGTTCTACGACACTTTCGGGATTAACCTTTGGCTGGTCGATGAGGAGTGCTTGGATGGTTCGAACATGAGCCAGGATGCCGAGAACCCCAATCTGTACCATTACGTGTACGCCAACGATGCGAATAGGGGAACCTACTACACCGATATGTCCTTCGGGTCGCTGATGCTTGAGACCATCTACGGCGACATGCTCTCGCTATTGTTGGATAACACCTATGGCGAAGCCTTCATGCAGGGTCTCACCATGGACGTCCTGCTTGCCGATGACGGCATCGTCGTGACCGGCAATGTCCCGCTTACCTTCACCGAGGAGTTCGCAGCCGACTTCCACTTCACCATCACCGTCGGCGAGGTCGGAACCACCGTCATCCCGGGGCTAGCCGACATCCTAGACGACACCCCCGCCCCCTCTACTGGCTGGTGGTATTGAGGCGACGCCCATTGCCTACTGGGCTTCGCAAGCGCGCAGCAAACTTGTTTCCTCCTCGGCCGCATCCCACGATGCGGCTTTCATTTTGCCTATTGGTTTTTCTTGCGTCGTGTAGAATATAAGCGCAATGGAGGCATATTCATGAAGAAAATACTGTCCGCTTGTTTGCTTTTCTCCGCTTTGGCGCTAGCCGCCTGCGGTGGCGACGCCACTTCCGATGTTTCCACCGGGCTAAGCGAGGGAAGCTCTACCTCGTCTAGCGCATCCGCCGAGCAGCCGATGGAGATAATCGAATCCGCCAATGGCTTGACCCTGGAGAAGACCAGCTATACCTTCGCCAAGGCCAAAGAGGGCGATACCTACTTCTTGGACGAGGCCGCCATCGTCGCGAATGCCGATAGGAGCTGGAACATCGTCACCTCGCTGAACGAAAGATACACCTCATTGAAGGCTGAGGACGAAACGGTAATCCCCTCCGACGCCTTAACCCTCGACACGATATTGGATCGGGACATCAACGGCTCATCGGGATCGAACGAGATCGTCGGGATCAAGGTGCTGATCGACCGCACCAAGGTAAACCCCGGCAAGACCAAGGTTCAAATCCAGGTCAGGCCTGACAGCGGCTCCTCGACCGTCATGAAGACGACGAAGCTCTGCGCCGAGGTCGAGATAGTCCCCTATGGCGAGCTGATGGTCGATACCTATTCCGTCACCTTCAAGGCCGATCTCAGCGGTCTGGAAAACGAGATAGCGAAGGTCAACGGGGCAACCGAGGCCACGCTTACCATCTCCGACTCGGAATCGATATACGGGTATTCCGCCGACTCGGTCGTCAGAGTCGACCTGCCTATCGGAGGCCCGTTTGGCGAGCTTGACCCGATAACCTTCGACTATGCGGTGGGGCATATGTACCGGGTCTTCGTCTTCATCGAGGCCGAGGAGGCCAGCGATCGGGCCTGGCTGCCGCTGGAAGCCGATAGCTCAATCGACTATAGGCTTGAGGTTGAGGACAACGGCGCGCAGTCCGACCTATGGGTCTACGAGGACAACGTCACCATCGAAGTCAGATTGGCCTAGAAGGCGAAAATAGAAGGGCCGCTTCGGCGGCCTTTCATTTGTCTAGCATCTGGATGGCGGTGAGGTATTTCAAGCAATCCTTATTGCTCGATAGGTCAGCGGATAGCTTCTGCTCGATCCTTCTTAGTCTGTACAGCAGGGTATTCCGGTGGATGGATAGCTGCATAGCCGCCTCGCTTTGGTCGAGGAAGCTATATAGGTAGGTCTTCAGCGTTTAGTAATAATCGGTTCCTTCGCGTTCATCCTCTTCCAGCAGCGAAATCAGCTCTGGGGTGCACCTTTCCTATGCCCTTCTGGCTTTGATGAATTCGGCGGCCTTTCTAACCCCGAGTTGGAGGAGGAAGAACGCTATGAACAGCCCTAGATATGAGAGGTAAAGCGAAATCACATATACGAAATTGACCTCGCACTGCCCGATCTTCACGTTCAGGAACGTCGGGAACTCAAGCGGAATGGGGCATATCTGGGTGAAGGCGAAGTTCAGGTAGAGCAGCTCGCTTAGATGCTGTCCAGCAAGGGTGGCCCAAGTGGCGGAGAGGTTGGTTATGGCGACCGAGGTGGCGGTGGCGACCACGATGACACAGGCGTAGTAGGCCGCGGGTATGAGGCAGTCCTTTAGGCGGAAGCTCGTCAAGCCAAGCATCACCGGCAGAACCGACAGCATGAACAGCAGCAGGTGGGTTGAGGTGAAGTATAGGAACGAATAGCAGAACACCGGGCCGAAGTTCTGGTCCTTCCCCATGTAGAAGAAGACGGTCAGCGCCCCGACCGCGTGGACGAAGAAGCCCATGTCGAAGAAAACCTTCTTCCTGGTCCACACCGCGAGCAGGACAATGAACTTCCCGATGTCGCAGATGAAAAGGGGAATGGCCGATAGGACGATGTTGTAGATGTTGTACCCGTCTCCGATCAGCATCGAATCCTTGGAAGCGAAGTGAATCATCAGGATGACCGACATCGCGCGAAGGTAGAAAACCTGCTTCTCCGCATCTTTCTTTCTCAGGATGAAATACGCAAGCAGCGTGAAGAATATCAGCAGGGCGAACATCAGGAAATGCCAGAACGAGAAGTTCTCGAAGATGGTGAATTTGAGCACCCTCTCGCTAAGCAGCGGCGCGATCTCGGCAAAGATATTAAGCGGAAGGCAGCAAAGAATGTAAATCGGGTAATACAGAAGGCTTTTGCAGTCCTTTTTGTCTAATCCATCCTCCAAAAACACGAGAATTGCGAGGCTTAGCAATATAAAATCCGTCAAAGCGAACATTGCGAATATGGCGCTTCTAGGCATGAAGAGGTTGATCGAATCGTATATTTCCAGCGTCACCGGGTCGAGGTTGTTGGTATTCGGCGAGTTAAGCGCTGTCTTGACCATCGAAGAGTACTCGCCAATGCAGGAAAACGACAGCAGCGGAACGACGGCGAAGACGAGCTTCAGTATATTCCTGCTAGTTTTGTGGCGAAGGAATATTGCCAAGGGGACCACAAGGTAGGCCGATATCTTGATAAGCTCGGTCACAATTAGCAAAGGCGAGAAATCAACCATGTGGGAATAGATGTGGTACATGTTGAAAGTCAGGCTCTGGAGCACGCCAAGCAAAATCAAAACCCCGGACAGGAAGTACCCGGATATAACCGAAAAATTTCTATAGCCAGTCATTCCAGAGCCTTATAGCTGCTCGATCAGGAAGCCGTTTTCGCCTAGTACGCCGGATTGGTAATTCGAGCAGAGCAGCGGGTAGGCGATTATTCCCTTATCCTGCTTGCTCGCATTGATGGTCAGGCGGTATCCATGACCATGGTGGAGCCGCTCGACGATGAGCATTCCGTCCTCGTCGTAGCAATGGAAATGCCGGTCCGCCCCGATGTCTTTCCGTATCGCGATCAGCTGCTTGACCACGTTCCTATGATGGCTTTCCTCTTTGGCCTTATCCCAGGGGAAGCAGCGGCGGCAATCGGGGTCGTCCCCGCCTTCCATCGGGATCTCGGTGCCATAGTAGAGGCAGCTCATCCCCGGCACGAAGAACAGCAGGGCAATGGAGGCCTCCAGGGCCAACTCGTCTTTTCCGCAGAGGTTTAGGTAGCGGGCGGTGTCGTGGGAATCAAGCAGGTTAAGGCAGGCGCATAGGTTCTCGTAGCGGTAGGTTGTGAATAGGTAGTTGAGCCGCTCGGCGGTCTTCTTGGCGTCGTTTTTCTTGCTGGCCAGATAGTCTGATATGGCGTATTTGACCGGGTAGTTCATGACCCCGTCGAATTCGTCTCCGTTGAGGAAAGAATGGGCGTTGTGCCAGTGTTCGCCGATGATAATCGCCTCGGGGTGCTTGGCCTTGATCCGGGAACGGAACTCGCGCCAGAAAGGATGGGAAACCTCATCGGCGACGTCCAATCTCCATCCGTCAATTCCGAGGTCTAGGTAATGCAGCGCGACGCCTATCAAATATTCCTTGCAACTAGGCGAAAGCACATTCAGCTTCGGCATAAATCGCGCGATGGAGAATGTCTGGTAGTTCTTGCGCTCGAAGTCTATTTTGTCGCCGTCAACGAAAAACCAATCCCAATACTTTGATTGCTTCCCGTTCCTCAAGGCGTCTTGGAACTGCGCCGACTGATAGGATATGTGGTTGAAGACCGCGTCGAGCACTATCTTGATCCCGTGCTCATGGGCTTTGGCTATGAGGTTCTTCAAGTCTTCCTCGGTGCCGAACTGCGGGTCGATCTGCATATAGTCGAGCGTGTCGTATTTGTGGTTGCTGTTGGAGCGGAATATCGGGGTAAGGTAGATGGCGTTTATGCCAAGCTCGCTTAGATATTCGATCGAATCGGTTATCCCCTTTAGGTCTCCGCCGGCGAAGCTCTCGCGCTTGGGTTCGCCGCCCCAAGGCAGGTTGATGTAGCTCTTGTCCTTGGAGTCGTTCCCGATTCGGAAACGATCGGGGAATATCTGATAGAAGACGGCCTCTTTTGCCCAGGCCGGGACCTTGGAAATGTCCTCGTCGTGGACCGAGGAGAACTCGAAGTAATCGACATCTGCCTTCTGAAGGTCGTAAGTCTCGGTGAGGCCGTCTTCGGAATAGAAGTACGTCTTGCCTCCATTATGGATTTCGAATACATAGCCGACCCGGTTGTCGGAAAGCTTGGCGACGACCTCGAAATAGGCGAATAGGCCATCGACCCTCTCGAGCGGCATCCTCATTCTGGATTTGGTGTGGTTTAGGAAGAACTTGTTCCCGTATATAACGTAAACTTCGGAGTCGCGATCCTCCTTTCCTAGGCGTAGCCTAAAGAAGAACCGTCCTCCTTCCATCGGATAGGAATAGGGGGACTCACTGAGGTGGTATATTGCTGATTCGTTCATAGCAATATTTTAATTGCATATTCGCCGCAAAGGGAAGGATGGCGGCGACTGGTGGCAAAAATTTATCAAAAACAATCTTTTAAAAAGAATAGCGTTGACGTATTTCCGCCTGCTTCGACTACGAGATTTACACCGCCGAGGAAATCGAGACGTCGGACGTCTACCCCAAATGGGCTCGTGAATATCTCTTCTACACCAGTCAATGGGGTTTTGAGCAATTGCTAGGTGATTATGCCCTCGAAAGGGCCTTTTCATTTTTCGAGAACCTTAGATACATGTCTAGCGTTCAAAGGCGGGGCGTTTTGTGATTAATTCATATCCATGGATAGAATCAAACTTTGCCAAGAAACATTTGTCTCCCTTTTCGGCGGGACGCCCAATTCCGGGGAAGGAACCGACCCAGAGTTCATGCAGATACTGCAGCGGTACATATTCGGCGAGCTGTCGCACACCGGCACGCTCAATGACCAAGAACGCGAGTTGGTCACCATCACGGTGCTAGCCACCCTTGGCCAATTGCCGCAGCTGCAAGCCCACGTCGGAGCGTGCCTGCACGTGGGGATAAAGCCGCTCGCGATACGGGAGGCCATATACCAACTCGCCCCCTTCGTCGGCTTCCCCAAGACCTTAAACGCCATCTCGGCGATGAACGCCGCCTTCGCCGAGCATGGTATCAGCCTTCCGCTACAAGATGCCGCAACCGTCAATGAGGAAGACCGGCTGCAGAAGGGCAAGGCCATACAGGAGCCAATATATGGCAGCGAGATAAAGGACCGCTATGTATATCTGCCATCCCCGTTCGACGAAGCCGTCCCGAGATTCCTCAGCGAGCTTTGCTTCGGCGATTTCGCCACTCGGAAAGGGCTGGACGTCAAGCGCCGGGAAATGCTCATCCTGGTATGCCTTGCCGCCTTGGGCGGGGCCGACTTGCAGGTTAAGGCTCATTTTCTTGGGGCGAGGAAAGTGGGGAATAGCGACGAGGAACTCGTCTGCGCCTTGGTCCATGCCTCGGCCTATATGGGCATCCCTCGGCTTTTCAATGCCTTAAACGCCGTCTCCGACCTGCTTAAGGAAAGCAAGGAAAAATAGCCGATTAAATTTGCGCAAATTAATCTTTTAGAAAGATTATCGTTGACTATTGCGCGAGTTTTCAAAAAATAGTTTGCTTTTTTCGTATAGGAACTACAATTCGCCCATGGAGGGACATCAATGAAACTTTCTAAACCTATATTGGCGTTGTCGTGCGCACTTCTGCTGGCCGGCTGCGCCGAACCAACCGAAACGTCTAAAACGCCAGGTGCGGAATCGGAGTCTACCTCGACCGTCGAAGCCACCCCGCTTGAGAAGCTGATCGAAGGCTTGGCTGCCCAGAACTACACGGCCAAGATGAGCATGCGCTCGGGGGCCGAGATGCTCGGGAGCACCACCGACCTATCGCTGAGCCCAGAGGAATTCATCTACCTGCAGGCCGAGGACACTGGCGTCTACTATGGCCAGGTCGAGCAAGGGACCGCCGCGGTCTTGTTCAGCGGGGCGGACATCCTCGACGCGCAGCTGCTGACCCCGGCCAAGGTCAGCCCCTGGAACTTCGTCTATACCGTGGCCGATATCATCGGCGATGGGTCGGATTGGGCCTTGGCGGGCGAGGAGTACACCGCCGCCGAGGATTCCTCCGTCGCCGCCATGGGCGCCGCCTATCTTGGATACGACCTCGAGACCGTCGAATGCTTCAACCCGACCTTGGTCATCACCGAGGATGGGGCCGACCTGAGCTATGGCCTAGGAACCGCCGGCCAGGTCGCCATGACCGTCGATATCGAAATCACCGATATCGGGACCACTGCCTTTGACTGCCCAGCGGACCTCGACGTTACCTTCACCGCCCCTTCCGATTGGGGAGAGATCGTCGAGTACTATGCGCCGGCTTTGGGGCTCGATTTCCCCGCCGGGGCCTTCGGCGCCGGCTACTACGCCTCGGTCGACGATTATTACGGCATCGTCACCATCTCCGACCCAACCGCCGACTTCGATGCCTTCAAGGCCGCCATGGACCCGATTCTTCAGGCCGCGGGCTACACCCTTGATGAGGAATATTCGGTCGATGGAACCTATTCTTGGTATAACGGAGACGTCTACTTCGATTACACCTACTATACCCCGGAGGAGACCGGCACCCCGGATATCTACCCGCAGGGCATGCTCTACGTCGACATCCTGGACATGTCTTCCTATTATTAAGCCGATTCCTAAAAACAGAGGCCCGTTTTGCGGGCCTTTTCGTTTATGTTCTCAGGTAAACTTGCAAATTTTCCTTTTTTGAGATTAATTATTGGTGAGGGAAATGAGAAAAAGCATCGACAACTTTTGCTTCCCAGGGGCACTGACTCTCTCGCTTTTCGCGTTCTGCTGCCTGCTGCTCCCGTTCGATTCCGGCTTCTCGCTGCCCGGCTTCTCGCTGTTCTACACTAGCCGGGAAATGGAGGCCATTTTCCTTTTCTATGCGGTCATCGCCACCCAGGGGCTAAACTTCCTCGTCGGACTGTTCGGGTGCAAGTTCCCATCATTCTCGCTTAAGATCGTCCTGCTTTGCTCCAGCGTCCTTTCCGCCGTCTTCTTGGCGGGGCTCATGAGCTTTGGGGTCTATGGAATCGGGGCCTGCGTGCTGCTCGCCATTTCCATCTGCAATCTTGGCATCTGCATCTGCGACATCCGATCCCATTACTATTCCGGCATCGTCTCCGGGCGGAGCAATTACCGCCGCTGAGCCTTTCTTTGTTATCCTGTTGGCAATTTTGTTTATTATTCTAAGGAAGAATGCCTCGATCTTTTCGGCGTATATGTAGCAGACCACGAAGGCCGCGATGGCCGCAATCCCCAAGACGACCAGGACGGGTATGCCCCAGCCGGAGTAGGGGATAAGCTCTCCGGACATAAGCAGCACGTTCGCCCCTATTTGAATGGCCCGGGTAAGCAGCTGCATCCAAAGGAAGTTGACGAACTTCATTTTGGTAAGGCCGGCTATCGAGCAGACGAGATCATCCGGGAAGAAGGGGAAGAGGAAGATGAAGAATAAGACGACGTTCTCCTTCTTTTTTATCTTGTCGAGCCATTTGTCGACGACCGCCTTGTCCCCGGCGATGAAGTTCACGAAAGGGCGGCCAAGCCACCTGCCCAAGTAGAACGCCAATATCGAGCCGGCGATCACGCCTATATATCCATATAGGAAGGCCAAGCCTCCCCCGAAGGCGTAGGCGCCGGCGATTATCACCGCGGCGCTGGGGAGGGGGATGAAGCTGACCTGAAGGAAGCAGATGGCGATGAATACCAAAGGGCCGATGGCCCCGAATGAGGCGATGTATTGCTGCAATGCCTCACGGTCCTTGAGCTTGTCCCAGCCGATGGCCTTATATGCGTAATAAAGCGCGACCCCGAGCAGGGCCAAAACCGCGAGCACTAGCAAAAGCCGAAGCGCCACCCCCAGTATGCGCTTGGCCTTATCGCTCATTTTCCTTCGGGGACGTCGATCTCTTTGACGTCGTCTGGATATAAAACGTTAACGTCCTCGGGCCGGATGTCGCCGCCGTTGACGGCTTGCGAAAGCGGCAGCTTGAAGTAGTTGGCCTTGGCCCGGTCGAGCATGTTGCCCTTGCTATCGTATAGGGTGGCGACCCCATCGAAGGTCAGGTGGGTCGACTTGGTGATCTTGCCAACGCAGATGAGCGGCTCGTCGTAGGGGCAGGGCTTGTGGTATTCGACCTCGATCTTCATCGTCACGCCCCAGGTGCCCGGCTCCTTGCACCAGATGGCCCGCCCGATGGTCTCGTCGAGAATGGCGCAGATCATCCCGCCGTGGACCCGGTTGGGGTAGGACTGGTTCCTCTTGTTGAAGTGGAACAGGGCGACGCAGGAATCATCCTCCATCGAGTAGAACTGGGCGTGGAGCCCATCCGGATTCTCCATCCCGCAGACGACGCAGTCGTGGGATCCGGTTTGCTTAGCTTTTACTTTGAGTTTCATTTTCTTGCCTCGTGCCACATTCTACGCCGTTGAGCCCATCAAGTACTCCGCCAACTTTTCCGATGGTATACTGCTCCTATGCAGCAGCCATTGGCCTTCCGCGTCCGGCCCAAGACGCTAGATGAGGTGATAGGGCAAGCCGACTTGGTCGGCGAGGGAAGCTTCCTTCGCCGCTCGGTGGAGGAGAAGGCCCCCTTCTCGATGATCTTCTTCGGACCCCCGGGGACCGGGAAGACCACCATTGCCGAGGCCTACGCCAGGTCGCTTGGCATCCATTCGATAATGCTCAACGCCGTGACATCCTCGAAGAAGGACCTAGAGGCGGCCTTCGAGCAGACCAAGATATGGAACAGCTCGATACTCATCGTCGACGAGATCCATCGCCTGGACAAGACAAAGCAGGATTACCTGCTCCCTCACGTGGAGAACGGGACCTTCTTCCTGATTGGGGCAACCACGACCAACCCGTATATATCGTTATCCAGGGCTATCAGGAGCCGGTGTCGCCTGCTTGAGGTCAAGCCACTAAGCGAGGATGACGTGGTCAAGGGGCTGATCCGCGCCGCTTCGCTGCCCGATGGGCTGAATGGCAAAAGCGAGTTCCGCGACGACGCCTACCGCTTCATCGCCCGGCTTTCCGGCGGGGACATGCGGTTCGCCCTCAACCTGCTTGAGGAAGCCTCTGTCCAATATGGCAAGGGGCCGATCGGCGAGAAAGAGGTATCCGCGATCGAGAGCGTCCCCAATTACGCGATGGACAAAGACGAGGAGGAACACTACGACTCGGTGTCCGCCCTGCAGAAATCCATACGCGGCAAAGACGTCGACGCCGCTTTGTATTATTTGGCCAGGCTATGCATCGCCGGCGACCTCGACTCAATCAAGCGGCGGCTATTGGTCACCGCCTATGAGGATATAGGCTTGGGCAACCCCAACGCTGTCATGCGCGCCCAGCTCGCCATAATGGCCGCCGAGCAGGTTGGCTTCCCCGAGGCCATAATCCCCTTGGGCGATGCGGTGGTGGACCTTTGCCTCTCCCCGCATTCGAAATCCGGATGCCAGTCGATCCAGGCGGCGATGGACTTCGCCTCGAAGCGGCCTTTCCAAGTCCAGGATTACCTCAAGCTCACCCCGGTGAACATGAAGGAAGAGGACAAGTATCCCTATGACCGGCCCGATATATGGGAGAGGATACAGTACCTGCCCGACTTCTACGCCAAGGAGCGTTTCTACAAACCATGGCAATCCGGGCAATACGAGAAGGCTTTGCTCGCCAATTACGAGAGGCTATTGAAGCAGGGGAGGAGCAACAACCTCGCCGAGCTGAAGAAGAAAAAGCCTGAAGGAAAGTGATTTTTCCCTCCTTGAAAATAAATTGAAAAATATTGAAACCGCTTTCAAAGGCATATTCCCTTGACCCGCCGGCTTTTTCGATTATTATCTTACGACCCCCAGAAATTGGGGGTTTAAAAAACGTTAACCCGTGAGAAAAGGAGGTAAGTGGAAATGTTTCAGAAAATGTTGAATTTCTTCGTTTTCGGAGAAGACAGGAAAGCTTCCAACCGCAAGCGCAGCAAGGGCGAGAAGCTTCGTTCCTTCGGCGATTCGATCGCCGAGTCCTACGGCATCAATTCGTTTGGTGTCTACGGCGACGAGCTCAACTTCTAAGGTTTGGCCCCGATAAGGGGCCTTCCTGAGGGGGAGGGCTCGTTTTCTTTTACAAAATATTTGCCTTTTCCCCATAAAAGTAGATAATTACGAAGCCGATTAATTCGCGTCAGTGGCGGAATTGGTATACGCGCATGACTTAGGATCATGTGGGCTCTCCCGTGCAGGTTCAAGTCCTGTCTGACGCACCATTAGGCAAGTTCCCGGATACGTCCGGGTTTTCTTTTGACTTTTTGATGATGGCCGACTATTGGTTTATCATTCTTTGGCTATGGAAAAAGTAACTTTGATCACCGGGGCCGCCTCTGGGCTTGGGCGCGCCTTCGCCACCATCTATAAATCCCGCGGCCACCATCTGCTGCTCGTCGACAAAGACGAAACCGGCCTAAACAAGGCCAAGGAAGAGCTGGGGGAGGACGTCGACGTATTGCCCGCCGACCTTACCAAGCGCGATGACCTCGAGAAGATCTTCGTAACCTGCCAGGAAGCGGGCTACTTCGTTAACGTGCTCGTCAACTGCGCCGGATTCGGGGACCGCTGCGACTTCATCGACATGGCCATTTCCAAGCAGCTTGACATGACCGAGGTGAACTGCAACGCGCCGCTATATCTGACCCGCGTCTTCCTGCCCGACATGCTAAAAGCCGACGATGGGCACATCATCAACATCTCCTCGATAGCCGGCTTCTACCCTGGACCCTACATGTGCACCTACCACGCCACCAAGGGCTTCTTGCTGCTATTAGGCGAATCGATATCATTCGAGCTTAGGAAGACCAACGTCCACCTGCTGACCCTCTGCCCGCCGCCGTTCAAGTCCGGGTTCGTCGGCAAGGCCCATAACGACTACACCTTCTCCAAGATAAAGCCGTTATCCTCTGAATACGTCGCATCCTATGGCGTCAAGATGTCGGACAAGGGCAAATCGCTTGCCGTCATTGGGTTCAAGAACAAGCTTACCTTGTTCGCCTCGCGCTTCGTCAGCCGCAAGATGATCGCCAAGACCAGCGCCAAAACGATGAAGAAGGACATATAAAATCGTACATATTGTCCAATTGCCATCAAATTAAGCTTTCATGTTTAGCCGCCAAAAAACCGATTAAAAGGAACTTTTGGCGGTTTTTGCTTTGTGAAGCGGCATATTAGACTACATTTTTGCCACTTTGTCTATTAAACTACATATGTACAGAAATGCAGGATAGGAGAACCTCCAAAACCAGGGCCCGGATCAAGGATGCGGTCCTGAAGATCCTCCGTCACAAATCGATTGCTGACATATCGGTGACGGACGTTTGCAAGAGCGTGGACATCTCCCGCTCGACTTTCTATCTGCACTTCGACAACATATCCGAGGTAGTCTACCAAGCCGAGGACGGCGTGATCGAGGACCTGCGCTCGATCATGATGGCCAACATCTCGTCAAGCTCGGCCGTCGTCTATCACATCGGGGTGTATATAAGGAAAAACGCCGAGACCCTGACCACGATACTCAACGCCACCGAATCCCACTTCGTTAACAAGATAACCAGGGAAATAGAGCCGGTATTGCTTTCCTTAAGCGATTTCTGCAACAACCAGAAGATGACCAGGTACTTCGTCACCTTCGTGGTCTATGGATGCGTCGGCATGTTCCGCAGATGGGTGGGGGAAGGGCGCGACATCACCTCATCACAGCTCATCGAGACCTTCATCCAGTACTTCAAAACCTTCTCGAAGGAGCCTTAGCGGCTTCATTCCCTTAGCCTAGTAGGCTAAAATAGCAGCCGATGGACGAAGAATTCACCAGCCCTAGGCCCAAAAAAAGAAACGGCAACCTTAAATACGTCATCTACCTTTTGATCGTCTTGCTGGCGACCGGCCTTTCGCTTTTCTTCGCCCTTTACGGCAATTTCAATGAGGTCGTAGAAACCATCCTGACCTCCAAATGGCAATACCTGCTGCTCATCATGGGGATAGTGCTCCTATCATATTGCGTCGATGCCTTGATAATATTGGTGTTCTGCAGGCTTTACACGAAGAAATACCGGTTCCACCAAGGGCTCGCCTGCTCGCTGGTGGGGCAGTTCTACTCCAATGTGACCCCGGGTTCATCCGGAGGCCAGGTGATGCAGGTATACACCTTGAAGAGCCAAGGCGTGCCGTTATCCAACGGGGCCTCCATCTTCGTGATGTGGTTCATAATCTACCAGTTCGTGCTGATAGTTTTCGATTTGGTTGCCTTCTTCGTGGAGATGAACACCATCCTCTCGATACCGAACATCCCATTCAACATATTCGGATGGCAGTTCTCCATCCCCATCTGGCCAATCGTAATCTTCGGCTTCCTGCTCAACATCTCGGTGATATTCCTGCTGCTCGTCATGAGCTTCTCGCACCGTTTCCACAACTTCATCATCCATTACGTCATCGGCTTTTTGGCCAAGATAAGGATCGTCAAGAACCCCGATAAGGCCAGGGAATCGATCCGGGTGCAGGTCGAGAACTTCAAGATCGAGCTGCGGCGGCTTATGTCGAACATCCCGGTGCTAATCCTGCAGATCGTTTTCTTCTCGACGATGATCGTGCTGCGCTCAAGCGTGCCATATTTCGCCGGCATGGCGGTTCAGGCCTTCACCGACTTCAACTTCGGGGTCCTCATGGATGGCGTCTTCCGCTCCGCGTTCCACCAGATGGTGACCGGCATAATCCCGCTGCCGGGCTCGGCCGGCGTTTCCGAGTTCTTCTACAACGCCATCTTCAACGGCTATTTCTCGGCGACCCCAAACTCGGTAATCCTCAACTCCACCCAGATAATATGGAGGACCGCGACCTTCCACATCATGTTCCTGATATCCGGATTGGTCGCCGCGCTTTACCGGTCCCGCCCGAAGGAGCCGATACATTACGCCAACCGGCAGACCTTCGTCGACCTACAGCTCGCGACCTTCGATGAGCGGAAGAAGTCATCCGATACGCTTTATGAGACTCGCCAGCTCTCCAGGAGGGCCTTGCAGAAGAAGATAACCTCGGCCCTCAAGGGCAAGAAGGATGGCGGGGAGATATACTTGCCGCTGGATGAGGACCTCCCCAAGGAGAAGCCGAATCCGGCGCCTAAGCAAGAGGCCGTCGGCAAGCCCAAGAAGCCGGCTAAGCCGAAGAAGCGCAAGGGCCATAAAGAAGATTCCGACGATTGGGAGTATTGGTCGATATGAACATCGCATTGTTCTCCGATACCTATCCGCCTGAGATAAACGGGGTCGCGACCTCAACCTATAACCTGCGCAAAACCCTCATCGATCACGGCCATTCCGTATTGGTGGTGACAACCAACCCCTTTGGGCAGGAACTTAGCTATGAGGATGGGGTCATCAGGCTGCCTGGCCTCAAGCTGAAGAAGCTATATGGCTATAGGGCGTCGTCTTTCTATTCCTCGAAAGCCATGGCGATAATCGCCTCCTTCCATCCCGACGTGGTCCACGTCCAGCACGATGCCGGGGTCTCGATCTTTGGGCAGCTTTCGGCTTCCAAGTTGCATATCGGCTCGGTCTATACGTTCCATACGCTTTATGAGGATTACGCCTATTACTTCACCAAAGGCCATTTCGACCGCTTCGCAAGGCAGATAATCAGGTTCTACTTCCGCGGCAAGCAGATGATTTACGACGAATTCATCGCCCCGAGCCTCAAGACCAAGGATTACCTCAGGTCGATAGGGCTGGACGCCACCATCTCGGTCATCCCGACCGGCATCGAGTTCGACCGGTTCGACGTCTCCCGCGAGGACAAGTCCGAGACCAAGCGGCTGAAGAAGAAGCTCGGCATCGGCGAGGATGAGTTCGTGTTGCTCTCCCTTGGCCGGATCGCCAAGGAGAAGAGCATCGACGTGGTGATATCCAGCTACGCCAGGTTCCTGAAGGAATACAAAGGCGGGCGGAAGAGCCGGCTCGTCATAACCGGCTGGGGACCGGCCGAGGATGAGCTAAAGGAGCTCGCCAATACCCTTGGCATCGCCGATCGCGTGACATTCACCGGCAAAGTGTCCCCCGACAAGACCCAAATGTATTATCATTTAGGGGATGCCTTCGTCTCGGCTTCGCTCACCGAGACTCAGGGGCTGACATTCATGGAGGCCATGGCCAGCTCGCTCCCGGTCCTCGCCCGCTACGACGACAACCTCTCTGGGACCATAGAAGACGGCAAGACCGGGTTCTTCTTCCTCTCCGAGGAGGACTTCTGCTCCAAGCTGAAGCTCATCATGGACCTTTCAGCGGAAAGCCGGAAGAAGATAATCTCGGATGCCTTCTCGTCCATCGCCCCCTACTCGATGGAGAAATTCTACGAAAACGTCTATAAGGTGTACTCTCGTGTCTACAAAAAGCATTGGTGACAAAATAGTCTCGGTCAAAGCCAAGAAGAAGGAAGTGGCCGTGAGCTTCGAATCGGGGCTCAAGCTTTCCTTCTCCCCCGACGATTTCACCGACTTCTACCTCTATGAGGGGAAGGAGGTGTCCTATGGCGAGCTCAAGGAGCTTTCCGAAAGGGTCAAGCAGTCTTCTTGCTACGCCTATGCCCTTTCCTTGCTCCGGAAGGAGAACTACACCTATCGGGAGCTCAAGGACAAGCTGCTTGGCCGCGGCGCCTCCGAGGAGGACGCCGGGAAGATATTGAAGCGGCTGCAGGAGGCGGGGCGCATCAACGACGTCCTCTATGCCAAGACCTACGCCGAGGACGTCGCCTCGCTTCGCCTGTATGGCAAGAACAAAGTCCTGTTCAAGCTGCGCTCCAAAGGGGTGCCGGAATCGGTGCTTAGCAAGCTGGAGTTCCCCGTGGGCAAGGAGATGGAGAAGGCCCTCTCCTACGCGGAGATGCTGAATAAGCGGAAGGCGAAGCAGCCTTATTCGAAGAAGCTGGGCGACGCGATATCGAGCCTGCGCCAACGCGGCTTCGATTCCGAGGTAGCCTACCAGGCCGCCAAGCAGGCCATAACCGCCTCCAGCGAGCAGGAGCAGAAGCTTCAGCTCGACAAGGCCTACGAAGAGGCCAAAACCAAATACGGCCGCAAATACGAAGGCTACGAGCTGCGGAGCAAGATATTCGCCTGCTTGCTGCGCAAAGGATACGATTACGACGAAGTGGTGATGAAGATGGAGGAGAAATCATGAGCATCAAAGATCTACGCGACGGGGACCACTGCTTTGGGCAGTTTCTAGTCGCCGACAGCCGCAAATGCGTCTCGGGCAAGGGGAAGAACTACCTTTCCATCACCCTGCAGGATTCCACCGGGACCATCGACGCCAAGAAATGGGACGTCTTCCCCGAGGACGAGGAGACGATCGCCCGAGGCAACATCGTCGAGGTGCAGGGCGAGGTATTGCTATACCAGAAGTCGCTCCAGCTTAAGGTCCTTTCCTGCTCCAAAGTCGCTGCGGACAACATCGACTGGTCGCGCTTCCTATTGTCCTCCCCGGTCAGCGAGAAGGACCTGGAGGCGAAGCTAGACGCCTACATCGACTCCATCTCCAACAAGAAGCTGCAGCAGCTCGTAAAGAAGGTCATCGCCAACAGCGAGGGCAAGTACCTCTCCTGGCCCGGGGCGGTGCGCAACCACCACGACTTCGTGTCAGGGCTGCTATACCATTCCATCACCATGACCGACGTGGCCGCGAAGGTCTGCTCGGTCTACAAGAGCCTCAACCGCGACGTCGTCATCGCCGGGACGCTCATCCACGACATCGGCAAGACCGTCGAGCTGTCGAGCCCGCAGGCCTGCCAATTCACCCTCGAGGGGAAATTGCTCGGCCACGTGAGCATCGGCTTCGCCTTGGTCTATGACGCCGCCCATGAGGTCGGGATGCACGACTACGACAAGCTGTCAGAGAAGGAGAAGACCGTCGATAACCCCCTCTACAAGGACAAGGAGCTCGCCCTCATCATGGAGCACATCATGCTGTCGCACCATGGCAAGGCCGAGTTCGGCTCCCCTGTGCTCCCGGTGACCCGCGAATCGCTAGTCGTCTCGATGATCGACGACATGGACGCGAAGATGATGATCCTCGACAAGGCCTATGCCACGATCGCGAGCGGCGAGACCACCGCGCGGTTATTCAACATGGACGACCGCTACTTCTATAAGCCGACCTACGCAACCGATTCCCACGCACCTTCCGGCACGAGCCTAGAAGAGGAGAAGGAAGACCTCGCCAAATGAAAAAATCCCCGGCAATGACCGGGGATTTCTTTTTGCCTTACTTGCTTAGGGCTTTCTCGATGTCGAGCGCGAGGGAGGGCAGGTTCATCTTCGAGGTGTCCTGGCCCTTCATCGTGATCTGGAATCCGCCTTCGCCCGCCGCGTAGCGCGGGATGACGTGGACGTGGAAGTGGGGCACGGTCTGGCCGGCCATCTCGCCGGAGTTGGTGAGGATGTTGACCCCCTTGGCCCCAAGCACCATGACCATGGCCTGGCCGATGCGCCTGGCGACGTCGTAGACCTTGTGCATGGTCTCGGATGGGCAATCCAGTATCGAGGTGCAGTGGGCCTTGGGCATGACCAAGGTGTGGCCCCTGGTGGTCTGCGAGGCGTCGAGTATGGCTATGACCTCATCGTCCTCGTATACCTTGTTGCAGGGCAATTCGCCCGCGATGATTCTGCAGAATACGTCTTTCATGTTTCTCTCCTTAGAAGAAAAGGGCAAGCTTTGCGCTTGCCCTAATTATAGACCTAATCAGTCGAATAGGTCGGGGAAGGTGGCCTTGAAGTAGTCGTAGACGTAATCGTCGTGGTAGGCGATCGCCATCTCCTCGACGTAGTGCTGGTTGGCGGCCTTCTGGTAGGATTCGGTCCCGCTGACGAGCCCGGCGACGGAGTACATGATGTCGTAGATGTCCTTGCCGGCGATGTTCTCGTAGCTGGCATCACCGCCGAGGACGAGCTTCGGGGCCTTGACGGCCTCGTCGACCCTGACGATGTACCAGGTGGAGGAATCCTTGTCGTAGATGCAGTACGGGTAGACCTCGCCCTGCTCATAGGTCTCGGGGACCATGTAGTAGGAGCCGTTGACGTACCAGCCGAAGCTGCCGTGGGCATTGCTTTCGGCGGCGCCTTCGCGGTCGACCTCGTTGGCCACGGTTATCTTGAATAGCCTGGTGGAGATCGAGGAGGCGAGGTTGGACAGGCTGGTCGAGGTGTACCATCCCTCGGTGACGTGGCTGGTGGCCACGGTCTCGCGGGTCTTCAGCAGCAACCCGACCTGCTTGGTGTAGGCCCCGGAGTTGGTGAAGTCGGTCGCGGTGCCGACGATGTTGCGGTCGTCGGAGATCGCGTTGTAGTCCATGGCGATGTCGCCGTAGGTGGTTTCCTCGTAGGTGTTGAGGGTATCGGTCTTTGCCGCTATCTCGGTGAAGCCGGCATCGGCGTAGATGGTCTTGGCGAAGGCCAATTCCTCGGCGTCATCGAAGTAGCCCTTGTAGAGCTTGTCGAGGTAGTGGAGGTCGCGGTACTTCTGCTCGGCCTCCTGGTTGGCCAAGACGAGCTTGGCGTAGGAGCGGATGAGGCGCTGGGTCGCGAAGTCGTAGTCCTCAACGTCCGGAAGGGCGATGAACTGGACTTTCCTCGCGTAGGAGCGGCCGAGGACGCCGTAGTTGTTGTCGATGATGTAGCGCTCGACCAGCGCGGTGCGGTAGATGGTCGGGAGCAAGGACCTCTCGATGTAGTCCTTGTAGGTGTTGAACATGTCGGTGAAGTAGAGCTCGACGTCTTTGTAGGTGAGTTCGCCATCGAGTTCGACTTCCTTGAAGCTGGTGACCTCGCCTAGCTTATATAGCTCGGCGAGCTGGGCGTTGTAGAACTTCTCCTCGAGGAAGACCGAGTTCTTCTGGTAGGTGGTGTTCTGGACCACGGACCACATCTGGGTCTTGATCGAATCGATGATGTGGTTGATGAAGGCCTTGGCGTTCTTCTTGCCGGTCTCCCCCTCGCCGAATAGGGTGTGGGCGCTCACATAGGCGGTGAGCTTGGCGTCGTCGAGGGAAGCCTCATAGAGGCCGCCTTCGCCGTAGAAGTCGCCGAACAGGGTCTTCGCGTAGAGGGTCAGAATGTTGTTGAGCACCCTCTCGGAATTGGTGTCGCCATTGGTGACCAGCGCTTCGTAGATCTGCTGCAGGTCGTTGTTGACGACGCCGTCGAGGTTGAGTATCGGCTCATCCTGGACGTTGGTCGGAAGCTCGGCCTCAATGGTCGAGCAGGAAGCGAGCCCCATGGTGGCGCAGGCCAGCGCCGATAGGGCGAATGCCTTGAATTTATTTTCCATCGTAGCAAGCTCCTCCTTCACCCCACATGCCGGTGCCGTTGCGGGCATCGTCTGAGGTGTAGCCAATCGCGCAGGTCTCGGAGATGAGGGCCTGGCTGCCAGTTTCGTTCATCTTCCTGGCCGCGTCCTGCTGCTGCAGGTAGTCGGCGTAATCGATCCAATCCTGATCGAAGGAATCCTGGGTGTCGGTCAGCGACTTGGTCCTCACCGACTTGATGTAGCTGGTGATGAGCTCCTCGAGGTTGGAATCGTTGAAGGTGATCTTACCGTTCGCGGAAGTGTCGTCGAGCAGCTCCTGGAACATGTAGGTGTTGATGTTGGAATCGTAGTTCTTGACCGCGTCGACGACGTCGTCCTTGCGGTCGGCGTAGGTCGAGTCGGCGCTGACGAGCTTATTGACGAAGGTGCTCTTGGCGACGGCCTTCCCATCCTGCACATAATAAGGATAATAGGAAGCGCTGTTCTCCTCGGTGACCGCACTCGGGTTGGACGGGATGCGGTTGGGCTCGAGCATCGCCCAGTAGTCGCTGAGGCTGGTGACGTTCTCAGTGCCCTTCTCGGCGTTGTAAGTCTCCTCGGTGATGGCCTCGATGGTGCCGTCGCCGTTGTTCACGACGTACTCATCGAGGGCCGAGCGGTCGACGACGATGAAGTGGATGCCCTGGTAGTCGGAGGTTCCGGCCCGGACGGCTAGGATGATCTGGCCCTTCTCGTTGGTAAGGACGTTGTAGCCTAGGTCAGGGAAGACATCGCTGGTGTCGTAGGAGAAGCCCGGAAGCTTCGCGTAATCTCCATCGAGAGTTCCCTTGACTTCCGGATTGCCGTTCTCATCGGTCTCCTTCTCGAAGTCGTAGGACACGGTATTTGCGGTGACGCCTCCTTTTCCTTCGAGGAAGTCGTTGGTCTCGACCCTGGTCGGGACGATGACGGCGATCTGATGGTTGTTGAAGTATTTGTTGAACAGGATGTTCCTAGGATAGTAGGTCGCGGAGTTGTCGTTGACCTCATAGCCAAGGTCGGGCTCGCCGTTCTCGTTCTGGATGTAGGAGATGCTCGGATCGCCTAGCGCGACGGCCGCGCCATAGGGGATATAGCCGATGCCGCGCTCCTTGAACTGATTTATGACGGTGCCGCCGAATTCGGTTTCGGCATCGGTGCTCGGGAGCAGGTTGTCCTTGAGCGAATTGGCGTAATCGTCATTGTGCGCGCTGGAATAGAGCGCATCATAGGCATAGACGCCAAGCTTGAACTCCGGAACGAACTCGGTGGAAAGATCCATGATGCCGAGGTCGCCGTAGTTGGTGCTCGAGCCGGTGTCGTCGGAGAGGTTGAAGGCAATGGAACCGAAGCTAAGCCTCTGAGCGGAAACCGAAGTTCCCGCGTTGTTGCCGTTGTCGGCGCCCGCGAGCTCCTTGATGACGTCGGAGAGCTTCTTGCTCTCGGCGGCGGAGATGGTGGCTTCGGTGACGTTGTTGCTCTCAGCTGAGGCGAAGTCGACCAAGATGTGCGAGACGTGGTAGGGCATCTTGGTCTTCAGGTAACCATCGGTGACCGGGCCGAATTCCGCTTCGGCCTCCTCGGTCTTCAGGTTCTCCCAGATCGTGCCATCGCGGATGGCGTTGAGGTTGGCCTGGGTGTAATAGTTGGTACGGTACTGCTCCTCCTCGAGGTCGTAAAGCTCCTTCTCGAGCAGCTCATCGACGTTGTCGACGCCGTTGCTGTCTAGAAGGGCCTCGAACTCCTGCTGGTAGCTGGTGCCGTTGGTATTGGCATTGGATTGGGCCTGGTCCTTGATGCCATTGACGGCATTCTGGGCCTTGGTCTTGAGCTGGGCTAGGGCATTCGCCTGAGCCGGCTGCTGGAAGTAATTGCGGATCAAGACTTCCTGTACTTTTGAAAACGCGGTGCTCGCGGAGCTGGCCGAGTTGAGGTAATCACCGAATAGGTCCTCAGCCGTGTACCGGGTGACTTTCCCGGTTGCGTCCGTGTAAGTCAGCACCACGCCCTCGCTGTAGGTGACCTCATTGCAGGCGGCCAACGCACCGCTTGCAACCAAGGCGCCGACAAGTCCGAGGGTGAGTTTTGCTTTTTTCATACTGGACTCGTTCCTCCTTCGTCTGAACGTAGCGTGTTTATGATATTCTTTAACAAGTATTGTTACAACCTTTTTTTCGAGCGGCGAAAACCCGCTGCCGTCTGCCTTTTTGCAACCAAATGGGCAAAACGGCGCAGCAATGCCCCCAAAGATATATCTTTGAACGGCAAAATCGGGTAATAGGATTTCCCTCGACCTGACTCTAGGCTTCCAATTGCTCAAAATCAGGGCCTAAACCCTGCCAAAAAGCCAATCTCAGGAACCGATTTCCTCGCAAAACCCCGATATCGCAATCGGTGTTTCACAATCTTTCAATCCATTGGATGCGATTGTCCATACCGGTTGGCCTGCTAACCTAAGGCGCCAGTCAGGCGATTATCGAAACCCATCTTCCGCACCCTATGGCAAAGAATAAATTCTTTGTGTCGGTTATCATCTTTGTTGCCCACCAAGGTGGAGGTGGATAGAATAGGTACGCTTTTAAGGAGCTTACGCTATGTCGTTATTGGAAATAAGAAACCTACACGTGTCGGTCCAGGGGAAGAAAATCCTCGATGGGATCGACCTTAACCTCGAGGAAGGCGAGACGCTGGCCCTGCTTGGCCCGAATGGGCACGGCAAGTCGACCTTGCTTTCCACCATCATGGGCAACCCCGCCTTCACCGTCGATTCCGGCTCGATAACCTTCAAGGGCCAGGACCTTCTCAAGCTCAGCGTCGACGAGCGCTCTAAGGCCGGCTTGTTCCTCGCGATGCAGATACCCCCTGAGATCCCGGGCGTCAACTCGGCCGACTTCCTCAAGGCGGCGATGAACGCCAGGCGGGAGAAGCCGATGTCGCTATTCGAGTTCTACACCGCGCTGCAGAACGCCTACAAGGAGGTCGGAATTCCCTTCCAGATGAGCAACCGCAACCTAAACGAGGGGTTCTCCGGCGGTGAGAAGAAGCGCTCCGAGATCCTGCAGATGATCCTGCTCAATCCGACCCTCTCGATGCTCGACGAGATCGACTCCGGCCTCGACGTCGACGCCATGCAGACCGTCTCCGAATGCATCAGGAAGCAGCAGGAGAAGGGCAAGTCGTTCTTAGTCGTCAGCCACTACGCCAGGCTGTATTCGCTAATCCACCCGACCCGCGCGGCGGTCATCGTCAACGGCAAGGTCGCCGTCACCGGCGGGCCCGAGGTAATCTCGCGCATCGACTCCGAGGGTTATGAATGGATCAAGCGCGAGCTGGGGATTGAGATCGCCAAGCCGGTCGAGAGCATGAACAAGGTCTCCATCGGGGTCTGCGCCACCCGGGTCGCGGCCACTAAGGAGTCCAAATGAGCCCCATCACCCTTTTGGATGCGCAATTGCTTCGCCAGGACATCGAGGTGAAGGAGGGCGAGTCGCTAGACATCAACCTCGCGCTCCTATCCGACTTCGTCCCCGGACAGATCACCATCAACGTTGGGAAATCCGCCCGCGTCAACGCCGCCTTGGCCGACTTCTCGCTCGGCTCGGGCAAATTCAAGGTCACCGTCAATTTGGAAGAAGGGGCGAGCCTGGAATGGAACCTGTCCTCCTTCTCGCGCAACGAAGACAAGAAGGAATTCGACGTGTCCTGCATCCACCTCGGTCGCAAAAGCCAGGGTCAGGTCAGCAACTACGGGCTGGCCAAGGACCGCTCGAAGCTGGTCTTCTCCGGCGTCTCGAAGATAGAGCGCGGCTGCAAGGAATCATCCACCCGGCAGGAGGCGAAGATCATCGTCTTCGGCAAGGAGGCGGACGGGAAGTGCTTCCCGATACTCAAGATCGACGAGAACGACGTCTCCGCCAGCCACGGCGCGACCGTCGGCAGGATGAACGACGACCACCTGTTCTACATGCTTTCCCGCGGCTTGCCCGAGAAGGAAGCCCGGAAGCTCATCACCCTCGGCTACCTCACCCCGATACTGTCGCATCTGACCGACGAGGGGCTTAAGCAGAAGGTCGAAAGTCGGATCGAGGAGGCCCTATGAAAGAAGATTTGCTAGACGTGGCGAAGATCCGGGAGCAATTCCCGATGTTCGTCAATAAGGTGAAGATGCAGGGCAAGCCCTTGGTGTGGTTAGACAACGCATCGACCACCTTCAAGCCCTATTCGGTCTTAAAGGCCGTCGAGGGTTACTACGCCAACCACACCTCCAACTCCCACCGCGGGGACTACGACCTTTGCTACGACATGGACATGGCCGTCCTCCACGTCAGGGAGAAGATCGCCAAGTTCATCAACGCCGACCCGACCGAGATCGTCTTCACCTCGGGAACGACCGGGTCGATCAACCTCGTGGCCTTCGGCTATGGGGCGAAGTTTTTGACCAAAGACGACGAGATACTCATCACCCAGGCCGAGCACGCCTCCAACGTGCTGCCTTGGTTCAAGGTGTCGGAGATGACCGGCTGCAAGATCGGCTACATCCCGCTAGACGAGGAGGGAAGGCTCACGCCGGAGAACCTCGCCAAGGCCATGAACCCACACGTCAAGCTGGTCTGCATCGCCCACGTCACCAACGTACTGGGCTTCATCGCGCCCTTGAAGGAGCTATCGAAGATAATCCACGACGCCGGCGCCCTCATGGTCGTCGACGGCGCGCAGTCGGTCCCCCATATCAAGACCGACGTCAAGGATATGGGCATCGATTTCCTCTCCTTCTCAGGACACAAGATGTGCGGCCCGACCGGGATCGGGGTCCTATACGGCAAGTTCGAATTGCTGCAGAAGACCGATCCGTTCATGACCGGCGGCGGCATGAACGCCAAGTTCGACATGTGCGGCGACGTCAACTACCTGCAGCCTCCGCTTCGCTTTGAGGCTGGGACGCAGAACCTCGAGGGGATAGTGGGGCTGGGGGCCGCGGTCGACTTCGTCTCCTCAATCGGGATGGATAAGATCAGGGCCCACGAAGCTGAGCTCAAGCGCTACGCCGTGGAGCAGATCAACAAGACCGGCGCGGCCACCATCTACAACGCCGATTCCGAATCCGGAATCATCACATTCAACGTCAACGGGGTGTTCGCCCAGGACGCCGCGACCTACTTCAATTCCCGCGGCATCGCCGTAAGAAGTGGGAACCACTGCGCGAAGATCCTCATCGACTTCCTTAACACGACCACCACCATCCGGGCCTCGACCTATTTCTACACCTCCAAGGAGGATATAGACGCCTTGGTCGAAGCCATCGCCAAATGCAAGGAGGAGTACCTTAATGCCTACTTCCATTGAACTGACCCCCGAGATAATGCGGGAAATCATAATGGACCACTGCGCCAACCCGCGGCATAAGCGGAAATCGGTCGACCCCAAGTCGCTTTCCGCCCACAGCGAATCGGTCAACTGCATCGACGACATCGATGTTTTCCTGACCTACGACGAGAACGGCCGGGTCAAGGACGCCTGCTGGGACGGGGTGGCCTGCTCCATCACCACCGCGAGCTCGGACATCCTCTGCGACCTGCTAATCGGCAAGGACAAGTCTGGCGCCCTCTACGTCATCGACCAATACCTCAAGATGATCCACGAGGAGCCATACGACGCCTCGGTGCTCGATGAGGCGCTGGCCTTCATGAACACCTCGAAGCAGGCGGCGAGGATCCACTGCGCCACCATCGCCTACGACGCCTTCAAGGGGCTACTGGAGGAAAACCATGGCAAATGAGGACATCAAGAAGATAGGCGAGGACTACAAATACGGCTTCAAGGACAAGGACGTCTCGGTTTTCAACACGGGCAAAGGACTGTCCGAGGAAGTGGTCCGCGAGATATCGAAGGCCAAGGGCGAGCCGGACTGGATGCTGGAGTTCCGCCTCAAGAGCCTGCGCGCCTTCCAGGTCATGCGCATGCCTTCGTTTGGCCCGGACCTAAGCTTCCTCGACTTCGATTCCTACACCTACTTCACCCGCCCCTCCAAGAAGGAGGAGACCGACTGGAACGACGTCCCGGAGACCATCAAGAACACCTTCCAGCGCCTTGGCATCCCCGAGGCCGAGCAGAAGTACCTGGCCGGCGTCTCGACCCAATACGAGTCGGAGGTCGTCTACCACAACATGCTCAAGGAAGTGCAGGAGAAGGGCGTAATATTCCTCTCCACCGACATGGCGCTTAAGACCTGCCCGGAGATATTCAGGAAGTACTTCAACACCATCGTGCCCTATGCCGACAACAAGTTCTCGGCCTTAAACGGGGCCGTCTGGAGCGGCGGCTCGTTCATCTACGTCCCCAAGGGGGTCCACCTCGAGAAGCCGCTGCAGAGCTACTTCCGCATCAACAACGAGAAGACCGGCCAGTTCGAGCGGACGCTCATAATCGTCGACGAGGGGGCCGACGTCCACTACATCGAGGGCTGCACCGCCCCGATCTACTCCAAGGAATCGCTGCATGCCGCCGTGGTCGAGATCTACGTCGGCAAAGGCGCCAAGTGCCGCTACTCAACCGTCCAGAACTGGTCGAACACCATCGTCAACCTGGTCACCAAGCGCGCCTACGTCGAGGAAGACGGGCTGATGGAATGGATAGACGGCAACATCGGGTCGATGGTCAACATGAAATACCCCGGCTGCATCCTCGCCGGCGATAGGGCGAAGGGCAACTGCATATCCATCGCCGTGGCCGGCAAGGGCCAATACCAGGACGCCGGGGCCAGGATGATCCACCTTGGGAAGGACACCTCCTCCACCATAATCTCCAAGTCGATCGTCAAGGGCGGGGGCAAGGCCAATTACCGCGGCACCGTCCGCCACATGGACGGGGCCTTGGGCGCCAAGAGCCACGTCGAGTGCGACACCCTTATCCTCGACGACATCTCGAGCTCCGACACCATCCCGACCAACGAGATCAGGAACGGCGATTCCTACATCGAGCATGAGGCGACCGTTTCCAAGATATCCGAGGAGCGGCTGTTCTATCTGATGAGCCGCGGGCTCTCCGAGAAGGAGGCGACCCAGATGATAGTCATGGGCTTCATCGAGCCGTTCTCCAAGGAGCTGCCGATGGAATACGCGGTCGAGCTCAACCAGCTGATCAAGCTGGACATGGTCGGGTCGATCGGCTGATGGACCGACATTTCGACGCTTTGATAGTCGGCGGGGGCCACGCCGGGGTGGAGGCCAGCCATGCCTGCGCCGCCCTCGGGCTTTCGACGTGCCTGGTCACGCTCAACCCCAAGATGATCGGCAACATGCCGTGCAACCCCCATATCGGCGGGTCGGCCAAGGGCATCGTCGTCCGCGAGGTCGACGCCCTAGGAGGGCTCATGGGCAAGGCGGCGGACCACCACCCGCTGCAGATGAAGATGCTCAACACCGCTAAGGGGCCGGGCGTGCAGTGTCTGCGCTCGCAACAGGACAAGCGGGGCTACCCCGAGTATGTCCAATGCCTGTTGGCCAATACGCCGAACCTCACGATATTGCAGGGCGAGGCCAAGCGGCTTCTTGCGGAGGGAAATTCCGTAATCGGGGTCGAGCTTGGATCGGGAGAGCGGGTTTTTGCGCGCAAAACGATACTCACCTGCGGCACCTACCTCGACTCGAAGGTCATACGCGGCAAGGAATGCATCGACCAGGGGCCTGATGGGGAAAACGCGAGCCATGGGCTGACACAGAGCCTGAACTCGCTTGGCGTAAAGACTTTCCGCCTCAAGACCGGAACCCCACCAAGGCTGGACAAGAAGACCATCGACTTCAGCCAAGGGGAGATCGAGCTAGGCAGCGACGACCCCCTGCGGTTTTCCTTCTCAACCACCCATTTCACGCCCCTAAAGGACCAGCTTCCCTGCTATTTGATATACACCTCGCCCAAGACCATCGAGATCATAAAGGACAATCTAAGGGAATCGGCGCTTTTCAATGGGCTCATCACCTCCAACGGGCCACGTTATTGCCCCTCGATCGAGAGCAAGGTGGTGCGCTTCGCCGACAAGCCGCGCCACCAGCTTTTCCTCGAGCCGGAATTCGAGCATGGCGACTCCATCTACCTCCAAGGGTTCTCCACCGGCATGCCGCGGGAGCTGCAGGAGGAGATGGTCCATTCATTGCCGGGATTAGAGCACGCGAAGATACTCAAATACGCCTACCAGATCGAATACGATGCATTGCAGAGCTTCCAGTTCGACTCGACGCTCCAGGTGAAGTCGCTGGAGAACCTCTACGTCGCCGGGCAGATCTGCGGCACCAGCGGGTATGAGGAGGCGGCGGGGCTGGGCCTGCTTGCCGGGATCAACGCCGCGAACTCGTTGCTTGGGAGGAAGCCGCTCATCCTGACCCGTGACAACTCATACATCGGGGTCATGGTGGACGATTTGGTCACCAAGGGGGCCGATGAGCCTTACCGCCTATTGACCTCGCGGGCTGAGCACCGGCTGCTGCTGCGCCACGACAACGCCGATGAGCGATTGATGGGCATCGGCCACGAGATCGGATTGGTCGATGATGAGACGTTCGCTAAGTTCAAGCGGAAGCAGGATAGGATTGCCGAGGCCAAGAGGATACTCGCCACGCAGATCATCCCCGACAAAAAGGGGCTAAACGACTACTTCGAGGAGCAGGGCTATCCGAGAACCGAGGTCGGCTATAAGGGGGCCGAGGTCTTGCGAAGGCCGCGCTTCGAGCTCTCCAGACTCATAAAGCTCGTCCCCGATCTAGAGGCGATGGGCCTTGATTTCGACGAAATGCTATCCATCCAGACCGAGGTGAAGTACGAGGGCTACATCGCCAAAGAGGAGAAGATGATCGAGCATAGCCGCGCCAAGGAGGGGATGGCCATACCCGAAGGCGTGGATTATATTCATATGGATGGGCTTCGCCTCGAAGCAAGGGACAAGCTCAGCAAGGTGAGGCCGCTCACCATCGGCGAGGCGAGCCGCATCTCGGGGGTCAATCCCGCCGACATCGCCATATTGCTTATGCACCTGAGCAGGAGGGACTAGCATGGATTTCCCCGCAATGAGCCAATATTTAGAGAAAAACGGCGTCAATATCGATCCGTCGCTTGAACCTAAGCTCGCCCTTTACGCCACCTTGCTCGCCATCTGGAACGAGCGGATGAACCTGACCGCCATCACCGATCCCAAGGCGGTGTATGAGCTGCATTTCCTCGACTGCCTGCTCGCCTTGAAGGGCATCGACATCAAAGGGAAAAGCGTCTGCGACATCGGCTCGGGAGCCGGGTTCCCGGGAATGGTTTTCGCCCTTTTCGAGCCTTCCGCCCAGGTCACCTTGGTGGACTCGACCAAGAAGAAGTTCACCTTCCTGCAGGACATAAAGGAGAAGCTTGGGGTCGATAACGTCACCTTCCACATCGGCCGGGTCGAGGATATGAGGGAGCAGCGCGACGAATTCGACTTGGTCTGCGCCAGGGGCTTCGCCGCCCTCCCGGTGTTCCTTGAGGTCGCCGCGCCTTTAGCCAAAAAAGGCGGACTATTGCTCGCCATGAAGGGCAAGAAGGCCGATGAGGAGCTGGGCGCTTCCAAGAAGGCCATCGACAAGCTGGGGCTGCAGCTATTCAAGGACGAGGAGCTCATCCTCCCCGATTCGGGCGAGACAAGACGCGAGCTCTTCTTTGAAAAGAAGCACCCCACGCCTATAAAATATCCCCGTCCTTGGAAGGACATAATCGCCAAGCCGCTTTGATATGAAGACAATCGCCATCGCCAATCAGAAAGGCGGGGTTGGGAAGACCACGACCGCCATCAACCTCTCCAGCGCCCTCTCGAAGCTGGATAGGCGCGTTTTGCTCGTGGACATGGACCCGCAGGGCAACTCCGGCCGGGGGTATGGCATCGATATCTCGGTACTAAAGAACACCGTTTTCGAGGTGCTGTCCGGGAAGATAGACGCCCGGCAGGCCATCTCCCATCATCCCAATTCCAACGTCGACGTCTTGCCTTCAAATCTCCGCCTCGCGACCTTGGAGGCATCGCTATTGACCCATCCGTCCGGGGCCTTCAAGCTGCTTTCCGACGCCCTCAAGCCTTTGTCGGAATATTACGACTACGCCATCATCGACTGCCCGCCATCGCTTGGGTCGCTATCGCTCAACGCCCTTTCCGCCGCCGACTCGGTCATCGTCCCGGTGCAGTGCGAGTACTTCGCCATGGAGGCGGTCGGCGCGATACTGTCATCAATCGCCAACGTGCAGAAGCGGCTCAACCCGCGCCTCAAGATCGAGGGGTTCCTCCTCACCATGTACGATTCCCGCACCGCCTTGGGGAATGAGATATCCTCCCAGGTCAGGTCGCTTTTCAAGGAGAACACCTTCTTGGTCTCCATACCGCGCAACCAAAGCATCGTCGATTCGCAGGCCTCCTGCCTGCCCGTCACCGAGTTCCGGCCCTCGAGCGCCGGGGCCGTATCGTATTTCTCCTTGGCTCGGGAGGTGATCGACCATGAGGAAAGATAGGAAGAAGGCCAACCTGCCGTCGCTAAACGACCTCATCGAGAAGTTCTCGCAGGAGGACGTCATCGCGGTGATGGAGAAGGAGTATCAGAGCGCTCCCGCCAAGCTGATACCTTCATCGCTCATCGACGACACCCCGTTCATCAAAGAAGTGGTGGTGCCCGAATCCACCATCGACACCTTCGCCGCCGGATTGCAGGAGAAGGGCTTCTACAACCCGTTGGTGGTCCGCCCCAAGGGCGACCGCTATGAGTTGATCCTGGGCCGGAAGAGGTTCCTTGGCGCCAAGAAGGCCGGGATACTGTCCCTGCCATGCGCCATAGTCGAGGTGGGGGATGAGGAGGAGCTGCTGATGCTGCTCGCCGACACCCGCGACCAACGCGACACCAACGTGGTGGAGATGGCCTTGATCTGCGAGGCTTTGCAACGCGATTTCGACTACACCCAGCAGACCCTTGCGGAGCTTTCGCACCAATCGCGGAGCCAGATAACCAATATCCTGCGCATCCTTAAGCTCCCATCCTCGATCAGGCAGTCCATCTGCCTAGGTGAGCTTAGCTACGGCCACGCCCGGGCCTTGGCCTCGTTGCCGGAGAAGGAGATGGGGGAGCTGCTGGAGAAGATCGAGTCCGAGAAGCTCTCCGTCCGCGACGTGGAGTCGCTCGTCCGTCTGGAGAAAAAGGGCCACGTCACCGACCAGCAGAAGCTATTGCTCGACGCCTTCCCCTCCGCCGACGAGGTCTCCATCCAGGCCAAATCGGTCACCTTCCGCTTCGCCGACGTCAAGGCGAAGGAGAAGTTCATCAAGAAGCTGCTCAGATCCAAGAAGGGCAGCTGATGTCTACCCTGCAAGCAGGGTATGCCCTAAGTATTCGACATTTTACGAAAATTTATGATTGTAAGCCATTAACCGGCCTATAATATAAGCGCTTCAGGGCGACGAGAATTACGTCGACTGGCGGTATAGCCCGCGAGCTCGCAAGAGCATGAATCGGTGAGACTCCGATGCCAACGGTACAGTCCGGATAGCAGAAGTGATCCGAATGCATTTTGCCTCCCTGTAGCCCAAGGAGGTTTTATTTTTGTGGATAATCTAATCTCGATTATCGCCATCGTCGTCGGATTGGTGCTGGTCGTGGCTTCGTTCAAGCTTTATTCCTCTTTCTACCGGGCCGGGAAGTTCTCCACGACGCAGTTCATCGCCAGGGTAGCCATATTCGGGGCGATGTCGGCGATACTTTACGTCGTCCCGATCTTCAACATCTCGCTGCCTTTCTTCCCTTCCTTCCTCAGCCTGCACTTCGACGAGGTGCCGGTATTCATCGCCGGGTTCGCCTATGGCCCGCTTTCGGCCATCGCGGCCATCGCCATAAAGACGCTGATCAAGCTCCCGTTCACCTCAACGATGTGCGTCGGCGAGGCCACGGACTTCCTTCTCTCCTCCCTCTACGTCGGGATGGCGACCTTGATATACAAGAAGAAGCGAAACCTCAAAGGCGTGGCCATCGCCTTCGCCTGCTCGACGGTGGTGCAGGTGATCGCCGCGATGCTGCTCAACGTCTATGTCATGATCCCGTTCTACATGAACCTGTTCGGGATGACTGAGGAGGGGCTATTGGCCGTCATGCAGATGGCTATTCCGGCCATCAAGGACATATCCTGGAGCTATGCCCTTTTGGCGGTCTTGCCGTTCAACTTGCTTAAGGACGCCATCGTTCTGACGGTGACGTTCATCGTGTACCGCTCGGTTCACAAACTGCTTCGGTTCGAGAAATGAAAAAGCTCCCAAACGGGAGCCTTTTTTGTCGCTCAGTCGCTTATTCAGCCTTGATGGCCTGGACGGGGCAGGAGTTGATGGCGTCTTCGACGTCGGCCTCATCTCCCTCGGCGACCGCGACGGCCTTGCCATCATCGCCGAACTCGAAGATGTCGGGGTGGCTTCCGACGCAGAGCCCGCAGCCAAGGCAGGTGTCGGCATCGACTTTGACTTTGATCATTTTAATGTCTCCTTTAGACAATGCGAATTATAGGCTATGGCGCGGTGCGGGGCAAGCAGGAGGGAATTTAAGGCCTGCTTAATCTTCCCATAGGAAATATTACCCAGCCTGTGTAGAATTTGAAAAAAGGAGGAACTAACTCAATGAAGTGGTTCAATTCTCAGTCGCGCCTTGTGCAGATCATCCTGCTGCTCATCCCCGGCGTCAACTGGATCGTTGAGATCATCGTCCGCTGGAGCGCTTTTCTTCATAAGGGCACTGCGCTGAGGCTGATCATTGCCTTGGTCGTCACCTTAACCGGGTTCTTCATCGGCTGGCTCGACGCGATTTGGTGCCTGCTGTTCAAGCACCTGATCTTCGCCAAGTAAGCGATACCAAGAAGCGGGGCGGAAGCCCCTCTTCTTTTTGTTTGCCTATTAATCTAGAATAAGGCGATGGAAAGCAGGAAGGAGAGATACGCCTCCAAGCGGGCGGAGATACTGGCATTGCCCGACGATGCCTTCGACGTCACCGGCCGCTACGTGAAGGGCTCATCCGTCTATCCTTCGGAATCGCTTGGCTCGCCAGAGAGGTCGATATCGTATTCGGCAAAGGGCATGCCGCAGTTTTCACCAGAGGGCGAAAACGGCAAGAAGACCCCTTACGTCCTCTACCTGAAGCGGAAGAGGCGGAAGCTGCTGATAAAGCTGTGCGCGTTCGCCGTATGCTTGGCCCTCATCCTCATCATCGCCTTCCTGTTTGTGTTTTGAGTTATGGAAAAAGCTATATCTATTGCAATCGATGGCCCGGCCGCTGCCGGGAAAAGCACCGTCGCCAAGGAAGTCGCCCGCCGGCTCGGCTTTGTTTACGTCGATACCGGGGCGATGTACCGCGCCTTCACCTACGCCGTCATCAAGGCCGGGCTCGACCCGAAGGACGAGGAGGCCAGCTGCTCCTTGATCGGCAAGGTGTCCATCAAGCTGCACCCGGATTATTCGGTCATTTGCAATGGCGAGGACGTGTCCAAGGCCATCCGCGAACCCTTCGTTTCCTCCAACGTGTCCTACATCGCCTCCTATAAGCGCATTCGGCTCGAGCTCGTCGACATGCAGCGCGAGATGGCCAAATCGGTCTGCGTCGTGATGGACGGGCGCGACATCGGGACCTACGTTTTGCCCAACGCCGACGTGAAGATCTTTCAGATCGCCTCGGTGGAGACCCGGGCGCTGCGCCGCTATGAGGAGAACAAGGCCAAGGGAATCCCGACCTCCTATGAGGACGTCTGCGAAGACCTGCGTAAAAGGGACTACATCGATTCGCACCGCGCCTTCGCCCCGCTTTGCCAGGCCGAGGACGCCGTGCCGTTAGATACCTCCAACATGAACATCGAGGAAGTGGTGGAAGCCATCCTCTCGATCGTCAAGCAGAAGACGGGGGTTGAGCCGGTATGCCGCTAGGGCTAGTGGCGCTGGTCGGCGCGCCCAACGTCGGCAAATCGACCATATTCAACCGCCTGCTCGGCGAGCGGGCCTCGATAGTAGAGGATACCCCTGGGGTCACCAGGGACCGCCTTTACGGCACCGCCGAATGGCTCACCAGGAAGTTCCGCCTCGTCGATACCGGCGGCATCGAGGTGGCCAACGCTCCCTTTCAGACCGAGATAAGGGCCCAGGTCCAGATCGCCATCGACGAGGCCGACGTCATAATCTTCGTGGTCGACGGCAAGATGGGGCTAAGCGACGACGACAAAGCCGTCGCCAAGATGCTTTATAAATCCAAGAAGCCGATAATCCTCGCCGTCAACAAGATCGACAACCTCGACCGCCTGGCCGACGCCAGCGAGTTCTACGCCTTGGGCTTAGGCGACCCGATCGCGGTCTCGGGCTCTCACGGCATCGGGATCGGCGATTTGCTCGATAAGGTCATATCCTTGCTTCCCCAGAAGGAAGAGGAGGAATACCCCGGGGCGATACCGTTCTGCTTCATCGGGCGGCCCAACGTAGGGAAGAGCTCGCTCACCAACGCGGTGCTCGGGCAGAACCGCGTGATCGTCAATTCCCTGGCCGGGACCACCCGCGACTCGATCGACACCCCTTTCACCTCCGGCGAGGACAATTACGTGGCCATCGACACCGCTGGGCTGGTGAAGCGCGGAAGGATATACGAATCGATAGATAAATACGCCGCGCTTAGGGCGCTGCGCGCCATCGATAGGAGCCAGGTTGCCGTGCTCGTCATCGACGCCGAGAAGGGCATCCTTGACCAGGACCGCCACGTCGCCGGATACGCCATCGAGGCCAATAAGTCCATGGTCATCGTTGTGAACAAATGGGACATGGCCCCCAAGGGGCTCATGCAGCAGCAGTTCGAGCAGGAGATAAGGACCAGGTTCAAGTTCCTAAGCTACGCCAAGGTCATCTTCCTCTCAGCCAAGACCGGGAAGGGGATCGAGAAGCTATTGCCCGCGGTCAAGGAAGCCTACGTCTCAGGGACCAGGCGGATACCGACCTCGGTCCTCAATCAGATCGTCAACCAAGCCCAGCAGCTCAACCCGACGCCGGAGTTCAACCATGGGCGGCTGAAGATCGTCTACTCATCCCAGGTCTCCATCAACCCGCCGACCTTCGTCTTCTTCTGCAACGACCCGCGGTTCGCGCACTTCTCATATACCCGCTATTTGGAGAATACCCTGCGCGATTCCTTCGATTTCACCGGCTCTCCGCTGCATATAATCTACCGGCAGAGGAAATAGTCGCCCTTTCCCTTTCTTTTATAAAAGAAAGAGCATTTTCCCACCTGCAAAAAATCAAAGATTTATTGAAAAAACTTAGGCGTGATGGTAATTTTTTTGTAACAGCCACCATAAGGAGGAGCAATCCAGAATGAACAAAGCTGAACTCATCACTGCCGTCGGCGAGAAAGCCGAACTCTCCCACACCGATGCCACCAAGGCCGTCGAAGCCGTCCTCGACCTCATCGAGGCCGCGCTAGTCAACGGCGAGGCCGTCAAGCTATCCGGCTTCGGCATCTTCGAGAAGAAGACCCGCGCCGCCCGCATCGGCACCAACCCCTCGACCGGCGAGAAGATCGAGATTGCCGCCGCCAACTCCGTCACCTTCAAGCCTTCGAAGAACCTCAAAGAGAAGCTCAACTAAGGAAAGGGTTTCAAGGCCCGGGCGAAACACCCGGGCTTTCTTTTTGTATAATAGGCCGGTGGATCTTTCCTTTGCCTTCGATTTCCTCAATTCCCGGCTGAAAGCAATGGGCAGGCAGGCCTATTGCGTCGGCGGCTCCGTCAGGGATTACCTACTGGGCGAGAGTTTCGTCGACTTCGATTTCGCCTTGCCTTTAACCCCAGATGAAGTGATGCGAGTTTTCCCTGAGTCCGATGCGCGCTTTGCTAGGTTTGGGAGCTTTCAGATAGCGGTTGATGGAAAGCATATCGACCTTACCTGCTTCCGCAAAGAAGACGATTACAAGGACCACCGCCACCCGGGGAGGCTGGAGTTCGGCGTGAACATGGAAGTTGATTCGCTCCGGCGCGACTTCACCATCAACGCCCTCTACCTAGACCAGGCGGGCAACGTCTATGATTTCCATCAAGGGGTCAGAGACCTTTCGCTTGGCCTAATCCGCTTCATCGGCGACCCCGAAAAGCGAATAAAGGAGGACCCTTTGCGGATCGAGAGGGCATATCGGTTCAAGCAGAAGCTGGGATTCGAATTCGACGCGAAAACCGAACAGGAAATAGAGGCTTTGCGGGGATTGCTGGCGAATATCAATCCGGATAAACTGAAGATGGAGGGAAAGAAGAGATGAGCGATGAACAATTTGGGTTCGGGGCGGTAGATTTCCGCTTCCTTCTGCTCGACCTATACAAGAAGCTGGGGATCGCCGACAAGGAGGCCTTGGTGCTTCTTATGGTGGACCATCTTGGCCTGCAGGGCAACAAGCTGATAACCGCCTCCGATTTGTCCTTCAAGATGTCGATGCCGGTGGAGGAGCTAGACTCGATACTGGCTTCGCTGCTTAAGCGCGACCTCATCTCCATCAATGGGGGCGTTACCTCGGTCGCTCCGCTTCGCGAGAAGCTTTTGGCCCAGTTCAAGCAGGAGCTAGCCAAGGCCAAGGCCTCGCCGATAAGCAAGAAGCGGGCGGAGGCTTTGGGCAGGCTCCGCGACTACGCCGAGAAGCGGTTCAACCGCACCCTCTCCCCGCTTGAGGTCGATGCCCTGGGCAGCTTCCTCGACGACGGATACCCCGAGGACGACATCACCGCCTGCATCGAGGCCGCTATCGCCGACGGGAAGAAGAACATGAAAGCCGTGGACCGGGCGTTACGGACCTTAAGGCGCCGGTCCGACTTCGAGAAGGAAGGCTATTCCGGGGTGAGCCGGAGCTGGGACAAGGACATCGAGCGGACGATCGAGCTTTCCCGCACCAAGTGGCTGGATGACGACGATGATTGACCCCAAGGAAGTATCGCAATACCTAAGCGAGGCCTTCCCGGACGCCAAATGCTCGCTAGATTTCCATTCGCCTTTCGAGTGCTTGGTCGCGGTGAGCCTGAGCGCCCAGACGACCGATGAGGCGGTCAATAGGGTGACCCCCGCGCTTTTCTATGCCTACCCAACCCCCAAGCTCATGGGCGAGGCGGATATAGGCGACGTCGAGAACAAGATAAAGAGCATCGGGCTTTACCACAACAAGGCCAGGAACCTGATTGCCTTGGGCAGGGCCCTACAGGAGCGCTTTGGCGGGGAAGTTCCGCATACCATCGAGGAGTTGACCAGCCTACCCGGGGTCGGCGTCAAGACCGCCTCGGTGGTGCTCATAGAGAGCTTCGACATCCCGGCTTTCCCCGTCGATACCCACATCAGCCGGATCTGCAAGCGGCTTGGCTATGCCAAGGAAAGCGATACAGCCGAGAAGATAATGGGCAAGGTGAAGAAGCTATTCGACGAGCAGGAATACAAGGACCTTCACCATCGGCTGATCGCCTTCGGGCGGAGCGTTTGCCACGCGAAAAGCCCGGAATGCGATAAATGCCCATTCAAAGGGCGGTGCCGCTTCAAAGCAGGTGCTCGATGATTATCGGCAGGTAGTCGTATCGCGGCCGATACCCTTGCTTGACCAAGTAGCCGTTTTCCCGCATGTCCTCATAGGGTATCGAGGAGCGGGGGTGCGATCTGTAGAAGTCGATGATGTATCTGGCTGGGACCAAGTAGGTCTCATTTTTCCTCGCCCAGTTGATCAGGAAGAAGGCGATTCCGGATTGCGAAAGCACCCTCTCGAGGTGCTCGATCTGCTGCAGGGGGATGTTCGATAGAGGGAAGGAGGTGAGGCTTCGGGTGCTTTTGGCCTCGAAGTCGATGTACCTTCCTTTGTACACCCCGTTGTAGTCGGTGGTCGACTGGGTCTGGAAGAAGGCCTCGGTGATCTTGGGGCCATGGGTGTAATCCACCTTGACCGTCTTGATCGGGGTGGGGCGCTTGGTAATTAGGCAGAGGCCCTTCTCGACGTAGTATTCGTTGCTCTGGTTTATCTCGTCCTCGAAGGCCATGCCGCGGTTGCCGGGGGCGATGGAGAGCTTGGGCTTCCGCTTGGTGAGTTTCTGCTTCGGCGGGAGGACGCCCGCTGGGTAGTTGACTTGGCTCATGCTAGGTCCTTCAGGGCCAGTTCCCTCAGATCGTCCAGGCCGACCTTCTTGCCCTCCGCGACCCGGCGGATGAGTTCCCGTATGGGGCTCGGGCCCTTGCCGAAGCGGCAAAGCGATTCGACGTAATGCTCGGCGACCTTCTCCTTTTCCCTCAGGAAGGCCTCGTAAAGCAGCAATAGGTCCTTGGCGTCGGTTAGGGCGTCGTGGCTTCTTTCCTTCTCCTCGATCGAGAACACCTTAAGCGCGTTGGTCAGCGACAGGCAGTTGCCGTGGTCGCCGCTGACGTAGCGGGTGAAGAAGGCCTCGAAGTCGAAGCAGCGGTGGGAGATGTCCCTCGCGGCGATGAGGTCGGAATCGAGGTTGTTCTCCGCCGAGGCGATGAACATCATGGCGTCCTGGTTGCCATAGGTCACGAAAAGGCAGGAGCGGTAATCCTTGCCTAGGTAGTCCTCGACCATCTTCTGCGCCCTGGCGAAGCGGACGCCTTCCTTCTCTATCCTATCCTCGGTTATGCCGGTCAGGCGGCTCACCAAGTCGCCGATCTTCCCCTTGGGCTTGACGTAGATTTTCAGGCCTTTCAGCGCTTTCTTGACCGTCAGGTCATCGTTAAGCAAAACCTTGATCAGGCCGATTTCGATTATTTCGTGGCTGAATTGCGTGGCTTCCAGGTCCATGAAGGCCAACACTTTCCTTCCACCTAGGGCTTTGCGCAACGCTTTCATTGCCTAGATTATACCCCACGGATGTCGGTTTGTCCTTATGCTTGCGATTGAACGGATATGCCCATTTCGATATAATCGAAAGCGGAGTTTTGAATGGACGGAAATATCAAACTCAACGCGCAGGCGATCTTGGAGAAGAGCTTCACCCCCAACGGCAAGGGATACGACCCGGCCGAGGTGGATGACTTCCTCGACGAGATCATCGCCGACTATCTGGCTTTCGAGCGCTACCTCAAGGACTCGCGGGACTACATCGTCGACCTCGAGACCAACACCCGGAAGTACCAGAACGAGATTGCCGCCCTGGAGCTCGAGAACGCCAAGATGAAGAGGAAGCTTAGCGGCATCAAGGACGCGGACAACGTGAGCAACGAGAACATCGAGCTGCTCAACCGCATCTCGAGGCTGGAAAGCGCCCTCTACAACGCCGGCATCGACCCAACCAAACTCTAGTTCCGACCCAGACGGCTGCTGCCGCAAGGTAGAGGAAAGTCCATGCTCGCACCGGCTGAGATGCCGGTAGTGATTGCGCTGGGGGAAGCAATAACCCCAGGTGCGCGGGAGCGCGCAACGGCGGGCCGATCCCTCACGTAGGAGGAGGCCCCTAAGGTGCCACAGAGACGAGCTTGGCGGCGACGCCAAGATGAAACGCGGTAAACCCCACAAGCGAGAAACCCAAATTCGGTAGGGGAAGCGCCCGAGGCGAATTCAAGCCAAAGGAGCCGGGCAATGCCCGAGATAAATTGCCGTCCTCGACATAACATGGCTTACCGGGTCGGACACTCATTAGGAGAGAATATGAACATCCCAACCAAAATCACCGTCGCGCGCATCGCCTTGGTAGTGGCCCTGCTCATCGGGCTATTCGTCTGCACCTGCATCCCGAACCTCGACGTCAGCGCTTTCGAGATGGATGGGGTGAACCTAATCTACCTCATCGCGATGCTGGTGTTCGTCATCGCCGCGAGCACCGATTTCGTCGATGGCTACCTCGCCAGGAAATGGCACCAGGTCACCAACCTCGGTAAGTTCCTCGACCCGGTGGCCGACAAGATGCTCGTCAACTCGATGCTGATCTTCTTGATCTTCCCTTGGGATTTCCTTGGCGATGGTCAATTGCTGATGCCGGCCTTCGCCGTGATCATCATGGTCGTCCGCGACCTGGTGGTCGATGCCATCCGCTTCATCGCCGCCCAGCGCGGCATCGTGGTGGCCGCGAACATCTTCGGCAAGCTAAAGACCGTGTTCCAGATGATCGCCATCCCGCTAGTGCTACTAAACGGCTGGCCCTTCAGCTACTTCGACTCGTCCTGGCCTTCATATTGCCGGATAGCGATGATCTTCGTCTACATCGCGACTTTCTTCTCTTTGCTTTCGGGGATAATCTATGTCTATCAGAATAGGCACGTACTCAAGGAGGGGAACAAATGAACGAGCACCGTCTTCTTCAGACACTGGCCGATCGGGGCCTGACCATCGGATCGGTCGAATCGATCACCGCGGGGCTATTCGCCTCTAACCTCGCCTCCATCCCGGGCGCTAGCGCCGTATTGAAAGGCGCTTTGGTCACTTATGTGGCCGAGGAGAAGATCGCTCTTTCCGGCGTAAGGAAATCGACCATCGACGAGTATGGCGTCGTCTCCCCGGAAGTCGCCTCGGAGATGGCGATCGGCGGGAAGAGGAAGCTTGGGGTCGACCTCTGCATCTCCTGCACCGGCAACGCCGGGCCGACGGTCGAGAAGGGGGGCAAGCCGGTCGGCTGCGTCTACCTTGGCCTCGCCTACAAAGACCTCGTCTACACCGCGCCGCTGCAGCTAGAGGGGGACCGCAATTCCATAAGGGAGCAGGTCGCGGAGGCCATGGTGGCCTTCGGGCTGAGCCTATTCCCGGAGGAAAACGAAAAATAAGGCGTTACCTTGGCCCGGTTGAGGGCTACTTGATGTATGGGCGCTGCCCAACGGAGAAATATGGCAAACGAAGAGAAGGATTCAGTTAAATCCAAAGCGCTTGATGACGCGCTTAAGATCATCGAGAAGACCTATGGCAAGGGCTCGGTCCTTCGCCTAGGCGAGAGGCCGCACGTAGACGTCGACGTCATTCCGACCGGCTCAATTTTGCTCGACCAGGCCTTGGGCGTCGGCGGATACCCGAAGGGCCGCATCATCGAGATATACGGCCCCGAGTCAAGCGGCAAGACCACCTTGGCCTTGCAGGCCATCGCCGAGGCGCAGAAGAAGGGCGGAAGGGCCGCCTTCATCGACGCCGAGCAATCCATCGACCCGGAATACGCCGCCAAGCTCGGAGTGGACATCGACAACCTCATCCTCTCCCAGCCGGATTCCGGCGAGCAGGCGCTTGAGATCGCCGAGATGCTGGCCTCCAGCGGGGCGATAGACGTTATCGTCGTCGACTCGGTCGCGGCCTTGGTCCCGCAGGCTGAGCTAGATGGAGTCATGAGCGACAACCAGGTCGGCTTGCAAGCCAGGCTCATGTCGAAAGGCCTCCGCAAGATCGCCGGCATCCTCAATCGCACCGGCACCGTGGTCATCTTCATCAACCAGCTCCGCGAGAAGGTCGGCGTGGTCTACGGCAACCCCGAGGTCACCACCGGCGGCCGCGCGCTGAAGTTCTACGCCTCGATCAGGATCGACATCCGCCGCGCCGAGGCCATAAAGAACGGCTCCGACATCGTCGGCAACACCGTCAAGATAAAGGTCGTCAAGAACAAGGTGGCCCCGCCGTTTAAGTCCTGCGTGGTCGACATGATCTACGGGCAGGGCATATCCAAATACGGCGAGCTGCTCGATCTGGGCGAGCAATTCGGATTGCTGCAGAAATCCGGCAACTGGTATCAGCTCTCCGGAAACAAGATCGGCAACGGCCGGGAAGCCGCGAAGACCTATCTTATGACTCACGATGACGAGGCCAAGGACCTAGAGGCCAAGATTCGCGAAGCCATCAAAAGCGGGGAAGTCAAGAAATGAGATTGGGGGCGTCCGCCCCCTTTTCAAATAGAAAAAGGTATCTTTGAGCCCTGTCGCTTGGTAGAATAAGACCGTACCGAAGGTACTCCGCCTTTGCTCGATAGCGCTGCTTAACGATATATACGACAGTTGGTTACGCGTGGGCGGAACGCGCTTTCGGGCCCAAAAACAAAGGAGATTCCGTCTATATGCCACTTCTTCTCTCCGAGGGCGTTTGGATTGCCCTCGTCATCGCTTTGCCGGTCGCCATCGCCGTCATCGCGGTCCTGCTGACCTTCTTCATCACCACCCACAAGGCGAAAGCCGCCGGGAAATCGGCCGAATCGATGGTCAAAGAGGCCAAAGTCAAAGCCGAGCACATCATCAAGAACGCCGAGATCGACGCCAAGCAGGCGGCCTTCGAGGCCAAGCAGAAGGCCGATAGCGAGATCCGCGACCGCAAGTCCGAGATCAGCGCTTTGGAACAGAAACTAACCCTCCGCGAGCAGTCGATAGACGCCCGCGACGCCGCCCTGGTCTCTAAGGAGAACAGCCTCGATCAGAAGCAGGCCTCGCTAGACCGCCAGATCGAGTCTTATAAGAACCGCCAGGCCGAGCTCGACTCCAAGATCGACGACATCATCCGCGAGCTTGAGAAGGTTTCCGGCATGTCGACCCAGCAGGCCCACGACGAGATCATGAGCCGCGTCGAGTCGAAGATGGCGGTCGAGATCGCCACCTTCATGAAGAACGCCGAGGACGAGGCCAAGGAAAAGGCCCAAGCCAACGCCATCGACCTGCTGTCACTTGCCTGCCAGCGCTACGCCCAGGACGTTACCACCGAGCGCACCGTCTCGGTAGTCGCCTTACCCAACGACGAGATGAAGGGCCGCATTATCGGCCGCGAAGGCCGCAATATCCGCGTGCTTGAGCAGGAATTGGGAGTCGACCTCGTGATCGACGACACCCCGGAGGCGATAACCGTCTCCTGCTTCGACCCCATCCGCCGTGAGGTCGCCAGGCGGACCCTCGAGTACCTGGTCAAGGATGGCCGCATCCAGCCGGGGAGGATCGAGGAAGTCGCCGCCAAGTGCAAGAAGGAGGTCGCCGAGATCTCCCAGAAGTACGGCGAGGAAGCCTGCTTCAAGCTTGGCCTGCCGAAGATCAACAAGGAGCTCGTCGGCTACATCGGAAGGCTGCATTTCCGCACCTCCTACGGCCAAAACGCCCTCGAGCACTCGATGGAGGTAGCTTACCTTGCCGGGCTTATGGCCGGTGAGCTTGGCCTCGACGTTAACCTCGCCCGGCGCGCCGGCTTGCTCCACGACATCGGCAAGTCGGTCGACTTCGAGATGGAGGGCAGCCACGTCCAGCTCGGCGCCCAGCTAGCCAAGAAATACGGCGAGTCCGACGTCGTCATCAACTCGATCGAGAGCCACCACGGCGATGTCGAGGCTAAGTACGTCATATCGCATCTAGTGGCCGCGGCCGATACCCTGTCCGCCGCCCGCCCCGGCGCCAGGAGCGAGACCCTTGAGACCTACGTCAAGCGCATCGAGCAGCTTGAGACCTTGGCCAAGAGCTTCGACGGCGTCTCCCAGGCCTACGCCATGCAGTCCGGGCGCGAGATCCGCGTCATGGTCATGCCGGATAAGGTCTCCGATTCCGAATCGGTCCTGCTGGCTCAGCAGCTCAAGGACAAGATCGAGTCCGAGATGACCTATCCGGGCCAGATCAAGGTTTCGGTCATCCGCGAGTATCGGGCCATCGAGACCGCAAAGTGATGAGAATACTTTTCCTTGGTGACGTAGTCGGGCCGATCGGCATCGCCGCGATAAGGAAGAGCCTGCCGCTTCTTCGGGAGCGGCTTTTGCCTGATATATCCATCGTCAACGGCGAGAACGCCTCCAATGGAAGGGGCATCACGAGGGCCGATTACCTGGCTTTGAAGCAAGCTGGGGCCGACGTCATAACGCTGGGCAACCATTACCGCGACAAGAAGCAGATCGATTCGTTCATCGGCGAATACCCGGACCTGCTTCGGCCCGCCAACCTAGCGGGCTATTCCAAAGGCCGCGGGTATGGTGCGTTTGAGGCTAGCGGCAAGAAGATTGGCGTGGTTTCGATGATGGGGCCCGCCTTCCTGAACGAAGAGCTGAACAGCCAATATGATTGCATGGAAGTAATCCTCTCTTCAGGCGCCATGCCAAAGTCGGTCTTCGTCGACTTCCATGGCGAGTCGACCTCGGAGAAAGAGCTTTTCCTGCATTGCTTCGCCTCGCGGGTGAGCGCGATCATCGGCACCCATACGCATGTGCAGACCCACGATGCGATGATCTATAAAGGAACCGCCTTCATGGCTGATGCCGGGATGTGCGGCGAGCATAATTCGATCATCGGCGTTTCGGTCGAGTCTACTATGAACAAGATCGTGCGGCAGCTTGGCAATCCGTTTTGCTGCAACAAGGAAGGGACGATGCTGGTCGAGGGATGCCTCATCGAGATCGATGAGGAAACCGGCCAGGCCAAGAGGATACAATACGTCCGTCTAATAGACGGCGAGGAGTGGAAGGATGAGCCATTGCATTATTAAATCGCTGCCGGATATGGGGAAAGCCCGGAACCGGGTCGACCAATCGAAGGTCATTTACGATGATTTCAAGCCATCGGAGGCTTTGCTTTCCTTCGCCAAGGGCAAGAAATACCTGGTCAAGACTTTCGGCTGCCAGGGCAACGTCCACGACGAGGAGGTCATTTCCGGATACCTGGAGAGGATGGGCTATGCCCCGGCCAAAGACGAGGAAGAGGCCGACATCGTGATAATCAACACCTGCGCGGTCAGGGAGAACGCCGAGGACAAGGTCTACGGCGAGATCGGCAAGTTCAAGGCAAAGAGCAAGGCGGACCCGGATTTCGTGCTCGGCATCTGCGGCTGCATGATGCAGGAGGAGGGAAAAGCGAAGAAGCTATTCGCCTCCTATCCCTACATCGACCTGGTCTTCGGGACGCACAACATCGTCGAGCTGCCGAAGCTATTGGAGGAGCACATCAAGACGCATAAATCGCTATTAGACATAATCTCCTATCCCGGCGACATTATCGAGGGTCTACCCTCAATCAGGCTCGACCCATACAAGGCCTATGTGAACATCTCCTATGGGTGCGACAAGTTCTGCACCTACTGCATCGTCCCCTACACCAGGGGGAGGGAGAGGTCCCGCCCCTTGCAGTCGATCGTGGAGGAATGCCAGAATCTGGTCGACCAAGGGTATAAGGAGATCACCCTGCTCGGCCAGAACGTCAATTCCTATGGCAAGGACTTCCACGACGGAACGAGCTTCGCCACGGTGCTCGAGGAAGTCGCTAAGCTTGGGATACCGCGTTTGCGATTCATGACCAGCCATCCCTATGATTTCTCCTTGCCGATGCTAGACGTCATCGCCAAATACCCCAACATCATGAAATGCATCCACCTGCCGGTTCAGTCCGGCTCGACCGAGGTGCTGCGCCAGATGGGTCGGAGGTATACCCGCGAGCAGTACCTGCAGCTGGTGGAGGAGGTCAGGAAAAGGATCCCCGACTGCGCCATTACGACCGACATCATCGTCGGCTTCCCCAACGAGACGGAGGAGCAGTTCGAGGATACCCTTTCGCTTTGCGAGCAGGTCAAATACGACGCGGCCTTCACCTTCATCTATTCGCCAAGGGCTGGCACGCCGGCCGCCAAGATGGTTGACAACGTGTCGGACGAGGTCAAGCATGAGCGGTTCGATAGGCTGCTGAAGGTCATAGAGAAAGGCGTCATGTACCATTCCGCCAAAATGGTGGGCAACACCTACGACGTCCTGGTCGACGGGCCAAGCAAGAAGGACAAGTCGATGCTTTCCGGCTACACCGAGAAAGGGAAGCTCATTAACTTCAAAGGGCCAGAGTGCCTCTGCGGTCAGATCGTGAAGGTGAAGGTCATAGAGGACCATGCCTTCTCGATGATCGGCGAATTGGCCGAGGACCCGTTTTCGATCTTGCTTAGCAGTGCTTCTACGGCACTGAAGAACGAGCCTGAATACAAATCTTATCTAGAGGCCAAGAAAGCCTTTGAGGAAGATGCCTCGCTTCAGGAATTATTAAAAGAAAAAGAGGCCGCGCAGCGCGATCTGGCCCTCTCCCTGGATAAGGAAGATTACCCGCAGAAGAAGGCCCGTTTCCAGCAAATCGAGGAAGCGGTGCAAAACCACCCCGTATACTGCAATTTCATGTCTTCAGTCGAGGATCTGCGGGGATTGCTGGAGCAAGCCAAGAAGGTTTTGCAATGATAATCGTCCTGACTGGCCCGACCGGAACCGGCAAAAGCGAGCTGGCGATTCGCTTGGCGAAGAAGCTTGATGGCGTAATTGTGAACGCCGATGCGTTCCAGGTTTACGAAGAGCTCTCGATCGCCACCGCCAAGCCGACCCCCGAGATGATGATGGAGGTCCCGCATTTCCTTTTTGACTTCGTGCCGCTCACCTCATCCTATAGCGTGGCCGAGTACCAGCAGGATCTGCGCAGCGCCATCGCCACCGTCGGAGACCGCCCGATTATCCTCGCCGGCGGGACCGGGCTTTACATCCGCGCCGGATTATTCGACTACGAATTCCCCGAGGAGGCGGAAGTCGACATCAGCCAGTATGAGGCGATGGACGAGGAGTCGCTTTATCAGGCGGCGAAGCGCCTGGATGAGCAGGAGGCCTTGACCATCCACCCCAACAACCGGGTCAGGCTGCTTAGGCTCATCAAGATGGCCCTTTCGGGAAGGAAGAAGAGCGAGATCAAATCCAGCCAGGAGCACAAGCCTATCTACGATTGCCGCTTCTTTGGGCTGCAGATGGACCGCGACGAGAACTACTCCCGGGTCGATGGGCGGGTGGAGAAGATGTTCTCCGCCGGATTGCTCGAGGAGGTAACCTCATTGGTTGGCAAATACGGCCGCACTCCAAGCGCCTTCAAGGCCATCGGTGTCAAGGAGCTGTTCCCGTACTTCGATGGGGAGATAAGCCTAGCGCAGGCCAAAGAGGATATTAAGAAGAACACCCGCCATTACGTGAAGCGCCAGATGACCTTCTTCCGCCACCAGTTCGATCTGACTTGGGTTGAGGATGAAGACGACATATTGAGGTGCCTGCGATGAGCGAGGTATTCTCCCGCGAGCTGGGGCTGCTAGGCCAACAAGGCCTAGATGCTCTTTGGGATAGCAAGGTCGCCATCTTCGGGCTCGGGGGCGTCGGCGGGACCTGCTTCGAGGCATTGGTCCGCTCGGGCGTAGGCGGCTTCGTTTTGGTCGATGGCGACGTGGTCGAGGAATCCAACCTCAACCGCCAGATACTTTTTGCCTCCCAAGACCTAGGGAAGCCGAAGGTAGAGGTAGCCGGCCGCTTCGCCATGGGCATATCCTCCCCGAAGATCGAATTAAGGAAGGAATTCCTTACCCCGGATAACATATCTTCCTTTGGCTTGGATGGGTGCGATCTGGTGATCGACTGCATCGATGACCTCAAGGCCAAGGTTGCCCTTGCCGAGTTCTGCCTGGCCAGCAAAAAGAAGCTTTTGGTCTCGCTTGGCGTCGGCAACCGCCTCGACCCCTCTAAAGTGACTTACGCCAAGCTTTCGAAAACCTATAACTGCCCATTGGGCAAGCGGCTGCGCGAGGAGCTTCGCAAGCGCAAACTAAACCTAGACAAGATCATCGCCGTCTTCTCCTCCGAGCCGGCATTGCTCAAGAGCAAGACCCCATCCTCGGCCATGATGGTTCCTTCCTCCGCGGGGCTGCTACTTTCATATCTCGCGGTTTCCTATCTTCTTAAAAAGCCCGCAAAGGTTTAAACTTCTTTTTGGAAGGAGATTATCTATAGATATGGCGCTTTTGGATATTAATCGCATCGCCTCTTCCGTTGGGATCGGGAAGAAGCATCTATTTCAATATGGTCCCAACAAAGCCAAGGTCGACCTTTCGATCATGGAGGAGCTGAAGGATAGGCCCGATGGGAAACTGGTCCTCGTGACCGCCATCACCCCAACCAAGGCTGGCGAGGGCAAGACCACCGCCTCAATCGCTTTGGCCGAGGGCATGGGCAAGATAAAGCAAAAGGCTCTGCTTTGCCTTCGTGAGCCATCCCTAGGCCCGGTATTCGGGCTTAAGGGAGGAGCGACCGGCGGAGGGCTCGCCACGATAGAGCCATCCGAGGACATCGACCTCCACTTCAACGGCGACATGCACGCCCTGACCAGCTCAATCAACCTGATCGCCGCCGTCATCGACAACTCCATCTACCAGGGCAACCCGATGAACATCGACCCCGATAGGATCGTCTGGAAGCGCGCCCTAGACATGAACGACAGGGCGCTCCGCGACATCATAGTGGCCCGCAACGACAAGAAGGCGACGCCGCATCAGGCGAGCTTCGTCATCACCGTGGCCTCGGAGATGATGGCCATCATGTGCCTAGCTACCGACGAAGAGGACTTCCTAAGGCGCTTGGAGCGCATCGTCGTGGCCTTCGATAAGGATGGCAAACCTTTAACCGTCAAGGACTTCAGGGTGACCCATGCGGTCATGAGGCTGATGAAGCAGGCCCTCAACCCGAACCTCGTCCAGACCAGGGAGCACAATCCGGCGCTCGTCCATGGTGGGCCGTTTGCCAACATCGCCCATGGATGCAATTCGTTGCTCGCCACCAAGATGGCTTTGAAGCTATCCCCGATCGTCATCACCGAGGCTGGATTCGGCGCTGATTTGGGGGCCGAGAAGTTCCTCGACATCGCCTCCGTCGAAGGCGGGCTCCATCCCTCGATGGCCGTCGTCGTCGCGACAATAAGGGCATTGAAGATGCATGGCGGCCAGCCATTCGACGATCTGAAGAACCCCGACCTCGAAGCCTTGAAGAAAGGCGTCTGCAACCTCGATAAGCACATGGAGAACATGGCCAAATACGGTTTGCCGACCCTGGTGGCCATCAACCACTTCGCCTCCGATTCCAAGGAAGAGGTCGCCTGGCTTACCAAGCACTGCGAGGAGATGGGATACCGCCATTGCTTCCTCGACGGATTCTTAAAAGGCGGCAAGGGCGCGGTCGAGTTCGCGACCATGGTCTGCGACATCCTCTCGACCACCGAATCGCATTACCACCCCCTTTACGGCCGCCACGAGCCGGTTAAAGAGAAGATCGAGAAGATAGCCAAGCAGATCTATGGCGCCAAAGGCGTACATTATTCCGACCTGGCCGAGAGCAAGCTCAAGCTGATTCACGAACTTGGACTGGACGAGGCTTACGTCTGCATGGCGAAGACCCCGAATTCCCTTTCCGACAACGCCAAGCTGTTGGGCGTGCCCACCGATTTCGAGATCGACGTTAGGGACATTGACTTCGCCGCCGGAGCCAACTTCATAATCCCTCTCTGCGGGTCGATACTGACCATGCCGGGGCTTCCTAAGGTGCCGGCCGCGGTGAAGATGGAGGACGAGCCATGGTGACCGTCGATTATCAGCTTTACGACGAAGTCGAGATGAAGCGCCCGCATCCTTGCTATGCGAGGAGCAAGGTCTTCCAGATCGTCCGCGTCGGTGCCGATATCAAGATAATGTGCCTTGGTTGCGGCAACGTGATGATGATCGACCGCGACAAATTCAATTCGAAGATCAAGAAGGTCATCGCCCATCACGACGGGCCGCTGGTAAAAAAGGATAACCTCTAGCCGAAAAGCTCCTACTTATATGGTGGGAGCGTTTTTGTTTGTTTAAGGCCAGTGGATTGAGCAAAAGATACGGCAAGGGCCCTAACTCTATTTTGGCATTGGATAACGCGAAGTTCAGTCTTCCTGATAAAGGAGTGGTAGGGATAAGAGGCAAGTCTGGCTCAGGCAAAAGCACCCTGCTGATGATCTTGGCGACGCTTTGTAAGCCCACTTCGGGGAGGCTTTATCTTGGTAAGAGCAGCATCGGCAGCCTCAAAGGGGAATCGCTACGGGCATTCAGGCGGGACGAGATAGGCATCATCTACCAGCATTACAACCTCTTTGAGGATATGAGCATAGAAGATAACGTTGCCTATCCGTTGATGCTAACTGGGTTGAAACGGCAAAAGGCCATAGCGAAGGCTAGGGCGTTATTGGAACGGTTGCTAGATAAAAAGCTCTTTGGCAAGAAGCCTAGCGCATGCTCCGGCGGGGAAAGGCAAAGGGCCGCTATTGCGAGGGCCCTGATAAACGATCCAAAGGTCATCCTTGCCGATGAGCCAACTGGGGCTTTGGATTATGCGAATGGCCAATCGGTGATGGGGTTACTTAGGGAACTAGGTCAATCGCGATTAATCGTCATTATAAGTCACTCCGCTGAACTATATTCCTATTGCGATTTCATGTTGGAGATAGCTGGTGGCAAACTGGTTAAATCCATTCGCGAGACCCATCGGGAAACTGCTATTGCCAAGAAGAGAGGGAAAGCGAATTTCGGATTGTTAGGTGAAAGCTTCAAGCGATGTTTGAAGCGCGATTATAAACAACTTCTTTCAGCCTTCGTTTGCTGCCTCATAGGGTTCACCTCAGTAATTTTGGGACTTGCTTTCTTTTTCGGAAATGGTCCTTCAATCGATGAGGCAAGGATTAAGTCGGCCGATGCCGGGATGGTCTATGCAACAATCTCAAAAACTGTTTCTATTGACGATAAACACCTTTCGCTTGTGAAGAAGGAACGACCATCTTTTAGCGCGATTGAGAACTCAATTTCTGAACTTGGTAATTTTGCTATTTGTAACGATTATTCTTTTCTATTTCCCGAAAGCTGTCGGGCCACTGTAGATGGCAAAGAGATTGAGTGCTCGTTCTCCCCAATCTACGATTTCAGCTATATCGAGGAATATGGTCTTTCTTATGTTGGATCTATCCCCGAAGATGGATATCTTTCCTATTGCCTCGTCAACGAGGCCTTTGTGTCCCAATACGAGCTTGAAGCCCCTCTTCCAGCGATTTTGCTGGAGTTAAAGGCAGGCCTTTCCGGGCCAGGATGGGAACACCATTTTGAAATGCCATTATCCATGACCCCTTTAGCCGTAATTGAGGAATTCTCTTTCATGAATTCACCCAGGGTATATTTCTCCTATAAGGCTTTTGAGAATGAATTAGGAACCGTATATCTAGAAGAGCTTAGCCAATTGACCGGGCGTTCTGTCTCGATCAAAGACCTATGCTCAGACGCTGATCCAGATAGCCCCTTTTCTTGCTATAGATATTGCGTTTTTGCAAAAGATAGGCAGTCTTTGCAGCCATTATTCGATATTTCTGAGCAATTATCCGAAGAGGAATCCCCTTTGCAATTCACCTCTAGACCATTTGTGTCATATGAATCTTTTGCCTCTTTATCGGCCTCTTTAGAAATGTGCATGTTCCTATTTGGCGTAATAGAGGTTTTGCTCTGCGCCTGCATCGCCATCCTTAGCTGTTTCCTATCTTTCAGGAAGCATAGGAGAAATAGCGCGATAGCCTTGTCACTTGGCGCGTCCAATACCTTAGTCGTAACTGGCTTCTCATCAGCGAGCATCATAATGGTATTGCTAGGATGCTTAGCTAGTCTCCCCCTATCTTACACATTGATGTCTTTTGTTAACATAATCATAGAAAGAATATTTAAGCTCGAATCCCTTTTAGGCTTTTCCAGCTTAAGGCTGGGGCCTGCTATACCATATCTGGCTGTGCTTGGCTTTGCCATTATAATAGGGACAGCGGTATTGCTTTTCTCTTTGCTTTTGTCTAAGCGTATTTCCCTTGATGCGGAGATGAAGGATGAATGATGGAGTCGTTGTCCGCAACCTAAAGGTAAATTTTGGCAAAGATGTTGCCATTGACGATTTTAGTATTACGTTGCCTGCAACGGGTATGATTGGGCTTTCTGGTGAATCAGGCTCAGGCAAATCTACGCTGATTAAAGTTGTTTCCGGTGAACTTCATTCCTTCAAAGGGAGCGTGGTTTGCTTTGGCAAATCCCTAAAGGGTCTTAGCGAGGTAGAGCGGAGAGACTATAGGATTCATAACGTTGGGATACTTACCCAAACGGTGGATTTGCTAGAAAGCGAAACCGCAATGAACAACGTCATGTTCATCCTTGATTCCTGCTTTGAGGGGAAAGCGTCTTTGAAGCGTCGCAGGGCAAGGGATCTGCTATGCTTTGCCGGATGTTCAAATTTCGTCAATTCCGACGTCAATGAACTAAGCGGGGGACAGCGTCAGAAGGTCGGCTTAGCGTGTTCTATGGCAAATGACCCAAAGCTGCTTTTGGCGGATGAGCCAACCGGGGCGCTTGATCGGCAAAGCGCCAAGGAGATGATGGAGTGCCTTCGTGGAATATCGAAGAGCCGACTCGTCATCGTTGCAAGCCACGATACCGAGCTGCTGGAGGAATATTGCGATCAGATTGTCTGCTTGAAATCAGGAAGCATAGTTTCACATGTTTCACGGAATTGCGATAAACAAGGAAAGGCACTCCTTGCCCCCTCTCTTTTGCCAAAAGATGGCGATCCCCAGCCTTCGGCGATTTTTAAGATGAGACATGCCGCTCATATTATGGGAAAGCGTAAGTGGCGTTCCTTGCTTAGCTTGTCGGCCATGATAGTCTCCATGATGGGAATATCCAGTGGGGCTTATCTGTTTTCTTCTATCGGCGAGGAGGTCAAATCAGCTATAGGGGCCGTGATACCCCAAAACCAGGTATGGGTCAAAAGCAAAGGAGCGGCGGAAGCCCAAACTACAGTTTTTGCCGCTTCGGATACCGACATCGCGGTTGTGCTTGATGCTTTCCCTGATTTGTTTGAGGGAAGCGGGTCGACTTTGCTTTTCGACTTCAGATCAATTTTTGCCGACGGCGACCAGGTGATGCTAACGCTTGGAAATAAGTCGGTTCCTCTTCCTTATTTGTCGGCTTCTTCCTTCAACGATTTCCTGTGTCCGCTTGAGATTGATGACGTCGTTTATCCGGAATTTCCATCCAAGATGGAGATGGATGAAATAATTCTCGGACTGCCTTTTGATGATCTTTCAGCCCTATGTTTCAATCTATCTTTGGAAAGGAACTACGAATCATTTGCCGAGGCGATTGGCTATGGATGCTCGTTGCTATTAAGCGTCGCCAATAGGGGAATGGACTACTATGACGAGCAGCTTTTCACAGTCATCGGTATTGCCAAAACTCCTTCTCCTTGCATAATTCATTCGGATAAAAAATTCAATTATCGGCTTTTTGTTGACGTGATGAAGTTTAATCCGATCATCTCTTCTGACCCCAATAATCCACAGCAAGTGTTCGCGCTGCCATTTCTATATTTGAAGCAAGATTACGACGCTGTTATCCCCATCTTGACGGGTCAGCCGTTTTCCGACTGGCTCATATTCGATCCTGCCTCTGGCACCTACCTGCCTAGCCTATATGCCATCGATGACTTCACCTCGATGAGAAGGCTTTATGTCTATAACTATGAAAACAAGTCAATTAAAACGTCTGAGATAGTTAGATTGACCAACAAGATTGATGGCTCGGGATATGCCGTGATTTCACCTTCAATTTGGTATTGCGATGGTGAATCAGTTATCTCTGGCTTTGCTGGATCCTTCTTATTTTCTGCCGACTATGATGACCTTTTCTCGTCCGGGGAGATGCTTAGCTCGGGACAGGGGAGCGGGGATCAATCTTCTTCCTTCTTGCCCGATACGGTACTGGACGGTAATTTACTTTCCTCATCTAGAGGCGGATTAAGACTATCATGCTACTTAGGCGGAAAAATTCGTGGAAAAGCCCCGCAAAAACTGAATGAGATTTGCGTTTCATCGCGGATTTACGAGGAATTTGGGCATCCTGAAACCATCTATGCCGCTGTAGAGGTTCCCTCAGCTACAAGCAGTAACTCTACCAAGGATATTAGGTACTTCGATTTCTCCGTGACCGGAGTAATAGACGACGAGCAACCGACGATTTATGCAAAGGACAACTGGCTTTACGAATTCTACCTTCTTGAATGCGGGATGAGCGCTTTGTCGCTATTGCCTACCATGGCCTGTTTGTTTGTTGACGATCCCGAATCCGCGAAGGCCATATTCGCTAAAGAGAATACAAATTATATTTTCGTCAATCCAAACGATTTGATCGATGCTAGTTTTGGTGGGGCGACTGACTATATTTTTACCATTGTCATGTTCTTCTCCTCCCTTTGCCTTTTGCTGAGCCTAGTCCTTTTCAAGACGCTTCTTAGGACCACCTATGACGAGCTATCATCAGAAAGGCGTCACATCATGCTGATAGGGCTATCGGAAAGGGAAGAGAAATCGATGTTCCGATGCATTTACTTGACTAACGTCTTAGCCGCGCTGCTTAGCAGCCTTGCCAGCGTTATCTTCCTTGAATTCGCCGTTCATCGCCTCGTAAAAGAAAGCTTCGGGGGCACTTCTTCGTTTGCTATTTCCTACTGGCCTTTGCTTGCTTTGGCGGTCTGCGGAATCGCGTTTTATCTCATGTCTTTCCTACCCTATGGAGCGAAGTCCAAATAAAGCCAGACAATTGTCCGTTTCCTTATGGAAAAGATATACACTGTTGGAGTATGATTGACCCGGCCATCAAAAAAACGATGGTTAGGAAGGTTAGGGTTTCATGAAGGGAACTGTAAAGATGTTCAACAAGGAGAAGGGCTACGGCTTCATCCACGCTGAGGATAACCGCGACTACTTCTTCCACTATTCTGCTCTTATCATGAAAGACGAGAACGAGTACAAGACCGCCGAAAAGGGCGAGAATGTCGAGTTCGACGTCGAAGAGTCGGATCGTGGTCCCAGGGCTAGCAACGTCAAAAAAGTCGACTAAGTAAAGGATACTTGCTTAATGAGCCTTACCTTGTGTAAGGCTTTTTCATTTGGCGGCCTTTCACGCGGGCGCGTTTGATGTATAATGCCATCGCGATTTAAGGAACCTTCATCACACTATGTCATTAAAAGCTGGAATCGTCGGATTGCCCAACGTCGGCAAATCCACTTTGTTCAACGCGATAACCAATTCCCACGTTGAAGCCGCGAATTACCCATTCGCCACCATCAAGCCGAATACGGGCGTTGTGGTCGTTCCCGACGACAGGCTTGATTTCCTTTGCGATATGTTCCACCCGCAGCGGAAGATAAACGCCACCTTTGAGTTCTATGACATCGCCGGGCTTGTTAAGGGAGCGTCGAAAGGCGAGGGCCTTGGCAACCAATTCCTCGCCGCCATTCGCGAATGCGACGCCATCTGCGAGGTTGTGCGCTGCTTCGAGAACTCCGAGGTCATCCACGTTGAGAACTCGGTCGACCCGCAGCGCGATATAGAGATCATCGACCTCGAGCTCGCCATGGCTGATCTTGAGACCGTCACCAACCGCATTGCCAAGCAGGATATAAAGGCCCGCGTCGCCCATGATAAGGTGGCCCAATACGAGATGGCCATCCTCAAGCCGCTTCAGGCGATCCTAGGGGAAGGCAAGCCGGCTAGGCTATGCAAGGAACTCTCTGAAGAGCAGGTCATATATGCCCGCAAGAACTTCTTCCTGCTGACCCTCAAGCCGATCATATACGTCGCCAACGTCGCCGACAGCGATTACACCGACCTCGACCATTGCGTCCACTACCAGACCGTGAAGCGCATCGCGGAAAGCCAAGGCGCCCAGTGCATCCCGGTATCCTGCGAGATCGAATATGAGATCTCCCAGATTGAAGATAAGCAGGAAAGGAAGGAATTCCTAGACAGCCTCGGAACCAACGAATCCGGATTGGACAAGTTGGTCAAGGCCAGTTACAAGCTGCTCAACCTCTCGACATTCTTCACCTGCGGCAGCGATGAATGCCGCGCCTGGACGTTCAAGAACGGGATGACCGCCCCCGAATGCGCCGGCATCATCCACACCGACTTCCAGAAGGGATTCATCAAAGCCGAGGTCTATGACTTCGATGACCTCAAGGCCCTCGGTTCGGAAGCCGCCGTCAAAGAGGCCGGCAAGCTGCGCATGGAGGGCAAGGATTACCGGATGAAGGACGGCGACTGCGTCTTCTTCCGGTTCAACGTATGAACGGGAAAATCCGCATTGGGCTTGGCGAGGACCTTCATCGCCTCAAGGCCGGAAGGGAACTTATCCTTGGCGGGACAAAGATCCCTTATGAGCTGGGGCTGGATGGGCATTCCGACGCCGATTGCGTCCTGCACGCCCTAACCGATGCGCTGCTTGGCTCCGTCTCGCTGCCGGACATAGGAACCCTATTCCCAGACGACGATCCGGAGTATAAGGGCGCCGACTCGGCTAAGTTGCTTACGAAGGCCTACGCCATGGTGATCGATAAGGGCTACCGGCTGTCCAATGCCGACTTGGTCATAATCGCCCAGAAGCCGAAGCTCAAGCAATACGTTCCGATGATGAAGCAGAGGATCGCCTCGATACTTGGGACCGACCCATCCGACATCGGGATAAAATGCAAAACCCAGGAGGGCTTAGGCCCAATCGGGGAGGGGCTGGCAATCGAATGCCTGGCCACCGTGCTAGTAGAAAGGGGAAACTGAGATGTCAAACGAACTAGAACTTAAGAAATGCCTCCGCGAGGCCTTTGCCAAGCGCGGTTTGAATCTTTCCGATTCCGACATCGTCATCGAGCGGAGCAAGGAAAGCAGCCATGGCGACTATTCGACCAACGCGGCCATGAAATGCGCGAAGATGGCTCATTGCAATCCCCGCGAATTGGCCTGCTACCTCCAGCAAAACCTGCAGTCCGATCTCATCGACCATATCGAGATCGCCGGTCCTGGCTTCGTGAATTTCTTCATGAAGAAGGGGGCTTTGCAGGGAATTATCGGCACCATACTCGCCAACCCCGATACCTATGGCCGCAGCCCGAGCAACGGCAAGAAGATAGACGTTGAGTTCGTCTCGGCCAACCCGACCGGCAACCTCCATCTCGGCCATACCCGTATCGCGGTGGTGGGGGACGTCATCTCCAACCTGCTCGATTGGGCCGGATACGACGTGACCCGCGAGTATTACCTCAACGACTGCGGCAACCAGGTCGAGCACCTCGGCCATTCGCTGCGAGGCCGCTACCACGAGCTGTTCGGCGAGCCGTGCGAGCTTGATGCCGACGATTACCACGGCACCGACATCATCGAGATCGCCAAGCAGCTGAAGGAAGAGAAGGGCGACAGCCTATTGGCCGACAACCAGGAGACCCACGACTTCTTCATCGAATACGGAATCAAGGCCGAGCTGGCGAAGATAAAGCGCGACCTCGACGAATTCCGCGTCCACTTCGACGTGCTGACCAAGGAATCCGACATCCGCAAAGGGAACGCCATCGAGAACACCATCAAGGAGCTCTCCCCGCATATCTACGAGAAGGACGGAGCCTATTACCTCAAGACCTCCGATTACCTCGACGACAAAGACCGCCCGATAATCAAGAGCAACGGCCAATACACCTACTTCATGCCGGACATCTGCTACCACTACAACAAGATGTCCAGGGGATTCGATCTGCTGATCGACGTCCTTGGTGCCGACCACCATGGCTACATCAACCGCATGAAGAGCGCCCTTATGATGAAGGGCTACCCGGCCGATTCGCTGGAGGTCGAGCTGGTTCAGGTCGTCAGGACCTTCCGCGACGGGGTCGAGGTCAAGATGAGCAAGCGCACCGGCCAGGCCATAACCCACCGCGAGCTGGTCGCCGAATGCGGAGTGGACGCCGTCAGGTACCTCTTCGCCGAGCGCAGCCAGTCGTCCCATCTCGACTTCAACTACAACCTCGCGATGCAGCAGAGTTCCGAGAACCCGGTGTTCTATGCCCAATACGCGCATGCCCGGTGCTGCTCGGTCCTATCCCTTGGCCAGGATATACCGCTAGACCCGAGCGGGACGGGCCTCGACAGCGAGGTCGAATCCGCCTTGCTCAAGCAGCTAGCCTGCTTCCCGTCCGCCATCTGCTCCGCCGCCGAGGAGAGGGCACCGCACAAGATGGCCGCCTACATCCACAAGACCGCTGAGCTCGTCCATGAGTTCTACGCCAAAGCGAGGATAATCGATAGGAACAATATTTCGTTGACTTCCTCACGCCTTGCGCTTATAAAAGCGAGTGAAATCGTCTTGAAGAACGCCTTATCCCTGCTCGGGGTATCCGCGCCGTCCAAAATGTGAGATCTAAGGAGAAGACAAAATGAACGACAAATCGATGATCGCCGTCGCCGTTGAGGTGCTTGACAAGAACAAAGGCAAGATGACCTTCAATGAGCTCTGGGAAGAGGTCAGGAAGGAATGCGAGATAACCGATGAGGAAGTCGCCGATCGCATCGGCCACTTCTACACCGATCTGAGCCTTTCCGGCGAGATAAAGTACATCCCGGGCCAGCCGGCCGATGACAAGAAGGAAGCTCCGGAGGAGGAGGCCGCCTTCGACCTCGCCTCCCGCTACAAGTTCGAGAAGAGCGAGAACGAGTATGAGGATGCCGCCGCCGAGGACGAATCCGAATCCGAGGAATCCGAAGGCGAGCCGGGCGAGGAGTCCGATGATGAGGAGCACGACGAGGATTTCGACGATGACTCGGGCGAGCACTCCGATTCCATGCAGGACATCGACCTCAACTCTGACAACTCCGAAGGCAACTTCTAAATTCCATTCGAAATCAAGGGCTGGAAACAGCCCTTTTTTATTTGCCTCGGCGATACTTTTTGCGTTTCTTTTCTTTTTCCTGTAATGTAATGGACTTTCAAAAATATGAATGACAGGGCAAAGATAAGAAAACTGATCGAGGAAGCGGAGGCGATAACCATCTGGGGGCATGGCTTGCCAGATGGCGACTGCTATGGCTGCCAAATAGGGCTCAAGAATCTGATAAAGGCGAATTTCCCTGATAAACGCGTCTATGCAATCGGCTCCGGCCTGCCTGCGTTCTTCCCGATGATGGGGGCGATGGATGACCCAACCGAACAGGAGATAAAGGCTTCCCTCGGCATCTTGGTTGACGTCAGCTGCCTTCGAAGGGTCGAGGATCAGCGGGTTATGCTTTGCAAGGATTACTGCAAATTCGACCACCACACCCCGAATCCTGGGTCGGAGGATTTCCCCTTTCCCTGCCTAGTAGAGCACGAACGGGTGTCGTGCGCCGAGATTATAGCTGACTACGCCTTATCCCTTGGCTGGCGCATCGGCAAGGAAGCGGCGGGGCCGCTCTACCTCGGGATGGCGACCGATTCCGGGAGATTCGTTTTCCCCGGCACGACGAAGAGAACCTTTGAGCTCGCCGCTAAGCTCATCGAATCCGGCGCCGATCCGAAGCGGATACTTGGATTGGCCTTCTATGAATCAGATGAGGTCAAGGCGTATAAATCGGTCATGAGGGAGAACACCAAATTCAGGGACGGGGTTTCCTATTGCGAGATGCACCCGGAGCAATACGAGGAGTTCGGGCTGAGCTTCAAGGAAGCCGGCGACCTATGCAATGCCATATCCAGCGTCCATAGATGCAACATCTACGTCCTGTCGACCTTCGATAGAAACGGGACGATCAGGGTCGAGATGAGGTCTAATCGCGGCTACCCGGTCGTCGATGCCGCGAAGAGCTTCGGCGGGGGCGGACACCGGTTCGCGGCCGGCATCAATTACCCCCCGGCGAAAGATTACGATCTGATGGCGATTGTCGATGCCTGCAGCCGCGTCAAACCTTATAATTAGGCTGGAGGTAAAAGTATGTATCAAGAAGAGCTACGCGCTGTAATCGATGCCTGCAAAAAGGCCGAGAAATTCATCCTGGAGGTATGGGGCGAAAAGCCCGATGAGCAGTGCCTCGAATTCAAGGAGGACGAGTCGCCGGTCACCAAGGCCGATAAGCAAACCGACAAGTTCCTTCGTAAGACCCTAGGGAAGAAGTTCCCGGAGATCGGCTTCCTCACCGAGGAGAGCCAAGACACCCATGAGAGGCTCCATCAGAAGGCCATCTGGATAATAGACCCGCTAGACGGCACTTCCGATTTCATAAGCCATGGCGATGGGTTCGCCACCAACGTCGCCCTCTGCGTCGACCACCAGATAGTGATGGGGGTGGTCAATTGCCCGGTCCGCCACACCACCTACTACGCGATCCGCGGAGAGGGGGCATATGTGCTCAAAGACGGCGAGTCCAAGCGCATTCACGTCAGCGATAGGGCAAAGGGGAAGCTGAAGGCCATGCGCTCCAACACCCACTTCAACGAGAACGAGCGGAAGTTCCTGCTCGAGCATAAGGACGACTTCGACGGCGAGGCGACCCCGATTGGGGCGGCCATTAAGTTCTGCCTGCTGGCCGATGGGTCCTACGATTACTTCATCCGCCTCTCCGGCGGGACCAAGGAATGGGACACCGCGGCTGGCCAATTGATCGTCGAGGAGGCCGGCGGAGCCATGGTCGATGGACTCGGCAACCCCATCACCTACAACCGCGAGGATGTGTACAACCGCAACGGCTACATCATGGCCAACAAAAAAGAAAACCTGCTACTGTAAGCAGGTTCTGCGGGCTTATGGGCTATAGCCTATAGGCCTTTTCTTTTCAAATACTCGTCCATGAGGTCGGCCGGGACGTCCGTGTTCTTGACCTGCATGACGCCTGGAACTTCCTCCATGAGGATGATCTCGACCCCGGCCGAGATGTCGTCCTGGGCCAAAGCGCACCCTTCGCAGGCCCCGACCATCGTCACGTAGACGATGCCATCGCGGAACCCGATGAAATCGATATCCCCGCCGTCGCGCTGCAGGAACGGGCGTATTTTCTCTAGCGTCGCCTCTATGGCCTTAACAGTTTCTTCTTCGCTCATAGCGTGCATATTCTATTTCCCTAGTTTGCCTAAATCAACTTCCGCGCTTCCTTTATAAGGAAGAAGCTTTATAATCACCTTGCTTCAAGGAGAAAAACATGAAACAACTTCCGCCGTTCGAGTCTTGGCCCTTCAAGACACCGAACATCAAAAACTATGTCAAGAAACTCGACGAGGCGACAAAGCTTCTGCAGGACGCCTCCACCGACGAGGAGGCCCTTGCCGCGGTGAAGAAGCACAATCGCGTTTCCGACAAGGTGACCAACGAATTGGTCTTGGTCAGCGTCTGCTACTCCATCGACGTCAACAACCCGAAGTACAAGAAGGCGATGGACATCCTAAATGAGCAGAGCCCCTTGCTTTCCAGCGCCGACAACCGCTACGCCAAAGCCTTGGTTGGCTCCTCCCACCGGAAATACCTCGAGGAGAAGCTCGGCACCTTCCTATTCACCATGTACGAGAACCAGATGAAGGCCTTCGACGACCGCATCATGGAGGACATGGTCGAGGAGAACAAGCTCACCACCGCCTACGATTCGAAGATCGCCTCATGCCAGGTCAGCTTCCGCGGCGGGACCTACAACCTGCCGCAGATGGGCAAGTTCATGGAGGACGCCGATAGGGAAACCCGCAAAGAGGCCTCCGAGGCCTATTACGCCTACCTGTCGACCATCAAGGACGAGCTTGAGGACATCTACGACAAGCTCGTCAAGGTCCGGACCAAGATGGCTCAGAAGCTCGGCTACAAGAACTACGTCGAGCTTGGCTACATCCGCATGAACCGCTTCGACTACAACCAGGAGGACGTGGCCGCCTACCGCAAGCAGATCAACGAGATCGTCACCCCGATGGTCGAGAAGATCATGCGCAGGCAGTTCAAGCGCGTCGGCATCTCCTCGCCGAAGGTCTACGACATGGGCGTCGTCTTCAAAGACGGCAACCCGATCCCGTTAGGAAACACCCAGGACAAGATCGAATCCGCCAAGAAGATGTACAAGGAGCTCTCCCCGGAGACCGACTTCTTCTTCAACTACATGGCCGACCACCACGTCCTCGACCTCGACGCCAAGCCCGGGAAGCAGTCGGGCGGGTACATGACCTATTTCCCGGCCTACAAGATCCCGTTCATCTTCTCCAACTTCAACGGCACCAGCGGCGACGTGGACGTCTTGACCCATGAGTTCGGCCATTCCTTCCAAGCCTACATGGCCCGCAACATCACCATCCCCGAATACCGCTCGCCGACCATGGAGTCCTGCGAGATCGACTCCATGTCGATGGAATTCCTCACCGAGCCGTGGATGAACCTCTTCTTCGACAATCCGGACAAGTACCGCTACCGCCACCTCGCCGATTCGATCACCTTCCTGCCGTATGGCGTCACCGTGGACGAGTTCCAGCACTTCGTCTATGAGCATCCCGAGGCCACCCCGGCGGAGCGCGATGCCTATTGGCACAGCCTCGAGGAGAAGTACACCCCCTACAAGGTCCGCTGCTACAAAGGCTGCGACTACATGATGGGCGGGCACCGCTGGCTGACCCAGGCCCACATCTTCGACAACCCCTTCTACTACATCGACTACACCTTGGCCCAGGTCGTGGCCTTCGAGTACTTCAACCTCGACAGGAAGAACCACGCCTTGGCTTGGAAGAGGTATCTGAAGATCTGCAAGTTGGGCGGTAAATACCCGTTCCGCACCTTGGTTCAGAAGGCCGGAATGAAGGATCCCTTCGCCGAAGGCGTGGTCAAGAAGACCGTCAAGCCTTTGATGAAGGTCCTCGAATCCTACCCGATAGACTGATCGGCACAATAGCAAAAGGGCCAGCACCGAGCTGGCCCTTTTGCTTAGGGAACAAGATTGACCAAGAAGCATATCTCATCTAGCCCAGAAACAGATATGCGAAGAGGTAAACCTTCTCTACGCCTGCGCATCCGGGCCGTCCCTCGGGCCCAGCGGCTTGGTCAAGTTGCTATTTGTCGCCTTGGCCGGTTATCTTCTCGATGTCCTGCCCAAGCTTTAGGATGGCGTCCTCTTCATTCAAAGTGGAGAGGTAGTCCTCAATCATCATGACGATCCGCTCTTTCTGAGCGTATAGCCGAATGCGCTTGGCGATAGTTTTGTTCGGCCTCGACAGATGCGACGAGTAGTTATACATCGTCGATGTCGAGACGCGAAGTTCTTTCGCCATTTGCACAAGGCTTATACCCCTTTTCGAAGCCCTGGCGATCAGTTCGTCTATGTTAAGGAGTTTGTAGTTTTCGACCCCAAAATTCTACATTATAAATACATTAAATTTTTGACGTATTTTTTCCAAAAACAATCAAATTATAGGGTATTTTTTGTCGATATAAGATATGAAGGCATCCGCGGACAATTCCTTTCCGGTGACCTTTTTTATCCATTCGGGTCCCGGAAGGTAATCGTAGGGGACGTCGATTTGGTTTAGGCAATCCTTCACCAGGTAAAGCCGGCCCGACCTCAAAGCCGAGTCGACGTCGATGCGCTTCCTGACTTCCTCAAGCAGCATGGCCCCGTATAGGTTTCCCAAGGCGTAGGAGGGGAAATACCCAAAGCTCCCATCCGACCAATGGACGTCCTGGAGGATCCCTTCCTTATCTGAGGCAGGGCGAATGCCCAGGTAATGCTCGTAGAGGTCGTTCCACCTTTCCTTGGCGTCATAGACGTTTAGATTGCCGTCTATCATCTCCTTCTCGACGATGTAGCGGATGACGATGTGCAGGGTATAGGTCAATTCGTCGGCCTCAGTCCTGATGAAACTTGGGCATACTTTGTTGATGTGGCGGTAGAAATCGGCTTCCGACATATCGAAGGCCTCTTTTCCCTGCGCCTTGGCCAGGATCTTCATGAGGTTGGGGACGAATAGGCGGTCGCGGGCCAGCAGGTTCTCGAATAGCCGGGAGTGGGTCTCGCAGATGGCGGTGGAGGCCATCCCGTCGACGTAGTGGTCGTATTCCTCCTCGGTCCATCCCTGGAACTCGAGGCAGTGCCCTCCTTCGTGGAAGGCCGTGAAGGTCGAGCTCCGCCAGTCGTTTTCATCATAGCGGTTGGTGAGCCTGGCATCGTCTTTGCCGAGGAAGTCGGAGAAGGGGTGGGTGGACATCGCGACCGTTCCCCGGGTCTTGTCGTAGCCGATGCAGTCCAGTATCAGCGAGGTGGCTTTCTTCTGCTCCTCGATGGATAGCTTCGGGACCACGACGTAGTTAAGGGTGGCTGGTGTCCTCTCGACCTGCTTGAGCTTTTCCTTGATGAAGTCGGCGAGCTTAGAGAACACGGCGTCGAGGTCTTTCACCTTAAGTCCCTCGTCGGATTTGCGCAGACAGACCTCATATAGGGTCTCGCCTTCTTTTTGGCGGTAGCCGGCCTCTTCCTTGGCGGAATGCAGGGTTTTCTCTAGATAAGGCGCATAAAGCGAATAATCGTTCGCATGGTAGGCCTTTTCCCAGGCGACGGAGGACTCGGCGTAGGCCTTGGCCCATTCTTTCCGCTTTTCGGCGGGGCTTTTGCGGCGGAATTCGAGCTCGTCGAGGTATCGCTTCACCAGCACTTGGTCGATTCTTTCTAGCGAAGCGAGGTCTATGCCCTTCAGCGCTTTATAGAATCCCTCGTCCTGGAATATGGCCTCGTCGGCGAGTTCCTGAAGGTAGGTCATGGCCTCGGCCACGGCCGGCTTTTCCTTGCCGGGGCAGACGGTCATCATGTCGAAGCCCACGGTCGATCCGAGGCGGTGCACCTTGCGCAGCGCCTCGAGGTATGGTTTCAAAGTTTCAATTGCGCTCATGGCATTATGATAGCAAAGAAAACCCCTTTGGATTAACCAAAGGGGAATCGTCTTTTATTCCTGCCTCGCGTCGACCATGGCGGAGAAGTCGAGCGGTATCTCCACTGGCGAGTAGTCGAAGTCCATCGTGACGGTGCCCTCGGTGAAGCCGCCGAGGATGGAGTAGAAGTAGGTGATCTTCTTTATCCTGCCGCCCTCAAGCTCGATGCGGAGGTTCTGGGCGCTTTTGGCGGTGATGCTCTCATCCGCCGACTCGCAGACGAACCCGCCTATGATCGAGGCGTTGTCGGAGCTGTAGCTCTCGAAAACGGTCTCGCTCACCGCTTTGAGGATGGTGGAGTTGAAGCCGTCATAGCTCGGGTAGTAGTCGTCGATGGTCAGGTTCGGCGAGGTGTATTGCCTAAGCAGTCCCTCCGAGCGTGAGTTGGTGAACCGGCTCAGGCCGGCCTCCTCCTTGACGTAGCCATAGGGTACTATGTCCCCGGTTTCGATGTAGGCGTAGTAGATCGCGTCCTTGGTGAAGTAGAACTTGTACACCGTGTCGCCGTAGACGTCGTGGTGATCGGTGTGGGTGATGGTGAACTCGCTTTCCTTGGTGGCCTTGGCCGCCGCGTCGTAGTAGTCGTGGAGGCTCGACCGCTCATAGACCTTCGGCGAGTCGTTGGCGTGGGTGGTGGAGGCGACCTCGAAGGTGAACTCGAGCGTCAAAGGCGAGTCATAGGAGTCCTTCCCCTCGCCCTTTATCCTTATCTCGCTGACCGCGCCGTCTTTAACCAGTAGGTGGAACGAGTTGAAGTCGAACCCGTATCCGGTGATCTTCTGGCTGACGTCGTTGATGGTCGCGCGGTTGGAGATCATGAAGGTCCCCTCGGTGGAGGTTTGCCGGAAGTCGTGCCCGGAGAGCTCTTTGAAGGGGTTCGCGAAATGATCCCAGGTATAGGACGAAGACGCATCCTCGACCCTGGTGTAGACCAACTCGTTGTTCGCGTCTACATAATAGGTGTAGGGGTAGCCATCCCTTTTGACGATTCGCGATTCGTAGTTGGCCCCGTTGGATAGCCTCTCGAGCGAATAGTAGCTCTCCTCGTTGTAGGAGACGGTGAGGGTCGAGGTGTAATCGAGGTCGGACTCGTATTCGCTTTCGTGGGCGAAGGTCCCGTTTCCCTCCAGCATGAGGTTGCCCCTGATGGGCTCTAGCAGCGCGTCGTCTAGGTAGACGGTTTGCTGGCTAGAAGAGGAGGAAGAGGAAGTCGATTCGCTTTCGTGGGTGCTGCCCCCGCCTTCGACCGAAGAGGATTCGGTGGGCGCGCAGGAGGCGGCGAGCAGCCCGGATGCAAGGACTAATAGGTATTTCCTTTTCATGCGGCGGCCTCGACCGTGAATTTCACGGAGGTGGTGGTGCTCGGCGCGGCCATCGGGGCGATGGTGACGGTGGCTTCGCCGACGCCGATGGCGCTGACGTCGAATATCAGGTAGGTGGTGCCGTCTATCTTCTCGACGCGCTCGTTGGTGATCGAGACGACGCCTTCGGTCGACAGCTTATAGGTCGCGGCCGGCTCGGCTCCCTCGGGCGAGAAGTAAACCATGATGGTGTCGGTATCCCCGACGGAGAGAGTCGCGTCATCCGCTTCGGTCGAGCCGATATAGGCCTCAAATCCGAATAGCTCGGGGCGCTTGACGGTGACTTCGGTGGAGAAGGTGACGTCGTTGTAGGGATTGCCGATGGTCAGGGTGCTCTTGCCTAGCCCAACCGCGCGATAGGTCCCCTCGACTTCGGCGATGGCCTCGGTGTTGGTGGAGGAGATTATCCGGAAATTGGATAGGTCGAGGGCCTTCTCGCCTTCGTAATCGTCGATCGAGAAATCGATGACCTCGTTGAGTATGACGACGTTGGCGTCTTTCGAGGAATCGGTGGAGAAGGTCGCCTTGCTTATAGATGAGGCGAAGTAGGGTGTGGCGTCGAAGCTTACGTCCTGCTCTTCGAAGCCAAGGGTTATCTCGGCGTGGTATTCCATCAATGGCTCGGAGTAGATGTTCTCCGCCCCGTTTTGGATGTAGTCGTCTAGCTTGTACTGGTTGTTGTCGAAGGTCCCGGCGATCAGGTTGAGGTCGCTGTCGAGGGTGAAGGTGGTCTTGTAGGTGTTGCTCTGGTTGATGCCCTCGTTGTCGTAGCGGGAGGAGACGGTGACGATCAGATTGTCGCCTTCCCATTTGGACTTATACTTGAGGTTGGGGAAGCCCTCGACGTAGGAATCGTCGGCGAGGTTGTAGAACCAGGACAGGTTGTTGGCGAAGGCCTGGTCGGCGCGGAGCATTTCCTCGGCGGCGGACTCGGTGATGTTGTTCTCGCCCTCTTCATCGCTTATCGAGTAGATGATGGACTGGCTGACCGTCGGTTCGGATTCCTTGGAATAGACATAGGTGAGCTTGCCGTCTTTTATCTGCGCAAAACCGAGGTTTTTCGTCGGAACCATGACCGGATTGCCGTTCTCGTCGACTTCCTCACCCTCGACTAGGAGGGTGGATTCCATTTTAGTGACGTTATTGCCATACTGGATGGTGCCTTCCTCGCTGCGCTCATCCAGCGAGGTCTTGAAGTCTATCCTGGTGATGGAGGACTCGTTATCGAAAGCCCTTTGCTTCAGGTCGCGGAGGAATTGGTCGTCGACGGTGACGTCTTTGGAGGCGGACGAGCTGCTGCTGTTGGTCGGCCCGCAGGCGAGCAGCGGCAGGGCCGCGAGCGGGATTAGGAATAGTTTCTTGTTCATTTGGTGCTCCTTTTATTTACTCTGAATATGGAACGAATTCTTGGGCGGAAAAGTAGGTATCGTATTTGAAGGTGAGGACGGAACCATCTTGGCTTAGCGTACCGCCGACCATGTCTTCGAAGGATCCTTCGCAGCTGTCGACTATGATCTCCAACCCTTCGACATGATAGGTGAATGTCGAGCTTGCCCAAGGGTCTCCTTCCCAGATGTTTTCGAATAGTCCGGTGCCGTCTTTGTTGAAGGTGATGTAATAGTAATCATCGTTCGCTTCGTCGGCGTATAGCCATTTGGTCGAGGTGATTACGTCGAGCGTGCTTCCTTCTTCCAGCGGCTTTGATACGGTGAATTCGATTGTGTCGGTCAGTTTCTGCCCTTCCGCATTGACGGCGTTTGTCTTGAACTCAACGACGATTCCTTGCCCTTCGGTGGCGCCCTCGTTGATGGTCAGCGAGTAGTATCCAGATCCTTCGTCGTTCAAGGTCGCGTATTCGCCGCCCTCGATTATCGAGGCGGTGTAGCTGGTGTCGGAGGCATCGTAGGGGCTGACGTTGGCTGAGATATAGCCCGATGTCTGCCCAGCCATCAAGGCGGTCGCTCCGTCGTAGTCGATCTCGATGCTCTGTATAGGCATGAGGTCGGTTGTGATCTCCACTACCTTGGTCACGTTCTTGGAAGCGACGGTCAAGGAGGCTTTGCCCTTGGAGTTGACCGTGAACGATTTCCCATTTTCGTCTATGGTGACGACGTTTTTGCCCTCGATGTCATTGGCCTCGGTGATCTTCACTTCGTCGACCATTTCGGAAGCGGTCGACGGAGCGAAGGACTCCAGCCCAAGCTTGTAGGTCTTGCCGACGTAGTACTCATCGTAGGAGCCGGTGAACTTCGGGGCGAAGTCGGTGTAGTAGAAGTCGTCTAGGCTGATCTTGTCCGGGCTTGCGGTCCTTTCGCCTAGCTCGAGGGTGAGGGTGTACTGCCTGTCGCTTGAGGGGTAGGCGTCCTCTTTTAGAGTCCCATCCTCGTTATAAGGATCGGAGTTGTACTCGGCCGTGCGGTAGATGGCTTGCTTGATGACGAGGTTCTCATCATAGGTTATCTCCATCTTTTGAATGTAGTAAGTCGTGAACCACTGGCCGGTTTCGTAAACCGCATCGATGGTCATCTTACCGTTCTCGTCGGTTATCTTGTAGGAGGCGATGGCCTCGTTGCCGCCCATCTCGGAAGCACTTAGGAAGTCGTTGTAAAGGATTCCGGAGATGCCGTTGTTGGAGGAATAATAGATCGTGGAGGAATTGAATTTGGCCTCCTCCTCGGTGAGGGTTTCGCCATCGATGGGGGTGGATTCGTAATCGGTGAGCTCGCCACTATCATAGTCGAACTTTATGTCGACTAGCGATCCATCGTCGATGTAGCGGTGCCGCTTGTAGGAGTAGGGGCTGTAGGAATCGTTGTAGCGGACCTCATAGACCTCATCGGAGTATATGGAGGCGGTGATGGTGTCGGTCTCATCGACCACGCCATTGTCGTAATCTTCGATCTTTAGGACTTCCTTGACGGCCTTCTCGGCCTCGGCGGCTTTGGTGGTCTGCTCCATGCCGTATAGCTTCTTCAAAGCCATGTCCTCAGCGGAATAGACGGCGAAGTAGATGTCCTGCTTTATCGAGGTCCCCTCGATCGTGGCGGTGACCTTGATGCGGGCCCAGACCTTCAAGGCGTGGACGGTTCCGTCCTCGTCGATGGTGAGGTTTTCCTCGCGGCCGGCCTCGACCTCGTAGACGACCTTGTTCTGCGTGGCGTCAGACGGGGTGATGGTGGCGACTAGGTGGTAATCGCTGCCATCCTGGAGGGCGAACTTGGTTATCCTCTCCCCGCCGGTAAGGTCCTCGGTCTCGGTGACAACGGTCTCCTGCAGCTTGACTTCGAGCCCCTCGGCCGCGATTGGCTCAGAGACGGTGACGGCTATTGTTTTAGATATCGCCGGGTCAGAGACAGAGGCGACGGTGATGGTGGCGCTTCCCTTGGACACGGCGGTGACGACGCCTGCGTTGCTCACGGTGGCGACCGCTTCGTTATCCGAGGCGAAGGTCAGGGATTTATCGGTTGCGTTCTCCGGCAAGACGGTGGCGGTTATCGTCTGCGTCTCCCCCTTCATCATGGATAAGGAGGATGCCGATAGGGTGATGTCGGAGACAGCGATTTTCTCGCTGGTGGATTCGCTATTGGAGATGGACGAGCTGCTCTGCTCGGACGATGAGCCCTGGCTCGGCGAGGAGGATGAGCTGGATGCGGCTGGGTTGCATCCGGCTAGCCCAAGCGCGGCTAGGGAAAGGATAAGCAATGTCTTTGATTTCTTCATTTGATGGACCTCAAACCGGCTTATCATAAATGAGCCATTATTAGTAGACAAGTGTTATGGATTTTTTCGGCCAAATTCCGCAATTATGTCCAGTTTCTGCGCTGAAAAAGCGCAAGAAAAGCCGCAAGGTATGACCATGCGGCTTCTGCTTTAGTACTTGTAGACCTCGATCTCGAGATCGGAGGTGGGGTAGGTGCAGCAGGGGTGGATGTAGCCCAGCTTCTTGTCGAGGTCGGATTGCTTGTTGAGCTTGGTGCAGGAAACCGTCCCCTTCAATAGGCGCGAGCGGCAGTATCCGCAGCCGCCGAGGTGGCACTTGGCACGGATGGCGATGTCCGACCTCTCAAGGGCGTTGAGGATGGTCTCGTTGGCCTTGGCCTTGATGGTCTTGGCCTCGCCTTCGATGTGGACGGTGATCTCGTATTCCTTCTCCGGATCCTCGGGGGTGAGGGTCATCGGGGATTTCTCGAGCCTGATGTACTTCTGCTCTAGCTTGAGCTCCGGCAACTGGGTCTCGAGGAAGGAGAACAATCCGTTGGGGCCGGAGACGAAGACGGAGTAGGGTTCCTTCTTCGGGGCGTACTTCTTGATGATCTCGGCGGTGACGTAGCCGTATTCATCTCCTTTGGAGCGCTTGTCGGCGGTGACGTAGACGACCTTGACCTTCTTTGTGGCCTTGGCTATCTCCTCGAGCTCCTCGCCGAAGATGCGGTCGGAGAACTTGTTGACGCCATATAGGATGGTGAGGTCGAAGTCCTCGATGCCGTCTTTGATGGCGTTGGCCATCGAGACGAACGGGGTGATGCCGGTGCCGCCGGCGATGGCGATGACGTGCTTGGCATCGCGAAGGCGGTCATAGGTGAGGAACCCGCCTGGCTCGGTGCAGTACATCTTGTCGCCGACCTTGGCCTGGTCGAGCATATACTCGGAGACGAACCCGCCTTCCTTGCGCTTGATGGTGATGCGGTAGATGCCTTCTAGCGCTTCCTTTGGGGAAGAGGAGATGGCATAGGCCCTCGAGGCGATGGAATCGCCGATCTTGACGTAGAGTGAGACATAGCTGCCGGACTTGAAGTAGGCGAGCTTCTTGGTCCCCATCTTCTCGTCGGGCTTGAAGAAGAAGCTCTTGGTCGTCTCGTTCTCCTCGACGATCTTGTCGAGGACGAGGTACTGCTTCTTCGGGTGGTAGTATTCGGCGAGCTCGTTGATCCGGTGCTTTTCGATCGGCTTGATCTCGGTTTCGTCGATGGCCTTGAGGCGGTTGTCCTTAAGATGCTTGAACTTGAGCATGTCGGCGAGGCCGATGAGCGATACTTTAACCTTCATCTTATTTGTCCTCCTTCATGTCGCCCATGGTGAGCTTGGCGACTAGGTCGCCGGATAGATAGGAGGAGTTGTAGCCGGAGCTCCTCATGGCGTGGCCGCCGGCGAAGCGCAGACCCTTGAGCGGGGTCTCGTCGTACATGGTGGTGAGCCTGGCCATCATGTTGTCCAGCCCAGCGGTGTAGTAGCCATAGATGGTGCCGGCCGGGGCGGAGGTGTAGTGGGCGTAGGTGAGCGGGGTGGCGACCTCGATCTCCTCGATGCTGTCCTTGATCTTTATTCCGGTGGCCTGCTCGAAGTTGTCGATGAAGCGCTCGGCGATCTTGTCCTTGAGGTCGAAGTAGTTGGACTCGTTGACCTCCTTGTCAAAGACGTCGGAGAAGTAGAGCGAGGTCATGTACATGATGCTGGTGCCCTTCGGCGAGCATTCCGGCAGAGCCTTATTGAGGCAGACGGTGACCTGAGAGCAGTTGTTGATGTCCTTCATGGACTCGAACGCCTTGCGTGAGTTGAGCGAATCGTAGATGAAGTAGGAGTAAGCCTCGATGCCGAGCTCTTTGGGGGTCTTGTTCAAACCGAGGAAGACCGACAGGCCGCGTCCGGCGAGCTTCCTCCAGGAGGTTAGCTTGAGCTGTTTGGCCGGAATCTGGCTCTTGTCCTTGATCATCTCGCCATAGACGACGTCAGGCATGGCGTTGGAGATGACGTGGTTGGTGGCGATTTCGGTTCCGGAATCAAGCACGACGCCTTCGACGCGACCATCCTTGACCTTTATCTCCTTCACTCCGTCTCCGAAATAGACCTCGCCGCCGCAGTTCTTGATCTCCTCGACGATGGTGGCGCTGATTTGGTGGGACCTCTCGGTCGGGACCTGGGCTTTGCAGGTGACGTAGAGATAGACCATCACGCAGTAGTGGATGAAGCCTAGCTCATCGGTCGGGGTTCCGAGGTAGGACCAGTAGGTATCGATGATCTCCTGAGCCTTCTTCGGCATCTTGATGGCGTTGAGAACGGTGTCGACCGGATAGGCGGCCGTCCTCATGAAGTTCGGGTACTTGGCCATCATGACTTTGGTTTCGGGATGGCCGTGGGATTCGTTGAGGTACCTTAGGGCGGCTTTAATTTCCTTGCCCAGCTCGAAGAAAGTGGTTACCGACTTGCGGCTGCCGGGAACATAGGACTCCATCTTGTCGATGAAGGCCTCGACCCCGAACGGCATCTCATAGGACTCGTGGGTCTTCGCGTCTACGACTTTGAAGGCCTCCGGGACATCTACGAAACGCAGCTTGTCGTACAAGCCAAGTTCCTTGAATAGGGTGTAGAGGTTGCCGTGCTCCTCCTCGTGTCCGAAATCGCAGAGCTCGTGGAGGCTCGCCTCGAAGTAGAACCTCCCGCGGTGGAAGCCGGTGGCAAAGCCGCCTGGCAGGATGTGCCTTTCCGAAAGCAGGACCTTTTTGCCCGCTTTGGCTAGGCGCAGGGCCGCGATTAAGCCGCCGTTTCCGGCGCCGATCACGACTGCATCGTATTTTTTGCCTTCCATATTTTTCCTTTCTTTTTGGAAGCTTTTCGTCTTCGCGGAAAAATCATAACACGCGCGCGGGCAATAATCCTCAAAAAATCCAATTAGACCAATTCCAAAAAGCCTACGTAAGGTGACAAAGTAATCGCGAAGTTTCCCCATTTTGGCAGCGGGGCCATGTTTTTCCGCCGGGATGCTATCATTCTCATGTCCGGCCCGGCCTTTC
>CASFCI010000002.1:0-205194 GCA_949293175.1 uncultured bacterium
TTTGGGCAATGTTGGCCAACCCCATCGCCACGAAACGGCCAAAAAACCACGAAAATCACTTTGTAAAAGAAATCGTGGCGTTTACATTGTCACCTAACCGCGCAAAACGCAAACCGCTTATGTTGGACACCCAATGCCCCCGCACTATAAAATAGGGTATCCAAGGGGATAAAAAACAATGAAAAAGAACATATTGCTTCTATCGGCCGGGTGCCTGCTCACCCTCGCTTCCTGCGGCGGGGAAACCACCTCCGGCCAGCCTTCATCCACCGAAACGCCGACCTCGGGAAGCCAAAGCTCGCTCCCCGTGAGCTCAATCGATTCCGGGTCCGAGGCGATCAAGGCCCTCTCAAAGGCCCTAAGCTCCATCGATATGTCGGAAATGGCCGTATACGCCGGGCTAACTGGCAAGCTCTCGGTCGAAACCACCTCGTACCACTACGTATCCGCCGCCGAGGAAGTTACCACCACCTTGAGCAAATCCGGATATTCATTCGACTTCGGGTCGGGCCTTTCGCTCAACGCCATCATCGCCGGGCTCGACAACGAGGATTCCTCCGCTTTCAAGGGGGAGGCCAGCCTCACCGGAGAGCTCGAGTTCACCACCGTCGCCGGGCAAACCATCTACAATAAGACATCGGACGGGCCGGTCGAGAAGACCCCCGGGGAGGAGGAGTCGCATACCTTCTATTGCGGCGACATCAACGAGACCGCCCATCTAGCCAATGACCGCGTCTACCTCGACCTGAGCGATTCCCTTATCGAATCCATCTCCTACTTCGCGGCCTCGATAAACGGCGAGGCGACCGACCTCCCTTCCAAGATCAAGACCCCGGTTATCGGCTCCACCGGACTCAGCCCCGCGGACGCGGCGAAGCAATACCTAGACGGCATCTCCGGATCGATTGCTGACTACGTCGAGCTGGCCTCGCAAGTGGGCGGCCTGACATATTCGAAATCAGAGGATATGTACTATCTCTACCTCGACATCGACGGCGAGCTGCTTTACGCCAACATGCTAGTCATGATTGCCTCCTCCCTATCCGGCGGGGACCTCACCCAGGAGCAGCTGCAGCAGGTCGTGGCAGAGCTCGCCAAGGCGACCGCGGGCAGCTATTTCTCCGACGCCAGGATGACCATCGGTTACAATGAGGACGGCAGCTACCTGAGCCTAACCACCAGCGACCTCAACGGGCTGTTCCGCATCAGCGAGGCCGTCCCCCGTTTCGAGGAGGAGACCTACGTTGCCTCAGAAGTCGCCATGGACCAGTTCGCCCTATCGCTTGAGATAAGCTCTTCGGAAGGCGCCGACCTATCATGGCAGCCCGAATCGGAAGACGCCTACCAAGAGGTCTAACTCGGGTAGCGTCAACTCGCAGTTGATAGACAAAGCGCGTTGTCGTATAATCGCAAACGCGTATGAGGCAGCACGAGCCTACGCCCCCGACTGACGTCATGGCATCAAAGTAAGCCCTAGCTACTGGGCCGAAGCCGCGACACCCGGGGGGATGGAAGGCCCGCCATAGTCCCTCTCGCACGAAAGGAGACATTTGAATATGTCAAGGTACACCGGAAGCGTGTATAAGAAATCACGCCATCTATCCTTCTCCGTCCTCGAGACCGGGGAAGAGAGCAAGAAGCGCCCCTACGGGCCGGGCCAGCACGGCCAGGACAGGAAGAGGAAGCCGTCCGAATACGGCACCCAGCTCCTCGAGAAGCAGAAGCTCCGCACCCTCTACGGAGTCAACGAGAGGCAGTTCCGCCGCCTGTTCGTCCTCGCCAAGAAGGAGCCGACCGTCACCGGCCTCGCCTTCTTCCGCATCCTAGAGTCCAGGCTCGACAACCTCGTCTACCGCATGGGCTTCGCCAGGACCCGCGCCGCCGCCAGGCAGCTCGTCAACCACGGCCACATCCTGGTCAACGGCAAGAAGTGCGACATCCCCTCCGCCCTCTGCAGCGTCGGGGACAAGATCTCGCTTAAGGGCGACAAGCCGCTTAAGGTCGTCAAGGAGTGCCTCGATGCCAACCCGACCCTGCCGGGCTATGTCACCGTCGACACCGAGAAGATGATCGGGACCTTCACCAGGCTCCCGGAGCGCAACGAGCTCCCCGCCGACATCAACGAATCGGCCATCATCGAGTTCTACAACCGCAAGCTCTAATCCAGTCTGCAAAGGATACCCCGGGAAACCGGGGTTTTCTTTTGCTTGCGCAGCCGCGAAGACATCGTATTTCCCCATCTTGGCGACCCCTTGCCTCGATAGCGCAAAAACATCCTTGGATTGCGACAGGCGCTTCATCGTTTCGTTTGATTGACGGCGAGGCCGTCTCAATGAAGGGAAGCCCAGTATAGGCGCCTTGGATCCGGCTCGAAGGTTTTCTTTTGACAGAATCAGGATGGGGATATAATTACAACTGCGAGAAGGAGAAAACATGGAAGAAGAGAAGAAGCCTTTGGTGGAAGCCCGGTTCACCCTGGCCGGATTCCTGGTGTTCCTTATAGTCGGGGGGTTGACTGTGCTTATCGGGCTGATCTGCCTGATCGTCTTCCTAGCCAATATCAATAACTACACCTACCCCATGTCGGGGATCGGCATGAGCCTGGGCATCATCATGGCCGGGATCATCATAATCCTGCTCGGGATATTGGCGAGGCTGCAGTACATCAAGGTCTACGACGACGAGATCGTCCTCTACAAAGTGTTCTCGACCTACCGGCTGCCCATCGACGAGGTGAGCTCCGTCGGCAGGGGATGGCTTGGGTTCATCAAGATCGGAACCTCGTCCTACTGGCTTGGCAAATGGTTCATCTTCATGACCGGCGGCAAGCAGGTTGTAAGCGAGGCGATGCGGATAATTAAGCAGCGCAACGCCAAGTGATCTGAAAGCCCGCAAAAACCCGTTATCCAAAATGAAAAGGTCGTCGTTCGACGACCTTTTTGCTTTAGAACTCGGCGAGGTAGTAGTTCTTCTTGCCCCGCTTGACGATGGCGTATTTGCCGTGTAAGGCCAGGTTGGAATCGATCATGGCCTTCGGGTCGGTGACCTTCTTGCCGTTGATCGAGACGGAATTGCCGGTTATGAAGGTGCGGGCCTCGCGCTTGGAGCTCGCGGCCCCAAGGGTTATCAATAGGTCCTCAAGCATGCTCGGCTCGACCTTGCGCTTGAACTCGCCGAACACCTCCTCGATCTCCTTCTCGGTGAGGGAGTCGAACTGGTTGGAGAAGAGGGCTTCCGACATCCTGACGGCCTCGTCGGCGGCCTCCTTGCCGTGTATGTCCTTGGTGACCTCGTAGGCGACCTTCTTCTGGCCGATGCGCTCGCCCGGGGCGGCGAAGTGCTGCCTGGCGACGTCCTCGATCTCCTCTTTGCTGAGGAAGCTGAAGACCTTGAGGAACCTGATGGCGTCCTCGTCGGTGACGTTCATGAAGTACTGGTAGAGGGTGTAGGGGCTGGTGAGGTTGGCATCTAGGAAGAGCGCGCCCTTCTCGGATTTGCCGAACTTCTTGCCATCGCTGCGCAGGATCAGATGGGCGGTGATGGCCCCGGCGAGGGCATCGTCGCCCTCGAGCTTGCGGATGAGTTCCAATCCGGAGGTTAGGTTGCCCCACTGGTCGTTGCCGCCGAGCTGGATCCTCACGCCCTCCTCCTTATATAGGTGGAGGAAGTCGATCGACTGCAGTATCTGGTAGGCGAACTCGGTGAAGCTGATGCCGGCCTCGAGGCGGCTCTTGACGATCTCCTTGGATAGCATGTAGTTGATCGGGAAGTACTTGCCATAGTCGCGGAGGAACTCGATCGTCGACATATGGCCGAGCCAATCGTAATTGGAAAGCAGCACCCCCTTGGAGGGATCGCTTAGGTCGATGTAGCGCTCTAGCTGATGGCGGATCGACTCGGTGTTGGCCCGCAACGCCTCCTCGGTCTGGAGGTTCCTCTCCTTGCTCTTTCCGCTCGGGTCGCCGATCATCCCGGTCGCCCCGCCGACGACGGCCACGATCTTGTGGCCGGCTAGTTGGAACCGGCGCAATAGGGATATCATCACATAGTTCCCGAGGTGCATCGAGGCGGCCGAGGGGTCGAAGCCGCAGTAGACCGGGCAATTGCCCTCAAGCAGCTTGGCGACCTTCTCCTCGTCGGAGACCTGCTCGATGAGGTCGCGGTATTTCAAATCTTCGATAATGTTGCTCATACGGGCCTATTTTACCCTTGATGGCGCGCAAAACAAGGACTGAGGCCTATTGAACGGATGGGTTGCATTTAGGAGAATATACCCATGGTGGCCATATACATCATCGCCGGGTTGTTGCTGGCGTACCTCGCCTATTGCCTGTTAGATGGCTTGCTCAAGCTCCGCCGGGTCGGAAGGCAGGTCAAGCTGATGTCGGGATGGGAAGTCGGGAAGCGCGCAGAGGAAGAGGCCGAAGCCCGCGATTTGGGCGGGAAGGCCAGGCTTTATTCATTGGAAGGGGAATCCAAGGAAGCCTACCTCGTGCTGCCCGGCGGGGGCTACACTTCCTGCTCGTTAGGCGCGGAGGGGTTCCCTACCCTTGGCTACCTGCATTCGCTTGGCAAGAAGGCGTATTGCCTGCGCTACTCCGTTTTGGGGGAAGATGGCTCGCCGATAGACGACCTCAATAAGGCGATGCGCGCCATAAAGGGGGAGAATCCGGGATCGAGGATAATCCTGCTCGGCTATTCGGCCGGGGCCCACCTTTCCCTATTGTCCTGCCTAGACGAGTTCGGCTGCCCTAGGCCCGATGGGCTGATACTGGCCTACCCCTACTCGCATATGGGCGGGAAGAGCCCGAACATCCTGCTCGCCATATTCCGCCACTTAGCCAAAATGAAGGCCCTCAAAGCGCTTTTCGGCAAGAAAGCGGGCAAAAGCAAAGGATACGCGAGGATGGAGGAAATGGTCAGCTCCTCCTTCCCCGAATGCTACATATGCTATGGCGGGAAGGACTTCATCGCCCCCGCGGGCGAGAACGGCGAGCCGCTGGCCCTATCCTTCCTCCGCGCTGGGGTCAGGGTTAAGCAGCGCGAGTACAAGAGCCTTGACCACGCCTATGGCATCGGGGAGGGCTCAGAAGCCGAGGGGTGGATAAGCGAGGCCGTCGATTGGCTTAGCCAGGGGAAGGAATAGAGCCCCCAATTTGCCTTAAACGCGGCGAAAGTGTATAATCTTCGCCGATATATGAGCGTTCCCCTTGCCGAGACCCTAGATCCTGACTGTTGTAGCTATATAACCGTGTATGGGATGCCCCTATGGGGGGCCATCGTCCTGATCGCGGTTTTGCTTTTGGTCTCGGGCCTTTTCTCCGCCTCGGAGAACGCCTTCTCCAACTGCGACAAGTACCATTTCAAGATCGACGCCGACAAAGGCAAGCTCACCGCGAGGATCATCGTGCGCCTCACCGAGCGGTTCGAGGACACCTTGGTCGCGGTATTGGTCGGCAACAACATAGTCCAGACCTTGATGTCTTCCATCTCAGCCGTCATCTTCTACGAGATCTGCGCCGAATTCGGCGTCAATGGGCTCGATGCCATCCTCTCGACCGTGATCATGGGCTTCTTGGTCTACCTGATAAGCGACACCTGCCCGAAGATCCTCTCCAAGGCCATACCCAACAAGATGGCCGTCTTCTTAGCCTGGCCTGATTTCATCGTCTCGATATTGCTCTATCCTTTGGTGCTGCTTTTCCGGCTGCTGCTTAAGCTCGTCCATCGCATCTTCCATATCAAGGACGAGAACATGCTCACCAAGGAGGACTTCCTCGAGCGGGCCAAGGAGGCCAAGAACGAGGACGAGATCACCGAGCAGGACGAGGACCTGTTCGAGGAGGACGAGAAGCGGCTCATCTCGAGGGCCTTCACCTTCGACACCATCCCGGTCAATACCGTCATGACCCCTTTATCGAAGGTCAGCTACATCAACGAGGATGACCTCACCATCGCCGGGGTCAACAAGCTATTGCTCTCCTCCCCCTACTCCCGCTTCCCGGTGTTCAACGAGGACGGGGAATGCGTCGGGATACTTTCCGCCAACGTCTACTTCCAGGAATACAACCGCGATGAGCACCTCTCGATCACCTCGACCTTGCTTCCCCCGGTCTACGTCGAGGACGAGGAGACGCTAGACGACGCCTTCGACATCCTCAACAACGAGCAGACCCACATGGCCCTGGTCAAGGACAAATCGGGCAGATTGCTCGGCCTCGTCACCATGGACGACCTGCTCTCCAAGCTCGTCGGGGCGATGGATGAGCTCCCGAAGAAGAAGGAGGCAAGGCAATGATGATCGCGGTCTACTCCATATTGCTGCTGCTATTGCTCTGCCTTTCGGTATTCTTCTCCAGCGCCGACATGGCCTTCGGCTCGGTCTCCATCGGGAGGCTCGAGGACGAGAAGCCGAGCAAGAAGACAAAGCTCGCCATCAAGCTGTCGCGCGAATACGACAAGACGATATCGACGATCCTGCTTTTCAACGACACCGTCAACGCCGCCCTCGACACCATAAGCACCTTGCTCGGGATCCTATTGGCCTACGAGTGGTTCGGCGTCGTCGACCCCGACGTGCAGGAGAGCTACGGCCTCATCTGCTCGATGGTTTTCCTAGTGCTGAAGATAATTTTCGGCGAGATAATCGCCAAATCGCTGGGCAAGGTATATAACCGTGGCTTGGTCAAGGCCTATTCCTACATCATTCTGGCCTGCTACTACGTCACCTACCCCATCACCTTCTTGGTCGGTGGCTTCGGCAAGGTCGTCACCTACCCCGTCACCAAGGCGGTCAAGGACTTTCAGCCTAGCGACGACGAGCTCCACGAGATGACCGACGAGATGGAAGAGAAGGGTGCCATCGACGAGCAGGCCGCCGACTTGCTCCGGGGCACCATCGACTACGCCACCACCGAGGCCTACGAGATCATGACCCCGCGGGCCAAGGTCACCGCCATCTGCCTAGAGGACACCATCAAGGACATCTTCTCCGACGAGGAGACGTTCCGCCATTCCCGCCTCCCAGTCTACGAGGACGACTTCGACTCGATCCAGGGCTACGTCAAGAGCAAGGACCTGATCGCCCTCCACCTCGAGGGGAAGCAGCTCATACCCCAAAGCGCCGTCAACCCGGTGCTGTTCATCCCCCGGACCGTCGAGATCAACGACCTCTTCCAGCGGATGAAGAAGGAGAAGGCCCAGATGGCCGTCGTCATGGATGAGTACGGCGCGGTCGAGGGCATCATCACCATGGAGGACATCGTCGAGGAGATCGTCGGCGAGATATGGGATGAGACCGACCGGGCCGATGAGCCGATCGAGGAAGCGGGCGAGGGCGAGTACATCGTCGACGGGGCGGTGACCCTGCGCGAGTTCTGCTCCGAGTTCAACCTCGACTTCGACTCCATCGACACCGAATACGACACCATCGGGGGCTTCATCATCGAGCTGCTCGGCGACCGCTTCGCCAAGCAGGGCGACGAGGTCAACTATCAGAACCTGACCTTGAAGGTCCTCCACGTCGAGGGGACCGCGGTCGACAAAATCCTCGTCAAAACCCAGGAAAAAGAGAAAGACAAGGAGTAGGAGAAGGCAATTTAGGGCCCTTACTTCAAAGTCACTTCAAAGTCACTTTGAAGCGATTTCAAAGCCTATCGGAGCTTGACTAGCCCCGTCGACCGATAGGTCGTCGCGTTGCCTTGCTTCCCCGTTTGAAGGAACCCTTGCTTCTCGAGGCTCAAGATGATCTTTCGGAGGTAGCTTGAATCCGCCATACCGAGATGCTTGGCGACTTCGGAGGCCGTCCGCTCATGGCCAAGGCAATAGGAGAGGATCTTGAGGTCGGCCTTGCCCTCGCCCTCCAACGGCTTGAGCAAAATGATCATGCTTTCCCTGATATCCACTCCGTCTGGATCGCTTAGGTCGGGCAAGACGACGGTGAAAGACGACCCATCCGCGTAAATGAAGGGGAGGTGCGCCTCACCCTCACCCGAATAGGAATCCTCGATCTTCTCGAATCCGCTGCCTTTGTTCTCCATCGCGCCGCAGTAGACGAGGATGCGGCAGAGGTTCTCGTTCCGCCTTTTGCTCGGGAAAGCGGAAAGCTCGCGGGTTGGGGAAAGGCTTTTCTGCATATAGAAAGACCCGGGCGAGGTGATGCAGAGGCGGTTTAGGAAAAGGTCGACGGCGATGTCTTGTCCCGAGATGGAGTAATCCCGATGGGCCAAGGCGTTCCAAACCGCCTCGAAAAGGGCTCTAGGCGGGTATGCGGGCAAGGAATCGCGCCCATCATCTTTCTTGACCCACCGAAGCGAGGAGTTACGCCTCACGAATGATTCGATGTCGCGAAAAAGGCTGAAGACGCCCCCTTCGAACCTCGCGGTGTCGCTTAGGAGATCCCCGCCCTTCCCATACCCGGCGTAAAAGGTGCAAGAGACCCCGGTGTTAGGCAAATCGCAACGGTCAGAGCAAAGCAACCCCGCCCGAAGCAGCCGCCCGCTCGAATCGAGTACACCGGCTGATTCAAGGCCTTTTCTACTCGGCGCCTCTCCATTGTGGTTTTGCCTATAGAACTCGAAAAGCCCGGCAAAATCCGCCTCATCGTAAACCTTATCGGTGAGGAGGCCATCGTAATCGAGCCCGGAGTTCTCCCTGGCCATCATGATGATCTGCTCGCTGGTCGCGGGGGAGGTGAAGCCATCGCCCCGCACGAAGACCATCGGGATCCCGTCATAGGTGACGACGACCGGCTTGTTGGATGAGGGGGCGATGCTTATTGCCAGGACGTATTTCCGCTGCCCGTTTTCCTCATATGGCAGCAAAGAAGACGAGGAGGCGATTGGACCATTGCAGTTGTTCTTCAAGACCTGGTAGAAATAAAGCTTCTCCTTGTCGGCTTCTTCTTCATCCATCCCATCAAGATCGTATCCCTTGTCGTCGACCCCGACGAAAAGGACGCCGCCATCGGAATTGGCAAAGCCGTCGACTGTCTTGAGCCAGCTGAGGAATTTCTTCCGTTCCAGCCTTTTCTTGCATTCGAAGCGCGAATCCTCGCCCTCGAACTCCTTGTAGATCTCTCGAAGCTTCATGGTAAGATGTTACTTCAAAGTCACTTCAATGTCTACTTCAAAGTCACTTCAAAGTCACTTTGAAGCGATTTCAAAGTCTGCAGGCGTGGATGGCCCCATCAAAGCCGATTTCAGTTCCCGGCAAGCAGGGAAGCGCAGCTGAAGGCGAGGTTTAGCCCGCATGAATAAAAGGAGAACCCATCGAGCCGGACGTCATAGACTTCGATATTCGCGCTAGAAGAATCATCATAAGGCAAAGACGGACGGTCGGGGATATAGGAGGCCTTGAAGGAGCCAGTCGAGAAGGAAGCGAAGATATGGAGGGTGCTTCCCCCGTCTTCCACGCGGATCTTCTTCGGAGGAACATACCCTTCAAACTCGTAACTGTCGTTCAGGCCGGATAAACCGACAAACGGGGGGAAGGAGGAATAACCGGACAGCTGAGCCTCCGCAGCCTCCTGTTTGAACTGCTCGAACTCGCCTTCCTCGCCCCCGCGGTTCTCCACCTCCACCCGCATGTAGGCAAGGCCGCCGTCGATCCAAGAGGACTCGACAAAGGCGTAATAATCGGTGTAATCGTATTCGTAGTACGCGCTTTTGCCGCAGCATTCGGAATGGCTGGTCGTTGTTTTGGCGACCCGCGCGGGCTCCTGCCCATAGGAGGCGATGGTCCAATTGTAGGTGTCGATGCGGCAGCCTTGGCAGTAATTGGGCCAATCGTTGCATCCGCATAGAAGCGGCAAGGCCATAGCCGCCAAGCAAGCCCTCAAGGTAAATCTCATTGCACCACCACTCCATTTTCGTAATTGACGCAGTAATATTGGCATATGCCACCAAGATTTGGGTCGAAATAGCAGTTTTCGTCAGTTTGTAGAACCCCATCGTCTACCTGCCAAAATACCTTGTAATCAGTATTAGAGAAAATCCACCAGCCGGTTGTCTTTTTGACCCTATAGTAACCGATCACATTGATTGAATGGCCGCCTTGATATAGCAAAGTCCCAGCGGTCGCTACAAATGAAGGATAGCCACGGTTGATTGACTCAATCGCGGCGGTATAGTCAGAATTGGGTAAGAATTGGAATTGGTACCCATAAAGGTAGTCAGTATTGGTTATTAGCTGAGACACGCAATTGATGTCTATTCCGTTGGTCCCGTCGTACCCAAGATAATCGATGGCATAATCGCGTATGTCCTTATACAAAGAGGGATACTTTTTGAAATTGTCATAGCCAAAATACGGATTCCCGAAACGAGAATTATTCCGAATCTCATAATAGGAGAGCGGTTTGCCGTCGGCTTCGTATTCCTTGATATCGAGAATTCCTTTGATTTTATCGTTTTCTACCTGGTCTGAGACATCAATGAATTCATTTTTCTCATAATAGTTCGTATAGAATCCCTTTTTCCCAATGTTATATAGGAAAGAATATGCGGCGTTTAGGGCGCAATTGGTTTCACCAGAATAGACGCCGCGATACTTATGAACTAAATTGTAAAAAGACGTGTCACACATATAAGAGTGGGTATAGGAATGTATCGAATTTGAGTCGACAAACTGGTATCCGGGGTATTTTTGCGAGACGTATTCCCCTATGTTCAACGCATAGCCATAATCAGCATTAAGCCGATCGTTATCGGAGACATAGTTTGCACCTACCATAAATGATTGATCACACGAAAGCAAAGACCAGAAGCCTTCTTCGTTATGATAAAAATGGCCCTGTGAGTAAGCCAATGGCTTATATGCCAACACATCTTCGTCAACTATGTCGTTGCTGATGCCATAAACCTCACCAGAGTCATCGATCACGGCATATCCAACATCAAAAGCATAGAGCTTTGACCCATAAGGGTATGAAAGAGGAACGATCTCAAGCAACTTGGTTGCTTCAAGATTCTCGTTTGAGGCGGAATTATATTCGCTTACGAATGACGGAAGGCGGTTCTGCATTATCCAATCTACGGAAAGGCCATCACAATGCGACAAACCTCCGATGCCGATTTGGCTGGTCAAAGCAAGAAGTGACGAAATAAGGATAAAAACGTTGCCCATGAACTGCTCCTTTTTAATAATAATATATACGTAGATAGGAAATGTGTCGATATATTCAGATACAAGAAAAGCCGCCTGGGCTTAACCCAAGCGGCCTTCTTTGGATCAATACATGTCGGAAGGGGCGGCCGGGGCGGCCTTCTCTTCCTTGATGTCGGTGACGGCGGCCTCGGTGGTCACGAACAGGCTCGCGATCGACGAGGCATTGAGGATGGCCGAGCGGGTGACCTTGGTGGGATCGACGATCCCCTCCTTGATCATATCGACCCATTCGCCGGTCTTGGCGTTGAAGCCGACGCCTTCCTTCTGCCCTTTCTGCAGCTCCTCGATCTCGTCGGGCTCATAGCCGGCGTTGAGGGCGATCTGCCGCAGCGGGTCATACAGGCTCTCCATGACGGCGTTGATGCCGCGCTGGACGTCCGGGTTCTCATCCTTGAGGACCGGCTTGAGGACCTTATAGACCTCGGCGAGGGCCGCCCCGCCGCCGACGACGATGCCTTCGGCGACCGCGGCCTTGGTGGCGTTGAGCGCATCCTCGATGCGGAGCTTCTTGTCCTTTAGTTCGCTCTCGGTGAGGGCGCCGACCTTGAGCACGGCGACGCCGTCGCTGAGCTTGGCGATCCTCTTGGCGAGGGCCTTCTTGTCGTATTCGGAGGTGGCGACGTTATGCTGGGCGGATAGCTCGGCGATGCGGTCGGCGATCTCCTTCTTGCTGCCTTCCCCGCCGACGAGAAGGGTCTTGTCCTTGCGGATGGTGGCCTTCTTCACGCGGCCGAGGTCGTCGATGCTGACGTCCTTTAGTTCCAACCCAAGGTCCTTGGAGTAGAACTTGGCGCCGGTCATGATGGCGATGTCCTGGAGGGCGCTCTTCTGCGCGTCCCCGAACTCCGGGGCCTTGACGGCCACGACGTTGAGGGTGCCGCGGAGCTTGTTGACCACGAGGGTCGAGGTCACGTCGGCGTCGAGGTCGTCGGCGATGATGAGCAGTGGCTTATGGCTCTCGACGATGCCCTGCAATAGCGGGACGATGTCGTTGATGTTGGAGACCTTCTGGTCGGTGACCAAGACGTAGGCGTCCTCGAGCTCGGCGACCATCTTCTCGCGGTCGGTGACCATATACGGGGAGATGTAGCCCTTGTCGAACTCCATGCCCTGGGTGACGGTGAGCTCATCCTCGACGCCCTTGGAGTCGTCGACGGTGATGACGCCGTTCTTTCCGACCTTCTCCATCGCCGAGGCGATGAGGCGGCCGATCTCGGCGTCGCCGCTGGAGACGGTGGCGACGGACTCGATGTCCTCGTTGGTGTCGATCGGGCGCGACTTCTCGAGCAGCTTCTTGGCCACTTCCTTGCCGGCCTTCTCGATGCCCTGGCGGACGAAGACGGGGTTGGCCCCTTTCTCGACCGCGTCGATGCCGCGGTGGATTATCGACTGCGCGAGCAAGGTGGCGGTGGTTGTTCCGTCGCCGGCCGCGTCGTTGGTCTTGTTGGCGACCTCGTAGACTAGCTTGGCGCCCATGTTGGCGTAGCCGTCCTTGAGCTCGATCTCCTTGGCGATGGTGACGCCGTCGTTGGTGATGAGCGGGCTGCCGTATCCCTTGTCGAGCACGACGTTGCGGCCCTTCGGACCGATGGTGAGCTTGACGGTGTTGGCCAGCTCATCCACGCCGCGAAGCATCGCGTCGCGGGCTTCTTTGCCGAGTTTGATTTCCTTTGCCATATTAGCGATTGACTCCTTATTGGTTATTCGATGGTGGCGAGGATGTCCTCATCCTTGAGCAGGATGTACTTCTTCCCCTCGTCCTCGATGTCGGTTCCGGCGTATTCGCGGTAGACGACCCTGTCGCCGGGCTTGACGGACATTGGGACGAGCTTCCCGTCCTCATCCTTCTTCCCCGGGCCGATGGCGACGACGGAGGCGACGTTGCCGACCTTCTTCTCGCTGGTTAGGATTATCGACCCGACCTTCTTCTCGCTGGGGGTCTTCTCTAGCAGCACGTAGTCAGATAATGGCTTGATCATTTGTTTGCCTGTCTCCTTTTCGCTACGTGTAAAATATTAGTCGATTGTCTGGCACTGTCAAGTGCCGAGTGCTAAAAATATCATCCACTATTTTTCCTTTTCGCGGGCAGAAGAAAAAGCCCTCATGCGAGGGCTTGCCTTATTTGGCGATGGTGCTCGACCCGGGCGCGAAGCTCGATTCGAAGCGGTAGGTCTTGTCGACCAGGTTCTGGTTGAGCAGGTCGGTTAGCATGTACATGGCCCGCTTGCCGACCTCGGACATGTCGATGTGGAAGCTCGAGAGGGTCGGGCGGACGATGGCGGCGTACTTGGTGCCGACGATCGAGACGATCTCGATGTCCTCGGGGACCTTGAGGCCAGAGTCGGTCGCGGCGTTCATCACGGCCGCGGCGATGGAGTCGCGGTAGCAGAGGAAGAAGCCCGATTTGACGTTTTTGAAGTACTGGACGAAGTCGGCATAGGTCCTGGCGTAGGAGTCGTCGCAGTTGACTACCTTGTAGGTATGGCCAAGCTTGTCGTGGGCCGAGATGAAGGCCCGCTCGCAGCGGTCGAGCAGTCGCCCGCCGTTATGGACGTGGAGGAAGGTCATCTCCTTCTTCCCGCCCCGCGCGTAATAGGATTCGACAAGCGACCTCACCGTGGTGTCGTAGTCGAGGAGTATCTCGCCGACCTTGTCCCCGGTGATGCGGGCGTCGATGACGACGGAGGGGACCGAGTAGGAGGCGATCCGGTTGACGTCCTCCTGCCCCAGCTGGTCGTCGAAAATGATGGCCCCGTCGACGTGGGTGGTGATGACCTTCTCGATCATCGACATGGCCTCGTCGCGGGAATGCGAGGTGCTGAAAAGGGTCAGCACGTAGCCCTTCTCCTTCGCGACCTGGGTGAGGCCGTTTAGGAAGTTCGCGATATAGACGTAGTTGGCGCTTGGGATGATGACGCCGATGTTGGTTGTCCGGTTGGTCGCCAAGGCCTGGGCCAAGGCGCTCGGCTTATAGCCAAGGGTGGCGATGGTGTCCTCTACCTTCCGCCTGGTCGATTCGGTCACGTTGCCGCTTTTGTTGATGACGCGGCTTACGGTCGCAAGCGAAACCCCCGCCGCCTGGGCCACCTGGTAGATCGTGACCCTGTCTTTCAGATTCTTCATTTCTAACCCCCTAGAGACAACTCCATTGTACACATTGTATTGTATTTGTAAATGTAAATTTACAAGGATTTTCAGCGAACTTTCCTTTCATTTGCACAAATTATGCAGGCATTTACGATTTTTTTACCTAAGAATATCGTTCGGAATAGAAGGAAATGTAAAAATGTATCTCGTTTTCAGCCGTTTTTCAGCCAAAGCGGAAAAGAAAGCCGCGCATCGAGCGCGGCATTCGCTTATAGCGACATCAGATCGACTTTCTCCAGCCTCGAGGACGGGATGTTGCGCCGCCCTTCCTTGGCCTCGGGATGGCCATCTAGCTCCACCAGGTCGCCGGTGAAGCCGCAGGTGGCGTTGTTGACCAGGTAGGTTCCGATGCCATACATGTCCACCGGGACCCCTTCCTTGGTCCACTCGTCGATCTTCTCCGGGGTGAAGCCGGAGCTCACGACGATCTGCACGAACTGGAAGCCGTTGTCGTCTAGCGCCTTCCGGAGCGCGTATATCAGCTGCTTGCACACCCCGTGCGGGTCGAAGCCGGTGGTGTCCTTGTCGTCGAAGTAGTGGTCGATGAGCGACTTCGAGGTGTCGACCCGGATGGCCTTGAGCTTACGTCCGAGGTGCTTGGCGAGCGTCACCGCGTCGACGGTCACGTTGTTGTGATAGTCGATGAGGCAGGTGACCGGCTCGTCGGGATAAGCCTCCAAATAGATGTCGGCCGCCTTGCAGACGTCGCCGCCGCAGACCTCGATCAGGGCATGGGGCATGGTGCCCATCCCCTTCTTGCCGACCCAGGCGCCCTGGGCGTCGGTGGAGAAGGCCTTGATGCCGCCGACGTAGGTGGCGTAGCCATCCCCAGGCTGGGTCAGGTAGTCGTCCTGGCGGTCGGCCATCGAGAAGGTCCTCGCCCCGCGGAGGGCGCGGACAGCGAGCATGGTGTTGGTCGCGACCGAGCTCCGGCGGGCCAATATCCCGTCTAATAGCGACTCGAGGAAGCCGAAGTCCTCGTAGCGCCCCTTGACCTTGAGCACCGGCTCGTTGGCGTCGATGTGGTCGCCGTCGTTGAGGGCGTAGACCTCGAGGTCCTCGGGGTGGACCGCGAATTTCCTAAGCACGGCGAGGCATTCGTCGACGCCGCAAAGCAAAGAATCGTCGCGGCGCTGGAACCACTGCTCGACCACGATGTGGCCAGGGGCGAATTTGCTCACTATCTCCCGGCTCTTCAGGAAGTAGTTGGCCGAGTAGTAGCCCTCCCCGATCCGAGGGTCGAGCTTGAACGTCTTGTCGGTGAGCCGCTTGATCAGGCCCTTTTCCTTCATTTCGATCTCAGTCATCCTCAAAACACGGGTTGCCCCGCCTCCTTATCCTTTCCTATATAGGCTTTGGTACCGTCATCCCCAAGGCGGAGGTCCTTTTCCGAGCAGACCTCGCAGTCGATGGCGATGTTCTTCTCCACCCGGGGGGCGAAGTAGGTCCCGTCCATCCGCGGGCCCGGCAGCAAGATGGCGATATAATCGCCGACCTCGACGTTCTGGTAGCCGGTGACGGTGCTTAGCCGCTTCCCAGCATCGAGGGTCAGTATCGACTTCCTCTCGTATAGGGGGTGCTCCTCCTTCGAAACCACTTTGGCGTAGACGAAGTTGGTCGGCTCAGCGTCCTTGTAGTGCGCGCCGAGGTAGCCCTTCAACGCCTCCTCGTCCTTATCGGATAGGCGCACGTTGAGGCCCTCGCATAGCTCCATGCCCTTCGGGTGGGCGATGTTGGCCCCGAGGAATTCCTCGCCATGGAAAAGAAGGGTCGCCCCATTCTCGTCCAGGCTCCTGTCGGGCTTGCCTTCCCCGCATTTGACGAACAGGTAGTCCCATTCGCGATTGTAGAATACGTCCCTCATGCTTTCCTCCTGATCTTGCAGCGGTTGATGCTTATGCCGAGCTCGCGGAACTTCCGCTCGTACTCGGTCTGGGGCTCAATTGCTTTGGCGTCGCGGTCGACCTCAATGGCCTCTAGCCCCGCTTCCTCGGCCTCTAGTAGCGAATACTCGAACAGGTCCGCGTTGTCGGTGGTGAGCCTTATGTATCCTCCCTCTTTTAGCAGGGAGGCCATCGATAGCAGCCGGGTTCGCTGCGTGAGCCGGCGCTTATGGTGGCGAAGCTTCGGCCAGGGGTCGGGGAAGTTGAGGTAGATCGCCTCTAGCCTCTGGCCCGACAGGCCCTCAAATAGGTAATCGAGGTCGCCTAATAGGAAATAGACATTGCCTACACCCTGCTCTAGCGCCTTTTTGGCCGCGAGCGAGGCGACCGAGCGGTCCTTCTCGATGGCGAGGAAGAGCTTGCCCGGGCTAAGCTTGGCTAGCCCGATGATGAAGTCGCCCTTGCCGCAGCCGACCTCGAGGAAGTCGAACCTCGACCCCTCGGGTATCTTCTCCCCTATGATTTTGGGATGCTCGGCGATGAAGGGGGCGGCCCACTTCTTCTTTCTGCTCCTCACTTGGCCTTCTTCCCCAAGGCGAAGATCGCGTCGGCGTAGATGCCGATCTGGGCGTAGAGGTCATCGAGGTAGATGTACTCGTTGGGCGAGTGTATGTCGCCCGGATGCCCCTTGAAGGCCGAGCCGTAGGCCACGGTGTTCTTGGCCTCCTTGGCGTAGGTCCCCCCGCCGATGGCCATCGGCTTGTCGAACAGGCGGTGGGTCATGTGGCGGTAGCTCTTCATCAGGGTCGACACCAGGTCGCTCTTCTTGTCGAAGAGCAGTATCGGCGCCGAGGAGGACTCGACGAAGTTGAGGGTCGAGTAGTCCTCGAGCTTCTTTATGGCCTGCTTCGGGGAAGCCGACTCGCCATACCTGTAATCCAGGCTAAGCTTAAGGACGTGCTTGTTGGAATCGTAGGAGCATAGCCCATAGGAATAGGTGCTCGCGCCGAGCTCCTTGGAGACGTTGTCCCCGCCGAAGACGTCGCCGGAGGTGGAGGAAATCAGCAACCCCAGCTTCTCCAATAGCGGCATCTTGAGGGCCTTGCCCAAGGTCAGGAAGGCCTTGGCGAAGGCGGATTCGCCTAGCTCCGGCGTCGAGGCATGGGCGCTCTTGCCCTTGAAAAGCGCGATGCCGAGCTCACCTTCGTGGCTGTAGTCGCCTAGCTTGGGGTCTGCTTTGAAGGCGGCCTCGACCGCCTTGTTGTGGGATAAGGTTACCATCACCTTGTCGGCGACGGCGTTGACGACCGTGCCCCCGGAGATGGCGATGATCGGCGAGAGGTCGACCATCTTGACCAAGGTCCCGTGGATTATGCCCTTCTCGGCGTAGATGAGCGGGAAGTCAGCGTCGGGGGTGAAGCCGAACTTGGCCTGCTCCTTGCCCGACTCGAAGTAGGAGGATAGGCAGCTAGAGCCCCGCTCCTCGTCCCCGCCGGCGACGAGCCGGACGCGGTATCCGTTGATAAGCCCTTCGTCCTTGAGGGCCTTCATGGCGTAATAGGCGGCGACGAGCGGTCCTTTGTCGTCGCTGGTCCCGCGACCGATCATCTTGGCTTGCTTGCCCTGCCCGATCACCTTGGCGGCGAAGGGCGGGTTGTCCCATTTGCCCGAGGCCGGGACGACGTCGAGGTGGGCGTAGATGCCGATTATGGGGCCTTCCTCGCCCGCGATTATCTCGGCGCAGCGGTTGTTGGTCTTCTCGACCTTGAAGCCGTGGCTCTTCGCCACCTCAAGCAGCTTGCTTAGCGCCTTGTCGACGCCTTTGCCATACGGGGTCTTTGGGGTGACGGTCTTCTCGTCGTAGGTCGAGTCGATCTTGACGAGCTCCTGAAGCAGTAAAGCGGCGTCTTTGTCGTATTTGGCGCAAATGTTACGGAAATTAGGCATTTTCCTTCCTCCTATGCTTTTTCCCTAAGCTCGGGACGGCCTTGGTTATGGCGAGGTATAGAGACGGTACGAGCACCGCCGCGAGCCCCATTTCCCCGACCATGCCGAGCAGTATGGCGAGTAAGAACGTGAGCCCCGTCCCCTCGGCTAGCGGGTCGCTGCTTCCAAGCAGGCCCGACACCTCCGCGGGGAAGAAGGCGTATAGGGTGAGAAACACCAGGCCGGTGTGGATGGCCGTCAAGACGGCCGAACCCAGGCCTAAGTATAGGCTTTTGGCGAGGTTATTGTGAAGTTTCCTTGTAAAGGAAAAGGCGATGCCGGACAATAGCCCGAAGACGGCCCGCGGGGGGATGGCGGTCCAGGGGTAGGCGAAAAGCAGGTTGAACCCAGCGCCCTGCAATAGCGCCTGGACATAGGAGCAGATGCCGAAGACCAGCCCATATAGGAGCCCCTTCTTCCAGCCGAACAGCGCCGCGCCAAGCAGCACCGGCAGATGGAGCAAGGTGAAGGAGATGAACGGCGTCACGAAGATGAAGCCCATGTTGGGCACGAAGGTCATTATGAGGATGATGGCCACGATCGCGGCGTCGAAGGAAAGCGAGGCGGTCCGCTCGTGGGCGTCTTTGCTACTGGGGAAGAAGCGGACGTAGAGCCAAAGGCTGCCTAGAAGCAGCAGGCAAAGCAGGCAGAGCCCTGATATGGCCAAGGCGTTATTCATGGCGGTTCCTCCCGTATATCTTGTATAGCCCATTCAGGAGCAGGTTCTCCTGGTAGTCGTATTCCCCAAGATGGTCCTTGACCTTGCCGGCGTATCCCCCGGTGAGGATGAGCTTTGGATCATCTAGATGGGCGCATAGCCGCCCGCCTATCTCCTTTATCGCCCCGATCGAGCCGAAGCAGATGCCGGAGTTGATCGAGTCGGCGGTGTTCCGGCCCAGCGCGTCCTTGGGGCATTCCAGCCCCACCAAAGGCAGGCTAGCCGTCATGTGGCAAAGCGCCTCGGCCGCCATGGCCAGGCCCGGCAATATCGAGACCCCGATGAACCCGTCCTTGGCCGAATAGGCGATGAGCTTGGTCGCGGTGCCGAGGTCGGCGATCACCGCGTCGTGGGACAGATCGGTGCCGGCGCAGTCGGCGATGAGGTCGTTGCCAACCTCCGAGGGGTTGGGGACGTTGACCCGGACCCCGGTTTTTAGCTTCTTCCCGACCACCAAGGGACGCAGCCCCCACTGCTCGAATAGCCTCACGAATATGGATTCGAGGCTCGGGACCACCGAGCAGACGATGGCGCCCCCGACGTCCTGCTTGCCTATGGACCAGCTGTCCATGAACAAAGAAAGCCTCGCCCCGACCTCGTCATAGCTCGAGGATGGGGTGAGGTGAAATTTGGCGACCTTATATAGGCTGCCCTGGTCGAAGAACCCGATGTTGGTCAAGGTGTTCCCGACGTCGACGCATAGAATCATGTTATCGCTCTCCCGGCTTCGGCCCGCCCTTTGGCGGTGCCTAGCGCGCATAGTATAGAGCAACTTCGCTCACAAGACTATGTTGAGTATCCTTCCCTTGACGAAGATGACCTTCCGCGGGGTCTTCCCCTCGAGGTAGGGCTTGATCTTGGGCGAGGCGATAGCGACGGCGAGGGCGCCCTCTTGGTCGATATCGGCGTCCATCGCGATGACGTCGCGGGTCTTGCCGTTGATCGAGACGGCGATGTTCTTCTTCGCCTCGGCGAGCTTGCTCTCATCGTATGTCGGCCAGCTCTGGTAGGTGATGAGGTCGTCGTGGCCAAGCATATTCCACATCTGCTCCCCGACGAAGGGGCAGAGGCAGGAGAACACCTTGACGAAGCCCTCGAAGTAAGGACGGTATATGGTTTTGGCTTTGTAGCAGTCGTTGATGAACACCATCATGGCCGAGATGGCGGTGTTGAAGGCAAGCGACTCGTAGTCCTCGCTGACCTTCTTGACCATCTTGGCGTAGGAGGAGTCGAGCGACCCGTCATTCTCATTGGTTAGCCGCTTGCCGCCCTCCTCGTCTACTATCCGGTAGACGCGCTCGATGAAGCGCTTCGCCCCATCTAGCCCCGACGTCGACCAGGGCTTGGCCTCTTCTAGCGGCCCGGCGAACATCTCGAATAGGCGCAGCGAATCGGCCCCGTGGCTCTTCACGATGTCGTCGGGGTTCACCACGTTGCCGCGGCTCTTGCTCATCTTCTCGCCATTCGCGCCGAGGATCATCCCCTGATGGAACAGCTTCTTGAAAGGCTCCTTGCAGCTGACGGCCCCGATGTCGTAGAGGAACTTATGCCAGAAGCGGGCGTAAAGCAGATGGAGCACGGCGTGCTCGGCCCCGCCGACGTAGAGGTCGACCGGGAGCCAGTGGTCGAGCAGCTGTTTGTCGCCGATGCAGGAATCGTTATGCGGGTCGATGTAGCGGATGTAGTACCAGCATGACCCGGCCCACTGCGGCATGGTGTTGGTCTCGCGCTGCCCCTTCCTGCCATCTGGCGCGACGTAGTCGAGCCATTCCTTCGGAGCGCGGGAAAGCGGCGGCTTGCCGTCTTTGCTCGGCTCATAGGAATCTAGCTCCGGCAAGGTAAGCGGCAGCTGGTCCAGCGGCAGCGGGAACTCGGTCCCATCCTCGAGTTTGGCGACCGGGATCGGCTCGCCCCAGTAGCGCTGGCGGGAGAAGATCCAGTCGCGCAGCTTGTAGTTGACGACGCGCTTCCCCTTGCCGATCTCCTCGAGCTTTTTGATGATGGCGGCCTTGGCGGATTCGTTGTCCATGCCGTCGGCGAAAGAAGAGTTGATGTGCTTACCATCGCCTTCAAAGGCGGCTTCTGATATGTCGCCCTCGACGACCTGAACGATCGGCAAGCCGTGCTTGCGGGCGAAGTCGTAGTCGCGGGAATCGTGGGCCGGGACGGCCATGACGGCGCCCGAGCCGTAGGAGCCGAGGACGTAGTCGGCGACGTAGACCGGGACCTTCTTCCCATTTATCGGGTTGATGGCGTAGGCGCCGGTGAAGACGCCGGTCTTCTCCTTGTTGCCCTTGGTGCGGGAGAGGTCGCTCTTGGATTTGGACTCATCCACGTAGGATTTGACAGACTCCGCGCATTCCGGGGTCACTATTTTCTCAACCAACGGATGCTCGGGGGCCAGGCAGCAATAGGTGCAGCCGAATAGGGTGTCGGCCCGGGTGGTGAACACCTTGAAGGAGCCGGTCCCGTCGGCGAGGTCGAACTCGATCTCCGCCCCATTGCTCTTGCCGATCCAGTTCCGCTGCATGTCGAGGGTGGATGAGGGCCAATCCAATAGCTTGAGGTCCTCCTCAAGGCGATCGGCGTAGGCGGTGATGCGCAGCATCCATTGCCTTAGCGGCATCCTGATGACCGGGTAGCCGCCCCGCTCGGAGAGGCCATCCTTGACCTCCTCGTTGGCGAGCACCGTCCCGAGCTCGGGGCAGTAGTTGACGGGGACGTCGTCGACGTAGGCGAGGTCGTGCTTGAGCAGCTCGGTGAATATCCACTGGGTCCACTTGTAGTAGCCCGGGTCGATGGTCGCGATCTCCTTGCTCCAGTCGTAGGAGAAGCCGAGGTCGTCGATCTGCTGCTTGAAGTGGGCGATGTTCTGCCGGGTGAACCCCTCGGGGTGGACGTTGTTCTTGATGGCGAACTGCTCGGCGGGCAGCCCAAAGGCGTCCCATCCCATCGGGTGGAGGACGTTAAAGCCCTGCATCCTCTTCATCCTGGCGATGATATCGGTCGCGGTGTAGCCCTCGGGGTGGCCGACGTGGAGCCCCTGCCCGGAAGGATAGGGGAACATGTCGAGGACGTAGTACTTCGGCTTGGAGAAATCGTGGGTGTCGCAGCGGAAGGCGTCCTTCTGCTTCCAGACCTGCTTCCATTTGGCCTCAATGGCGCGGAAATCGTAACTCATAACGCTTGCGATTATAGCCTTTTAGGCTAAAGGCTTGAAGTCTTTGTCGCTGGTGGATGCTCGATTCTACAAAAATGTGATTCAAGTGGTCAAAAATGTATACAAAAATGTGATAGAAGGATGAAAAAGGACTACAAAAATGTGTAAACATGACTCCAAAAGACTACAAAAATGTGATTGGCGATGTTAGCATCTTATTGCGAAAACAAAGGAAAACGCCATGCTTAGAAGGAAAATCGACGATTATCTATCCGCTTGGAAACTAGACCCGAACCGCAAACCGCTTTTGGTATATGGGGCCCGGCAGATCGGGAAAACCACCTCCATCCGGGAATTCGGGAAGAAATACGGCAGCTTCGTCGAGATAAACTTCGCCACCGAGCCGAGCATGAAGACGGTTTTCTCCAAAGGCTATGACGTCGATTCCATATTGATGGGGCTTAGCCTTTTCAATCCCTCGTTCAGGTTTTTGCCCCATGACACCTTGATCCTTTTCGATGAGGTTCAGGAATGCCCTGACGCTTTGACCTGCCTCAAGCCCTTCTCCTTGGATGGAAGGTACGACGTGATCTGCTCTGGGTCATTGCTTGGGGTTCATTATAAGCGGATCAGCTCGATCCCGGTCGGATATAAGCAGGAATACCGCATGCGTTCCTTGGACTTCGAGGAATTCCTTTGGGCGAATGGGATAAGCGAGGAGCAGATAGAGCGCGCCTATTCCTGCCTAAGCTCGCTTAGCCCGCTTCCGGATGCCTACCTGCTTAGGTTCAAGGAGCTTTTCGAGGACTATATCTTCGTCGGGGGGATGCCGGAGGCGGTGAATGCGTTCGTGTCGACCAAGCTCTTCTCCGCCCCATTCGAAGTCCAAATGAGGATAAGCCGGGATTACGATGACGATATCGGGAAATACGTGGAGGGGCTAGACAGCGCCCGCGTGAGGAGGTTCTACCGCCATATTGGGTCGCAGCTGTCCCGCGAAAACCACAAATTCCAAGTCTCTAAGATCGGCCATGGGTCCAGATGGAGGGAATACGAAGGGGTCGAGGAATGGCTTGCCGACGCCGGGGTAATCGAGGTTGCGCACAACCTGAAGTCGCTCCATCTCCCGTTAAACGCCGAGGAGGAGGACGACAACTTCCGGGTCTATTACGCCGACCACGGGTTGTTCATCGCCTCGCTAGACGAAGAAGCGAAGGATGACCTGCGGCTAAATGGCAACTACGACATCTACTATGGCGCCCTTTACGAGAATCTGGTGGCCGAGTCGCTCTCCGCTTTGGGCTATCCGCTTTATTTCTACCGCAGCGACAACGCCACGATCGAGCTCGATTTCGTGCTGCGCGCCAAAAACGAGATCATACCGGTTGAGGTGAAGCGAAACCGGGGAAGGAGCAAATCGCTGAAGGCGGTGCTTGATTCCGACCTCGGAATAAGCCACGCGGTGAAGCTGACTGGAGGGAACATCGGATTCGACGGAAGGATCTTCACTTTGCCCTACTCGCTGTCTTTCCTATTGAAGCGATTCCTGAAGGAAAGCGAAAAGATAAGCTGGTGACGAAAAAGCCCCGCGTTTTGCGGGGCATTTGCCTTAGCGGTATATCTTCTGATACATCGCGGCGGCCTTCTTCCAGGAATGGTCCTGCTTCATGGCCGCCCGCCTTAATGAGAGCAGGCGCTTCTTATCGAGGTAGGCCTCCTCGGCCTTCATGACGCCATAGCGGAGCCCGCCATCGTCATAGTCCTTGAATAGGAACCCGGTTTTGCCGTCGTCGATGGTGTCGGATAATCCACCGACCGCGCGGGCGACTGGCAAGGTGCCATAGCGCTCGGCGATCATCTGCCCGATGCCGCAGGGCTCGAACAAAGAGGGCATCAGGAAGAAGTCGGCCCCGGAGTAGATCAGGTGCGCCCTCTCCCCGGAATAGCCGATGTAGATGCAGACGTTGTTCGGGTACTCGCGCCGGAGCTGCTCGAGCCCCTGCTCAAGCCGGTACTCGCCAGAGCCGAGGACGAAGATATATCCGCCCCGCGAGCAGATCTCGCGCCCCACCGAGAGGACGAGGTCGATGCCCTTCTGGTAGGTAAGGCGCGACACCAGCCCATACACCGGGCCGCCATTGTCCTCGAAGCCAGCCACGTCGAACAGGCGCTTGCGGCACTTCTGCTTGCCCGAGGTGACGTTGGAGGATGAGTAGTTGGCATAGATCAGCTTATCGTGGAGGGGGTCCCACTCGCCATAGTCGATGCCGTTTGCGATGCCGAGGAACCTATCGCCCTTGTCCGACAAAACGCCGTTTAGCCCGAAGCCGCCCTCCTCGGTGAGGAGCTCCTTGGCGTGGGTCGGGGAGACGGTGGTCACATAGTCGGAGTAGACGATCCCGGTCTTGAGGGTCGAGACCATCCCCTCGAAGCGGACCTTGCCGTTGAAGTAGAGCTCGTCGGAGAGCTCGTAGAAGTCGTTGAGGAAGTAGCGGTCGATTATGCCCTTGAAGGCGGGGTTATGGATGGTGAAGACGAACTTGGCGTGGGAAAACGTCGGGTCGAAGGCGTTCTGCTCGCGGACCAGGCAGGGGATCATGCCGGTCTGCCAGTCGTGGCAGTGGATGACGTCGGGCTGGTAGCCGATGTAGCCGAATAGCCCTCGGGCCGCGGTCGCGAAGAAGGCGAACCGCTCGCCGTCGTCGAGATAGCCGTATAGCGAGGAGCGGCCGAAGTAGTAATGGTTGTCGAGCAGGTAGAACTCCACCCCGCCCTCGCGGCAATGGTAGACGTCGCAGTTCTGATGGCGCCAGCTTAGGCTCACCGGGTAGGACCCGACGTAGCTCGCCCTTATTCCCTTGTCGCGGATGGAGGAGTAGAACGGGAGCACGACGATGACGTCCTCCCCGTCCTCGGCAAGCTGCTTGGAAAGGGAGTAGACGACGTCGGCGAGCCCCCCGGTCTTGCATAGCGGGTTGGACTCGCTGGCTATCATGGCGATTCTCATAGTATGGCTCCTTGCGGCACGTAGACCGGGCTAGACGCGGTCCCGACGACCTTGTGGCTGCGGGTGACGATGGAGTATTTGTCGATGAGGGCGTTGGACACCATAGCCCCATCCCCGATCATGGTCGAGGAGAAGACGATCGAGTCCTTCACCACCGCCGTCTTGGCGATCTTGACGTTGCGGGCGACGATCGAGTTGATGACCGTCCCCTCGACGATGGCCCCGTTGGCGATGAAGGAGTTGGTGACCTTGGCGTCCTTGCCGTAGATCGCCGGCTGGGTGTCGTGGGTGAGGGTGAATATCGGGAAGTCGTCCTTGAATAGCGACCGGCCCTTCTTCTCGTCGAAGAGCTCGAAGGAGTACTCCATGTAGTGGCGGAAGCTGTCGATGCAGCGCACATATCCGTCGTAGACGTAGACGTGCGGGCGGGTCGAGCCTTCCTCGCGCCCCACCGCGTATATCAAAGAGCTGAGGCTCAGCGTCGGGTTCTTCGCGGCGTAGCGGTGGATCATGTCGGCGAGGACGGTCCGGTTGACGATGTAGATGCCTAGCGATGCCATGCAGGGAGACGACACGCTGCCGTCGTTGTCCTCGACGTCCTCGACGTAGCCGGAGGGGTTGACGGTCAGTAGCGCCTCATGCAGGAACTCCTTCCGCGGGTCCTCGACTCGGCAGGCCACGACGGTGACCTTGTCCTTGCGCGCGATGTGCTCGGCGAGGATCGGGCGGTAGTCGATCGAGGCGATGATGTGGGTCGGGGCGATCACGATGTAGGAGGCGTCGGAGTCGTAAAGGACCCAGTCGTTCTCGCGGATGTTGTTGATGTCGGTGTTGGTCTCCGGGTGGAGGTGCGCCGGCTCGTTGTACATGATGATCTCCTGGCCGATCTTGGTGTTGGTGACCCAGGCGTCCATCGAGCCGAGGTGCTTCAAGACCGAGCGCAGCTTGTCTTTTACCAGTATCCCGACGGTCGAGATGCCGGAGTTGCAGAAGCTAGAGAGCGCGAAGTCGCAGCAGGCGTAGCGCCCTAAGAAGGAGGTGGAGCCGAGCGGGCGGGAATCCGTCAGCGGGCTGATCTCCGGGTCGGAATGGAAGTTTACGATGCCGATTACGTTGTTCATGCTCATCCCCTCGTCGCGGTGTAGAGGGCGATCTCCTGCCTCTCCGCGTTGACTTTCTCGCCTTTGCCTATATAGGCGTCGGGCCCGATTATCGCGTCGTAGGCCTCGGCCCCCTCATCGAGGGTGGCCCCGTCCATTATGACGCAGTTGATGGCCTTCGACCCTTCCTTTAGATAGGCCCCGGAGCTCACGACGCAGTGCTCGCAATACCCCCTGACGAGCGCCCCTTGGTTGATGAGCGAGTCCTTCACCGTCCCGGATGGGCCGATGTATTGCGGGGTGGCGTGGTTGTCCTCGGTGTAGATGCGCTTCCCGCCGGAGAAGAGGTCGGCGGAGGAATCCCCGGACATCAATAGGTCCATGTTGGCCTGGTGCAGGCTCGCGATGGTGCCGACGTCCTTCCAATAGCCATGGTAGGTGTAGGCGACGAGCTTCTTGCCCTTCTCCATCATCTTCGGGATGATGTTCTTCCCGAAGTCGTGGTCGCTATCCTCGTCCTTGCCATCCTCCACTAGCATCGCCCTGAGGGTCTTGTAGGTGAAGATGTAGATGCCCATCGAGGCGAGGTTGGACTTCGGGACCTTCGGCTTCTCCTTGAAGGCGGTGATGACCCCGTCCTGGTCGACCTCGAGTATCCCGAACCGCGAAGCCTCGGCCATCGGGACCGGGTAGACCGAGATGGTGCAGTCGGCCTTGGCGTCGAGGTGGCGCCGCAGCATCGGCTCGTAGGTCGTCGAGTAGATGTGGTCGCCGGAGAGTATCAAGACGTACTCCGGGGACAAGGAGTCGAGCCAATCCAGGTTCTGGTAGATCGCATCGGCGGTCCCCCGGTACCAGTTGCTGCCCTCCTCGGTCTGCTTCGGGGTGAGGACCGAGGTCAGCGAATTGACCCCGTTGAGGCCCCAGTTCTTGCCGTTGCCGATGTAGGTGTTGAGCTCCGAGCTCTCGTATTGGGTCAAGACCCCGACGTGGTTGATGCCCGAATTGGCGCAGTTGGAAAGCGGGAAGTCGATTATCCGGTACTTCGCCCCGTAGCTGACGGCCGGTTTGGCCGTCTTCCGGGTCAGCGCCCTAAGCCTCGTCCCTTTCCCACCGGCCAATATCATGGCGGCTATCTTTATGCCCATCATGCCCTCCTTATGGTGAATGGATATGTAATGGTTACGTATATTATAAGCATTAAGCGCCCGCCGCGCGCAGGGAAACCGCAATGGGCGCGAGTTTCTTCGATTTCCCACCTTTTCGGGGAGCCGTTCCCAACAAAGGATTGACCCCCACCCCCGCTTATGCTAGTATTGCCTACGCGCAAACGCGAAAGAGGTGAGAGAGATATGTCTAGATACTGCCCCATAACCGGCAAGGGACCGATGTCCGGCAACGCCAGGAGCCACTCCGAGAGGGCTACCCGCCGCAGGTGGAACGTCAACCTCCAGAAGTACAAGATCAATATCAACGGCCAAGTCGTCGAGGTCAGGATGTCCGCCAGGGCCTTCCGCACCCTCAACAAGACCGTCAAAGCCGGCAAGTAATTAACTCGGGATTGAAAAGGCGCCCCGCGATGGAGGCGCCTTTTTTCGTCGCTTGCGATTATCCCTTAGTTGGGCTTTGCGCGGAAACCGGCGCGCCCTCGACGCCCTTGAAGCTCCTAGAGCGCTTCTGCAGCCTCAATATCGCCAAGCCGGCGGCAAGGCAAAGCAAGCCGGTGCAGGCAAGCCAGATCGCGATGCCGCCAATCCAAAGCGGCCAGCTGGGGAAGAAGAAGTAAAAGGCTTCGCGAAGCGCGGCCCCAAAGGCGGAGAAATAGCAAATGGGCACGAATATGGATAGCGATATAGGCAAAGCGGGAAGGGCAATGATGGCGATGGTCCCCACCGCCTTCTTCGCGCCGAGCTCCGTGGCTTTCTTTCCCTGCGAATAGGCGATGATGAAGGAGAGGATCACCCCCAGTAGGAGCGTGACGCCGCCAACTATCCCAAGCAATTGGAGAATCGACCGGCTTGTCGCTAGGGATTCGCCTGGCTCATCGGCGATGTCGAACCTTCGCGCGACCGCCCTGGCTGAGGCGGGCGAGTCGGGGAAGCAGGCGACCGAGAGGCTATTAAGGGCCATCTGGCCTTCGAAGGCGGATTGTCTCCCTTCCATCACCCCACCGCAATCGCAAGGGGTGAACCCCGCCACCTTCATGCCCCTAAGCGTCATATCGTTAGGCAGCGCCCCTTGGTCGATGGCTTGCTGGAGCAAGGAAACGGAAAGCTTCTCCGCCGCCCTAGCGATGGTGAAGGGCTCGACGTCGATCTCGCGGCTAGGCGAAGTGGAGTTGGCGATCCCAAAATAGAGCTCGGCTTGCTCTATGTCCGGCTCTAGCCCGAGCGAGGAAGCGGCCTCCTCAATGGCGAGGCGCCTAATCCCCTCGACCAGCCCGCTGCGGGGCAATTTGAGGCTCCCCGCTTCCCCGAAATCGACCGAAACCTCCGTCTGGTCTGCTTCTAGGGAGTGTTCAAGCTCAAGGAAATTGCTCACGTAATCGCCTTGCCGGTCTAAGTAGGAAATGAGGTTTGAGGTTGGCAGCACAAGGCCGACATCGTCCAATCCGAATTCATGGCAGTCGGATGAGTAGCGGTTGGCGGATGACCTCTTATACCCTCCATCGCCTAAGATGACGCAAAGCCTCTCCAGCGAATTGCCATCTTCGTACGAATTGAGGTACTTCGGTATGTCAATTGAGGTTAGCCAGCTCGGCATCCCGGTGGAGAAGACGCCGCTTACGGTAAGGAAGTATGGGGTGTGCAAAGGCTCGTAGAGGGGTATGGTCGCCCCGACGATGCCCTCGAGGTCACTTGCCCCGAAAAGCTCGAGGTCCATGACCCAATCGCCGCTAAGTATCAGCCGATAGGCTAGGGCATCGGGTATCGCGACCTCATTTTCCTTGCTAGGCGCGCTGCCATAGAGGTAATCGATGTCCAAAGAAGCGGCGAATTGCGCGGAAAGCCCATAGCGGATAGTGGAAGGCATGCAGCCGCCGAGGTTGTAGCCGACCGAGCAATCGGGTTCGTCGTTGCTGTATTCGATGAGCCCATCGGCCTGATCGCTAGAGACATAGAGGGCGTTATAGCCAGAGGGCTTGAAGCAATCGAGGCCGACCCCTTCATACGACGTCGCCCCAGCGGCGAGGGAAGCGGAAAGGCAGCCCGAGGCGATGGCATCAAGGGCGATCAGGCCAATTCCTAGATAAACTATCTTCCATATCTTCATACGTTAACTCCTTATGAAAGGGACATATACACGATAGTGCTATCGTAATCTTTCCCAATCTGGGCTCCATAGTAAATGACCAAATTATAGATTTTTCCTGCTTCAACCGGTATCGAGATTGTATATTCGGAATCACATCTAAATGATTGATTGTCAGTTATGTTTTGCACCTCGATAACGAAATGAGGATTGAAGTCACCATTAAGCGGTGCAACAGTAAGCAACCCATTTTCAGCAACCCCAAATATGTAGCACTTATCCTGTACTATATCATATTCAACATACAGCTTAAGCCAATCTTCTTGCTGACTTTTCCGGATAGTCGGTAGCAATTCGCCTTGTTCTAGTAACAGCGAGGCGCCATTCTCGGATTTAACGCCAACATAATAGTAGGAGTCTGCCAAAGAACGAAAGAAAATAGAAGAGCCTTGGACACAATCAACTAGTGGGATTCGCCTTCCAAGTGAATCATAGACAATCAAAGCAAAGTCGTTCTCGTTCTTTGGCGTTGATGTCATAGCTAAGACGTCGTCCGAATCTGTCGAGAATCTAATTATTTCTCCATTAGTCGAGCAATTTCCGACATACATTGAACGATTTAACGAACCAATTTGATAGTCTTCTAGTACAATTTCGTTCGCCCTATTAACTTCCAATATCCCAGAAAATCCAGCACCGCAAAATCTATTTTCTAGGTTGTCAACAGAAAAACTATAAGATTTACCACCTTCTAAATGAGCGGAATAGGATTTTGAAATATCCACATAAAATAGTCCTGAAGATCCTTCGCCGACTATTTCATCAATGTCTACCTCTAATGGTTTAAGAGAGTGCCCAGTTTGGACAAAATCAACCTCATCTGATTTGAGATGAATCTCTTGGCTGTTCAGATTTGATAAGGTGAACAGATAATCGCCTGTCTTCTCCGGCACGAAATTAAATCGATTCTTATATCCCGATCCACTAGCAAAACTATATCTATTGCCCGCAGATATGTTTTTTTCTCCTTTTTGCTGAATGCTATCGCCATAGATTTGGCCAAAATTAATAGAAAAACTGGTTAATAAGTCGGGATTAGGATTAAAGATAGAAGAATTGTCTTCGTAAATGTGTCCTGTTAGTAGATGCTCTACACCCAATGAGTAAGCTTCCCAACTCGACGAACCGGCTGGCACATCGCGAAAATCAATTTGGACGGCGCAGGCAAAATAATCATCGGGCGTTTTTAGAAAAACGTCTTTTTCGTTTTTGAATGATGCATAAGCCATTTTAGCGAAGTCGTTCCCTTTAGCGCTGTCAAAGTTTATTGCATTTGAGGTCCATGTGGCTTTTTCTTCAACCTCGTCCGAGTTTTCTTTCTGTTCCCGGCCTGAATCATTTGTAGCAGAGTCGCCTTCGCCTTCTACGGATTCAGCCCAGAAGTCAAATCCGGAATCGATAATCCAATTTAAAGCGTAATCTACGCCAAGTTGAAATGCAGTAGGCACTGGCAGGAATGATGAAAATAGATCGGCTGCAATCCCTAATGCCACTTTCACTTTATACCCGAAAGCAATCTGATCAAAATTTTTATAATGCCCGTGTCCCAAAACCTTATATGATGCTATACGTGCCCCATTATCGTTTTGCTCAGAATATTCCTCGTCGCCTGGATTTGGATGAACGCTTTGGCTGCCGTCATCATCTAAAGTCAAATACCTAATCTGAGTAATTGATTCTGGATTGGCAATGCACAAGTTATTTTCTGACCATTCAAAAACATAATCATGAAATTCGTTATAAGTAAAATTTCTGCTAAACGCAGGGGCAATACCAATTACCGGCCTTTGCCGATTGGAAAGCTTGCAGGAAATTACGTCAAAAATCAAAACGGAACTATGGTTGGATACCGTCTCGATGAAATATCCAAATTCTTTTCCAACCACAATGGCGGATCCATCATTTACAAAAAGCGAGCGAGGAATAATTGACGTAATAGGATCATCGAAGAATTTTTGCGTGATTAATTCGGGGTTTGGTGTAATGTAGCTAGCATATTTGCTAACCAATTGCCCAAAGTTATCTTTAATGCTCAGATAATAATCCAATGGCTCTTGATAATTAGTAATGTTAGGGTCATTAGCAAGCGGGATGGCATCCTCGTTTTTTGAAATGGGTGGGAAAACCGGAGGAACGACCGGCGGAAAGCCTATTCCGCCCAGGCTTCCAATATTGGCTTTTGCCGAGGCTTTGGCAATGGCAGAGGCTCGCTTTGTCCGTTTGATTAAGTCAAATTGAATATTGAAACTGCTTATCACCCTTTCGAACATTGGCAAGTCATTAGAAAGCGTGATAGAGGCAATCCTGATGCGATTGGCAAGGCCGTCGTCGATTTCGCAGTTAGAAGTATATAAATTACCATCGATATACCTAGAAATTTTTATAATAGGAGTTCCAAACAAAGCCGGATCGACGAAATCGGCCGTTGATGGATTATCAATCAGCACCAGTTGAACGATGCCGTCTTTGTATTTAGAAGGGTCAAGGACATCGGCAACATAATAATTATTGCCTCCGACAACATACAGATAAAATTCGTAGTTATTGACAATAGTTTCGTCTAAAAGATTGCCATAATATGACCTTATATTGGAATTGCTTCTTTTTTCTTCCAGGTTTGAATAAGGGGTGTACGAAACGAAAGTTGAATTGTTGGTGGCGTCTTCTTCTCGCTTAGAAAAAGCGGTGGAGCTTGTGGCAATAGTTGAAGCAACGCCGAGAAGCAAAGAAACAGCAAAGACAATTCCCTTCATAGTCTCTAAATTCCTTTCCACTTTCCGAAAAAGAAAAGCTTTATCTTCATATAATCAAACCACCCGATAAAAGCAAATTCAGGAAACAGGCTACTCCTAAGGAGTACATCGAAAAAAGAAACTTTTTGAGAAACCGATGTGGTTTACTGTTGTTTCCTTCACTATCAATAATTGAACAGGCCGAGCGTTAGGTAGCTGCCGAGGGCGATGAGCAGGAAGCTCGCCAAGTCCAGCAGCAGGCAGGCCCATTGGCTGCTGGCGAGCACGAACGGGCGCGGGCGCTTGGTGGTGACCACCCCATCCTGATCCATGTAGCTCGAGAGCTCGGTCCACCTCGATAGCTTGGGGTTGACGAGCAATATGCCTTTGGCGAGGGCCAATAGGAATAGGATTATCGCGAAGGCTAAGGGGGCCTCGGTCCCCTCGTTGCCCTTGCCATAGCAGTTTAGCAGGCAGATGCCGGAGACGACATCGACCATTATCGAGGAGAAGAAGAAGGCGACGGTCGATGACAGGTGCGGGCCGAAGGAGTAGGCCGGGACGATCGAGATCGCCTCGCCCGATATCCCCTCGAGCAGGGCCAGGACGCCGAGCAGGACCAATAGGCCAAGCAGCCCGGAGGTCTCCTCGGAGAAGGAGAGCACGAAGCACCCCAGAATCCCGAAGGCGAAGAAAAGCGAGAGCATCGTCCGGCTCGCAATGCCGAGCTTGTCGCTTACCTCGCCATGCTCGAAGATGAAGCCGGAGAGGTAGTCGTATTTCCTGCCCCGCCGCTTCAAATCCATCCTCCCGAACAATACGAAAAGGGCGAAGCAGACGGCGCAGCCGATCATCGAGACGAGCATCACGGCCAAACTAGACATGCAATAGCCTCCCGATCCTTATTCTATAGTCATCGTGGCCGTATATATAAGAGCCGGCCACCAAAACCTCCGCGCCAACTTTGCCGGCTTCCGCCCCGGTGTTTTCGTTGATGCCCCCATCGACCTCGATGAGGAAGCTTAGCCCGAGCTCCTCTTTCTTCTTCTTTAAGTAGGCGATCTTGGGGAGGGCGCCGTCTAGGAAAGCCTGCCCGCCCTTGCCGGGCTCGACCGACATGATGAGGGCGAGGTCGATTTGCCTTAGATACGGCAGCAGCGCCTCCACCGGGGTGCCCGGCTTAATGGAAAGCCCGGCCTTGAGCCCCAGGCGGTGGATCTTATCAAGGAGGCAAACCGCCCTATTGCCCGGCGCGGCCTCGAGGTGGAAGGTGATGAGGTCGCTTATCTTGGCGTAGCGTTCGATGTAGCCCTCGATGTCATTGACCATCAGATGGGTGTCGCGGAAGGCCTTGGCCTCCGCTATCTCGTTGGCGAAAGGGAGCAGATCGGAGACGTTCGGTACGAAGATACCGTCCATCACGTCGAGGTGGATCCAGCCGGCGCCGGCGTCAAAGACCTTCTCCATCTCGGAGGCGAGGTTGCCCTTATCGGCGGAAAGTATCGATGGCGCGACTATCATTTGAATCCGAATATCCGGGACAATAGCCCCTTCTTCTCCTTCTTGAAAGACCCTTTGTCCTTCATCGCCTCGACGATGTCCTCATGCATGGCCGCGGCGGTTAGGTAGCGCTCCTCGGGGCGCTTGCGGCAGGCGGTGATGATGATGCGCTCGATGCTCTTGGGGAGCCCGGGCACGAGCTTGGAGGGCTCGGGGAAGCGCTTCTTCAGCTGCTTGATGGCGACCTCCTCGAGGCTCGCCCCGTCGAATGGCACCTGGCCGGTGAGGCACTCGTAGAACACCACGCCCATCGAGTAGATGTCGTTGGCGATCGAGGCCGGGGCCCCGGTGAGGACCTCGGGGGCGCAGTAGTAGATGGTGCCCTGGATGGCGTCGTCCCCCGATCTGGTGCCGATGGGCGCGGCGATGCCGAAATCCGATATCTTGATGGTCCCGTCGGACAGGTAGAAGAGGTTGTCCGGCTTGATGTCGCGGTGGATGATGCCATGCCGGTGTATGTAGTCGATCCCCGAGGTGAGCTGGAGCATCACCCCGCAGGCGTCGAGCAATGAGAGCGAGATCGAGAAGTTGAGCTTGTCCCGCAGGGTCTGCCCCTTGATGTACTCATTGGCCATGTAGGGGCGGCCATCGACGTAGCCCCGGCCATACACCTTGACGATGTTGGGGTGGTTGAGGCTCGCCGCGGCGGCGGTCTCGTTGTTGAACCGCGCGAGGTTGACGGGGTCCTTGAGCAGCTCCTCCTTCATCACCTTGATGGAGACGATGCGGCGGTATATCAAATCCGACGCCTCGTAGACGTCGGCCATGCCCCCGGAGGCGATCCGGGAGACGATGCGGTAGCGCCCGTCGATCCTGTCGCCTATCTTGATCATCGATTGGCCTCGAAGTAGCTGACGGCGATGTTGTCGGAGCCGCCGTTGGAATTGGCCTCCTCGATCAGCGAGGCGATCTTCTCGTCCACCCGGTCGTCGGTGGAGAGTATCGCCCTTATCTCGGCCTCCGGCAGGTTGTTGTAAAGCCCGTCGGAGCAAAGGAGTATCGACTGCCCGGAATAATGGAGCCGCCTGACCTCGGATGAGGATGAGGGGTAGATGCCTAGCGCGTTGAGAAGAACATGCCGGTCGCTTCTGGTCGCGGTCTGCGCCTTGGTTATCTTGCCCGTCCGGTATAGGTAATCGACGTAGGTCTGGTCTTGGCTAAGCTGGGTCAACACCCCGGCGTCGAAGCAATAGCAGCGCGAGTCGCCGACGTTGCCGACGATGAGGGTCTCCCCGCTTATGAGCGCGAGGCAGCAGGTGGTCCCCATGCCCTCGTAGCGCGAGGAGCGCTGCGACTCGGAATAGATGAGCGAATTGGCCTTCTTGAGCAGGTTGGAGACGTATAAAGGCAATAGGAATCCGGGGATTTTGCGCTTCTTTTGGAAGGAATCGTGGATGAAGTCGCGGGCGAGCTTCGAGGCGCAGTCGCCCTTGTTCTGCCCGCCCATGCCGTCGCATACCAGCAGCATCACCTCGCCGAGGTTGTTGGAGGCGGCGAAAGCCTGGTCCTCGTTTGATATCCTGACCTTGCCGACGTCGGTAAGGCTGCCGAAAGCTCCCTGGTATCTCATTGCCCCTTCTCCTTATTGTCCATGGTCTTCGCGCGGAGCTGCCCGCAGGCGGCGTCGATGTCCTCGCCCCATTCCTTGCGCACCGTGGCGTTGATGCCTAGCTTAAGCAAAAGGTCGTGGAAGGCGTGGACCCGGTTGTTGGAAGCCCGCTTGAAGGGCATCTCCTTGACCTCGTTGTAGGGTATCAGGTTCACGTAGGCGAAGACGCCGTATTTCCGGATTAATGCGGCGAGCTCCCTGGCGCATTCGTCGGAGTCGTTTATGCCGGAAAGCAGGATGTACTCTAGCGTCACCCGCCTGCCGGAATCCCGGCCGTATTCCTGCAGCGCCTCGAATAGCTTATCCATCGGGAAGGCGCGGGAAATCGGCATGATCTTATTCCTGATCTCGTCGTTAGGGGCGTGCAGGGAAAGGGCGAGGTTGGTCTGCAGCCCTTCCTTGCCATACCGCTTTATCCCCTCGGTCAGCCCGCAGGTGGAGACGGTGATGTGGCGTGCCCCGATCGCGAGCCCGAACTGGCAGTTGGCGATCCGGATGAAGTCCATCACGTTGTCGTAGTTGTCGAAAGGCTCGCCGGTCCCCATGACGTTTATGTGGGTGACGCTGCGGCCGTATTCGCGCAGGACGTTGTTCATCACGAGCAGCTCCCCCACCATCTCGGCGGCGGTTAGCCCGCGCTCGCGCTTATGGAGCCCCGACGCGCAGAAGGCGCAGCCCATGGAGCAGCCGACCTCGCTCGAGACGCAGATGGGGCAGCCGTAGTCGTAAGGCATCATGACCGTCTCGACCTTGGCCCCATCCTCCATCTCAAGCAAAAGCTTTATGGTCCCGTCTTTGCCGTCCTGCCGATAGGCGATCCGCGGCAAAGACAAAGTGAAAGACGACTTCAGCTCCTCGCGGAAGGCTTTCGAGACGTCGCTCATGGAGTCGAAGTCGAGGACGTTCCTTACGTAAATCCAGGCGAACACCTGCTTGGCGCGGTATTTGCTCTGACCCCTCGCCTCGAACTCGGATGACATCTTCTCCAGTGTGTATCCGAGCAGGTTTTCCATATCTGTTTCCTTTATTCGGCCTTAGCGGCGGCGCAAGGGGATGACATCTCCTTGAGGGCGCTTAGCTCGCCTAGCGGAGCGGGGATCTTGTCGACCTCGGCCCCGCGGGAGAGCACGGCGTAGTAGACCGCGGTGCCAAGCTCGTCATAGGGGAAGCACTGCTTCTCCTCGACGAGGGTGAATTCCTGATGGTTCTGCAGGAAGGACTCCACCGCGAGGTGGCCCTCCTTCTTGGAGATGGTGAGGATGGCGTAGATGAGCTTGCCGCCGTCATCGACGTATTTGGCGCAGCCCTCCAAGGCCTTCTGCTCGCCCGAGATGATCCCGTCCATCGCGTCCTTGTCGAAATGAAGCAGGAAATCCGGGGATGTCGGGACCTGGTCAAAGGCGGTCGAGTCCGGCAGGCAGATGACCAACTGCTGCTTGCCTGGCACCGAGGCGTCCATCGCGGTCGGGTCGGTGGTCTGGAATAGGTTGACGTTGTGCAGGCCCTTCTCGCGGATTAGGCGGGTGAGGGCGAGCTTCGAATCGAGCTCGGAGGTCGCGATGTTCATCGCGAGGGCATCCCCGTAATGCTCGACCAGCTCAAGCTCGGCGCCGCCGGAGGCCTTGCCGCAGTAAAGCAAAGCAGAGCTCGGGGCGGAGATGACGTGGCTATCAAGCAGCTCCTTGACGCGCGGGCGGATCTCGAAGATCTTGCCGCGGCGGTATTCCTCATAGACGCGGAGCGGCTTCTTGCCGGCGTAGAGATAGACGTCCTTTATCGAGGTGGCGGCGAAATCCGGCGAGGTGCGGAGCTCCTCGAGCTCGGGCAAATCGCGGAAGCGGACGTAGGTCACGTAGGGCCTGGCCCACTTCTTCAAGGTCTTGAAGGTATTCGAGTAGCCGAAATGGTGCAGTATCTTGCAAGCCCAGATCGGGGCATTGTAGCGAAGGCTCAGGTAATCGAGGCTAGAGTGGTCGACGTCATCGGGCATGTAGCGGTTCTCCTCGCCCTCTTTGTCGAGGATGGGGAGCGCGATGGCGGCCTTCTCCTCGCCAAGCAGGCCCTTGACGGCCTCGTCCATGTCCTTCTTCTCGTAGCGGCGGCAGAAGTAGTTGTTCGCCATGCCGATCATGACGATGCGCTTGTCCGCCTCCTCAAGCCCCTCGACCTTGTCGAGCAGCCTGCTGAAGAGGATGGAATGGCGCAGGGCGCAGCCGACTAGGCTCGCCACGTCGTGGCGCATCGGGCGGATCTCGACCTCCTTCTGGAACTTGTCCTTCAGGGCGGTGCCGAACTCGGTGCCGTCGAGCACGGCGTTGAGAATCTCAACCGACAAATCTAGTTCTTTCATGTTTTTCTCCTTATTTCGCCCCGCCCTTCTTCTTGGCGACTTCCTCCTCGAAGGAGGCGAAGGCATCGCCTAGGAATATCTGATTGGGGTCGTTGTAATCCAAATCCGCCCTGTCGGCGGGATTGGGCAAAGAGGGGTCTTCCCCGTCCTCATCGTTGTCGTGGTGGCATTCGTCATGCTCATCCTCGCCATAGTCGATGCTGACGTCGGCTTCCTTGATGTTGTCCTCGCTCAGGTAGCGGGGATAGTCGTGGTTGATTCGCTCATGGTGGCGCCCGGGCTCGAAGTACTCGAACTCAAGCTCGACGTGGATGGAGAACTGGCTTAGCGTCTCCAGGATGTATTCGGCGGCCTTGTCCTCGCACTGCTCAAGCTGCCTGGGTGCGCGGACGACGACGATCGTGTTCCAGCTGGTCTGCTCCGCCCCGGAGTGGAACACCATTGAGTTGGGGGCGTAGAAATTGATGGCCTCCTCCGGAACGGCGAATATCGAGGCCAGGGCCTTGGTGTGGTCCTTCGAGTAGTGGCCGACCACGAATTGGTCGAGGCCTAGGATGCAGATGGTTACCATTGCAAAAAGTTACTTTCCTTACGTTACGTAAGTATACACCATGGAAGAGGCAAATAAACCATTTGGGGAGGCGAATTGAAAGGCAAAGACGGCTAAAAGCAGCCAATTGTTTGCCTACTAGATTAGAGATTAGGCAAGGCAGGTGAGCAAACGCGAATCCGCGAATAATACACCGGCTCTCCCTGATTCTTGTTGACAAAAGGCGAATAGAAAAAAATAATGTTTGTATAAATCCAACGCCAGCCAATCGTCACTAAATAATCGAACGAGGAGGGTCAAATCATGAAAAGATTATTTCACGCATTTTTAGGGTTTTTGCCTTTCTTTGCCCTAATTGTTCCACTGAAACCTCAAAGCGAATCAGCCTCATCCAAATGATGCTTATATAGAGGAAAAGCCATGAAAATAGCCAAACCAAGTAAAACAGCGGTCAAGAACATCGTCGCCACCTCGCTCATGCTTGCCATCCTCGCCCCGCTCATATCGTCTTCGATATCCATCGCGGGGTTCGATGAGGAGAGGGCGCAGATCGAAGCGCTATTTAGGCCCGGCGACTCCTTTTCCTTCGATGGAGGCAAGCAGGGATTCGTCGACAGCATCGATGAGGAAGGCGACCGCCTCGCCTACATAGCCTACCCATACCGCTACCTGACCAATCGCTACGCCTTGCCCTCCCTCGCCTCCGATTCGCTTGGGATCTCCTTTTCCTACGGGCGAGCGCCGCAGGATGATTTCGAGGTCGCCCTGCCCAAGCCGATGGCGGACCGCATCTTTGACAAAGGGTATTATGGGCTGGGCGATCTGCCCGACCTCGAGTCGCTGATAGGATGCAATATGCCGTTGCAGGTACCGCTTCTAGAGGGGATCGACCTGACCATCTCCGGCATATTCGTTGCCCCTGAGCAGCCAGATGGGGATCATGCGAATGGCAGCTTGGACAACACGCTTTTGCTGGGGGAGCGGGCCTATGTGATATCGAAAGCCGCAAAGAACCGGATCCACTCCTTCTACTCCCAATACGTCGCGAGCATCGGCGAGGAGGATGAAGGCTGGCTTTACGCGCCCTATGGCGAGGGGCCGCTCATCGTCGGGGCCAGGGCGGCCGAGCGCGCTTGCCTTTTCGGCGACTACACCCCGGTCAGCGTGGAAATATCCTCCGCCAGCGGGTCGAAGACCATATCCTGCCAAAGGGATTCATTGATATCCGAGCTTGAGGACGCGGCCATCGCCGAGGCCCTTGGCGAGGGGTATTCGCCAGCGCGCCGCGAGGACATCGAGGCCCTATACGGTGGCATCAACGTCGCGGATTACTACGATTTGGCCGATATGGAGGTGGCCAGGGCCGCCGAGCGGCAATTCGTGTCCTTCCTGCAGCAGGCCATCGGCCAAGGCGCCCTCCCGGAGGGGATGAGCTACGAAGGGGTGCCGATCGGGGGCATCGCCCCGGAGTACGCCTTTGGGGTCTTCGAGGGACGGATCGATGAGGTGAATGGCCTCTCCCCCTCCATGATCACTCCGCTTCGTCTGGAGGGCTTCCCCACGCAGAAGCGCGCCGCGCTGAGAATGCTTTCGATTTCCCGAAATAGCGGCCTCTACCTGGCCTCGCCCTACCCAAGCCTAGCGGATAAGGGCCGGAGCCAATTCATAATACTGGCCTTGGCGGTCCCCTTGGCGGTGGCCATCCTGGCCTTGAAGATCTTCTATTCGCGGAAGAAGGCTGGCGAAGGCGAGGGCATGGAGGCAAGTGATGCCGCATTGGAAGGCGTTTCCGCCGCCGCAGCGGCCTTGCCCTCGTTCCTGCTTTTCTTCCTGCTCGCGCGGTTTAGCCCATATGGGATCTCCGCCGCGGCGTCCGGATTGGCTTTCCCGAGCCTTCCCTTCTTCGGGATCCACCTTGGCGTATTCCTCACCGGGGTCGCCATTTGCCTATTCGCCGATCTGCTCTTCGGCTTGCTCAGGAGGCGAAGGCGGAAGAGGTTCAGCGAGGTCACCTGTCCGCCGACCAGCGGCCAGTGATTGCCTTCGGCCTCATGAAACCAAAACCGCCCTGGGGGGACCCAAGGCGGTTTTTGCCATATGAAGCTATTGCAGGGGGTAGGAGGCTAGGGAGTTGGCGCCAACCGCGATCTCCTTGACCTGCCCGTCGACGTGGACCTTGACGGTCTTGGCAGCTCCGGGGTTATAGACGACCGCCGTCTTGACTCCGTCTTTGACGTAGACCGAGCCGGAGGCGAACTCGCCCTCGACGTAGGCGGCGCCGTCCTTGTGGCCGAGGCTCGCGAGGGCCTGCACCATCCAGTAGGAGCCGGACAGCTCGGAGGGGTAGTCGTCGGCGAGGATGGCGGAGGCATCGAAGTCCTCAAGCGCCCCCTCGGGGTCGTAGATGGCCTTGACCGCCCACATGTTGGACTGCCAGGTCCGCGGCGCCCCGCCGACGCGGCTCTCCATCTCCTCGTATATGTCCTGCAGCACGGCGAGCTCGCCGTCGTCTAAGGCATAGGATGAGACGTATTCGCCGGTCGGCAGCCAGTGGATGCCATAGATGAACTCGGGGTTGGAGCCGAACCAGGTCTGGTGGTCGTTCTTGGTACCCCAGACCATCCCGACCGCGTGCGCGGACTTGGCTAGGTCCTCGTTCCAGTTGTCGCCGTCGTAGTTGAACCAGTACTGCTTGACGGCCTCCAGCTCATTGACGAAGCCCCAGATGGCGGCGTCTTCCGACTGCTGGTCCTCGGAGACCAGCGATAGCAGGTAGGCCGCGACCCAGGAGTTGAGCGCCTCGCCGGAGCTCTCCTGGTTGTTGCCGTCTCCGGTGTCGGCCTTGCCGTCGGCCCAGGAGTGGCCGGCGTAGGGGTCGAAGGTGCGGAAGGTCGGGAACATGGAGTCGGACTCGTCGGCATTCATGTACTCCTTCATCTGCAGCTCGGCCATGTCGAGGTATTCGTTCTTGAAGCCCTCGTCATAGGTGGCGAGTATGGCCGAGGCGTAGACCAGGTAGCCGGCGGTGAAGTGATGGTCGGATAGCCGCGAGGCGGTGGAGAAGTCGTCGTTGCTCCAGATGAGCGACCCAGCCACCTCGTCGTAATAGAGGTAGCGGTCGTCGGAGGTCCCGTCGTAGGTATACCAGTCCTTCAGGTCGTCCTTTAGCAGGGAGATGAACTCCTGCTTGAGGTCGTCGGCCCCGATCTGGTCGGCGATGAGTAGCCCCTGTGAGAGCGGGTAGAGCGCCTTGGCGTTCCAATACGGCCCCGGGGCGTCGATGAAGTTCTTCTTGCTTTCGGAGAAGCCCTCTTCGCCCGGCTGGTTGCGGTCGAGTAGGTCCTCGAGGTAGCCGCGCATGGTCGCGTCGTCGTAGTCGCCGCCGGTGGGCTTGGCGAAGCTCGGCAGCAATCCGGCGAAGGATAGGTCATAGGTGAACGAATCGGTCTTGAACAGCTTGAGCTTGCCGCGCATCGTGGTCAACTCGACATCGGAAGTTCCGTAGTCATCGGAGTTCTTCCACTGATGCGGGAGCAGCCCCAATAGCGGGTGGTATCCCTTCTCCTCCTCGAGCACATGGACCCGGTAGCCCATGGTGGTGTGGACGTTGGACGACTCGTGGTCGACCTCGTAGGAGTAATAGAAGGAATCGAGGACGCTGTAGGCGGATTCCTGATAGAAGGCGGCGTCATCCTTAGAGGAGAGCGAGGAGACGGTCAGGTAGTTCTTGCCGTTGAGATCGATCTCGATCGAGAGGGTCAGGGCCGCGTTGGCGGTGTTGCCCTGGCTCAACTTGAAGGTCGAGCCCTCGGGGGCAGAAAGCAGGAAGCTCTGCTCGCGGTATAGCGGGGCGCCTAGCCCGGCGTTTGGATAGTTGGAGCCGTAGCCGTAGTGGGATTTGGGATAGGTGACGATGATGGCGCTTCCGGTATAGGTCGACCGGTTATTGATCTCGTTGCCCTCCAGGTCGTAGAACTTCATCGGTTCGGCCACCCCGCCGTCGCGGAGGGTGACGGTCGCCTTCGAGGTCGAGAACTCGAAGAATGCCATTGGGCTGCCCTGCGACATGGTGACGACCTCCGCGACCTCGTTGGTCGAGGGGTTAACCAAGGCGAGCTTGGCGGAATCCTCGGTGTAGCTGATTATGCGCGACTCCACCGACGAGGTGACCGCGCTGCCCTTGACGGTGATGTCCTGGAAGCCGACCGAATGGTTTGAGGCGGTGGTCATGCTGGTTCCGGTGGTGTCTTCGACCTTGAACACCTCGAGGAAGCCATCCCCATAGTCGGATACCGAGATGCCGGCGGAGCTCGACTTTATCGCTAAGGGGTTGGTCGCGGCGGTGGTCAACCCGCCATGGTTGGCGTAGAAGAAGCCGGAATACCAGGTGTTGGTCGGTATCGGCCCCTCGTTGAAGGCCGCGTTGCCAAGATACGGGGTGTCGCCCGGCCTGGCGATGGCGTTCTTCTGATCCTCGCCGGTCTCAGGGTTCTTGTAGTTGACCGTCGGCGCGCTCGCCCCGCCGCTGAGGTAGCTACCGGAGCCGACCTCATGGGTGGTGAGCCCGCCGTAGGAGCGGTTCCTGGCGACCTGGCCGGGGATGGTCCCGTTCTCGACGGTGATGGTCCTGGTGGTCGAGTACTTGTCCTCCCCCACCTGCACCTCGTATTTGATCTGGTAGCTGCCAGCGACGCCGTAGTTGACATTGCCGATTGCCCTCACCCGGTTGGTGAAGTCGACGTCATTGCTGTCTTTGGCGGTCACGCCCTCGAAGACGTCGAAATACTGCCCGACCTTGATGGTCTTGTTGGAAACGCCCTCGAATGTTATCTCTCCGACGACGACCGGGACGTCGGGCTCATCGGAGCTGCTGTCCTCGCCCTCATCGGGATCGGTCGATGGGGTGGTGTCGGTGTCCTCCCCGCCATCGGGATCGGTCGAGGAATCGGTATCCTCGCCCCCGTCTGGCTCGGTTGAGGAGCTGGTGTCGGTGTCATGCCCTTCATCCGGATCGGTTACTGAGCTGGTGTCGGTGTCCTCTCCCCCATCGGGATCGGTGGAGGTATCGGTGACGTCCGGGGTTCCGGTGGAGGTCGAAGCTGAGGTCGACGACTCCTCGGTATCGGGTTTGCTCGTCGACTTCGAGGAGCTCGACTCGACCGTGTTGCAGGCGGCGAGGGCCAAAGCGCCTACGGCCATGGCCCAGAAGATGTGCTTTTTCTTCATAAGTCTCCTATCTTATATGCGATTTCTATGAAACCGCTTTCACAAAGTATTTTATTTATCCGATAAATGGCCGTCAATGGGTAATGAAATCGATTTCTTAGGAATCAATCGGGAAACAATAAAGAGGTTTCTTTCTTCCTAGGAAAGGCAAAAAGAAAGCCGCCGGTTTCGCGGCGGCCTGTCGCTAGCTTCAGCAAGAGAGCAAGGCGTAGGATGTGCCGGATGTCGTCGTAAGGCCGACGAACATGTGCGTTCCGTTGATGGTCGATATCCCGCCGGTGGAGGCCGTGGCGTTATCTAGCCCAAGGGTCAACAGCGTTTCGTCGGGGGTCATGATCTTGGCCTCGGAGGAGGTTATGGCGCAGGCGACGCCCGAGCCGACGACCGGGTAGATCACGCCATCTATCTCCTGCAGCTTCATATCGGGCCCGTAGACGTAACCGGTGCCGGTCGAGTTGATCAGAATCGCGTGGTCATAGCTATATTGCGATGCCAGCAGCGTGTAGTGTCCTTTGGAGATGAGCACTTCGCCCTCGGAGGAGAGGACGCTGGCGTATTCGCCATCCTTGGCATAGTAGCAATCCATGCCGTAGATCGGGGTGATTGAGTCGTAGGCGGAGAGGTCGGCGGTTAGGCGCATCGAGCGGTCGAAGGCCATCTTCAGGGTCGAGGAATAGTAGCCCCCGTCGGTGGCGTATAGGCCGCTAAGCAGGCTGGGGTTCATCTCCTCGATGATCTTGCCAGAGGAGTTTATCAGGACCTTCTTGCTCTCCATGACGGCCTTCGAGCCCCTTATCTCGTAGATCGAGACCCCGGCGAGGTCGGTTTTTCCCTTCCGGGAGGAGTAGGCCCCGATGTAGGTTCCCAATAGGTAATCGAGGTTTATGTCCTTCAGGTCGCCGGAAAGCAGGTCGAAGGAGAGCGACCTCAGGTCGTATTTGGTCCCGTTTTGGTAATAGGAGTATTCCTTGGCGTCGTCGGGGAGTGCGAACGACTCCTGGATGAGCAGCTTCCCGTCGACCACGACCGCCGTGTTGATGTTGAGGTCGAAGCTCGGGGCGGGATAGGAACTGTACACCTCGCCCCGCTCGTCGATTACGTAGACGAAGTAGTCGCCGACGCTTATGCGGTATCCATCTAGTCCCAGCAGCGCCCCATCGATGGCGCTGGGCCAGCGCTCGGAGTCGAAGATGCTCTGATTCGAGATCGAGGGCGCATCCTTCCCTTTCTCATATCTGGCGTAGGTGAGCGATCCGGAGTCGGTGATGACGACCTCGTCGTGTCCGTTCTCCTCGAAGGTGAACCAAGAAGATGAGGAATGCAGCTTGTTCCCGAACCCATCGACCAGGGAATACCCGCCATTGGATTCCTGGAAATAGAGCAGGAACCCGCATAGGGGGCTCACCCTGACCTCATAGTTAGGCGTCTCCGAGAATGAGGCGATGTGCTCCCCGTTTATTAGCGAATAGGCCAAGAGCCCATCGCCGCCGCGGGCGATCGCGCAGCCCTTGGCGAGCCCGTTGTCGACGACGTCGAGGTTGGAAAGCGAGGAGGGGGCGGAGGCGGTCCAATCGCCTTCCTCTGGCATGGCGGCGGCGTTGGCCTCGGCCAGATCCGATGGCAAAAGCGGCTTCTTCGCGCCTTGGCAGGAACATAGAAGCAAGGTGGCGGACAATACGACGATGGTAATGTTTTTCTTCATTTTCACGCACCATTTGCGGGCTTATCGCCCGTCTTCCTTACCTAGATTATATAATCTATGCAAAAGCCGCGCAAAAATCAGTAATCGAGCGGGTCGACGTCAAGGTAGACCCTGACCCCGCCTTTCCCGTCTATTCCCTTGGCGATCTTGGCTATCTCCGTTTTCGTGAGGTCGGAATCGCGGTATTTGACCAATAGCTCCCGGCGGTACATCTCCCCGTTTTTCTCGATGTATGGCACCAGCGGCCCGAGCGTCGAGGTGAACTCTATCTTGGCGGACTCGATCTCCTGCTTGGCGAGGTAGGCGGCCTCGATGGCGCGCTCCGCCTCCTTGGCGGCGAAGATCATGTTGCACAGATGGGAGAAGGGCGGGTATTTGCCCGACCGCCTTATCTCCATCTCCGCCCGGTAGAACGCGTCGTAGTCCTGCTTGGCCCCGAGGGTAATGGCGTAGTTGGTCGGGTTGAAGGTCTGTATCAGAGCCTCGCCGGGCTTGCTCCCCCTGCCAGCCCGCCCCACGGCTTGCGCCAGCAAATCGAAGGTCGACTCCGAGGCCCGATACGAGGGTATGGAAAGCCCCACGTCGGCCAATATGACCCCGACCAGCGTCACCAGCGGGAAGTCGTGCCCCTTGGCGATCATCTGCGTCCCGACCAGTATGTCGAAGCCGCCCTCGTGGAAGGAGCTGGTTATCTCCTCGCCCCGCGTTTTGACTTTGGCGACGTCGGAGTCGAGCCTGCCGATGCGGGCTGTAGGGAATATCTCGGAAAGCACCTTGACGACCCTTTCGGTCCCAAACCCGGCCCGCTCGAGCCGGGCGGAGCCGCAGTTGGGGCAAGTCCCATCGTAGGGCTCGAGGTATCCGCAATGGTGGCACTTCCACATCATGTCGGTGGTGTGCAGCGTCAGATGGGCGCCGCATTCGGGGCAGACGAACAGGTGCCCGCAGTCAGGACAGGTCGAGTAGGAGCAATAGCCCCGCCGGTTCAATAGCAGCACGGTCTGCTCGTGATTGTCGAGCCGCTGCTGAATCTTTTCCAGCAAAAGCTTGGAGAACATCTTCCCCCGGGGGTCTAAGGCGCGGCGGCGTGAGAGGTCCACTATCGTGGTTTTTGGAAGCGGGAGGCTATTGACCCGCTTGTCGAGGCGGCATAATCCGTATATGCCCTTCTCGGCTTTGGCGCGGCTGACGATGCTCGGGGTGGCCGAGCCGAGCACGACCTTGCATTTGTTTTGCCTCCCGCGGAGCAGCGCCACCTCGCGGGCGTGGTAATAAGGCGCGGCGTCCTGCTTGTAGGACTCCACATGCTCCTCATCGAGGATGATGAGGCCGATGTTCTCTAACGGGGCGAATACGGCGCTTCGGGCCCCCACCACCACCTTGGCCTTGCCCGAGGCGATGCGACGGTACTCATCGTATTTCTCCGCCGGGGTGAGCATGGAGTGGAGTATCGCCACCTCCTCGCCGAAGCGCGAGATGAAGTAGCGGACCATGGCCGGGGTGAGGCTGATCTCGGGGACCAGCATCAGGATCGACTTGCCCTGCTGCAGGTAGTGGTCGCTTAGGTGGAGGTAGACCTCGGTCTTCCCCGACCCGGTCACGCCCTGCAGGAGATAGACTTCCTTATCGCCGTTGATTATCTGTTGGTAAACCTCGTCCTGCTCCAGCGTGAGGGGGAATGGATTGGTACGCGGGATCGAGGCGACCTCAAGCCGCCTCCGCTCGACCTTGACGACCTTGAAGCGGCCCTTATCGATCAGGGCCTTCACCACCGCGGGGCTGCCGGCCTCACCCTTCTTGGCCCGCCCGGACTGCCTGACCAGCCGGAAGGCCTCCAATTGCTTTGGGGTGAGCCCCTCCTCGGAGTCCTCAGCCACCTCGACGAGCTGGTCGTAGGCGACCTTCGGGCCGTTTTTGTAGCTGCCCCGCGGCTTAAGCGAAGACGGCAGCATGGCCTGCAGCACCGATATCCGCGAGCAGAGGTAATAGGAGGCGATGGCGGAGCTTAGCTGCAGCAGTTCCTGACTTAGCAATGGCTTGTCGTCGATGAGACGGCTGATGAAGGAGACCTCGAAGCCGAGCCGCGCCTGTATTTGTTCCTTGCCCTCGTCGGTGTGGGATACGCGCAGCACGAAGCCGACGAGCGGCCTCGGCATGGCGCCGAACCTGACCTCGACCCGCATGCCGGCGCAAACCGGGGTGTCGTCGGGGCAAAGGTAGGTGAACGGCCTATCCAAAGAGGAGGCGCCGTATTCTATGAGGGTCTCTAGTATCTGCATCGATAGGCAAATTATACCCGATGGGCAAAAGAAAAGAGCATCGGTCGATGCTCATCTTGCCTTTTCGGCTTCCCTTATTATGGAGGCGATCTCCCCGGCGGCCCTAGAGACGGAATCGTTTAGGACCACGTGGGAATAGAGGTGGCTCATCGTGAGCTCGGTCCTGGCTTTGGCTAGACGCTCCTCGATGACCTCCTCGGTCTCGGTCTTCCTTCCCCTTATCCGCTCCTCAAGCTCATGGATGGACGGCGGCATCAGGAAGATGGATATGGCGTCCTTGCACTTGGCGAGGACCTTCATCGTCCCGGAGACCTCGATCTCGAGCAGCACGTTCTTGCCTTCGCGGCGCATCTGCTCGACCTTGTCTAACGGGGTGCCGTAGTAGTTGCCGACGAACTCGGCATACTCCAGCAGGTTGCCCTGCTCTATGTTCTTCTCGAACTGCTCGCGGGTGACGAAGTAGTATTCCCTTCCGTCGACCTCGCCCTCCCGCCTTTGCCGGGTGGTCATGGAGATGGAATAGAAAAGGTTGAGGCTCTTGTCCTTCATCAGCTCCTGGCGCACAGTGCCCTTGCCGACCCCGGATGGCCCGGACAGGTTTATGAGCAGCCCTTTCTTCTCCATAAAAGTATATCGATAAATATACCGGCCACTAGGAGGCCATTTCAAGCCCGATATCGGCTATCTGCTTACTTTTTCGATGGGTTTCCCCCCTTATAGGGGCTTATCCTCCCCCGGGCCAGGTTCTTGACGGGGGCTATCGGCTGGATGGGACTCGCCGCCAGTTGGCTGGTTGACGAATTTTGGCGAAGGGGAAAGCAGGTAAACGCAGCCTCCGATTAGGGCGGCGGCGCAGGACAATGAGAAGCCGATGGTTATCCAAAGGCTGTTCGCGATGTATGAATAGAGGGCGAAGCAGGCGATAAGCAGCAAGAAGGGGACGAGGAGAAACCTCTTCAGCGCCTTCCTGCGGAAGAATATCCCATATAGAAATAGATATGCGGCGGCCAAACCGATGAGGGCGTAGATGAGCGTAGGCGATATGCCCAATCGCCCATCCCCGGCGTTTATGGCGTAGATGATGGCGGAGGGCTCGATGATAACCGCCAGCCCGTTCAGGGCGTAGTCGCAGCCGGATTGCAGGATCAGGCCATCGTTTTTTGGGAACAGCCCAAAGCAGCCCAAGACGACCAATAGCCCCAGGCCCGCCATGACGATGAAGAGTATCTCCCCGACGTAATTGGCCCCCTCCGACCCGTGGCTAGCCAAACCGAGGGCGCTCCCGACGATGATGAAGCAGAAGGCGACGAGGATGATAGCGTTCTCCACCAAGACGATCCATTTCAAGGCTTTACGCGGCATACCCTTATCCATGCCAAAATTATAGCAAAGCAAGCCGTGCCTCTTTAAGTTTTATGGTCGGTTAGGCCGCCTAACCCCGTTCTTTAAAGCGGCTGCTACCCTCCGACCTCGACTTGGCAGAGGTGAGGGTAGACGGAGTCGTCGGTCTGTATCAGCTCGCCCAGCGACTTGCATGATATCTTCCCCTTATAGGGGTTCTTGATCGAGACGATGTGGGAGTCGACGTCGGCCTGCACCTCGGAATACTCGAACGCGAGGTCGGCGTCCTCCATCGTGCAGTCGATGAGGCGGAGGTTCTTGCAATAGCATAGCGGCTGGGTGCCCTTGATGTGGCAGCGGATGAGGGTGAGGCCCTCGGAGTACCAGCCGAGGTATTCCCCTTCTACCACGCTGTCCTCGACCACGCAGTCCTTGCTGTGCCAGAAGGCGTCCTTGGTCTTGAAATGGCAGTTGCGGATCCGGAGGTGCTCGGTGTATTGGAACGAGTATTTGCCCTCGAAATGCAGCCCCTCGGCCTCCAGGTTGGTGGCCTCAAGGAAGGCGTATTGGCTGTCGATTGAGCAGTCCTTGATGGCGATGTCATGCGACTTCCAGCCGAACTCGGGGGAGGATGAGGTTACGTTGTCTAGCTCGACGTGATGGCATTCCCTGATGGCCTTGATGCCGTCCATCTTGGTGTTGCTGATCTTTATGAAGTCGCCATACCAAAGCGCGGCCCGGCAGTTGGGGGTCATCTCGCAGCCGTCGATTATGGCGTTATGGACATGCCAAAGCGGGTAGCGGAGGTCGAGCAGGCAATCGCGCAGCTCGACGTTGCTCGACTCCTTCAAGGCCGACTCGCCATCCTCTTTCCCGGCGAAGCGGCAGTTCCTTAGCAGCAATGAGTCGGCGCGGTAGAGGTCGCGCTCATTGGGGAAGCTCTGCCCCTCGATTATCTTCTTTTCCATTCTCGTCCCTCCATTGCAAACGGATAATAAACTTGGAGTGGCCTCCATGGTCAAGGGGGACGCTTGTCTACTTGACGTTGCCCGAGCCGATGCCCTGCTCGGATTGCCCTAGCGGAAGGGTATCGATGGCCTTTCCGATCTGCGAGCGCCAGAAATCCCAGTCGTGGCCGCCGTCCTCCTCGTCCCAAGTCAGCTCGGCATGGTGGGCCAAAAGGAAGTCGCGGAAGGATACGTTGGCCTCATATAGGCCATCCTGCCTCGCGCAGGAAAGGTAGATGTGCGGATATCTGGAGGCGTCGCCATGCAGCGACTTCTCCATCTTCAGGAAGCAGACGCGCGGGTTCATGTCGCTTTGCTTGGCTTTCTTTAAGTCGCCGAATAGGCTATGGAACTCGTTGCCGTTGTCCTGCCCCTCGAAGACGTGGACCGCGGAGGAGAAGGCCAGGATATGGGAGAAGGTCTTGTGGTACTTCAGGCCAAGCCGCAAGGCGCCGTATCCGCCCATCGAGAGGCCGCCGATGAAGGTGTCCTCCCTTTTCCGCGATAACGGGAAGATCCTCCTGGTCACCTCGATGAGCTCCTTGGCGATGAAATCCTCGTAGTCGGCGCCCGGATGCGGGAGGTTTAGATAGAACCCGTTCTCCCCCGAGGGGAGGATCACCGCGAGGTCCTTGCTCTCGGCTAATAGCCGGAGCGGGGTATTTAGCGCCCAATCGTTGCAATCCCCGAGCAAACCATGCAGGAGATAGAGGGTTTTGAACTCCTTTTTCTTGCCGAACCGCCCGAAGGTCATCGTCTTGTCCGCGGGGATGATCGCGTTAGCCGTGACGGTCCGCTTGAGGCAGGATGAGAAGTAATTGAAGGTAATGAAGGCCATATGCGCTCCTTTTGTTTCCATTATTGTAATAGGAAATAATCGGCTTTTATAAGCCTTTGCCCCACTTCGCCCCCTTTTGCTATATAATCCGGTGGCATGGTCAAGCTCGGAAGATTCGGCGCATATTGCAAGGCGATGGATGCCTTGCTGACTGGGAGGAAGGTTCGGGCCTTCGCCTTTTTGGGCGGCAACGCCTACGCCTGCTCGGTCGGAAGGTACGAGACTCTGCTTTTCCTTCTCGGGTCGACCCAATCGATATACGTCACCGACTCGGAGGTAAAAGGCGCCAAATCCGACCAGTTCCTGTTCGCGCTGAAGAAGCACCTCTCGGAAGGGAGGATCAACCGCATTGCCCAGCTCGGCGGGGATAGGATAATGGACATCTCGCTAACCGGGATGGACGAGGTATACCACGAATCCGACTACCACCTAATAGCCGAATGCCTGCCAGGGCATGGCAACCTCATACTGACCGACGACGGCTACTCGATAATCTCGGCCAGCTCCTACCTCGCCGAGCGTCTAATCGCAAAGGGGGCGAAATACCTGCCCCCGGAAAGCCATCCGCAGGTGGAAATCGACGAATCGGAGTTCGATCTGCAGGATTTTTTCGACTCCGAGCGCGCGCAGGAGGAGAAAAGAAGGCAGGACGCGACCAAGAAGCTGCTATCGCCCCTTCTAAAGAAGTGCAAAACCCGGATAAAGACATTGGAAAGGAAGCTATTGATGCTATCCAAGGACCAGGAGGCCGCCACCGCCCACCTTTCCGACAAAGACAAGGCGGACTACCTCCTTACCAATTTGGATACCATCGCCGAGGGATCCGAGTCGTTCGACTACTTCGGCGAGGAGTGCCCGCTCGACCCCAAGCTGTCGATACCAAAGAACGCCGAGAGGCTATACAAATCGGCCAAGAAGGCCAAGAAGACGATCGAGGAGGCCAAGCTCAACCTGGATAAGGCCAAGCAGGAGCTAGAGGAGCAGCAATCGTTCCTGGCGCTGCTCCAATCGGTCTCCCGTCAGGGGGCGGAGGCCCTATTAAGCCAGCTAAGCGAATCGAAGAAGGAGCGGGTCTCGCCATCCATCTATCCCTATGCGGCCTATCGCGGCGAAACCTGCTACCTAATCGGCCACTCGGCCTCGAGCAACTCCTTTCTATCGTTCGTCTACGACACCGACCCGACCCATTATTGGCTCCACGTCAAGGGGACCCACGGGTCGCACGTGATGATAAGGAAGTCCAATCCAAGCGATGAGGAGATCACCCTCGGATGCGAGTTGGCCCTGCTCTCGTCCAACCTATCCTCGGGCGAGGTGATATATTGCCCGCATAAGAACATAAGGCGCGGCAAGGCCAATGGGCAGGTGATACTCGGGGAGTACCGCTCGGCCTACATAAGGAAGGTCTCCGATGGGGCCAAGAGGATATACCAAAGCAGGGAGAAGGCGAAATGACCGAGCTCGAGCAAGCCAGGCGGATCGCCGCAAAGATAGGGGACGAGGTGGAGATTAAGCCCCTCTTTGGCGGCACGAGCAACGCCATCTTCGCCTCGGATGGTTTCGTTTACCGGATAAAGCGGCCCCATCAGGTCGATGAGATCGATTCGCCAGAGCGCGAGATGCTCGCGGTCGACCTCTCGATGGGCTGCCCCTGCCTGCCGGAGGTGGTTTACTTCGATGGGCGCGGGAACAAGGCCGAAAGGCGCCTAAAGGGCATCACCGTGAGCCAGAAGGGCGTCGACGAGGCGGATTTCCCCGCGATAATCAAGGCCATCGAGCAATTGCACGCCATGCCGGAATCCGAATACTCATTCAACCTCGTGGAGCGCTATCGGCAATACAAAGACCATTCCGGAATAAAGGGATGCATCTCCCCTTTCGAACGCAGCGTGATGGCCTACGCCTTCCGCCGGATCGAGCAGTTCCCCCGCCGCCTTTCGCACAATGACCTATGGGGCGGGAACATCCTAATCGACGGCGGGCAGGCCAAGCTCATCGACCTCGAGTTCGCCTCCACCGCCCCCGAGGTTTTCGACTACCTCTCCTTCGTTGAGGAGAACGACCTGCCGCTAGAAAAGGCCAGGCGGTTCTTTGAGCTCTCCGGACTCCAGATGGACTTCGACGATTTCGCGCTGCTCAGCTACTCGCTCGACATCATCTGGGCCTACTGGGCCCTATGCCGGGAGAAGGAAACGGGCAAAGGCAAAGACATCGCAAAGGCAAAACTAAGGCGGCTATATAGAGGGCGGGCCATCATAAAGGCCCGGCTCGGCTATTACGTCGACCTCATCGCCGACTGAAGGTCTGGTCGTATTGGGATAGGCCATCCGAAATGGCCTGTTTGGCGGAGATGGCCCCCTCGTATCCTAGGACCTCGGTGTCCTTCCCCTCCTCAAGCTGCTTATACACCTTGAAGAAGTGGTCGATCTCCTTCGCGACGTGCTCTGGCAGATCGGACAAGGAACGGAAGGCGTTGTAGAAGGGGTCGTTGAAGGGTATGGCGATTATCTTGTAGTCCTTCCGCCCGCCGTCTTTCATGACCAGCATCCCGATTGGGTAGCACTTAACGAGCGCCAGCGGGATTATCGGGCCGGAGGAGAGTATCAACACGTCGAGAGGGTCCCCATCGTCGGCCCAGGTCTTGGGGATGAAGCCGTAGTTGTGCGGGTAATGGGTCGAGGTGAAGAGGAACCGGTCGAGGATTAGGGCCCCCGACTCGTGGTCGATCTCGTATTTGGCCGAGCTTCCGGCGCTTATCTCGACGCAGGCGTAGAAGGCCTCCGGGGTCTGCGCGTCGCGCTTCACGGAATGTATTAGGTTCATGTTTCAATTAAACCATGGCTATTGCTAGAAGCAAACAAGAACGCGGGGGCGGTTTTTACGATGACGTCGAAACAAGCGCGCACGCGAATACCGTTTTTGGGGTTTTTATGTAAAACGTAGGCAAAATACGATAGGCAAAATCGGCATTGGGCCTATGAAGACCGCAATTGATTGTTGACGATTGGCAACCGACCACTAAAATTTCTTCATGGTTACTTTGCTAGACGTCGCCCGGAAGGCTAAGGTATCGGTTGCCACGGTTTCCCGGGTCATCAACGGAAAGCCTTTCGTCAAGCAGGAAGTGCGCGAGCGGGTGAACAAGGCCTGCGAAGAGCTGGGGTACATGAAGGACCTCAACGCCGAGCGGCTTCGGCGCGGCGTTCACTCAGACATCGGCATCATCGCCCCCTACCCGGATTGGCCGATAGCCACTTCAGTCTACAACGGCCTCTACCGCGCCTCGGCCATCGCCGGGGCGTCCATCGTATTGACCTCATCCTTCTCCGATCCGGGGAAGGAAAGGGAATGCTTCGCCTCGCTTTTGGCATCTAAGGTAAAGGCGATAATCTTCTCGCCCTCGACCGCGGAAAACGCCGAGGCGGTCGCCCTTTGCCACCGCAATGGGGTCAAGGCGATACAGGCCATGCGGAAAGCCTACGACGACGTGCCGGCCGTCTGCTTCGACATCGACGCCGCGATCGACATGGCCTGCTCCTTGCTGAAGCAATCGGGGGTTAGGCGCCCGCTTTTCGTCTACCCATCGCCCAAGTTCCTCTCATGCGGCAACGCCTGCTCCCGCTTCTACCTGAATATGGGAGAGGAGGGCGCCCTTTGCATCGACGAGTGCAAGGTCAGCAATGAGCCGGAATCCATCGGGAAGGCCATTGAGCTCTACTCCCCCGACGGCATAGTGTGCGGCTCCGACGCCTCCTGCGCCGCGGCCTACCATTACCTGATGTCGGCCAATAGGGAGGTTCCGCTGATCGGCTTTGGCAACGACGAGTGGAAGAAGACGCTCGGGATAACCGCGGTCGACTTCGAGAGCGAGGAATTCGCCCTGGCCCTGCTTGCGGCGCTGCAAGAGGAGGAGCCGACCGACAAGAAAGTCGCGCCGCTGTTGCACCGGCGGTCATTCGGCTTCTAGGTTTGATATAATCAAGGCGATGAGGAAGATCGCCTTTTTTCTTGTATTGCCCCTATTGGCCGGTTGCGAGGCCAAGCCGCCTTTCGATATGTCCAAAGGCGACGGATACCCCTATTACCTAAGGTCAGCCGTCTCCGGGGATGGCTTTGATGATGCCCTGCTCGAATTCTCCTTCGAGCAGATCGACCCATTGCTGGAGGCGGGCGGGTCGGCCATCGTGCTATTCCACACCTCGGCGTGCAGCCATTGCCAGGTCTTAGAGCCCAACCTATGCGAGGCGATGGAGGAGGCGCAGGCCGCCGTCTACTCCGCCGGCGACAATAACATAATCCAGGTATACCAAGAGCTATGCGATAGATACCCTGGGCAGATCGATGATGTCTTCCCCGATGGCCTGGTGACCCCGATCCTGGTCTCGATCGATAGCCCAAGCCGCATCTCCAAGATCGAGATAAGCGGCCTCTACCGCAACCCCGGAAGGCTCGCCCAGGCATTATCCCGGGCTGGCAACTACACCAACGTCTACCTAGTGGATGGCTATGATGATTACAGCGGACTAAAGCCCGGCGGGCTGTCCTACCTATATGAGGGTGAGGCGATGCTAGATGGTTTTTATGATGCCATATTCCCTTTGGCGAAAACCTCGGAAAACACCACCTATCTGGTCGACGTTTCGCTCTGGGATGAGCAGGAAAGGCAATCCGCCGGATACAGCGAAGCAGCCCCGATAAGGCTGCAGAACTCAGCTTATCCGCTCGATTCCCCCGCAATAGGCGACTATTACGAATAGAAAAGGCCGAGTGCTCCCGGCCTTATCTCTTTCGCCGATCTATTGGGCTATGCGGGCCTCGTCTTTGGGCTTATAGGCCACCTTGGCGAAGATCGATAGCCCAAGGGCCACCGCCCCGATGACGATGACCACTATGGCGTTGGTGACCAAGATCTTCCCATCGGCGTTGCTCTGCCCGATATAAAGGCCGAGCACGACGTCCTGGATGAGCCGCAGCGCCCCGAATCCCACCGTTAGGCCGGATATCGCCAGGCAGATGTTCGGCAGCCGGTCGCGGGTTTTCTCGCTCTCGGAGAGGGCGCTATACGCGGCGTAGCCGACCAGCCCCATCGCCGATAGGGCCGCAAGCCACATGGCGATGGTCAGGATCAGGGAGACGTAGAAGTAGGTGTTGAACTCGGCGAACCGCTCGCTCGACAGGGAGTTGGTCACGGCCAGGCTATAAAGCACGTCGGTGAACAATCCGGTGATGCCGGTGTTGACGCTGCTGCCGAAGGTCCCTGAGGAGTCGCCGTAGGAGAAAACGCCGAGCGACATCATGCCAGAGCAAAGCAGCAACAGCGAGAGCATCCCCAGCCCGACGAGTGAGAACTTGGCCCGTCTGGCGAGCTCCTCGCCGCCGAAGTTGGCCAATAGGTCGAAGGCGAAGATGATCAATAGCAGCACCGCCCCGGTGGCGAGCATCGCGACGGTCGGCCCGTTGAGCGAGATGGCGATGGTCATCCGCTCGCTGGTGAGCCCCTGCCCGCCCATTAGCAGGAAGGCGCAGGCGAAAAGGGCGAAGGTGACGTAGCTTAGGGTGGCGGGCCCCAATAGGCGCAGCCGCTTCCCCTTTATGGCCTTGTAGGCGGAATAGGCGAAGTAGCCCGCAACCCCAGCGGAGGCCAAAAGGCCAACGATCATGGTGATGCTCGCCATGATGGGCCCGGCGAGCCCATAGCCCCGCACCTTTTCGACCGACAGCACGTCGTAAACGTCGCCTAGGAAATAGTAGAGGTCGTAGTACGCCGTTTGCCCCTCGGCGGATGCCTTCCCCCCGATTAGGAAAGCGAAGACGAACGACAGCAGAGCCAGCAAGCAGCTGAGGCCAAATCCAATGTAGGAGACGGTTTTCCGGGCCGATTCGCCTAGGCGATGGTCCTCTTTCTTCCCGAGCTTCGCCCCGCAATAGGAGCAATAAGAAGAGCCTTCCTTCATAAGATGCCCGCATTTGGGGCAGTCGACGTTGCCGTCAAGCCGCTTCCCGCAGGCGCAGCAATAGACGGCGTCTTCGGCGTTTTCGGCTCCGCAGTGGATGCATTTCATGGGTTTTCCCTCCCTTTACATATTAGTAAGCCTTAGTTTGGGCCATACGTCAACCAAGCGAATGGAGGCGAAGAAAAAAGGGGCATAAGCCCCTTATTATTTGGCTCTGGTCCTCACGAAGGCGTCGAAGCGCTGGCCTTCCTCGAAGGAATCGAACTTCGCGTAGTAGAAGCTATCCCCCATCGCCACCGCCATGTGGGCCGGGTAGCGGCCATGCAGGCAGAGGTTGTCGTGGTAGGAGGACAGTATCTCCTCCTCGGAATGGAGATAGGCTATTCCATCCCGCCTGGCCGAGGCGAAGGCGTAGTATTTCGGCAGCGACATGTCCTGCCGGTTCTCGTCGAAGCAGATAACGTCGGCGTAGATGTCGTAGACCGAAACCGAGTTGGCGAAGTCGATGAGGTCTGGCGTGTAGCCGCCGGCCGGGCGCATGTTGCATTCCAAGGCCACGAAATCGCCCTTCTTGGCTAATCCCGGCTTGTCCTTGGTAAGCACGAAGAACTCGATGTGGAAGAAGCGCTTCTTGATGCCGAACGACTTCACCACCGCGCGCCCCACCTTGCGGAACGCCTCCTTGTCGAGATCGAAGAAGGGGAGGTCGAAGGGGGCGTTGTAGTAATAGTAGTCCTCCTTCTGATTGACCACGTCGGCGATCGGGGTCAGGAAGTGGTCGGTGGTGTCGAAGACGACGTTGGAATGGGAGTCGCAGATGCCGTCGTAGCTAACTATGAAGCCCTCGATGTACTCCTCCATGATGTAGGTCTCTGGGAGCTTGTGTGAGAAGAACTCGTCGAACTCCTTGTCGTCGTGGAGGGCATAGGAAGAGGCGGCCCCGACCCCGACGTTGGGCTTGACGAAGAGGGGATAGCCGACCTTGGCGCGGAACTCCTCGGCCTTCTTCTTGTCCTGCGGCCCATCGACCAGGATGTAGCGCATCGTCTTGGCCCCGCCGCGGTTGAAGTACTCCTTCATGGCGCTCTTGGCCTTGATCTTGTTCATCTCCTCGGGGTGGAAGCCGGTATTCACGCCGAACTTCTCGCGCAGCACGGCGTCAGAGTAGAGCCACCACTCGTTGTCGCTTTCGATGTAGTCGATCTTGCCGTACTTGTCCTGATAGTATTTGACCGCCTTGGTCAGCTCATCCATGTTGGATAGGTCGGTGCAGTAATACTCGGTCAGAGAGTCCTTCAGCCGCTGCTGCAGGTCCCAATAGGGGGAATCGCCGATCCCCAATACGTTGACCCCATGCCTTTTTAGGCCCTCTACCCAGAGGTAGTAGTTGGTCGGGAAATTAGGTGATATGAATACGAAGTTCATCGGAATTGCCTCAACGGAGTAAATTTTACACTTTTGGGCCGCATAAGTGCACAGATGGTTGAGGGAAGATTGACGACGAATCGAAAAAAGCCCTCTTTAGAGGGCGCCTTCTATTGCTTGTCCGCGAGCAGCTGCCTTATCGGCAGGTGCTGGGGGCACACCGATTCGCAAGCCCCGCAGCGGAGGCACTCATCGGCTTTGCTTAGCAGGGCTATGTCTTTCTCCCCCACGCCAGCCCGGTGGGCGTTGAGCATCTTGAAGATGTCGGGGATCGGCATCTTTACCGGGCAGAGGGGCGTGCAATAGGAGCAGCCGGTGCAGCCGATCAGGCCCTGTTTGCGAAGCAACGCGGCGAGCAGCTTGGCCTCTTTGCGGTATTCCTCGGGGAAGGATAGGTCATGGAGGGCGGCGCAGTTGTCCTCCATCTGCTCGAACGACCCCATGCCGGAGAGGACCATCTTGACGCCGGGCAGGCTCGCGGCGTACTTGATGGCGAAGGAGGCCGGGGAGCCATTGTACACGCCCCGGAGCGAAGAAAGGGCTGCCGGGGTGAGGTTGGCTAGCCTTCCGCCCTTGACCGGCTCCATGACGATGACGTCTTTACCAAAGGAGTTGGCGACATCTAGGCAAGCTAGGCTCTGCACAACCTCGTCTTCGGCGTCAAGGTAATTTATCTGCAGCTGCACCGCCTCGACCTCGGGGTGTTCTTCAAGAATATGGCGCAGGAAGTCCGGCGAATCGTGGAAGGAGATGCCGATGTGGCGGATTAGCCCCATCGCCTGGAGCTCCTTGGCCTTCTCATAGGCCTGACAGCCCATGTAATGGTCGTAGTTGTTCCGCCCCTGGGCGTGCATGAGCAGGTAGTCGAAGTATTCGACGCCGCAGCACTCCAGTTCCTTCTTGACCATCGGGATCACGTCCTCTGGTGAGTTGAAGTAGTTGGAGCTGAGCTTATCGGTGAGCACGTAGGCGTCGCGGGGGTAGCGCGAACTGAGGCATTTTCTCACCGCGACCTCGCTTTGCTCGTTGAGGTAGCCATGGGCGGTGTCGAAGTAGTTGTAGCCCTCCTCTAGAAACCGGTCGACCATCTGGCTGACCAAGTCGAAGTCGATCTGCCCGTCCTTATACGGCAGCCTCATCATCCCGAAGCCGAGTTTTCCCTTTGCGCGTTCCATGTTTTTTCTCCTTTATTCAATAAAAGCCCGCAAAAGCGGGCTTGTCGTCTATTCCTTGCCACCGAGGCTCAGCCGGCTGGCCTCTAGCCGAGACAAGGCGCGGCTGAGCGCGGCCTTGGCCTTCATGAGGTCTCCGTCTTTCCCCTGCAGGTGGGCATCGGCCCGCTGCTTGGCCTGCTCGGCCCTATTGCGGTCGAGCTTGGCCCCGTCCTCGCAGTATAGGCAGCTGATGGTGGCCCTTCCGTCCTTCACCGACAGCAATCCATGGTGCACGGCGAAGTAGCGTCTCCCCGAGGGGAGGTGGATCCGCAGCACGCAGTCCTCCGATAGCGCGATGTAGGAATCGGCGTAGCCGCCGGAAACCTGCGTCGGCCCCAGCGGGGTCTGCACGTAGAATTCCTCCGCCTCGCCCTCGAACTCGATGGCATAAGGCGAAAGAAGGGTCAGCTTGATCACTTAAGCCCCTCCGCGTGGCGCTTGACGTCCTCGATGGCGCCGCAATATAGGAAGGCGGATTCCGGATAGGAATCGTATTCCCCGCTTAGCAGGGCCTTGAAGCTCCTGACGGTCTCCGAGAGGGGGACGTAGAGCCCTTTGTGGCCCGAATAGGCCTCGGCGACGTGGAACGGCTGGGAGAGGAAGTTGCGGACGCGCCTTGCCCTATTGACGATGGCCTTGTCCTCGTCGGAGAGCTCGTCGATGCCAAGAATCGCGATGATGTCCTGCAGCTCCTTGTACCGCTGCAATAGCTTCTGCACCCCGCGGGCGACCTCATAGTGCTCCTTCCCTATCACGTTGGGGTCGAGGATGGCCGAGGTCGACTCAAGCGGGTCGACGGCCGGGAAGATGCCAAGCGCCGCGGTGTTGCGGTCGAGCAGGGTCCTGGCGTCGAGGTGGGAGAAGGTCGTGGCCGGGGCGGGGTCGGTGAAGTCGTCGGCCGGCACGTAGACGGCCTGGACCGAGGTGATCGACCCGTCCTTGGTCGAGGTGATCCTTTCCTGCAGCTGGCCCATCTCGGTGGCGAGGGTCGGCTGATACCCGACGGCCGAGGGCATGCGGCCGAGAAGCGCGCTGACCTCCGAGCCAGCCTGGGTGACGCGGAATATGTTGTCGATGAAAAGCAATACGTCCTTGTGCTCCACGTCGCGGAAATGCTCCGCCATGGTGAGGGCGCTTAGGGCGACCCGCATACGGGCTCCCGGGGGTTCGTTCATCTGCCCGAAGACCAGCGAGGTGTTCTTCAATACGCCCGACTGCTTCATCTCGAAGTAGAGGTCGTTGCCCTCGCGGCTGCGCTCGCCGACGCCGGCGAAAACAGAGGTGCCGGAATGCTCCTTGGCGATGTTGAATATCAGCTCCTGGATCAAGACGGTCTTGCCGACCCCGGCGCCGCCGAATAGCCCGATCTTTCCGCCCTTGACGTAGGGGCAGAGCAGGTCGATGACCTTGATGCCGGTCTCAAGCATCTGCTTGGAGACGCTTTGCTCGGCGAAGCTCGGCGGGGCGCGGTGGATGGGATCGCGCTTGCAGTCCTTGAAGTCGTCCTGCAATCCGTCTATCGGGTCGCCGAGGACGTTGAACATGCGGCCGAGCGTCTTGTCGCCGACCGGGACGGAGATCGGCGCGCCGGTGTTGATGACGTCCATCCCGCGGGTGAGGCCATCGGTCGGGCCCATGGCCACCGAGCGGACGACGTCGTCGCCGATGTGCTGCATGACCTCGCTGACGAGCTTGCCCCCATTGGGCAAGGGTATCTCCAAGGCGTCGAGGATGTCGGGCAGGGCCTTGTTCTCGAACTTGACGTCGAGGACCGGTCCGACGGCCTGGACCAGCTTCCCGATGCATGAGGCGTCAAGCTTTGCTTTCTTCTCCATTGTCATTTCCTCCTATCTTGAGCCGGAGACGACTTCGGTTATCTCCTGGGTGATGGCGGCCTGGCGGGCCTTGTTGTACTCGATGTTGAGCTTCTCGAGCAGCTCGTCGGCGTTGGTGTTGGCGGCGTCCATGGCGTTGCGCCGGCTGGATTGCTCGCATAACGAGCATTCCTCCTTCAGCTCCACTAGCCTAAGGCTAAGCCAGGTGGCGAGAGCCTCGTCGCGGGAGGCTTGCTCGCTGGGCTCGATTATCGGCTTGACCTCGAAGGGGGGCTCTAGCTTGGGAAGCGGGAGCAGCACCTCCTCCGCGGGGTCGAAGCGGAGCGAGTTGATGTATTTGGTGTAGATGACGCGAAGCGAGGATATCCTCCCCTCTCTCTTCATCTGCAGTAGGCGCTTGGCGGACTCGAGCAGGCTCCGCGGCGAGTCGAACATGGATTGCTCGCCCTCTAATAGCGGATAACCTCCCTTCCCATACCTGGCCTTGGCCTTGGCCCCGATGGGTATCAATAGGTCGCCTTCGCGGTATTTGGAGCTTAGCAGGCGGAACATGCCTTGGTTGTAGGCCCCGCAGAGGCCGAGGTCGCTAGAGAACACTATGTAGGCGCGCTTCCCCTCGCCCTCCTCTAGCAGCGGCTCGTCGAGGCTATATGCCCTCACGGCGTCTAGGAAAGCGCGGCTCTCCGCGGAGGCGAAGCGGGCGAACTCGATCGCCTTCTTCTCCCGGAGCAGCTTGACCGAGGCGATCATCCCCATCGCGGAGGTGATCTTCTTGGTCGCGGCGATCGAGGCGATCCGCCGCTTTGTCTTGACTAGGTTCCCGGCCATCAATCGACCTTCATGGCGAGGAACTCGTCGAGGGAGGCGAGTATGGAGTCGCTGTCGTCTTTGGACAGGTCCTTGCTCGAGTCGATCCGCTCGATGACCTCTTTCTTGGATGAGAGCAATTTGGCGTAGAAGTCGGATAGGAACCCGCTTAGCTTCTCGACCGGGTAGGAGTCGAGCTTGCCGGATTTGACGGAAAGCAGCTCCACCACCTGGCGGGACAGACAATATGGGTTGTACTGGGCCTGCTTGAGGGTCTCCATAAGCACGGCGCCGTGGGCGAGGATCTTCTTGGTCGACTCGTCGAGGTCGGAGCCGAACTGGGAGAAGGAAAGCATCTCGCGGTAGTTGGCGAGCTCGATCTTGAGCGACCCCGCCACCTTCTTCATGGCCTTGAACTGGGCGCTGGAGCCGACGCGGGACACGGAGAAGCCCGAGTCGATGGCCGGGCGCTGGCCGGCGTTGAAGTAGTCGGTGAGGAGGAATATCTGCCCGTCGGTGATCGAGATGATGTTGGTCGGGATGTAGGCGGAGATGTCCCCGGCCTGCGTCTCGACGATCGGGAGGGCGGTGATCGAGCCCCCGCCGTATTCCTTGCTCAATCGGCACGCCCTTTCGAGCAATCTCGAATGCAAATAGAAGATGTCGCCCGGATAGGCCTCGCGGCCCGGCGAGCGCTTTAGAAGCAAGGAAAGGGTGCGGTAGGCGACCGCGTGCTTGGACAGGTCGTCGAAGACGATGAGCACGTCCTGGCCTTGCTCCATCCATTCCTCGGCCATCGCCATGGCGGCGAAGGGGGCGATGTAAAGAAGGGGCGCCGGCTCGGCGGAGGAGGCGTTGACCACGGTCACGTAGTCCATGCACCCGAGCTGGTGGAGCCGCTCAACCAAAGCGGCCACCGAGGAGTTCTTCTGCCCGATGGCGCAGTAGACGCACTTCACGCCCTTGCCCTTCTGGTTGATTATGGCGTCTAAGGCGATGGCGGTCTTGCCGGTCTGCCTATCGCCGATGATGAGCTCGCGCTGACCGCGGCCGATCGGGATCATGGCGTCTATTGCCTTGATGCCGGTCTCAAGCGGGGTGTCGACCGATTTCCTGGTCATGACCCCCGGGGCGATGCGCTCTATGGGCCTAGTTTTCTCGGTCTTTATCGGCCCCTTCTCGTCGATGGGAAGCCCGAGCGCGTTGACCACGCGGCCGAGCAATTCGTCGCCGACCCCGACCTCGGCGACCTTGCCGGTGCGCCGCACCTCGTCGCCTTCCTTGATGAGGTCGTCCTCGCCAAGCAACACGGCCCCGACGTCGTCCTCGTTGAGGTTCATCGCGAGGCCATAGACCCCGTGCGGGAAAAGCAGCAGCTCGCCGAGCATGGCTTTCTCCAGGCCATAGACGGTGGCGATGCCATCGCCCACCGATACCACGGTCCCGACGTCGTCTTGCTCCAGTTTGCTTCCATAGCCCTCGATCTGCTTCCTAAGCAGTGCCGAGAGCCCTTCGGTGTCTATCTTCATTTGGCGATGCCTCCTTCAAGTTTGGCCCGCAGCGATTCAAGCTGCCGGGCGAGGGTGTAGTCGAAGGTCTTTCCGTCGATGGCGACCTTCGCTCCGCCTAATAAGCGCGAGTCGACGATGTTCTTGAGCTTCGCCTTATACCCGATCCGTCCCCCCACGGCTGCTTCGAGCCTAGTAAGCGATTCGGGGTCGAGCGGCCTCGCCGAATAGGCGATGCCCTCCTTGACGCCGAGTCTTCCGCGGACTAGCGATAGCAGGGCCTGCAGGAAGAGGGATAGCTTCCCGCCATACCCCTTCTTGGCGAGCAGCTTGATGGCGATCTGCAGCCTTTCGGGCAAAAAGCCCAGGGCTTCGCCGATGGCCTTATCCTTCTTGGCGAAGGCGATGTTCGGCGACCCGAGGAAGACGGCGAACGAATCGTCGCTCCCAAGTGCGGACAGCAGCGCCTCCGACCCTTGCTCGGCCGAGGTCAGGCTATCCTTGGGCAGCGACTCAAACGCCGCCTGGGCGAAGGCGAAGCAGACGCTATCCATTGTGGTCTCCGAGCTTGTCGATCATCTCATCGAGCAGCTTCTGCTGGTCGACGTCGGTCACCTGCCGGCCGAGGATGGCGCTGCTGGCGGCGATGGCGAGGTCGATGGCCTTCTGCCCGACCTCCTTCTCGGCCTGGCGCTTGCTCTCCTCTATCTCGGCGTCGGCGTCCTTCTTGGCCTTCTCGATGGCCTCCGCGGTGGCCTGCTTGCTGGCTATGGCCTCCCGGTTGGCCTGCTCCCTGGCCTCCGCGACGATGCGGGCGGCCTCCTTCTTGCCCTGCAGGATGGTCTCCTCCTTGTGGCTTTCGGCCTCCTTGGCCCTCGCTAGCGAGGCCTCCGACTCCCGGAGGTTGCCCTCGATGTAGTCGCGACGCCTTTTGATGAGGTTATGGACCGGCTTGTAGGCGATGAAGAAGACGATGAGCAAAAGCACGACGAAGCCGAGCAGCTGGATCACGAAGTCGATCATCCCGTTGGGGAAGATCTTCGAGATGAAGTCGTCTTTGTCGAAGGGGGTTGAGTCCACCCCGGAGTCGCTCAATATGGCAAGGGATGCGAAAAGAAGTCTCATCTTCGCTCCTTTAGAACATGCTGGGCAGGACGAAGATGATCAATATGGCGACGATCAAGGCGTAGATGGCGGTCGACTCGTCGAGGGCGACGGCCAATATCATGGTCGAGCGCAGCTTGCCGTACATCTCCGGGTTGCGGGCGATCCCATCGATCGCGTGCGAGCAGATCCAGGCCTCGCCGATCGCGGAGAAGGTGCCGGTGCAGCAGCAGATGCCGGCCGCGAGGGCGACCAGCCCCATCTGGCTCGGGTCAGCGGCCAGGATGGACACCATGTTTGCTAGAAATCCCATTTTCTTTCCTCCTATTGGGCTATGGGCGCTTCGCTATTCCCGCGGGCAAGCTGCCCAGAGGTCCCCATTATGTCCTCGTCCTCGGGCATCTCGGCGCCGATCCAAACGGCGTTGAGCGAGGCGAAGACCAGGGTCTGGACGAACCCGGAGAATAGGCTGAAGTAAAGGTTTAGGACCCCGATCGCGAACGGGGCGAGGAATATCTGGCCCCAGGGGCCGATGGCGCCGAAGATGGCCATCGAGGCCGACTTGAGGGCCCAGTTGACGATGCCGATGATGACCGATCCGGAGATGCAGTTGCCGAACATACGCAGCGACGTGGAAACAATCGGCGTCCACATGGTCACCAGATTGATCGGCAGCCAGATCTTGAGCGGCTCGATGTAGCGATGGAAGTATCCGAGGTGCTGGTAGCGGAGCGCCGTGACCTGGATCAGGACGAACATCACCAAGGAAAGGGTGAAGGGAACGAGCAGGTAGTCGATGATCGAGGGCAACCCGAGCAGCGACCAGTTGAACGAGATGAATAGGTATACCCAAAGCCCGGCGAAGTAGCCCGGCCAGTTGCCGACGTTGCGGTGCCCCATCATCTCCGAGGTCCAATTGTCGAGGGAGGAGACGCCCATCTCGGCGAGCAGCAATATCCCCCGCGGCGCGACCTTGGGGTCGGCGCGCCTTGCCTTGATGCCGATCACTATGGCCAAGATGGCGATGATGGCCATCACCATCGCCGACGATATCACAGCGCCGGAGACGTCTAAGTCCCACCAGCGGTCGATCATCTGCGAGATCGGCGAGGAGGAATCAAGCAGCATGTTCATCGTCTTCGCCTTCTTTCCTAGATGGCTTTATCTTCCTGAAAAGCCCAATGGCGGATGAGGCCAAAGGCAGCGGGAGGTATCCCCCGATGACGCCCCAGACGTTGAGGTAAGGCCATTCGTATATGTAGGTAAGCAAAGCCGCCACGACGACCGCGGCGACCAGCAATAGGAAGCGCAATACGACGAAGACGACGGATAAGACCATCTTCCCCGCCTTCTGCTCCCCGGGCTTAAGCAAGGCCGAGGACGTAACCACTATCGACCAGTAGGTGAAGATGGCGACGGCGATGCCCAATAGCCATCCAAGCGGGACGCCGGGGTTGCCCAGGAAGAAGAAGCAGGAAAGCGCGAGAAAACCCACGATCCCGATTCCGGCAATGCAGAGCCCGGTCATCCAGTACTCGCTCTTCCTTATCTTCTGCAGCGCCTTTCCCATAACGGGGATATGTTAGGCACAGCGTGAGCAAAAAAGCAAACAAAACGGGAGGCTTACCTTATAGGTACTAGTCGCGTAGAAGCCTAAGCGATGCGACTTTGTAGATGCCCTCTTCGTAGGCGACGTCGACCTCGCCCTGGATCAGGGGGCGGAGGTAATCGCGGAAGCATTGACTGAGCCCGTGGACGTTATGCAGGAACTCGGGCGGGATCTTCTTCTCGACGTTGGCGATGCCCTCGACCGATTTGAGCTCATATTCGACCTGGTACGGCTGACTGCTGATCCTCCTGATGGCCACCATCTTGCCCGACTCCCCCGCGACTGCCGCCTTGCAGGCCACCCGGGCGCACTCCACGGCCTCATCGCGGTCGACCTTGGAGACCAGTATCGGGAAGGCGCGCTGCGGGAGGGAGAGCTCGATCGAGCGGGTCGGGAGCCCGAGGTTCTGCTCCACCCGGCGGGAAAGCGCGTCGGCCGCACCGCCGAGCTGGATGTGGCCGAAGGCGTCGACCCGGGCCGAGGAGGTGTCGCGGGGGAAGACGATGCCCTCGCTTATGGCGACCACGCAGTGCCCCTTGGCGTCGTGGACCTTCTTGACCTCCTTGTAGAACTCATCGAGGTCGAAGGCGTCCTCCGGCAGGTATATGAGGTCGGGGCGGTAAGGCGCGGGGAGGAGGTCGACCGAGGCGGTCAGCCAGCCGGCGTTGCGCCCCATCACCTCGACGACGAACACCTTGCCCTTCTTGTAGCAGGAGGCGTCGACGCAGACCGACTTGACGGTGTTTATGACGTATTTGGCGGCCGAACCGTAGCCGATGCAGTGGTCGGTCGCGGAGAGGTCGTTGTCGACCGTCTTGGGGACCCCGATGACCTTGACGTCCATGCCCTTGGAGGCGAATAGGCGCGAGAGCTTGGAGCAGGTGTCCATCGAGTCGTTGCCCCCGTTGACGAGGATGTAGCCTATGTCGTGCTTCCTAACGGTCTTGATTATCGATTGGTAGCGCTCGTCCTCGAGATCGGAGGGCAGTTTGTAGCGGGTAGAGCCCAGGGCCGCCCCCGGGGTCTGCAGCAGCAATTCGATCTGCTCGGGGTCCTCCTTGCTTAGATCGGCGAGGTCGTCGTAAAGCAGTCCCTCGATGCCGTGCAGGCTCCCGAGGACCTTGCTTACCTCCTTATGCTCCCCCGCTTCCTTTATCGCCCCGTATAGGGACGAGTTGATGACCGCGGTCGGTCCGCCCGACTGCAGGTACGCCAATGCTTTAGCCATGTCTGACTCCTTATCTAGTAAAGCAGTATACACTAGAAGCAAGTCCGATGAACGCTAGATTTGTAAGCGGTTACACAATCGGCTGGCAAATCAAAGAGAAAACCTCGCGCGCCATACTTAATTGGGCTCCATGTAGGGTAGAATAATGGCGTACCCGAATATCGGCCACTATGGCCGGTTCCGGGGAGGAGGTAGAAAATGGAACATTTCTTCATGCCGGTAATGAAAATGCAGGAAAGGCATCAGCAGGCGATCGGGCAGCCGGTGCCCGACGACGTCATGAAAGCCGCCAAGAAGGACCCGGAGAACTGGTACGTCGAATGGTATAAAGGCCGGGAACCCCACTATTTCATCAACCTCAACGCGATCGACTACGTCCACGCCCTCATAATAGAAGACTAGTCTCCGTCTCAGCCGAGAAGTTCGATAAACGCTTGCTTTGTAAGCGGTTACATATTAAGATAGTCGGCCAGGGGTCATAGGAGGTCCTATGCCATTTTCCGTCACCATCGGCAACAACACGACAACGTATCAGAAGAAGATGAGCCTGCTTGAGATACTAAACGGCTCCAACGAAGACAAATCGATCATCGCCGCCCGGGTCAACAACCGGGTCAGGGAATTGACCTATGAGGTCAACTACGACTGCGAGATACAGTGGCTCACCGTCAAGGACGGCGACGCCACCAAGACCTACGAGGCGTCGCTGCGCTTCATCACCGCGATGGCCTTCCGCCGCGCCTACCCCGATCTGAAGATAAGGTTCGCCTACAACGTCTCCCGCTGCGTCTCGATCCACCTGCTCACCCCGGGCTACACCGCCAACACGGCGATGCTGCTCAAGGTCAGCCACGAGATGGAGCGCATCATCGCCTCCGACTACCCCCTCAAGCGGATGGTCGTCCCCATTGAGAAGGCCCGCGAGGTATATGAGCAGCTCGGCTACGAGGACAAGCTCGCCCTTTTGCCCTACCGCCCGGAGAAGACCGCCCACCTCTATGAGTGCGACGGCTTCTACGACTACATGTACTCCCACATGGTCCCCTCGACCGGCTACATCAAGAAGTACAAGCTCCGCCTCTACGCGCCGAGCTTCCTATTGCAGTACCCGCGCGCCGAGGCTGGCGGCGAGATCCCGCCCTTCCAGGACGCCCCGACCTTCGGCAGGGTCCTCAAGGAATCCCACGACTGGGCCAAGATCGTCGGCTCCGACACGGTCGCCGGCATCAACAAGTCCATCGAGCGCCGCGGGCCAATCGAGTTCATCAACCTCTGCGAGGCGCGCCACAACCGGATGCTTTGCGAGCTCGGACAGATGATCGAGGACTCCATCGACGAGGTGAGCCTGATCTGCATCGCCGGGCCCTCAAGCTCAGGCAAGACCACCTTCGCCAACCGCCTCCGCATCGAATTGCTCGCCCGCGGAATCAACCCGATCCGCATCTCGATCGACGACTATTACCTCGAGAAGGACAAGATCCCGAAGGGGGAGAACGGGGAGATCGACCTCGAGTCCATCGAGGCGCTCAACATCCCGCTTTTCAACCAGAACATGGTCGACCTCATCGCCGGGGAGACCGTCACATTGCCGAAGTTCGACTTCCAGTCCGGCAAGTCGGTCCCGGGCAGGACGCTCCACGTCGAGCGCGGCCAGCCCATCATCATCGAGGGCATCCACGCTCTCAACGACCGGATGACCGTCGACATCCCGAAGTCGGCCAAGTTCAAGATCTTCATCGCCCCCCAGGCCCAGATCAACCTCGACGACCACACCCCGCTCTCGCTCACCGACCTGCGCCTCATCCGCCGGATCGTGCGCGACTACAAGTTCCGCAACGCCTCGGCCGAGGAGACCATCGGCATGTGGCCTAGCGTCCGGGCGGGCGAGTTCAAGTGGATCTACGACACCCAGGAGGGCTCCGACTACGTCTACAACTCGATGCTCAGCTACGAGCTCCCGGTCATGAAGAAATACGCCTTGCCGCTGCTTAAGGGGATCGAGGAGACATCTCCATGCTTCCCCACCGCCATGCGGCTGGTGAGGATGCTCAAGTTCTTCGTCGACATGGACGACCAATGGGTACCATCGAACTCGCTGATGAGGGAATTCATCGGCGGCTCGTGCTACGAGGACGTGTGATTTAGCGCAGGTCCAAAGACAAAAGCGGGGATCTAGCCCCGCTTTTCTTTTGCCCGCAAAAAGCGCATATCCGCCAATTTAACTTCAAAGATATCGGCTTTCTGCACGAAAAAAGGCCTTCCCCGAAGGGAGGCCTTTTGGCTTAGTTTACTCGGCGGCGTAGCTCGGCAAAGTCGTCGAGTTAATGTCGGAGAGGGTGAAGCGGAGGTAGTAATCGACACCTTGGATCGAGAAGGAGGCCAATACGGTCTCGATCGCGGTCTTATCCTCGTTGAGGGTGACGACCAGGCGGTCGGTCGAGCCCTCTAGGGCGCCCGACTGCACGCCGAGCATCCCGTTATCGAAGTAGGAGCCGAGTCCGCTGACGACCAACTCCTCGGCTTCGTAGGTCCTATCGCCGGTCTTCTTGAACAAGGCCGGGTTGATGGAGGAGAAGTCGGGGCCGAGGCCCTCGAAGGAATCGATGGTGTAGACCGCGGAGCTCGACAGGGTCACGACGTGCCAATCCCATCCGAGGTCGCCGTAGTCGTACTGATAGACGTGGTAGAGCTTGTCGGAGGGGTCATAGACCGCCTTGTAATCGTAGTCGTCGCCACCCTGGTAGGGATGTTCGTCCCCGGGGGCGGAGCGCTGGGCGTAATAGGCCATGTCGTCGCGGATGAAGTAGCCGGTGGTCCAGGTGGTGCGCTCGCCATCCCAAGAGGAGAGGAACTCCTTGTTGTAGGTGTAGGAGTCGACGCCGTCGAGGCACTTGAGGGCCGCGGCTAGGTCGGGGTTGTCGTTGGCGTAGGGCTGCAGATGGGGGACCGGCTGCTCGCCTAGGCTCCGGTCGTAGGTGACGGTGAACTCATTCGTCCTGGTGAAGCGGCCCTCCTCGCGGAGCTCCGAGATCTCGAAGGCCAATGAGTCGATCCCGCCGTCCTCGCCGAGGTTGAGGGCGATGTCGTCGACGTAGTTGATCGAGGTCCCGCCATAGCAGGTGACCACGAACTGCGCCTTGGCGCCCTGCAGGTGCAGGCTGCCGTCTTCTTCCTCGATGATGTCGCTGGCCCTGATGTAGTCCCAGGGGTTGCGGAATAGCGAGTCGAAGGCATACGGGAGGTAGACCCCGGTGGTGTCGTTGTAGTCGGAGAGGTAGGAGCTATTGACCTCGTTGTCGATGGTGATCGACTCCTTGATCGCGAGCCCGGTCTCCTCGTCGCGGAAGTAATAGGCCTTCGGGTCGGAGTAGCCCCACTCGGTCGATTCGACCTTGTCGGTGAGCTTGTAGTCGTAGGCATTGTAGCTGTACTTCTCGGTGTAGGCCCGCACCGCGCCGTATTGGTGGACGATGTCGTAGGTCTTTCCCTGATGGATGCCGACCTCAAGCGGGTCGTCGCGGTAGACGTCGGTGGCCATCTCGATGTGGGCCCCGTGGGTCTGATGCTGGAGCGAGGCGAGGGCCTTCTGGGCCTTCTGGGTGCCAACCGGCAGCTCCGGGAGGGTCACTTCGCCGCCGTCCTCGGAGGAAGATCCCGGCGTCGAGGAGGAACCATTACCCCCGCAGGCGACGAGGGAGAGGGCCATCAAAGGGGCCAATATGAGCAATTTAGCGTTCATTTTCTTTCCTCCTTATTCAGCGAAGCTGGTATCGAGCCAGCTCGGCATCGCGGTCGAGCCGACCTCGGAGAAGCTCGCGGTGATCGAATACGGGCCGTACTGGAAGTCGTAGTAGCCGAGGCTCACCTCGGACATGGTCTCGCCATCTAGGCTCACGTAGGCATAGAAGGGCTCGATCGCAGAGACCGAGAAGGCGGATGGCACGAGGTCGCGGCTTAATAGCGGCACGGCGTCGGGCAGGAAGGCGTAGACGCCCTCGGACTGCTTCTGCAGCACCTCCGGCGCGATCTTGGAGTAGTTCGGCAGGTAGTTGGCGATCTGGTAGTTGATGCCTATGGTCGACCAAGAGGAGGTCGAGGCGGAGTAGCGGTAGCCGGTCGCCCTGCCGCCGGCGCCCTGGACGTAGTAGGTATCGCCGTCCACCGGGTAGGGGAGGCTCGGGTCGCCGTGGATGTAGAGGCTATCGCCGGAATAGTAATAGGTGTAGCCGAGGCGGATGTCGTTCTCCGCGATGGTCACGGTGTAGTTGGTGCCAAGCCCCTGCAAGGCGGACTTCAGCTCGGGGTTGTCCTGCGTGCCGACCGAGATGCGGCCGAAGCTCTCCTTGAGGATCTCGAAGGAGAGGTCGACGGTCAGGGTGGACTCGCCGATGAACATGCCCGAGGTGCTCTCGATGGCGTCGGGGCGGATTGGGCAGGTGAACTCCAGGGTGACCTTGGAATCGACCGGGTTCTCCAGGTCGTAGCCGGAGAAGGTGGCCGAGGTGACCGGGAAGTCGAGCCCGAAGTAGGCGTTGAGCATCAGCTCGGCCTTCTGGCTCGAGAGGGCGGATCCCTGTATGTCGGAGGGGCTGATGTAGTCGAAGGGGTCGTAATAGGTCGAGGCGTAGACCAGGTCCATGCCGAAGGTCTTGTCGACGACCGACTCGAGCTGGTTCTGGTAGTTGAGGGTGTCGTGGTAGGAATACCCGTCGCTCCCCTCGTAGTGGATGGTGTCGGAGGCCAGCCCATGGTCGCGGATGGCCTCGCGGTCCTCGCCGTCGAAGCTCACCGTGCCGTAGTCGCGGTCGACGGAGTAGGTGGCGACGCTATTAAGCGACTCCAGACCCTCGCCGTAGTCGGTGGTGAGGACGGCGCTGCCCTTCACGTTATAAGGCAGCTGGAACAGCCGCAGGTACTCCGGCCCTTCCTCGGCGGAGGAGGGGAGGGCGGCGGAGGTCGCGGCTAGGGGCAATAGAAGCGGCAGCCCCAATGCCAGATATGTCTTTCTCATCCTTGGTAGCTCCCTAGATATAGATCGAAGGTGTCGAGGACGCCATCGAGGTTGTGGGCGGTGAGGTCGGTGGTCCCGAAGTCGGAGTAGGACACGGTGCTCACGCAGTCGCCGCCGAAGGCCTCGGAGGCGAAGTATAGCTTGAAGACCGGGTATCCCGCCTCATCGATGCTGACCTCAAGCCGGTCGAAGCCGAAGGCAAGGGTGGCCGTCGATTCGACGTACCAGCTGCTCATGCGGGTCGGGTAGTCGCCGACGCCGAAGACGGCGGCCATGATGTCGAAGCAGAAGTAGTGGTCGATGTACGGGAAATCGGCCAGATCGAACACGTAGCCCTCATCGGCCTTCTCGAAGAAGGCGGTCGAAAGCGACTGGATGAAGGGGACGGCTCCGTTGTCGACGGTGTAGGCGTCGGCCGATAGCGTCGCGGCGTAGCCAGTCCCGCCGTTGGTGCCCGGGGTCACGCCGATCTGGTAGTATCCGTCGGCCCCCGCCGCTTCCGCGGTGAAGTAGGCCAGTCCGGTGTAGGTCGTGCCATAGGAGGCATCGGTCAAGGGCAGGTCGGTGATCATGAGCTTGCGCCCGCCGAACTTGCCGGCCAGGTCGTAGTATGACTTGTACTCGCCGCGGTTATCGATCTCGGTCCCATCGACCAAGGTCGTCTTGACGTTGGTGGTGAAGTTCAGCCCCTGGACGCCATCGCGGAGCTTCTCGAAGGAAGCGGTGAGCGTGGAGAGGTCCTCCTCGCCAAGCGAGGGGGTATACGGGGTGAGCGGGGTCACCGCGTCGATGGCGGAGAGCTCGACGAGGTAGTCCTCGGCCATGTAGCCGTAGGCGTCGGCGAGGACGTTGGCGAACTTCGCCTGCTTCGGGGTGCCGTTGGCGTCAACGGTCAGTTCGAAGCCCTCGATCAGCTGACGCGAGGTGAGGTAGTCGAAGCTGTACGGGTTAATGGTATATAGGAATTTCGACATCCCCGGGGAGATGAGGGCGGTCAATAGCTCGGTCCCCTTCAGGGTGTAGCCATCCTCGGCGGTCTCCACGGTGAAGTAGCGCGAGAAGTTGGAGGCGGTTATGCCGGCGAGGGCCTTGTAGCCGGAATCGTAGTTGCCGGCGAAGGCGACCGGGAGGTTGGAGTCGTCGGTGACCTCGGTCGACTTGACGACGTTGTCGAGCCCAAGGGCGTTGAGCATGACGTAGCCCTCGGGGGAGGAGGTGACGTCGGACTGCAATAGCGGCATCTTGGTGCCGGTGAGGCAGAGGTCGCTGTGCCTGGCGGTGGAGCTGACCTCATCGGTGGCGGTGAAGGTCGCGCCCCCGAAGGCGGCGTAGCGCGGGGTGATGGTCGCCACCGACTTGATCGGGGCGGCGAAGAAGGAGGCGATGCTGCTTATCTGCGCATCGGTCAGCCCCACTTCCTCGGCTGTCGCGCCGGTGGCGGAGCAGCCGCAAAGGGCGAGCCCGCAAAGGGCAATGGCGGAATTTATCTTCTTCATCAGTTGGCCCTCCTTACGGTGATGGTGGCGCCTTCGCTATTGAGCGCGCCGACCTCGAAGGTCAGCCCGAGCTCAGGGCGGACGGCCCCATTGCCGTCGAAGTGGAAGTCGTGGTAGAAGCCATCGACCAGCGATTCCTCACCGAAGACGTCGCCCTCATGCCAGAGGTTGTCGTCGGTGATGTACATCGAGTTGGTCATCTGGCGGTTGGCGCCGGTGCTGTCGAGCAGCTGGACGAGCGCGTAGTTGCCGGCGATGCCGTAGACCGCGTTGGTGTTGCGGCCGGAGTTGGTGTAGGCGAAGTCGTAGGCCAGGTCGGAGTTGAAATCCGGCTCGCCATAATATGGGTAGAACCCGTCTTCTCCGCCGGCGACTAGGCGGGAATCAACCTTGTAGACCCTGATGGCCGGCTCGGTCAAAGAGGAGCCGGAGTTAAGCCCGGTCGGGGTGAAGTAATCGATGAGCAGGTACTCGCCGAAGACGCCGGTGTCCTCGTTGGAGAGCAATAGGCTCTCGCCCGGGGCGAGGGTGTAGGTCGCCTCGGTTTCAAGCGAGGAGGCGATGATCTTGGTCGGCTCGGTCCATCCGAGCAGGTACTTGGTGAACGGGTTGTGGTCGGAGATGCCCTCCTCGGTGACGTCGGTGTAGCCAAGCGGGGCGCGGAGGTTGCCCTGCAGGTCGCCGGTCTGGTCGGAGTATTCCGGCACGCCGAGCAGGTCGGCGATGGCCTTGATGAAGCGGACGTTCATCGGGTCCTGGGTGCCGAAGCTGGCCCCGAGCGACCCGCACATCCACTCGGCGGCGTTGGCCTTCTCGGTCGAGACGAGCTGATCGTACATGAAGGAGGCGACCAGCTGGTCCATGGTCTCGTCGCCATAGGTCCAGGTGCCGTTATAGGCCGGGAAGGGGTTGGCGACGATGAGGTTGTCGATCTTCCCGTCGCCGTCGGAATCGTAGTCGGCGATGGAGTTCCCTTCCTCTACCCAGGCGTCGATCGCCTCATCCAATGTGGAGGCGATGACCGGGGAGGAGCCGGTGCTGTATAGGTTGTTGAGGAAGTCCTCGAAGCTGGTCGAGAGGGTGACCGGGGCCTCAACCGAGCCGGAGAGGTTGAGCTTGCCGCCGCTAGATTGCTGATAGTAGCTCAGGGCGGTGTAGCCAACGGGGCTCGACTCGAAGCCGGAGTCGAGGGCCAGTATGTCCGAGGCGGTAATCTTGAAGACGTCATCGCTGAAGCTGAAGGGGATGACCAATACCTTCTGGTCGCCCTCGCTTTCCATTGCCCCATTGCCCTGCGATTGGCGCAGCAGCGAAGCCGGCGATCCCTGCTTCTCTTCCTGGCTGGTGCCGGAGGAGTCGCTTCCCTCGCCATCCCCCAGGGACGAGGTCCCTGCGGGCTCGCAAGCGGCCAATAGGAGGGCGGATAGGGCCAGCGGGAAGATGGCCCGCGTTAACCTTTCCTTTTTCTTTGACATGTGTTTCTCCTGTTAGCTTTCTTCAAAAAAGCATAATAAAGATATAACAAAGCGAAAAAATGTGTATCCCCAAATTTTGTAAGCGCTTACACAAAAAAATCTTGCACTTTTTTTAAATTAATCTTTAATAGTCCTGCTTGAAAGGAACTAGCAAAATAATGAAAAACAAAGGAAAAATCCTGCTGGTAGCGGTCCTAGGCGGCGCCCTTATGTCGGGCTGCGGTGGGAACGTGTCCAGCAGCGAGTCCACCGACGGCGGAGGAACCGCTTCATCGACTGAATCTTCCACCGCCACATCGACCTCGGAAACCTCTTCCGAGGATTTGGCCGAGGAGCTTTCGGACTCGACCAAGCTAAAGGAGCGGCTGCTGCTTTCCGCCGACCGTATCGTCACCTCGCGCCGGCTCTCGATCGACCTCTCAGGGACCATCTACGACGATGGGAAGACCGAGTCGGTCTCCTTGGCCACCGAGCATGAGGGCCTCCGCACCTACACCGAGACCCCAACCGGCGGGACAGCGCGCACCTACGTCAGCTACGCCGGCATCCTCGGAAGCGACTACTACAGCGTCGATTCGGACACATACGGCTATTCTATTCGGTATAAAGTCGCCGAAGGCGGGACCTACGATCAGGAAGGCGCCGACGGCACCATCGAGCTCGTGCACCAGGAGACCGGTTTGAAAGGCACCCTGGCCTACGACGAAGCCCTGCTCGGGATGAGGTTCCTCCAAGGAGGGGACGTCGAGGCGACAGACCCCTGCCTGCACGAGGTGGAGTACACCGTCACCGCCACCGATGGCGGCTACGAGGCGGTCTGGGAGTCCTACTACGAGAACACCGAGACCAGCTCCGAGTACTACTACAACGCCAACTTCCTCATCATCGCCTCCTTCGATGAAGAGCTCAACCTCCTGTCGCTGCAGTCCGACGTCACCGCCGCCTTCCCCAACGAGTGGGACGCCTCGATCCACGCGCCGCTACCCACCGCCACCCCGATACACCGCCTATATGAGCTAAGCGACATCGTCTACGCCGAATCCTACCCGGCGACCGATCCCGCCCACCCGATACTAGCCAACCTGAATGACTACTTCGTCAGCGAGGTCACCTCGGCCTCGCTGGTCAGCTGGAACGCCTCCGGCCCCGGCGGAGCCTTCCAGGTCGGCGACACCATCCAGCTCGACGACTCGAGCATCGAATACGCCCCCTCGACCGCGCTAAACGCCAGCTATCTAACCATCACCGGTGCCTCTGAGGATGGGGTCCTGGTCGAAACCGAGAAGATGGGCATGACCGCCACCGTCTTCGGCAAGGCCGGCACCTTCGACCTATACATCGGCGACGAGGTCAGCCCGAGGCTCGGCACCATCACCGTCACCGTCTCCGAGGTCGACACCTCCGGCGGCTCCAACGTCTCCTCGATCGATTGGACCGGATTCGAGAGTTCCGAGGATGCCACCTCGACCGAGACCAACCCGGTTTACAACGTCACCGTCCCCTTCAACTTCAACTGGAACCAGGCTTGGGTGCGCGTCGACGACGGGACCCAGGCGATGCTAGACAAGATAATCCCGTCCTTCACCGACTCCAACGTGATGATGGTCAACTTCACGGAGGATCCTTCCATGGCCTCGGCCGGATATGCCATCATGGAGTTCTACCCGCTCATGAACAACACCACCACTACCATGACCATCACCAACCCCGATCCCAGCCAGGCCTGGGGCGTCGAGACCATCACGGTCAACTTCACCGTCGTCCCCAACGCCTAAAGCGCGAAAGGCAAAACGAAAACCCAGGAGCGATCCTGGGTTTTATTGTTGCCTTAGGAAGCTAAGCGCCTCATCAAGCCACCCCTCGGCTGAGGTCCCCTTGCCAATCCCCCATCCATGCCCATCTCCGGGATAGACGCGGTAGAGGTGCCTCACCCCGCGCGATGACAACGCCCTATCGAAGGCGTCGGAGTTTATCGGCGGCACGACGTCGTCGGTTTCGGCCCGCCAGAGGAAGGTCGGCGGGTAGCCCGGGTCGACGTGCCCCTCATCGGACAGGAAGCCGGATAGGTCGTCCCGCCCCCCGGTGAACCACCGCTTGCTCGGCTCATGGGTCGGGAGGGAGAAGCTTATCACCGGATAGCCGAGTATCAGGGCTTGCGGCCTGGGGTAATCGAAGGCCTCGGCCATGTCCTTGCGGCAAATCATCGCCGACAGGTGCCCTCCGGCGGAGAAGCCTAAAAGCAAAGTCGGCAGCTTGCCGGCCTCCCGGAGGCATTCCGCCACCTGGATGACCGGCTTGGGGAAGCAGGCGTCGCCCCGGATGCCGTACCCGGCGATGTAGACGGAATAGCCCGCCTCCTGCAGCGGCCTCACGAAATCGAACCCCTCGTTGACCGAGGCGATCATCTCATATCCCCCGCCGGGGACCACCACGGCGTTGGCCTTCGGGTTGGCTATCGGGAAATGGAGATAGCCATACTCGGTCGATTCTCGGTAGGGATGGAAGCAGCCCGGGTTTTCCTCTATAAGGGAAACCAGGCCGGAGAATGACGGGTAGCATTCGCCCAGGCAGAAATCGGTGGCCTCGCGCAGGGTGACGCTCGGCCGGGCCGCGTAATAGGCGTCCTCCAGCGGGAGCAGCATCTTCCTCGCCCCGCGGACGTCTTCGTTCTGGAAAAGGCGCAGGACCGGGGTCTTTTCAATTCCCATTGGCCTGCTCCTGCTTCTTCGAGGCTGTGGCGAATCGCTGCTTCTGCAGGCCATAGGCCTCAAGCAGCTGGTGGTAATAAAGCTTGCGCATCGTGACGTAGCGGTCCCGCTCCTGCTCGGAGACGGTCGACATGTAGAGGCTGGTGAACACCTTCTCCAGCCGGAAGAAGGACTCGTAAAGCGAAAGCAGGGTCAGCGAGAAGAAGTAGTTCTTGCTCGAGTAGATCAGAAGCGGCGAGGAATGGGCGATCTCCGAGCTCATCTCGTAGACCTTGGAGTAGGAGGAAAGCCCCGCCATCCGCTGGACACCATCGCGGAAGTTCAGCTTGAACCCATCCTGCTTCTCGACGCCCTCGATGGCGTAAAGCCAGCCGTATTCGATGAAGCGCTTCATGTCCTTGCTCTTGAGGTCGTGGCCTCTCATCTCGGACTTGATCTTGACGAACTCCTCGTCGGTCTCCTCCTTGGTCTTTAGCCCCCCGCGGAAGGCGAGGGCGTAGCGCATGTGGACCAGGTAGCGCTCGATTATCGGCTTGCCGTACTTGAGCAGGCAATGGAGGATGCACTCGTTCTCGTGCAGCGTCCTCCAGGTCGAGAAGGCCTCGGTCTCGAAGCCGTTCTCCAATAGCGAGGTGACGCATTTGGCCATCTGGAAGCCCTTGTTCATGACGTCGATGACCAAGGTCTGCTGGGGATCGTTCTTCTTGTAGCGCGAAAGCATCCCCAGGATGAAGTTCAGATAGAGGTCGAGGGTCGACATCATCGGCGAGAACCGGGAGGTCAAAGACCCCATCCGGTAGGCCAGATGCTCATTGGTGAAGTACTTGTCCAGCGACACCGAGGCGAGGAACCCGATGTACTCCTGATTTCCCTTAAGCGCCTCCATCTTGGTGTTGGCGTGGGTCGCGAGGTAGAAGGAGTGCTCCGAGCAGATGTAAAGCGTGAGGGAGGCGAAGTTGATGCCGAACCTCGATATTATCGGGCTCTCCTCGCGCAGCTCGGTGGTGGCATCGAGGGCCGCCTCAAAAGCCTCCTGGATCAATCCGTAGTCGAGCGAATCCGGGACCTTGAGGGCCGAAAGGAACGCCTGATAGTCTTTTATCGGGTTTTGAATCGCCATAGGGGCATTTTACCCCCTTTATGAGACCTTTTTCACTACCCCGCGCTGCACCGAGAGCAGATAGGCCTCAACTTTCTTGCCGAAAATGCGCTCGATCGACTTCTTGTAGCCGAGCACTTGGGCGATGTAGGCCTCGTCGTCGAGGCTATAGGACTTGAAGTCGAACAGGTCGATATGGTCGGGGTAGGACAAGAACATGTCCACCACGCCACAGTTGCCGTCTTGATCCTTGAAGCGGTATTCGTGGTATTCCTCCGCTTCGCTTGAGCAATCGAAGATGGGCAGGCGAAGCACGGTTTCTATCTTCCGCCTCATGGACTCGGATATCCCTTCCGCGGGGACCTTATGGGTGAAGCTGGTGAGCTCAAGCGCCTTGTGCAGATCGGTGCCGGAAAGCAAGGTGGCGAAGCCCTTCCCAGCCTGACCGCGGGAATAGGAAAGATGGGAATCAGATACCTTCATGTTGAGTTTGGGCGGCTTTCGGAAGAAACCCTTCGGCTCGATCCGCTTGGCCAGCGCGGCATCGGCTTCCCCCTTGGCCTTCGGGAAAGGTGGCAGGAAACCAAGCTTTGCCGACATCAGGTCGACGATGTCGGCATCGGACTTGGCGAAGCGGGCTAAACCGGTATAGGGGCCTTTGCCATCCTTCGGCTTGGCCCTTACGAAGGTGAGCCGCTCCTTGGCCCTGGTTATGGCGACGTAAAGGAGCCTTATCTTCTCCGAGATGGCCTTTTTCCTCTCTGTGTCCTCGGTCAGGGTCTGCAGGAACGTCGAGGAGCCGAAGGGTTTCGAGGGCAATAGGCCGTATTCCTCGCAGGAGACGATCTTCGCCCCGCCGCCGCCTTTGGTGTAGCTCCGCTCGAGGTCGGCGAGATAGACGTAGGTAAACTCAAGGCCCTTCGAGGCGTGGACCGACATCCCCTTGACGCAGGGGAATAGCTTCTCCGAAGGCGATGAGACCTTTACCTTGGCCTCTGACTTGTCGGAGCGGCGAAGGAACTCGGCGAACTCGGAGAAGCCTTGCAATGAGGAGTCGAACGAGGAGGCGAGGCTCAATAGGAAGCTGAGGGCCTGCAGGTTCTCCCGGCGCTTTTCGACGTAGGCGAGGTTATCGTAGAATCCAAGCTCGTCGAAGGCCTTCTGCAGCGCATCCTGGACCGGCAAACCCCGCAAAGCGGGCATTATCGATTCGATTTTGGCGACGATCGGAAGCGATTTCAGGTCGTTTTTGCGGGCTAGCTCGTGGATGGCCTCGTCATCGAAGTCGGGGCAGAGGTAGCTCCGCTGCAGTCCCAAGGCGCTACAGACGAAGGCGAATGATGACTCGTCGCCGCGGGCTAGGCAATCAAGCATCTCGACCAAGCTGCAGGCGGTGAGGAACGACTCCGTGCGGCTGGTGGAGCTATCGATGGTCGGGGAGAAGGGGATGTGCATCTTGGAGAACACCTTCATGATGACCGGCAGCGAGTTCTTCCGGCTGACCAATATGGCGAAGTCGGAGTAGTCGGCGTCCCTGATGACGGGCTCCCCGTCCTTGAAGAAGACGGCCTGGGTCTTGGAGGCGACGATGCTCTTTATGTCCTCCCCGATGGCGCGCGCCATCTCCTCGAATTGGTTCCCAATCTTTGGGTCGTACTCCATCAAGGCAAACCCATGGATTGGGGAAGAGGAGGCGTCGTAACCTTTCGCCCCGGGGTTGAGGGCTTGGCCATTGGAGTAGTCCACCCCGCCGAAGTCCTTGCTCATGAAGGAGGAGAACATGGCGTTAAGCCCATCGATTATCTGCCGTCTGGAGCGGAAGTTGTCGTCTAGCGAGATGAGCTTCCCCTTGCCATGCTCGCAATCCGCCATCATCGAGAGGAACAGGTCGGGGTTGGCGTTGCGGAAACGGTAAATCGACTGCTTGATGTCGCCGACGCAGAATAGGTTGTCGTTGGCGATCTGCCTAAGCAATTCCATCTGAAGGTTTGAGGTGTCCTGGAACTCGTCGACCATGATGAAGCGGTATTTGTCCTGCAGCTGCTTCTTTACTTCGGGGAGGCTCGCGACCTTCCTCGCGAAATAGGCGATGTCGGAGAAGGTGAAGGCGGAGTTCTCCCGCTTGTAGGAGTCGACGCGATCATTGAGTTCCTTGGTGAGCTCAAGCACCGGGCGCATCAGCCTAAGCGCCTCAAGCTGCTGCTTGACGAGGTCCTCGTCGGAACCGGAAAGCATGGCGCAGGCCTGCTTGTACTCGGCGCTGACCACGGAGCGGATGGCCTTGTCCTCGGGGCTAAGCTCATTGGCGGTCGCCCGCCTTAATCCCTTCGAGAACCCGACCGACTCGCCCGGCTTTAGCGATTCATAGGTTTCCAAAACCTTCTGAATGTTTTCTACGTCGCGGTCGGAGGTAGAGGAGCCGTTCATGTTGGCGTATAGCGGCGCGAGGCTAAGGCAGTCGCGGAGCAGCGACTTCCCGTATTCGCGGTAGTCCTTGACCTTCGAAGCCACGAAGGCCTCGCTAAGATATTTTTCCCCGTAGGTTGATAGGAAGGCGTCCTTGTCGCCCGAAAGCTCGCCGAGGGAAAGCAATGCATTTACGTAGCGGTATAGGGTGTCGAAGCTGCTCCGGCAATAGATCGAGCAGAAGTCGCGGAATCCATCCGCCTCAGCGCCGAGGGCCTTCTTCGACCATCGCTCCACGAGCTCGTCGAATATCCGTCGCTGCTCTGTCTTGAACAGGAACTCGTCCTGGATGGAGGGCGGCAAAGGCAGCCCCACATCCTCATAATGCTCCATGAGCAAGGAGTTGGCGAAGGAGTCGAAGGTGCAGATAGAGGCCTGCTCGACCTCATCGGCCATGGCCCGAACCTCGGGATGGGAAGAGGAGGCGATTTTGCGGCGGATGCGCTCCTTCATCTCGGCGGCGGCCTTCTCGGTGAAGGTGAGCACCAAAAGCTGCTTGGGGGTGCAGTGCTTCCCCTCGACTAGGTGCAATGCCCGCTCGGAAAGGGTCTCGGTCTTCCCGCTGCCGGCCCCGGCGGAAACCAGGCAATTGCCATAGACGAAATCTATGGCTTCCTGCTGCTTGCTAGTCGGCTTCATCCTCATCGTCCTCCTCGTATTCGAATTTCCCAATCTGCTCGTATGAGACGGCGCCGTCCTCGCCCTCGCGCTTCCTATAGTAGCGGGCGAAGTCCGGGTCGGCGTGGCAGATGGCGGAGAAGCTGCAGTATTTGCAGCCGTCATCCCCGTTTTTGACCTTGATAGGCGAGATCGGGAACTTCGATTCCTCTATGGCATCCATCTCCTGCTCCGCCTTTCCCTTGGCCTGCTCGATTATCCGCTTGAGGGATTCGGCGTCGAAGGCGCCTTTCACTTCGCCTTTGGCGGAGTGGCTTATTATCTCCAGGTCCGGATCGAACTTCTCCAGCAACGAGGGATCGGCCTTAACGAACCCCTCCAGCGCGGCGGGGGAATCCGCTACCTCGGCGTGGTTCTCGATGTTGCATTTGATCGAGGCGATGAAGGCCCCATAGACCTCTTTGCCCAAGGTGGAGGAGGCCATGAGGCTATATAGCGGCAGCTGCATCGATAGGCCTAGCGGTATCTTGGGCAGCTCGAACCGGTGGTTCCAGCCGCTCGTCTTGTAGTCGACGACGAACACCTCATCGCCGACTTCGCCGACGAGGTCGCTCCGGCCATATAGCTTCCGCCCGCCCAGATCGGCCTGTAGCTCGATCTCGGGGCGCAGCTCGAAAAGACGGAGCCGCTTGGCGTAGTTGTCCGCGCTCACCCGCGCCTCCTCCTCGGTGAAGGAAAGCAGCAGCTGCTCCGAATAGGAGAACGACTCCCCGGCTTCCCCTATTATCCTCTCGGCCTCCTGCTTGCCAGATTTGAAGAAGGAGGTGTCGTAGCCATGACGGCCGATCTCCTCGAAGATCGCGTGGAAATAGGTCCCCTGCAAGGACGGGAAGGAATGGGAATCGTCGCGCAGCCCCAGGATGTACTGCAGATAGTACCTATATGGGCATTTTGCGTAGGTTTCCAGCGCGGAAAAGGATGCCTTAGATAGCTTTTCGGCCGCAAAGGCCCGGTTGTTTTTGTCAAACCGCGGATCGTAAAGGGCAAAGCCCGGCAGCATCTCGGCCAAGGCGTCCTGCCGAGGCGATTTGCTTAGGAACTTCTTCTCCGACTCGAGGTCGTCGCCATACTCGATGCGGGCGAACCCCTTGGAGTATTCGCAGTTTAGCGGCCCCTCGTCGTGGGCGATGGAAACGCGATGGGAGCGGGCTTTCTCCATCTCGTCGGCCAAAAGGAACGACTCGTGGCGCGGCCTATCGTCGGTCCCCTGCATGTAGAAGAAGGCGTCCTTGATGTATCCATGGCGCAACGCGGAAAGCAAATCGCAGGCGTCTAGGTGCCCCGCTTCCTGCGGGGTCATTAGCCCCGCGGCCTCGTAGTCTTCCTCTTCCAATAGGAATGGGTTGTCCGCCCCGGGCTTTGGGGCGTGGGAGCTGGAGAAGTCGAGCAAGATGCCATATTGGCCGCTCTCGCAGAAATAACCCCGCGCGACGTTGATGCCCTCTTCGTAAGTCACCCCGCCGGTCAATTTCTCCTTCAGGCAGAGGTAGCAGGCCTGCTTTATATCGCTTAGCTTGGAGTTAAGGCAAAGGGGCGACAGAGCCTCAAGGATCATATCGATCTTGTCGGACTCCGGGAATTCGCTCTTCAGCTTTTCCTCTAACGAAAGCAGCCCTTCCCTACCGGATAGAGAGCAAGCGGCGATGAACTTTAGCGCGGCCTTGCCTTCGTCTAGATAGGCTAGCGGAATCGAGGCTGGCAGATTTATCGGGAGGCCATATAGGCGCGAGATCTCGAGCAGGGCGCGGTGGTCGCCATCCTCGTAGTTGCATAGGCAGATGTCGCTCGGCTTGACTCCATGCTTGTCGATAAGATGGCAAAGCAGGTTGCCAAGGTAATGAAACCCCTCGATGTAGGTCGGGAAACGGTGCAGCGAATAGCCGAATGCCGCCTTGGGATCTTGAAGATCGTCCCCCAGCCCCTCGCCGAGGTCGAAGCCCATCGCGATGTTGGGGAGCTCTTTGACTAGGCTCGCCACCCGCTTCCCCGAGCCATAGCCGGCGATGATGATGTTCCTTCCCTTCAGCCTGGCCCCAGGCAGGAAGGGCTCATGGATGTAGCCTTCGCTTTTCAGCAGGTCGAACAATCGGCAGACCTCATTTAGGCTCTGCGCTTTCCTGGCCTTCTTCTCGTCCAATAAGGGGAGGCAATCAAGCAGGGCTTTCGCCTTTCTATAGGATATTCCGTCGTCCAAAAGCCGCCCGATCGCGCTTGGGTCTATCCGGCGGGAAAACTCATCCTCCAGCGAGGATAGGTCGAATAGCTTGATGTCTAGGCCCGGCTGGCTCGCCATCATGTCGAGGTAGCGCCCCCAAAGGGCGCGCGGGGCGATGATGGCGGAGTTGGAATAGAGGGTGTCTTTTTGCATAGATTGATTCTATACCCGCGCAGGGGGCCGACTCTAGAAGCGGCTGAAGAGAATACCGGACGGACATTGTGCTTTAATATTCTCATGGCAAGGCAGAAGCGGACATTGATCGAGATGATAACCTTAGAGGCCCACTCGCTTTTGCTGCGGATTGCCAAAAGGGCATCGGGCAGCGAATACGACGAGGAGCTCCGCGCGATCGCCAAGGCCATCGAGGGCGAGTCTGGCAAGCTGACCGACCTCGACCTCGCCGAGGCCTTGCTTTACTTCGGAAGGGCTTTGACTGCCCGGCCAGCCGATGAGGATGGCTTCTACGAAGGCGCCGCCTCGATCGCCTACGCCTATCGCCTAAGCGAGGGGATGGCCGATAGGGAACATCAGAGGGAGCAATCGAAGATCCACGCGATATGCGCCCTCCACCTTGGGTTTCTATCGCTATTCAAAAAGGATGGGGAGGAGCTGCTCTTCGGCGCCTCGCCCTACGCCAACATGGCGGTCAAATACGGGTTGGAGGCCGACATCGACCAAGGCCTGGCCTTCCTAGAGGAATGCCGCGGCGAAAGGATGCTGTGTAACGACGCCAACTCGCTGCTGGGACTATATTACAGCCACCGCGGTGGCGAGCAATCCATCGCCAAAGACGACCTCAAGCGGGCGGTATACCATTTCATGCTGCTGAAGGCCCCGAGCCGGAAAAGGGAGGGGGCCTCCTGCTGCCGCTATATCCCGTTTTTCGCCTCCTCGCTGGCCTTCGAGGCCAAGCGGCTCATCGATTTCGGCTACCTGAAGCCGGGTTTTGCGCTGCTTTCGCACTCCCTCGATCTCGAGAAGGGGCTAAAAGACGAGCAGAGGAATCCCTATATACCATTCAATTTGGCGTTATGCTGCCTATATGGGGTCGGGACCCCGATCGACCGGGTCAAGGCCAACGAATACAAAAGCATCCTCGAGGGGCTTGCCGATAAGCTCCCCCTCGCCGAGAAGCTTTGCATCTCCCTTTCCAGGGCCGACTTCTCGTTGCCTAGGGCTTAGGGCTTGAAGGCCATCGCCGCCTTGACCGCGGATAGCCATCCGCCATATAGGCGGTCGGCCTCTTCTTTGTCCATGCTTGGCTGGTAGCAGCGCCCCTTCCTGATGCACCGCTTGACGTCTTCCTTGCCTTTCATTATGCCCGCGCCGATCAATGCCATATAGCCCGCCCCGATGGCGGTGGTCTCCAGCTCGCATGGCAGGCAGACCGGGATGCCGAGTATATCGGATTGGAACTGCATCAATAGGCCGTTGGCCGAGGCGCCGCCATCGACTTTGAGCATCTTTAGCTCCAGCCCGGTGTCGCGCTTCATGGTCTCGATTACGTCCTTGGACTGGTAGGCGATTGAATATAGGCCCGCCCGGACGATGTTGTGTCGATCCGCCCCGCGGGTGAGCCCGAATATCGCGCCCCGGGCCTCGTCGTCCCACCATGGGGTGCCCAGCCCCACGAAGGCCGGGACGAAGTATATCCCGGCGGTGTCGGGCTTCCGCTTGGCGTATTCCTCGGATTCGGAGGAGCTATGGAACCACCTGGTCTGGTCGCGGAGCCACTGGACGATCGCCCCGCCTATGAACACGGACCCCTCCAAGGCGTAGGTTGGCTTGCCGTTCTCGGTCCAGGCAATGGTGGTCAGCAACCCGTTTTTGCTCTCTATGGGTTTATCCCCGGTGTTCATGAGCATGAAGCAGCCGGTGCCGTAGGTGTTCTTCGAATCCCCCTCATCGAAGCAGCCCTGGCCGAAGAGCGAGGCCTGCTGGTCGCCGGCGACCCCGTAGATGTGGACGTGGCCGGGGAGGTAGCTCGCCTCGCCGAAGTCGGAGCAGTTGTCCTGCACCTTGGGCAGCATCGCCATCGGGATGTTCCATATATCGCATAGCTCCTTGTCAAAGCGGAGGCTGTGGATGTCGAATAGCAAGGTGCGGCTCGCGTTGGAAGGGTCGGTGAGGTGGCTCTTCCCGCGGGTGAGCATGTAGATGAGGTAGGTGTCGATGGTGCCAAAGAGCAGCTCGCCCCGCTCCGCCCTTAGCTGCGCGCCTGGCACCGCGTCGAGGATGTAGCGCACCTTCGAGGCCGAGAAGTAAGGGTTCATCCTAAGGCCGGTCTTGGCCTTGATGAAGTCGCTTAGCCCCTGGCGCTCGTCGCACAGGGCCTGGGTCTGCTTGGATTGCCAGACGATGGCGTTGTATATGGGCTTGCCGTCGCGCTCGAAGACGACCGCGGTCTCGCGCTGATTGGTTATCCCGATCCCGGCGACCTCGTCCATGCTGGCCATCGAGACGACCAGCAGCTCGTTGATGACGTCGATGACCGAGATGAATATCCTCTCGGCGCTTTGCTCGACGTACCCCGGCTTGGGGAAGAGGCACTCGACCTCCCGCTGCGCCTTGTATAGCGGCTTGCCCTGCAGATCAAGCAGCAAAGCCCGGGTGGAGGTCGTCCCCTGATCGATCGAGATTATGTATTTCTTCATGCTTAGATAGTAAACGAAAAAAGGGATGGTGGCTAGCCATCCCAATAGATAGTGGACAGTTCAGTCGGCGATGTCGTTGGACAATGAGAAATCGCCCTTCTTTATCCAGCCGAGCTTCCGGAAGAGGAAGTCGATGGCCATGGTAAGCGCGATGGGCGCCAGAACGCAGATGCCGATTATCCACAGGGCCAGCTGCCATGAATACCCGGTGGCCCCGAGGAAGTTCAGCGGCCCGACCAAGCCGCTCGTCCCCATGCCGGCGCCGACGCTGAGCAGGCTCTCGCTAAGCTCGCCCGTAAGCGGGAAGAGCATGGCGAAGGGGCCCAATATGGCCGAGGAGATGCAGGTCGGCAGCCAGATCAGCGGCTTCCTGACAATGTTCTTGAACTCGAGCATCGAGGTCCCGATGCCGATGGCAATGACCGAGCCCCACTTGTTGTCGTAGGCGGCCTCGGCGGCGAAGCCCACCATCTGGGTGCAGCAGCCAATCAATGCGGCCGCGGCGGCCATCGGGACGTTGCCGATGGAGATGGCGACGCAAAGGGCCACCGAGGATATCGGGGCGGTGAGGACCATCCCGACTATGACCGAGACGAAGATGCACATGAAGAAGCTGACGACGACGTTTCTGAAGCATAGCTCTACCAGTAGCCCGAGCCCGACGGTGATGTAGTGCACATAGGCGGCGAGCAGGAAGGAGTAAAGCACCGAGGCCCCGATGCCAACAAGCGGAATCAATATGAGATCCACCGGGGTTTTGCGCTTATTCCAGAATTTGAGCACCAATAGGCAGATGATGACGGCGACGTAGCAGGAAAGCGGGTCGGAGATGAGGTTGACCGCCCCACAGGAGAAGTCGAAGGCGTAGTTCCCGATGGCGCCCGCCACCAGGCAGGCGACCAATGAGACGCCCTGCTTCTTCTTCGACAGTCCGACCCCGAGGCCAATGCCGGCCCCCATCAGCCCCTTGATGGTGTCGGCCCACTCGCCGATCGCCTCCATGTGGGGAATCTGGGCGAACAGCCCGAGTATCGTCCCGATGATCAATGTCCCGAAAAGCCCAATGGCCATCCCGTTGGTGGTTACCATCAGGTTGTTCTGGATGTATTTCAGCGCTTTCTTAAATCTGCCAGGCTCTTTCCTTGGCTCTTCGATTTGTTCAATGTCCATTTATCTCCCCGCGGCGAAGTAATGCTCTATCTCCTCGATTTCCTTCGGTATGAACGACGACAGGTTCTTGGCCCCGCGATCGGTGATGAGGAGGTCGTCCTCGATGCGGATCCCGATGCCCTCCTCCTTTATGTAGAGGCCGGGCTCGTCCGATATGACGTTGCCCTCCTCTAGCGGCTTGTCGCGGTCCATCGGGTCGTGGTCGTCGAGCCCGATGTGGTGGCTCACCGAATGGAAGTATATCCGGTCGATGTCGTCGTAGGTCGATATGACCTTTTCCTGCAGGCAGCGCTTGGCCAGGTAGTCCCGGGCGAAGGCGTTGAGCTCGCGCAGCGTGATGCCCGGCTTGGCATACCCTATGACCGCCTTGTTGCAGCCGAGGACGATCTCGTAAAGCTGCCTTTGGCGAGGCGAGTAGACGCCGTCGACGGGGATGGTGCGGGAGATGTCGCCGCAATATCCTTCCTCCTTCGCGCCGACGTCGAACAGCACCAGCGTCCCCTCCTTCAGCTTGCTCTGCGGGTTGGGGTAATGCAGCGTCGTCCCGTTCTCGCCCGAGGCGACGATCGAGGGGAAGCTAAGCCCCCCTAGGGCATTGGACGACTGCGAGGCCTGGAAGAAACCGAGCGAGAGCTCATACTCATAGGCCCCGGGGGCGATGAGGCTGTAGGCCCGCAGCAGCCCGGCCTTGGTGTGCTCGATGGCCTTCTTTAGGCAATTCACCTCGGCCTCGGACTTCTTCGCGCGCAGGGCAAAGACCATCGGGGCGAGGTCGATGACCTTGAGGGAGGGGTAGATCGCATGCAGCGACCCCACGAAGCCCTTGACGTCGAGCTCCTCCTCGATCTTGAGCTCCGGGGAGAGGTCGAAGTACCCGAGCCCCAGCGGCGCCTCCTCGTCTATCCCCTGGCGCAGGAGGCGGTCAAGCCTCGAGGTCAGATAGGGGGTTAGCAGCACGTTGTTGACCCCGGAGATGAGCTTCGCCTCCTCGGGGGTGAGCTTCTTGCCGTACCACTTCTCCTTGGTCTCGTCGTAGGGCGAGATGAAGAGGAACTCCCGGCATTCGGCGCCCCGCTTGATCAATAGCAGCGACGACCCCTCCTGGTTTATGCCGGTGAGGTAGAAGAAGTTGCGGTTGGATTCGAAAGGGTAGTCCTGATCGGCCGAGAGGCATTTGGGCTTGCCGGCGAAAATGAGGGCGAAGCTCTCGTCCTCCATCTTGTCGAATAGTGCGGCGCGGCGCGACTGCAGTTCATTGATGTGCATCATCGACCTCCTCTAGGATGCTTCTCTGCTCCTTCTCGCCCAGCCTCCCCCTAAGCGGGGGGAAGGCGATGGCTGGGTCTATCATACCATCGCTTATAAGACGGAAGGAAACCTCTTCCCCATAGGTAGCGCTTTCTATGCCAAGCCCTAGCCTAGACGCCAGCCGGGAAAGCTGCTCGAACTCGGAGTATGGCAGGCTGCAGGACTGGGAATAGCGGACCCTCATCACGGCGTAGCGGCAGCTTTTCAAGGCGGCTTTGGCCGCCTCCACCACCTTCCGGCGGAGGTTGCCGACCCCGAGCTTCCTCCCGCCAAAATACCTAGCCACGGCCAATAGTCCGCATATGCCCTCGCCCCGAAGCAGGTCGAGCAGGGGGCGGCCGCTAGAATTGGCAGGCTCGCCATCCTCCGAATAGGCCTCCTTGTCAGGGCCGAGGTAGCCATATGGGATGTGGGCGGCCTTCTTGTTGGCCTCCCCCACCTCCTCCAGAAGCCCCTTGGCTTCCTCAAAGGACTGGCAGGGGAAGGCGTAGGCGAGAAACCTCGAGCCGAGCATCTCCGATTCCCCGTTTGAGGTGGAATAGATATAGCGCTCGCTCATATTAGCAATCCCGCGGCCGCCTCGTAGGAGAATAGCGCCGGCATCCCGCCGATGGCGTTACGCATGTCGCTGCCCTCAAGATTGGTGACGTAGGCCATGAAGTCGTCCTGATCATGGACGGTGGAGTCGTAGACCAAGCCGAGGTAGAGCATGTCGGCGAGGATCTTCTGCTCGCCGGCGTAGTCGCCGAAGGACCTTAGGGCGTCTTGGCGCGAGGGTAGCGGGTTGCCCTCGCTCTTCCCATAGGCCAGGCAGGCCTTGTAGAAGGGCTCGGCGTAGGTTCCGTCGATGACTTTTCCCAGGTCGTCGATCGCGGTGAGGAAGGACGCGTCTTGCCCCCCGAAGGCCTGCATTCTATAGGGGCCGCTGGGCATCTCGACCCCGCCAACCGAGGTCATGAACAGCTGCGAGCAATCCAGGTAGGAGAGCATGTTCGCGGCGATCGACTCGATCTCCCCGGCGAGGATGTAGTGGAAGAAGGCCGGCTTTCGCTCCGCCCAAACCGAGGAGACGTCGAAGGAGGAGGCGACGGTGGTGAAGCCGACGTTTTGCCCCGCGACCTCAACGCTAGGCGACTGGAAGGAGTAGTTGATGGCCTTTATCGCGGCGGCCGCGGCGAGGTGCCCGGAGGAGGCGGAGAGCACGGTTGACACCGCCTTGGCGTACCCCTCGAGGGCTATGATCGACACCAGATTGCCATCAAGGTAAGCGGCATCGCCGGATAGGTCGGGGTAGCTGCCGTCGCCCCTACGCCCGATGAGGCCATGTAGCGTCACCAATGATCCAGCCATCCCGCTGCCATCGAGGTCGAGGTGGGAGAAAAGCGACATCTGGACCGGGATCAGCATCCCGGATCCAAAGTCGATGCTCTGGTTGACGGTGAAGATGCTGTAGAGCGCGTATTCACGGGCCTGTATTGGGGAAGAAGGGTCGATCTCGGATGGCAGCAGCCCGGAGGCGGAGTATTCCTTATCGAAGATGGTCGACTGCTGGTAGAACTCTAACAGCGAGATGCTTTCCAGCCCGGCGTCAAGCAGGTTCTTTAGCGGGGTGTCGCCCTCGAAGCTTATGTAGGCGCCCTTCTGCTCGTCGTAGATGGAGTATAGGAGGTTCCTGATCAGGTCGAGGTCGACCTCGCGGAGGTCCACTTGGGAGAAGTGGTAGTCGGAGAGGTCGTAAGCCAAGGTGAGCTCCTCGTTCGGGGATAGCTTTATCCTGCAGGGCGAGGCGAAGGCGGAAAGATCCGCCGCGCTGCCCTCGACCAGTCCCTGCTCGAAGAGGTCGATCGGCTCATCGAGCCCCTCGACGTAAAGCAATGGCGCGGTCTGGCCTATCGAATCGGCGGTTAGGCTTATCGCCCTTCCGCCACCGGTGAGGAACGGCGTCAGGTCGAAATAGCCTTCCTCGTCCGCGACGAAATCGCCGGTCACGGTCGTGAACTTGCCGAGGTCGACCTGCTCGAACACCTGCCCGAGCTTGTTCGGCAGCAGGTTGGGGACGACCTCAAGCCGGGCCGCCCTTTCCATGAAGCTCGAAAGCGTGTCGGGATCGATGGAGGTTAGGCTATCGAGGCTGAGGTTGCCGTCTTGGTCGACGAGGTCGCTGTTTAGCACGAGGTCGAGCAATCCCCCTCCCCGCCCGTCGGTGGTTAGGGAGTTGATCTCCTCGCCCCAGCTATGGGCCGAGGAGTCGCGGAAGGAGAGGATCGAGTCGTGGAGCATCTGCTTATACCCGTCCTGGTGGTGATCGAGGTAGATCTGCAGGTAATCCCTCATGGAGAAGGAGTTGGAGGCGAGGCCGGTGTCGTCGTAGATGAGGTACATCAGCTGCTCGAACACCGTGAGGTCGTTAAAGGCATAGCCATCGCTCCCCCAGCCATCTTGCAGGCTTATCCCGGCGTCGGATAGGTAGGAGGAAGAGAAAGGCAAATTGAAGACGTAGCTGTTCTCCATGTCCACCAAGATCGAGTGGAGGACCAGCGGGTCGAGGGTCGAGAGGTCGGCGAGGCCGGAGGAGAAGAGGTCGGAGTTGCGCCCGATGTAGGAAAGGGCGGAGCTGAGCAGATAAATCTCGGAATCGTCGTACCTCGCGTTCCAGTCGGGGCCGCCGACGCGGGATTTGCCATCCTGCTGGTAGTACTGGTAGAAGACGTTGGCGGAGGAGAAGTCGATGCCCTCGATGGCGAACGACTCCCCGGAGTTGACCATGGCGTGGATTATGTTTGGCACGAGGTCGTAGAAAAGCGGCGAGTCGTTGAGCGTGGTCAATAACGATGCGAAGACGCTCGGCCGGATGGCGTTGACGTCGAGGGCGCCGTCGGAGATGATCGAGTACATATCGTCAGACTGCAAAAGCGAGAGCACCTCGCGTAGCGAGGCGATGGCTTCGCCTCCCTGCCGCAAACTGGCCTCGGAAGCCCCGCCTGGCTGGATGCTCGGCATGACGGTCGCGACCAAATAGCGGGCCTTGGCGCGGACGTCCTCATCGGCCTCCCCGGCCTTTTTGTAGGATGCGTATTCGTTATCCAGCGCCTGATCCTTCGGGCTTTCCTCAAGGTAAAGGTAGCCCTTGATGGCGTCGAAGCAAAGCAGGTCCGACACGAGGTATTGGAAGGAGGTGACGCCGTCCTCGCCAACCGTCTGGTTGAAGACATGGCTCTGCATCATCTTCTGCAAGGCGTCGGTGATGGCGGCTGAGTCGATGGTCGATAGGTCGTTGAGGGTGAAGTCGGAGCACTCGGCCAGGTCGGCGAGCATGTCGACCAGGTTGTCGGTCTCGCCGTCGGGGTACATCCCATAGTCATCCCCGCCTTCCTCTGCGTCGAAGTATGGATCGGCGTAGTTGAGGAAGTTGTTGGCGAAGCTCGCGTCCCCGAACAGGTGGTTGTGGCCGTTGTTCTCGCCCGTGAAGGCTTTATCGAGCATCGTCGGGATGGCGCGGTAGAAAAGGGAGGACGAATTCAGGTCGTTGAGGATCGTCTTCAGGCCGTCCACCTTCCCCTGCTTCTGCGCCCCGGTCCCGAAGAAGGCGGCCGGGTCGGAGACCGCCTCGAGGTCGAAGCCGCCCTCGGAGTTGATCAGGCCCGACTTCTGGACCGAGTCGACGATGTGGCAGATTATGGAGATCTCGGAATCCCATTCGCTTTGCCCCACCCCGTCGACGATCGAGCGGATCGACTTCTTGGTGTAATCGTTTATCGGCGAGGCGATGAACTCCTGATAGTCCTGCTCCGCTCCCTGCTCGCCGTATATCGTCGAGGTGGCCAAAACGTAGTCGACCAGCTGCTTGAACACCGGCCGCTTGCCCTCCTCGGCGGTCGAAAGCAGCTTCGAGGAGGAGGCGCTTTCTAGCAGTGGACGGAGCTGGAACTCGCTGTTTATCGTGCCTAGGTTGATGTCATCCAAGTTGACCTGCCCGTCCTTGTAGATTCCGTAGGATGGGTCGAATATCACGTCGAGGGCGGCGAAGAGGGTCGCGATCTCCTCCTGGTTCTCCGCCATGTCCTCATCGGTGAGGCGTGGATAGCCGAGGCTCAGGTCCTCGCCATCGAAATGCAGGAAGAAGGCGCTGTTGATGCAGGAGAAGTCGATCTCCGGGGTCGAGGCCTCCTCGCTTAGTCCCCCGATCGCCTCGTGCACTCCGTTGTAGAGGACGACCCGGCCGAGCGACCTGCAGGTGGCAAGGGCGCCCATCGCCTTCTCCATCGCGGGCAGCGATTCGTAGGAGAAGCTCGAGATGGCGTCTAGCCCGCCGATCGACGATATGGCGTCGAGGATGTCGCTGACTTTGGATATCTCCCCATCCTCGCCGGTCCAATCCCCGCGCTCGCTGAGCGACTCTACCATATCGGAGTAGAGAAGCTTGGTGTGCTCCTTCTTCTGCTCAAGCGTGGTCAGGCTAGCTGGGTCGACCCGGTCGTTCGGGTCAAGGAAATAGGAAAGCGCGTCGCCGCTGAGGGAGCCGACGAGCTTGTTGTAGAGGAATTTGGGGAAGAGGTATTCGCCATCGCGGGAGGTGAATATCCCCGAGTCGGCGAGCCGGGTCAGCAGCTCCCCGACGTTGGGGCCGATGGCGAAGAAATCGAGGTTCGACAGGTCGATGCCCTTCGCGGCCAAGGCGATGATCGACTCGATGGCCTCCCCCTCCGCCTTCCAATCGGTGATGTTGGTGAAGGAGACGCCCTCCGTGTCATCTCCGAACAGGGGCTCGATGATGTAGCCGTCTAGGGCCTGCCCCGCCATCTTCGAAAGCAGCTTAGAATTCCCTATCGACTCGAACACCGAGGCGATGTCGACCCGGGATAGGGCGGCGACCGCCTGGTTGGCGTCCCCGCCGGTGATGCAGGAGAGGTTCTCGACCAATCCGGAGCTCACGACGCTGCATAGCGCGTCCACAAGGTAGTAGGTCTCGCCCTTGACCGTTATGTTCCCATCGTCGTCGTATTCCGAGGTGAGGTTGCTGGGCAGATCCTCGGGGGTCAGGGGCTCGAAGGACACCGTGTCCCCCACTTTCTCCATAAGCGTGTTGACAAGGTTGCAGAAGTTCACGTTTTCCTTCCCGTCGATGACGGGGTTGATGATCTTCGAGGAGAGGATGGCGTCTAGGATGTAGGCGAACTCGTCTTCGGCCTCGACGACGAGCGAGGTCATGGTCGAGGTGCCCATCGATTCGAACTTGGCGAAGCTGCTGACCAGCACCGGGCAGTATTTGGCGATCTTGAGGAGCTTGGAGATCTCAAAGCCGAGCGAATCGCATTCGAAGTCGAGGTGCTCGATGCCATATTCCTCCAGGGGGACGTTCTTCAAAGCCCCCTCGGCGATCGAAGGAAGGTTGGAGGAGAGGATGAGAGACCTGTCGGCATTTGGCAGGCAATCGATGAGGGCGTCAAGCAGGCCCTCGTCGATGGAATAGAGCTTCCCATCGGGGTCGAAGTTGATGCCCTGGAGCCCCTTTACGTCGAGCAGGAAAGCCTTGCCCGATTCGGTGGAGGCGAAGTCGGAGACTAGGTCGAGTATCGAGCCGAGCTCGCGCTTGAAGTTGATGCGGGTGGCCCCGATGTCGGAGCTCACCAGCTCGGACTCGGCCTCGGATAGGTCGAGGTCAAAAGGCAGGTTGGCGGCGTCTAGCTGCTTCTGGGCGAACGGGAGCAGGTCGTCGAGGGCGTTGCCGAGGAGCTGCGAATCCAGAAGGCTCTTCTTCGAGGTGGATATCCCGTCTTCCCCTACCTCGACCGGGTTGCCCGAGGCATCGCGCTTGCCGACTATGACCTCGACTATCTCGGCGGAGTGGTCCACGACGAAATTAAGCGCCTTGTCGAAGATGGTCCCGGATTGGCCTTCGCCGCTTTGGCTGGCGGATTTGGGCGAGCTGCTGCCCCCGATGGTCGGCAATTCGTCGAATAGGCCTTCCATCTGCTCCTTGTCGATTCCGACGAGCGAATAGAACGCGTCGTAGACAAGGCCGAGCTCATCGAACCACTTCATCTGGGCGACCTTCTGATAGGAGATAGACCCATCGGGTTCGCTGGGTAGGAAGCTGGCGAGGCCGAGCTCGCCATCCCCGGGGGTAGATCCATCCTTGGTGGCCATGGTGTAGACCGCCCCGGCCAGCAGGTGGTTTATGAAATCGCTGTCGGCCTTGGAGAGGGCGCTGTGGAATGCGTCGTAGGCCTCCTGGTCCTTGAAGATCGAGAATAGCTGCCTGAGGTCGATGATCGGGGTCTTCGACACCTCGTCGACGATCACATCGAAGAATCCGGAATCGAGCAAATCCACGTAGAAATCGGATAGGTTCTCGAGCTCGTCGGCGTAATCGTAGTTGGCCGAGCTGATATAGGATACGGCATCCTCGCCGAGTATCGATTTGACCTGATCGATGTGGAGGGCGATCGAGACGGCGATCGGAAGGGCGACCCGGACCAGCTCCACCGAGGCGACCTGCTGCAGCAGGGTTGGAATCAGGGTCGAGGCGATGAGGGTGCTCCATTTGGTGCCGTCGGCGGAGAACATCGACAGCAATCCCGAGTTGATGACGCTAGTTCCGACCTCGGCGATCGAGGCGAGCTCGCTCAAGACGTCGGTCTTGATGTCGCCGCTGTTGGTGCTGGTGAGGAAGGATATGAGCTGCGAATCGATGGTCTTTGTCCCGTCTTGGCCCTCAACCGAGAAGAAAACCTTGGCGAAGATCGAGTTCTCATAGGCGTCAAGGCAGTCATAGACCAGCCCCACCGTCTCATCCTGCATAGAGGCCTCTTTGTCGACTTCAAGGTTCTTGGAGATGGTGTTGACCACCGAGCTGAGGGGGGCGACGATCATGGCCATGCACACCGCGGCCACCGCAAGCTGCTCCACGCCGGAGAGCAGGCGCAGCCTGCGCTTGGGGCGCCGCTTGACGATCACCGGTTCGGAGGTATCGCCGCTTGGGTAGGTCTTTACTGGGCGCTTCCTGGCGAATAGGAACTTGAAGCAGATATGCCAGAGGATCCAGACCAGCAGCGACCCGAGGATGGCGATGATGATGCCCTCGGCGAAAATCAGCACCAGCTTCAGAACCGAGCCGGCGAGGGCTTGGGAATAGGCGACGATGTCATCGCTTGAAGCCGCCACCCCATAGGCCCGCAGAAGCTGGTCGAAGAAAGACGTCAGGGTATCCGAAAGCGTCGTGACGTTGACGGTAATCGAGTGTTCTTGGATCTGAACGGTTATCGGCTGGGTCACGATGCCCGATAGGTCGAATCCCGAGATGGCATCGACGACCGGACCGAGGGTCACTAAGCCCAAGGCGACCAATAGGCCGAGGAAGACCATGTGGTAGGTGCCGTATCGCCAGCCCTGCAGCAGCCCCCAAAGGAAGGCGACGACCAATATGCCAAGCAACGAATAGAAGGCGATGTTGGCCGCCAGCTGAATTATCGAAACTATCTGCTCACCGTTGATGGCAGATGCCAATAGATTGATGCCCATACAATTGCATTATCCGCCATTAGGCGGAAAACAACAAAGCATTTCCGCGCGTATGTGTTGACGGATTTCGCGCTCGGAGTCGATGGTTGACCGTTACCTAAGGCGGACTTCGGCCCATAGTCTGGCTCCGTCGCGCGGTTGCAAAGGCGGCGGATTGGCCATATTCCCCGCAAAAGGCCGCTGCATTGATCGATTACCCGGCCCGGGGCCGAAAGACGATTTGGCCGCATAGCCCGCGCGTGCTAGTATATCGCGCATGAAGACATATTTCGGATACCACCGCTGCGAAGGCTGCGGGGAGCCTATGGATAAGCAAAGCGCCAGCTGCAAGAATTGCCACCGCGAATCCGGCTTTGGGAATGCCGGGAAATCGTTTAGGAACTTCCTGCCGCTAAGCATGCAGAAGCAGGCTGGGCTCATGGCGCTTTCGCTGGTTGGGCTGACCGTGCTATCGCTCATCGTCTCGATCATCGTGCTTGCCGTCCATCCTGGAGACGACGAGGCTTTTGCCAGCACGCCGGGCTATTTGATGCTATCCAACGGCATCCCCTATGCGCTGCTGCTCGCCGGCATGCTGCTGTTGCTCTGGGGGTCGTGCAAGGACCTGTTCCTATCATTCAGGAAATGGGCGAACGTGTTGATGGGATTGGCGTTTGCCGCCATCATGGTGGCCCTGGCGATCGGGTATTCGTCTTTGGTGATCGGCCCGGTCTACGCCGCCCTAGGAATCGATGCGGGGACCACCAACGCCAACCAGTCCGCACTCAACCAGATGATCCTCGCCTACCCAGCGGTTGGGTTCATCGTGTTCGCCTTGATCGGCCCGCTGACCGAGGAGCTCGGCTACCGGGTTGGCCTATTTGGCCTCAGCTCGAGGTTTGGAAAGCCGATCGGATACTCGGTCACCATCGTGGTCTTTGCCCTGATACATTTCGGGTTCGACAAGCTCGGGACCGCCGAATCGGCGATAATCGAGCTGGTGAACCTGCCATCCTACCTCATCGGCGGGGTGTGCTTGACCATCGCCTACGACAAATTCGGGGTCGAGTGCTCGGCCACCGCCCACATCCTGTATAATTCCTTCGCTTTGCTGCTGGAGGTGCTGCCCTGATGGACGAATACGGAAAAAGGCTTCCCCTGAGCGGGTTCTTCCTCAAGATCTGCGCCTTCCTCTTCATGACCGTCGACCACGTCGGCCTCTTCCTTATGATGTACGCCGGGGCCAACGGGACGCTGGAGATGGCGGGATACGTCTGCCGCTGCATAGGCAGGCTGGCCTTCCCGCTTTTCGCCCTATTGCTTGCCGAGGGAATCAGGTACAGCCACAACCGGTGGAAGTACATGGGGAGGATCGCCATCGTCTTCGCCTTCGTGACCATCGTTCAGGCGATACTCATCTACGGGACCAATGGCGTCATCAGCGGCCTCCAAGGGGAATCCGATCCCCTGACCGACCTGCTCCTGTGCGGTTTATTCCTCACCTGCCTGACGCTGCCGAAGGCCAAGAAGCTATATGCTTTGATTCCCTTGGCGGTCATCCTACTCGCCTACTCGCTTGACGTCTACGAGGCCTATTCCGTCAACATCTCGGTCCTCTGGTTCCCCAAGTTCCTCCGCCCCGGATACTCGGTGTACGGGCTATTGCTCGCGACCGGATTCTATTACGCCCGCCCCATCGCCTACGCCCTATCCAAGCCGATGTGCGACCAACTCGGGATCGCGAAGGACGTCTTCCCCGAAACCTATCAGGGAAGGAGGACGGAGAACGTCATCGGGTCGCTTTTCTTCTTCGCCGCGACCCTGGCCTTCTGGGGAATAAGCTACCTGGCAGACGGCATCTTCGACCCATGGTCGATGTCGGTCCAGTCGTACGGCCTGCTCGCCATCATATTGATCTACTTCTATTCCGGGAAGCGCGGATACGACTCGAAATGGTTCCGGATTGTGTCCTATTCCTACTTCCCGGTGCATCTTGCTTTGATTTACGCGATATTCTATTTAATATTCCAGTGAACAAGGAGGAATAAACCCCAATGGAAAAAGAAATAGCCACCGAAACCGAATACGACGAGCTCACCAAGACCGGCAAGGTCCTGGTCGACTTCTATGCCGACTGGTGCGGCCCGTGCCAGATGCTCACCCCGATAATCAAGGAGATCGCCGACGAGCACCCCGAATTGACCGTCCTGCGCGTCAACGTCGACAAAGTCGGCGGGCCGGCCGCGAGGCTCAACGTCTACTCCATCCCCGCCCTATTCGTCTACGAGGATGGGAAGATAGTCGCGAGCAGCGTCGGCTACCGCCCGAAGGAATCGCTCGAGAAGTTCCTCGGCTTCTAAAAAGAAAAGCCACCGCGGTGGCTTTTTTCGTGGCTAATCGCTGAGCTTCGTCGTTCCGTAGGAGGAGAACGAATACGAGATGACGTAGCGGTCGATGGTGATGATGGGCGTCAGCTTCCCGCTCTCATCTGGAATCGACATGAAAGGCCCCTTGATGGAGACTAATATCCTGCTGACGCGGTAATGCTCATCGAATGTGAGCTGCGATATGCCAGTCAGCCCGCCTTCTTCCTCGCCGCCCTCCAATCCGAGGTCCAGGCCGAGAATGATATTGAGCGCCTCGGCGGAATCCAGCTCGTTTTGGTATATCCCGCCGACGTTTTCGTATGAGGCATAGTCGGAGGCGAACGACGAGAAAGAGGGCGCGGGGTTGGCTGGTACGGGAAATGGGGTTTCGAATGTTTCCCCGTCGTAGGTCGTGGTGGCGATGTAGCCGCCGCTGCCGTCCTCCCTTACCTTGGATTGCGCCTGGGTAAGCTCTCCGCCGGAATTGTTTTTGCTCGCGACGTCGGCCTCGCCGGAAGCGTAGCGGGCCAATGAGTCGGAGGTGGCGGTCGTGGTCTTGGTCTCGTCGCCATCGTTGACGCTTATGGCGCCGGACGTTGTTCGATAAATGGTCACGTTGCCGAAAGCTTCTTTGGAGAAAGCCGCCGCCCACTGCTGCTCATCGACGGTCGCCCCGCCTTTTGAGATTCCATTGAAAACTATCGAGCAAGAGCATAGAGGTATGGCCAAGAAGGCCGCGGTAATTTTTGGTTTCATGGTTTTCGCCTTGCGGATATATTACCACCGACAAATAGGCAAAGACGAGTTTGCGTCCCTGCGCCTACGCGCCCTGCTTCTTTAATGAAGTCGACCCGTAGGCGGAGAATGACAAGCTCATTTTAAGCCCCGAGGAGGCATCCGAGCCTGAAGGGCGGCTAACGGCCCCGCCGCCGGCAAAGGCCAGGTCGATTCTCGAAACCCGGAGAGCTCCGTCGAAAAGCACCTCGGATTCGGCGGAGCTTGGCAAGGCGGCGAACTCGACTATCCCGCCAAGCGAGTTGACGGCGGAGCAAGCGGCTTCGGCCGCCGATTGGCCGAGCTTGGATTGGTAAGATCCGAAGTAATAGCCGTAATCGGAGAAGCTATCGACGAATAGGCTTAATAGCGGCCTGAGGTCGACGAGCGCTTCCTCGGAAGCGAAGAGCCCGCCCTCTTTCACGCGGAGGGCAACGGAGAACTCGCTTTCCGCATAAGCCACGTCCCAAGACGCCGCGCTTCCGTCGGCGAGCAAGGCGAAGGTCGCGATTTCCTCGCCCGAGGCCACGAGTTTGCCCTCCATCGTGAAGTCGGTGAACCTAGACGGCGAGAACGCCGCCTTCCATTGGCTCTCGGTCATCACCGAGTTCAATATCGAGCAGGAGCATAGCCCCACCGATGCGATTATCATGGTCAACCTTGGCATTCTCATATACGCCGATTTTATATTGATTCGGCCGGCAGGTTAAAGGATTCTACGGCCGACAAAGCAAATAAAAGTTTACCGCCGCCCCCACATATGATATATTCTTCCCCGCACGGACCATTGGTGTAGCGGCCTAACATGCTTCCCTGTCACGGAAGAGATCGCGGGTTCGAATCCCGCATGGTCCGCCAGCGCAGGTGTAGTTCAATGGTAGAGCACCGCCCTTCCAAGGCGGCCACACGGGTTCGATTCCCGCCACCTGCTCCAGCGAAAAAATCCCCGATGAAGTCGGGGTTTTCTTTTGCCTTGAGGCTATGAGACATGAGGCTTAACAAGCTATGGGCCCACCTTTTTGGACGCAGAGGCTTATAAGCCGCATTCAATGCGATCGCGGTTTGCCATCTATCGCCATTGCAGATGATATAATCTAACCCATGAATAGGCCATTGCTGCTTTCGACCGATAACAAACACAAGCTCGAGGAATTCCGCGAGATACTCGCCCCGATGGGCTACATCATCTATTCCCCTTCCGACGTCGGGCTAAGCCACGTCGAGGTGATAGAGGACGGCAAGACCTTCAAGGAGAACGCCTACAAGAAGGCCAAGGCCTACTCCGATCTCATAGACTATCCGGTCATCGCCGATGACTCGGGGCTATGCATCGACGCCCTCGATGGGTTCCCCGGCATCTATAGCGCCCGGTTCGCCTCCTCCTGCGGCGGATATCCTGCGGCTTATAAGGAAATCAACGCAAAACTGGAGGGAAAAGACCGCAAAGCCCACTTCCATTGCTGCATTTGCCTGTTGGAGAAAGGCCGCAAGGACCTGTATTTCGAAGGCGATTGCTATGGGCATCTATTGCAAGCACCGGAAGGATCAGAGGGCTTCGGATACGACCCGATATTCTTCTGCGACGAATTAGGGCAGAGCTTCGCCTCTGCCGGCGAGGAAGCCAAAAACCGCGTCAGCCACCGCAAGAAGGCCATCGCCAAGCTCGCGGTCTACCTAGCCATCAAATAAGCATCCCCAAAGCCATGCCGGAGCAAAGCAAAGCCTGCCCCAACAGATAAGTCAGCATGATGTAGAAGTCGCGCCTTTTGACGTCTTTGACGAACAAGGTGAAGCCCAGCGTGGCGTCGGAGGCGATGAAAGACAGGCTACCGGCCATGGCGAGCAGATACCACGACCCGGAGTGCTCAACGGCGAGCAATATCGTCATGGCCAGCTCCCCAAGCAGGGTCGCCGTGTAGACGGCCACCCCGATCGAAAGCCCCCACTTCTTCACGATCTTCAACGCTATCGGGTAGATGGTTAGCCCGACCAGCAGCACCCCTAGGGGAATGGCATAGCAGAGAACGTCGGCCAGGCCGCTGCTAATTATCATGAAGGCGATGAAGCAGAAATGGTTGGCCAGGAAGGCGAAAATGCCCGCCACCAAGGACCATTCCCGGTGCTTGTTGATCAAGAAATAATCCCCAAGCAGCCCGAATCCCAGCCCCACCGCGATAAGCCAATAGGCAGGGAAGCCGCAAGCGAAGGCGGACAGCAGCAAGGCCAGGCAAAGGCATTTCGACAGCCTCCGCGGCCCCTCCTTCTCGGCGAAGCAGAAATAAAGGTGCAGCAGGCTGATGGCCCCAAAACAGGATATGAGGATATAGAACGCGACCTCGTTAGCCATATGCTTCTTTCGCCCCGATTATAAATGAAGCCTTTATCGCATTGGAAGGACACTGGTCTATAATCTGTCTATGGAAAACAGCATTGCAGCGCCCGCCACGGGCAAAGTCGGGAAGCGCGTTTGGCTTTCCTTCATCCTGGTCGGATTGATCGGGCAGTTGGCCTGGGCGATAGAGAACCAATACATCAACCTCTTCGTCTATTCCCAATCCGGCGACGCCAACCACATCAACTGGATGACCACCGCCTCGGCCGTGGTGGCGACGCTCACCACCTTCTTCGTCGGGGCCTTCTCCGATAGGATCGGGAAGAGGAAGCCGATAATCGCCATCGGCTACTGCATCTGGGGCGTGACGGTGTTCCTATTCGGGCTGATGTCGCTTTCCGACATGATGGCCCTCTCCGGCGGCGACATGGTCAAGGCCATCGTCCTGGTCGGGGTGATGAACACCCTCGTCGACTGCGTGATGACCTTCTTCGGCTCGAGCGCCAACGACGCCTGCTTCTCCGCCTTCGTCACCGACCACACCGACAGCAAGTCCCGCCCCTTCGTGGAGTCGGTGATCTCGGTATTGCCGCTATTAGCCATGGCCATGATGCTGTTGCTTGGCATGGCCCTGGGGCTTCCGAGCAGCCAAGGGGACATGAGCCAGCAGGAGTTCGCCGACTCGGTCGCCACGCCATGGCTCATCTTCTTCCTCGTATGCGGGGCGCTCACCACCGCCGTCGGCATCGCGAGCTTCTTCTTGCTGCCCAAGGACCAGGTAAAGCCGAACCGGGAATCCAACTACTTGGTCAACCTGGTCGACGGATTCCGCCCGAAGACTATCAAGGCCAACCCGATGTTCTACGTCTGCCTATTGGTCTTCCTCTTCTTCAACGTCGCGGTCGATTCCTTCATGCCCTACTACATGGTCTACTTCCAGGAGAACCTAGGGTTCGGCGGGTTGCAGTTCTACGCCGCGATGGGCGTCATAATCGGCGTAGCCTCGATAGCCGTGATCGCCTTGGGGGCCTTCATGGAGCGGATCGGCAAGATGAAGTTCCTGCTGCCATCGATACTTGCCATGGGCGTCGGGGCGGTCTGCCTCTACTTCTCCGCCAACGCCTATTTCGCGGTCTTCGCCGGGACGGTGCTGATGGCCGGCTATCTGCTTGGCACCGCCGCCATAGGGGCAAGGCTGCGCGACGAGACCCCCGCCGATAAGGTCGGCAGCCTGCAAGGCGTGAGGATGATCATGGCGGTCATGCTGCCGATGGTCATCGGTTCGAACCTCTCCGCTCTTTCCTTCCAAAGCGAGTACGTCAACGAGTATGGCCAGATCGCCGCCAAGCCGGATAGGAACATGTTCTTGGTGACCATCGGGGCCTGCGCCATCGCCTTGGCTGCCGCGGTGGCCTTGCTATTGCTCGATAAGAAAAGGAAAGCGAGGGGCATCCAAGGATAAGAAAAAAGAGCCGATCGGCTCTTTTTTTGTTTGCAATAAAGGGTTTCTGCGGGCTTATTCTGGCAGATTGACCCAGGAAACGCCTTCCGGCGCCCCTTGGTCGAAGCCATCCGAGATGGCGTCTTTGCCTTGCCCTAAAGCAAAGGTCACGGTCTGCAGCGATTCGCATCCGTAGAACGCGCCATTGCCAAGGAAACTGAGCAGCGGCAATTCGACCGAAACGAGGTTGAGGCAATCCTTGAAGCAGTTGAAGTCGATGCTATCAACGTGGCTAGAGGAGATGTCTAGCGAGGTGAGGCCGGTCAGCTCGCGGAAGGATTCGGCCTTTAGCGAGACTACGGTGTCGGGCAGCTCGATGCCGACGATGTTGCGGTAGCTCCGGTCAAGCCCCGAATCGGCGGGACTCGAAAGGGTCAGTATGCCGCGAGTCGGGGTGAGCGCGGGGTAAATGACGGGGGCGGATAGTTCCTCTTTCGATAACGAGGTGCCCTCCGGGACGTAGGCGACGGAGGAGACGTCGTATCCCCTGGCGGCCAGGTCGTAGGCGAAATGGACCTCCATGTCGTGGGTTTCGCCATCTTGTGGCACGCTCTTGATGAGCTCCTTCTCGACCATATAGGGGTAGATTGTGGCCGAGGAGGTCACCGAGCCGATGTCGAATGGGGCCAGGCCATCGATGGCATCGGCGGTCAGGTAATGGCCGTCGAAGGCCTCGGGGGCCTCGAACCAATAGCCTGAGAAGGTCAGTTGCCCGATGTCGGGGACCGAAGGCGAGGTCGTCGCCTCGCCCGAGTAAACGGACCGTCTCACAATTGACGAGGATTCGCCGCTAGATGAGGGGACGGCGAAGCTGACCTCGAACGGCACCACCTCATAGACGAGGTAGAGGGTGCAGCTGTAGCGGATGTGGTTGGCATCGACCGGCCTAGAGGCCAAAGTCGCCGGGGCGTCCTTCCCATATGTGCCTTCCACCCTGGCCAAGGAATAGGTTCGGCCGTCGTAGACGACTTCCTCATTGAGGTATTTTTGGTCGATCAGGGCCTGCAAATCGACCGGGGAGTCGTATGTCACGGATTGTGTGAGCCGGCCGGCGCCGTTGAAGGCCGCCTCGGAGCCGAACGGGGCCTCGGGGCTAACCTCAAGCAAAACCTCATAGTCCTTGAGGTCGGTTACGAATTCGGCCTTGATGTCGGTCGCCCTATTGATGGCGTAGGGAAAGCTGATGGCGAACTCGTCTTGGGTGGAGTTGGACCCGAAGAAGCGCGAGAACTCGACGTCTTCGTAGTAATGGTCGGATTCGGCGGGGAAGGAAAGCTCCACCGCCTCGCCGGCGTCATCGAAGCTCAATACGTTGACGCCATCGACCGTCTTCCGCTCGATGAGCGTGCCATATGGGAGTGAGGTCTGGTAGATGAGCTTCGCGCCGGAATAGAAGTTGACCGCGTATTTGATCTTCTCCTCGCGGAAGGAGGCGAAAACCATCCCCGATCCGGTTACGTTGCTTAGGTCGATCTGGGTGCCGTCGTCGTAGTAGCCGAGGAACCCATCGTAGATCAATTCCCTGCCCTCTGGCACGTCGGTCCTGGTCGAGACGGTGTAGTTGAAGTCCTTGTTCTCCTCCGAGAGCACCGCGACCCGGCTCTCGGCGTCCTTCTTGACGAAGGCGTGGCCGATGTAGGTGGCTAAGCTCGGGTCGGGATGGCTGTAGTCTATCCCGTTGTAGTCGGAATAGTACTTTATCTCGTAGTAGTCGTCCGGGTCGCCGGCCAATCCGTTCGAGGAGCTGTTAACGGGCCCGCAGGAGGCAAGCGGCAAGGCGGCCAAGCACGCCAAAAACAATCTTTTCATGGCTTTATTATGCTATCTAATGACGACAAAACAAAGCAAAACCCGGCATAGCCGGGCACTTGCTTATTCGATGTAGGCCTCGATTTCCTTGACCTTGCCCTGGCGCAGGGTTATGGCCAGCTCGCCGCTGACCTCGTCGACCTTCTTGCCATCGACCACGTAGGAGATGGAGTAGCCGCCCTTGTATAGGTTGAGCTTCTTGGGGTTGACGTAGGTGATGGTCGCCTTGTCGAAGAGGCGGAAGCTCGCCTTGCCATCCTCGTCGAAGAAGCTCGCGGGGAGCTTCGGGGAGAGGGTGAGCGTCAGCTTGCCATCCTTGAGAGAGAAGATATGGTCGCCGGCGAATAGCCTGACGTACATATCGAGCATCTCGGCGTTGGCCCCGGTGAGGCGGGCGAAGAAGCCCTGGCCCCACTTCGACTCGTCCGGGTTGCAGGTCGGGACGATGAAGGAGGAGGCCTCGGCCGGGTTGCGGCCGTAGACCTCGGGGTCCATGAACGGCACGAAGTTGGTCTTCATCTCCTCAAAGAAGAGGTCGTAGTAGCCGGCGCGCAGCAACCCGAGCATGTACTTGTAGTCCATGTGGAGGAAGTTGCACTCGCGCTCGAGCCACCCCTTGGTGAAGGCGTGGACGCGGCCGATCTCAAACGGCGCATCGTCGATGTCGGCGCAGGTCTTGTAGAAGCCGAGCCTGTCGTCGTGGAGGCCGCTGTGCTTGATGTCCTCGTAGGACTTATGATCGATCAGCCCGTCGCCGAGCTTGAGCGCCCTGGCGCTGGCCTCGAGGAACGGCGGGATGGTCTCAGTCTTGAATTCGTGGATCTTGACCACTGGGTAGCCAAGGTGATTCTTCTTATCGGTCACGTCGTATCTGACGGCGCGGTGGATGAGGTAGCTCGGGAGGATGCCCTTTCCGAGCTGCTTGGCGCGGACTAGCCCATCCTCGAGGATGGCCTCCATGTCTTTGAGCAGCAAGACGACGTCCTTGCTCTGCACTTCCTTGCTCGCGGGCTCGCCATGCTCTTTGTAGCGCAGGCGGAGCGCCTCGCGGAGGCTCGTGGCCTCATCCCAGTACTGGAAGCGGCTGAGCTTGCCATTCTGCAATCCGGCGATGGCCTTCTGCAGCCCGTGGCAAAGCTCCATCTGCCCTTCCATCATGGCGATGGGATGGCTTGGCAGCGACTCGAAGGATTCCCTGGCGAAGCGGGTTAGGCGGAGCAGCTCCACCGACTCGCTGAGCCCGGAGGCGAATAGCCCGGGCAAGCCGTTCATCGCGTCGTTCCAGCCCGGCTTCTCGCACTCCATCTCGATTCCCATCTGCTCGGGGTCGAGGGTGGAGAACTTGACCAAGATGAGGTTAAGCATCTTGCCAGCCAGGCTAGTGGTGACTAGGTGGCCGTGCTTATCCTCTAGATAAGCGGTCTTGCCGATGTCGAAGTGGCGCTTCTCGCAGACTTCCTTAAGTTTCTTGAGGTCGATCGCGCCGTATTGGCGGACCTCCCCGTCGCCGCGGAGGACGTATTTCTCGCTGCGCGGCTCGACGTAGACCGGCGAGTAGAAGTAGCGGTAGCCATCGGCGAAGACCATCTCTTCCATCTTGTCAGGGAATATGGAGGCGTAGTTCTCGAGCAAATCGACGTTGTAGGTCCAGTGGTCGACCCAATAGCCCTCGGCGAAGTTGGCCTCGACCTCCTGATGGGACAATCCGAGGATCTTCTTAAACAGCGCGTCGGCCTTCTCCTTATCGAACTTCCCGCGGAGGTAGGAATACATCTCCCCGGGGAAATAGCGGTTGCGCTTGAGGATGCCGTCTAGCTCATCCTTGCTTAGGTCGGACAAGGCCTTGGAGAGTTCCTTGGGATCGAAGTTGAAGCTCTCCGGCTTGACGTTGAGCGGGTTCTGGCCATCCGCCTGGATGAGGGTGAAGAACAGACGGATGTTGTAATCGCCGACGAAGGGGGCGAAGAAGAGGTCGCTGCGGCGGTTCTGGTTGACGTCGCGGAAGTTGCCCGGGCCGCTGGAATAGTATTCGGCCGGGATGTTGAAGGCGTTGTAGTCGCGCTCCATGTCGCCGTGCTTGCGGCCATAGACGTAATAGGTCGCCCCATCCTTTCCGTCATCTAATAGATACGGGAACCCGCCGCGGAGCGAGTTGTCGAGGTAGCTCTGCTTGATGGCTTCGTCATATAGGGGCAATCCGGTGTGGCAGCTGGCCGGCTCGACAAGAGAGTCGACTAGGTCGAGGTTCTCCCGCCTCTTCTCTAGGATCGCCTTGAAGGTGAGCTGCTTCTCGGCCTGCTTGAACTTCTTAATGTCCTCGAAGTAGCCGTAGACGGTGGCGAAGCGGCGGGACTGTCCGGGCTCTAGATGGTATTCGCGGTAGGTGAACGCGCAGGGCAGCTTGTTCTCGGTCTGTCCCTTCTGGCTGGCGAATTCCTTGCCGTTAAGCTCCTTGAAGCGGAGCGGCTCGAGGGTGGTCAAATCGCCGCCGAAGACCAGCGCCGGGTCGACGATGCAGACGTCCTTCTCGCCGTTCTCCTCGATGGAGAAGTAGCCATTGCCTTCTGGCGAGAGCGAGACGACTGAATTGTCGCCGGTCGAGGTCTTGAACTTGACGAACGGGGTCCTATCATCGAGCCCCTCGACCACGCAGTAGGCGGCCATGAGCGAGACCAGCTCCTTGTAGTCGACGTTGCTTAGCCCGTGCGGGAAGAAAACCGGAAGGCCATCTAGGACCTCGAGGTCCATCGGCTTATCGGAGGTGTTCTTTATCTCGACTAGCCTCACCATGGCCGGGTAGCTTTCGTGCGGGATGGTGAAGTAGACGGCGTCCATGTAGACGCCATCCTCGTCCTCAAAGATCTCGCATTCGGCCTTGGAGGTGACGAGGGTCTCTGATTTGGCGGGACGGAAGAAGGGCGCGGTGATCTTCTTGCCGTTGATGCGCAGGAAAGTCCTGAATCCCTTCACCGGGATATTGCAATAGGCGTGGTTGGCCGAATCGAAGGGGGCGATCGGGGCGTTCTTGCCATTTACCCCGAAGCCGCCCATGGCCTGTCCGACGTTGGCGTAGAAGGCCCACATCGGCTTTCCGTCGACGCCGGCCACCGCGGGAAGGAAGGAGGCGAAGGTCTTCGCCCTCTGGAAATCGCGGATGATGAATTTTCCGTCTTTGAATTCGTAGTTGCTCATTTTATTGTCACTTTCATTCAGCTTGGTAAACCCTGACGTAATCGACCTGCATGTAGTCGGAGACGAAGTCGGAGGCGGGGGTCGCGACCCTTCCGCCGACGGCGAGGTTGAGTAGGATGTAGAACGGCTTGTCGAAGGGGGCCGAGGTGTTCTGCAGCCCCGGCAGCTGGGCCCAGGTGCTCCGGGAGACGATCAGTATCGTCTGGTCGTCGATGTAGGTCTTGATGTAATCCGGGGTCCATTCGCAGCCATATACGTGCCAATCCCTGACCGAGCTTAGCGCATGGTTCTCGCTGGTTTGGTAGATCGAGTAGTTGTTGCCGCCGAAGTTGTTGTAGTAATGGACGGCGGAGGAGGTGATGGTCGGGTCGTTGCCGGCATCGACCTTCGACTGGTCCATGATGCGCTCCATGATGTCGATCTCCCCGCTTGAGGGCCAGCCGCCATAGTCGTTGGTGCCTTCCACCGAGGGGAGCAGCCAGAACGCCGGCCACATGCCCTGGGTAACCGGAAGCGACATCCTCGCCTCGATCTTGCCATAGGCGAAGGAGAACTTGCCGCTGGTGGTGATCCTGGCGCTGGTGTAGTTGAAGTTGCCCATGCTCTGGTCCTTCATGGCGGTGATGGTCAGCATGCCATCGGACACCGAGGAATTGCGGGAGTTGGAGGTGTAATACTGCAGCTCCCCATTCCCCCAGCCCCAATCTCCGTTGCCAATCTGGTAGCCCCACTTCGAGCTGTCGAGCTGGGTGCCGTCGAACTCGTCGCTCCAAATGAGGTTGTATCCATCGTATTCTGGGATGTCGTCCGAATTGCTCGAACTGCTCTGCGATCCCGCGCCAGAGGAAGACGTGTCATCGACGTCGTTGGTAGAGCTATTGGTTGATTCCGAAATCGAAACGGATGAGCTCTCATCCGAATTCGAATCAGAATCCGAGTCGCTGCCTTTTATCTCGAAGGCGCAAGAGCAAAGCCCGAGCGTCAGGCCAGTGAGCAGCAGCAAGTTGGTTCTTCTCATTGTTACTCCTTTTTTCTTTCTAGAGGGGAGGTCCCTCATCGATTGTTAGGCAATCGGTTTCTCAACTACTATACTTACGTAAGCCCTTACAAGTCAAAGGAAACCGATTTCCTTTATAAGGAAATTACATAATAGAAAAGGGCCTGTTTGGAGGCCCTAATTTTTAATTGACGCTTACTTGGAGCGCTTCCTGCTCTTGGCTAGAACCAAGGTCGCCATACCGGCGGCGCCAAGAAGCGCGACGGTGGCGATTATCGGGGCGAAGGAAGAGGGATCACCGCCGATTAGCTTGACGCCAGAGGACGCGGTCGAACCGTAGTAGGCCGACCTCTCGATCAAGTAGATGGCAGTTTCCTCGTAGGTCGATTCCTGGAAAGGCTCGCTCATGAGCTTAGCGTGCTCTTCCGGAGTCAGCTGGTTGTAAAGGCTGGTCAGAGCCTTGTTGACCTGCTGGGCTTTCTTAACATCAACGGAGTCTTCGGTCTTGAAGTATTCGCAGCCGATGTTATTGAGCATTTCCTTGATAGCGGCGTAGGCATAAGACTCGGTTTCAACGGGAGTCCCATCTACTTTCAATTCGTAAATGGAATAGGCCCAAGGAGTGCCGGGGGTGATCATCTCGATGAGAACGTATCTAGAAACGGTTCCGCCCAAGTCGTAGACAGACTCGATATTTATGCCCTGATCAACTTTGTTTTCAGCGGTATAGGAGAGCTTTTTGGAGTAGGACCAATAATTGAGGAAGTCCTCACCAAACATATTCTCCTCATCAACGAAGGGATTGCCGGCATAGATGTTGTAATCCAGCGCGTAGGCGTTCTCCCAGAAAATGGAGAGGGTGTCAATTTCGACTTCGCGTTCTAGATCCAAAAGCAGATAGACGTTGTGATCGGCGTAGTCATCGGCAGCTATCCAGCGGCTGGCTCCGTCATTGGTATTCAGGTCAAGGGTCAAGTTAGGAGAAGAAGTGCCATTAACGCTGTTGGAATAAGCCTGACCAGCTGCCGCCAGCTCGATATGTTGGACATAATACTGATGAGACCCAGAGAAGACGACCCAATCCTTAGAAGCAAGATGCGGATTATTCTCCGTGCCGTCGCGCGGCGCGACCCTACCGGCCACGCCAAAGTAATCACTGGACGAAATTCCAGCCTTATTGAAAGCAGACATAACATCGTCCATCGTAATGAAGTCATCGATTTCGCAGTGCCAGATGAAGGCAATATCGGTGGTATTGATATCAAAAGTGGGCGTCTCGACATAAGACTCGCCGACGGAGAAGAAGGCGAAATCAAATTGGAGCAAGTCTGGATCGCCAAAATTATTGAGCCATGGGGTATCGAGCTGACCAGATTCGGCTATGGAGCATGGCCTGGTTCCGTTCAGGTCGATATTCTGCAACTGCGTGACTGCATAGTTGAAGGTATTTGCAAAAGTCACGACCTCGCCGGCGCCATATATGCTTTCCTCGCTTTGGGAGTAGTAATATCCGGCGGCGCCAAGATACACAGACGGGTTAAGGTCATAGCTCGCTTTGTTTAGAGCTTCCTTTACTTCTGTGGGAGAAGCAAATCCATGGGTCTTTGTGAAATCGAATTCAGCAACGACGTCGGCTTGGGTCCACTCCGGCTGAGTGCCATCGGTTATCTGAGTGCTGCCTGCCTCAAAAATGTAAAAGTGAATTCCCAAGGCTTCTTCATAATTAGCAACATGGTCTGCAATATACGAGAATTGAAGCGTGCCATCAGTAAGGCTGATTGTAGGCAAGCCGGTTTGATACGATAGGGACGGCAATGGGTCCCCCGCTTCCGCGGCATTGACCTGCAAAGCGTCGTCGCCCGCGAAGATGTGCCCCGCCCCTATCGCGCTACCGACGAGCGCCGCAGCGGCAAGGCCAAGAATCAAATGTTTGGTTGACATGGATTTTGCAATTTCTCCTTGTAGCTTTCGCTTCTATCCAACGAAATCGTAAAGTGGTAGCGCTTTCAAGTCAAGGGAAACCGGTTTCTTTCAATATATGTTTTGGCCAATAGTTTTTTTGATCCAGAAAATCTAAATAGAGTTGGTTACGGCTATAGGCTTTCCATATGGAGGAAATCCTTGAACTTTATATGGCGGACAAGGCTGGTTGAATAATCCACATCGTCGGTGGTTATCAGTATCTTCTGAGCCAAGGGGTTTACGCCTACGAAGGCGCCGAATTCCCTATCATATGCTTTACCATCGAGCACGCTGTAGGCGACTTGGACGAAGTACTCCTTGCCGTCCTTGCAGGCGTAGAAGTCGATTTCCTTTCCCCCATTGTCGAATACTTTCAAATCGTACCCCCGGAAAAGGAGCTCGTTGTAGACGATGTTTTCCAGGTTATGGTCTAGGTCGTAGCGGTTGTTGTAGACCAATAGGGAATTGAAGCAGACATCGCCGTCGTAGAACTTGTAGTAATACGACAGGCTCTTCTTGGCTTTATTGGAATATCTTGGAACTTGATCGACGATGTAGGCTTCAATTAATCAAAATAATTGTTCAGTACTAGTGAACAATTTTTCGCTTTTTATTAAAACTGTTCAGTACTAGTGAACAATTTTGCATTTTTCACAAAAATTGTTCAGTAGGATCTCGGAAAGCCCACCAAAAATCGCTTTTCGGAATGAAAGTCAATCTAAAACACTAACAAATCGCCTTAATTGACGTAATTTTGACTGCTTTCGTCCTGCGTAGAACCATTCGCAGTTGAACTATCCTTGGCGGTGACGAAGCCGGATAAATAATCAAAAGGCCGCCGTTGCGACCCTACATTCTTTGGCGCGCCAAGCAGGATTCGAACCCGCGGCCCTCAGATTCGAAGTCTGATGCTCTATCCAGCTGAGCTATTGGCGCGTGCCTTTGAATTATACGCCTTATTTCTTCTTCGGCGGGAAACTGACGTCCCCTTCCCCTACCAATCCTTTTCGGTAGGCCGAGCCATATTGCTTTCTATTGAAGGCGATGTCGAATAGGTGGTTGGAGTAAAGGACGCAGAGCAAGCAGGCGAACCCGAAGTAGAACGCGGCGCAGACGATGAAGACGCCAAACGCTAGGTAGACGTTGCCGATGAACTCAAACAAGGCAAACGGCAAGGCGCAAAGCAGGAATATCCACACCCCTTTGTAGAGGTTGGCGAGGCTGATTCTTAGGGCAATGTTGAAGTTTTTCAGCGCATTTCCCTCATAAGTCGTCTCCAGAGGCCCAAGGACGGCGAACACGCAGAAAAGCAGGAACAGCACCGCGTAGCTTATCCCGATCGAGGCCGCCTTGAGGTAGGCGTTAATCGCCTCATCGAGGTTAGAGAAGTAGATGAGCAAATGGATCAATAGGTATACCAGCCCGAAGAAGAAACCCATCAACGCGAACCGCTTCCCGTTCTTCTTTATGCCAGAGAAGAAGTCATCCAATAGGCTTGCCCCGTTGTTCCAGGAAAGCTGATGGAAGAAGTAGGTTCCCCCGGAAGCCCCTAAACCAAAGATTGAAAGCAGCACCGAAAGGATGCCATACACCAGCAGCACGTTGGCCAAATACTTCTGGTCGAAGAAGGCGCCGGAGGAGGATAGCACCACCCAAGCGGCGGCAGGCAAGGCGAATAGGCCCATCAACAGCGAGCAGCCGGCAAGCTCGAAGAAATGCCTCCTGAACACCCAGAAGAGCTGCTGATAACGGTTGTATGGCAGCTCATCGGGGGTGAGCTTTATCTCCTTCTTTTTCTTCCTCATGCCCAGTCCTCCAGGATCTGCAGATAGGCCCTTATGGCCGCGTCGTTGGCCGACCCTTCCTTATATTCCCCTAGGTTCTCGCCCTCGGGGCCTAATATCAGGTAATAGGCCCCGGAATAGGAGCCGAAGTCGAGCCAGTCCGTGAAATGGTGGGCGGAGTTGAAACTCTCGTCAGCCCCATCGTATATCTTCGCCCCGTAGCTCTTCCCATCCCCGTCTTCTGGGGTATATAGCGGCAAATCGATGGCGGAGGCGACATCCTCGGGCAAGGCAAACGCGAGCTCGCCGATGTATTCCTTCGCATCGTTTAAATCGACATCGCGCACCAACAATAGATCGGCAAACACCCCATAGGCGGTGTAGACGTCGCCGATATGGGCGGTGTCGGGCGAATAGAAATAGCGGTCGACCTCATAAATTTCCTTGCCGTCGGCGAGGCCGCTTAGGTAATCGACCTTCTCGTCGCTTACCAGGAAGAAGCAGTCCAGCCGCTCGGCCCCGGAATAGGCGTTGATGGCGTTTATTGGGTAATAAAATGCAGCAAAAGAGGCGACGGCCATGATGATGAGCGTCAGCCACTGGTACTGCATGAAGTGGCGGAGGCTGAATTTCCTAAGCTCTTTACTCTCCATATCCGCACACCAATCCGTTGTGGGTAAGTAGCCTCACCCTCTGCCCCGCCTTCGCCTTGTCCAGGAAATAAGCCGGCACGTAGGCATCGCGGTCGCCCTGCTCCGTATGGACGCTTAGGTACAGGCAGGGATAGCCGGAATGGGTCGTGAGCCGCCCATCGGCATTGCAGGTCCCGCTTATCTCCTCCATATGCGCCTTGCGGTAGCGAACTAGATCGCCGATAACGCGCTTATAAGGCAAAAACAGCGAGAAGAGCGAATAGGCGAATACCCAAAGGCAAGCAAAGCAGACAATCGCCCCAATGGCGATGAAATAAACCGCCGTTTCCCGGTTTTGCAATAGATAAACGAGCAGGAAATCCGCGCAGATCGCGGCCAAACAGACCAAAAGAAGGGTCAGGCCGATGGCCTTCCCCTTCCTTAGCTTTGCAATATGTTCCTCGTCAGTCAGGATAACCATCACTTCAATGGTATCGCAAGCTCGGACAAGCTGTCGAACAAAGTGATCTTGTCGAGGTCGATGTCGAGTTCGATCTCCTCGCCCGATTTCAGTTCCTTGCCGGCGCCGATCTTGGCGATGATGCGGTCGGAGCCGATGTCGGCGTGGACGAAGTATTCCTTGCCGAGGTACTCGGCGGAGAAGACCTTGACCTTGAGCGGCTCGGAGAGATTGGTGGCCTCGCTCTTGACGCCGTGGGCGTGGATGTCCTCCGGGCGGATGCCGAAGTAGATGGGCATCGCGGCCACGCCGTCGTAGTTGGCGTAGACCGCTAGCTTCTCCCCGATCTGCTTCTTCTCCTCTTCGTAGATCTCGCGGAAGGAAGGCGCCAGGTCCTCGTTGGCCAATAGCTCGTCGAGCTCGGCGGTGCGCGCCTTCAGCTTATCCGACTGCTGCTCATAGAAGGACTTGATGGCCTTCTTGCCTTTGCTGCCGAGATCGATCTTGAAGCCATCGTGGAAGCTCACGACCCCATTCTCGAAGCTCGCCTTGATGATATTCATGGCCGGGGAGCCGATGAAGGTGGCGACGAAGACGTTGGCCGGGTTGGCATAGACTTCCTTCGGGGTGCCGATCTGCTGGACGTAGCCCTTCTTCATGACGACGATGCGGCTCGCCATGGTCATGGCCTCGGTCTGGTCGTGGGTGACGTAGATGGTGGTCGCCCCGATGGTGTTGTGCAGGTTGACTATCTCCGAGCGCATCTGCACGCGGAGCTTGGCGTCGAGGTTGGAAAGCGGCTCGTCCATTAAGAACAAGCGGGTGTCGCGGACGATGGCGCGGCCTAGCGCGACGCGCTGGCACTGGCCGCCGGAGAGCTCGCCTGGCTTGCGGTCTAGGTATTCCTCAAGCTGGAGTATCTTGGCCGCGGCGTGGACGCGGCGGTCGATCTCGTCCTTCGGGACCTTCCGCATCTTGAGGCCGAACGCCATGTTGGAGTAGACGCTCATATGCGGGTAGAGGGCGTAGTTCTGGAAGACCATGGCCAGGTTGCGGTCCTTGGGTTCGAGGTCGTTGGAGTAGACGCCGTCGATGTATAGGTCGCCGGAGGTGATGGCCTCAAGGCCGGCGATCATGCGCAGGGTCGTCGACTTGCCGCACCCGGAGGGGCCGACCAAGACGATGAACTCATGCTGCTTGACGTCGAGGTTGAAGTCATAGACCGCCTGGACGTGGTTGCCGTATATCTTGTTGATGTGCTGCAGCGAGAGGAAGGCACCCTCGGGGGCGACCTTCTCCTGCTGCGACTGCTCCTTGGCGTAGGCGACGGTGTCGCGATACACCATGTCGCGCTTCTTCTCCTCGATCTTCTCGACGCGTTCCTGCTCGCGCTCCTGGGCGCGTTCAAGCTCTTTGTCGTAATGGGATTGGAGCTTCTTGCTCTTTATGAGGGCCTTGCGTTCCTCTTCGGGGAGCGCTTTCTCCTCAGCGGTCAGCTTGACCTTGGAAAATGGATTCCACATGTTGCTACTTCCTCACTTCTGATACCACTTGACGTAGTCGACCTTCATCCGGGCCGGCAGTTCGTCGGCGGATGGCATCCTGCCGCCGTCGTAATTGCCTCCGACGGCGAGGTTGAGCAGGATGTGGAAGCTCTTGTCGAAGGGCGCGGCGCCCTCGCCGGTGCCGGTCTTCATCGTCCAGTCCTCAGCGGTCTGCTCGAAGTAGAGGTTTCCGTCGCAGTACCAGCCGATGTAGCCTTCCTCCCACCTCACCGCGTAGGTGTGGTAGTTCATGATGGTGTCGTCGCGGTCGGGGAAATCGTAGTGGCCGTTGTTGTAGGTGTGGTCGCCTAGCTCAGTGGCGAAGTGGATGGTCCCATCCATGCCGCTGGGGATGCGGCCCTTGGCCTCGAGGATGTCGATCTCCCCGGAGTTCGGCCAGCCGCCATAGGCGTTGGTGCCCTCGGCTTCCGGAAGCATCCAGAACGCCGGCCAGAGGCCATAGCCCTCGGGGCAGCTGATCTTCGCCTCGATGTAGCCGTAGGTATAGGCCACCTTCCTTGCGGTGCGAAGCCTCGCCGAGGTGGTGGGCAATCCCAGCCCCTTGTCGGGATCGCCGTATTTGGCGGTTATGACGAGCTCGCCGTCGACGACCTTGGCATTGTCCTCTTTGTAGAACTCCTGCTCCTCGTTGCCCCAGCCCGGGTTGTTGTAGGCCGAGCCGTTGCCGACCATCGGCTCCCAGCTCGCCTTATTCAGCCGCGACCCGTTGAAGTCGTCTTCCCAGACGAGCTTGTAGGTCTCGGTGCCGGAATCGGTGGCGACTTCCTTGGTCTCGATCTCCCCCTCGACCTCGGTCAGGGTGCCGTTGGCGACGATCTCGACTTCGGTCGTGGTGAAGGAATCGGGGTTGTAGAGGGAATAGGCGGTGACGGTGATCTTGCCGACCGCATAGGCGTGCAAGGTGCCGTCCTCGTCGATGGAGGCGATGGCGTCGTTGCTCACCAGGAACCCGACCGACTTGTCGGGCAGGTTGCCGTTCACGGTGGCCGTGAACTTATAGGTCTCGCCGACCCTGACGGTGGATGTCTTGGCGCCGAAGCTCACCGCGACCCCAGACAAAGCGGACACGGTGATGTACTTCTGCTCCTCGACGGTCGGGTCGGAAGTGGAAGTGGCGGTTACCGAGATGACGCCCGAGCGGAGGGCGGTAAGCTTCCCGTCTTCGAGCTTGGCGACGAGGTCGTCGTCGATCTTCCAGCTGACCCCGGTTAGCCCCGACTCCTCGTCCAGGTCGATCTGCTCCCCCACGTCGAGCCCATTGGGCAGTTCGTCGAGGGATATCTCGGTGACCGGCTTGGTTTCCTCGCCCCCGCAGGAGGCAAGGAGCAAGGCCGGCAAGAAGGCTAGGAAGCTTTTCCTCATGGTTTTATCTCCTTAATAGTTGATGTAGGGGAAGCTGGCCGCCAAAGTCGGCAGGCTCCCGTCGGATATGTTCCAGACGCTCTGGTCGAAGTTCGCGTATAGCGAGGCCGACCGGAGGCTCAGCGACCCATTGGTCGAGGATAGCGAGTAGGCCCCGCAGCCGACCATGGTTCCGGAATCCGGGCCGTCGCCCTCCTTATTGGCCTCGAGGTGGGTCTGGCCGAAGTTGCTGACCCCGTTGCCGAGGGCGCAATAGGAATCGGTGGCCGAGCCATAGACCAATCCGACCCCGCCGTAGACGCCGGTCGAGACCGAGCCGTTGGAATCGGTCATGCCCTTGTCCCCGGAATAGAAGACGTGGTAGTTGACGCCGTCGCTGTCGAGGTAGGCGTCGCCGTAGTCGGTGTACATGTCGAGCACCGAGACGGAGGTGGAGAGGTTGACGCAGTTGGAGACCGAGCCGCTCGCCCCCACTATCCCGGCGATGCCGGCGGCGTTGCACGACTCATCGTAGAAATGGGTGGAGGCGGTGACGTCGCAGCTCTCGTCGATCAGGACGTTCTCGATCTTCCCGCTGACGAGCCCCGCGACGGTGCCGACGATGGTCCGGCCCGCGAAGGAGCAGTCGGAGAACTTGACGTTGCGGACGATGCCCGCCTCGCCGATCTCCTGGAAGAAGCCCCAGTTGTCGCCGCTGGAGTGGCTGACGTCGGTCCAAAGCGGGTTGCCCTGGTAGACGTTCTGGTTGCTGGAGAGATCGCCGTTCCACCGGCTGGTGATGCCGGAGATGGTGTACCCGTTGCCGTCGAAGACGCCGTTGAAGGTGTCCTGGTAATGGGTGCCATCGACCGAGTCGCTATAGCCAAGCGGCTCGAAGTTGGCGACGCCGGACAGGTCGATGTCGTTGCCTAGGATGTAGGAACCGGCCATCGCGTCGGGGTTCTCGATGTAGTCGTTGAGGTCGAGGATGTCCTCCGCGGTGCGGAGGACCTTGTTGACCAATAGGATATCGATGTCGACGGTGCCGGAGCTGGTGTATAGGCGCAGCGTCTGCTCACCAGAGCTGATGGCGAGCTCGCCGTCCTCGTTGTACAGGACGGAGGTATCTAGGGTCAATACGCCGTCGCGGTAGCCGAGCTTATCGGTCGATACGACGATGCGGGACCCGAGCATCGCCCGGGTGATCTCCCCCTCGACGGTCGCGTTGACCGACACCTTGGCCGGGACGTCGGAGAGGTCGATGTAGGCCTGGCGGGTGAAGACGGGGTCGCCGCTTTCAAGCTTGGTCGCGGGGTTGCCGCAGCTGCTGGCCAGGGGGATGATGGCCCCCATGGCCAATAGGCAAAGCAATTGTTTCTTCATATTCATCAGATGACCTTAAGGGTCGGCATGGCGCCGTCGGTTAGGTTCCAGACGGACGAGGATAGGGTGCGGTAGGTAGAGGCGGAGGCGGAGTTCCAATCGATGCCGATGGTGTGGCCGGAGAGGTCATTGACGGCCGCTCCCCATTCCCACTGCTGCCCGCCGACGTTGCTCGAGTTGGTGTAGAATCCGTCGAACTTGAAGGTCTGGGCGGTGCCGTATCCGGTGGGGTAGGCGCAATCGGCGTAGACGGTGGAGGCGCCGATGCCGGTGACGTTGACCACGCAGTCGAAGTAATGCGAGCCGGCCCCGGGGACGCCGACCAAGCCGGCGTTGAAGGGCACGTAGTAATTATTGGCCTCAGTGGCGAACTCGCCGGAGTCGAAGCTGTGCTCGACGTTGACCAGGACGTTTTCGACGGTGCCGTCGGCCCCGTTGGTCAAAGCGCTCGAGCCCCAGCCCGAGGCGGACTCGCCCATGTTGACGTCGATCTGGAGGTTGCGGATCGCGCCTTGGGCACCGACGCCGTTGAACAAGCCGGCGTTGGCGCTCGCCCCGTTCTTATCGGGGGCCTCACCGGCAAGAGTGAAATTGAATATCTTGTGGCCGCGGCCATCAAGGGTGCCGAGGATCTTCGAATGCATTTTGGCGGTTACCTCGATCCCGTTGAGGTCGATGTCGGCGGTCAGGTAGTAGTTGCCGGTCACGCCGGTCGAGCCGTTGAGGAAGTATTCGGTGAAGGTCTCGGCGTCGCCGACCTCTTTCCAGGCCTTGGCCGGGTCGGTGTAGTTGTCGGAGACGAAGATCTGCAGCTCATCCTTGATGCAGTATGGGCCGATGTTGACCTCGAGCCCGATGATCTCGTTGCCGACGGAGTTCGAGGAGAAGGTGGCGTTCTCGGTCCTGCCGCCGAGGATCGATCCCTTGCCGCGCTCGGTGGTCCAGTGGATTATCGGGGTGTAGGAGGTCGGGTTGTAGATCTCGGCGGTAAGGCTGGTCTTCCCGCCGACGACTAGGGTCTCGGAGAAGGCGGAGATGCTGGCGGAGGGGATGGTCGAGGCGATGATGTCGACGTCCCAGGTGGCGGTGACGTCGGGATCGGCCAAGGAGGCGGCGGTGATGGTGACCTCGCCCTCGGCGACGCCGGTGACGTATCCTTCCTCGTCGACCGTGGCCAGCGCATCGTTGGACGAGGTGAGGGTGTAGCCCTTGCGCTCGCCGTCGTTGGTGATGGTGACGTTGAGCTTGATCTTCGCGCCGACCTCAACCGTGGTGTCGCCCGCGATGGTTAGGCCGACGCCGGTCTTGGATTCGCTTCCGCCGCAGCTGGCAAGCAGCAGCGCGCACGAGAGGGTGAGGATCGCTTTGCTGAATTTCATGATGGAAATTCTCCTTTCTTTTATGGGGACTAGCCCTTTAAACCGCCGATGGCGGTGTTTTCCATGATGGTCTTGTTGAAGGCGCAGAAGCCGATGATGACCGGGATGATGGCGATGATGATCGAGGCGAATAGCAACGTATACGTGCCGCGCTGGATCATGGCGTCGCTAAGCAGCTTGAGTCCGACCGCGAGGGTGGGCTGGCTGGGCAGATAGATCATCGGGGTCATGTAGTCCGACCATAGACCGATGAAGACGATGATGAAGATGGCGGTTATAGGCCCTTTGGCCATCGGGACGATGATGGTGAAGAAGATGCGGAAGTCGCTCGCCCCATCGATCTTCGCCGCCTCGACGTAGGTCCAGCTCAGGTTCTTGAAGAAGGCGTATAAGAGCATGAAGTTGGTCCCGAAGGCGCCGGAGTAGAGGAACACCAAGCCGATGACGGTGTTGTTGAGCTGAAGCATCTTCATCAACTGGATCTGCGATGGCAATGAGCCAACGATCGGGATGATGAGGGTGAAGATGACGACCCCGAAGACGATCTTGCGGCCCGGGAAGTCGTATTTGGCGACGACGTAGGCGGCGCAGGAGGAGAAGAAGACGGTGGCCGCGGTGCCAAGCAGCGAGATCAATATCGACATCCCAAGCATATAGAGGATGGTCTTGTCGTTGGTCTCGGAGGAGCTATAGGTGAGCGCCTCGGCGAAGTTCTCCCAAGTCCAGATGCGGGGGAACCCAGAGAAGTTCTCCATGAACTCCGACTGCGTCTTGAACGCGTTGAGGAGCAGCCAGATGAACGGGAAGATGTAGGATATCGCGAAGATGAGGAATACGACGAACATCACCGCGAAGAGAACCTTCTCCCCGCCGTGCCGCTTGAAGAGGATGTCGTTGCGGCGGGAATAGGCTTCCTGACGGCGCGCGTCGGACTTCTTGCGGAAGTACTTGTGGATCTTGTGCCTTACGGTTTCCATCAGAAGTTGACCTCCTTGAAGAAGTGGTTGAGGAGGGTGCGGACCCCGAGGATGATCGGGGCGCCGATGAGGGTCCAGACCAAGCCGACGGTGGCGGCGTGGACCTTGTTCGGCACATCGGCCTCATAGAAGATCTGAAGTCCAAGGGTCATGGTGTCGTATTGGCCAAGCGTGAGCAACATCGGCTGCAGATAGGTGCCGAAGAAGCCGAGCATGGCGAATATGAACAGCGTGGTGACGGTCGGCCAGGACAGCGGGATGACGATGTAGAAGAATTCCTTTAACGGGGAGATGCCGTCCATCTTCGCGGACTCAAGCAGCTCTCTGGGGATCCTGGCCATGGCGGCGGACATGAGCATGACGTCGTATCCGATGCCGGTCCAGAAGCAGAACACCCAGACCATCCACTTCGCCCCATCGCCGATGAACCAGGTCGAGGTGTCGACCCCGAACAGGGCGAAGAACGAGCCCATGAAGCCGGTGGCGTCGCTGGATTGTTGGAAGGAGAGCGTGTATACGGTCGTGAGCGCTACGATCGGCAGGACCGATGGCAGGTAGAAGATGGCTTTGAACACGCCGGCGGCGTAGACCTTTTTGAAGACGAAATAGGAGAAGAACATCGAGACCGGGAGGGTCACGAAGCAGTTGAGCACGATGTAGGCAGCCGAGGCGATGTAGATCGACTGCCAAGTCGAGTTGGAGGCGATCTCCATGAAGACGGTCTCGTAGTTGTAGAACAGCTCATCGGCCGGGCGGAACTCGTTGGTGATGCCCTCCTTGAAGGTGAGCAATATCGAGTTGATGTTCACGCCGAACCACATGATCGCGAACTGGGCGATCGGGTAAAGGAGCATCAGGCAGATGAAGATCGTCGTGCCCTTGATGAGCTTGCGCCTCCTCCTTTTCTTTGGCGGGGTTATCGAGGCCACCGCGGCCCCGGAAGAGGCATCCCGCCTTTTAAAGAAGGAGCCCATGTCAATAATCTATGCCCGAGCCGCGGAGCCAAGAGGTCCAGTTGTTCTTAACGTAGTTATAAAGGGTCGTGAAGGCGTCGTCGATGGTCGAATCGGTCGGATTGGAGGCCGAGGTGACGTAGTAGCGCTGGTTGTTGACCCAAGGCTGAACGACGGTGTCGCCCATGGTGACGATGATCGGGTTGTTGGAGGCGGTCGAGAAGTTGTTACAGGTCTCGAGGATGTTCTTTATCGAGGCGATGTAGGTGTCGGAAGCGGTGATGTCGCCCATGTCGATGTCGGAGTAGTCGAAGGCCAGGAAAGGTCCGCGGGCCTGCTCAACGAAGGTCTTGCAGGCATATTCGGTCGACATGAAGCGGAGGAAGTCCTTGGCGAGATCCTTGTTCGGGGAGTTCTCCGGGATGATCATGGAATCGCCGAAGCCGACCATGAAGTTGTTGTGGGTCGCGCCCTCGTTGACGGTCGGGGTCGGCATCATGGCGATGTCGAAGGTGAATTCCTTCTTCTCGGTGAGCTCGATCTCCTTCTTGGCCCACTGCCCATAGGGGATCATCGCGGCCTTGCCGGTGTAGAAGAGGTTCTGCGAGGTGATGAGCGAGGCGCCATACGCGCGATCATTAGAATAATCGGGGTTCTCGGCGACCAGGTCATACCACATGGTGAAGGCCTGCTTGAAGGCGGCGTAGTCGCCATCGGGGTTGAAGTTCTCGTATCCGGTGGTGTAGGTGCCATCGTCGCCCTTGAGGGAGAGCCACTGATTGTAGGTGTCCTCGCCGGCGAGCTCATACCACCAGGCGTAGATCGGGTAATCCCAGTAGTAGTCGCGGTCCTTGCTCCAGGCAAACGGGGTCACGGCGCCTTTGGTATCGGCCTTTATCTGCGCGCATAGGGCAACGAGGTCGTCGTAGGTCTCCGGGACCTCCCAGCCGTACTGCTCGAACATGTCCATGTTGTAGACGAGTCCGCCGGCGCCCTGGGTGAACGGGACCTTGTAGTAATGGGTCTCGCCGGTCTTCCGGTTCTCGTACTTGCAGAGGTCGAGGGCCTCGTCGATGACGCGGTCGGAGAACTTGTCCCCATCCTGGTTATTGGAATCGTAGAGGTCGTCGAGGTCGGCGAGCAAGCCGCGCTCGGCATAGCTCTGCCAGGAAAGTCCGTGGGACATGAAGATGTCGTAGTCGCTGGTCTGGGTGAGCTGGTTCTCGATCTTCGAAAGAATGGTCGAGTCGGTATCGTAGGTGACGATGTTGCCAGTCGCCTCCATGTACTTGTTGCAGATTTCTTCGAGCCACTCATCGCCATAGCCGCCGTTATAGGCCATGATCGAGAGGACGCCCGGTTCGCGCTGCTCCTCACCGCAACCGGTAAGCACGCCGGCGCACATAATCGCGCTTAAGGCGAATACAAGCTTGTTCGCTTTCATGTTTTACTCCTTTTTAGGAAATCGATTTCCTACCGTAGCAAATTTTAGTTTGGAAGGGCTTACAAAGCAAGCGAAAAATGTCTTTGACCGCCCAATCCATCGATAAAAGCCGATGCCGGCTAGGAAATTTCGCTTCATTTTCGTTAAAGCGCTTACATCTGGGTCTTTACACGACGTTTAGAAATCGATTTACTATACAAGACCACTTACGTTTTTTATATCGTAAGGAAAGGCGGGAAACATGAAGAAAGAATTAGTAAAGTCCGCGCGTACAGGATTTTTCGTCGATGATGTCGAGTCCTTTGACGCGCCCGACGTCAGCATCGAATTCAAGAAAGAACCGGTCAAGCGCGTTTTAAAAGGCTTCGGCGGGGCTTTCACCGACTCGGCGAGCCACGTCTATGCGACCATGGACGAAAAGTTAAAGGAAAAGGTCTTGGAACTGTATTTTGGGGAAACCGGTTTACGGTATAATCTCGGCCGCGTCACGATCGGCAGCTGCGATTTCTCGTTGACCGACTACGATTACGCCAAATCCGATGACTTCTCGGATTTCTCGCTCTCCCACGACGAGCAGGAGATCATCCCCTTCATCAAAGCGGCAAAGTCGAAGAACGAGATAACCCTGCTGGCCTCGACCTGGTCGGCCCCAGCCCGCTATAAAACCAATGGCGAGAAATGCCATGGCGGGAGCCTCAAGGACGATTGCTACGATAAGTTCGCCGCCTACGTCGCCGAATACGTTAAGCATATGGACGAGGAAGGCTGCCCCATCGCCGCCATCACCGTCCAGAACGAGCCCGAGGCGGTCCAGACCTGGGAGTCTTGCATCTATGACGTCAAGCAGGAGGCGAGGCTGCTGAAAGAGCTCCATTCCCTGCTGCCTGAGACCCATATCTACATCTGGGACCACAACCGCGATGCTTTGATCCGCCGCGCCAAAGGGGTGCTTGAAGACAAGCAGGCCTACGAGGCCGCCTATGGCATCGCCTTCCATTGGTACGACCGCGACAAGTTCGACGAGGTCAGGAAATGCTATGAGCTCTACCCGGAGAAGCCGCTTATCTTCACCGAGGGCTGCGTCGAGACCGTCCACGCCCCCGATTTCGGCGGGATGGGCGACTACTCCTCCTTCACCCGGTATGGCCGCAACTACCTGCGCGACCTAAACAACGGCTCCACCGCCTTCATCGACTGGAACCTGCTGCTCGACCTAACGGGCGGCTTTAACCACGTCGGCAACCTCTGCGAGGCCCCGATCATGAGCGATGGCAAAACCATCCGCATAAACCCTTCCTATTATGCGATAAAGCACCTCAGCCACTACCTGGAGAAAGGCTCCGAAATACTCCACGCCGACCTCGCCGATAGCACCCTCTCCGCCGCCGCGGCCATAAACCCCGACGGCAGCCTGGTCCTAATCTGCCTCAACGAAGGGCAGGAGAGGACCATCAGCCTGTCCTTCAGGCAGCAGAAAGCCAACATCCACCTCGGCAAGGACGAGATGGAGACGATAGTCATTAGGAGGTAAAAGATGGTCACGATCTACGACGTCGCCAAGCGCTGCGGGGTCAGCGCCTCAACCGTTTCCAAGGCGATAAACGACTACCCCGCCATCCCCGAGGAGACCAAGGCTCGCATCAAGAAGGCCATGGCCGAGATGAAGTACGTCCCGAACCTGCAGGCCAAGTCGCTTTCCCGCGGCAAGAGCAAGAACATCGGGATCTTGGTCTACCTCGAGCACGAAGTCTCCCCGTTCACCCATCCCCTGTTCGGCCAGATACTCGATGCCTTCTCCAAGAAGGTCTCGCAGCAAGGCTATAACCTCCTGTTCGTCACCCACTACGTCGAGGGCAAGCGCGAGCCGGGCCTATTGAAGTGCATCATGTCGCGCAACGTCGAGGGGGTCGTCATCCTCGGCGAGATGGACAACGAGAACGTCCTCGAGATCATCAACTCCCCGATCAAATGCGTCGGCTTCGACTACTACGGAACGAAGATGCCTGGCATCTGCACCGACGGCTACGCCGCCCTTAAGCAGGTGACCGAGGAGTTGCTCAAGCGTGGGCACCGCAACATCGCCTTCATAACCGGCAAGGCCAACAAGATCACCGATCAGCGCATCAAGGGGTTCCAGGACGCCTTATTCGAATACAAGGTTCCCTTCGACCGCTCCAACCTGCTCGAAGGCGAGTACTTCAACCAGGACAAGGCCATCGAGATCACCGCCTGTTTGCTGGAAAGGAAGAACCGCCCTACCGCCATCATCTACCCCGACGACTACACCGCCATCGCGGCCATGGGGTTCATAAGGAGCAAGGGGCTAAGCATCCCCAGAGACATCTCTGTCTTCGGCTTCGACGGGCTCGAGATGGCCAACTACGTCACCCCGATGCTCTCCACCGTGGTCCAGGACACCAAGGCGCTCGGCGAGGAGCTCTCCAAAGCCCTCATCGAGGAGATGTCATCCTCGGAGAAGCATGGCCACGTCGTAACCTTGCCGGGGAAGCTTAGGATCTCCGATTCGATTGCCGCGATAAAGTAGATAGCCGCCCAGCCGGGCGGTTTTTCATTGCAGATCCTTTATAAACGAAAGGAATCCAGGGCCCAATAGCTCAGCATGTCCTTTTGCGCTCGGATGGATGTTATCCGCGTAATATCCGGGCTTGCTGCAGAGGTTTTTAAGCTGCTCGTCCTTATTCAAATCCAGGAAAGGGACGCCCCTTTGCGCGGAAATCCTCTCCATCGCCCCCTCGATTGACGCGAAGAACGAGTCGTCGCCGAGCACCGGAGTCGCATAGAAGCCGACCCGGCAGCCATTGCCGATGCCGAAGTCGATTATCCGGTTAATCGCCCCGCAGGAGGTTTTGGGGTCAAGGGAATCCACGCCGCCTAGCGCCACGCCTTTGGAGGCGTCGTTGGTCGAAAGCTGCACCAGCAGGACAAGAGCCCCCTCGGTGCCCCTCTTCAATAGCCTTTCGTAGTAGGAATCGGGAAGGCAACAAGAGAGCGTCGTCCCGGAGACCGCCTCCTTTATTACCTCATAGTCGGAGTGCTCATTCACATAGTCCACGAAGGAATACCCGCCCGCGGCGTAGCCATAGGTGATGGATGATCCCAGGAAAAATACTTTCATGCTGACAATTTAAGGCAAAAGGAAAACCCGGGCAAGGGCCTACCCCTATTAGGTCCTCCCCGGGTTTGGATCAGGCGAAGTAGATGCTTAGCACCAATAGCCCATCGGGCACCGTGAGCGAGAGCTCGACGAACCCGCCGCCGACTACGCGCGGGCGGATGAGCAGATCGGCGTTGGTGCTTGCCGGGACGTTCAACGATCCGGAGTAGTTCAGCTCGCCGATCGCGGCCGTCACCTCCATTTCGGCGTCGGTGGCGTTGATGACCGATAGATGGATGTAGCCAGGGGAGAGGAGGTTGAGCTTGAAGCGGTAGGTGACGCTCCCCTCGTTGGCCTTACTGGCATAGGCGTCCTCAAGCGCGAAGGGCGAGGAGGTCTCGATCCTATCCGCGGCCACCGATTCGCCGAAGGGCGAGACGCTGGTTAAGGTATGCGCCGCGATGGTGACCTCCCCTATCGCTTCCCCGCCTTGGTAGAAGACGACGGTCTTATCCTCGGAGGATGGGTTCCACACCACGGCGGAGGATTGTCCCGACTTGGTGTAGATGCTGCAGGCGGCGTCGCCTTTGGCGGTGATCGAGGGGTCTTTGACGCCTTTGCTCTTGAGGGCGTGGATCATGTAATAGACGTTGAAGACCTCGGAGTTGCCGCTTATCTCGTCGAACCGCTCGTTGTACTTCTGCAAGGCCCTGTCGGGGTCGAAGAAGGCGATCAATGCGAAGAGGATGTGCTGATACCCATCCTCGGCCGCGTGGCCGGTCCACTCCTCCTCTTCCTCGACGTAGTGGTCGTAAAGCTCCTCTAGCTTCTTGGCCTCCTCCTGCCCATAGGCGTAGCCGGAGAGGTACTCGGCGCTAGGCAGCCACTGGATGCCGTAGATGTAGGTCGGGTCGCCGTTGAAGAAGGTGCCGTAGAAGTTGGTCCCGCCGTAGATCTGCCCGGCGACGTGGTAGGGATAGGTGTCGCCGAAGGAATCGCCGTCGTAGTTGAACCAGTACTGCTTGATGGCCGATAGCTCGGTGGTGTAGCAGTAGATGGCGGCGTCGCGCATCTGCTCGTCCCCCAGCACCATGGATAGCTCATAGGCCGAGGCGTAGCTTGAAAGCGACTCCGAGGCGCTCTCCTGGTTGTTGCCGGAGTCGGAATCGGCATATCCGCCAGCCCAGGAGTGGCCGGGGAAGAAGTCGAAGTTGCGGAAGCGGCAGAACATGCTCTCGTCGGAGGTGTAGTTCATGTAGTCGAGGACGATGAGCCGGGCCATGTCCTCATATAGGGACCTCGCCTCCTCATCGAACTCGAATAGCGGAGTCAAGGCCATGGCGAAGTAGCCGTAGGTGAAATGATGGTCGGCCAGGTTGTAGTTGGCCCCGAACTCGCTAGTGGCGTAGTACATCGTCCCCCAGGTGGAATCGTAGTAGAGGTATTCGCTATCCCCTTCCCCGTCGTAGCTAAGCCAATCCTCGAAGATCGCCCTGATCTTGGATAGGAAGGAGTCGCGAAGCGCCGATTCCCCAAGGTTATCGGCCTGATAGACCGCCTGGGCGAGCGGGTGGAGCGACTTCCCCTGCCAGTAGGCGTCGGCGGAGAGCAGGTTGCCCTCGGTCCGCTCGTCGTATTGCTGCAATAGCCCCACCATCTCGTCGTGGGAATAGGTCGGGTCGGTCGGCTCATCGTAGGTCGGCACGATGCCGGGAAAGACGTCGTGGGTGGCGAAGCGGTCGCCGATATAGGCCTTCATGGTTCCGCGGATGGTTTGGTAGGAATAATCGGTCGTCGGGGTGGAGGAGCGCTTGTACTGGTGCGGCAGCATCGTGAGGATGGGATAGGCCGAATAGCCGTCCCTGACCGCGTTGGCGGCGTAGACGTATTGGGCGTTCACGTCCTGCCCTTCGACCTGGTAATAGGTGTGTCCCTGCCCTAGGAAGGCATAGGCGTGCTGCTGGTAGGTTGATGCGGCGGAAAGCTCGGGGAGGGCGGAGGCGCTTAGGTAGTTACCATTGCCAAGGGTGATGGAAGCCCCTTCGGCGGAATAGCCGATCGATGAGCCCTCAGGCAGCGAGAGCAGCCAATAATGGGTCTCGTACTTGATCGGGTTGACCCCGTCCTGGAGGTCGTTCTCGTAGCCGACGTCGGCTTCCATCGAGATGACGATCGAGTCGGAGGTAAGCTCGCCGGCGGACAGCATCTTGCCATCTAGCGAGTAGGCGTTCAGCTCATAGGAGGAGGATATCTCGACGGCCTTTGAGGCGAAGTAGGCGTAGACGGCGGTCGCGCCTTGGTAGAGGGAGGCGACCATCGAGTCGTATTTGCCATCGCCATAGGATACCTTGACCCCGAAGTCGTCGTAGTCGAGGACGGTGGTCACCGGGTTGGATACGTTAGAGGGCGAGATGGTGAAGTCGTAGGCGCTGGAGACCTGCTGGCTCCGCTTCCAGGTCGATTCGAAGTAGCCCGGCCCGGGGTTGGACAGCTTAAGCCCATCGGAGGTGAACTTGGCCCGCAATGGGTTCATGTAGTTGGCGTGGCCGTAGTTGTTGATAAGCAGCGAATTCCACCATGAGTTGGAGTCGATGGCCTTGCCAGAAAGCGATTCGGAGGCGTAGCCGATGCCGCGGGCGGTCTGCATGGCCGATGGGTCGCCGGTGTAGTAGGATCCCCCGCCGACCTCGACCTTCTGCCCCACCGGCAGCTCGCCGATGGCATAATCAACGACGCCGCCACTAGGCAAGGCGGAATGGATGCTGATGCCGCTCAGCTGGAACATGTTCTCATTGGGGTTGGAGTAGTCCTTTACGACCAGGTAGCGGCCGGTGCGGTAGACCGATATCGTCTTCAAGGTGGAGTAGCCGCTTAGCTCGCGGTAGACCGGCTCGGCGCCTTCTAGCTCATCTAGAGTGGAGACGAAGTAGACGTCGTATACCTTGCCGTAGTTGGAGTTCCAAAGCAGGTCGACGTCGCCGATCTTGGTTTCCTTGCCGAGGTCGAACACCTGGCCGTATTGGCTTAGCGGGTCGACCGGGGATCCCCAGAAGGTGTTGTAGTCGCTTAGGACGTTATCGACCCCATGGCCTTCCTCGCTGTCGGAGCAGGAAAGAGTGGCGTCGTTGAGGTTGAGGTTGGTTCCTTCGCAGCTGATGGTCAAAAGGTTGATGCGGTAGTTCTTGGAGTTGAGCGGGCGGGAATGAAGCTTGATGGTGATCGAGCTGACCGCGGTCTTGCCGAAACTGAACGAGGTTTGCGAGGATTCGGTGGAGGCAAGAAGCACCTCGCCCGACGCGGTTTCGCCATAGATATCGGCCTTTTGCGCGCTTACCCAGTCCGAATAGGAGATGTCGACCTTGTCCACGTCGACGTAGGTCCCGAACTCGGCCTTGACCCACTGCTCATCGTTTATTGCAGAGCCGAAGAAGAGGTCGGGGTAGTCCTGGGTCGGTATGGCCAGACCCCTGGTGCCATAGACCTCGACTTCGTAGAGGCTATACCCATAGGCCTCCATGTTGCGTGACCTAAGGGTGATCTTGACGTAGCGGCCATAGCCATCGACGTCCCAGGAGTCGGTCCTGGCCCCATAGGCGAGGCCATCCTCGCTTAGCAAGGTGGTGTATGACTTTCCATCCTCTGAGACCGAGATGTCATATGCCTTCGCCGAGGCGTTCTCGAAGTAGAGCTTGATGTTGGTGAAGGGGAGCTCGGCGCCGAGGTCGATGATTAGGTCGAACGGGCCTTCCTCCCAAGGCGACTCGTAGCGCGTCGACATGTCGCCGTCGGTGATGTAGGAGGCGTAGCTAGAGTCCTTGTATTCGCCGCTGACGGGACGGCCGGTGGATATGACATAGGGGGTGGAGGAGCTGTAGATATAGGGCTCATCCTCCTTGCCGAAGTCGGGGTCCTCGACGATGGTGATACGCCTTTCGGCAAGCTCACCGAATAGGTCGTAGGTCAATGTGTACTCGCCCGGCGTGCCGTAATCGACGTTGCCGTAGACGGTTAATTCCGAAGTCACGTCCTCGCCATCGCTGGAGGTGGCTTTGACGCCGAAGTAGGGATCGAAGAACCGTCCTTGGGGATAGGAGCCGTCCTCCACGCCGGTCAGCGAATAGGTGACCTCGCCAGGATATGTCGGCTGCTCGCTGTTGGACGAGGTGGAGCTGCTTGAGGACTGTTCTGAGGATGAAGAGTCGGAAGAGGATGGGCTCGAGCTGCTGGTTTCCTTGTTGCAGGCGGAAAGCAATAGGCAGGCCGAGCTAAGCAATAGCAATGCGGTTTTCTTCATCTAGAGGCCTCCCTCGGGACGTAGTGGTAGTAAGCGGTTTGCTTGTAGTATTCGGAATCGGAGTATTCGCTGCCTTCCTTGGCGATGAGCTTAGCCGTGAAGCAGTAGTCGCCTTCGGGCAGGTTGTTCTCGAACAGCCAGGCCTCGATGTCCTCTTTGTAGGTGTATAGGTCGCCTTTGCGGAAATCGAGGTCGAATGTCCCAACCTCATCGCCGTTAATATCTATGACGTAGACCCTCATGCACTCGATCTGCTCGGCGTAGGCGTTGCCACCTTCCTGGAAGGTCTCCCACATCCAGTTGAGCCGCCCGGCGGTGTCGCCGCTATCGAAGACGTAGAACTGGTCCTCGCGGTCCTTGGGAAGCCGGAGCTCGGTCATGACGTCGAGGTGGAGGTCGCCAATCGATTCGATGGTCACCTTGCCGATCTTGCTGCCGTCCTCGCTTTCGGGATAGAAGACGAAGGTAAGGTCGAGGGATTCCCCGGCATAGCCGTTTTTGTAAAGTTCCTCGTTTATGTCTTGGACAAGCGTCCCCATGTTGCCGGTCTCGCAGGTCGAGGTGGCGATCGGGGCGGAGGTCAATGTGAGGTCGTCGGAGACGCCGGAATGCAGATACACGTCGGCCCGGAAATGGTCGTAGCCCATGTCATCGGTGGCGTTGGACCCGAAGGCATTGCCCTCGAATGTGATGCCATAGCAGCGCCCTTCCATGGTATCGGGTATGGCAATCGTCCCATAATCGGTCCCGCCGAAGGACACGGAATAGGCTTCGCCAGGCAATACGCCATCTACGTACTTGGCCCCGGCGACGCCAGAGAGGGCGACTTCCTTGCCGTCTTGCCCCGTCACTTCCGGCAATCCGCCGAGCAGCGAATCGCCTAATATGTTTATGCCGTTGGTGAAGACGTAAAGCCTGAGCCCGGATTCGTAGTACATGACCCTGGTCTGGCAGGTCGAGGTGATGGCGATTTGCAGCGCTTCGTTGGCCTTTTGCGAGTTTTTGTTGAGCAATTCATCCTCGTAATAGCTCGCCGCGGCCTGCTTGTCTTGCTCAGAAAGCGATTCCTTGGCCTTGTTGATCAAGACGATGAAGTACTCGCCGTCTTTCTCGTCTAGCGTCTGCTTCCCTTGCTCGGCGCGGGAGTCGAGCTTGGTGACCTCGTCTAGGGCCAGGTAAGCCTGCTTGGCCGCCTCGATGGCGGATAGGCTGCTCTCAGTCACTTCGCCGATGGCGTTGACCTTGGCTAGGAAGTCCTGCAGCAAAGGCTCATCGACGCCGAAGATGTAGCTGATTGGGGAAGAGAAGCGGGACAGGAGGTCAATCTCGGTCCCCTCGGCGCGGACCTCGAGCTTGTTCTCTCCGTTTTCAAACAGCGCGTATAGCGGCGTGTTCGCTAGGTCTATGGTGGTCTCACTGGTCAAATAGGTCTTAGAGTCGTCCTCGTTGAGCCTTATGGCATATCCGTTGGTGGCTCCCTCGACCGGGTCGAAGCTAAGCATGGTCCCCTCGAGCTTTAAGTTGGACGGGGTATCCAAGATTCCTTTCGTAAGCTCGCTCTCGCCTTCGATGAGGACGTTGTCATCGGGCATGGGGAAACTGGCCTGTCCATTGGCGAACTCGATCTCGACGCCGTTAACGGTCAGTTTGGATAGTCGGTAATAGGCGCCATCTTCATAAATCAGGGTGATTTCCTCGCCATAGAAGGCAGAATCTTTTTCGTAAGAGATGGCAATCCCAACCGGGGAAAGAACGGATATAAGGTAGGAGGCCTTCCTGGCCGCCGCCTCTATCAAAACGTCCTCGTCTGGCATCTCAAAACCGGCGTGGCGGTTTGCCAGCGTAAGGGGCTCGCCGTTTATGGTAAGGCTCTCCAGCTCATACCCGACGGCCAGCTCCACCGAGAGGCTTATGGCTTTGCCGGGGGCGGCGAAGTCCTCGCTGGCGGTTATCGTAACGCCTTCGGATCCTTTGACCTCTATGACATGCTCACCCTCTTCTGGGACGTCGGTAGGAGAGGTTTGGGTCGACCCACTGCTGCTTATCGAGGTCGATGTATCCTCGCTGCTGGAATGGGTTTTCGATATCTCCTCCTCGCCGCAGGAAGTCAGCCCCAAAAGCAAGGCACAGCCTAATGCAAATAAAGTTTTCCTCTTGCGTTCCATAAATTAAAGAAATCGGTTTCCTTGGATATGCTACTACTTGCTGAAAGCGGTTTCAACCGGGGCGGGCGCCAAAAAAGGGGCGGGTCGCCCCGCCCCGAAGATCAACGCAAGCCCCTCACTCGGCCGAGCCGAAGTTGAGCTGGTTGTAGATCTGGGTCCCGTCTTCCAGGGTGATGGAGAGGACGCAGACCTTGAAAGCCGATTTGGAGTTCCAGTTGCAAAGCGCGATCTCGGCCTTGAACGTCTGCCCGAGGTAGCTTTGCAGCCAGGCGTATTGGGCGGACCCGCTTTGGTAGAACTGCAGGCCTTTGCTGCCATAATCCTTCTCGCCTTCGTCGATTAGGTAGTAGGTCGGGTAGTAGCCATCGTTAACGGTCAGGCTGGCTTTGTCGATGACGTAGACCTCGGCGGTGTGTTCAAGATCAGACACCGGCAAGTTGACGAGCTCGGCGATGGTCTTCCCGGTTATGAAGGAGTCGGTCGGGTAGGTGCCGTCCCCGCCGTAGAGGTTGACGTAGATGTAGGCATCGGTTATGCAGATCTGGCTTTGGGCCCCTTTCGATCCGTAGTAGTCGCGATACCCCTCGATGACGACCTCGTCGCCGATATGGAAGGTGCCGTCGAATAGATCGAAGGAGGAGAGCTTGACGGCAATAACCCCGGATTCGTCGATCAGATAGAACCCGGATTGGTTGACCAGGCTCGGCCCGACGATGCCCCGGACCAGCAGCGTCGTGGTGGGATCGGCTTCCGCCTCGATGGCCTCCTGCACGCTGATGCCAACGGTTTCAGGGTCGAACACCTCGATCTGAACGGAGCCGACGTAATTCTCGTAATCGCCATAGGACCCGGTGATGGTGATGGTGACCTTGCCGGGATGGGTCGGGTCGACGTGGAAGACGGTGGCGCCGGATTCGCTGCTGAAGTAGGCGGCCTCCTCGTTGGAGGATGAATAGGATAGGGTCGCGCCTTTGACGCCGACGAGGTCGTTGTCGATGCTGGTGTTCACCTTAAGCGCGGGGTCAGCGCCGTATCGAGCGGAGAACTGGCCGATGCCATAATACTCAACCGCCAGTTCCGGGGTATAGGAGGGGTCGTAGGAATATGGGGTCGGGTCGACGTAGACCGGGCTGACCCGCCAATTGCCGCCGGAAGCGCTCATTTTCGCGTTGAGCACGGTCATGTACAAAGTCACGATCTTCCCATCGTATTGGTCGAGCCAGGCGAAGTCGGCGCCGCTAGCCTGGGTGTAGGAGTAGGTGCCGGTCTTGCCATCAAGGTCGAAGATGTAATAGTTCACGAAATCGTCGCCCTGCCGCTTCTGTATGAGGGCGGCGACTTGGTAGAGGTCGCCGGTTATGGGCTCGTCGAAGTCGGCGGAAAGCAGCTTCTTGACGGTGGTCTTCTTGGCCGAGGAGGCGTAGTCGAACCCCTCGCCCTGCTGGTGGGAGAGCAAGACGGCGCTGACCAGCTGGATGGCCCCATTGTAGCCGAGCTTCTCGGCGTAGGAGGCCTCGTCGTCGAGGATCCAGTTGTCGCGGGTCGCGACCAGCTCGACCACCTCCCCGTCGTCTACCTGGGGGGCGATCTGCGAATCGTAGACGTAGATCATGCCGGTGGAATCCGCCAGCAGGAACCCGATCTCGTTGAGCGAGGTGTTGAAGGTGTGGCGGAGCACCGTTCCCTTCACCCGGCAGGACTCACCTTTGTCAAGGGCGCGGGACTCGGCGATGGTGATGAGGTCGTAATCGTCGGGGTCGATCTCTACCTCGCGGTGGACGAAGTCGATGATCCACCCGGAATAGATCTCCATCGTGCCGTTGTAATTCTGCAGGTTGCCATAAAGCAACACGAGGTCGTTGGCGACCGGCTTCTGCTCCAGGTCGGGGTAACGCTTCTCCCCATCGGCACTATAGGTGCCGTAGACCATGATCTCCCCGGTCTCGTCCTCGATGGTCATGCCGCCGTAATTCGGGTTGTCGATCGATTTGACGGTCGCCGCCACGTAGTAGCGCGGGCTGTCGGCGGTCGGCTTGCTGGTCTGGCTGGCGGCGAGCTCGCAAAGCTCGGCGACGGTCTTGAGGTCGTATTGCCGCCACTCGTCGGGTATGGTCTCCTCCTCGGGCGGCTGCTCCGTATCCGTAGTGGAGGAAGAGCCAATGTCGGAGGATGTTTCCTCAGGCTTAGAAGAAGATGAGGGGGTGTTTTCCCCAGAAGACGAAGAGGCTCCGCCGCCATTGCAGGCAACGAGGGCCAAGCCTAGGGCCGCAATCCCAAGGCAAAACGGTTTGGTTTTCATCAAACTCTCCTTTTCCGGCACCTCTTGGTGCCATTCACTATAGAACGGAGTTTTTTCCCGGTCAAGGGCTCGGAAGACCAGGACTGGCGATTGGACGTGGAAAAAGCGATGGATTTGCAAAGGCCGTTAACCGGAATTAAAGAAGAGAAAAGCCGCCAAAAATGGCGGCTAAGATGGAGATGACCCCACTACTTCGCCTTCCGGCGGCGGGAGGCGATCATGAAGCCGGCGGCGGCAACCGTGGCCGAGGAAAGGGCGACCAAGGCGATTATCGCGGCGGTGTCGTTCGAGCTCATGATGGTGCCTAGGCTCGAGGCGGCACCATCGCCATAGGCCTTTGCCCAGTTGTTGTACCTGGCGGCATAGCCTTCGGTTTCTTTCGAATTCAGGAAATAGTACCGCTGGTCTTCGGTCAGATCCTCGAGAGCCGCCTTGGCTGCCGGGTACCATTCCAAGCAGGATTTACCATCGCCCGCGTCGGACTGGTCAACATCCGGATGCATGTAGGCATTGATGAAGGCCATGACGGCGTCGTAATCGGGGCAGGAGAACTCGTCGATGCTGGTCGGGTTCAATTGAGCATCGCTATTGAACCAGCCAACATGGCCGGTGAAAGTAAATGATAGATTATCAATCTTGGTGAAGAAGTCATCCAATTGATACTGTAGGTCTTCAGCAATTTGGTTGTTGCTGCAATAGAAGCCAATTGTTCCACTAGAATGCTTTACTACTAGCGTATTGCGCTTAGAGCCAGTCCAAAGGCTTCCGCTATTCTTGGTTAGGCCAGAGACCTGTATGTACCGGCTGTCCCAATCAGTCAAAGCTGATGAGGTTACGTCGTCGATTATAGTGGGATTTGCCTCGTTTCCGGTTGAAGCGATATACAAGCCGTCAACGACTTCGATTTCGGCAAGCCCGTTGTAGTCCGTTTTGGATCCGCTAACCGCAATAATGTCGCCGACAGCAACGGATTCTGACAAAGTTGTCGGAACGCCATAAAGCATGATTGCATGGCCTTCGTCTTCAATGAAAATGGAATATCCTCCGCTATGAGAGAATTTGCCGGTAACTAGCCCTTTAGTCGAAACCTTGGCGCCTTTGCTGGCGGCCCTGACGGACTCAATATTGGAAAGCTCGGTGGAAATAACTATGGATGAAGTGGCTCCTTTGAACTCGAGAGGAAATTCGACGCTTCCGTTAGCCGCATCTTCCAAAGTGACGGTATAAGGCTCCAAGGCCAGATCATAAGTAGCGTCGTAATCGCTGCCGTCCGACATATGAGCAGTAATTTTGACAAGGCTAAAGTCGACTACGTCGCCTACAGAGTAGACTTTCTCTTCTTCCAGCCCAGAAACGGTAAGGGTTTCGGCCGTGATTTCTGGATTTACTTTAACATAGAAAGTTTGATTGGCTTCTAGTTCGCCGAATGTAACGTAAACATAAACTTCAACTTCTTCTCCGGGTTCGGAAAAAACTTCGGGGTCAGTCATAAACTCGGCTTCGTTTGTAACGTCAACGCCATCGACGTTCTCAGCCGTTGGATAGGCATAAATGGATACACCATCGAGAGTAAATGCGTCACCAACAAAATATTCGGTTTTGCTCAAATTCCCAACAAAACCGATATGGTCGTAAGAAACTGGCTCAGTGGCAACTTTTTCTCCCGTAACAGTTATCGAATGCAAATAAATAGCTTTTGATTTTTGGGGGCCAAAAGTAATTTGCAAAAGTCCACTAAGCGGGGTGTCAGAAGTACCGGTAACAACATCTCCGTGGCTGCTTGACCAAGAAGGTGTATCTTCAGTACGGAAGAATTGAGTGTCATCAATGCTGAAATCGATATAACTTTGTTCTGAAAAAGCACAATCAACAGAAACGGAAGTTACGCCATACCCTGATCCAAGAAGTTCGTTCGTATGGATTGAAAGAGTCGATTCTTGAAAAGGCGAGTTTTTGCTGCCTAACTGAATATACCTACGAGTGCTAGATCCTTGAACTGATTGTGTCAAAACCGGTTCGCTAAACGACCAAACTTTAGAATTCAAATCGACGGAATTGGTAAGAAACTGCTTAGCGGTTTCTTGTGCATCGGCATATGTATTTGAAAGAGTAAAAGTGTAAGTTGCTGTTTCTGCATCCGCCGCCCTAACCGTCTCAGCTGCCGGAGTGGTTCCAGCAACTAAAAATGCGCCACCGACACAGGAAGCACACAAAACACTTCCCAAAGCGATGGCGACTAGTCGTCCATTCTTCTTCATTTTTAGCCCTCCCTTAAAGGCATCAATGTATGTCACCGAATAAGGGCCTAACACCTTATCCAGTCGTTTGGCCAACGAGTTCTAACTACTTCGCTTGCCTAGCCTATTTAACTCTCTTTGCATTTAATAAGCAAACCTAGATAAGTAAATTGAATGTAAAGTATCGGAAGGCTCGAAATAATTTAGGAAAATTTTTGATTGACGGCTTTCCGTCAGTTATTGGCCTTTGCGATTTTTTCCGGAGGGAAACGCGGTGTTGATGGCTCGCGTAGCGAAGTATATTATTTATCGCGGTAGGTTTTTCGCATGAATAAGAAAACTAATCTGTTGCTTGGCCTAATCGTCGCCTTGCTGGCGATAGTGGGCATCTTCGTCCTCTTCTCCACCGCTTTCGGCGGCGACGGGGACAACTCCTCGGTCCGCGGCTCCGTCTTCTACGTGATGCTCGGCGACTCCGAGAGGGGCTACGCCTCGGTCGGCGGCCTCATCAGCGCCTTCGCCCTATTGATCGTCGGCACCGTGTCCGCGATCATCGGCGGATGCTTCAAGGGCAAGCTCGCCTCGCTGGTGTTCCTGTTCACCGCCGTCGTGCTGGCCATCAGCGGCGTCTTGTTCGCCATGGGCCCGAGCCTATACATGTCGGCCAACGCCGCGACCGTCAACCCGGATCTGCTAGACAGCCCCATCACTCTTGGCACCGGCCTTATCTGCGGGATGGTCTTCTCCTTCGCCCCCGCGGTCCTCGCCCTCTACGGCGCCTACAGCACCTTCAAAGAATAAGGAATAACAAAAAGAAAAGCGCGGCATCAACCGCGCTTTTTTACTGCTTAATTCAAGCCGATCAGCATCTCGCCGGCTTTCTCGTAGCTCATGCCCAAGGCCTGGGATATCTCCCCAAGAACCATCGGCTCGGCCTTGGAGACGAAGTTGGCATCCATCGAGTTGAGATGGCCGTCGCGTTGCTTCCTTTGCATCGCCCCCACCAGCAAAGGGGCCATCAGATAGACATCGCCCTTCTTAAGCGCCTCCTCGTAAGATTGCTTTCTCTTCTTGCTGTCGGAGATGTAATGATCCTCGTCCATTGCCGGCCAGGATTGTACGTAGCTCGCGGCGTCTTCCTTGCTCATCAGCTCCCGAAGGAAGATTGGCTTGGCGGTCGGGACGAACACCAGGGTGCCGCGCTCATCGCCATAAAGTGGTGAGAGAATGTAATAGGTCGGGCCGCCTTCGTTCCCCTTAAGCGGCGAGATGTCCTTTATCTCGCACAGCCCGCAGCGAAGATGGAATACCAAGTCTCCTACCTTGAAATCGTTCATCCCGTCCCCTTTCAACTCAACCTTTCAAAAGGGTGGCACAATATTCTGTACTGACCCCTTTATGGAGCATATTATACCGAATTTTGGGAGATTATGCACACCTGTATCAGTTTCGCGGACTGGGCAATGCCCAGATTTACGCTTTCTCAAGGACGTTGAAAATCCACATCAAAAAATGGTTGAAGCCTATCATTGACAGGCAACTTCAAGCAGGTTAAGTTTGGGAAATCGCTTTCTCCTTATAAGTATACGTGCATGTGCGCGACGAAAACCAAGGAAATTTCGAGAAACTTAAGGAATATGCCGTCTATGCGTGTAAGCGCTTGCGAAACCGCTTTCTTAGTTTTAAGATACTCGATGTAAGCCCTTCCATGGCGATTTCGCGTGGAAGAACACAGGAGGAAAAAATGAAAAAGAAAACCATCATTACCAGCCTCGCCCTACTCGCGGCGGCTGCAATGGTCGGGGTTGGCACAAGCGTTGGACTGACTGCCATTGATACCCCGGATCAAGTTGCCGCTGTCAAGCAGGATGAGGAAGGCTTTTATTTGATTTCAACCAAAGAAGACCTACAAACTATTTTTGATAGCACCGACAAATATGCTAAGGCCAACATTCGCCTTATGGCAGACATTGATATGGGTGGAGAGTTCGTATCCACCGCAGAATATGCGATGGCCGCCACTTTTACCGGAGACTTTGACGGTAACGGTCACAAAATTACCGGCATCAACTGCGGAAGCACAAAAACGCTATTCAATTATGTATCTGGCCATATTCATGACGTTACGTTTGAATTCATAAACAACACTGGATCCGAGGCCCGCGTTCTTAGGCCCCTATCATATGAAAACAATGGGACTATCGAGAACGTTACCATTGTTTTTAACGGTGGAGGCAACTGGATATACGATTCTGGCACATTCGCCTATTTAGCAGGAAGCGGCACATACAAAAACTGCCACGCATATTACCTATTTACCGGCGGGGCCGATGCAGTCGGGGTTATGTTTCACGAACCTTCCGGAGAAAAGACACCAACTGTTGAAAACTGCACCTATGGCTTCGCGATGCTATCAGGAAACGCGCCGGCGAACCCTTGGAAAGTCGATACGGTGGTTGAAGGCACCTCTGTGCAAGAGGAGCTAGGGTACGTTTATACCGACCAATATATCGAAGCTGTCAAAGGCGATGAGATTGCCATTGCCCCATATCTTATTGGGTCAGCCGATGGATGGTATGCCGAGTGGACTTTATCCGAAGAAGGCATCGTAACCATAGAGAATTCATCGGCCACGAATGTTGATCTAACAGCTGTTGCGGCTGGAGATGTAACGCTATATGGGGTTTATACAAAAGATGACCAATCGGTGAAAACATCTATTGATATCCATGTGGATAACCCGACTGGCGCCACGGGCATCGCCATAGACAACAAAGCGGATATTAGGCCGACTTTGGAAATTAACACAAGCATCGAACTATCTGCCACAATAGAGGGCAATTCGTATGACGAGGCCGTTTGGTCAAGTTCGAATTCCGATCTAATTGAGGTGGTTCAAGACGCTGAAGATCCTCTTAAAGCAACGGTGACTGCGAAAAATCTTGCCGATGAAGCTGTTACGATAACGGTGGAAATAAAATCCGCCGGAGCCTCCTATTCAGACAGCGTCGAAATAACCCCAGTGCCATTGCAAACATTCGATGTCAACTTACTTATACAAGACACACTAGGTGTTAACACGGCAATGACGGGTCCGGTTTTGCACATAATGAAAAATGAAGGGCCCAGTATAAAGGCGTACAACAATCCGACACTTTGGAATCCTACCAGCACCGAGAAGGCCAGCATCACAATTGAAGGCACTAAATACTACATAATCAGGCAGACGGTTGGCGTTACAGAAGTCGGGCTGCACGATGCTAGCACCCTCGCCTTTGAATACGCCTTTGCCGGAGGCAGCGCAGGCAGGGTCGATATCACCGAACCAGTCATGAAAGCCGATGGAACTTGGAACGACGTTTCCGCCTTAATAAATTTGGAAGCGCACACCGAAACCTCGGATACAGGAGTACAAACGGAAAAAATAGATAAAGCCACCTGCACCATATATGCAGGAGCAACTCAAAACAACGAGGTAAATGAAGCCCTGGACTTTGCTTACAATGTCATTGCCCCGAATTGGCGTGATACTGATGGAAGCATGTGCCATCTTCTCAACAACCCAGAGGAATCGGACGTCCTCACCAACATTATCGAATCCTACGAGAGCGATGATTTCAGTTCTGAAGCCAGAGCCGTACTCGATACCATCTCTGGCGGAGATGGGACTTCAATAGGAAAGAGCGTCCAGTACTTAATCGAAAACAGCAAGGTAGCCAAAGACGGAAACCGCGTCAGCGTGATAAACGCCAACAAGAACCTCGGCACCACCGCCATAGTGGCCATCGCGGTCACCACTGGAGCGGCAGCCCTTGGGCTTGTCTACCTCGCTCTAAGAAAGAAATCGAAGAAAGCTGAATAGGCATTCTAGATTCCCGAGCCGACCATACAGGTCGGCTTTTTTATTGACTAAAACCTAGCAAAAAAAGGAGACGCAAGAAAAATAAAGTTAAGTAGAAAAGCGTACTGACTCTCCTTAACTGAAGATCTAAAAAAGAAAGGCCAATTAAAGTAAGCATAAGGGATATGAACAGCCGATTTCGGTTTGCTAAATGCGCAAAAAAATGGTGGGAAGGATTTCGCTTAGCAAAGGGCAGAGCTCAAAAGAGGCCGTTTAAGGCGTTCGAGAGTAGGGACCGAGGAAATACTCGAATGGCATATAGAACGCGTCTGAAAGGCTTAGAAACCGCAAAAACGACGAATTCAAATAAGCCTAATAGTCGGAACGATTTCCAAAAAGTGACTTAAAAAAATATAAATACAAAGTAACTAGCAGAAATAAAATGATTTCTATTTCGTCAATCAAAAAGCAAATAGATTTTCTTTTGATCAAATCGCTCACCAAAATAAAGCCAACCAGAATTACGAAAAAAGGCCTTCAACAAGAGGCCTAAGCGAAGGATTAGTTAATACCGATGTTAAGCATTCAGACAAGCCAGCTAGATAGGCAGAGAAACCAAATTTGATGCGTCCGCCATTAATGGCATCACTTATGCAAAGGCTTGCTAGATCCCGCGGTGATTTCCCAATATCCGTTCTTATCTGAGCCAACGCGGTTTACGAGCTTAAGATCCTTCAAATGCTTAACCGCACGCGAGAGTGTCGCAGGGGGTATTGCCGTCCTTTCCATTATCTCGTTTCTGGTGAGATAAGGATTATCGGCAATGACTTCGAACACGCGTTTTTCTTTATCAGACAAAATCACACCATCTGGAATCAAATTTTCACTGAATTTTTCATTATCGCCTTCTTTATCAAGCGAATTTTTTACATTATCATTGCCACTTTTCGAAGAAATATAATCCAAAGGATTATAAATATCGTTTAGATTATCATTATCACCAGCATCTACAGCAGCATGAGAATTTTTTACATTCCTTCCAAGATTGGCCGGAATATTTTCCTTATCATTTTCTTTATCACTACCATTTTGCGTATCTTCGATGCTCAAATTTGCATCTTCTGGCAGCTTCAAAGTGATAACGGAAAAGTCGTTTTCGTTGATGGCGATAGCCGCCGGGCCGCCTTTCATATATTCGGTTATCGAGCTTAAATGGCCTGTCTCATCAGGATGGGTTTTATAGAAAGTATCCTGGAGCTGACCATTGGTTGAAACGCCGGAAAGGTACCAATTTCCTTTGCTTCTCTCTATCCTCGCGGACACCGCTTTGAAAGCAAACTCCAAACGGTCGGGGTACACCCTTATTTCCATGCCATCCTGGAACGAATAATCGTTGTTTAGCACTATGCAAACCAGCGACCTCCATATGGCGTCTTCTAGGGCCCGTTCGCCGATCTTAATGGCGCTCACCCTGACCCCAAGAGGCAGCTCGACGCAAAGCTTCAGGTAGTCAAAGGAATCGTCAATCAACTTGAAGACGCAATTCGAGCCGAAATCCTTAGCCTCGATGAGTTTAGGAGTTTTCCCACCATCGTAGCGCTTAATGCGGATGGGGTACTCGTTTTGGTCTGAAAGCAGGTAGGCCAAGTAGTTGTACTCGCCGTCTTTGGTCTTTAGCCCCAGTTTCTCAAAATCCGCTTCCGAGGTGGCGGCTTCGGAGAGATATATCCGCAACAGCTTGAAGGTAAGCGATGACAAAGGAGAGTTTGCATCGACGATTGAGACATATCGCTCGATGCTCTTCTTCGCGGAGCTTGGAGCCTGCTCTTTTTCCTTCTTCTCGACCCGCTTCTTGGGCTTCTCTTGTTCGAATGGATAAAGTATCAAGCCATTCGCGTCATAGAGCTTCATGCCCTCCCTAAGCAAACGCTTGGTGAGCCTAAAATCGGACTTAAGGTCCTTCTCGACTCTTAGATCAATCTTCTTTTTGAGCGCTTCGAAAAGACTCGCATTTACCTCTGAGAGCGTAAACGGAGCCTCTACAGACGAAATCAGCATCTCGACGTGAGATTCCTCGGTCGCCTTCTTTGTCGCGTAATCTCCGTACAAATAAGCGTATTCGATGCCATAGTGGTCAAACACCTGGCTAGACTGGCTGAAAATGGATTCTAGGCTAAGGAGCCCATTATGCTCGTCAACGTAGCCATAACGTGACAAAGTGGCCATCATGTATTTGTATTTGACGGTCCCTTTGCGCTCGTCTAGATGCTCATAATCGACGTAGGTGCGAAGCGGCACGCCGAGGAAATCGGCGGCCTCTTTCTGGGTGAGCCCTTTCTTTTTCCTAAGATCCTTCAGTTCCATTTGCTAAATTATCCATCTTTACTGACGTTTGATAAAGTAAAAATAGCAAATATTGCATATTTGTTAACATAATATTGTTATTTCTCTCAAAAGACTTATAGTTTTGGCCAAAAAAACGGAAAACTATCGACGAATTCGAAATAAACTGCAATTAGAAAATATGTAAGTAAGTATATTTCTAAATCTAATGGCAAGCCTCACCCGGATTCCGCTAGATAGAACGTCTCCCCTAATTCCGACGGTTTTATTGCCCAGATCAGAGAAAAGGCATAGAAAAGCCAGACTGCATTAGATAGTCTGGCCTTGGTTTTATTCCCGGCTGGATGCCGCCTTGTCCTGAATGGCCTTCAGCTTCACGGGATTGACCTTGAAACGGTGATCGTGAGTCAATAGGCCATTGACCTCTTGCTCCACGTCGCTAAGCTGCGTGTAGCAATACCCTTCGCAATATGGAAGGGAGGCGATGAAGCTCACCAGCGAGTCGAACCTGCCGATGAACTCTTCATCGTCTTTGACGCATTGCCCATACCCCCAATTGCCGTTTTCCTTAGTCGAGGCCACGTACGCCGCGCCTCCGAACTCGGTAATGAGCACTGGCTGCCCAGCGTATTCGTGGCCATCGGCCATCGCCTTCTTGTTGGAATAATCGAAGGTTGAGGTCAAGGCCGATTCGAGGGTCCCGAACTGGACGGCGAATTTCTTCGCATCCTGCTCGTAATGATGGAGAGTAATAAGCGAGGAGTCGGTATGCTCCCAGCCGTCGTTGGAGATGACGAACCGGGTGCGGTCGATGAGCTTGGTCTTGGCGACGACCTGGTCGACGTAGTCCTGAACGGATTTGTCCTTGCCGATGTCGTAGACACCCCAAGACTCATTGAACGGCACATAGGTTATTATGCAAGGATGCGACAGCTGCTGCCTCACGGCGAGTTCCCATTCCCTGTTGAAGCGCTTCTTTGATAGTTCCGTCAGCTCGTACATCGATGGCATCTCCGCCCAAACCAGGTAGCCCAGGCAGTCGGCGTAATAAAGGAAGCGCTCATCCTCGACCTTCTGATGCTTCCGGGCGCCGTTGAACCCCATGGTCATCGACATGGTTATGTCCTCGAGCAGGGCCCTGTTTGAAGGCGGGGTCAATCCCGTTCCTTCCCAATACCCTTGGTCGAGTATCAATTGCTGGTAGAGGCGCTTCCCGTTGAGGAATACCTTCCCGTCTTTGGCCTCGACGTCTTTGAAGGCGAAATAGCTTCTGGCTTCCTGCTTTATCCCGTCTTTGCTCACGATGAGGGTGAGGTCATATAGTTCGCCTTTCCCCAGATCCCAAAGGTGGATGTCGCCATCGATTTTGAACTCTATGTCGAACGCGTCGGACTGTATGCAATCCTCAGCGTGCCCGACTGGCTTCCCATCATAGGAGGCAAAGGCTTCGATCTTGCTGCCGACCGCGGTCCCACAGATGGAGACGGTCCCGTCTTTGGCGTTGGGCCGCACCTCCAGGGTGAGGATATGGGCCTTCTCGACGACCTCAAGCCACACCTCTTTGTAGATGCCGGTCGTGTCGACGTACCAACACCCGAAGTTCTCGTCCTCCCAGCGCTGCTTGCCACGCGGCTTCTCCTTTGAGTAGTCGTCATCGCAATAGACCAGGATCTCGTTGTCACCCCCTTTCAGGTAGGAGGTGATGTTGAAGCTCATCCGGTGGTAGGCCCCCTCATCCTCCCCGGCCTTGACGCCGTTGACGTAGAGGCGGAGCTCGTAATCGGCACCTTCGAAATGGAGAATGTATGACTTAGACGGATCGTCTACGCGCAGCATCTTCCGATACACAACATGGTCGTGCCGCTTCGTCACCCCGATGCCAGAGGCCTTCGCCTGGTAGGCAAAAGGCACCATTATCTTCTTCGATAGGCGCCGCGCGATGTAGGCTTCCGGCCCCGCGACGGCGTCGTCGAAATCGAATTCCCATTCGCCGTTTAGGCTCACGTAGCGCCCCTGTGCCAGCTGAGGGCGGGGCGACTCGGTCAGATTGATGCGTTCCATTTCATTTTGCCTTTCTTATGGTGATTAGCCTGCTTTCCCCATAGGGTATCCCGAAGGAGAAGCTCAGTCCGATGTTGGATAATGTCGAATGGTCGTATAGTTTCCCGTCGACTAGGTATTGGCCTTCATTCAGACCAGGTATCCGGACGAAGAGTCCCTTGGGGCCGCGGCTGGCGAGGCTAAAGAAGAGCAACAGGCCCTTGCTGCGGTCTTTGGAGAGGGCGAGGGCGACGTATTTGTCCGTATCGAACGGCGACGACAATTCGAAGTAGTCGCCGTTGACGACGCAATCGGAGTGGAATTCGTCGTAGATCTCCCGGTTTTGCTTAAGGATCGCTTTCTGCTCATCGGTGAGTTTCCTAGGATCCATTTCGTATCCGTATGTGCCAAACAAGGCCACGTTGCACTTGTCTTCAAGCCTCGACCTAGCGCTGGATACATGGCTGGATAGGCATAGCAATGGATAAGCCAGTGCCGTGCCAGACTGGATGAGGGCCCGGTCGTCGGCGTTGGTGTTGTCCGAAGTCCAGATAAGGCGGGAGAAGCAAAGCATCCCCAGATCGAACCTTCCGCCGCCGGAAGCGCAGGATTCGAACAGCTTCAGGCCGAAATGCCTGATCATTCTGTCGATGGCATAGTAGAGGTTGTCGACATAGCGGTACTCTATCTCGCCTTCCCTCGTCTTGCTTGACACGTAATCGCCTAAAACGCGGTTCATGTCCAGCTTGATGTAGTCGAGCTTTATTTCCTTAAGCGAATCGAATATGCCGTCTAAGACGGAATCGACCACCTCGCGGCGCGAGAAGTCGAGCACCAGCTGGTTCCGAGAGAACAGTCTCTCTTTGGCATCGCCGCCGAGGGCAACCGAATGGTCTTTCTCGTATATTGGGGCATCGACGTTCGCCATCTCAAACTCCAGCCACAGGCCGAAGTCCATGCCAAGACGGCGCACATGCTCGGAAAGCCCCTTGAGGTCGATCTTGGACTCGTTGATCCGCCAATCGCCAAGGCCATGGCGATCGTCGTTGCGGGTTGAGAACCAGCCATCGTCAAGGACGAATATATCGGCCCCGATGTCCTTGGCCGCGTTGGCGTATTCCATCATTGAGGCGGTGTCGAAGTCCATCAACGCCCCCTCCCAGGAATTGAATACGATAGGGTCGCGGTCCCCATAACGGCTTTCCGGAACGATGTGGTTCCTGACGAATTCGTGGTTGGCCGCGATAAGGCCCTCGTATGTCTTGGAGAAGCTGGCGACCGCCAATGGCGAGGTCAGCGATTCCCCATCATCGAGCCGATAGGCGAACCCCGGCCCTCCGAAGAGGATGCTGGCCCGGGTAATCCGCTGGAACTTGGTGGTTATCTCGTTTATGGGGGTCCCAGAATAGATCTGGTTGAACCCATAATGCAGGCCCTTGGAGTGCAATGAGAAATAAGGGTTCTCCGCATGCCCGCTGCGCCCCTCAGCCGAAGTTAGGGCTATGGTCGAGCAAGGCAATGGGGATTTCTCTAGATGCCTTTCCCCCGCCCATTCGCCGGGCAGATGCTCAAGGCGGTCGAACGAGAACGGGAAGTCGAAGCTGGTTCCTAACTTCCTGACCACCGCCGTCTTGCCGGTATGGTTGATTACCTTGCTGGCGCGAAGCAAAACGTCCACGTCGGAAAGAAGGCAATAATACAGCTCAAGCCGGAGTCCTGGACGATTTATGTCCTCTAGCTCTAAGCATAGCCATTCCTCGCCTTCTATGTGGCGCGGATATGGCCAATAGGCTGGGTATTGCGGGGCTTTGCGCTCTATCCCCACGACCCGAAAGTCGGTCAGTGTTTTGCCATCCGCCTCGACGATGACGGTCGCGGGCCGAAGGTCCATGCGCAGATGGCTGCCGACCTCCACCGGGGATAGCCCATCGTATATCCCGTCGACGGTCTTGAATTCATCGCCATCGAGCAATTGGAAATTGGCCTGCGGTTCCTTGAGGACATCCTCGATCACGGGTTTGGCCGAGGGGCCGAAATGCAGGTGCACCGGGATGCGGCGCTTGGGGGAGACCCAGATCGAGTAGGAAATCCGGCCGTTGTCCAAAGTAAGGATGCCGTTCTCGTTTTTGATCATATCAATCCCTCAACCATGTCGACGTAGGCCGCGTACCCGTTGGCGTTTGGATGCAATCCATCCGAGAGCAGGTAGTTGTCTATGTCCTGCTCGAAGACGGATGGCGAGTCGAGGTAGGTCGCCAAATCCGGGTTCTCGGCGAGGTAGGAGGAGACGATGGAGTTGGCCTCGCTGGATTTGGCATAAGAGCTGGAGAAGGCGGGGTTGGTCGTCCTCTCGATGCCGAATAGGTAGATCTTGGCCTCGGGAACCTGGTAATGGAACTCCTGCAGCAGGTTGATTAGCTTGGCCGCGGCAATCTTGCCGTTGTCCCCCTCGTCGTTGATGTTGTTGGTCCCGACGTGGAGGAATATTTTCGCTGGCTCAAAGGCAGTCACCAGCTCGGGGCACATGTACATCCAGTCCTCGGTCCGAGTCGTCCCGATCGCCGAGGAGAAGACGTCTTTGCCGGCGAAATCGCTATAGAAGGTGGTCCAGTTGTACCTGGTGTCGAAGAAGGAATCCCCGCAGAAGAGAGTGCCTCCTTTTATCGAGCCGTGCTGCGCGTAGAGCTGCTGCATCTCTAGTAGCGAGGGCAGGCAGTCGTAGCTCATCCTGGTGAGCACGTTGACCCGGAACTCGATGCGCTGGGTGGCGGTGATGGCGTAGACCCTGGTCGAGCCTTCCTTCTTGCCGGTCACCCGGCCCAATGAATCGATGGATATGTAGTTCTCGTTGTACTCGTAGCGGAGTATCTCCTCGTGCACCCCTTCGCCGGTGTAGATGTAGGTGAGTCTCACCGGCCCCATGTCCATGAAGACGTCGATGCCCTCGCCCGAGTCGCGCCCGGTGGCGGTCGGGAAGTAGATTGACGCCGCCTTCTCCTCGACCGAGGAAGAGGCTTGTTCCGATCCGCCCGGGGTTCCTCCGCAGGCACAAAGGGCAAGGACGGACAACGCTAAGATAGACTTTTTCATTTTATGGCCTCCCCGGCTACGCAATCGAACATCTTCAGCCGCTCATCGTTGATCTTCACGCCGACGGAATCGCCGATGCGGTAGCTGCGGCTGTTGTTGGCCTTGGCGATGACTTCTTGGCCGAACAATGTGAAGTGGACGAGCCATTCCGATCCGAGCAGCTCGGAGAAGGTGACTTTGACTTCATAATCGCCTTCGCCCCGCTCGCAAAGGATCAGGTCCTCGGGGCGGATGCCGAGCAGTATCCTCGGGTCGGAGGCATAGGCCTCGTATCTGGATATCGATTCCTCGACCAGGGCCTTGTCGTCGATGGCCTCGGGCTTGTTGGGCTTCCTTTTCTTCGCGAAAAGCGCCTTGAGGCCATGCGCCGGCTCTTCCATCGGCGCCGCCTCTTTCTTCTTGCCGTGCACCCTCTCCGAGGAGGAGGCGCCTTTCCGGCATAGCCCCTGCAGGTGGCGCTTTATCGCCTCGAGGGTCTTCTTCCCGTCAAAGGAGGCGGCCTTGAGGTAGGCCGGCTTCTCTCCCTTGGCCGAGCCTAGCGATTTGCCTAGGTCGATGTATAGGTCGGATAAGGGTTTCTTAAGCTCGGCGAGCTTATCGCAGAGCTCGATGCACTTATCCAGATCGCCTTTGCCCTTGGCTAGCAAGCCGAGCTCGGCGAGAAGCTGCTGGTCCAGCGAATCATCCAGGCAGAGCAAAAGCTCCTTGAGATAATCGACTTTTGCGGCGATGAAGGCATCGCATAGCGCCCGGCGCTTCTTCCCCAAGGAATATGAATCCGACCCTGCGGACGCCGCCTCTTTATCCAGCCCGACCTCGATTATGTTCATCGGAGGGTTGCCGATGAAGGCCGCGACGAAGACGTTAGAGGGGTTGGCGTAGATTTCCTCAGGCGTGCCGATCTGCTGGATATAGCCTTTGTTCATGACAACGATCCGGCTGGCCATGGTCATGGCCTCGGTCTGGTCGTGGGTGACGTAGATGGTGGTCGCCCCGATGGCGCTATGGATCTTGACGATCTCGCTCCTCATCTGGACGCGGAGCTTGGCGTCGAGGTTGGAAAGCGGTTCGTCCATCAGGAACACCTTGGCGTCCCTGACGATGGCCCTCCCGAGGGCGACGCGCTGCATCTGACCGCCTGATAACTCACGGGGCTTGCGGTCGAGATAAGGCCCCAGGCCGAGTATCTCGGCGGCGGCGAAAACGCGGCGCTTTATCTCCTCGGAGGGGACGCGCTTGACCTTCAGCCCAAAGGCGATGTTGTCGTAGACGCTCATCTGCGGATATAGGGCGTAGGACTGGAACACCATGGCGATGTTGCGGTCCTTCGGCGGCAGGTGGTTGGACAGCACATGGTCGATGTAGAGGGTGCCAGAGCTTATCTCCTCTAGCCCCGCCACCATGCGCAGCGTCGTCGACTTCCCGCATCCGGATGGCCCGACCAAGACTATGAATTCGTTTTTGTCGATGCTGAGATTGAAGTCGAATACGGCCTGCACCCCGTTGGGGTAGACCTTGTTGACGCCGCGAAGGACGACGAAGCCGTCGACCGCGTCGTTCTTGATGGTCTTGTTGGCGGCCAGGTATTCCCGGCGCGCCTGTTTGATCTGCATTTTTTCCATGGCGATCCTCCTAACGTTTGACCCCAGTGGCGGCCACGCCCTCGATTATCTTGTTCTGGGTGAACAGGTACAGGATGAATATCGGGAAGGCCGAGAATATGGCCGATGCGAGTGATAGTCCCATCGCGTTGGCGGTCTTCGAATTTGAAAGATAGGCGACGCCGACCGGCAAGGTCCAAAGCTCCTTATTGGTGGTCCCGATGACGATCTGCGGCCAGAACAGGTCGTTCCAGCTTCCCATGAAGCAGAACAGGCCCTGGACCAGGAACACCGTCTTGGCTAATGGGAAGACTATCTTGAAGAATATCCGGAAGTCGCTCGCCCCGTCGATCCGGGCGGACTCGATGAGGTCCATCGGGATCGAGAGGTAGAACTGCCTGATGAGGTAAAGCCCGCCCACTCCGCCTAAGCCAGGCAATATCAGGGCCAGCAGGCTCTTGGAGATGCCGAGGTTCGCGATGTTGGATAGCTGCGGCGCCATGGTGGCGATCCCGGGGATGACCATCGTGAAGAGGATCACGAGGAACAAGGCGTTCCGGAATTTGAAGCGCAGGAAGACGAAGGCGTAGGAAGCGAACCCCGCGATGAGGAGGTAGAGGAAGGTGTTGACGGTCGCGACCAGGAAGGAGTTGAGTATCCATCTCTCGACCGGTATCCTCTCCCCGCTCAGCTCATGCTGGTTGAACAGGGCCAGGTAGTTGTCGAAGGTGAACCCATCCTCCGGGATCAGGTGGCCAGGGGCGTAGGTGAACGAATACTGGCTGGTAAGCGAGCCAAGCACCCCGATCACAAGCGGCAGCATCCAGAATATGCAGAACAGCGTCAGGATGACGAAGCAGTTGATCTGGATGAGGCGGCTCGAGACGTAGGAGCCGAACCTCCCCTCCATCCTCATCCCGCCTTTCTTGAGGCTCACGAAGGCGACGTCGAAGGCGACCAAGGCCCCGATAAGGGCGCAAACCGCGACTATCACGCCGAGGACTATGCCGCTCATAGGGTGCCTCCTTTCTCGGCTTTCACATATGCCGCGAACTCGTCGGACCGCTTATGGCCGGACTTCCTTTCGCGGGTGACCAGCAGTTGGATGCCGGTGATGCAGCCGACGAAGATGCCCATCAAGATGCCCATCGAGGACACCATGCCGTAGACGTCGAACTGCGTCCCGGTGATGAGGGTCTGCAGGTAGAACATGATGGTCTGGGTCGACCAGTAGTTGGTGCCGTCGATGTTGACGTTGGGCCCGCCGCTGGTCAGCACGTATACCTGGCCATAAAGCGAGAAGTAGCCGATGATGGTGGTGAAGATGCAGAGTATGAGCTGCTGCTTGATGCAGGGCAGCGTCACGTGGAGTATCTTCCCCCAGGAATTGCAGCCGTCGACGCTTGCGGCTTCTAATAGCGACTTATCGACGTTTTTGAGCCCGGCGGAGAGGATGACGAAGTTTCCGCCCCACCCGCCCCAGATGCAAAGCAGGAAGATGACGATCCAGGCGAGTATCGGCTCGGAGTTGAGCCAGTTAATCGAGGTTCCAAACCACTGGTTTATGTAGCCGAAGCTCGTGGAGAAAAGGGCGATGAAGATGACGCCGGAACTCGATACCGGCAAGATGGACGGAAGATAGATTATGGCCCGGAAGACCTTGTAGCCCTTGGGCTGGAAGTTGACCATGATGGCCGTCACCAGCGGCAATATGATCGACACCGGCACGATGATGATGGCAAACACCACGGTGTTCTTCATCGAGTACCAGAAGTTGATGTTGTAGATCGAGTTGCCGTTGGTCAGCAGCGTGATGTAGTTCTGAAATCCGCGCCAGGCGTTCTGGGTCGGGTCGGAGATCGAGTACTTCATCAGCGACATCACGATGCCGTAGATGAGTGGGTAGACGGTGAACAGCAGGAAGAAGAACAGATACGGCCCAAGGAAGAGCAGCACCAACCCATAACGGCCGAGGAAGGATTTCCTCTTCGACCGAGAGTAGGCATACTCCTCAACCGTTACGAGTCGTTTCATCTACTATAGCTCTTCGGCGGAGCGGATGGCCTGCAGCGCCTCGTTGTAGCGGGTGTCGATGATCTGCTTAGGCGTCATCTCGGTCTTGTTGGCCGAGAAGATGTCGGTGTAGACGTATTTGAGGGTCTCGTAGACCTCGGAGTAATACGGGGTGTTGCCTAGCATATGGAAGTCCTCGGGGTTGCCGAACTCGTCGAGGTAGCGGGCGTAGAAGTCGCTGTTGAGGTATTGGTCGGACTCAAGGACGCTCTTGCAGGCCGGCAGGTGGCCGCCTTGCATATAGGCGGCCGAGTGGCTGGTCATGTACTCGGAGTATATGGCGGCCGCGGCGCGCTTCTGATTGGTATCGCAGGTGCGGCTGATGGAGAAGCAGTGCCCGACGCCGTAGATCTCGGAGGCGCTTTCGGCGTCCTCGTCCATGGCGAAGAGCTTGGACATGTTCATGATGTCTAGCGGCTGGTAGGCCTTGCCCTCGGAATCGGTCCTCTCGCCCAAGACGGTCTCGTATTCGTCAAGGCGCTGCTCGACCCACCACGGGCCCTCGCAGGAGAAGACGGCGTTGCCGCTGGCCAGGTTGGTCCAGACGGTCTCGGCGCTCTGGCCGGGGCCGACGAACTTCCCTTCGTAGCCTTCGCCAGATTGCCAGTTGCGGAACATGGTCATGACGTCCAATAGCCCCTCGGTGTTCCAGGCCGGGTAGCCTTTATCATCGGTCAGCTCGCCGCCATTCTGGAAGACCGCGGTCTGCGGGATCCAGCCGTTCTCGATGCCGCCGGTGTCGGACATGACGATCGGGTAGAAGTTGGGGAGGCGGGATTGCACCCAGTCCCCGGCCGCCGGCTTGGTGGCGTCCATGGCGCGGTGCCAAAGCTTCCCTTCGTTATTGAGCTTGATGAGGGCGTTGCACACGTCGATCCACTCGCTTAGGGAGCTCGGCTTGCTGAGCCCGTTTTTCTCCAATATGTCGGACCTGACGTACCAGACCCCGGCGTGGACGTCGAGCGGCACGCCGTAGATCTTGTCCTCGTAACGGCATTCGGCCATGACGTTTGATAGGTAATCGTCCTCATCGAAGGGGCTGTTGGCCAAATCGAAGTACTCCTCCATCGGCACGATGATGTTGTCGTGGGCGAGCTTGGTGAGGCGCTCGGAATGGAAGATGATGACGTCGGGCGCGTTGTCCGGGTCGGTGTTGATGACGTTGGCGAGCTGGGTGTAGTAGTCGCCGTTGACGATCGGGGTGATGGTCGCCTGGATGCCGCGGTCGGCATATAGGTCGTTGAAGGAGGAATTGACCATTTCTAGGTAGGCCCGGTCCGGGTCACCGATTACAGACCAGACGCGGAGTTTGACGTTGTCGAATACGACGTTGCCCTCCGAATCGGTGGTCAGCGAGTCGGTCGGGTCATCCCCGCCCTCCCCGCCGCAGGAGACGAGCCCAAGGAGGGCTAGGCAAGATAGAATCAAGGTTTTCTTATTCATAAGGCATCCTTTCCGTAGATCTCAATTTCCCCTAAGGCGAACCCGCCCTGCTTGCTGGCGGTTATGGTGATGGTGTCGGTGACGACCTCCTCTTCAAGCTCGATGACGAAGTCGGCGTGCGGGAAGGCCCATTTCTGGTCGTAGTTGTAGTAGTTCTTGTTGAACAGCACGTCCGTCACTACCCTCCCCTGGCCGAAGTCGACCTTGTCTAGGTAGCTTAGGCTCAGGTTGAAGTCGTAGGAGTTGTTGATGAGCAGGAACTTGATGGCTTTCTTCTCGGGGAGCTTCACGGTCACGGTCCCGGAATCGGGGAAGGCGGATTCGCGGTTTGGCTCCTCGGTCCTGATGGCCCGGTTGGTGAAGTTGTCGATGAGGCAGTCGAGGTTATCGCCGTTGCCGGTTACCTCCACGCCATCTAGAAGGCTCAGGTTGGTGTAGCCGGTGACCTCGTTGGGCAGCCGGTTGATGGACCAGGTCGGCCCGTTGGCATAGGGATGCCCGTCGTCATCAAAGTAGAGGTAATCGAGCCCGAGGGCGCGGTTGTAGTTGTTGTCGACGCCCCACTGGTCGCGGTTCTGGTGGGCGTGGTAGGCGAGCATCAGCTCGTCGCCCACCTCGACTATCGAGGCATGGCCCGTGCCGGTCTGGAAGCCAAGGTAACGGGTGTTGATGTAGGTCCCGGCGGCCCCGGGGACGCCGAGGATCATGTTCTCCAGCTCATACGAATTCGGCTTGACGAACTCCCCTAGCGGGCTTGAGGAGGTGCCATAGCCGACGTTGTAGACGGTGTCCACGTAGGAGTTGGCGCAGTATGTCAGATAATAGGTGCCATTGCGCTTGATCATGTACGGCCCTTCCTGGCATTCCATCTCCCCGGCGAAGCTCGGCGACCAGGTCTCCCAATCGATGGTCCGCTCGGAGTCGCTAAGCTTGGCGAACCCCGGGGACATGAGCCTGGTGAGGGTCGACTTATCCCAGCTGGTCGGGGAGGTCATCTTGGCGCCCCAGATCTCGGCGACGTTGTAGCCGGAGTAGTCCTGCCTCCTCGACTTGTTCATGTCGTAGGAGAAATACATATACAGGCTTCCGTCGTCATCGACGAAGACGTTGGGATCAAGAATCGTGGCGTAGAGGCTCTTGTCGTCCTGGTAAAGGGAGAAGGGAGGGGTGGCGATGGTCCCGTCCTCGCCCGGGCACTGGATGTAGGGCCCGTAGACGTTGTCGGAGACCGCAACCCCCATCTGGCATGAGGAGGTTCCGTTGTAATCGAAGGCCGCGGTGTAGTAGAGGTACCATTTGCCGCCGATCTTGTGGATGTCGGGCGCCCAGAGGTTGTAGGTCGACCAGCTTCCCGCTTGGGGGATGAAGGCGTCGTCTAGCCGCTCCCAGGAGGCGAGGTCCTTGCTCCGGAAGCAGTGGAACCGGTCGGTCCCCCTGGTCCCGAAGGCGTAGAAGTAGCCTTGGTCGTAGACGACCATCGGGTCGCCCATGTCGAGCGTGAGGTCGTTGCGGTAGAACAATTCGTGGTTGTAGTCGGTGTCGGTCTGGGAGGAATAGTCGTTGAACTTGAGGTTGGTGATCGGCCCGTCGTAGGTCGAATTCGGTGCAGAAGAGCCGCCTTCTGCGCCGTTGCAGCTGCTTAATGAGAGCAGCATCAGCATTCCGATTAACTGCTTTTTCATGCTACTCACCAGTATAGGCCGCGATCCCGACCCCGCTCAAGGTCGCCCCGCAGCGGAAGGTCCCGATGCCCGGGGTGGAGAGGGTGTCGTTGCTCCAGTCGTATGCGTCGTTTAGCAAGCCATCGCAATCCTCCAGGACGCGGGTGCCGTTGAGATAGACCTCAAGCCCCTCGACCTTCTTGACGATCCGCACCTCGACCGCCTTGGAGAAGTCGATCCCGTATTCCTCAAGCGGGTACTCGACCCAGGTGGCGTCGTCGAAGTTCGGGCAGAGGGCGTAGGTCGGGTTGTCCTTGCTTCCCTTGATGACCAGCTGCAAAGAGCAGGTCGGGGATTCCGACTGCAGGTAGACGAGCACCTTGGCGTCGTAGGAGTCGCCGGAAAGCATCGGGGTGAGGTCGGAGACGGTGAAGCGGATGTCGAGCTCGCCTTTGAGGGCCTCCTTGTACTTGAGGCCGTTGAGGTAGTCGTTGTCGGGTGGCCAGTTCATGTTGCCGCCCGGGATGTCGACGGAGGCTAGCGAATAGGCTCCGTCATTGACGCCGACGTAGCCGCCGACGAAGAAGTCGCCGTATAGGTCGAGGGCCTCCGAGGCCAGCTCGCCGGTGGATAGCCCATGGCCCGAATCCGAGACCTTGACGCCGTCGGAGTAGACGACCGGGAAGGCCTTGTCGGTGCAGGAGGCGAAGTTCTTGAACAGCCTTCCGTCGAGGGTCACGTAGACGGTGCCGCCTAGCTTATATAGGCCAAGCTGCACGGTCTTGTCGAAGGCGGCGGAGTTGGGGAGCGCGTATTCCGCTTCGTAGGAATGGTCGTAGTTGCCATAGCGGAGGATGCGCGACTCGTCTTCCCCGACCACGATCTCGGCGTAGTCGTATTTGAAGTAGCCCTTCGCGGCGAGCATGACGCCATAGCGTCCCTTGCCGGAGGCAGCGGTGAGGTCTACGGTGTAGCCGACGTTCTCGTCGGGCAAGGCGTTGACCGGCATGTAGGCGGTGTTCCCGTCGAAGACGACGTTGTCGCCCTCTAGCTTCGCCCCATCGCCGATCGCGAGCTCCTCCTCGTATTTTCCACTCGGATCGAGCGAATCGATTATCTGGAACTTCTTGGTCTGCTTGGCGTTGGGGTTGTTGATCGATGTGGCGACGACGCGGAAGGTGCCGCTCGCCCCATCGGATATCACCAGCCGCCCATCCTCGGAGCAGGTGACTCCGTCGTGGGGCTCATAGAGGCTGTAGGCCACGTCCTTGATCGGGGTGACTTCCGGCAAGACGGTCGCGGTGAGGTCGTAGATGCCGGGCTCGAGCCGGTTGTCGAGGCCGTTAATCGAGACCGACTCGGCGGTCTGGAACTCGTTGAGCTTGTCGATGACCGTCTGATGGTCGGAGCTCGCCTCGAAATCGGTGATGGTGAGCTCCTGGTTCTGCGAATATATGCCTGGGTAGGTTTCCTCGCCGTCGAAGAAGGCGACCGAGTAGCCGAACTTGACCTCGCCCTGCTCGAAGTAGAAGTAATGGTCGAGCTCTGAGCGCATGATGGTGACGTCGAACCCAAGCGAGGGGTCAAAGCCATTGGTGTCGATGCCGTACTCGGCTGAGGTCATGCCCGGCTCGTAGCGCCACCCGCCGTAATAGGGGGTGTAGAGGCCGCTTGAGCCATCGCCGGTCGGGCGGAAGCCGAACCAGAACATGTTATTGCCGATCGGGTGCAGGGTGTCGACCAGGAAGGAGCCGACGCCGAACCGGCCCAGCGGGTCGTTGTTGACGTAGCCGGTCCTTTCGATGTGGCAGGAGAAATACCATTCCTCCCCCAGCTCGTTGACCAATAGCTGCACCTGGTTGCCGGTCGCGTAGACGGTTCCCTCGCGTTCGTCGGTGAGGTCAAAATTGCCGTTGTAGTATCCACTCTCATAGAGGAAGAACGGCTTGTAGACGGAGATCGTTATCTCGGATTTGACATCGGGATTGTCGACTAGGTAGACGGTTATGACGGCGCTGCCCTCGCCGATGCCCTTGACTTGGCCGTAGTCGTCGACCGTGGCGATCGACTCATCGCTTGAGGAGAATCCGACTTCCCCGTCGGCGCGGTAGGTCAAGGTGATGGTCTGCCCGATCGATATCTCGGTGTCCCTGGTCAAGATCGATATACTTTGCGATTGGGTTTCCGAGGTATCGGATGAGGCGGCGTCTTCGTTGCAGGCCACTAGGCCTAAGGATAGGCAGGCTAAGGCCGCCAATGCGATTTTCTTCATTGTGGTATGCTCCTCCATATAGGTAACCATCGAATGATCGTGTTTTTAATCAACTAAATTGCCCCAGTAGACAATCCCGATGCGGGTGTCGCCACCCGCACGGGAAGGATAATGTATGCCGTTTACTCGGCAATCTCGCCGCGGGTGACGACGAGGTTCGAGAGGGTCGCGGTCTTGCCGTTGTCATTGCCCGTCTCGTTGAAAGCCCAGAAGTAGGCGGTCTGCCAGGTCACCCCGGTGACGGTGAACGAGGCGGTTTCGCCGCTAGTCCCCTTCGCGGAGAAGGTGACGTTGCCCTCGCCATCGTTTACCAGCGTCGCGTGGTAGACGAGGTCGGTCCCTATCGCGAAGGTGTTGCTGTTGGGCCCGAAGGAGTTGTTGGCATCGTGCTCGATCTTGTTGCCCCAGCCGGTCGAGTTGACCAGGTGGAAGCCATGGTCGCCTATCTGGATGATGAACTTGCCATCCACCATGCCCTCGGCGAACTGCACGTCGTAGCTGATGGTGTAGGGCCCGACCAGGTTGGTGAGCTCCTTCATCGCATAGCCCCTGAGGCGGTCGTAGCGCACACCCCATCCGCCGTCGGTGAAGGTGAACTGGTAGCTGCCGTCGCCGTTGTCGGTGACGCGGTTGGTCCCGTCCTCGGCGATGTAGGCATCCGGCATATCGTCGAGCGAGCCGGTGGTCACCTCGATGTTGCTCACGGTGGCCGAGACCCCGTTGGTCATGATCCTGACCGGAAGGGTCGCGAACATCGAGGCGGTGGGGACGGCGAGGTGACGGGCCTGGCCATCCATGTTCCAGGTAAGCGGGGTGTCGCTGTTATCGAGGTAGGCATTGAATAGCCCGTCCTTCGACTCGATCTTGAAGTGATGGGTCGCGGTGGCGTCGAAGGAGGCGAAGCTCTCCGAGTTGTTCCACTGGTTGGCGTTGCTCTCGACCGACTGGGTCATGGTCTCGATGCGGCAGGTTCCGTCGGGCTTGTAGGCGATGTAGAACTGGGCCCACTTGCCGCCGAGCGAGACGCCGAGCTTCGGGAATTCCACGTTGGCCTTGTACCCGGAGACGTCGAACTCGATGCTGAAGTCGCCGCCGAGCACCTGCTGCTTGAGGTCGACCCCGTATTCCGGGGTGGCATCGTAGGCGAATTCGTCACCGACGCCGTTGACCCCCATCATGTTCTCCGGGAAGGTGACCGATCCGTCCTCATTGAGGATGACGCCGCCTTTGGCGACGAGCTGATCGTTCTCCCCGCCGCTGCTCTTGGTGACGACCGGGACGGAGACGGTGTCGAGCACCTTGCTCTCCCCGGCGACCAGCTCGATGACCATGGTGCCCTCCGGGGCATCGGTGGCGAGCTCGATGACGTTGCCGGTTATGGTGACGTGGTCCTTGTATTCGTCGTTGACCCTAAGGGCAAGGCCCTCGGTGGCGTAATCCGGCCCGGTCGACCAGACGAAGGTCCGGCTGGTGCCGACAACGAACTCGGTGACGGAGGGGTTGACGAAGCAACCGGCCTCAATGGCGATGTCGCCGGTGTAGCCGGCCTCGATCATCGCATCGACCTCGGACTCGTCGTAGGTGACCGAGTAGTCGGTGATGGTGAGGTCGGTCTCCTGAGAATAGAAGCCAGGGTAGGTGGCCTCGGTGACCGGGGTGTTGGAAGGATCGGCGAACTTGCCGTGGTATCCGCCGATTTCGTAATAGTAGTTGAGCTCATCGCGGATCAGGGTGAAGGTGACCGAGCTGATCCCCTCCTCGCTCGGGGCGAAGTCCATCTGCTGGAACGCCGGAACCGGCGCGCCGTCTAGCTTGGCGGTCCCCCAGCCGTCGTAGAAGCTGCGGATGTAGATGCCGTATTGGTCGTCGGATGGGGTTCCGTCAAAGTTCTTGACCCCAGCCCAGATGGCGTGGTCGCCGTTATCGAGGAACGATCCGATGCCAAGGCTATAGGCCTGGCCAAGCGAAGCGGGGAAATTCATCGTCCCGGATAGCGCCCAGACGGTTCCGGCCTTCTTGGCGACCGCGGTGTGCTGCTGCCCCGCCCCGCCGCCGAAGGTCATGACCCCATCTTCCTCGGTGTTGTCGGCTCTGGTTATGGTGGTCGAGAAGAAGTTCTCGGTGGTGGTTATGGTGGCGACGACCGGCTCGACCTCTTCATGGTCCTTCAAGGAGAAGGTTACGGTCGCGGTTCCGGTTCCTTCGCCGAATTCGATGTTGAAACGGTAATCGACCGCAGCGTCCAGGGTGACCGAGGCAATGACGCCCTCATCCCCGGCGATGGCGGTGACGATCTCCTCGTCGAAGGCATCGTCCCCGTTGTTGGTGACGGATAGCTGGACCGTGCCCTTGGCCGTTTCGTCCTTATTATAGGAAAGCGATAAAGTGGACGAGGCCCCGGAGGCGGTCATTATCTTCAGCTCATAATGATCCTCAACCGGCAGCGTCGTGGAAGACGAGGTGTCCGGCGTCGTGTCCGGCGTGGTGACGCTCGAATCGGTCGAGTCGGGTAGCGAATCGGTCGAGTCGGGTAGCGAATCGGTGTCCGCGGTCGAGGACTGATCCGCGGTTTCGGATGAGGTGTTGGTTGGGTTGCAGCCCGCCAGCGTCAGCATCGCGGCGGCCGTCAATCCCAAGAGCAATTTGCTTTTCATCAGCTGTATAGCCTCCTGACTATAAGATAATGTAAGGGCTTTCATTGAAGCAGGACCAATTCACGTTTTTTCGCAAAATGCCATTTTACTTCGAAATTGTTCGAAGTTGATTTTGCGAATAATATCGATATATACTGCTTTTTGATAGGAATCAACAAAACATGCGAGAAATATTTACAACAATAAAAGATGATGAGGAATTGGAAAGGCTGTCCGAAGCGCTGTCGTCTCCGATAAGGCGAAAGGTGCTTCGCCTCGTGTGCTCGCGCTCGTATGGAATATTGGAACTCGCGGAGTTGACCGGCGTGGCGCTGTCAACGATGAGCTTCCACGTCAAGATATTGCGCGAGGCGGGGCTCATCAAGTTCGTACAAAGCCCGGATAAGCACGGCAACGAGAAGAACGTCTCGCAGGCGTGCGAATCGATATACATAAGCTTCGACATCGCCAAGTCCAGCAAGAAAAGGACCTACTCGATTTCGATACCCATCGGATCCTACTTCGACTTCGACGTCACCCCTCCTTGCTCGATGATGTCATCCAAAGGCCAGATCGGGGCGGTCGACTCCGCCGAATGCTTCCTCTCCCCCCGCCGCTTCCAGGCCCATCTCATTTCCTTCCTCAAGGGATATCTGACCTACCGGATACCCGCCAGCGAGTTCAAGGGGCGAAAGGTAAAGAGCCTCACCTTCTCGCTTGAGCTGTGCTCGGAATGCCCGAACTACAACAACAACTGGCGCAGCGACATCGGCTTCGCGGTCAACGGCAAGCGGGCGTTCCTGTACAAGTCGCCCGGCGATTACGGCGATAGGCGGGGGTTATTGAACCCTGATTGGTATCCCCAGCAGTCGAGCCAGTACGGGATGCTGAAGAAATTCAGGATCGACGAGATAGGCTCATATATCGACGAGAAGCTCGTCGGCGAGGCGAAGATCGATGAGTTCGGGCTCGGCAATGAAGATTACTTCACCCTTCAGATCGGCGTGGAGCCCAACGGCACCCACATCGGAGGGATCAACATCTTCGGCAAGGGCTTCGGCGACCACGACCAAGACATAGTCGTCCAAGTCGACTACGAGTAAAGCAAAACCCCATCTCCTTTCGAAGATGGGGCTTCTTTCATTCGTCTACCGCGATCTCGGATATCTCTATCCCGAGGCCAGTAACGGGGACGAAGTCGTCGTAGGTGCCGCAATAGGGGCACTTACGGTCGTGCTCCTTAACCCGGAACACCTTGCCGCAGTGGTTGCAGCGGCCCTCGGTCTCTATTTTATGGAGAACGAGCTCGGTCTGCTTGAACTCGGTGTCGCCTTTGGCCATATTCCAGCAATCCATCATGTAGGAATCGACCACCATGGAAGCCTCCCCAACGTCGAGGACCACCTTTTTGAGCGGTCCCGTCAGCTGGTTCTGCTTGACTATGTCGCGAAGCGAATCGAATAGGCCGTAGACCAGGCCCATCTCATGCATTAACGGAGGGTCTCCTTGTCGTAGGACTGGGTCGCGAGCTCGTCTTTGGCCTTGCTCTTGGCCTTGCCCTTGCCGGTGAAGACGATCTTCAGGTTGCGGGCGAGGATGTGAGGCACGGAGCTCACGGCGGTCTTGGCGTAGATGGTGCCGTCGGCGTCGAAGCGGCGCTTCAGGTGGATGGCGTCGAACTTGCAGCGTGTGGTGCATAGTCCGCAGCCGACGCACATGGTCTCATCAACGAAGGTGCGGCCGCACTTGAGGCAGCGCTCGCACTCCTTCTTGACCTGCTCCTCGGTGAAGATGCCGCGGTCGTCCCTCATCTTGTCGTCGTGGATCTCGACCATGCCCGGCTCCTGGCGCGGGGTGTTGTCGAATCCGGCGACGTCGATGTTGTCCTTGTCGAGCTCATACTCGGCGAGGTAGGGGTTCTGGAAGCGGCCGATCAATAGGCTCTGCCCCGGGTGGACGTGGCGGTGCATGGACTCGGCGCCTTCCTTGCCGGTGGCGATGGCGTCGATCGCGAAGCGGGCGCCGTGGTAGCAGTCGCCGCCGACGAAGATGTCGGGATCCTTGGTCTGGTAGGTGAGCGGGTCGGCCTCGAGGCGGTTGGCCTTGCTTAAGGTCGCCTTGGTGCCGGCGAGCAGGTCGCCCCAGACGAAGGACTGGCCGATGGCGGAGAGGAAGTAGTCGCACTCGACCTCGAGGACGTCATCCTCGTCGTAGGTCGGGTTGAAGCGATGGTCTTTGTCGAAGACGGAGGTGCACTTCTTAAGCAGCGCCTTGCGGAGCTTGCCGTTCTCGAGGGCGAACTCCTTGACGCCGTATCCGTTATGGATGACAACCCCGTCCTTCTCGGCTTCGTCGATCTCCTCCTTGGAGGCGTTCATCTGATCGCGCTGCTCAAGGCAATATAGGTCGACTGAGGTCGCGCCGTAGCGGATCGCGGTGCGGGCGACGTCGATCGCGACGTTGCCGCCGCCCATGATGGCGACGTGGCCGGATAGCTTCTTGGCGGTTCCGAGGTTGACGGCCTTCAGGAAGTCGATGCCGGAGAGGATGTTCTCGCCCTCCTCGCCCTTGACGCCGAGCTTCCTTCCGCCCTGGGCGCCGATGGCGACGTAGAAGGCCTCATAGCCCTGCTTCTTGAGCTCGGGGATGGTGACGTCCTTGCCGACCTCAACGCCGGTGCGGAACTCAACGCCGAGGGCCTTGATCACGTCGATCTCGGCCTCGACGACGTCTTTCTCCAGGCGGAAGCTCGGGATGCCCAAGGTGAGCATGCCGCCGAGCTTGTTCTCCTTTTCGAAGACAGTGACGGTGTAGCCCATCTCGGCGAGGTAGTAGGCGCAGCTTAGCCCAGCCGGGCCGGCGCCGATGACGGCCATCTTGTGGTTGTGGTATTCCGGGTGGTGGATATGCGGCATCGGGCGCTTTTCCGGATCGCGGTCGAGCTCGGCGACGAACTTCTTGACGTCGTCGATGGCGACCGGCGACTTATCGCCGATGGTGTTGCGGGTGCAGGCGAGCTCGCAGCGCTTGTTGCAGACGCGTCCGCACACGGCCGGGAGCGGGTTCTTCTTCTTTATTAGCTCAAGCGCCTCCTCGTAGCGGCCCTCGCGGGCGAGCTCGAGGTAGCCCTCGATGGCGATGTGGGCCGGGCAGGCGACCTTGCAGGGCGCGGTGCCGGTCTGATCGAGGATCATCTGGCGGTTGTAGCGATAGTCTGGGTTCCACTTGTCGGGTCCCCACTTGTGGTCATAGGCGTGAAGCGGGGTCGGGACCTCGATCTCGTTCTTGTTCTTGAGCCTCTCGCCGAGGTGGAGGGCGTTCATCGGGCAGACCTCGACGCACTCGCCGCAGGCAACGCACTTATCGGGGTCGACCTGGGAGATGTAGTTGGACCTGACCATGGTGGCGGTGTGGAAGTACTCGCCGGTGCGCAGCGAGAAGCAGGCGCAGCCGCAGCAGTTGCACATGGCGTGGGTGTGGCCGGCGCCGTCGATGTTGGGCATCTCGTGCATGAGGCCGTTGTCTTCAGCCTTCTTCATGATCTCGAAGGCTTCCTCGCGGGTTATGCGGCGTCCGCGGCCGGTCTCGATGAAGTGGCGGGCGGCGCCTCCGATCTGGATGCACATGTCCTCCTCGAGGTGCCCGCAGCCCTCGCCCATGATGCGGCGGGAGACGCGGCAGGAGCAGGCGGCGACGGAATAATCCTTTATATCATCGGGGAAATAGGTGGAGATGAGATCGTTCTTATCGACATTGGGGTCGTCCTTGACGGCCGATTCGATCGGGATGACGCGCATGACGCCGCCGCCGATGCGGAGGTTGCCGGCCAGCGGGATGATCCTCTTGATGGTGTATTCGGCGAAGGCCTCGGGGATCTGCGGGAATTGCTCGGCGAGCTTGACGTTGTCGACGAGGGCCTCCATGATGCCCGGGACGAAGATCGTGAAGTGATAGGTGACCTGCGGGTTGCCGTTCTCATCCGGGTAGTCGGTGTCGGCCGGGTCGCGGACCAGGGTGCCGATCTCCGCCATGCGGCGGGTGATCTTGTCGAGCTTGGTCTTCTCGATCTTGGTTAGCTTGCTTAGGTCGTCGAGGGTGTAGTCCTTGAGGAGCTTCATCTTGAGGATGATCTTGGCTTCCTCGTCGGTCATGACGCATTCGAGGGCCTTATACTCCGGGTCCCCATATCCAACCACGACGCCGGGGAGGTCCTGGATGTGGTTGCAGGCCTTGAGGATCCATTTCCTCTTGGGCTTGCCTAGCTCCTGCCCCTTGCGCTTGCCGTCCTTGTAGTAGTCTTCGGCGAATTTCTGGTCGGAGACGCGGACTTTCTTGTTCGCGTAGGTTGGGTTGTTAGATTTTGCCATATGCCCTCCTTATTTGGCTTGGTAATCCTTAACTAGCTTGTAGACGTAGTCGGCCAAGGCCTCCATTCCCTCGTTGGTCTTAGCCGAAACCGGGAAGAAGACGGCCCCTTTGTTGTGGCGGAGTATCGCTTCCTCGGCCTTCTCGAAGTCGAAGGTGAATAGCGGCAAAGCGTCGATCTTGGTGAAGACGAAGGCATTGCCGACGGTGAACATCAGCGGATACTTGATCGGCTTATCGTCGCCCTCCGGGATGGAGAGTATGACGAGGTTGAAGTTCGCCCCGGTGTCGAATTCGGCCGGGCAGACGAGGTTGCCGATGTTCTCGAGGAACAGCAGCTCGAGTCCATCTGGCTCAAGCCCGTCGATGCCATCGCTGGTCATCTTGGCGTCGAGGTGGCATTCGCCGCTTGTGTTGAGCTGGATGGTCTTAACCCCGGTCTGCTTTGAGACGGTGTTCGCATCGACGTCGGCGTCGATGTCGGCCTCCATAACCCCGATCTTCAGCTTGTCCTTAAGGCGGTTGATCAGGTTGACTAGCAATGTGGTCTTCCCGCTTCCGGGGCTAGACATCACGTTGATAAGGAATATTCCTTTCTTCTTTAGCTCCGCGCGGAGTTCGTTGGCCCTATTGTCGTTATTCGACAAAATGCTTTGCTTCACGCGGATTACTTTCAAATCACCCATTTGAATATGTGTCCTTTCGCGAAATATTTTATAACGCCCGCCTGCGATAGTTAACAAAACTATGATGCTTTAATTGGACAAAAGAGCCGATTTTGTCGAAAGTTTGCTTAACTTTAACCGGTATTTCGGTTACTTGTTCTTTCGGAAAGTCCGGATGAAGAAATGGGCGACCTGCTCCGGCTTGGCGATGCAGCCCATGTCCACCCAATGCCTGGCCAAGGCGAGGAAGGACTCGGTCATCATTATCGCGGTGATCTTTCTGGGAACCGATTCGATGCAGTACTCGCTGGTATCGGCAAGGTCGAAGAAAAACGGAAACAGCCTAGCCCGCATCTCCGACTCGAATATCGACGAGCCGCCGGATTTGAGCAATGGCTCAAGGAACTGCTTCCCCTCCAGGAAATGGTATAGGATATGTGACATCGCCTGGTTCGGGCTATAACCAGAGGAGGCTTCTGAGAAGTCGTGGCCGAATTCCTTTTGGTGCACCTTCGAGAACACGTGGTCGCAAAGGTTATTGCATATCGATTTCAACACGTCTTGGGTCGAGCGGAAGTTGTCATAGAAGGTCGACCTCCCGATGCCGGCTTCCTTGATCAACGAGTTGGCGTTTATGGCGTCGTAGCCATCCCGCTGCAGCAGACGGTAATAGGCCTCGTAAACCGCGCTGCGGGTCTTCATCTTCCTGCTATCCATGGCCTTATATTAGCAGTTATCGGACTGCTGTGCGGTATTATCCGGAAATTTTCGGATAAATTAGGCAAAATTGTTCAAAAGCCGGAAGGCCTGCCTTTATGATAAGCCGGCATGGACGTGGCAAGGGACGATATATTGGCTAGGCGGCGCCTGCGCATACGCAACCGCCTTCTGCTGGCCTTGGGGATCGCCGTCATGGTTTTGGCGTTCGCCCTATTGTCTCTGCTTGCCGACACGCATGGCCTTTCCTGGGCAGATGAGTTCCTGGCCATATTCGGCCAAGGGTCATATGAGGCGAATATCGTGGTCGGGAACATCCGCGGGCGGCGCGTGGCGGCGGCGATAATCGTCGGGTTCGGGTTAAGCGTATCCGGCGCGGTGATGCAGTCGAGCCTAAAGAACCCCATGGCCTCGCCCTCGACCTTAGGCGTCAGCGAGGCAGCGACCTTCGGCGCCACGCTGGCCATCCTATTTCTGCAGTCGGGCAGCTTCGGCAACGGGTCGATAAGCATCTCCAACCCCTATGCCGTAACCAGCATCGCCTTCCTCTTCGCTTTGGTCAGCATCATGGCCGTTCTGGCACTTTCCAAGATAAGGAAGTTCTCGCCCGAGGTAGTCGCCCTCTCCGGCGTGGCTTTGGGCATGATGTTCCAGGCCGGGACGAACCTGGTGCAGTATTTCGCCTCCGACACCGCCCTAACCTCCGCGGTTTACTGGACATTCGGCGACCTCGGCAGGGCCACCTATTCGCAGGATTGGATAATGCTCGCCGTCGTCGCCGTATCGGTCGCGGCGTTCTTCTTATTGTCTAGGAGCCTCAACGCGCTGGAGGAGGGCGACGACACCGCCGCGACCTTGGGCGTCCACGCCGGGGCGGTGAGGTTCATCTGCCTCGCCCTGGCGTCGTTAATCACCGCAGTTTCCGTCTCTTTCGTCGGAATTATCGGTTTCATAGGATTGGTTATACCGCAAATCGTCAGGCGCCTATTCGGCAGCGATTCGCGGTTCATGCTCCTTTTCTCGGGGCTGTTGGGATCGGGATCTCTAGTGCTCTGCGACCTGGCATCGAGGATGATAATGCCTGGCACCAACCTGCCGGTCGGGGCCATAACCGCCATCATCGGCGCCCCGATATTCATCTACATACTCCTCACCAACGGGAGGCGAGCGAAATGATCGAGCGCATGGAAGGCGTGAGCTTCGCTTACTCTAAGAAGGAAGGCGAGGTCATAGAGAACATCTCCCTGTCTTTGGAAGAGGGTAAGGTCGGCGTTTTGCTTGGTCCAAATGGGGCAGGCAAATCAACCATAATAAAGCTTCTGCTTGGCTTGCTTAGGCCCGATGAAGGAAGCATAACCCTGCTTGGCCAAGACATCAGGAAATGCCATAGGTCAGACATCGCGCGCTCCATCGCCTATGTGCCGCAGTCGATATCGTTCCCCTCGACCACCGTTTTGGATGCGGTGATGCTCGGAAGGATAATGCACGCCAAGACTTTCTACTCGAAAGAGGATGCCGTGGCCGCCGCCTCGGCCCTACGCGAAGTCGGGATAGAGGATCTCTCTTTCAAAGACGCCTCCAAGCTTAGCGGAGGCCAGAAGCAGAGGGTCGCAATCGCGAGGGCCATAGCCACCAAAGCCAAAGCCGTGATATTCGATGAGCCGACTTCCTCACTCGACATCAAAGGCAGCAAGGACGTCGCCAATCTGATAGGCAAGCTAAGGGACATGGGCAAGGCCATACTGGTCAGCCTCCATGACATCGAGCTATCGCACGCCATCGGGGATGAGTTCCACCTGCTTTGCAGGAAGAGCTTCATCTGCAGCGGAGGAAAAGAAACGCTGACCAAGGAAAACCTGGAGAGGACATACGAAACGCCGATCGCGCTGATTAAGCAAGGCGATGAGCTCTTCGTTTCCTATAGAAAAGGTGAATAAGCAAATGAACAAGAAATCTTTATCGCTATTGCCACTAGCCGCACTCCTATGCGCCTGCGGAGGGGCAACCTCAAGCAGCTCTAATGGCGGAACGGTCACCATCACCGACGCCATTGGCAGGGAAGTGACCCTCGTTCCGGGGAAGGCCGAGCGGATAGTCTGCATCGGCGCAGGCGCGCTCCGCTTATATTCCTACGTTGGCGACCCCACCAAGATCTGCGGCATCGAGCGGATCGAGGTCGAAAAAGGCGAAGGGGGAGAGTTCGGGTATCTTAATTCCCCTTACGCCATCAGGCCATATCAGAAGATATTCGGGCATTATTGGACCGACCTGCCCAGCTGCGGCACCGGCGGTCCCAAGGCCCAAGTCGTCGAGGAGGAAGAGATCTTCGCCTGCCGCCCCGACCTCATCATCTCGGCATATGAGAATGACCTAGCCGGCATGAATCAGCTTTCCGCTGACCTCAACGTCCCGGTCGTAACCATCAGCTATGGCGAGACCGAGGCCTTCGACCCCAAGCTGCTTGAGTCGATAGAGATACTTGGCCAAGCGCTGGGCCGCGAGGAAAGGGCGGAGCAGCTAATCGACTACATCAAAGGGATGGAAGAGGACCTGCAGAACCGCCAGAAGGACATCCCTGAGGAAGATAGGCCCACGGTCTACCTAGCCTGCCAGGCCAACTATGGCTTGAAGTCTTTCGGGTCTTCTTTCGCCCAATACTCCATATTCGATGCGGCGGGGGTCAAGAACTACCTCGACGAGAAAGGACTCACCGGATATCAGCCTTCGGTGAATCTAGAGGACCTCGTCGTTGATAGCCCGGACAAGATAATCCTCGACGCGTCGGGCTTGCAGATGCTAAAAGCCGATTATCAGGTAGCGGAGACCAAACAGGTGATCGAATCCATAAAAGCCGTGCAAAACGGCGAGGTTTACCTCCAAATGCCCTACAACTCCTACTACACCAATCTCGAAATCGCGTACGCCGATGCGTATTTTGCGGGGAAAACCTGCTTCCCGGAAGAGTACGAGGACATCGACATGACCGAAAAGGCCAACGAGATAACAAAGATGTTCCTTGGAGTTGATTTCTATTCCAATCCCGACCGGGACGACGACATAACCGATGTGATTTACGGCGGGTTCGCCAAAGTTGAGCCGAGCCTTGAGGAGTTCTTGAATGAGCGCGTCGCCTGAATCGATGGCCAAGCTTTTCGATAAGCTGGCCAAAGGATGGGACGAGGCCGAGGAGATCCCTACCGACCACGTCAGGGAAATACTCACGTCCTTGCCGATCAATGACGGCGATGCCGTTTTGGATATTGGCTGCGGCACGGGCGTGGCGGTTCCTTATATATACGGGATGTGCAAACGGCCTATAAAGGCAATAGACCTTTCGGTCAAAATGATCGAGAAAGCCAAAAGCAAATTCTCTTCTGCGATGGCTCAGTTTGAGGTTTGCGATTTCTATGCCCACGAAGGCAAATACGACTTCATCCTTTGCTATAACGCCTATCCCCACTTCATGGACGTCGATGGATTCATAGCCAAGGCGAGGAGTTTGCTTAACGACGGAGGGCATCTAGCCATCGTGCATTCGATTGGTAGGGACGAGGTCTCCGCCTGCCATAAGAACATGTCATCCTATAGCCGGGAGCTGCTTCCGGCCGAGGAAGAAGCCGCTAGATACTCGCCGTTTTTCAAAATCGAAGATACCATAGATGCAAGCGACGAATATCTGATCCTGCTTAAGAAGAAAAAGTAAGCTTTTCAGTATCTAGTATTCCTTACGAGATATATCTTTTTCTCGGTTTTCAGATTCTCTTTCATCGTTTTACATCGAACAATACCTCGTTTTTATCGAGGTTTTTCTTTATTCTCCAAATTAGAGAATGCCTCTCTTCGGTTTGGAAATTTCAAAATAGAGTGACTCTTGACCACCATTCTATAGAATGGCACTCGGAGAAATAGATGAAAGCAAAAACTCAGGAAATCAACGCCGAAGTCATCACCCAGCCGTTCTATAAGCGCGGGTGGTTCAAGAACTCGGCCATCGCCGCGAGCTGCATCGGCTTAGGCTGCCTTGCCGGCTTCCTCGGCGCCTTGGCGTTCAAGGATCCGATCATCCAGACCGTCACCAACGGCTCGTCGTTTGAGGTCGATGAGGCCTATATGAAGCAGGCCCTCGCCACCTACAACGCCGCCAAGGAGGATGGCAAGCCTTATAGCGAAGCCCTCTCGCCTGACCAGATGGTGAATTTGGCATACTCATTCTTCGGCGAGCAGGAGAACACCTACACAATCGGCGTCGGAAGCTCGAAGGCCATGGGCGTCGTCGATCAGGCCATTCAGTCCTGCACGATAAAAAACGGATCGAAGTTCTTCGAGGAATCCAACTCCATCAGCTCATTCGTGAAGATATACAACCGCATGTACGAGGAAGGCGATACCACCACCACCTACTTCGGCTCCAACTCCGACTATTCCAAGCATCCCCAAGAGGAGATGTCCAACGAGGAGTACGCCGAGATGATGGGGCGCACGGTATCCGACCCGCTTATCTACATCGTCTCCCCCGCCACCATCGCCGACGCGGACACCTCAGTTTCCGGGGACGGCGGATCGTCGGCCAAGAAGAACGAGGATGGAACCTACACCGTCGAGATCGAGCTGAAAAACATCGCCAGGGACGACGGAAGCGAATACATGCCAGGCGTAGCCAACTACCAGAAGCAGATGAAGTCGATATCCGGCCTTACCGCCTACCCCGTCTTCTCATATTGCCACCTAAGCTTCGTCCTAGATGCTGACCTATTGCCGATAAAGATGGTCGCCCACGAGAAATACGAGGCCAAGATGAGCATGGGGATTTCGATATCCGCCAACTGCGAAGGCCGCCTCACCACCCATTACATCGATGAGGAGAAGCAAATCCCCTCGCTCGATGAGCAAATAGACTACAGCGCCTACGCCGAATAAAGGAGATCGGTATGAAAAAACCCAGCAAAACCTTATTGGGAACTTCGATTTTGTTCTCGTCATTGTTTGCCCTCACCTGCGCCGCGACCTACCTATTGGTCCCGGCCAAGGTAACCACCATAGTAGAAAACGGAGATGGGCAGAACGGCGGCGGTTCGACTCCGGATGTTCCGGCTCCGTCCCACAAAGACACCTTGATAAACAACCTCGTTGGCAAGGTGATGGGCAGCGGGCTTGAGCTGAGCCTCGATAAGGCCGAGGTCACCTTCTCCGGAAGCGGAGAGAAGGCCATCAACCGCCTCAGCCTCAACGGCGGACGCGTTGCTTTGGCGATTTCGTCGCTTTCGCTCCACGGCATCGACCTCAGCCTCGACGCCCCGGTCAATTACAACGGCAAATCCCGCGGCCTCAACGTCGACCTGCTCGACGACAACCTCTATTTCTCGGTTACCAACCTAGACGATCTAGACGGCACAAGCTATGACTTGAAGTACAAGGTTTCAACCGCCTCTTACGATCTTGACCTCGACCAAGACGGCGAGCCCGATATCGACGAAGCCACCGGCGGCGTCCTCCAATACGAATACGGCCAGCTCGACTGGGCGATAGACGATATCCTGACCATCCTCACCGACGGTGACATCGAGGTTCCGTTCCCCTCGATCTCCTCGGCCATCGGCGGATCCAGCTCCTCGTCCTCATCCTCTTCCTCGCTTGACACCGACGCCATCCTTTCCTCGATGAACGACATGGAGGAAGGCAGCCTCGACGGGATGCCGTATTTCCGCTGGGACCTGCAGATCGGCGAATTGAATTTGCCGCTCGGCCTGAAAGCCGACTCCTCCTATAACCTGGTTGGCATTGACCTCCCCTACAGGAACGACCAGGGCACCCAGAACCCGCTAGAGATCAAGGAAGGCATCGACGTTCAGGTCTCCGCCACTATCGAGGGCGGCGAGCAAGCCATCGACTGGTCCTTGCCCTACCCCGAGACCTCCTATAAGTCCCTCGTCAACTCGATGGGCATCTTCGAAGGGGTCGCCGGACTTGTCGCCAACCCGCAGTTCGGGCTCGACATGGACTTGACCCTTGAACGCCACGAGGAGGCGATACCAGCTTCCGAGACGGTCATCGGCAAAGACGAGATCGACGAGAAGGTCCGCCTTACCCTCGGGGCTCAAATCGACATGCCCAAGCGCTCGTTCAACGGCGTGGGGGCCGAATTCAAGGTGTACGTCAACGACGAGGCCGAGCCTTCGCAATACCTTTCCGCCAACCTGCTTAGCGACACCGAAGGCAAAGAGGCCTTCGTTAACCTAAACAACGTCTTGATGGCCAAGACCGACAAGCCCACCACCGACGCCATCTTCGGCATGATCGCCGACGGCATGTCCTCGACCACCGATGGCCAGGTCATGGCCAAGCAATCCGACGCGATGTCCTCGGCCATATCCGCCGTGGCCAGTTACCTGCAGGGCGAGCTCATCACCGGCATCCAGGAAGGCCATTACGAAGCGGCCCTCGATATCCTCAAGACATTGCGCAACGAGGATAACCTCATCTTGGCTGGCCTTGACCTATCGCCTCTGGGGATCGATGGGGAAGTGAACCTCACCCTAGACGGGAACGAGGGCAGCTCCTTGCTTTCCATCGAATTCAGCAACGTCAAGCTCTCGACCTTCACCCTAAACGGTGCGCTCAAAACCGTTTCCTTCTCCTCCCCCTCGCTTTCCGAGGAGGAAAAAGGCAACTACGACAACCTCACCCACCTCATGGGGGTGGTCGACCAGATCGGCGAGATCGCCAATAGCAAGTCCGCCACCCTGTCGCTCTCCGGCTCATTGCTAGACGAAGATAGCATCGACGTCGCCGGCGAGCCTTCGGGACTAAGCTTCTCCGGCAAGGTCGGATTCGACATCGCCAAGGGGCAGGCTGGAATGCAGATCAACCTGCTTGAGCGCAGCAAAGACTACCGCAATACCCACACCATCAAAGCCGATTTGCGCAATTCCGATAACGTCGGCGAGACCGCATTTCTAAGCTATTCCTCCGCCAACGGGGACATCGACCCGGAGAACAACCCCTACAACCTGACCAACCCCGTCGACGAGGATGGGATAAACGTCAAGATGCCGCTATCCTCCTTCGCCCCCACCATCGATTCGCTGCTCGGCCTAACCCAGACCGATGACCGGCTCACCTGCCTTTTCAACGGACTAAGCGGCGCCACCGCCACCGGACTGCTCGGCAGCATATCCTCTGGCCACTACTTCGATTTGCTCAAACTCCACGTCATCGAGTCGGCCTCGCTTGAGGGCGACACCAACGTCTTCGTCCTATCCGGCGATTCGCTCGGCCTAGATGGCAAATTGACCATCAAGGTCGACTACCTCCCGAACCCCGAGGAAGGGTTCGAGTCGATGACCGTCGAAGGCAACGTCCTTGGCAAGCAGCTGGTCGTGACCATCGGGTTGCAGAAGACCTCCGCCGACGAGGAAGACCTATCCTTCGTCGATTCAGGCGCTTCCTTCGCCGACGTCTCCTCCATCGGGCTCATCGGCAGCCACCTGCTAGACACCATCACCCTAGGCGCGGCCAATCATCAAGGCGTGTCGACGTTCGCTTTAAGCGCCGCGGTCGACCTGCAGCTAGGAAAGTACAGCTTCAATGCCCTCAAGGTTGAGGCCAACGTCCGCGTCGAAGGCGCAAAGACCCAGGTCTATGCCCATCTCGACAACCTCCCGATCATCAAAGGCATCAACGGGCCAGAAGACACCCATTACTTCCGCCCGCAGGAATACGAGGGAAGCCGCGACGTGGCCTTCTACTACTACGCCGATGGATTCAACCCCTCGGGCGAGGTGCTCCTCACCCGCGACTCGAGCTACGGCAGGATCCGCAACGTCAAGGATTCGGTCAGGCTATCCGGTGCGGAGTTCCGCGCCGACGCGGCCTTCTGGATACTCAAATACCTCATCGGCGTCGAGGAGAGCTTCTTCGAGGGGACTGCCGCCAACGCCAAATCCGAAAGCGCATCGAAGGCCTTCCACCTCGAGGACATACTCACCTCCTATGAGGACCTATCCAAGGAAGGCGCCCCAGCCATCGAGCTAGGGATCAACCTCGGCAATGCCCTCGGGGTCAGCTTCCTAACCGAGGCCAAGGTCGGCATCAAAGGCGTCACCGCCCTCGATTCCGCCTCCAACAGCTTCAAGGCCATCGAGCAGCTATACGCGAGCATCGGCATCGCCCTATCTGGCGAATTGAAAGTCTGCTCCGCGAATATCACCATCAACCTCGACAACGTCAAAGACGGCGTCTACACCGACGGGTTCGCCGCGGCCAAGAGCCTCTACGAATCCAACTTCATCTCCGGCGAAGGCGAAGACGTCTCCGCCTCATTGCCCGGGCACAACTACCCCAAGGGAACCAAAGCAGGAAACCTCTATCTCTAAACCATGAAACACCAAGGAAGGCTCAAAGCGAGTGGGCTGCCGTTATTACTGGCGGTCTGCGCTTTGGGCCTATCCTCATTGGGTTCCCCATGGCTAAGCAAGCCCGTTTCGAATGAGCAATCAACCACCCCCGAGCAGTCCTGCCCTGGGGGCTTTGACTATGATGAGTCGCACTTCAAGCAGGCGACGACCGCGGCTTTGACAGATGGGCTGAGCCTGCAGGCGGACTATGGATCGGTGGTCTTGCCGACTGGCGAATCGATATCCTTCGATGGGGCCAAAATCGACGTAGCCATATCCTCATTGTCGCTCCATGGGCTGAGCCTCAACGTGTTCGCCCCGCTTGTATATGGCGGACGTACCATCAACCTCGACGCGAGCCTATATAAGGACAACCTCGCCCTTAAGCTCTACGCCAAGGACAAGCCGAGCGACGTCTTGCTCCGCTTCAAGACCGACTTCGCGAAGTCGGACGTCCTAGACGAGGAAGGCAATCCGGTGGTCGATGACATCACTGGCGGCATACTCCAATACGAATACGGCTACTTCGACTACATAATCGACGTAATACTTGACGCCATCGGGGCTAAGGCGACCTATTCCTCCTCTGCAGAAGGCGGGCTCGACTTCTCTTCGGTATTGTCCTCCTTCAACTCCATAAAACCCGTTATGGGTTTGGGCGAGGAGTATTTCGAGATGTCGATCTCTGGGCAGAAGATCGGCTTTGCCGGCGACGGGGAATCCAACCTCGCCCGCATCGATTTGCCTAGCAAGGCCATAGAAGGAGAATACCTCGAGCTCGGCAGCACCAAGGTCAGAGCGAGCCTAAGTATAGGCAAGCAATCCTGCGACTTCGGGCTCAGCAAGGAGGAATCCGAATACCCGGAACTCGTCGATTCGCTTGACCTCATAAAGCGATTGGCGATACTTGCCACCAACCCGCAGTTTGGCATCACCACCAAAGGAGAGGGGCTAAAAATCGTCCACCACCAGGACGCCTATGATGGCGGAGGAATCGGCTTCCCCCGCCCCGCGGTCGACGAGGAAAGCGTCTTGAGCCTATCCTCATCCGCCGATCTGCGCGGTGGCAAAGTCAACGGCCTCGACCTCGCCGCGAGCCTTGCGACGAATGGCAAATCCCAAGCCCTTTCGCTTTCTTTGGATGGGGAGACGGCATATCTCGACCTGAACTCGGTGCTCAAGGCCAAGAGCTCGCTTTCAATCATCAACGGCGTCATCGGCGACCTGTCATCGATATTCGGCAACGCCTCCTCCAGTAGTCTAGGCGGCACCATCTCCGCTTTGCTTTCTTTAGACGACCTGCTTTCCCCGATACTCGACACCGAATTCGCCAAGGCGATAAAGAATCAGGATTACGGGAAACTCGCCTATCTGTTGGATGGGCTGAGCAACGAAGACGGCCTGCTGACCGTCGACATCAACATGGCCAACCTGGGATTGCAGGGCAACATATTGCTGACCGTCGATTCCTCTTCCTCGGCCTTGGCTTCGATAACCATGCAAAACGCCGGCGCGAGCACGATATTCTTCTCCGGCACCATCGAGGTCGTCGACTTCTTCGAACTGCCGGAGATCGACCAAGAAGCCTACGTCGAATTGACCCACCTGCCTTCGATCGCCGATGGCCTGGAGAGCTTCTCCTCGCAGCGCACCGGCGGCTTCTCCATCAAGGGATATTATGGAGAAACCACCGAGGACTATGACCCCGAGAAGCAGTTCCTATCCAACCTGACCTTGGGCTTTGGGTTCGAGGGAAACGCCTCGTTTGGCCTCGATTCGAATAAAGCGGCGGCTTATTTAACCGTCTACGACCACGAGCAGAAGTATCAAAACGACCACCACCTCAATCTCTCTTATGGGGCGACCGGCCACGAGAATGAGCTGCTTTTCCATTACGATTCGAGCAATGGCGAGACTTTGCCGGAAGGAAGAACCAACCCCCAGGACAAAGACGGGCTAAACGGCAAGATGGGGTCCTCGACCTTCACGTCTTTGTTCGACCTATTGAAGGGAATACTCGGCTCGAAGGATCCCCGCTTCGAGCGCATCACCTCAGCCTTCTCCTCGGCCATGAACACCGGGCTTATATACCTATTCACCAATTCTAAATTCCTCGAGGCTTTGTCGACCCCGTTCATCAAGGAGGTCAGCATCAGCGAAACGCTAGACCGGTTCGTGCTAGATTCGGCGGCCTTCGGGACCGATGACGACATCGCGATCGAGCTGCATTTCGACCAAAAGAACATATCGGAGATCACCTTTTCCACCGGCATGGGCGGGAAGGACCTCTATCTTTCCGTCTCCTCGATACACGGCGTGATCCCGTCCGAACTTAATAAAGAGGTTGATTCGGTTTTCGAGGGCAAAGACGATTCCTACTTCACCGATTTCTATTCATTGGGAACCCTGTTCGACACCTTGCTCGACTCCTTTACCCTAGGCACCACCGAGACCAACTTCGTATCGACCTACAACCTCAACGGATCGCTTAAGCTTAGCATTTTGGGAATTCCGTTGGAGGTGAACTTCAATTCCTTCGTATACCTTCGCGGGTCGGAGATCATGCTTTATCTAACCATGCAAGTCCCAATCATATTAGGGGCTACGGGATCTGGGCTTGCCGGAACCAGATACATAAACCTCTTCTATTACGTCAACGGAGCCGAGCCGGGATTTGAGAATGGCTACGTCTTTGTTGAACGCCTGGACAAGTATCTGCTTAGCAAAAAACAAATCAACTTCAAGGTCCCTGGAGACGTGTTCCTCTCCAACCCTCTCAACTTCATATTGGCCAACATCATGGGCATGACGGATATGGTCGTCGATGCCATTAAGAACATGAAGATCGACGACACCAAAGCCATCCATGGCGAGGATATCCTAAAATCCTATGCAACCAACGGGGATGAGACCAATCCGACATTCGATTTCACCATCGGAATAGGCAACATTCCGGGAATGGACATCCTATCTGACATGGCTTTGAGCATCGCGGCCACCACGCTCAACGATGGCTCAAAGAGCCTTTCGAAAGTGTCTGGCAGCGTCAAGCTCATCTCAATCATGAATATAAACTTCTCGATATCCTTGCAGAACATATCCGGTGGGGAATACCACTACTGCTTCGACGATACCGCGAGCGTCCCGATCATAACCAGCAACCAAGCCAATTATCAAAACCGCGTGGTAAGCGAGTTCTTCGCCGATGAGTTCCTGCGCATAACCACCGATGGGGAAGGCAACAAGACGTATACTTATTCTGACAAATTCAACTCTATTTCCGATACTACAGAGGTAGACAATTACCTATAAGGCTTTTGCCTTGAAGGGAAAAGGCAGGTAAAATCACGCCTATGGAAAACCTGCCGGAAATCGTCGGAACCAACCTTCAGGCGCTGCGCAAGGCCAAAGGCCTGACCCAGCAAGAGCTGTCGGCCCAGGTTCATTACAGCGACAAATCGATATCAAAATGGGAGCTCGGCTATGCACTGCCTTCGGTGGACATACTGCTCGACTTCGCCACCTACTTCGGGGTGACCCTCGACTTCTTGGTTACCGAGCATGAGCAAGGCGAGGTTGCCAAGCAAGAGGAAGCCAAGCAAAGGAAGACCGACCCCAACCCGCCGATAATAATGGCCATGAGCGTCGCCTTCGTCATCTTGGCGGCGATATGCATATTCTTCTCGCGCTACCTATTCGCCTCCGAGGACGCTGACCAACTGGCCTTCTGGCCGGTGTTCGTGTGGATGGTGCCGTTCACCTTCGCGCTTTTATCGGTCGAAACCCAGCTTTTCTACCACAAGTCGATCGCGACCCTGATCCTCGGCTCCATCGCCCTATGGACCTTCATCGCGAGCTTCCCAATCGCCTTCAGCCGGCCCGACCTATGGATGATACTCATAGTCGGCGGGCCGATCCAGGTTATATTCATCCTCTACCGGAATCTGCGCAAAAAGCGGACTTAAAACGGGAAATCCGACATGTCGACGTCGGCGAAGAAATCGTCTTCGCCGTTTTCTTTATCCCCGTAGTCTTCCTTTATTGCGAGCAATGCGGCCACCACGTGCTTGCAAGGGCCCGGGTAGCGCTTGGAGGCCTCGCAGTTGCACGAATACGACGATAGCCTTCCCCCGTCTAGGGAAACAAAGACCGAGTAAGACTCGCCCTTGCTGCCTTCGACCTGGCAGTGGAATGAGCTATTTCCTCGCCTAAGCAAAGCGGAGACCTTCCCGGCCTCATAGACGGCCCGGCCCCTTTTGTATAGCGGATCGTCGCCTTCCTCGATCGGGCGGAGGTCGATGCGTATCCTTCCTTGCTCTCCCATCGAAGATATTCTAAGACACAGGTTGACAATGCTGATAATATTTTAGGTATGGAACTAGGACTTGCCTTATGCGGGGGAGGTAGCCTCGGCTCATACGAATACGGCGCGATCAAGGCCTTCCGCGAACTTGGATTGACGTTTTCGGTAGTCACCGGAACATCAATCGGAGCCTTGAATGGATCGTTAGTCGCGGCCGATCGCTTCGATAGGCTGCAGAAGGTTTGGGAGTCGGTCACCATCGATGACGTCATCAAGGAAGGCTTCGACTTCGGGCTCCCGATAAAGGCGACCTTCTCGCTGAACCCAAAGTCAAAATTCCAGAAATTCGTCAGGTCATACCTGAAGGACGGCTTAGGGGCCGACATCGGGCCGCTGAAGAAGCTCATCGCCGAGAACATCGAGGGAATAGACTTCTCGAGCATCCCCACGAAGATGGGCATAGTGACCTGCACCTATCCCGGAATCGCCGAGAAGCGCATCCTCCTAAGCGAGCTCAAGCCATCGGAATACGCCGACTACCTATTGGCCTCCTGCTCCTGCTTCCCCGCCTTCCCGGTGCACCGCATCGGCAAGCAGGGATACATCGACGGCGGCTGGAAGAACAACCTCCCGATCGACTATTGCCTGGAGCTCGGTGCCGACAAGGTCATCGCCATCTATTTGCAATCATTCCCCGACGCCCAGAGGAAGGAATACTGGAAGCTCCCCAACGTCAGGGTCCTCAAGCCAAGCTTCCCACAAGGGAATATGCTCAGCTTCGACAAGTCGCTGCTGGATAAGAACATGAAGATGGGCTATTACGACGCGATGACCAACTTCGGGCCGATGAAGGGCGACAAGTACTGCTTCAAGCCGAACAAAGCCCTATCCGAGCTCGCCTTGGCCCACGCCTCGATCGCCTCTTCCTATTCGGTGCCCAACACCATCAAGGCGATGAACAAGCTTTTCTCGGAGGCCAGCCGCGAATTCCCCCGCGATGAGGAATACTTCTTCCTGCTTAACCTCGAGCGGCTCGCCTCGCTATTCGAGATCAACCCATATGAGGTATACGGCGTCGAGCAGATGGGGAAGACCATCCTCGCCAAAGCCGCCTTATACGAAGGCCCGATCGAGGGCGCGGACGGGAAGAGGAAGCGCTACCTCCGCCGCCTATTCTGGGGAAGGGCCCCGGTCCATCCGACCTCGCTTGAATCGTTCATGGACCGGATTCTGGTGGAAACGCTGTTCCGCCACTAGCAAAAGACTTGATAAAACAGGCACGGGAAGTAAAGTTAACCCGGTCACATTAAGGAGACTGCAATCAACATGGAAGAAAGAACCACTTGGGACCTCACCTATTTCTACAAGGATAGGGATGAGTTCCTGCAAGATCTGTCCAAGGTCAAAGGCGTCGGCGACGAGCTGGCGTCTTTTGCCGGGAAGCTGCACGATGAGGCGAAGCTAGACGAGTTCCTCCGCCTCGACAAGAAGGCCAACGTCCTGATAGCGAGGCTATATTTCTACGCCTCGATGGGCTCTGACCTCAACAAGAAGGACGTCACCAAGTCCGAGGACCTGGCGAAAGTGCAGGTCGCCCTCGAGGAGCTCGGCTCGAAGACCAGCTTCGAGGCGCCGGAGCTTTTGTCGCTTGGCGAGGAGAAGGTGATGTCCTTCCTCGACGCCCATAAGGACTTAGAGGAATACCGCTTCTCGATGAAGAAGCTGTTCCGGGGGAAGGACCACGTCCTCTCCGCGGATAAGGAGAAGCTGCTCAGCGCCTATTCTCCTTTGCTTTCCGAGGCCAGGCAGCTATACAGCATGCTCACCGTCGCCGACCGCGAATCAGCCAAAGCCAAGCTAAGCGACGGCGAGGTCGAGGTCACGATGTCGAATTGGTCCTCCCTCATCAAGAAGGCCAAGACCGCCGAGGACCGCCAAGCCATTTTCACCGCCCTTTATAAGTACTATGACGAGCGCAAGAACGCCTACGCCGAGATATACAACCTCTCCTTGAAGGGGCAGCTTGCCACAATGCGGGGCAGGGGCTATAAGTCCATCCTCGACACCCACCTCTACGACGACGCGATCCCCGAGCAGGTCTTCTCCTCGCTCATCGAGGTTGCCTCGACCAACACCAAGCCGCTGCACGAGTACTACGAGCTGCGCGCGAAGGCGCTCGGGCTAGCGAAGCACCGCTCCTACGACCGCTTCCTGCCGCTTGCCGAATCCGAGGCCAGCTACACCTACGAGCAGGCCAAGCAGACATTCTTCGATTCGATCAAGGACTTCCCGGCCGACTTCCAGGCGAAGGCCCATGAGGTGCTTAAGCCCGGCTTCGTCGACGTCTACCCCTCGGATGGCAAAAGGACCGGCGCCTACTCCAACGGCGGCTACGACTTCCACCCCTACATACTCCTCAACTTCAATGGCGAGCTCAACGACGTCTTCACCCTCGCCCATGAGTCGGGGCATTCGATCCACACCCTCTACGCCGAGGAGCATCAGCCGACCTTATTGCAGGATTACACCATCTTCGTCGCCGAGATCGCCTCGACCTTCAACGAGCATAACCTCGTCGACTACCTGCTGAAGTCGGATAAGCTCACCAAGCAGGACAAGATCTTCCTGCTTCAGAAGGAGATCGATGAGATCGTCTCGACCTTCTACCGGCAGACATTGTTCGCCCACTTCGAGCGCGACATCGCAAAGATGGCGGAGGAAGGAAAGCCCATCAACTACGTCGTCTTGAGCAGCAAGATGACCGAGCTATACGCCCTCTACTACGGCATCAACATCGAGGAAGAGGTGCTAAAGCCCTTGGTCTGGGCCTACATCCCCCACCTGTTCTACACCCCGTTCTACGTCTATCAGTACGCAACCAGCTTCACCTCGTCGATGCTGATCTACAAGCGGGTCAAGGAAAAGGTCCCGGGCGCCTTCGATTCCTACATCGGGCTGCTAAGCTCGGGCGGCAACGACTACCCGGTCGAGCAGGTCAAGCGGGCCGGCGTCGACCTGACCTCAAAGGAGCCTTTCCTCGCGGTCGTCGAGAGGATGGAGGAACTCGTCAGGAAGCTCAAAGAACTCCTCGCCTAGAGAAAAAGAAAAAGGCGCCGATTCAATTGCGGCGCCTTTTTTATTTGCCTTGGGGAATGCTGGAGTGCCTGGCTTTCCTAAGGTCTTCTTCCTGCAGGCGGCGGAGCTCCTTCTGCGCTTTCCTCTCTTCCTTCTTGGCTTTCTTCAGTAGCCTCTTGGAGGGGACGTTGGACTCAACTTCGATGCGGTTGCGGTCAGCGATGCTCCTTAGGTAGGGGGCGACGGTCGCGGGGTCGACGAATCGCTTGTCGCCGATCGCCTTCTCGTACTCCTCCTTGAGGTGGGCGCGCTCGAGCTTAAGCGAGGTCAATTGCCCGGTGGCGCATAGCTCCCTAAGCCTAACCTCCTCGCCTTTCTTCCGGTAGATGGCCCCCGAGTATATCAGGTACTCGATGGCGCCTTTATCCAGCGGCAGCGCCGAGTCAAGGCTCCAATAAGGCTCATAGAGGAACTCAAGCATCTCGGAATACAGGCGCTTGGCCCAAAGCCTTTTGAATTCCTTGGCCGCGGCGGCCTTATCATCCATCGTTTTTGCGTAATCGAGGCGGATTCTGCGCAGTTTATACACCTCGCGGAACCTATTCCCGAGCAACAGCGAATCGAACAGGGTCAGGAAAGCGGTGAAGGCGTGGATGCCAACGCAGGCATAGGAGCAATAGCGGTAGATGGTCAGCAGCAGCTCGTGGTAATCGACGGGGATGTAGGATATGGCGAACAGATTGACAGCCCATAACCCATACCCGGCGATGAAGGAAAGGACCTCGAGGATGACCAATATGACGTAGCCGCCCTTGCGGCTGGCGGCCCTGGCGGAATGGATGAAGATCAATAGGCAGCCGGGGAGGCAGAAGGCGAACCAGCCATAGTCCGGCATCAGCTCTGGCAGCGAATAAGGCGTGCCGAGGATATAGACGATGACCCGCGAATAGAGGTCATCCAAAAGCTCGGCCTTCCCAAGCAGCAGTTTGCTAACAACGCCCAATAGCAGCACGACTAGGAATATCGCGCCGAACACCGGCATCGAGGCCGTCTTTCTCTTCTTACGTCCCTCAGACAGGGTAGCGATGGTAACCATGGGCTTATTCTAGCACCTCGAAATAGTTTCCTTAAGGCGCAAAAAGCCGGAGGTTGAGCCTCCGGCCTTATCAAGCTTCGTCGATGGAAATCCTGCCATCGCGCCAATCGGCCACATAGGCCTTCTTGGTGGACATCGACCCGTCGATTATCGCGGTCGCCAAGACGGTTTCCACCTTGTCCTGGATGAACCGCTTCAGCGGCCTGGCGCCGAACTCCGGCGAATAGGCGGAATCGAGGATGTAATGCTCCAGGGCTTTGGTGAAAGAGACGGTGAAGTACTGCTCCTGCAGCCTCTTCTGCAGCTCGGAGAGCATCTTCTCGACGATGAGCAGCTGCGTGTCCTTGCTTAGCGGGTTGAAGTAGACGATCTCGTCGATGCGGTTGAGGAACTCCGGCTTGAAGGTCCGGTGAAGCAGCGTCTCGACCTCTTCGCGATGGCCTTCGAGTATGCTTTCCGATCCCAGGTTGGAGGTCATGATGATGACGGTGTTCTTGAAATCGACTAGCCGTCCCTGCGAATCGGTCAACCGGCCTTCGTCAAGCACCTGCAGAAGCAGGTTGAAGACCTCGGGGTTGGCTTTCTCTATCTCGTCGAACAGCACGATCGAGTAGGGATTGCGGCGGACCTTCTCGGTCAGCTGGCCGCCCTCCTCGTAGCCGACGTATCCCGGCGGGGCGCCGATGAGGCGGGAGACGGAGTATTTCTCCATGTACTCGCTCATGTCGATGCGGATGATGTTGTTCTCGTTGTCGAACAGCGCCTCGGCCAAGGCCTTGCTGACCTCGGTCTTGCCGACGCCGGTGGGCCCGAGGAAGAGGAACGATCCGATCGGGCGGTTGGGGTTCTTGATGCCGGCCCGCTGGCGCAATATGGCGTTGCTCACCAGCGTGATGGCTTCGTCTTGCCCTATCACCCGCTTCTTCAAGGTGTCCTTCAGCTCAAGCACCTTCTCGCGGTCGCCTTTGGAGATTCTCGACACAGGTATGCCGGTCATCTTGGCGACGATGGAGGCGATTTCCTGCTCGTCGACGACCTCGTTCACCAGGCGCTCGCCGTCCTTGGAGGCGGAAAGCAGCCCATTGAGCTCGCTCTCCAGATTGGGGATAACCTGATACTGCAGCTTCGAAGCTTCCTTGTAATCCCCCTCGGAGAATTTGACGCCGAGGTCGAATTTGGATTTCTCCAGCTGCTTCTTGATGTCCTTGGCCTTGGAGACGGATTGCTTCTCCTTCTCCCATTCCTTGGAAAGGGAGTCGAATTTCTCCTTCTCCTTGTCGAGCTCGCCTGAAAGGTCGGCTAGGCGCTTCTGGCTGGACTCGTCCTTTTCCTTCTGCAGGGCCACCTTCTCAATCTCGAGTTGGCGGATCTTGCGGTTGCATTCGTCGAGTTCGGTCGGCATCGACTCAATCTCGACCTTTATTCCCGCGCAGGCCTCATCGAGCAGGTCGATGGCTTTGTCTGGCAGGAAGCGGTTGGTGATGTAACGGTTGGACAAAGTGGCGGCGGCCACCAATGCCCCGTCGGTGATGCGGACGCCGTGGAACGACTCGAACCGCTCCTTGAGCCCGCGAAGGATCGAAATGGTGTCGGCAACGGTCGGCTCCCCGACCATCACTGGCTGGAAGCGACGCTCGAGCGCCCGGTCCTTCTCGATGTATTCGCGGTATTCGTTGAGCGTGGTCGCGCCGATGCACTCTATCTCGCCGCGAGCCAAAAGCGGCTTCAGCATGTTGGAGGCGTCAAGCGCCCCATCGGCCTTCCCGGCCCCGACGATGAGGTGGATCTCATCGATGAATAGAATTATCTTGCCGTTGCTTTCCTTTATCTTATTCAGCACGGCCTTCAGGCGCTCCTCGAACTCGCCGCGGTATTTGGCCCCGGCGACCAAGGCGCCCATGTCCAGCTCGTAGACTTCCTTGCCGGACAGCGAGGCCGGCACATCGTTCTTCACTATGCGCTCCGCCAAGCCTTCGACGATGGCGGTCTTGCCGACGCCCGGCTCGCCCAAAAGCACAACGTTGTTCTTGGTCTTCCGAGCCAAAACCTGGACGACCTTCCTTATCTCGTCATCACGTCCGATGACCGGGTCGAGCTTGCCTTCGCGGACAGCGTCATTCACATTGCGCCCAAACTTCTCCAAGACGTTTGGATCGTTGGCGTAATCGATTGGTCCTTGTTCTTGCATGTTCATATGCTCACCTCCTTCGAACAGTATAAATAATATGACAAAAATTAGCACTCGCAAGTGGTGAGTGCTAGAAATTTCAATTCTTCCGGCTTATTGCCTGCTTTATGGCCAACAATTTGGCCATTATGGAATTCAGCGCAGACTTGCGGTCCGCTTCGCACATTCCTATGGCCGCCCGGGCAGCGGAAACGTAGCCCGAGCCATCATCGTCAAGCCCGTATCCCCGCTTTATCGAGGCGCCGATCTGATCGGAGGAGCAAAAAAGGTAATTGAGGTGCGAAAAAGGATTATCGCCCTTCTCTATCCCCCAACACAGGGCCACGAACAAAATCCCCATATCTAGCATGTCGTCTCTAACCGGCCTATCGGGGAAAGAGTAGACGTAGCCATCCATCTCGACGCGGCGGTACTCATACGCCTCCACCAGGATGGGCGGCAGGTAGCTGAGCAGGTCCTCGTCGGCCCTCGCCAGCGGCAAGAGGATATAGGTGGTGGCGAATATTGTCAGGAACCCTTGGTATATCGGTGGGTCGAGCTCGGGGAGCAATTCGTCCCGAACGAGACGGCAGACCACCCCAAAACGGTATGCCAACGATTCGGCTTCCTGCATCGTAAGCGGAGTGGAATTGCTGCTCTCCATGCAATGATTATTCACCATAATCGCGAAATATCAAAAAAATGCGGGTATTTTTTTACTAACGACCCGCAAAATCGCCGTTGATTCGAAAAATTGATGGTTTTATTGCAAATATTTGGATTTGACCATTTTGAATTGACAACAATCGCGAAACGTTTTCATCCTCTATTCTGCCTGCTATAGGCTCAAGCGGAGCAGTTATATTGACGTAAACCTTATTTTTGATTAAATAAATAGCTATACGATGGGCCCGGTCAGTCATTTCAAAATAAGCCACAAGTTGCTTGTGGACCTGCTTATGAAGCGGCGCCTCGCCGTCGGCATGATCATGGCCGGCGTGACGGCCATCTGTCTAGCCTACATCGTTCAGTCGCTGATAGTTGGGCTAGATGGCAGCCTCGATTATTTCCGCATGGCCCTCAACCTCGCCATGATTGCCTCATCGGCCTTCTCGATAGTCGCCATCGGGATTTCCGCCAAGAGGTTGGATAAGCCCAAGCGTTGGCGGGGGCTGATATTCTATTCGCTGATGGCGACCGACTTCATCTACTGCCTTGCGGCGGTCGGTTTCGCCTATATCGACTCGCTAAACGGCATCTTCTCCTCGGCTTATTTCCTGCTGGAGATCGTGGTCGCCGCCCTATTGCTGATCGATCCGTACTATTACGCGGCGCTGTCGGCCGCCTCGGTGTGCTCATTGCTCCCGTCAATGGCTTTCGCCTCCCCGAATGGGCTTTTGCCCAATGATTGCATAAACTACGTGACCTTCGCCATCCTCTCGGTGTTCGCGAGCTTCATCACCTCCTTCTATGAGATGAAGATCCGCCGGAAGCTCGATAAGCTTCAGGTAAGCGCCACCATCGACGAGCTCTCGGGACTTGGCAATCGCCGCAAATTCGATTCCGACTTAGTCGAGGAGCTGCGGAAGGGGAAGATGTTCGTCCTGGCGTTAGGAGACTTGGATTGCCTTAAGGCGGTCAACGACCGGGAAGGGCATCAGGCCGGCGACGAGATAATATCGAAGACCGGCGAGGCGATCGGCCGTCGCTTCGAGATGGCCTACCGATACGGTGGGGATGAGTTCTCCATCATCGGCCGCGGCGGCCTGCAGAAGGTCGAAGCCAGGCTGAAGGCGACCATAGACGACCTCCGGGAAGCGGGGATCGAGATCTCTTTCGGCTATTGCCTTTGCGATTCGAATCTCGATGCCGCCGACGCCATCGAGGAAGCCGACAAGGCCCTTTACGAATCGAAGAGATCCAAATCGGGAATGACCTATAGGGAGGCGGGGAAATGAGCGGGATGAAGCGCAGCAACCCCATTGTCCTCAGAATGCGCGGCATCGGCTACGCCTTGACCAAAAGGGCCGCAATTCTTAAGGTTCTAAGCATTGCGCTGCTTGTTTTCGGAGTCGCCGGGGACATATATTTCGGAATCATCTATTCCGATGGCGAAATCCAGCCCTTAGCGATCTACATGACGCTGTATTCGTTGATGGTCGCAATCTCAATAGGAAGCTTGGCCCTATTAGTGGTCAGCCGGACTTGGATCACGACCAAGAAGGAGATCCCCTACTGCATCTACTACGCCTTCATGGCCACGTTCATGGTCCTATATGGAACCGCCCACGGATATCTTGACATGAAAACGGGCAGTGGCGGCCAAACGGCTTTCTTCGCAACGATGGCCCTGATACCTTGCATTCTGGTCGTCGGCCCGTACCTTACCGCCTTCCTGGAGTTCGCCGGAGGACTGGCATACTCGCTTTCCGTCCATTACCATGTCCGCCCGTTGGGAGCCAACGAATGGGTTAGCATCGTAACCTTCGTGCTGGCGATGATCGGCATAACTTTCGCCTACTATTACACCAGGCAGGACTTCTACGAGAATAGGCTTCGGCTGTATCAGCAGTCCTACACCGATGAGCTATCGGGGCTATACAACCGCAGGCGCTTCGAGGCCGATTTCTCCCGCTATTCCGCCAAGCCCTACTCTTTGATAATGGCCGACATCGACAACTTCAAGAAGATCAACGACACCCACGGCCATCCATATGGGGACAAGGCGATCGTCAAGGTCGGATCCGTCCTCGAGAAGTACTTCGCCCACCCATACCGCTATGGCGGGGACGAGTTCCTGATCCTCTCCCGGCTTTCGCCTCAAGAGCTCATCAAGCGCATCGGCATGGTCAACGACAGCCTAAAGGATTCCGGGATAAGCCTTAGCTTTGGGCTATGCTTCGATGCCCCAAAGGAAGAAGGGCTGTCGATCCGCCTCGTAGACGAGGCCTTGATGAGGGCGAAAAAGGACAAGACCGCCCATTACGCGATCGCCGAGGATTCACTCGACTGACTTAAGCGAGCTGTTCATATCGATCCGCCTGATGTTGGGGAACAGCAGCAAGCTGACCACGATGGTGGACACTATGATCAGGATCGGGCTCGCCAGATAGGAATACCACTCAACGTCCCCGATGGTGCCAAACCCCAAGAACGAGAACATCCAATACACGACTCCGGTCCCGACCCCGACCCCCAATGCCGAGGCCAATACGACGATGAAGATGATCTCGCGGAAAGTGTATAGCGAGCATTCGATATCGTGGTAGCCAAGCACCTTCAGCGTGGCGATCTCGCGTTTCCTGTCCTCGATGTTCATGTTGGCCAACGAATAGATGACCGTTATTGCCATGGCGATGGCGAAGAGGATGATGAACGAGCTTATCTGCCCCATCGAGGATGCGACGTCGCCGAAAAGCTCATCGCCTTCCAAGGCGGCGGAGGCGTCGTTCAAGGCGAACCCAAGCATGATTATCACCGTGCCACCGATGACCGAGAGCGCGGTCAGGATCAGGTTCTTCTTCTGCCTGAAGATGTTGCGCATCGAGCTCTTCCAGGAGAACGAAAGCATCTTCCAAACCGGTTTTATGCGCTCGAGCAGGATTTTCTTCCCAGGCTTCGGCGATTTGTCCTTCAATAGGTCGGCCGGCGATTCACGCAGGTAGCTAAGCGCGATGTAGGTGGTGACACCAAGCGAAACCACGACCACGCCGATGGCCACGCCGATCCCGAACCCATTCATGAAAGTCGAGGAGAAATCGCCCATCACGAACGTCTTGTTATAGGCCGGGAAAATAAGAAGGGGAATTAACGGCGTCCCCAGGAAATACCCGATAAGGCAGCCGAAGGCCGCGGATAGGAAGGCGAAGAACAGGAACTTGAAGGCGATCTGCCGCTTATGGAATCCAAGCGAGGAGTAGCATCCGATCTCGCTCCGCTCATCCTTCATGAGCCGCTGCATGGTGATGAGGTTTATCAAAGCGCATATGACGACGAAGAACCACGGCAGCACATAGGAAATCTTCTCAACTTTATCGTTGTAGTATTTGAAGAGGGCATATGAGGTATTCTCCTCCATAGTGAGGACCTCGCAGCCATCCCCGACGGCCGTTTCGACCCGCTGGCTTAGGTCATCCATGTCCTGCTTGTAGCCGTCGGTGAAATAGGCGCGATCGCCCTTGGCCCGAACGTAGAGGTCGGTGTTGACCAGCAAGCTCTTCGTGAGTATCCCATCCCACTGCGGGGAATCGGCGTTGATGTAGAAGACCCCATCTATGTACTTCGTCTCATCCGATTCAAGATAGGCTACGTCGCGGCTGGCCGAACGATAAAGCGAATTCGAGGCGATCCCAGTCACCTCAAACGACTCCGGGAACTGAAACATCCATTCCAGCGAATCGGGTATGGCCTGCTTGAAAGTTGAGTAGAAGTCGATGTCGGTTATGGTCGACCCGACCGCATAAGGCGACGGATTGAGGCCGTTGCCAAAGGCGAGGACCTGGTCCCAAGAGGTCGGAATCGAACCGCTGGTGAGCTCGGGATAGCCGATATCCATATCCGAGAAGGAAACGATGTATAGCCGATAATACGATTCCCCGCTTTGGAAATCGAAGGACATGAACGGGAAGGTCTCGTCGACCCCGTCTAGCCCGCCAACCGCCTGAATCTGCTCTTCGGAAAGCCCTTCGCTAGAAGTTGATTTCACGATCAGGTCGGGCGGGTTGTTGGTGTAGGCTGAAACGAAAGATTGCTCAAAGCTGTCTGGCAAGGCCGCCAGACCGCTTGAAAGCGCCACCGAGAGGAGGCATATGACAAAATTGGCCAAGAATCGGCCTTTGTTCGACCATATGGTCCTCCAAACAGTCTTCCAAAAGGCGGTCATAGCGTTACCACTCGATGTCCTTGATATCCATTGGCGAGCTGTTGCGCTCATCCAGCACTATCTCGCCGTTTTTTATCCGCAGCAAATGATCTCCCATGTCCTTCAACGCGGAATTGTGGGTCACGATGATGACGGTTTTTCCCTGAACCCTGGCCGCCTTGGACAAAAGGCTCAATATTTCCTTGCCGGTCTCGTAGTCCAAGGCCCCGGTCGGCTCATCGCAGAGGATGATATCGGGGTTCTTGGCCAAAGCCCGGGCCAGCGAAACCCGCTGCTGCTCGCCTCCCGAAAGCTGGGATGGGAAATTGTCCTTCCTATCCGACAGGCCGACCGAATCCAATATCGAGTCGGGCGAGAGGGCGTCCTTCTTAAGCTCGGTCGCGAGCTCGATGTTCTCCCGCGCGGTTAGGTTCGGCATTAGATTGTAGAATTGGAAGACGAAGCCTATCTTGGTGCGCCGGTATTCGGTGAGTTCCTTCCGGCTGGCGTGGCCGATGTCCTCGCCGTCGACCAATAGCGATCCGGAGGTAACGACGTCCATTCCGCCAATCAGGTTCAGCAAAGTGGATTTCCCGGCCCCAGAAGGCCCTAGTATTATGGCAAGCTCACCCCGGTTGATGGTGAAGCTGACGTCTTTTAGCGCAACAACCTGCCCCTCACCGGAGCCAAAAACCTTCCTGACGCCATTAGCCACCATGATCTCACCCATAGACGACCCTCCCGCTTAAGATGATTTTAAAAAATAACCCCTTTTAGTCAATCTCGCGGAAGTGGCAAATGAACAAAAAGGGCAAAATCGTATATTAAATATAGCCGTTGCCCGCATTGAGCCCGGAAGCGATGGCGTGGGGGATGTCGCTGGCCCCTCCCTTGGCGTCCCCGATGCAGATGAGGCCCTCCCCGCAAGTAGGCCTCCTCTGCCCGAGGCAAAGCACGAGCAGCCCATAGGGTATCTCCTCCTCGCTTCCTGGGATCGGAGAGAAGCTCGCCCGGCCGTCCTTCCCCTTCTCGCCCAAGGCGGTGTGGCAGACCAAAAGCCTATCCCCGGCGGAGACGATGGACCGCTGGAACATGAACTCAACCCCGTCTTCCAGGCAGCGGCGATACTCCTTGGCATCGCCTGGCATCTGCGCCTCCCCGCGCCGATAGATCACCTTCGCCTTGACGCCAAGCCTGGCAAGGGTCCTCGCGGCATCGAAGGCCACGTTGCCCCCACCATATACGTAGGCCGGTAAGTCATCGGGGTAACGCGGGCTGCCCCACTTGGCCGCTTTTAGGAAGCTTAGGCCATCGACCACCTTGTCCGAGAGGACGAAGTTGGCGAGGTTTGGCTCGTTGGCCCCCACCGCGGCGAAAGTCGCCTCAAACCCCTCGAGCGGCTTCGATAAGTCGACGGGCGACCCGAGGTGGAAGCGACATCCGAGGCCGGTCAGCCGCCCATATATCCTCTTCAGCGCCCCATCGTCGAAGCGGAAGCGCGGGATGAATTCCCGTATGGCCCCGCCGATGCCGTCCTGAGAATCGAATACCTCGACCGAGAATCCCCGCAAAAGCAGCCCATATGCGCAGGAAAGCCCCGCAGGGCCAGCTCCGATTATGGCAATTCTGCGGCCATTTTCAGGCTGTTTTGCCCTATTATCATCGAATGAGGCAAGGTAGCCTTCGACCGACCCGAAATCGATTGGCGAGCCAGCGAAGCCTTTGATGCACCGTTGCTTGCAGAAATGCTCGCAGAGGGCCGAAGTCAGTTCGGGGAAAGGGTTGGCCGAGTAAAGCAATTCGGCGGCCCGCCCCGGTTCGCCAGACCTAATTAGGGACAGGCATTCCCGAATCGGGTTGCGCAGTGGGCAGGCATCCTCGCACCGCGGCGATGCGCAGCCAAGGCAAGTTGATGATATCTGCTTGGCCTTAGGCCCGCTTAGCTTTTCCATGGCGCCCATTTTAATAGCCAAGCAGAAAAAATAAAGCGGTGAAGGCACAAAAAAAGACCCGCATAGGCGGGTCCTTCCTTACTTCGATGGGAAGTCGATCTCAGTCGTGCCGATGTCCGAGACAGTCATGCTCAAGGTCAGAACCCTGGTCGAACTGCCGGAGGTTGTAACCTTGTTGGCGGTTCCGGTGAGTTTGCCGGCTTCTTCGTCGTAGAAGACCTTCATTGAGCCGAAGTCCTTGCCTTCGTAGACCTCCTCGTACTGGGTCATGATGATCAATATCCTATCCAGCGCGTCGCCAGACACCGTGAAGGCTCCATCGCCTAGATCGGTGATGCCGATTAGCTCGCTGGTATAGAAGTTGTACCAGGTAAATAGGTTGCTGGTTAGCAAACTGTTCCACCATTCAACGTATTCAAGGCTTCCGGTCAGATAGCTGTACTGATTGACCTTGGTTCCCTCGGGGATGTAGTAGTCGTCGCGGGTCAGTTTGCCGTCGACGGTCATCTTGGCGTGGGCCGAATTGACATCCCACTCATAGAAGTAATCGGTCGTCTTCTGGCTGGTGACCTCCTGCGAGGCGGTGCCGTATCCCTTATAGGTGGTGTCGGTTATCGCGAAGGAGACGGTGGAGTTCGGGTTGAGGGCCAGCTTTCCGCGGATTAGCGTGGTCAGGGCATCGGTCGGGGTCGGGGTGTAGAGGTAGATCAGAAGCGATCCATCGTATACCGAAACCGTGCAGGTGAGGGCGTTGCCGTCGATGTAGTAGACATAGCCGCTGTCCTCCTCGCGCCAGCCGGCGGAAGTCAAGGCCGCGACGTAGGCGTCCATCAGATCGTCTTCCTTGCCCTCCTCTATCGGGGTGGCGTAGATGCCATAGTATTCCTCGGTGTCGAGGGTCTCGACGGCCTTTGCGCCCATCTCGTAGGTCGGATATGGCAATACCTCGGGGTGGCCGGCGAGCCAAGGCGAGATCGAAGCGGTCGCGCCAAGCTCTTCCCAGCTCGCGGGCGGGACGAACTCCACTAGGTCCTCTAGCGTGTACTCGGCCTGGGTGGTCCCGACCTCGGTGATGGCTATGGTGACGGTGCCATCGTAGACGGCGGCGCCGAAGGCATAGTAGTAATCGTAGGTGATTTCGAACCCGCCTTCGGTTATCGAGAAGAGGAAGGTTCCGGGGTTGGCCATCTCTATCGAGGTGTCGATCGGGTAGGCCGGGTCGTTGTATTTGGCGTAGGAAGTCGCCTCAGGCGCCAACAGATAGGTCCCGGGCTTGCCTTCGACCGGGCGGAATAGCGAGGCAGAGGTCGAGTAGTCGGCCTCGATCAGCGAGGCGACGGTTCCCTCAAACGGGAGGGCGGTTCCCCTGACGACGCCATCATCATCGACCTCGAAGCTTTCCATCTCGCCCTCGCCGGTCTTGATGTAGCCATAGGGGTTTTCGCCGTCTTGCTTGACCACTATGAGCCCGTCGGTGACCTTCATGTCCGCTTTGACGTCGGCGTTGTTCGCGGTCTTGTCGTCGTCTAGCAAGGAGACGGTGTAGTTCATCCCCTTTAGCGACTCGAAGGCCCGCTCAAGCTCGCTTTGGCTCTCCGACGGCTCATATGGGGCGAGCTCGGGGATCGAGAGCTCATCCAAGGTAAGGACGGAGAACTCGAAGCTGACCTCTATCTTGCTGGTAACGTAGTCCAATAGCGGGACGATCATCGAACCGTGTATCGCCCCACCTTGCCGGACGAACACGAAGGCCTCGGGGGCGAGGTCGGTGTAGCCGGTCATGACGTATCCGAAGTAGAGGCCGGACTCCGCGGGCAGCTCGACCCTTATGAGGCCCCCGTCATCCTGGAAGCTTTCCTCGGGGATATCGTTCCACGGATTGTGGAAGAAGTCGTCGAACTTGAGGTTGTATTCCTCGAGGGTGGAGGAATCGATGTCGGTCTGGATCACATCCTCGACCGTGTTGTCCTTCATCATCGTGGGCACGGTGAGGAATCCGTCCTCGTCGCGGTGGTAATGCAGGGTCGAATCGTAGGTCGGGGCGGCCTCGCTCATATAGTACTCGGAGCCGCTGATGCAGCCTTTGATCTCGCTTGAGTCGCTGCCGGCGGCCGAGAGGACGTCGGTGATGGTCAGGGTTCCGGAATAGCAGAACCCCTCCTCCTTGGTGAGCGCCTGCCTAAGCTCGGCGACGGTAAGCGGCGATGACGAGGAAGACTCGTCGCTGCCGGTAGAGGGCAAAGACGAGGACTCGGAGCTCGTCGGCCCGCAGGATGCCAGCACCAGCAAAGGCGCGATGGCAATGATCGGTGTTTTCTTCATGGATAACAGCCTCCGAGAGGTAATTCTATCGGCCGGGAGTGGTTTCTTCAATGCCGCGGGGAAAGGGGTCGGCAAAAAAAGAAAAGGGCCGAATCGGCCCCGCTTTCACTTCGAAGCGATGTCCGGGAAGCAAAGATTGACGGATAACGGCAAGGTCAGCTGGGCGAAATCCCCCTTCATGCGCATCGTCTTTCCATCGTCGGATAGTTCGGTGCTCTTGCCTCTAGCCTGGATGATGAGGCCTACGTCGGCCCGGTGGAACGGGCCAAGGGAGGCGGTCGGGTAGCTCAGCTCATAGCAGCGGCTCTCCGTCTTCTTGCCATTCGGGTCGATGACGTAGCGCTGGCTGCGCTTTATGCGCTTGGTGTTGAGCAATAGCAGCCCAAAGGCCATGGTCGAATCGGGTATTTCCTCTATCTCAACCCGCGCCTTCAGAAGGCAAATTGAGTTGTTATCGGCAAGGCGGGCGCGTTGGGAAACCGAGAAATGCACCTTGGCGCCAAGCAGGTTGCCCGAGGCCCCGACGTAGCTAAGCCCCGCGGTCGGCGAGGGATTGCGGAGGAAGATCCTCGATAGGTAGGGTGCATCGAGGGCGATGCTGAGCCTCCTTATCAACGCGTTGTAGAAGTTTATCCCGGCGTCGAAGCTCAGGTAGTTGTCGGTCTTGAAGTAGTTGTCCAGCCTCGCGTATAGGGCGCTGTCTTGCCCGATGCTAAGGCAAAGGTAGACCAGAGGGGTCGTCGGCGTTGGGTAGCGAAGCCGCGGGGAGAGGATCGAGGCGTCGATTATCCGCCCAAGGCACTCGATGAGCCCCAAAAGGTCGCGCTTGAAGGCGATCGGCGCCTCAGAAGCCAGATCGGCGGAGATCATGCCGATCAGGCGCAGCGGGTCCTCGCCGGTTATGTCGCGCTGCAGCCTGAAGTCGCTGTCCTTGGCTTTGAGGACCATCAGGCTTCCTCCTCTTTGCCGTCGATGAGCAATTTGACCTCGGAATGGATGTCCTTGATGGAGAAATCCGGCTCATTGCATCCAAGCAGCGAGTGGCATAGGTCATCCATCGCCTGGTCGGGCTCGTCGTAGCCTAGCTGAGCCAGCCCGCAGACCGCCTCATAGAGCTCGGGATCGAGCTTGTCGGAGAAAGACTCGTCGTTGATGGTGGCCAGGATATAGGCGACCTGCCCCATCTTCCTTCCGTCTTCCGGGAAGGTTAAGACGGTGTCGTCGTCAATGCGGAACGCCCCGTGGTTGAGCAGGTCGATCAGCTCGTTGGCCAGCACGGCATAGACGCGATTGTCGTCTAGTTCGCGGAGGAAGGCGGTCGCGGCGACCAACAGCTCCTCCCTCTCGTCGAAGGGAAGCTCCTCTTCGTCGTACTTCTCGTGGACAAGCCGGGCCATCGTGCCGAACAGCTTGGCGAACATGTCGATTGATTGCCTATCGTTTTCCATATTCAATGTCTTTCTTGAAATAGACTAAACCAAAAACAGGATAAAGGAAAGGATTGTCGGGATGGCTTCAATCCTTCTTTTTCTTGAGGCTCTTCTTGTATGCCACGAAGGCCATGTCGAACTCGGCGACGAAAGATGAGCGCATCGGCTCGGTCAATTCAACGAAACCGACCAGCCCAGTCGGCTCGAGGATGCGGTAGGAGGTCATGAAGGCGTTGTTCTCCTCGTCCATCCCCGGGATGTCGATCTGGTTCGGGGAACCTATTATGACGAGCTTGGTGTATTCGCCGATTCGGGTGACGATGGTCTGCAGCTCATCCAGCGTCAGGTTCTGCGCCTCGTCGACGATGATTATGCAGTTCTCGAAGCTGCGCCCGCGTAGGAATTCGGGGGCCAGGGGTATGATGTCGCTGGGCAGCCTCTGATACGGCTGGGCCTCCATCTCCTCGTCATCCATCTTGGCTTTGATCTTCTTGGGCTGGCGGATGTTGTCGGGCACCGCCCCGGCCTTCCGGCCCTTGGCCATCAGATGGTTGTAGTTGTCCAGCAGCGGCCCGAGGTAGGGGGCGTACTTGTCCTCCTCGGTGCCCTTGAGGTATCCCAGGCGATGCCCGATCTCGACCGGCTCTCGTACATAATAGATGTTCTTGTACTTCTTCTTGGCGCCTTTGCCCCTTACCAGGCTAAGCGATGCGGCCAAGGCGGCGAATGTCTTGCCGGTTCCCGCCGCGCCCCGGCAGTAGACGACCGGTTTCCTTTGGCAGTCCTCATTGATCTGCCTGATTAGCTCCCTTTGTCCCTGATTGGAGCCGAAATCAACGCCGAAAAGGACGTAATTTGAGTTCGTCGAAGCCATTTATACCTCGCTTTTCCACTGCCGATATTATATTTCCGAACAAATTGTTTGCAATATTTTGGGAGATGTGTAGACTTCTCCAACCGGCAAAATAATTTATTAACTTATTCTGACCGGGCAATACAATCCGAAGTATGGAAAAGGAAGCACTGGGAAAATTCGTCGAGCGCCGCCGCAAGGCGCTTCGCCTAACGCAAACCGAACTTGCGTCCTATGTGGGATATAGCCCGCAGGCGTTTTCGAAGTTCGAAGCCGGAAAGCTTTCCATTTCCTTACTAGTGGGCCCCTCTTTGGCCAACGCGCTCGGATTGTCCCTTGACGACCTGTTGGCCAGGAGGGAGAACCCCACCGACATCGTCAACAAGCCGCTCGACCCGCAGATCATATCGCTGCAGCTGGCATTCTTCCGTAACGCCAGGGGCCTGAGCCAAGAGGAGTTCGCGCAGAAGGCCCTCGCCAGCGTCCGATCGATAAGGAGCTACGAGCTCGGCGATTCGCTGCCGACCCTCAACTTCATAGACCGCCTGATCGAGACCTTCGGCATCGAGGCGAGCCACATCCTCTATCCCAACCCGATGATGATGAACACCGAGCTCGCCGCCTCGATACGCAGCGGTCAGGTCAAGGCCAAGAAAAAGAAACAGCTATATTCGTCCCTGCTAGGGCTGTTCTCCGTCTTCGTGATAGGAAGCGGCGTCACGGCCGGGATAAGCATGAATCAGGCCATGGTCAAGGCCACGCAGGATGAATCCATCAGCGCCAGCAAGACCGCCGAGCCCGATTCCGGCGCCCAGACCGTAGAGAACATAGTCGACAGCCTAAGCAGCAGCGAGAAATAGAGAAAACGGCGGAGTTAAGGTATCATCTAGGATATGAAAACCCCGCCTTTTCTTTCGCTTGGATCGACCATCTGCCTCATAGCCCCCTCATTCGGGGTGTCCAGCGAGCCTTATTTCTCGCGCCTCGAGCAATCAATAAAGAATTTCACCAGGCTCGGCTATCAGGTGAAAGTCGGACCCAACGTCTACCTATCCGACGACCCCGTCGCGTCCGCCAGCGCCGAGCTCCGCGGCAAGGAATTCAACGACGCCTACCTGCAAGAGGATTGCGATTTGATACTTTCGGTCGGCGGAGGCGAGATAATGGACGAGATATTGCCCTACGTCGACTTCGAGGCCATTAAGTCCGCAGAGCCCAAGTGGTTCATGGGGTTTTCCGACAACACCAACCTGACTTTCCTGCTGCCGATTCTTTCCGGGGTGAAGGCAATCTATGGGCCAAACGCCCCGAGCTTCTACGAGAAAAAGCAGAGGCTCAACCAGCTCGATGCCCTCAATCTTCTTTCGGGGGCGAACTTCGTGCGGGGCTATCCGAAGTGGAGCTTCGGCTCAAGCAAGGATGACCCGCCGCTAAAGCGAGTCGCCTACCGCCGCCCATCGATATTGGAGACCCGCCGCTACGACGGGGAGAGGGAAGGTACCCTCATCGGGGGCTGCCTTGATTGCATCGTCGGGTTAGTCGGCACCAAGTACGACCGCTTCAGGGAATTCGCGGCGGAGAATGGCAAGCTCATACTATTCCTGGAATGCTGCGACCTGACGCCATTAGGCTTCCGGAGGGCCTTGTTCCAGCTCCGCGAGGCCGGATATCTCGACAATGTCTCGCTGCTTCTGTTCGGGCGGCCGTTGCATTATGGCGAGACGGCTTTCGGGATGGGGTTCGCCGAGATGGCTGAGCAGGTTATCGGCGGGCTCGGCATCCCCACCGTCTACGATTGCCCATTGGGGCACCTGCCCCCATCGATGCCCTTCATCGAGGGAGCCAAGGCCAAAGTCGGCATAGATGAGGAGGGGCTATATGTCCGATACCTCGCGGAATAAGCGCTCCTTCTATAAGGAGTTGGCCATCATCCTAGGGATTGCGTTGGCCGCCGCAAACATCGCGTTGTCGCTCGCCTTCGGGCTTGGCGCTGGGCTGTTCGAGGATTATGCCCCCGTCATAGCCGCGTGCTGCCATGGCCTTATGCCGATCATCGCCGCGGCCTCCCCGGCCATACTCGCCGCCTGTTCCTATTCCTGCCTGCAATATGACGGCAAGCCGCTTTTCAAGCTCGGCGATCAAGACCCCGAGAAGATGGCGAAGCTATTGGACACCATCGAGATAATCCTGCCGATAGTCGGGGTGGCGTTGGCCTTGATCGGATTAACCGAGGCCTTCGGCGCGCCGACTGATCTAAGCGAGTTCTGCTTCCTATTGCCGGGGTTCGCGGCCTATTTTCTCCGGGGCGCCAGGATAGCCATAGCCCAGATTAAGCGAAAGAAGCGGCTGCTGCCCGTCGGGATAGCGTTCGCCTGCTTGGCCATCTTCGCATTGCCTTTGGCCCTATGGCTGTCCCTAGATGAGCCGGGATTCCTGTTTGCCTACGCCTTGCTGCCTTTAAGCTATTCCTTGCTCTTGGCCTTCGATTCGCCTTCCGAGCAAGGCTCGATCGAATAGGCCCTGGCCGAGAAGTCGAACATTATCCGGCTGCTTTTCGATATGCCAGACCCGCAATAGGCCGGCGGTAGCGGGATGCCCGCCTCCAAAGCCGACCCCGAGCATATCAAGGAGGTCTCCTCCGATGGGAACTCATAGTGGCGCGATATTAGGTTAATTAGGGCCCCATCCTCTTTGATTCTTACCGGGGAGACGTAATTCACCATCGAGCCGAAGCGCCGCAGATCGAAGCTTTCCTTGCGGTTTTTAAGAATGAATTTGCCTTCTTTGCGCAGTCCTTTGACATGTAGGAAATCGTAATGGAAGTTGGGCGTGGACTCCTTGGACTGGAAGCTGATGAGGGCATTGTCGGCAAGCTGCGATTCGATGGCAATGAAGCCGTCCCCGGAAACGTCATAACGGCGCCCGAGCTGCGCCAATTCGCGATGGGCCTTGTAGAAGCTTATCTGCGAGGCGATCTCCCGCTCATCGAGCTTCCTCAAAGCCGAGAGGTCGAGCTCATATCCCAGGCAGCCTAGCATCGCCACGTCGAATTTGGTGCCGAGGCTGCTGTAGCGGAACATCTGATGGCTCGTCTTGGCCGAGACGTGGTTGGAGAAGACCGAGAAAGGATAGCCGACGGATAGCTCGCGCTGCATCTTCGCCCTTTCGTAGGAATCGGTGTCGTCGCTGAGCCAGCCGTATGGGAAGAAGCTATACATCCCCAAATCGTTCCGCGATCCGCCTGAGGCGCAGTTCTCGAAAAGCGTGTCGGGGCATCGCTGTTTGATGCGGGATAGCACCTTGTATAGCGACATCACGTATTCGTGGCAATAGTTGCCTTCTAGATGCGGGAAGCCATCCATCGAGCGGTTGTAATCCCATTTTACGTAATCGAGGCGGTAGTCCTTTATGGCGGAGACGATGGTATCGACGATGAAGTCCTGCACTTCCGGCTTGGTGAGGTCGAGCGTGAGCTGGTTCCTGCCTAGGCTATTGGGGTGAATTCCGTCTGACAAAGCCCAGTCTGGATGGGCGCGGTATAAATCGGAATCGGGGTTCACCATCTCCGGCTCGAACCACAGTCCGAACTTCATGCCTAAACGATGCACGTAGTCGGATACCTTCCTCGGCCCGCCGGGGAGCTTGTTTAAGTTCGGCTTCCAATCGCCAAGCGACTTGGTGTCGTCGTCGCGGGACCCGAACCAGCCGTCGTCGAGGACGAACAGCTCGATCCCGAGCTTCTTGGCCTTCCTCGCGAGGGCGTAGATCTTCTGCCTGGTGAACTTGAAGTAGGTCGCCTCCCAGTTGTTGTAGGTGATGGGCTTGGCCTTGTTGGCGAACGCTTCGGGGATGATGCAGCCATTCACGAAATCGGAGTTGGCGTGGCTAAGCCGGTCGATGTCCTCCCCATAGGTCAATATGGATAGAGGCGTAGTGAACGAATCGCCATCGCCAAGGGTAAGGGCAAGCATCGTGGGCGATATTCCGTTGCTGACCCTGGTGAAGCCGTGCTTCCCGACGTCGACGCAGGCGAAATGGTTGCCCGAATAAACCAGATTGAACCCATAGCATTCCCCGTCCTCGCGGCGCAGGTAGAAAAACGGGTTGAAGGACTCGCAGGATCCGCCAAGCCTCGAATCCATGCTCCAGGTCCCACAGCCGAAGGATACGTCGCTTGGCCTCGCCTCATCGGCCCAGGAGGCGGAGAGAAAATGGCCTTTGAAGTCGGCGAATGGGAAGGTTATCGAGCAAAGCGCCTTATTGATGGTAAGGGCCTCGCCGCGATTGATGATCTTCATATACCGCCCCACGGCCGTCTTGAAAAGCAGGTAATGGAGCTCGATGGCGACGCCCATCGCTTCGTCCTCGAATTCGAAGACGAGCTCGCTCGCGCCCCTTGGGGTCGGGTAGCCTTCCATCGGCTTGGCATGATCACTGATATGATGCGACTTGGCAATGAAGTCGAAGCTGCTCTTTCCGGCTTTGCTTGCCTGCAGGCACGGCGAAAGCTTGTCGCCGAACCGGCCAAGGGGAAGCTCGGAGGTCGAGATGGCCCCGGTCCGGCCGTCGGGCGAGAACGTCGCCCGCCCGGGCAATACCGATCGGTCGAGCTTAAGTGCCTTGCCGTCTTCCATTTCAACCGGCCTGCCAAAATGGACCAGGCTAAGCTCGCCTCCCTCTAAGCTTAGCAAATAGCAAAATGAGTCGCCGCGGAGGCAAAAGAAACCATCTTTCTCTTCTATCATGACAATATCTTACCTTTTGGGGATTGAAAAGGGAAAAGGAGGAAGGTAAAACAACCCCGGATATGGCAGTTTACTACGTGCGTCACGGCCAGACGGATTACAACAAGGCCTACCTCATACAGGGCAGCATCGATGCCGAGCTCAACCAAGAAGGCATCCACCAGGCCGAGGAACTGAGGGAAAAGCTCAAGGACGTCCATCTCGACATCGCCTTCGTGAGTCCCCTTAAACGGGCGAAGAAAACCGCGCAGATAATCCTCGAAGGCCGCAATATCCCGCTTATCGAGACCGAAAGCCTCCGCGAGGAGCATTATGGGTCCTTCGAGGGCAAGAGCCGCCATGGCGAGGATTATTTCGCACAGCGCTCATCCTTCGCTAGGCGCTACCCCGGCGGCGGTGAGTCCTACCTCGACGTGGCCGCCAGGGTATTCCCGTTTCTGAATATGCTCAAAGAAAAATATCCCGGCAAGGACGTCCTATTGGTCGCCCATGGCGGGATATCGAGGATCGTGAATGCCTACTTCGAGGACGACATGGGCAACGACGAGTTCGTCAATTACCTGCTCGGCAACTGCGAAGTGAAGCGCTACGAGTTCAAATAGCCTGGGTCTTCCTGTTCAGGAAGGCCTTTTCTTCATCGTTAAGCAAGGGGCTTAATGCCTCATAGACCTGCTTATGGTAGTCGTTTAGCCATTCGACCTCGGAAGCATCGAGCATGGCTTTTTCGATGCAGCTGGTCTCGATCGGGGCATAGGTTATGGTCTTGAACCGGTAGAACCTTCCGAACTCGTTCTCGAACGCCGGCACGCAGAGCAGGTTGTTCTCGATCCTGATGCCGTACTTGCCTTCCTTATAGACCCCAGGCTCGATGGTGGTGATCATCCCCGGGACGATGGCGCAGCCGTCGTTTTTGCCCGGCACGTCCTTGTAGCGGAACCCGTTCGGCCCCTCGTGGACGACGCCCATGTAGCCGACGCCATGGCCGGTGCCGCACTTGTAGTCCATCCCCTCGGCCCACATCACCTCGCGGGATAGCCCATCTATCGCCCGGCCGGTGCAGCTAGATAGGAAGACGGCTTTGCTGACCGCGATCAGCGACTTCAGGGTCAAGGTGTAGTCGCGCCTAAACTCCGCGGTCGGGTTGATCGGGAAGGTCCTCGTGGTGTCGGTGGTCCCGCCTAGGTACTGCCCGCCCGAATCTAGCAGCAGGCAAACGTCGCCATCGGTCACCTTGGCGTGGGATTCCTCTGAGGGGGCGTAGTGCATCATGGCCGCATTGCTGGAGGCCGAGCAGATTGTCTGGAACGATTCGCCGATGAAGCCTTCGCCCATCTTCCGGAAACCATGTAGCTTGTCGGAGAGGAAAAGCTCATCCGAGGGCAGGCTCGACTCAAGCAGCATCTGGAAGCGGACGATGGCCGCCCCATCGATTTTCTGGACGCGGATGGTGTTGTCGGTCTCGACTTGCCCCTTGATGGCCTTCTCAAGATTAGACGGCATGGTCCCCGGGACCGGGTTGGAAAGGCAGGAATATATCTTGCTGTTGCAGCTGCTTTGGTCGACCAGCGTCGGGATATCGGCGTGGGCGCGCAGGTAATCGAAGACGGCCTCGATCGGCATGACCTTGGTGGCGTCATAGTTAGACGGGACCCGGGACACGTCGACGAAGAGGACGTCCTCCTCGCCTAGATACAGATATGAATCGAATAGCGGCGTGTAGGGGATGTCGTCTCCCCGGAGGTTAGTCAAATAGGCTATGTCATCAAGCGTGGTCACGATCGCGGCTTTTGCCCCGCCCAGCTTGGTCTTGAACCGGGCGATCTTCTCTTTCGCACCCTCGCTAACCAAGTCGCTCCCCAGCATGAACAGCTTGCTATGCGATTTTTCCGGGGCGCCTTCGGCTAGCTTGAACAAGTCGACGTCCTCGACCTTTCCAAGCGAGCTCAGTCTCTTGAAATCGGATTCGGGGATGCAGTCCGCCATCCCGCCTAGCGGGAAATAGTCCAGATGGCTGGAGAGGAACTCGTATAGGCTAGGATACCCCTCGGTATCCATTTTCATCATCTTGAAAGGTGAGCCTTCGAGCTGCTTTTTGGCGGAGATGAAGAAGCGCCCGTCGCACCACAAATAGGCATCGTCTAGCCCGATCAGGACCGAGGCGTTGTCGCCGCGGAACGGGCAATAGTAGTCGCGTATGAAAGCGTAATGCGGGCTCGGCGTCTCCGAGGCGAACGGATCGCCGGTCAGGATCAGCACCGATTTGAGGCCATTGGCCTTCATGAATCCCCGCAAAGCCGAGATCCTTGATTCGTAATTCTCCATCTTGAAAACCTCCGAACCGGATTATAGGACCAAAGTTAATTGAAGTTAAATGTTTTGGTATCTGACTTGGAGCACCATGTCCTCGACGGCGCCCAATAGACGGTTGAGGTTGTCGCGCTTCTCCTTCGAATCGAGGTAGATGGACGAGAAGGTCTGCTTGGCCTTCTCCTTGTCCTCCCCCGCCTCGAGGAAACCATCGCGCACGCCTTCCAATAGCGTGCCCGACATCGATTCGGAGGGGCCGAGGCAATTCTCGGGCGACATCGAGTTAGCGATGCCAAGGTTATACGCTAGCGCCCCGATCAGCACGTCGGCGGCCTTGTGGATTAGCTCCTCGTCCCCTTCTAGCTTCTCCTCGCCCCAGGAGGGCAGGTCGTGGCGGCTCTCGCCATAGGCGAAGACGCGCTTGGCGGCGATTGATGATAGGCTCAGCAATGAAAGGTCGAGGTAGGACCCATCGATGTCCTGGGTCAAAAAGGAATAGCCGGCGAACAGGGCAAGGGCCTCCTTGCTGTATTTCCCCTCCATCGGCTTGATGAAGCTCAATAGGTACCCCGAGGCCTTGGCGTCGAGGTAAAGCGACTTCTCGTCGATCGATATGCTTTTCTTATCCATGGGCAATATGATACAAAAAAAGCCCCCGAATGGGCTAGGGGTCGGGCCATCCGAGAGCGCAGTTATTTTATAAAAAATTGGCACCACGTCAAGTGCTTTTTTTAAATTTTTTTGCCTTGGTTAGTTTCCAAACTTAACGCAACAGTTCCTAACTAGTCAAACTCTAACAACTTTTTTATGATGCTTATGCCTTCTTTGCTTTCCGTCAAGAAAGG
>CASFCI010000003.1:0-143100 GCA_949293175.1 uncultured bacterium
TTTGGGCAATGTTGGCCAACCCCATCGCCACGAAACGGCCAAAAAACCACGAAAATCACTTTGTAAAAGAAATCGTGGCGTTTACATTGTCACCTAACCCCTTAAAGGGCTTTCAGGTATGGGTTGTAGAGGAACTGGCTCGCGAGCTTTCCCCCGCTGCCATGTCCTGGATAAAACGACAATCCCCCATCCAGGACTTTTATTTTTCTAAGCGATTCCTCGGTTTTCCGAGGCAAGGCATGCGGCAAATCGGCCCGTCCGATGCCAAGATTGAACAATGTGTCGCCGGTGAAAATGGCGTTTTCCCCTTCGATTAGGTAGCAGACGCTGCCCTTAGTATGGAATGGCGTCCTTATGGCCTTGACTTGGAAACGCCCGATCTTCATGGTTTCGGCGGCGAAGCAAAGCCTGATCTCGCCTTCGTCGATCAGCACTGGCTCGCCAAGCAGGTCTATCGAGCCGTTGAGCCTTCCATCGCCTAGCTGTGGCTCATCCTCGGGGTCGATATAGACGGGGATGTCGGTCCCGTATATCGAGGGAAGCCCGATTATGTGGTCGAAATGCGCATGGGTTAGCAAGACGGCGCCGATCTTTAGATTGTGCCGGGCACAGAAGGAGATGGCCGAGGCCCCATCGGTCCCGAAATCGATTATCAAAGCCTCGCCCATCGCGGAGAGGACGTAGGTGTTGCAGGAAGCGGGAGAAGAGCAGAATTTGGTTATCATGGCGATAAAAAAATAAGGCCGAAGCCTTATTTCTTTTCCTTGTGGAGGGTCTGCTTATTGCACTTGGGGCAGAACTTCATGATCTCCATCTTGTTGGGATGGGACCTTTTGTTGCGGGTGGTGATGTAGTTCTCATCGCCACATTCGGTGCACTTAAGTATCACTTGATCGCGTTTGCTGGCCATTTGTCTTCACACTCCCTTTTCAGCGCGAATAGAATACTACCATAGCAGAAACCCGAATTCCACAAGAAAGGAGCCCATATTATGCCAAACAGGACTAATACCCGACCAGTAATGGTCGGCAACGTTCAGGTCGGCGGCCAGGACGAGGTCGTCATCCAATCTATGTGCAACATCAAAACCAGCCGGGTCGAGGAAGTGGCCGCCCAGATAAACCGCTGCGCCGCCCTGGGCGCTAGGATAATGCGCGTTTCGGTCCTCGATGAAGAGGATGCCTTATCGATAAAGAGGATAAAGGAACTGACCAAGACCCCGATTGTCGCGGATATCCATTTCTCGTCGAAGCTCGCCCTGCTCTCGCTTTCTAGCGGAGTCGACGCGATTCGGATCAACCCCGGGAACATCGGCGACCGGGCGAAGACCGAGGAAGTCGTCAAGGCATGCAAGCAGAAGAGGGTTCCCATCCGGATTGGGGTAAACTCAGGTTCGCTAGATAAAACTATCGAAAAGGAAGGAACCGTCGAGGCCGAGCAGCTGGTTGAGTCGGCCAGGCGCCACGTCGAGATACTGGAGTCGATGGGCTTCCACGATATCGTCATATCCGTCAAAGGCAGCAATGCCCTAACCACCATAAAAGCCTATGAGCTCGCCTCTAAGGCCTTCCCATACCCTCTGCATCTGGGCGTGACCGAGGCCGGGCCGAAGGACATCGGTCTCCTCCGCAGCGCCGCCGGGCTCAGTCCCTTGCTCCTCGAGGGCATCGGGGACACGATCCGCATCTCGCTTTCCGATGATCCGGAGGAGGAGGTCAAGGCGGCGTGCCGATTGCTGCACGACCTCTCGCTTAAGGACGATTACCCCACCTTCATATCCTGCCCGACCTGCGGCCGGACCGAGGTCAACCTAATACCCACCGCCAAGGCGATACAGGATTATCTGGAGAAGTCCGGCAAAAGGAAAACCGTCGCCATAATGGGCTGCATAGTCAACGGGCCCGGAGAGGCGAGGCACGCCGACCTCGGCGCCGCCGGGGGTAATGGCGTCTGGGCGATTTTCAAGAAAGGAAAGGTCATCAGGACCGTCAAGGACGAGGATATAGTCGAGGAGATGAAGAAGGAGATCGACCTCCTATAGGCCTTCCCGCCAATTCGGGTCGAATTCAGAGCTCCGGAGCATCTCTATCTCCTTCTTATATGGCGGCTTGCCGTTGAAATAAGGGGTCTCGAGTATCGTCGGGACGCCCTGCAGCGCTTTGCTATGGGCCAGGGCGCATAACGCCTCGAAGCCGATATGCCCCATGCCGATGTTCTCATGCCTGTCCTTATGGGAGCCAATCGGGTTCTTTGAGTCGTTGAGGTGGAAGACAAGCAGCTTATCAAGCCCCACTTGGCGGTCGAATTCGTCGAAAAGCCTTTCGGCGTCACTGACGTCGATGCCCGAGTCGGAAAGATGGCATGAATCCAGGCAAACCCCGATGCGTTCGGGATTCCTGCATCCGTCTATAATCTGCCGCAGCTGGGAGAACCCAACCCCGATCTCGCTTCCTTTGCCGGCCATCGACTCGATGGCGATGGAAATACCATCGATGTCGGAGGTTGCTTGGTCGAGCGCCTTGCAAAGCGCGGCCTTCCCTTCCTCGAAGCCCTGCCCGAGGTGGCATCCTGGATGCAGGACGAGCCGGTTGGCCCCGAAGGCCTTGGCCCGGCGCAGCTCGCTTTCCAATAGCTTCATGGCATAGGAGTATTTTTCCTCGTCCTTGTCGCAGGCGAGGTTGATGATGTAGGGCGCATGGACGACCAAATCGGAAAGCCGATGGCCGGATTCCATCCATTTCCTCTGCCCCTCCTCGATCCTCATCTTGGCCAAATCGGCGCGGACCGCGTTCTGCGGGGCGCCAGTGTAGAACATGAAGGTATCGCAGCCGAAGGAAAGCGCCTGCTCGACCGAGGTTAGGAAATACCCCGGCCCCGAAAGCGATATGTGGCAGCCTAGCATCATGGGCTCAGTCCTTCTTGGATTTCGATTTGGAGATGGCGATGTTGATTGCCTTGCGGCGGTACTTGCCCTTGACCCGCTCGATCGCCCGCTTAGTCTTCTTTTTGTAGCCCGGCTTGACCTTCTTGGGGCGCGAGCGGGCCTTGGCGATCTTTATCTCCCGCATCTCATCGGCGGGCAATTCTTTCTTGGATGTCAGTTTTTTCTTAGGCAGAAGCCCGACGGGATCGGGTTTGAGCCCATCTTTGCGAAGCGTAAGGAAATCGGGCTTGACCCCTTTGGCCATAAGCGCGCGGGCCCTGTCGGCGGCGTCCTGGTCGTAGAAGACATACGAATCGCCTTCCTTGCCGAACCGCCCGCTGCGGCCCGCCCGGTGGAAATAATAAGATAGGTCCCCTGGCAGGTCGATGGAGACGACGTCGGTCACGTCCTCGATGTCGATGCCCCTGGCCAATAGGTCGGAGCAGACTATCACCTGGTATTTGTTGGCCTTTATCTCCTTTATGGCCCGCTTCCTCTCGCGGTCGGTGAGGTCGCCAGAGAAAAGAAGGCATTCGATGTTGGCTTCCTTCAATGCGGCATAGGCCTTGTTGACCCCCTCCTTGGTCGAGGAGAAGGCGAGGCAAAGATACGGCCGCTTGATCTTGATGAAGTCGACCAAGGCCGATTCCTTTGGCATATGGCGGATGTCGACGAAATGGTGCCTCACGCCTTTGGCGGTCTTCTGCTTCTCCCCATCGAATATCAGCTTGGTGCCGAAGGATTTCTCCAATTTGGAGGTCAATCCGACGTGGAGAGTGGCCGAGTAGACCAGAACCTGCTTCTTCTCCGGAAGCACCGATAACAGCCTGTCGACGTCATCGAAATAGCCGAGCTCCATTAGCATGTCGGCCTCATCAAGGACGATGGTCCTCACATTCGTCAGGTCTAGCGGGTGCTCCTTATAGAGCAGATCGGCGAGGCGTCCCGGAGTGCCAATCACCAGGTTAGGGGCTTCGCTGAGGCCCTCCCTGTTCTCGCTGACCTCATCTTCCGAGGTGAAAAGGCGAACCTTAAGGCCTTCGAAGAACGGGCAGAACTGCCTGGCGAACTCATATACCTGGCGGGAGAGCTCGCGGCTTGGGCAGATGACTATCGCCTGCAGCGCCTGAACAGGCGACATATTCTCTATTATCGGGATGAGGTAGCTGTGCGTCTTACCCGATCCGGTCTCCGACTGGGCGAGTAGGCTCTCCCCGCGCAGCGCGGCGGGAATGGTCCTAAGCTGCACCGGGCTGGGGTTCACGTAGCCAAGGCTTTCCAGGGCTTTGAGCATCTTATCCGATAGGTTCAATGAAGCAAATGTCTGCATACGGCAATAAATATACTGGAAACGGCTTCTTTTTTCACCTCGCTTGCGCGACAATTGAGCCATGGAAGCGTTCCTGATTGAGCCAGGCGGCTATTGCTTCGGGGTCAAGATGGCCCTGCAGAAGGCGATGGATGCCGCAAAAAAGGGGAAGGCCTATTGCCTTGGCCGGCTGGTCCACAACGAGAAGACCCTGGAGTCGCTTTCCCGCCATGGGGTCATAACCATCGATGAGAGGGAAATCGGCCTTTCCGAGGCCATCGACCACCTTACAAGCGGATCGACCGTCGTCTTCTCGGCCCATGGCCACGACCCGAAGCTTGAGCAGAAGGCCAAAGAAAAAGGGCTAATAATCGTCGACGCCACCTGCCCATTCGTGAGGGCCAACGTCCTGTCCGCCATCAAATCCGGCCACGTCGCCTACATCGGCTCGAAGGGCCATGCCGAGGCCGAGGCCTTTCTCGCCTCGACTAGAGTCGACGCCTTCTATGACGTAAAGTCGGGAAAGCTCGAGATATACGGTACGCCGAAGAACATCATCGCCCAGACCACGCTGTCGGAGGCGGAGATAAACGAAGGCATCGCCAAAATAAAGGCCTCCTTCCCGGAGGCGAGGTTCATCAAAGGCAGATGCGAGGAGACCAAGACGCGGCAGGAGGCGGTGGCCGCCTCCTGCGGCAAGGCCAAGACGCTCATCGTCATCGGATCGACCACCTCATCGAACGCAAACAAGCTCCTGCAGATCGGGGAAAGCCACGGGATCCTAAGCTATCTAGCCGAGGACGCCAAGGGAATAGAAGGCAAGAGGCTCATCCCGCCGGTCGGGATAGCCTGCTCGGCCTCAAGCGACTACGCGGACTGCCTGCAGTGCCTTAGCTACGTCGAATCGCTTTGAGTTCATCGGCTATAAGCAGATAAAGCGTCATGTAGAGGCGCCGCTTTTCCTTATCGAGACCCTTGTTGAGGATGTCCGACACCTTCTTGCGGTTCTCCTCCAGGTATTGGAGGTAGACCTCTCCGCCCCGCTTCCTTATGACCGGCCCGAAAAGCAGGTCGGCCTCGCTATAATGCGGGGCCTGCCCGGGCACGAAGCGGATGACGCTGTAATAGACCTTGTCCTCGTAGACCAGCTCCTCGTCTTGTATCCGCAGCCCAAGCTTAGCAGCCTCCGACCTTAGATACCGGAGATCGCGGTGGGCATCGACGACAAGGCAATCCAGGCTCGCGAGCCTTTTCTGCCCGCGTCGCAGGATATCGATTATAAGCCTTCCGCCCATCCCGGCTATGGCCACGGCCTCGGCATCGGAGGAAAGGCGGTCGAAGCCGTCCGAAAGCGAGCAATCGATCCGATACCCCATTGGGGAGGCCTCGACGTTGCGCTTCATCGTCATGAATGGGCCCGGCTTGTTCTCAATTGCCTGGGCGTATGGCGTCTTGCCCGACTCGACAAGCTCGAGGACGAGGTGGGCGTGGTCGGCGCCGACGTCAGCGACGAATACCCCGGATGGCAGCATGTCGTAGACGGCCTGAAGCCTTTTGGACAGCTTCTTCCTACCCATCGATGCCGTGGTCCTCCATATAAGCCTTGATCATTTGGCTCGCCCGCTCGTCGAGCTGGCGGACCCTTTCCCTGGATATGCCCATATCGCGGCCTACCGCGGCATAGGTCTCCTTCTGATGCCCATAAAGGCCCCAGCAGCGGATTACTATGCTCTTCTCCCTCTCGGGAAGCGAGTCGATGGCCTGATGGAGCAATTCGTCCTTCTCGTCGCGGTCGATGGACTCGGATATCGATTCGCCCGAATCGGCGATGTTGTCTATCTCGGACCGATCGGAATCCTCGGACGCGGAGGAATCTAGCGAGTCGACGCCGTAAAGCTGCTGGCGGAGCACGTTGAGCCGATCGACGTCCTCCGCCGTTATGCCTTCCCCAGATTTCTCGGCTATCTCCTCGCTGGTGGGCTCGCGCCCCAGCGAAGAAGAGAGATCGAGATAGGCTTTGGCGACCCGGGCGAGGTCGGACTTGGTCTTTGAGTCGATCCTAATGGGCCCTATCTTGGACAATGCATCCTTTACGGCCCACTGCACCGATTGCTTGGCGAAAGGGAAAAATGGAAGGTTTTTGTCCGGATCGTAGCGCTCCGCCGCGGAAATCAGGGCGTTGTATCCTTCCTGTATGAGGTCGAGGTTGGCCTCCTTGCCACGCAGGGATTCGGGGATGAGGTCGCTGACGACGCGCAAAACCATCTCCAGATTGGAGCTCACCAGCTCATTCCTGGCCTCGATGGCGTCTTGCCTTTCCTCCTCGCTCGCCCCTTCGCGGAGTCCGGCTTTGATACGCTTGCCGAGGGCGATCGACTGCTCGGTGGTGAGGCGGGGGTGGTTAAGCGCCTCCTGCCTCACTTGGGCGAGGGCATCGGCTAGGTTTGCTTTGTCGAAATCCATGGAGCCCTCCTTGCCTATTGCTTATCGCCCACCCTTCTTGATTGGCTCGTTGAAGATGGCGTCTTGGTAATCGCCGAGTTTCTTCGCTCTGATCGGGTGGCGAAGCTGCTTGATGGCCTTCACCTCGATCTGGCGGATGCGCTCGCGGGTCAGATTGAAAACCTTCCCGACCTCCTCTAAGGTTCTCGGGCGGTTATCGTCAAGTCCATAGCGGAGGCGGAGTACCATCTGGTCGCGCGGCTTGAGGTCGCGCATGATCTCGTAAAGCTCGTCCTTGAGCAGCGATTTGGTCGTGTACTCCTGCGGGCTTTCGTCGTCTTTGTCCTCGACGAAGTCGCCGAGTCGGGAATCTTCCTCCTCGCCAATCGGGGTCTCTAGGGAAACCGGCTCGATGGCAATGCGCTGGATCTCGCGGATCTTCTCAGGGCTGAGCGCCCCATCCATCTTCCCCGAGATTTCCTCGGGGGTTGGATCGCGGCCGAGCTCTTGCACTAGCTGACGCTGATAACGGGTCATCTTGTTGATGGTCTCGACCATGTGGACCGGGATGCGGATGGTCCTGGCCTGATCGGCGATGGCGCGCGTTATGGCCTGCCGAATCCACCAAGTGGCATAGGTTGAGAACTTGAATCCTTTGGTGTAGTCGAATTTATCGACGGCCTTCATGAGCCCGATGTTGCCTTCCTGAATGAGGTCGAGGAACTGCATGCCACGGCCGACATAGTGCTTGGCGATGGCGACGACCAAGCGAAGGTTGGCGGTGGTCAGCTGATCCTTGGCTTCTTTGGCGTCCATCTTCTCCCAGTCGGTGGCATCCTCGCGCTTTCCGGCCTCGATGCGCTTGGCGAGTTCCTTCTCCTGCTGTTCATTGAGCAGTCCGACCTTGCCGATTTCCTTTAGATATAGCTTGACCGAATCGGTGATCTTGACGTCGGAGTTGCCAATCGCGGTTAGGTCGGCGGAGGCGAGCTCTTCCTTGCCCTCGTCGGAAAGTTCGCCGGAATCGTCGTCGGGGTCGAGGTCCGGATCGGCGTTCATCATGTCGGCGTCGGGGCCCTCGATGTCCTCTAGGTCCTCGTCCTCGTCGGACTCAACGGTTATGCCGGCGTCCTTGAAGTATTGGATGAGGTCATCTAGGTCTTTCTCGGAAAGATCGAGGTGCTGCACGGCATCCATGACGTCGGCCGCGTTGATGCTGCCCTCTTTCTTCCCTTCGCTCAAAAGCTGCTTCTTTATCGATTCAAGCGAGGCGACGGCTTCTCCGTCGAAATCCTCGTCCATGCTATCGATGGTTTCTTTTTCCTTCTTCTTGCTTGCCATATTTGCTTCCCTTTCTTCTAGAAATGTTCGGATGGTGGTATCGGATGGCCTTCGCAGCGGCCAATGCCTACTTCTTCCTGCTTTTCTGGAGCTGCCTCCTCTTGAATTCGACAAGTTCGGATAGCCCGGCGACCTGTTCTTGCCTGGATGGCCTCTTCAGGGCATCCTTAGCCGTCTTCTCGGCCCGGGCTTTCTCCCGTTCCTCGCCTATGGCCTCGATGCATTCGTCGACCGGCGGGATCGAATCGACCTCGCGCTTCTCCTTCATGAATATCGAGGAGACGGTGCCGTTGAGGACATCGGCGTCTTCGGGATTTCCCAGCTCTATCTTGGCCATCAGCGAGGCGACGTCTATCGCCTCCTGAGCTGGATTATCGTAGCGGTAATCGAGCACAGCCGTGGCAATCCGCTGGCAATGGTCGTCGAGGAACGTCTGAACCTCCTGCTCGAAGCGCTCGCTAGCTTGCTTGCTCTCCACCATATGGTAGAGCATGCCTTGTTCTGCCCTCACAAGCCGCCTGATTCTGGCGGGCCGGCCTTTAAGTCCGGGACGCTTGGTTAGGATTGTCTCCTCCTGAGTCAGGTTGGCAGATTGGGAGCCGACCATCTCTCGGATTGCGCCGGGCTCGAAGCCGGTGGCTTTGGCGAGGCGGACGATGTAGTCCTCGCGCTCTATGCCGGGCGGCAGCTCGCGGATGTATGGGATTATCTGATTCGCGAGCTTGCTGCGCTGCTCGGTGCTGTCGAGGTGATGGGTGTTCGTGTAGTAACCGAGCTCGAATTGCAGCGGATCGACCAGGACCGACATCTTCTGCTTAACCGCTTCGGCGCCTTCCTCTTGGAAGACGTCGTCCGGGTCGCGCAGGTCACCCTGGTAGTCGACGAGCCGGAACGGAACGTTAGATTTCCTGAGGAGCCTAGCGCATTTCATCATGGCCGTCTGCCCCGGGGCGTCGCCATCCAGGCAAAGCCTGACTTCGGCCTTAAGCCTAGAGAGCATGCTGATGTGATCGGGGGTGAGCGAGGTGCCCATCAACGCCACGGCGGATTCGATGCCGGAGCGGTTGAGGGCTATGACGTCCATGAATCCCTCGAGGACGTAGACGTAGCCATCCCTTCTGGCGGCCTGGGCTGCGTCGGAATAGTTGTAAAGCACGCGGGATTTCTGGAATATCCTCGTCTCGGGCGAGTTGATGTACTTGGACGATGGGTCCTCGTCTTTTATCTTCCGGGCCGAGAAGCCGACCACCTGGCCATCGGAGTTGAGAAGGGGGAAGATCACGCGGCCCGCGTTGCGGTCGCGCATCGTCTGGCTGCTTTCGTCGGCGATGCCTATTCCTTCGATGGAATGGGCAGAATGGCCTTTCCCCTTGAGAAACTCGATGGTCTTCTCGCCATCCGATGGAGCATAGCCGATGCGGTATCTCTTAATCGAGATGTCGTCGATGCCCCTGGCGGCGAGGTAGTCCTTGCCGGCCTTCCCCTCCGGGGTGTTGAGCATGTATGAATAGAAAGACTGGAGGTCGTCTATGCAATCGTATAGCCGTTTGACCTCCTCGGGTATCTTCCGCACATAGGTTTGCTCGGAAAGCCTGGGATCGGAATATCCGATGAGCTGGGCGAGTTTCCGTACGGCGGCCTCGAACGGTATCTTCTCGTACTTCTCTATGAACCCGATGGCGTTTCCGCCGGTCCCGCAGACGAAGCACTTGAATATCTGCCGTTCTGGCGAGATGGAAAGGGAAGGATTGGAGTCGTCGTGGAATGGGCAGAGGGCGACGTAGTTCCTTCCTTTCTTCTCAACCTTCAGGTAGGAGGAAATAACGGACACGATGTCGGCTTTGCTAAGGATGTCTTCTACAAGCTTAGGGTCCATCTTCCCTCCTTTCTATCTACAAAGTAGATAAAACTACTAATTAATTACTTAATAACTACCATTAGGCGAGCTTGGTATGCTCACGGAGGTAGTTTTCGAGCTCATCGAGCGCGACCCTGACCTGAGTCATGGAATCGCGGTCGCGGACGGTCACTTTGCCGTCATTGGCGGTATCGAAGTCGATGGTGACGCAATACGGCGTGCCGATTTCGTCCTGGCGGCGGTACCGCTTGCCGATTGATCCGGTCTCATCGTAGGTAAGCGATATGTCGCCGGAAAGCTTCTTGAGGACTTCCTGGGCCTGCGGAGCCAGCTTCTTGGAAAGCGGGAGTATTGCCGCCTTGTACGGGGCCAATCCCGGATTGATGTGCATGACGACGCGCTTGTCGCCGCCCTCTAGCTCCTGCTCATCGTAGGCATCGACCACCACCATGAGAAGCAGCCTGTCCAATCCCATCGACGGCTCGATGGTATAGGGGATATAGCGCTCGTTGGTATCGGGATCGAAGTAAGTGAGGTCCTGTTTCGAGTATTCCTGATGGCGCTTTAGGTCGTAATCGGTGCGATCCGCGACGCCGAGGATCTCGCCCCACCCAATCGATGGAAAGTCGTATTCGACGTCGGTGGTGGCCTTCGAATAGAAGGCGAGCTCGGCCGGCTCGTGGTCGCGGAAGCGGAGGTTCTCCGGCTTTACTCCCAAGAAGGCGATGAAGTCGAGGCAGTACTTCTTCCAATAGGCGAACCACTCAAGGTCGGTGCCGGGCTTGCAGAAGAACTCCATCTCCATCTGCTCGAACTCGCGGGTGCGGAAGGTGAAGTTGCCCGGGGTGATCTCGTTGCGGAAGCTCTTTCCGGCGTTGCAGACGCCAAACGGAAGCTTCTTGCGGCAGACGCGCTGCACGTTGCGGAAGTTCACGAAGACGCCCTGAGCGGTTTCCGGACGGAGATAGACGGTCGATGAGGCGTCCTCGGTGACCCCGATGTGGGTCTTGAACATCATGTTGAACTTGCGGATCGGGGTGAAATCGGACTTGCCGCAGTTGGGGCAGGTTAGCTTATGGGTCTTCATGAAGGCATCCATGTCTTCGAAGGTCATGCCGTCAACATCGACGTCTGGATACTCTTCCTTTATCAGCTCATCGGCGCGATGGCGGGCCTTGCAGGCCTTGCAATCGACCATCGGGTCGTTAAAGGTCGAAACATGGCCGGTGGCCTCCCATACCTTCGGGTTCATTAGGATAGCGGCGTCGATGCCGACGTTGGTCGGGGATTCGTGGACGAATTTCCTCCACCAGTAGGCGCGGATGCTATTTTTGAGCTCCACGCCCAGCGGGCCGTAATCCCAGGTGTTTGAAAGACCGCCGTAGATGGACGATCCCTGGAACACGAAACCCGTGTTCTGCAGATGCGACACGATCTGCTCGAACGAGAATTTGCTTGCCATGTCTTGTTTTTCCTTACCTAGTGGCGCTACGCGCGCACAACCGATAAAAACAATATTGCTTTTGGCAAGAATGTCAACCCCTTTTAAGGGTATAGATAATCGGCCAATTATCAAATCTTTCTTAGGACTTCGGTGTTTTTAAGCCTTATCCCCATTCGCCTGCAGAGGTAATCCGATAGGTATATAAGCAAAGCTTTCTCTCCATCTGGCTCCAAGGTCGGCAGCTTGGACCCCAGGAAGACTAGGCGGAACTCGCGCAGCTGCGGCACCCCGAACCGGTCATCCCCGTCGCGAAGGCAGTCCCGACAGACGAACCCGCCATCCTCCCCGCTGATGCCGACAATGGATTTCTTCGAGCCGCACCTAACGCAGCGATCAACCTCTGGCTCGATGCCGCACATCGAAATTGCGATAGATAGGAACCTGGCGCCTTGGAAATAGGCGTCGGCGCCGAGCTTTATCTGCCTTAGGGAATCGAGCAAACCGAGGTAGGCATCATGGCATTCCTGCTTGCTGGAGTCCTCGCTTAGAACCTTCTCCGCCGCTTCGGAAAGCAAACTGGAGAGGACCATGGCGTCCAAATCGCCGAATTTCGTCATCACCTCAAGGCTCTCGCCCTCCAAAAGGGAATAATTGCCCTGCTTCGATCTCTTAAGCCGGAAGCTAGACCGGGAGAGCGGCTGGCAAGAGGAAAAATTCTTGCTCCCCGGCTTCCTAATCCCCCTGGCAAAGAAACTGAAAAGGCTGCCGCTGCACAGAGCGGTTACCATCGCATCGTTGTCTTTGGTGGGAGATAGGCGCAGGACTATCGCCTCGCGCTTCTCCTCGCCTTCCGGCTCATTGCCCATATCCTAACGAAGCCAATATCTTTGGGTCATCGCGCCAGCCGGGTATGGCCTCGACCTCGATGGTTAGCGAAAGGATCCGCTCGTGGAAGTTTTCCTGAAGCTGCTGCCTCGCGGACATCGCGATTTTCTTGACCATCGCCCCGCCTTTGCCGATCACTATCGCCTTATGCGATTCCTTCTCGACCAGCACCGTCGCCTCGATCACGAGGCCGCCGGGCTTCCTGACGAACTTGTCGATCCTGACCGCGGCTTGGTGGGGCACCTCGTTGCGGAGGAATCGGAGCATCTTCTCCCGGATGGCTTCCTTTGCCATATAGGACTGATCTTTATCGGTTATAGTGCCTTCGGGGAAATACGCCGGGCCGTCGCTAAGCAGCGGCAATATGGCCTCCCTGACGTCCTTTAGCCCAAAATTGGTCTTGAACGAGGCCTCGATGAGCTTCACGTCGCCGAAAAGCGAGGCTATCTCCTGCTTCTTCCTATTCGCCTCCTCGGGGCCGATCAGGTCGATCTTGTTGAGGATCAGGATCCTCGGGGCCTCGGAATGTATCGAGGAGAATATCTTGGCGTCTTCCTCGTACGACCGGCATCCGGCATCTAGCAGGTAGAGTATGGCATCGACGTCGCGGCTAGACGAGAATGCGGCTTTCCGCATCGTCGAATCCAGCTTGGCCTTCCCGAAGAATATGCCCGGGGTGTCGACGAAGACGATCTGGGCATCGGAAAGGTTCAAGACGCCCATAATCGAGTCGCGGGTCGTCTGGGCCTTGGGCGAGACTATCGAGACCTTCTTGGAAAGAAGGGCGTTTAGCAAAGTGGACTTGCCGACGTTGGGCCGTCCCAATATGGCAACGAATCCGCTTTTCATAGGTCGGACTCGTCGAAGGCGTAAGGGAGCAGCTCCGCGATGGTTGTCTGCTTCACGTCTCCATGCAGATTGCCTAGGTATATGGGCTTGTCGGCGGGGAAGAGTTCGCTTAGGACCTGACGGCAGGCGCCGCAGGGCGAAACCGGGTCCTTCGAGTCGGCGACGACCGCCAAAGCCTCGAAGTCGTCGATGGTCTTCCCGTCCATCATCGCGCCATAGATCGCGTTGCGCTCGGCGCACATGCATAGCGGATAGGAGGCATTCTCGACGTTGGCCCCGATATAGAACGAGCCGTCTTTGCATAGAATTGCGGCTCCGACCTGGAAATGGGAGTACGGCGTATAGGCCTTATCCCTAGCCTCCATGGCGATCGAAAGTAGTTCGTCAGCGGTCATTTGCTGCCCTCCTTGCTGGCGTAAGCGTCCAATATCCTGTCCTGAAGCGGGAACATTATCTCCTCGTCTTCCTTCTTCATGTGGTCGTAGCCGAGAAGGTGGAGCAGGCCATGGCAAAAAAGGAACGAGAGCTCGCGCTTCGGCGTGTTGCCGATTGATTCCGCCTGCCGAAGGGCCTGCGGTACGCAGATGAATATCTCGCCCAAGAGCTTCGGGATGTCGCCTTTTATGGCTCCTAGCTCGCTCTTGTCGTCCTCAAACGCGAAGGAAATCACGTCGGTCACCCTATCCACCCCGCGGTAGTCGCGGTTGATCTGATGGATATCGTCGTCTCCGACCAACGAGACGTCAACTTCGTAGTTATCCTCGACCCCGAGTATGGAAAAGGCGGTTTCCATTATTCCCTCGTACAGAGAGCAAAGGTCGTCGTATGCCTTATCAAGGCGGTTCTCGAATCCTAGTTCCATTGCGCATGAATTTTACCATATCGCAGCCATCGATTTCACCCTCTGCGCATGAAATGGAAGGCAAAATACCCCTCCTCGCGCCGCTTGGTCGACATCTTGGAGAAGGAATCGCGGAGTTTGTCGGCAATCGAGTAGATTAGCATCAGCGAAAGGCTTGAGAAAACGAACCTTTCGGCGCTTGGCTGGCTCATAAGCAGGCAAAGGCACCCAATGCAGACCGACAAAACGTACCCAAACGCGCTTTCCGCCAAAAGGGCGGACGAGAATCTGGCCGAGCCATTGCGGAGTCCGGATATGGCTTCCGTTCTCCGCCGAAGGCTATCCGAGGAGAGAAAATCGTTTTCGAGTCCGCCGACCTCGCGCTTGAGCGCCTCCATCCGCGGCGAAACAAAGATCCACTTCAGGCAAAGCGCAAGCAGCATGATGGCGATCCCGAGCCCCAGCGTCGGGTCGCCGAAGCTGAGGAAGAATGAGGAAGCCGCCAACTCCAGGCACGACGATATGGCCATCGGCATCCCGGAGAAGGCGGCCGCTTTATATGAATGGTACCTCGCAAACAGTTCCTTCCTGCGAGAGGGAACCGAGGAGTCGACCCCATCCATATAGGAGATGTCGAATCGCCTCATCGCCCGCGATATATGCCATTTCCCGAACAGCGATGAAGCAAGCGACAGCAGGAAAAGCGACAATGCCGCCAAGCCTAGCCGGCCGGCGAAGGAAAGTAAAAGCAAACCGGCAAGCAACAGCATTGGCGGCAACGCGCTGAGCGCCGTCGCGGCGATTTCGGCCAGGACTCCGATTGGGCGCGGCTTCTCGGCTTTCGGGGCTACATCCTCGTAAGCTTCGATGAGGAGAAATGTTCCCTCCATGGCGGAAGAGAACTCCTCCTGTCTCGCCGTTCTCCTTCCCGCGCTTGGATCGAGGAACCCGACCCTGCCGCGGGAGGCGGAGACGACGTAAACCGCATGCAATCTCCCCGAGTCACGCAATACGCAGATGAAGGGGAAAACCGACTTCGAGGTGAGGACTTCCCTTGGATCGCGGGCCTTGTAGGCGCCTAGCTTCATTCCCATCAACGAGGCATAGCGGACGAGATCCGCGATCGAAGGGGCCTGACCAGAACCGATATCGGGTTCCTTGGCGTAGGCGAAGTCCTTTCGCCCCGATGCATGCACCAGCGCCATTTTGACGCAGGCGTAGCCGCATCCTCTCTCCTGAGCCTGATATACGATTCTTGCCCTCACGCCATATCAGTAGGCGCTATTTTCCCCTATGGCTACACCCAAATCGCAAAAAATAAAAAAATCCCCAAGTCGCCTTGGGGAATGGCTCACCACTTCTTGCGACGGGTGAACTTCGATTTCATCTTGCGCAGCAATGCTGGCTTGAGGAAGGCTTCGCGCTTACGGGTTTCGTAGAGGATGCCGGCCTTGTTGACCCCGCGCTTGAAGCGGCGGAGGGCATCATCGACGGTCTCGCCCTCGCGGACGACGGTTTTGACTGCCATTTATCTCACTTCCTTCCTGCTCGTGCGTTTGAAATAATACGCGGTTTCCAACATTAAATCAATCATTTGTCCGAATATGCCTTCTTGGCTTGCCTAAGGGCCTCAAGGCACTTCTTCTTGGCGTAGGATTCGCTTAGCCCCATCGCCTCGCCGACCTCTTTGTACTTTAGTCCGAAGCCGATGCGGAGGGATATCATGGCCTTCTGCTCGGGGCTAAGGCTATTCGGTAGCAGGTAATCGAGCCTTTTGGGGTCGAAGGAGGGGATCAGGTCCGCCTCTAGCCCAAGCTGCTCGCGCTTCTTCCTAAGCGCGTCGAGGCAGCGGCTGCGGGCTAGCCTCACGATATATGAATGCAGCGCCTTGGCCGACTCTATCCGGCCCCGGTTAGCCCAAAGGCAGGCGAAGCAGTCCTGAAACGCATCCTCGGCGTCTTCCCTCTCCCCCAGATACCCAAGGCAGATGTAGAAGACCAGGCGGCGATAGGCGAAATAAACCTCCTCGAAGGCTTTCTCGTCGCCGTCGACCATGCGCCGCGCCACCTCGATTGATACGTTCATGCCTGGCCTTTCAGAGCCTCTAGGGCGATGTTCGCGGCTTCCCCGGCGCCTATCCCGTTGACCACGGCCAGCGTCAGTCGGATGCCATCGTGGTCTAGGCGGAGGACGCATTGCCACTCATCCACCACCTCCACGTAGGCCGCGCTTAGGTCGGAAAGCGTCTCCCTGGCATAGAGGAAGTCGATCGAGATCCCCTCGCGGGAGAAAAACTCCAGCCGATCGTATCCCATCTCGGTGAGGACCCAATGCCCATCCCAGATGGAGGAGGCGTCGAAAAGATAGAAGCAATCCGCCAAGGACTCCGGCTGCGCGCCTAGCCCAGCTGAGGCGTCGTAGGAAAGCGGGCGCTGATCCAAGAAGGACAATAGCTCATCGTAGCTTTCGAAATCAAACGTCGGCCCCGGATCGCCGGGAAGCGGGCCTTCGGTTTGCCCCGACCCGGTCGCGGGCTCTGAGGGCTGCGGCGAGGAAGGCGCGGCCTCTCCGATGAACGCCAAAGGCAGGCAAAGCGCCAATGGGATAAGCAGGCCAAGCGAGGCCAAAGCCGCTATGGCAAGCCGAGGCGGTCGGCGCTTTGCCGGCTTTGAAAAGGGGGCTGGCGGAAGCAATTCGTCCACCGCCCCCAGAAGCTCATCCCTGAATTTCCCTTTGCTGAACCTTCTCATATTAGGAATAGACGCGGGAAAGGGCTATTTCGTCACCTAAGCCTCATTCCTTCATTATCGAGACGGAAGCGCTCGCGCCGATGCGGTTGGCGCCGGCCTCTATCATCGATAGGGCCTCTTCCTTGGTGTGGACCCCGCCGCTGGCCTTCACGCCCATCTCCGGCCCCACGGTCTTCCGCATGAGCTCGACCGCATGGACGGTCGCGCCCTGCTTGGAGAAGCCGGTCGAGGTCTTGACGAAGTCGGCCTTGGCGCGCTTGGCGGCCAGGCAGCACTCGACGATCTCCTCGTCGGTGAGCAGGCAGGTCTCGAGGATGACCTTCAAGGTCGCCCCGGGGACGGCCTCGCGGACCATCCTTATGTCCTTCTCCACCTCGCCATAGCGGTGGTCCTTGGCGGCGGAGATGTTGATGACCATGTCGACCTCATCGGCGCCTTCTCCCACGGCATAGGCGGCCTCATAGGCCTTGACCTTGGACTCGTTGGCCCCCAGCGGGAAGCCGATGACGGTGCACACCTTCACCCCGCTGCCCTCAAGCAGCTGCCTGGATAGCGGGACGAAGTCCGGGTTGACGCAGACGGAGGCGAACCCATAGTAGGCGGCCTCGGAGCAGAGCTTCCTGATCTGCTCCTCGGTGGCGTCGGGCTTCAGCAGGGTGTGGTCGAAATATTTTGCTAGATCCATATGTTTGATTACCTCAGCTGAATTATATTGAAATGCGGGCAAAAAGAAAACCCGCCAGACGGCGGGCAATCCAGCTTGAGCTTACTTCTTGCTCGGGGCGTCGTCTTCCTTGGCGACGTGGAGGACTTCCTTGCCACCGTAGTAGCCGCACTTGGGGCAAACGTGGTGGGCCCTGATCATCTCCCCGCAGTGCGGGCAGGCGACGAGTCCGGTGATATTGAGCTTGAAGTGGGTCCGGCGAAGCCTCTTGCGGGTCTTGCTGGTCCTTCTTTGTGGAACTGCCATATCGTTAAATCTCCTTTCAACCGGGTGAAATTATACATAGGCCGGGTCCGAAGGCAAGGAAAAAATTTAGACGATGTCAAAAAATTCCTCAATCAGTCCGATGAAACCTCGCTTGAGTATATTACGTCTTCGATGCTTCCGGGCTCTATTTTGCCCTTAACGCCGACGAGGAGGTAGTTCTCGGTATGCCCATAGGACACGCCTTTGGCCTCGTCATAGGTCTCGAAGAGGACCGGGAGGCTCTTTCCATAGAAGCCATCCTCGTATTCCTTCCGCAGCTGCTTGGAGAGCGAAAGCATCTCCCTAACCCGGCGCTTCTTGGTCTCCGGGTCGACCTGCGGGAGGGTGGCGGCGTAGGTGTTCTTCCTTAGCGAATAGGGGAAGACGTGGATCTCGGCAAAGCCGGCTTGGCGGCAGAAGCGCATCGTCTCGCCCCATTCCTGCTCGGTTTCCTCAGGAAATCCGGCGATGAGGTCGGTGGTTATGGCAATGCCCGGCCTTATCCCCCTTATGGCGGTCAGCTTCTCTAGGAACTGAGCGGTTGAGTAATGCCGGTGCATCCTCTTCAATACCCCATCGCTCCCGGATTGCAGCGGGATGTGCAGATGGCTCACTATCTGGGGATGCCGCCTAAGGCAGGAGAGGAACTTCTCATCAAGCTCGCTTTCCTCAATAGAGGAAATCCTTATCCGGAGCAACCCGGGTACTTTGCTGCAAAGCGAATCGAGCAGGTCCGGAAGCCGGTAGCTGCCGTCTCCTAGGTCCTTGCCATAGGCCCCGATGTGGATGCCGGAGATGACGATCTCCTTATACCCGAGGGAGCAGAGGCGCTTGGCCTCCTCTATGGCCTCGCGCGGGTCGCGGGAACGAGAATTGCCTCGCAGGCGCGGGATGGCGCAATAGGAGCAGAAATTGTCGCATCCGTCTTGGATCTTAAGGTACGCCCGGGCGTTCTCGGCGAGGCTTGGGGCCCCGAATTCCTCGTATTTCTGATCGCGGCTGTTGGCAACGGGGCTCACGACCTTCGTCCCATCTTTCAGGAATCCGTTTATCAGCGATGCGGCGTCTTGCCGCCTTCCTGATCCGAGCACGATGTCCGCCCCAAAAGACGCGCAGGCCTCCGATTCGTCTTGGGAATAGCAGCCCATTACCAGAAGGCAGGCCTTGGGGTTGGCCTCGCGGTAGCTTCTGATGTGCTGACGGCTTTTCTTTGACGCCACGGCGGTCACCGCGCAAGTATTTAGCACTATGACGTCGGCTAAGGCGGGATCATCTACCCTCTCAAAGCCTTCCTCCAGCAGCTTGGAGGCGACGCAATCGGTCTCATAGGCATTGACTTTGCACCCCAGGGAATGCGTAAAAAAGGTTTTCATATTATTTGCCAAACTTTCGGTCCAATTGCTCGTTAAACTCGTTCTCATCGTAGGTAATCTTATAGATTAAACTACTAGAAATTAACTTATTATCTACTAATGATTTGATGAACGCCTTCTTGTCGTCCTTATAGTAGGCCTCCACCGCCCCCTCAATGCGATCGAGCATATGGTTGTACGATGGGCGGCCGATGTAGCGGTCAAACAGTACCAAGTCGGCGTCCAGCCTCCCTTGTTCGTTGACGAAGTAGACCTCATAGGCGTCGTAATCGAAATACGCCCTATTGCCCTTATGCGAGGCGACCTTTATCAGCTTGGTGAAAAGCGAGTCGAACAGATCGGGGCCGTAATAGTCAAAGGGATCGACGGTCGCGTAGCGGTAATTCCGGAGAAGCATCTTATATGGATGGTCCTCGAGCTTCGCGGGGTCGGACCCGTAAACCGAGTTGAGGCTGCGCGGGAAAAACGGCATCCAAATCCGCTCGCCATCCGCCTCGTAATACGGCAATTTGGCGAGCTCGGACTCATACATCGCCTTGACCTCGGATGGGTCCTGCGGCCCGCCTTCCTTTCTAATCGCCTTCCGATACGCCGACTCAAGGGTCTCCTTGTTCGAAAGCCCCCGCAATATGACGTTGGCCCGTATGACGTCGAAGCTCCGCGAGGCCTTGACCAGCGGCTTGAAGGCGTCGAATCCGGAAAGCTTGGAGACGTTCTCGAGGTAATACCTCATCTCCTCCGACATGTTGAATGGGTTGTATAGCCGCTTGGCGCGCAGCTTCTCGAACAGGTCCATCGCTATTCCCCCACGCTGCAAAGCAGGCTGGCGGCGTAGATTGCCGCGGTCTCCGCCCGGAGTATCCGCTTCCCTAGGCTAACCGGCTCGAAGCCCTTCTCCAAGGCGAGGCGGGCCTCTTTCTCGGAGAATCCGCCTTCAGGGCCGATCAAAACCAAAACCGAGGACCCGGGAGCGATGGTTGGCAGCAAGCTGAACAGGCTCTTGCCCGTCAGCGACTCCTCCTCGTAGGCGAAAAGCTTCCGGTCGGCAGGGATATCCAGCACGTCGGCGAAGCGCGAATACCCGTCGACCTCGGGGACGATGAGGCGCCGGCACTGCTCGGCCCCCTCCTCGGATTTCTTGCGGAGCCGGAGCAGCTTGCCATCCTCCTTCTCCTTGGGGAAGACGACGGTCCGCTCGCTTAGGAAGGGGATGAAGCGGCTGACGCCGAGCTCCGTGCCCTTCAAGACGATCAGCTCGTTGTGGTCGCCTTTTAATAGCCCAAAGGCCAGCGTTAGGTCGATTGAAGGCTCCCGGGTATCCTCCAAGGCCTTTTCTATCGAAATCCGGAGGGGAAAGAGCGATTCGACGCGGCAGATGGCGGATTTTTCCCCATCGACGACCTCGATCTCCTCGCCGACTTCGGCTCGCTTCACACGCAAAAGATGATGGGCCTTCCCCTCGTCGAGGAAGGCTTCCATCCTGGAAAAATCAAGCGTCCCGAAGAAATGCTGCATCAGCGCAGCAGCTCCCCGCGCCCGTCTTTGAGCGATTGCCCATTTCGGAAGTAGAACACCCCGACGGCGACGTAGAAGGCGACGACCAGCAATGCCGGGATCAGGTAGCAGAGGAAGCTCTTCGCCGCCGCGAAATAAAGCACCGACCCGAGCCCGCCGATTATCAATATGCTGATCAATAGCTCGATGGCCCCACGGAGGTTCTTGCCAAGGTAAAACGAATGCGCCCCGGCGTAGCCGGCTAGGCAGCAAAGAAGGGCGAAGGTCTTCCGCGACTTCGACCGCGGCAACTCGCCCTGCAGCTTCACCCCGGTCAATGTCTGGGTGACGTCCATGGTCTTGTAGTTGTCCTCAAGCGGCTTCTTCCCGCCGCAATGGGGGCAGATATCGGAATCGAACCGGGTTATCTCCCGGTGGCAGTATTTGCAGTATGGCATCTCAATATGCGGTCCTATTCGTCTTCTTCAGGTATTCGTCGTATAGCTTCAGGCACTCGTCGCGGTCGAGCTCGGTCTCGAAGCGGGCCTTGTTCTCGGGCTTGGACAGCTCGTAGAACTTCTCGTCGCGGAAGCCGATCCTCTCGGTGTCGATGACGTTGCATCCGTAATACACCTTCTCGATGTTGGCCCACAGGATGGCCCCAAGGCACATCGGGCAGGGCTCCCCGGTGGTGTAGATCGTCGACCCGGAGAGATCGAAGGTCCCCAACCGCTTGCAGGCGTCGCGGATGGCCTCCATCTCGCCATGGCACGTCGGGTCGCCGTTACTGACGACGCGGTTGTGCCCGCGGCCGATTATCTTGCCGTCCTTGACTATCACGGCCCCAAAGGGGCCGCCATCGCCCGCGTTTATCCCGTCGTAGGCTTCCTCGATGGCGATTTTCATATATTGGTCCATAGGCTGCTCCTTCGTTTTTTTAATCTTATCACCTTTGGTGGCCCTAACCACAACAAAACCCGGCCAGAAGGCCGGGGATGTCATTTTCCGAACTTGCTCTTCCACTTGGCGAAAGGGCCGCTGCCGGATTTGCCAAGCTCGGCGAACTGCTTGAGCAGGTCCTTCTGCGCCTTGCTGAGCTTGGTCGGCGTCTCCACCTTGACGTGGATGTACTCGTCTCCCGGCACCTGGGTGCGCAGGTCCTTGATGCCGCGCCCCTTGACGCGGAGCACCTGGTCGGGCTGGGTTCCCTCTGGGACCGAGACGGTGACCGTCCCGTAGACGGTCGGGACCTCGATCTCGCATCCGAGGGCGCAGTCGACGAAGCTTAGCGGCACCTCGAGGTGCACGTCGTTGCCATTTCGCTTGAACTGCGGGTGCTCGGCCACCACAACCTCGACGTAGAGGTCGCCGTTGGGGCCGCCGTTGACGCCGCGCTCGCCCTTGCCGGTGACGCGGATCTGCTGACCAGAGGCGATGCCGGCCGGGACGTTGACCGGGATGTCCTTGCGGACGTGGGTGTAGCCCGCCCCGCCGCATTCATGGCACGGCGTCTTGACCTTTTTGCCGGTTCCGCCGCAATCGGGGCAGACGGTCTGCGACTGCATGACCCCGAAGATGGTGCGCTGCTGGCTCATGATGACCCCGCTGCCGCCGCAACGGGGGCAGGTCGCGATGTCGCTTGGGCTCTCGGCCCCGGTCCCGTGGCAGTGCTCGCAGGGCTCGTCGTAGGAGACGTTGAGCTTGACCTTGGTGCCGAGCACCGCGTCCATGAACGAGATCTTTATCCGGGTGAGCTTGTCCTGGCCCTTCCTGGGCCCGGATGATGCCCTAGACGACTGCTGGCGCCGCCCTCCCCCGAAGAAGGAGGAGAAGATGTCGCCGAGGTCGATGTCGCCGAACCCGGCCGAGGAGAACCCCGAGCCGAACGGGCCGGCCCCGCCGGTGGAGGCGCCTTGCTCGAAGGCGGCCTGGCCGAACTGGTCGTATTGAGCCCGCTTGGTGTCGTCGGAAAGGACGTCATAGGCCTCCTGCACCTCCTCGAACATCTTGGGGGCGTCGGGATCGTGGTTTATGTCCGGATGGTATTTCTTGGCCAGCTTGCGGTAGGCCGAGCGGATCTCGTCTTTGGTCGCGGTCTTGGAAACGCCGAGGACTTCGTAGTAATCGCGCTTTGTAGCCATATATGCTCCTTTCCCGCAACAATGCGCCGGTTATTGGCCGGCGCATGTCGCGAATGTGTTAGTTCTTCTTGTCGGTGAAGTCGGCATCGACCACGTCGTCGGCGGTCTGGTTGCCTTCCTCTTGCTTGCTCGAGGCGCCATCGGAGGCATCGGATTGCGGGTTGGCGCCCATCGAGGCGGCCTTGGCGGCCAGATCCTCGAGGCGTCCGACGATCTCGCGGAGCTTGTCGATGTTGTCGTTGGTGATGGCTTCCTGAGCCTCGTCGCGCATCTTGGTCAATTGCTCCTTCTGGTCAGCGGGGAGGGTATCGCCCTTCTCGGTGAGCACGGAGTTGATCTGGTCGACGTAGGTCTGGGCCTTGTTCTTGACCTCGACGTCGCCCTTGCGCTTCTCGTCGGCGGCCTTGTTGGCCTCGGCGTCCTTGACCATGCGGTCGATGTCCTCCTTCGACAGCCCGTTGGAGCCGGAGATGGTGATGTCCTGGCTCTTCTGGGTGTCGAGGTCCTTGGCCGACACCTTGACGATGCCGTTGACGTCGATGGAGAAGGTCACCTCGATGCGGGGCTGGCCGCGGCGGGCCGGCTTGATGCCGCTGAGCTGGAAGTGCCCGAGCAGCTTGTTGTCGTGGGCCATGGAGCGCTCGCCCTGGTAGACCATGATGTCGACGGCCGGCTGATTGTCCTCCGCGGTGGAGAATATCTGGCTCTTGGTGGTCGGGATGGTGGTGTTTCTCGGGATGAGCGGGGTCATGACGCCGCCGAGGGTCTCGATGCCGAGGGTCAGCGGGGTGACGTCTAGCAGCACCACGTCCTTCACGTCGCCGGCGATGACGGCGCCCTGGATGGCGGCGCCGATGCTGACGGCCTCATCGGGGTTGACCGAGAGGTTGATCTGCTTGCCGGTGACTTGCTTCACCATCTCCTGGACGGCCGGCATGCGGGTCGAGCCGCCGATCATGAGGATGGTCGAGATGTCGTTATAGGTGAGGCCAGAGTCGCGGAGGGCGTTCTCCATCGGGGCCTTGCAGCGCTCGAGCAGCGCCTTGGTGAGGTCCTGGAACTTGGCGCGGGTCAGCTTGGTCTCGAAGTTGATCGGGCCGGCCTTGCCCATGCCGATGAAAGGCAGCGAGATGGTGGTCTCAAGCGAGCTGGAGAGCTCGATCTTGGCCCTTTCGGCCGCGTCGACGAAGCGCTGACGGGCCATCTTGTCGGTCAGATCGACGCCGAACTCGATCTTGATCTGGGCCTGGATCCAATCGGCCAGGACGTGGTCCCAGTCGTCGCCGCCCAGATGGGTGTCGCCGTTGGTGGAGAGGACCTGGAAGGTCCCATCGCCGATATCGAGGATCGAGACGTCGAGGGTGCCGCCGCCGAGGTCGAAGACCATGACCTTCTCGCTCTTATCGGTGTCTAGGCCATAGGCGAGGCAGGCCGCGGTCGGCTCGTTGATGATCCTGACCACGTCGAGGCCGGCGATGGTGCCGGCGTCCTTGGTGGCCTGGCGCTGGGCGTCGTTGAAGTATGCCGGGACGGTGATGACCGCCTTCTTGACCGGCTGACCGATGTTCTTCTCGGCGTAGTCCTTCATATAGGCGAGGACCTTGGCCGAGATCTCCTGCGGGGTGTAGTCCTTGTTGAGGCAGGAGATGTGGAATTTATCCGCGGTGCCCATCTTGCGCTTGGCGCTGGAGACGGTGTCCGGGTTGGTGATGGCCTGGCGCTTGGCGGCGTTGCCGACGATCTCCTCGCCGCTGGCTTTGAAGCCGACGACCGACGGGGTGGTGTTGGTGCCCTCCGGGTTGGGGATGACCTTGACCTTGCCATCAGACTGCATGTAGCTGATGACCGAGTTGGTGGTGCCTAGGTCGATGCCTACGATGATTTCCTTTGCCATAAGTGTTTATTCCTCCTTAGGCCTTCGCGGCCTGTTTGGTTTCTTCTTCTTTCTTGTCCGCTTCCTCGGATTCGGGCTTGGCCTCCTCCTTGGCTTTGCTTACGCTTACCATGGCCGGGCGGATCAGCCGGTCGTGGAGCTTGTACCCCTTGGCCAGCACCTCGATCACGGAGTTCGGCGGGAGGGTATCGTCCTCCTTGGCCTCGACGGCGTGCATCTTATCTGGGTCGAAGGGGTCGCCCTTATTCGGGGCGATCTCGGTCACCCCCTCATCGGTGAGCGACTTTACCAACTGGTTGTAGATGTAGCGGAACCCGACCAGGTAGTTCCTGGTCTCCTCGCTTGGGGGCTCGTTCTGCAGCGCGATGTGGAACGCGTCTAGCGATGGGAGCAGCCCGGCGAGGAACCCCTCGGCGCGGTAGCGCCGCTCGTTCCTGGCGTCCTCCTCAAGCGATTTGCGGAGGTTCTGTGTGTCGGCAAAGGCCCGGTAGTACTCGTTCTTCCAGTGGTCGGATTCGGCCTTGGCCTTCTCCAGCTCCTCGGAGAGCTCCTGCTCGCGGGTCTTCTTGCCCTGCTTTTCCTTGTCTTTCATCTCTTCTTGCCGCCCGGGCTCTTCTGGCTTTTCTTCGGGCTTGGCGTCTTTCTGTTCTGGCATTTGGCTTCCTCGCTTCCTTTCTCCCCGGCGAAATAGCTGTCGAGGCGCTCAGCGACGTAACTGAGCAGCGACATCGCCTTGTCGTAGTCCATCCTCTTGGGGCCGAGGAGGGATATCGTCGCCTTCTCCATTCCGGGGAGGGCGACCTTGGCCGAGACCATCGCGACGTCGTCTAGCCCCGAGGCGTCGCCGATCTTAATGTGGATGCCATCCTCGCCGGCCTCGTGGGAGTCGCTTAGGGCCTCCCGGAGCTCGGATGGGTTGTCGATGAGCCCGAGCAGCTTGGTCAGCTTGCCGGCGTCGGATTGGTATTCGGGCTGGCTGAGCAGATGGCTTTTGCCGTACAGGTTCATCCTCTCGGCGGCGAATTGGGCGAAGGCCTGGAACAGGGCGTTGTAGATCGCCCCGACCCCGACCATGTAATCGGTTAGGGCCGGCTTCATGGCCTCCATCTTGTCCACCACTTCCCCGATTGGGGTCCCGGTGAGCCGCTTGTTCAGCATCTCGACCGCCGACTTGACGTCGTCCATCGATATGCCTTGCTGGAGCATGAACGTCTTGTTCTCGACGTATCCCTGGTCGGTGACGAATAGGGCCGTCGCCGTGGTGGGCGAGAGGGGGATCAGCTGAATGGACAGCAGCTTCTCCTGCTCGACCTTCGGGCCGAGGACGACCGAGGCGAGGTTGGTCATGTTCGAGAGTATCTCGCACGACTGCCTTATCACCTCTTCGACCGTCTGGGCCTGCCGGCTGAGCACCGTCTCGAGGGCGTTCTTCACCTTCGAGTCCACCCGCTCGTCGCGGAGGTGCTCGACGTAGTAGACGTAGCCTTTCTTCGACGGCACGCGGCCGGACGAGGTGTGGGTCTTCTCCAGGTACCCGTCCTTCTCAAGCGCGTTCATCTCGTTGCGGATGGTCGCCGATGAGCAATCCAGGTGGTAGGCGTCGAGGAGGGTCTGCGACCCCACGGGCTGAGCGGTCTTTATGAAGTGCTCGACTATGAGCTTTAGTATCGACTCTGTCCTTGTCATCGCTTGCTTCCTTGGCAGTCGGGCTACCCGATTGCTAAAGAAATTATAGGGGAGTGTTTGGCACTGTCAAGGGCGGAGTGCCAAATTGCCCTAGAATAGGTCGACCAAGGCGGAATCTAGCAGCAAAATCCCGTCTTTGGTCGGGAAAAGCCGCCCCGCTTCTTCCTTGAGGATGCCTTCCGATATCGGCTTATTGGCCTTGGCAAGGAGGCTCTGCAGCGCCTTGCCTCCGAAAAGCGATCCGAACTCGTCTAGGCTAAATCCCTCTATCAGCCGCAGGTTGGTGAGCAGGTACTCCTCGATTCTGTCCTGCTCCGACTCCTGCTCGAACTGCGGGCAGGGCCCGAGGCGGAGGTATTTATAAAGGCTGGGCGTGTTCCGGTAATGCCCCTTCTCCAGGAAGCCGGACGCCCCCATGCCGATCCCGAGGTAATGCCGCCCCTTCCAATATTCCTTGTTGTGCGCGCACTCGTGGTCACCCCGCTCGAAGCTTGAGACCTCGTATTGGCGAAAGCCCGCCGTTTCCAGGACGCTTCTTATGGCGAGGAACTGCTCGGCCTGCTCGTCCTGGCTCGCCTCCTTGATGCCCCTGGCGCTATAGCAGGTGCCTTGCTCCAGTATGAGCGAATAGGCGGAGAGGTGCGTTATCGGGAGCGAAGCGAAGCGCCTGGCGTCTTCCATGGCGGCGTCCTTGGTCTCTGATGGCGCGGCGTAGATGAGGTCGAGGTTGATGTTATTTATCCCCGCCCCAAGCAGGTTGCCTATGGCCGTTTCGACATCATGGAAACGGTGGGTCCGGCCAAGCGTCTGCAGCAATTCGTCGTCTGAGGACTGCGCCCCGATCGATACCCGGTTCACCCCGGATTCGGATAGGGCGGAGCAAAGCTCCGGGGTGAAGGACTCGGGGTTGCCCTCCACGGAGAACTCGCCGCCTGGGCATAGGCGCAAAGAAAAAGCCTTTAGGGCCTTTACTAGGCCATCTAGAGGCAATGCCGTCGGCGTGCCGCCTCCGAAATAGAGGGTCTTGAACTCGTTATGCGGGCTTTCGCGCAACTCGAGCAGCAGGCGGTCGAGGTAGGAATCGGACCAATCCGATCGGTAATAGACCTTCGGGAAATCGCAATAAGGGCAGATGCTCCGGCAAAAGGGAATATGGACGTAGCAGGCGATGGGCCTCATTCGTCTTTGTCGGACTTGCTCTCTTCCTTGGCTTCCTCGTCGGCGATGTCTTCCTTGAGCTCCTCGACCGGCTCCAATAGCCTATCGAGCTCCTCGGAGGCGATCTCCTTGTCCGACTTCGGCTTCTCGTCGGACTGGAAGAACTTCACGTGCCGCTTGAGCAATATCACGGCGATGACGATGACGCCGAAGACGGCGACTAGAATCACCGGGACGAGCCAGGTGGCCATGGCGTAGGCATTGATGATGTGGGTCATATTCATTCCTCCTCCCCGCTGCGTCGCGGGGTATAGACGTATTTGTTCTTGAGCTTGAGCTTCTTGTAGAGCCCTTCCTCGGCCAGGCGGTCCATCGAGGTCCGTGCGGTCTCGTAGGCGCATTTGGCGCAGGACTTGTAGTCGGAGATCGTGTAGTAGCGCCCGATCGAGCAATGGGAGGCGTAGAAGGCGGCCTGCGGCTTGCGCAGAAGCGGGTGCGTCTCCTCGATGTAGCGGGCAAGCTGCTTTATCTCCTTCTCGGAGAAGGTCGACTTCGGCGGGGTCATGGCGCTAAGCCCGAACTCCTCGGTGCCGATCGAGGCGATGCGCTCGACCTTGGCCTCTACTCGCTTGGGCTTAAGCTCCTCCACTTCCTTCTTCTTCGCCTCGGGGGGCTCAGCCTCCACTGCAGGCTCCGCCTCGGTTATTGCCTCGCCAGGCTCTTCCGAGGGCGGGGGCGTCTTTGCCTCCTCTTCCTTCGGCGCTTCTGCTGCGGGCGAGGCCTCCTCCAGCTTCGGGGCGGCCTCGATCTGGGAGAGGGTGATCCCCATCTCCTCGAGGTTCTTGCCTAGCCTATCGAGCAGGAACAGCAGGCAGTATGTTATGTCGCCCTCGGAGGCGGCCTGCTTGGCGCGGTCGGTGTAGTCGCCGCTTTGCAGCAATATCCCCTCTACCGGCAGGTACTGGTAGCAATTGGGGGCGATCGCCTTGAGGGCCTGCTTGGCGATGATGGCGCTAAGCATGTCCTGATTGGCGGCGAAGGGCCGGACGAAATCGAGGTAGAAGATGGCGAACAGCGACTTCAGCAGCGGGTCGTATTCGCTTAAAAGCAGGTTATAAAGGTTATCGAGGAACCCGCTGATCTCATCGCTGTTGACGCCATCGCCATAGGTCCACGAGGAATAGTAGGCGTAGGAGTAGCGGTTCCGCTTATCGGCCCGGTATAGGTTCTCCCCCATCCCGAGGGCAAACGAGCAGCTATCGAGGAAATCCTCGTAGTCGCCGGCGAAATTTCCCGGCAGGCTGCGCAGCAGATTAAGGTAGCTGGGGTAAGCGGAGAGCCGCTTGTCCTCGTCGTGGAAAGTCCCCGACAGTATCGACAGCAAGGAAAACTCGTTGACCATCGGCACCAGGTGATTGCTTAGGTGCCGTAGGCATGCGTAGGAGAGCTTCTTGTCGGCGTCTTGCTTCGCCGAGGCGCCGGATTCGGCGGCCTGGCGGTAGGATTCGTCGATCGCGGCGATCTTGGCGCGCGCTTCCTGCAGCTTTCCCTCGATCTTCTCGGTGAAGGTGGCGTGGAAGGCGGAGCCGTCCATCCGCTTGAGGTAGGGGACGACCTTCTTGAAGGGCTTGCGGTAGGCCAAAACGTCCGACCAGATGCCGTCTATCAAACTCATCCCGACTTCGGCGCGGATCATGCGCGGGGTGGCGTAGACATCGTCGGTGAAGTGCGGGCCGCTATTGTTCTTCGGCTGGTTCTTGTTCAGGAAGGCCATTTCCTCAGTTTTCCTCTTAATGGGAATTATAGGTAGGCATAGGCGGGAATATCAACTAGAAAACTACTAATCTGAAGTTGGTGTTCGCTCGAATATCGCCCTATCCATCGGCGGATTGCCTAATCGTCGTCTAAGGACAAAAGCGACATGAAGGCCTCCTGCGGGACCTCGACCGAGCCGATGGCCTTCATCCGCTTCTTGCCCTCCTTCTGCTTCTCGAGCAGCTTCTTCTTCCGCGATATGTCGCCGCCATAGCACTTGGCGAGGACGTCCTTGCGCATGCTCTTGATGTCGGCCCGGGCTATGACCTTGCCCCCGATGGCGGCCTGGACCGGGACCTCGAACTGCTGTCTGGGGATGACGTCCTTGAGCTTCCTGACGATCGCGATGCCGCGGTTATAGGCGTTCGGCCGGTAGACTATAGAGGAAAGCGCGTCGATGACGTCGCCGTTGAGCAGTATGTCCATCTTGCAGAGGTCGGTCTTCCTGTAGGAAGAGAACTCGTAGTCGAGCGAGGCATAGCCCTTGGTGAAGCTCTTGAGCTTGTCGAAGAAGTTGTAGATGATCTCCGATAGCGGCAGATCGTACTTCACTATGACCCGCGAGTCGTCGAAGTAATCCATGTTGACGTAGCTGCCGCGCCTATCCTGGCATAGCTCCATCACCGGCCCCACGTATTCCTTTGGGGTCATGATGGAGGCGGAGACGAAAGGCTCCTCTATAGAGGAAATGGTGCTCGGCGAGGGGAACTCGCTCGGGTTGGATATCATCAAAGAATCCCCCGAGGTCAGGTTCACCCGGTAGATGACCGAGGGGGCGGTCAGGATGAGGTTGAGCCCATACTCGCGCTCGAGCCGCTCCTGCACCACGTCCATGTGAAGCAGCCCCAAAAACCCGCAGCGGAAGCCGAACCCGAGGGCCTGCGATGTCTCGGGCTCGTAGGTCAAGGAGGAATCGTTGAGGCTAAGCTTCTCCAAGGCATCCTTGAGCTCGCCATAGTCGCGCGAATCGACAGGGTAAAGGCCGCAATAGACCATCGGGTTGATGCGCCGGTACCCCGGCAGCGGCTTATCGCAGGGGTTGTCGGCCAAGGTGATGGTCTCGCCGGGGAAGACGTCGTGGATGTCCTTGATCTGGGCGGCCAGGTAGCCGACCTCCCCGGTCTCCAGCGACGGCGTCTTGATCTCGTTGGGGTTGCGGATGCCGACCTCGGTGACGAGGTAGGTGGATTTCGAGTTCATGAGCTTTATCCGGTCGCCGGGCTTGACGGAGCCGTTCTTGACGCGGATGAGGACCACGACCCCGCGGTAGGAATCGTAGTAGGAATCGAAGATAAGGGCCTGCAGAGGGGCGTTGGGGTCGCCTTTGGGGGCGGGGATGTGCCTCACGATCTGCTCGAGCACCTGCTTCACCCCGAGCCCGGTCTTGGCCGAGACCAGGCAGGCCGAGGAGCAGTCGAGCCCGATCCTCTCCTGTATCTCCTTCTTGGCCTCCTCGACCCGGGCCGAGGGGAGGTCGATCTTGTTGATGACCGGGATTATCTCTAGGTCATTGTCGATGGCGAGGTAGACGTTGGCGAGGGTCTGGGCCTGCACGCCCTGGGTGGCGTCGACCACCAGCAAAGCGCCCTCGCAGGCGGCCAATGAACGGCTGACCTCATAGGAGAAGTCGACGTGCCCCGGGGTGTCGATCAGGTTGAAGATGTAGCGCTCTCCGTCCTCGGCGTCGTAGCCGACGGTCACGGCGTTGAGCTTGATGGTGATGCCCCGCTCCCGCTCGAGGTCCATCGAGTCGAGCAGCTGGTCCTTCATGTCGCGCTTGTCGACGGTACCGGTGAGCTCGAGGATGCGGTCGGCCAAAGTGGACTTCCCATGGTCGATGTGGGCGATTATCGAGAAATTGCGTATCTTTGATTGATCGAATGGCATAGCGAACGGATTATATCAACTTGGCTTTCTTATAGAAAGAGGCGAGGCTGTTCTTCAGGTCGTCTTCGCTTAGCACCACCTCGTAGTTGGGGTAGCGTTTCCCGATGGGCTCCCTATAGGGAGAGGTGAGGTAGCGGGTGTCTATTAGCAGCCCGGCCCCGACGTCGTTCTCGGTTCGGATTAGCCGTCCCAGCGCCTGCATGACCTTGTTGAGGCCCGGGTCGCGGTAGGCATAGGCGAACCCATCCTCCTCCTTTTGGTCGCGGTATTCGCGGATCAGGTCGTTCTCGAAGCTGATCTGGGGCATCCCGACCCCCACCACCGCCACCCCGATGAGGCGGTCCTCCGGCAGGTCGATCCCCTCGGAGAAGGGCCCGCCCATGACCAATAGCCCGACGTGGCTGCACTCGGGGTTGCTCGGGAAGTGCTCGAGGAAGCTAAGCCGGCTCTCGATGTCCATGTCGCGGGTCTGCGAGTAGACCTCGGCCCCCGGGAAGGAAAGGCAGAGCTCCGCCTGGCGGAGGTATTCATAGCTTGGGAAGAAGATGAAGTAGTTCCCCTTCCTTCCGGCCACGAATAGCTCCAAAAGGCTGCAGAGGTCGCTAAGACTGCCCTTCCGGTCCTTGTATTTGGTGGAGACGTATGGCGCGAGCAATAGCTTCATCTTCGCCGGATCGAAAGGCGAGGGGAAGCTGATCCGCGGGCTATCGTCGCCTCCGGTAATCGAGGTCACGTAGTAATGCATCGGCGACAAGGTCGCGGAGAAGACGACGCAGGCCTTCAGCCTCGACATCGAATGGGCCAGGAAGGAAGACGGATCGAGGCAATAAAGGTTGGCGCTCCGGCCGCGCGAGGAGGAGAAATACAGCCGGAACGCCTGCGATGAGGCGGCCGGGCCGTCCAGAAGGCGGTATAGCCGGTTGCATTCCCTGGCGAAGTCCTTGGCCCGCTTCGGCATCCCGCCGCCCTGCTTCTTCCGGTTCTCGAGCATCGCCCGCTGCATCCCCTCGATGGAGGACGTGAGCGCCTCGGGGAAGGCGGCCAGGCGGGTCTGGTCCTCTTCCTCGGCGTCCTCGATGGCCTTCCTTATTTTCACGAAGCTGCGCGATATGCGCCGTTTCGAGCCCTCGAAGCTCTTAACCGCCTCGCCGGCCTCGCGGCTATCGATCCTCGCGCTATACATCATCCTTCCCCGCTCGACCAGGTTGTGGCCCTCGTCGATCAAGGCGACGTAGCGGGAGGGGTCGCGGTCGTCTCCAAAATACCGCTCCAGCCTCACGAACGGGTCGAAAAGGTAGTTGTAATCGGCAATTATGAGATCGGATTCCTCGGACAGGTCGAGCTGGAATTCGAATGGGCAAATCGAGTTCTCCCGACAGAACTTGCTCAAGAACACGGAATCGTAGACCCGCCCTTCCTCGGCGGCCTTCTGCTTGGCGAAGTTGAGCTTGGTGTAGTACTCCTTGGCGAATGGGCAATCGTCGGGGTTGCAGGAATGGCCGGGGCGGAGGCAGACCCGCTCCTTGGAATAGATTATCGAGCAGCGGGCGTCAAAGCCCTGCTCTAAGAACCGGCGGAAGGTGGCCAAGGCGACGTCGGACCCGGTGGTCTTGGCGGTCAGGTAGAACACCTTGTCGGCCAATCCCTCGTGGAATAGCCGCATCGCCGGGTATAGAACCGAGACCGTCTTGCCGATGCCGGTCGGGGCCTCGGCGAACAATGTCCCGCCTTTCTTCAGCGCGGCATAGGCGTAGCGCGAGAGCTCCTTCTGGCCCTTGCGGAACCCATCGAACGGGAAGCGGAGGCTTCCGGCGCTATGGTTGCGGAGCTCGACCTCTTCCTGCCGCTTGGCATAGCGGGAGAGATATTCCCTCACGTATGACTTGACGTCGGAGTCGAGTTCCTCGAAGGTGAAGCTGAATAGCTTCGCCATGCTCTCGTCCTTCGCCCCCTGCGCGATGTAGGTGAGCTTTATCTCGGCCTTCTTGCCATGGCTTCCTTTGAGGTAGAGGTAGGCATAGACCTCGGCTTGGGATAGATGCCACTGACGCTGGGTCTCGAAGAAGGCGTCTAGGCCCATGACGGTGGATTTGATCTCCTCGACCATCACATCGCCATCGGCTCCGAGCTTGCTTATGCCATCGGCCCGGCCATAAAGGGATATCGTCCCCTCGTCGACCTCGACCTCGCCCGAAAGCGGGTATTCGGAAAGGTATCCATCGCCCTGCTTCTTCTGGTAGGCGCTGTGGATCCTCGTGCCCTCGGCCATGGTCTCCTGGTTATAGACCCGGTCGTCGATGTCGCCCGCGCGGAAAAGCGGGTCCACCAGGTCGTGGACGCTTAGGCTTAGGTAGGCCTTCTTATCCATCAGCTGGCCTTTTGGCCGTCTAGCAGCCGGTGCCCAGCCGCGTAGGAGGCGCCGTCCATGGCCTTCTTTCCCTCGGGCAGCAAGGTCAATAGGCCCACGTATCCGTCGCCGACCTTGACCTTTATCCCATGCTTGGCGACCTTGATCGTCCCAAGCTCGTCGCTGCTTTCCTCCTCGGATGCGGCCTTAAGCACCTTGACCTTGTCCTTCCCAAGGAATAGGTATCCACCGGGCTCTTGGCTCAAAGAGCGCACCTTGTCCACGAAGCGCTTCCTTGTCAAGGAAAGCGGAAGGTGCTCCTCCTCCTTGCTTATCTTGTCGGCGAAACTGACCTTGGATTCGTCCTGCGCCTGCCCGGGCAGCCTCCCATCCAGGTAAGCCTCGATGTTCTCGGCAAATACCTCGTAGGCCGCCTCGGCTATCTTCCGGGAGTATGAGGTGTAATCATCGCTTTCCTCGATCGGCACTTCCTTTTTGGCATACATCCTGCCGGCGTCCATCGCCTTCACCATCTCCATCAGGGTGACCCCGGAGACGGTCTCGCCGTTCTCGATCGCCCTTTGCATCGGGGCGGCCCCGCGGTAGGCGGGGAGAAGCGACCCATGCAGGTTCAGGCATCCCTTCGGCGGGATCGATAGCATGTCCTCGGGCACGATCTGCCCATAGGCGAAGGTCAAAAGCAGGTCGACGCCAAGCGTGGCGAACCAGTCGTGGTCCTTCCTTAGCCTGACCGGCTGGTAGACGGGGATTCCATGCCGCTCCGCCACCACCTTGGTCGGGGGCGGAGTCAATATGCCCTTGCGCCCCACCGGCTTGTCGGGGTTGGTTATCAGGGCCTTGATTCTGTATCCGTCTTCGATGAGCTTCTCCAAGACGTAGGCCGATATCTCCGGCGTGCCCATGTAGGCTATGCTTATTTCTTTTCTAAGATCGCGTTCGTTTCCCATGGTTAGGATATTACCACAAGCGCGGCCAGGCGGGGGCGACTTTGAATATTCGCCGAGAAGCCTGTATTATTTCTCCCGGCTATTTTCGCCAGAAAGTGTGAAGTCAATGAAGAAATACACCCAAGCGCAGGTGAAGGACTGCATCGACCGCGCGGCCAAGGTCGCCGCGACCGGGCAGCACATGCGCGACATCTACAATGGGATAGTGTCCAACGACCCGAGGTCATTATCTTCCATCAGCTTCGACGAGGCCGGGAAGATGATCAAGACCACCTATGCCGACTTCAAGGACCAGGTGTTCGTCACCGCCTCGAGGCTCTCGAAGCTGCTTAGCGCCACCGCCCCGGGCACCATCGTCGCCATAAAGCTGAAGAACTCGCCCCGCTGGCCCGTCGTCTTCTGGGCGTTGCTCATGTGCGGGCATTCGCCGCTACTAATCGACGCCAAGCTCGCCAAGGAGAACACCGACAACCTGCTCACCCAGGCCAAGGCCAAGGCCATAATCACCTCGGATGAGGAGAAGTTCTGCGTGCCCAGCTACCGCTGGAACGACATCGCCGCCGAGGAGGCCGACTACCAGTTCCGCCCCGATTGGGCCAACCACGTCATCTTCTGCTCCTCCGGCACCACCGGCGACGCCAAGATGATGGTCTACACCGGCAAGAACCTGGTCAACCAGATATTGGCCGCCATCGACATCGACAAGAGCAACCTCGACATCATCCACCCGGGGAAGATCCGCAACTTCGCGATGCTCCCCTTCCACCACATCTTCGGCTTCGGGGCCGTCTACCTGTGGTATGCCTTCTATGGCAAGACCCACGTCTACCCTGCCTCGCAGTCGGTCCAGGACATGCTTTACGCCATAAAGAAGGCGAAATGCACCCACATCTACTCGGTTCCCTTGCTTTGGGACAAGATCGCTCAGAACGTCAACGTCACCATCGCCTCGATGAAGCATGGCTTCTCCGACGTCTTCTCCCGCATGATCGCCTACAACACCGGCAAGATCTCCAAGAAGGAGGCCGGGCTCGGGGCCAATAAGCACATCAACGCGATGCTGAAGAAGAAAGTGCTCGGCAAAAACGTCGAGTTCTGCATCTCCGGCGGCGGCTTCCTCTCGCCCAAGACCCAGTACTCGATCAACGGCCTCGGCTACCCGCTTTACAACGGCTACGGCATGACCGAGATCGGCATCGCCTGCGTCGAGCTCTCGCCTGACGTCGACGTCAGGCTCCGCGGCTCGATCGGCAAGCCCTTCCATGGCTACGAATTCAGGATTGTAGACGCCGACGGAAACGTCAACGACAGCCCGGTCGCGACCGGCGAGCTGCAGATCAAGAGCCCCGTCGTCCACAACCGCGAGATCATCGGCGGCGTCATGAAGTACGTCTCGTTCAAGGACGGGTATTTCCCGACCGGCGACATCGCCTACCGCAACGAGGAGGGACAGTACTTCCTCCGCGGCCGCATCAAGGACACCATAATCCTAAGCAACGGCGAGAACGTCTATCCCGACGAGATCGAGTCCTACTTCAAAGACGTCAGGAACCTCAACAACGTCGTTTGCCTCGGCGCGAAACTCCCAGGCGAATCCGACGAGAAAATCGTTCTTGTATGCGAAGTTGATAACTCAGTCACCCCGGAGACCCTGCTCAAGATCCACGACGACATCAAGGCCATCAACGCCACGTTGCCGCCAGAGAAGAAGGTCCAGCAGGTCCTCATCAACAAGCGCCCGCTTCCGCTATCGGGCTCGATGAAGGTCAAACGCTTCATGATCAAGAAGGCCATCGAGGATGGCAGCGCCGACTACATCGGCTTCAACTCGAAGAGGAAGAAGGCCATGAGCTTCGAAGGATTCGACCAGAAATTGGTCAACGAAACCGTGACCCACGTCACCAAGGTGTTCGCCAAGGTCCTGGCTCTTCCCGAGTTCAAGATCGAGCCCGACGCCGATTGGGGAAAGGACCTCGGCGGCGACTCCATGAGCTACATCGACATGGCCCAGACGCTGAACCGCGAGTTCAAAGTCGACATCCCCGAGGAGCTCTGGGGGCAGCTTATGACGGTCAACGACTTCGCCAAGGAGATACTGACCCTGCTCAAATAGCCCTTGCCTTATCTTAGCCTTAAGGCTAATATTGTACCCGCAAAGAAAAGGAAAACCGATAGAAAATGCCAAACATCAAATCCCAGATCAAGCGCGACCAGACCAATGAGTTGGCCAGGCAGCGCAACGCCTCGTTCAAGTCCGAGGTCCGCACCGCCATCAAGAAGGTCGAGACCCTAGTCGCCGAGGGCAAGAAGGAAGAGGCCAAGGCCGCCCTTCCGGAAGCCATCTCGCTGCTCGACAAGATCGCTGCCGCCGGCGTCATCAAGCAGAACAACGCCGACCGCAAGAAGGCCCACCTCGAGAAGATCGTCGCCGCCCTCTAATCGATAGCGATAAAGCAAAAGCGCCCGCTTTGGGCGCTTTTTTCGTTGTTCTGTCCTCTTACCTTCTAGAGGATGAGGGGAGCGAGGCGAAGAACCTCATCATAGCCAGCCGCGGCGTGCTCCGCCCAGTGAGGATGTCGATGTCGGCTTGGTAAAGCCCTTCGAGCATGTCCTCTATCATGTCGCGGCGGCACCGCCTTATGGAGGCGAAGCCGAACCTCACCCGGTATGGAGAGCAGCCGAGCAATGAGGCGATGTTGTATTCATCCATCCGCTTGGCGTCGAGGTAGGCGACCTGGTCGAGGAAGCGGAGCTCGTTGCCTAGTATCGAGATTAGCCTAACCTCATCGTAGCCTTGCTTTATGAGGTCGTTGTAGGCCTTTATGGCCTTGCTGGGGTCAAGCGAGGTGACGGCGGAGGCGAATTTGAACGCGTCGTTCTCCTCGCCCATCCTCACGATCGAGGCCACGTCTTCCTTGCCGATGGTCGAGTTGAGGCCGAAGCAGGATAGCTTGGCGAGCTCGGAAAGGAACCTCGCGTAGTCCTTCCCCACCCGCAGCAGGAACTCGGAGATGGCGTCGTCGTCGATGCCCACTCCCCTAGAGGATAGGTATTTCCTCACGAAGGCGTGGCACTCGGCATCGGATGGGAAGTTCGCCTCCTTGATCGATCCCGACTTCCTGATCGCGGCGACAAGCGGGTTGCGCTCATCGAGCTTCTTGCAGGAAGTGGTCAATATTAGGTCGAAGTCGAGGTTGGGAACATCGAGCAATTTGGATAGCGCCGCCCTGCCTTTCTCGTCGTCCTTGCTTATCTTCTCGCGGAAGGCGAAGCCCGGGCAGCCATCGGCCCAGATGGCCTTCCTGCCCTCGCATAGGGGCATCCGCAGGCACTCGCCGTATAGGTCGAGGTAGGTATTCTCGCCCATATCGAGCCTTACCCCTTGGCCTCCTTGCTTAAGCAAGGCGCGGTAGGCCTTCTGCCCCTGCATGTGGGCGATGTAGGGATCTAGGGAGAATATCAAGGTGACCATCGGGTTGATTATATCCCATTAGGCGAATGGGTAGGAGAAGGTAATGGTCCCCTCGACGTCGGTTCTCCTAATATCGGCCCCGATGGCTTCCAGCCTCGCAATCACCTGCTGGTCGGGATGGCCATAACGGTTGCCATATCCCACCGATATCACCGCGACCTCGGGGGCCAAAGCCAATAGGAACTCCGGGCTCGTCGAGGTCTCCGAACCATGGTGCCCCACCTTGAGGATATCGGCCTCTAGCCCGGGGAAATCATCGAGGATAAGACGCTCGACCTCGACCGGCGCGTCGCCCATCAATAGGTAATCGTCGCCGCCGAGGCGGAAGCTCAGCACCAACGAGGACTCGTTCTCCCCCGCTATCCCGTAGTCGTTGAGGTTGTCTATCCTGGTATCCCCGAGGAAGAGAGGGAAGCGCGAGGCGTCATCCACCACCTCGCCCACCTCGATGTTGTCGAGCAGGCTATCCTTGGCCCCGGCGTGGTCGAAGTCGCTGTGGGTCAGTATTAGGTAGTCTAGCGAATATACCCGCCGCTTCCTTAGATACGGCAGTATCACCTCCTCCGCCATGTCGAAGCTTAAGCTTCCGCCGGTGTCGATGAGCGCGGCATGCGCACCATCCCTCACGAGGATCGAGTCGCCTTGGCCGACGTTGATGAAGCTGACCTCATCGCTAAGCAGGTTGAGCGCCGGGCATAGCGAGATGGCATATGAGGATATCGCGAGCAAGGAAGCAAAGCCGACCCGCCGCCGGTCCCCGATCTCGAAAAGCAGGAAAAGCGCGAATATAAGCATGTAATAGCCAAGTATCAGCTCCTCGCTTGGCACGGGAAGATAAAGGCAGGGGTCAAGCCGCGAGAAGGCCCATAGCGCAGCAGAAAGCGCCTTGGATAGGAAGTCTAGCGGCATCCCGATCGGGACGATGAAGAAGGAGATCTGCCCCAAGGGGTAGATAAGAGATAGCAAAGGCGAAAGAAGCAAGGCGTAAACCGGCGACAGCAGATGCCATTCCCCGGAAGAGAAGCAGATCGCGGCCGGAAGGCAGAGCAATTGGACGATGGCCAAGCCCGCCAGCTTTCTTTTCCCCTTCCTCAGCCCACTTAGCATCGACTGGCTCAGCGTCATGAATATGGATATCGTCCCTCCGAGGAGGAACCCCGATTGGTAGGCGAAGCGAAAATCGAGCGCGAGCAGGCATAATAGCGAGGTCGATGACCTCTCCAGCCGGCCGGATATTCTCCCCCTAAGCCAAGTCGCGGCGAATACCCGGAGCGCCCCGGGCTTGGAAAGGCAAAACGGGAGCAAAAGGCAGGAAGCAGAGAGCTCCGCGACCCGCCCCGCTCTCTCGCCGAACCTCGAGAACGCCCTATTGGTGAGCCTTAGGAAGCCGCCGTAAAGGAACCCCGAGCTCGAAAGCAGGTAGGCGAGGTTAAGCGAGCTCGCCCTCGTGGCCAAGGCCGAATCGTAATCCCGCCGGTTGAACAGCAACGCGCTTAGGGCCGACCTGGCATCCTCATCAAACCGGCTTAGGAAGGCATCCTCGTAGCGCTTCAGCCTCAATGGGAAGCCGAACAGCAATTCGCTTTCCCCACTCGCCTCCATCCTCGCCCCGATGGAATGCAGGTACCCCAGGAAATCGAACCGCGATTCGTAGCTGCCGACCTGCAGCGGAGAGATCTTCCCCACGACCCTCACCAAGTCGCCTTCCTGATATGGATGGCCGTATTCCTTAACGTAGTAGCGGAACCCAAGGCGGTCGATTATGAAGTAGCTGTCGCTGCTTTTCGCGACCATCCCCACCACCTTGGTACCCCCAACCCCGACCAGGACAAGTGAATATATTAGTGAAAGCGCCAATCCGGAGAGGAGGCCGAGGGCGAATCCCCGCCACTTGCCCTGCTTGATGCTTGCAAAAAGCAAGAACAGGGAAACGATGGATAGAAGCGAAAGGAAGACGGGGGATCCCCCTCTGCCCAGCCACAATCCGGACACCAAGCCAGCAAGGAGGAAGAATAGGCCCATTTAGGCCGATTTGATCGTCACTTTGTTCTTCGTGGCCGTGAAGGTCGCTGGCCCGATGCCGGACACGTCTAGCAGCTCCTCGATGGCCTTGAAGGGGTTGGATTGCCGGTACTCGACGATCGCGGCGGCCACGGTCTTGTTGAACCCCGCGATCTGCTTGAGGTCCTCGGCCGATCCGGTATTGATGTTGACCTTCTCGATCGGGGTCGTGGCGCAGACGTCGGAGTTGTCGTAAAGCGGCGCGATGTAGTAGGAATCGCCTTTAAGGACGTAGCTCAGGTCGAAGGCCAGATGGTCGGCGTTGCCATTGAGCCCGTTGGCCGCGTCGACCAGGTCGCCAAGCGTCGCGAACTCGGAGACGGCGTAGGTGCCGGGCTGCTTCACCTCGCCGGATATCTGCACCGTCCTCGCCTCCCCGGTGAAGCTCGCCGCCGGGTCGATCATGGGCGCCGATATCACCTGGTTGACGAAGCCGAAGGCGGTGATTCCTAGTAGGGTCATCACCACCACGATGATGATTGTCTTCATGTTGTCCCTCCCACCACTTAAGTAGGCAAGAAGGCGGTTCGGGTAACAAAAAAGAGCCCCGAAGGGCTCATTTCGACCTTTCCTTAGTTGAGGCGGAAGGAATCGATGCGGACCTGGTAGGTATGCGGCCCGTCGACGGTGCAGACGTCGCCGACGCCATGGTCGAGCAAGGCAGCCCCCAGCGGGGACTCGTTGCTGACCGCCGGGGGGTTGGCGGTCGGGTCGGCGCCGATGTTGCCGACGACCACGACGGTGTGCTTGCTGTTGTCGTCTAGCCTGGTGAAGGTCACCTCGTTGGAGATGGCGACCTTGTTGGTCTCGCCGGCGGCGACCACGTGGGCGTACTGGAATATGTTCTCGAGCTCGTGGATCCTCGACTCGATCTGGGCTTGCCTGTCGCGGGCGGCCGAGTAGTCGGCGTTCTCGCTGAGGTCGCCCTGGCTGCGGGCCAAGGCCAACTGCTGGATGACGTCGGGGCGCTCGACGTCGTTTAGGCGGCGGAACTCCTCTTTGAGCTCATCGAGGGCCTGCTGGGTGAGCAATATCTGTTTGTTTGCCATTTCTTACCTCTTTAGTTGCTTAACGATTATAAACTTACTTTCCTGGAAGCGAAACACTATTTCCGGGCTTCCTCGATGAGGGGGTCCTCCTCGTAGGCCGAGAAGACCTCCTGGGCCTCCTCGAACTCCTCCTCGGACACCTCGCGGAGGCTGTTGCCGTCATCGCTCGCCATAACCACCACCTCGTCGGGGGTCTCCGGCTTGAAGAGGAAATAGTAGTCCGCGTTGCGCTGATCGTTGTGGTAATAGAAGAGGATCTTGGCGAGCTGCTCGTTGCCATCCTCGTCGGTGATTACCATGTCGTTGTCATTGGTGATCTGTATCATCTTCTTCTCCTTCCATTGAGTCGAATTCCTTGCGCTGGAGGTAGCTCTCCAGTATCTGGAGCGCCGCCATCTTGTCGATGACCGCATGGCGCTTCCTCCGGCTGATGTCCGACTCCAGCAGCAATTTGTTGGCGAGCACGGTGGTGAGCCGCTCATCGACCAAGGTGACCTCTAGGCTGGGGTCCTCCTTGAGCAATGAGTCGCGGAACATCTCCGAGCTCTTCGCCCTATCGCCGACCGAGCCGTCCATGTTCAGGGGGTAGCCGAGGGCGACCTCGGTGATGCCCTCCTTGTGGAGGACCTCGATGGCGTGGCGGAGCGCCTGGCGGTAGGCGCCGTCGAGGAAGCGGAACTCCTCGTAGGGGTGGGCGATGCCTAGCGCATCGCTGATCGCGATCCCGAGGGTCCTACTCCCCAGGTCGAATCCCATGGCCTTCTTCAAGCTAGCTTCTCCTTTATCGCCTGCTTGGCCTGCTTCGACTTCGAGGCGTCGGAATAGGCGCCGGAGGCCATCTTCGGCGAGCCGCCGCCGTTGCCGCCTAGCAAGGGGGCGATTAGCTTCATGGCCGCCCCGGCCCCGAGCTTGCTCTCGCCTAGCCCGGAGGCGAAGACCACCATCGGCTTCTTCTGCCCCAGCGTGGAGAGCAAGACGATCAGGTAGTCCTGCTTGTTGGACTTCAGCGAATCGCCGAGCTTGAGCATGTCCTCGCGTCCCAGCTCGACGGATTTGAACAGGAATTTGACGCCCGCGACGTCCTCGAACTCGCCCTCGCTCCCCTTGGCGGAGGCGGCGGAGATCTTCTGCTTGAGGTGCTCGATCTCCTTGTTGGCCTTGGATAGGTCATCCTGAAGCGACCCGACCTTGGCGACGACCTCCTCCTTCTTGCAGCCCAGCTTGCTGGAGGCGAGGCTCAGCTGCTTATCCGAGGACAGCAGGAAGCTCAACGCCCCGAGGCTGGTCTTGGCCTCGATGCGGCGCACGCCCGAGCCGGTCGAGGACTCGGAGACGATGGCGAACAGCCCGATGTCGGCGGAGTTCTTGACGTGGGTGCCGCCGCAGAATTCCTTGCTGACGTCCCCGAAGGTGACGACCCGGACGGTATCCCCGTACTTCTCGGAGAACTCCATCTCGGCGCCGAGCTTCTTGGCTTCCTCGATCGGGAGGACGAGGGTCTTCTCCTGTATTGAGGAGGCGATCATCTCGTTGACCTTCTCGGCGATCTTGTCGAGCTCCTCTTCCGTCAGCTTCCTATCGAAGGAGAAGTCGAAGCGGAGGTAGTCCTCGTCGACGTAGCTGCCCTTCTGGTCGACGTGGGTGCCGAGCACCTCGCCGATGGCGGCGTGAAGCAGGTGGGTGGCCGAGTGGTTGCGCTCGATAAGGCGGCGCTTCCCCTCATCGACGGAGAGGGTGACCTCGTCGCCGAGCTTGATGGACCCGCCATTGACTTTGACGTGGCATAGGTGCTGCCCGGCCGGGGCCTTGAACACCCCGGTGACCTCGGCTTTGACCGAGCCGTCTACCAAAGACCCGGTGTCGCTGACCTGTCCGCCGGCTTCGGCGTAGAAGGGGGTGACGTCGGTCGCGACGTCGCCTTCGTCGTCTATGCTTGTAACCTTGACTCCGTCTTTGAATAGCCCGGTGACCTTGGCCTTGACCGAGTCGGAATCGTAGGTGAAGTCGCTTTTTTCCTTGAACTCGAGCAGGTCCTTCGACTGCTTGTGGAAGGACTCGATCTCGCCGCGGGCGCTGCGGGCGCGCTCCTTCTGCTGCTGCATGAGCTCGTTGAAGCGGTCGACGTCGACGCTGACGCCGCTCTCAGCGGCGATCTCCTGGGTGAGGTCGAGTGGGAAGCCATAGGTGTCGTATAGCCTGAAGGCCTCCTCGCCGCTTAGATATCCGCGGGAGAGGAAGTCGCGCAGCAGCGCCTCGCCCTCGGTCAGGGTCTTGATGAAGCGGTTCTCCTCGTCGAGGATCTGCTTCTTGACGCGGTCGCGGGATTCCTGCAGCTCCGGATAGAAGGATGAGTAGTTGTCGACCACGACGTCGACGAGCGAATGCATGAAGGGCTTGTCGATGCCGAGCTTCTGCCCATAGCGCATGGCGCGCCTGATGATGCGGCGGAGCACGTAGCCGCGGCCCTCGTTGGAGAAGCTCGCCCCATCGGACAAAGCGAAGGTGAGGCAGCGGGCGTGGTCGGCTATGACGCGGTACGGGAGCAGGTTCTCCCCCTCATACCTCTTGTGGCAGATGTCCTCGGCCGCCTTCATTATCGGGGTGAAGAGGTCGGTCTCGAAGTTGGTCTCGGTGCCCTGCATGATGCAGGCTAGCCTCTCAAGCCCCGAGCCGGTGTCGATGTTCTTCGACGGCAGCTCCTTGTAGTCCTTGCGGTCGACGCCGTTGACGGCGTTGTACTGGGAGAAGACGATGCCCCAGATCTCGATGTAGCGGTCGTTCTCGATGTCGTCCTGTAGCAGCTTCCTGCCGAGGTGCTGCGGGTCGTATTTCTCCCCGCGGTCGTAGAAGACCTCGGTGTTCGGGCCGCACGGGCCCTCGCCGATCTGCCAGTAGTTGGACTCTAGCGGGACGAGGTGGTCTTCCTTCACCCCATGGCTCTTCCAGCACTCGAAGGCGTCGAGGTCGGAGGGGTTGTAGGTGATGTAGAGGCGGTCGATGTCCATGTCGAACCACTTCGGGCTGGTCAATATCTCGATGGCGAAGGCGATGACCTCCTTGCGGAAGTAGTCGCCGATCGAGAAGTTGCCGAGCATCTCGAAGAAGGTGTGGTGGCGCGCGGTGTGCCCCACGTTCTCGATGTCGTTGGTCCGGATGGACTTCTGGACGTTGACTATCCTGCGGCACGGCGGTATCTCGGTGCCGTCGAAATACTTCTTGAGGCCAGTGACCCCGGCGTTGACCCAAAGCAGGGACTTGTCGCCCTGCGGGATCAATGAGACCCCTTTGATGTACTTGTGTCCTTTGGACTCGAAAAACTCGATCCACATGCGGCGTATCTGCTCGCCGGTAAGATTCTTCATTTCCTGTCTCTCCTTATATTGGCAAACCCGAGGGAGGAACGCGGGGCGCGGTACCATCCTCCTTCACCTTTCGGTGCACTCGACTTCCTATTAACGCTAGGCACGGCGGCATTGCCCGCATAAGGGGGAATGGCAGGTTCCCGATGCGACGCAATCATAGCGCAAATAACCTTCCGCGAGAAGATAAATCTTCTCTAAAAGGAAAAGGCCCCGTCAGGAGGCCGTCTGCCAGGAGGATGGGCAGGTTCGGTTTTCCTTGAACCACGGCTGGTCTTTTAATGGCAGCGATGAGGCCGAGCAATTTATCTCAACTTCCTCGTCGGGCTTCCTGCTCCTAACGATTATGTCGCCGTTCATCGGCTCGTTGTAGGAGAGGGTATCCATGCTTCCGAGGGTCGTGACGTAGACCTGGTCGGTGTATTTGGCGATCCGGTCGATGGCCTCCTGGGCGGGGAAGGTATGGGCGGGATCGCTCGCGTACTCGGTGTTGCCGGCGCAGCAGCAGACGCAGACTATCTTCGGCTTGACCCTGGAGAGGAGTTCGTCGCCAGAGGCGGTATACGAGCCATGGTGCCCCGCCTTGAACAGCTCGCACTCAGGTATGTCGTTATACTCAACTAGGCTATGCTCGGCCGCCTCCTCGGCATCCCCGGTGAACAGGAAATGCCGGTCGCCCTGGGAGAAAAGCAAGCAGACGGAGCAGTCGTTCTGGTCGGAGAAGGAATAGCTGCCGAGGTCTTTGACGTCGGCGGAGGTGTGGTCGTAGAAATAGTTGTAGAGGATGTCCATCCTTATCCCCTCGCCGAGGTCGATGCTCTTCCACTCCTCCTCGCCGTTTTCCCATATCTCGCCCACGGTGCGCCAAGTAGCGCCGTGCTCGATGGCGAAGTCGCGGGCCTCGCGGTAATCCTCGTAGATCGCGGTCACGTCGGCGTCCGCGGGCAGAGGATCGGCATTGGAATAGGTGGCCTTGTCGCCCCAATCGTCGTAATAGGCGAAGTCGATGATGTTGCCGACCTCATAGGTGTAGAGGATGCCATCCCTCTCGCCTTCGTATTTGCTGTTGCTGCTGCCGACGAAGCCGGCGATGTGGTCCCGGTGGGCGTGGGTGGCGACGACGTACTCGAGCTTGCCGTCCTCGACGTATTGGTCGAGGTAGCTCTTGATGGTCTTCGACGAGCCCTTCTGCGAGCCGGCGTCGATGAGGATGTCGTTGTCCCCGGCCCTCACGTAGATGCAGTCGCCGGTATAGCCGTTGCCGACCTGCAGGAAGTGGAATTCGATCTCGTCATACGATTCTATGATTGACGAATCGGTGGTTGTAGTGCTGGCCGATGTTCCGCTCGAACTGACGATCGGCTGCTCGGAATGGGAGGAAGAAGAGGAAACAGCTGATGAGGATGAAGCAGGCTGGCTTGAGGAGGCGCTCCCCCGGCCGAGCAAGTCGAAGATGTCGCAGCTAGAAAGCGAGAGGGCCAGCAGCGGCATCAATATCGCAAGCGTGCGCTTTGATTTTCTTTGCTTCATATTTCTATCTCCCTTCAATCGATTCTTTCGTCTCCCCTATATATTTTCTCTATTATCCCGCCTCCTAAGCAGACGTCGCCATCGTATATCGCGGCGATCTGCCCCGGGGTTACCGACTCGACCCCCTGTGGGTAATCTAGCCTCGCCCCGTCTTCTGTCAAGGACAGATAGGCTTCCTGATCGGTTTGCCGATATCGGAACTTCACGCCGACGCGCTTAGCCCCAGCAAACTTCGGCGTGGTTAGATTGACGTTTGACAAAGTGCAGGAAGTCGAGGTGAGGAGGTATCTTTCCGAAGGGTGGGCGACGTAGAGGATGTTGTGCTCCACGTCCTTGCGGTAGATGAAGAACTTGCCCTCCTCCTCGCCGGATACCCCGCCGATGCCGAGCCCCTTATGTTGGCCGATGGTGTAGTAGAGCACGCCCATGTGGCGCCCCACCACCTTGCCGGTCTTGCCCTCGACGATGTCCCCGGGGGTGGCCGGGAAATAATTGGTCAGGAACTGGCGGAAGTTCCGCTCGCCGATGAAGCAGACCCCGGTCGAGTCCTTCTTGTCCATGACGGTTTCCAAATCGAGCTGGTGGGCGATCTCCCTGACCTCGGGCTTGGTTATGTTAGAAAGAGGGAAAAGGCAGGAATCTATCTGCTTTTCGCTGAGGAAGCAAAGGAAGTACGACTGGTCCTTGTTTCTATCCTTGGCCTTCATTATGTGGACGTGGCCGTCCTCCGTCTTTGTTTTGCCGGCGTAATGCCCCATCGCGATCTTCTCATAGCCGTTATCGAGGGCGAACTTCAAAAACGAGTCGAACTTGATGTACTTGTTGCAGAAAACGTCGGGGTTCGGGGTCCTTCCGTGCTTATACTCGGAGAGGAAATAGGAGAACACCGAGTCCCAGTATTCCTTGACGAAATCGACCCGGAGCAGCTTCACCCCGAGCCTAGCGGCCGCCTGCTTGGCGTCTTGGTAGTCCTTCTCCTGCGGGCACTGCGGATCGTTGACCGTCGGGTTGCCGAGGTAGTCGCTATTGGCCAAGGCGTCCCAGTTGCGCATGAAGGCCCCGTCGACGTCGTACCCCTCTTCCTTCAATAGGTAGGTGCCGACCGCCGAGTCGACCCCGCCCGAGAATCCCATCAGGACCTTCATCCCCAAAGCTCCTTCGAATCGAGGACCAGGGTGAACGGCCCGTCGTTAACTAGGCTGACCTTCATGTCGGCCCCGAATATCCCGGCTTTGGCCTTGACGCCGTTTAGCGCGAGCAAGGACAGGAAATGCTCATAAAGCGGCTTGCTCTGCTCGCCTTTCATGGCACTTACGAAGCTCGGGCGGTTGCCTTCGCGCAAGTTGGCCAGCAAGGTGAACTGGCTGATGGCGAGCGCCTCCCCGCCGACGTCGAAAAGCGAGAGGTTGGTCTTTCCGTTATCATCGGGGAAGATGCGGAGCTTGCTTATCTTCTTCGCCATCTTCTCGCACGTCGCCTCATCGTCGCCATATCCGAAGCCGACGAGCAGCAAAAACCCTTTGCCGATCGAGGAAACGAGCTTCCCATCGACGGAAACCGAGGCTTCCTTCACCAGCTGCAAAACTACTTTCATGCCTTTATGTAATCGTGGACTATGCTGCGGTGGGCGGGGCGATCGAGGTTGATCTCGAAGGCGTTCCTTAGCTCCGCTATGGCCTCATCGAACCCCTCTATGTTGGTGTAGGCGGTGCAGAGCAGCTCGCCCTTCTCGACCTTGTCGCCGACTTTCTTTGAAAGCACAACCCCGGCGGACATGTCGATGACGTCGTCCATCGTCTTCCTTCCAGCCCCGAGCTTCATCGCCGAGACGCCGACGGAAAGCGAATCGATGCGGTGGACGTAGCCTTCCTTGTCGGAGCGGATCTCGATGACCTTGCCGGCCACCGGGAACTTGGAGGGATCGTCGATGTAGGTCGGGTCGCCGCCCTGGGCTTCCACCAGCTCGCGGAGCTTGGCTAGCCCGGCGCCGCTAGATATCGCGCGCTCGATGAGTTTCTCGCCCTCCTGCTCATCCTTGGCTATGTGGGCTTGGGTGAGCATTATCCCGCCGGCCTTGACGCAGAGCTCGACGAGGTCCTTCGGCCCGTGCCCGGACAAGGTGGCGATGGCCTCCTTGACCTCAAGCGCGTTGCCGACGGCTAGCCCAAGCGGCTCATCCATGTCGGTTATTATGGCCCTGGTGTCGCGGCCGAGCTTATCGCCGATGCCAACCATGGTCAAAGCCAGCTCCTTGGCCTTCTGTATGGTCTTCATGAAGGCGCCCGAGCCGTATTTGACGTCGAGCAGTATCGCGTCGGACCCGCTGGAGAGCTTCTTCGACATGATCGAGGAGGCGATCAGGGGGATCGACTCGACGGTCCCGGTCACGTCGCGGAGGGCGTATAGCTTCTTGTCGGCCGGGTCGAGCTCAGCGGTCTGGCCCATGATGGCGATGCCGATCCGGTTGACCTGCGACTTGAACTCCTCATCGCTTAGCCCGATCCTCATCCCGGGGATGGATTCCATCTTGTCGAGGGTCCCGCCGGTATGGCCGAGCCCGCGGCCGCTCATCTTGGCGAGCTTGGCGCCGCAGCTGGCGACCAAGGGCCCGAGGACGAGCGATGTCTTGTCGCCGACCCCGCCGGTGGAGTGTTTGTCGACCTTGACTCCCTTGATGTCGCTGAGGTCGATCGTCTCGCCCGAAAGCCGCATCGCGTCGGTCAGATAGGCGATCTCGTCCTTGTTCATCCCCTGAAAGACGATGGCCATGGCAAGGGCCGAGGCCTGATAGTCGGGGATGTCCCCCTTGGTGTAGCCTTCTATGAAGAAGTCGATCTCTTCTTTGGCGAGAGCATACCCATCGCGTTTCCGCTCGATGATATCTACCATTCTCATATCGAGCATATCTTAGCATATTTTGCTTTGCCCGCCTTAGAAAGCAGCGCCTGTTTCAAAGGGTTTGCAATCAAGATGCCAGACGCGGCCTATTCGCTATGCGCAGGGGCTCGCGATATTCACAAACGCCCCAAGAGGCTATATTCTTCGTGGTATGGACGAATTCGCCGAAAGCCTGTCATACCTCGGGGAGGAGAAAGACCCCCTGCTGCGCTCATTGTCCCTAGATAGGGACGAGAAGCTGGCCATCCTCGACGAGGGGAAAATCGACGCCGAGGAATTCCTCCGCCGCTTCCCCTTCATGGAGAAGGACCCGCTTATCCACAACGGCTACCGTTACCCGTCAGAAAAGAAGATGGGCGGGACGCTTTCCTACTTCGCCGGGGCCATATCGATCCAGGACCCCTCGAGCGCCCTGCCGGTCGAGATACTAGGCATAGAGGACGGGGACTACGTCCTCGACATGTGCGCCGCCCCGGGCGGGAAGAGCATCCAGGCTGCGCTATCGACCCCGCACGGGATGGTCTTATCCAACGACCTCTCGCACCAGCGGGCCCTTTCCCTAAGCCAGAACATCGAGCGGATGGGATTAAACAACGTCATGGTGACCTCGCTTGACCTCCATGAGCTATCCTCTTCGCTATCTGGCTGCTTCGACAAGGCGATACTCGACGCCCCCTGCTCGGGCGAGGCGATGTTCCGCAAGAAAGAGGAGGCCAAGCTCGACTGGGATATGGGCAAGGTGCTCCGCTGCGCCAAGACGCAGAAGGACCTGCTTTCCCTAGCCTCCGTTTTCCTCCGCGACGGCGGGACGCTATGCTATTCAACCTGCTCTTTCTCCTATGAGGAGGACATCGGGCAGATAATCGAATTCCTGAAGGAAAACGACGATTTCGAATTGATTGAGCCGACCGACCATCCGGGTTTCTTCCATCACCAAGACCTGCCGAAGGCCATCTACTTGTTCCCGCACCGCTACCGCGGCGAGGGGCAGTTTATGGCGCTCCTACGCAAAAAGGGCAATGCGGCCAGGCGCAGCCACCCCGCCAAGCCCGATAGGTTGTCTGCTCAATGCAGGCAGGCCATCGATTCCCTTGGCCTAGCTGGCCCCGTTAAGGAGATATCATCCTCGATCGAGGTGCTTTCCGCGGAAGGGGTCGAGGTCAAGCGCGGGTTGCTCCGCTTCGGGGCGCAGGTTCTAGACGTTTCCAGGAAAGACATCGCCTTAGCCCATGGGGCGCGCTTCGCCCCGGGGTTGCCGGTGGTCGAATTAGACGAATCCCGCGCCATGCGCTACCTCGCCGGCGAGGAGGTCGAGGGCGAAGGCAAAGGCTACGTCGCCCTCGCCTATGGGCCTTATCGGCTCGGGATCGGAAAGGCAAACCAAGGCAAGATAAAAAACCGCCTGCCCAAAGGGCTTAGGCGGAAAAAGGGCGACGTCGCCCTACTTTGACTTGTCCTCTTTGACCGAGAGCAAGGCGGCGATTCCAACCCCGGCGACGCAAACGCCGATCCCGATGACCGAGCCCCCGAGGGAGGATGACCCCAGACCAGCCCAAAGCCCAATGCCCAGGCCGACCAAGACGGCGCCCCCGGCGATGGAGGAGATGGAGGCGAGGTAGCGGTGCGACCGCTTCTCGGCGTTGGTGAGAGCGACCATCCCGATTACCCCCATAGACAGCAGGGTCACCCCATAGGGTATGGCGAAAGATAGCATCACCGGCAGCTCGGGACGTTCTGAGGTTCCGGCAAGCAGGTAGACCAGGCAGACGAAGCAGGCCAAACTGCCGATGACGAGGGCGGTCGCGGCGGTCTTGGCTATGCCCTTGGAGGCGATTTCCTCGCCATCACCGCGCTTCATCGGCGGCCTTCCTGAGGATATGCGCTTCCTTGCCGGGGTCCTTTATCCTCTGCTTCTGCATTCCGGCTTTGTAGTATTCCGCGTCCTCTAGTAGCAGTCGGTCGAACTCCGATTCCACCCGCTGATGGGCGATGGGCGCGAGGTCGACGGTCTGGAGGTCTTTGTACTCGTCGTAAGGCATAGGCGGCAAAAACGACATCTGCACCAGGTGCCGGCGGTCGTTGCCCTTCCCAAGTATCCGCTGCGTGCCAGTTTCGGCGTAGAGCAATATCGGGGCCTTGGCCCGGTAGGCGATCTTGAACGAGCCGGGGTGGAACGGGAGGACGGCACCCTCCTTCTCCCCCTTGGCCCTGGTCCCCTCGGCGAAGATGACGTAGCTCAGACCCTCCTCCGCCATCCGCTTCTCGACCGTCCGGAAGGCCTTGATGGCCTGCCTGGGGTCGTCGCGGTCGAGGAAGACGCCGTCGAGTATCCTCACGCAGCGCCCCACGAAGGGCATCTTCCTCACCTCGACCTTGGCGACGAAGCTGATCGGCTCCTCGCAAAGGTAAAGAAGCGCGACGATGTCGCAGACCGAGAGGTGGTTGGCGACTAGCAGCGTCCCCTTCTGCCGGTTCAGCAATCGCTCGGCGTTATAGAGCCTCCAGTCGATCCGCATGGCGCGGCCGACCGCGTCGAGGAGCTCGTGGACCTTGCGGTAGCGAAGCTGCAGCGGGTATTTCTCGGGGTGATTGGAGTAGCGTATCACCCAGCCGAAATAGGCGGCGACTATCCGCCAGCCGAGTATCATCACCAGCCGGGTTATCTTCAGGAATCGTTTCATGACCCGGTTAGTCTACCATAAAAGCGGTCACTTATTCCTAATTGGCTTGGCCGGCCTTATCTCCTCTATTTCCGCTACGACGATGAGCCCCTCCTCCTCGTCGACCTGCAGCCTCCCCTTGATGACGACGCCAGACCCCTCCAAGGCGGTGTAGAACAGCGACTTCTCGGACAGCATCGATCTCACCTTGACGCGGTCGACCTCGTAGGACCCGCACTTCTCGGGCACGACCCGGTCGATCTCGACGTAGCGCAGGTTGGGGCGGATGAGCTTGCCAAGCCGGCCCGAAAGGAAAACAGACGAAAGCATGAAAAATACCTCCTATGGCTTTTGTCTATATTGGGCTATGTCGATGATCCCCGCGTCTATAGGGTGGTTATGACGAAGGAGCGGCTCGGGGCGGGCGCTTCCTTCTCCCGCTTCGAAGCGGGCTCGCCGTCTTTCCCGAATAGGGTGATAGACGGGGCGTTAAGCGTGAATTTGACCTCGGATTGACCGGGGTTGATGAAGTACTCCAGTCCCTTCCTTGGGGCGATGAGGTTGGCGTCGATGAAGTAGACGTGGATGGCGAAGCCGATGTCGGTGATGTCGACGGCGGAGTCGATGACCCGGGGGTCGTAGACGAACATGAACCGCGATTTGCGCCGGAGCGCGATCGCCTTCTTGGCATAATCATACATCCATTTCCGCTTTCCGAGGAGCGAATAGGAGAACTTGTTGTAATGATCGCCCTTGTTGTAGGTGTTGTCCTCGCCGTATTTGCTCTGCCCGATCTCCTGCCCCATGTGGATGAAGGGGACGCCGAAGGAGAACAGCACGCAGGCGGTGGCGAGGTTGCATAGCTCCAGCTTCTCCTGCTCGCCTAGCTCGGGCCTGGCGGCGGAGATGAAGTCGAAGAAGGTGCTGTTGTCGTGGCACTCGACGTAGTTTATCGACTGGGCGGCCGAGAGGAAGCGCTTGGGGACGATGAAATCGCAGCAGGAGCCCGCGAAGGCGTTCTTGAAATGCTGCATCGCGTCGACGTCCCCGCGGAGGTAGCGCTTGCACGACTCCCGGAAATGGTCGTTGAAGAAGCCGATGCCCGGCATCATGGCGTAGTTGCCCATGTGGGCGAGCGCTACATTGACCTCCCCGCCCATGTTCCACCCCTCGCCGTAGATCATGAAGGAGCGGTCGTGGGACTTGGCCATCGCCTCGATCTGCTTCATGGTCTCGACGTCGAGTATGCCCATGAGGTCGAAGCGGAAGCCGTCGATGCCGTATTCCTCGATCCAGTATTGGCAGCAGTCGACGATCATCTTCCTGACCATCGCCCGCTCGGAGGCGAGGTCGTTGCCACAGCCGGAGGTCGAGGCCATCTTGCCATTCCGCCGCTTGCGGAAGAAATAGTTCGGCACCACCTTCTCGAAGACCGAGAACTGGTACTCGTAGACATGGTTGTAGACGACGTCCATGACGACCCGGATGCCCCTAGAATGCAGCGTCTGGACGAGCTTTTTGAGTTCCACGATCCGCGAATAGGGATCGTTGGGGTCGCTCGCGTAGCTCCCCTCAGGGACGAAGTACTGCGCGGGGTCGTACCCCCAGTTGTAGGACTTGTCCGGATGCAGCTCGTCGACCGTCTTGTAGTCGTAGATCGGCAATAGCTGCAGGTGGGTTATCCCAAGCGAGGAGAGGTAATCGAGACCGGCCGGCAGCCCATCCTTGGTCTTCCTGCCCTCCTCGGCTAGCCCGAGGAACTTGCCCTTGTGCTCGATGTCGGTGTAGGAGGAGATCGTCATGTCGCGGACGTGGCACTCGTAGATCACCGCCTCGGTGGGCGAGCTTAGCACCGGCAGCGACTCCCGGCGGAAGTCGACCCTAGTCTTCTTCAGGTCGACCACGTAGCTATACCGCCCGTTGGCGGCGCTAGACTTCGCATAGGGGTCGGTCACCTTGCGCTCGATCTCGGAGTTGACTACCGAGTAGACGTACTGGTAGCCGTCGTAATCGCCCTGCAGGGTCGCCTTGTAGACGCCCTTCTCCTTCCGCGACATTATCTTGAGCTTCCACTGCTCGGACTCGTCGCGGCGGTAAAGCAGCGATACCTTCGAGGCCAAAGGGGCCCAGATGGCGAAGTCGGTGTGGTCCTTGTGGTAGGTCATGCCGAGGTCGTCGCCGCAATAGGCGTACTTCTCGTCGAAGGACTCGAACTCGGTGGCCTCGGAGACGTCAAGCGGTATAGCGCCGAACTGCGGCAGCACCAGGAAATAGCTGTGCCCAAGCTCAAGCGGCGTGGGCAAGGTGAAGTCCATCAAGGCGATTTGGGGCAACGTCGATATCTTGCTGGGCTTGAGGACGAGCGACTTCTCGCCATCCACTTCGAGCACCGGCTCGGTGCGCTCCCAGGGGAGCACCGAGAAGATGACCATCCGTATGGCGTCGGGCTTGATAAGCTTGGCTTGTATGTAAGAGTCTCTCATAGGGAATGCAAAGGGTTAATCGCTTAAATACTATTGAAAAAGGGGCGGCTGTTCAATATCGGCCGCCCAAAAGAATGAAGTCGGGCCCTACTAAGCGCTGCTGTTCCCGAATTGGCGATGCCAGAGACGAACAGGTGCCCGCAGTCGCGCAGGTCGATGAACTTCCCTTACTGCAAGGGTATCGGCAGGTCCATCTTGCCTTCCTTTTGCCGCAGCAAGGCGCAGATCTCGTCTTTATTCATCCTTTTCCCCGCCTAGTAGCGCCACGGCTAGAGCGTAGTCCCCGTCATGGGATATCGATATGGCGATCCGCTGGCCCTTGTAGGTGGCGTAAGGCGCCCCATTCTCGTCATAGGAAACCTCGATCTCGGTGAAGAGCATCCCCTTCATCCCGACCCCGTAGGCCTTCATCACCGCCTCCTTGGCGGCGAACCTCCCGGCCAGGAACTCTAGCCGCCTCCCCTCAGGGCACGAGGCCATATCAAGCCTCTCCTTATCGGTGAGGACCGCCTCGGCGATCCTTTCCTTGATCCGGGGGACGTAGACCAAATCGCAGCCGATCCTCATTGGGCGGGTCCCTCCGGGGCGGAGTGGACCAAGACCTTGTTGCCCTTGGTGGAGTTCGGGTTGGCCCCGTCTGGGGCGACGATGCCCTCCTCCTGCAGCCGCTTCATGATCTTCCCGCCGCGGGTGAAGCCGACGGAGAAGTCGCGCTGGATCTGCGATATCGAGCAGTACTCGCGGGTCATGACCGCGGCCTTGACGATCTGGTACTTCTCCTCGTCGGAGGCGGCCTTTAGGTCGGCTGGGGAGATCTGGACGGCCTGCTGCGGGACTTCCTCCTCCTGCTTGTCGAGGTCGAGGAAGGCTGGGTCATAGACCGTCTTCTGCTGGTTCTTTATCCAGCTGACGACCGAGCGGATCTCGCTTCCCTCAACCAGGCACCCCTGGCAGCGGGCGAGCTCCTTGCGGAGGACCTGGGCGCAGTCGACGAGCATATCGCCATGGGGGGCGAGCTCCTCGGCCCCGCCGCAGCCGAGTATCGTCTGCGAGTCGATGGCGTTGGCGACCATGAGGGCCACGTGGACCGGCAGGTTGGCCTTGATGGTCCCGGTGATGACCTTCACGTCGGGCCGCTGGGTGGCGAGGATCATGTGGATGCCGGCCGCCCGGGCCTTCTGGGCGAGGCGGAGGACGTAGCTCTGGATGTCCTTCTCCTGCTCGACCAAATCGGCGTACTCGTCGACGATGAGCACCACGTAGGGCATCTTGGCCACGTGGGCGTATTCGGCGTAATCGGAGTTGAACTCGTTGATGTCGGTGACGGTCGCGACCTGGAACTGGTGGTAGCGGAACTCCATCAGGTCGACCAGCCGCTTGAGGGTGAGCTTGGCGTAGTGGGCGTCGGTGACGATCGGGCAGAGGAAATGCGGGATGTCGGCGAACTTGGTGTAGCCGACCATCTTCGGGTCGATGATGCAGATTTTCAGTTCCTCCGGCCGGTAGCGCATGAGCATGGCCATGAGGATCGAGTTGATGAAAACCGATTTGCCCGACCCGGTCGTGCCGGCGAGCAGCATGTGAGGGAAGGAGGTCAGGTCGGCACCGAGTATCTTCCCGTCGATGTCCTCCCCAAAGGGGATGGTTATGCCCTTGGTCTTCTTCAGTCCGGAATAGACCTCGGAGAAATGGACGACCCTCGAGGTCGAGTTGATGACCTCAAGGCCCGAGGTCGACTTGCCCATGACGAGCTCGGAGAAGCGGACCGAAACCCCGCCGAGCCTCATGGCGACGTCGGGGATGTAGCGGGAGATGGTGGTGACCGGGGTGTCGGGGTCGGTCTCGATGTCGTACCGGGTGACCGACGGGCCGATGGTATGCCCCACCACGTGGGCCCCGACGTGGAGGTTCTCGAAGGTGGTGTTGATTATCTCGGTGCGGCGGACGCATTCCTGCTCGAGCTCGGCCAGCTTGCCCTCGTCGATCTCGCGGGGCTTAAGCAGGTTATCCGGCGGCAGCTGGTAAGAGGGCAGCTTCTTGAACGGCTGGAAGATGAAGGCGGGGTCGACCGAGTCCATGCCGCCTTCCGGCAGCATGGTGCTGGTGAAGCCTTGGCTGGCCGGCCGCGGGGTTGCCATCTTGCCCTCCTCCTGCTGCATCTGCGCAGCGGGCGAAGCTTCCGCTGCCTTCGTCGCCTCGGCCGCCTTGGGGGCCTCCTTCTCCTGCTCGGGGGACGGCATGGCGTCTAGCTTCGGCAGCGGGATCTCGGCGCAGGCGTCCTCTATGGTGTCGCTAAGCGTCTCGGAGGGGGCGGAGACGGAGGGGTCATCCGGGGCCTTGGAAGCCGCCAAAGCCGGGGCGGCAGGGATTATCCTCTGCTCTATCTCCGGTTCGTCGTCTTCGGGGAACACCGGGGCGATGAGCGGCTCACCCACCTCTTGCGGAGCTTGGGGCTCTACGGGCTGTATAGACGGCGAGGCGGGGGCGGAAGGCTGCTCATTGATGGGCGAGTCGGCATCCGTCTTAGGCATCTCCCCTTCGTCGGGCTCGACCAGGATGCCATGCTCTTGGGCGGGCTGATCAAGCGAGCCGTGCGGCACGAAGACCGCCTCATGGAGGCCGCTGACCCTAGTCGACCCGCTGAGCCTGGAGGAATCGATTATCGGGGCCTCGTTGGGGCTGATCATGCTAGAGGACGGGGTAAAAGAGGCATTGCCGCGCCGCCGCTTGGGGAGCTCAACCTCCCCCGCCGGCTGGAAGCGGAAGCTCATAAGCGGGTTGCTCACGCCTTGGTCCGGGGAGTAGGAATCGAAGGAATCGTCGACGTCCTCGGGGGCGATGAGCGGCTCGTCCGATTTCTCCTGTTTAGCCGGCTCGGGCCCCAGCGGGGATTGGGCATCCTGCTCCTGCTTGGCCCTCCTTATGGCCTGCTTGGCCTTGATGATGGCTAGTAGCGACCTGATGGCCGGATAGGAAAGCAGCGCTACCCCGCCGACCATGATGGCCGAGGCGAAGAGGATTGCGAGGTAGGCGAGCTTGGCCTGCACGAAAAGGCCGCAGAGGAACGCCCCGATGGCGCCCAGCCCCAGGCTGAAGTCGCCATAGAAGCCGCCATTGGCCCCGCCATAATCCTCCATGGCCCGGGCGTGATAGGCCTCTAGCGAGCTATACGACGCCAGGGAAGACCCCAAGGTGGAGTTGAGCAGCAGTCCGATCGAGACGATGAGCAAGACGGCGCCGATGGCGTTCCTGGCGCCGATCTTTAGGTTCTTGAAGAATAGCCTCCTAAGGCAAAGGAAGGCGGCCCCCAGGGTTATGGCGTATAGCCCCACCGGCCCAAAGGGATAGGCGAGGGCGAACCCAAGCCCGCGGAGATGGGTGTTGGGCGAGAGAAGCACCAGCAGGGAGAACAGCAATAAAAAGGCGGCCAGGCAGCGCTTGATGGCCTCTGGCCCATATTCGAATTTCTTTTTGTCGGTCATGCCTTTTATTCTAGTTAAAAAAACGGCCCTCTTCCACAGGAAGGGGCCAATTGTTGGTGGGAAAATTAGGGCTTATTCCGCCTCGACGATGAGCGGCAGCAGCATCGGCTCCTTGCCGCCGGTGCAGCGTCTGACCGCCTTGAGGGTCTTCTCGTAGACGTTCTGCCTCATCTCATCGAGGTTGATGTCGGGCTTCTGCAGGAATTCCTCGACGGTGGCGGAGAAGACCTTGCTGGCCTCCCTGGTCACCACGTCGGCCTCGTGGGCGTAGACGAATCCTTTCATCTCGACGGTCGGGCCGGCGATGATCTTCCGCCGCCTCTTCGAGATGGTGAGCCCCAAGACGATGACGCCCTCGGCGAGCTTGCTGCGGTCGGCGAGGACCTGGGCGGAGACGTCCCCCACCCCCACTCCGTCGATCAATAGGTCGCCGTGCGGTATCTTCTCGTCGAACACCCTTCCGCCCTTCTCGTCGAGGATGACGGTCATGCCGTTCTCGACCACGAAGACGTTCTGGTGGTTGAGGTTGATGCCCATGGACAGGGCCAGCATCCCGTTGTGGAGCAGGCTCTTGTAGAAGCCCTTGACCGGGATGTAGTACTTCGGCTTGAGCAGCGACGCCATCATCTTGATGTCCTCCTCGGAGGCATGCATCCGCAGGAAGGTCTTCTTCGAAAGCAGCTTGACGTGGCAGCCGGAGCGGAACAGCTCGTCGGCGGCGTCGGTGTACTCGAGCTCGGAGTTGTCGTTGCTCATCGAGGCGACGATGAAGGTATCGGTCGGCTTGAGCTTGATGCGCTTGTCCTCGTTCTGGCCCGAAGCCAAGAGGGCGATTTTGCGGAAAATCCTAGACCCAAAGCCGGTCATGAGGATGAGCAGGTCCTGGTCGCGGTAGCGCAGGATGTCGTCGAGGCTCGCGAAGTTCTCCCGCGGGATCATCAATTCGCCGCAGTCCTGCATGGCCTTGAGCATCTCCTGGTCGGCGGCGTCGTAGCAGACGATCCGCTTGTGGGAGGCGATGGCCATCTGGATGAGCTCCGAGACGTTGTAGAGGTCGCTAGAGAATATCGAGACGAACACCCTGCCCGGGGCGTTCTTGACGGTCTCCTCGATCTGCGGGGTGAGCTTGTACTGGGGGGCGGTGTAGCCCGGCTTGTTGGCGTATATCGACTCGATCATGAGGGCCAAGGTCGGCTTCTCGGCCAGCTTAGCGATGGCGTTGAGGTCGTTCAGATAGCTCTTGGTCGCGGCATTCTCGACGACGAAATCGCCGATGAACACGACGTTCCCGAGGTCGGTGGAGATCGAGATGCCGGAGCTTCCAGCGATATTGTGGGCTGTGTGGAAGTAGGTCACGTCGCGCCCCGCCACCTTGAAGGTCGAGGTCGGCTCGACGATCCGGGCATCGTACATATTGGGGTCCTTCTTGACGTGGGAGGTGAACATCCGAAGCATCGAGATGGTCACCTTGCTGCCGTATACCGGGGCCGGGGCCTCGGGGTAGATGTAGGCCAGCGCCCCGATGACGTCGTCGTGGCCGTGGGTCAGGAAATATCCCTTGATCCTATCCTTGTTGTCGCGCAGCCAGTCGAAGCGCGGGATGACGTAGTCAACGCCCGGCATGGTCTTGTCGGGCTCGCGGATTCCGCATTCTATGACGAACAAATCGCCGTCGACGTCGACGACGTAGCAATCCTTGCCTTCCTCGTCGAGGCCGCCCAAAGCGTAAATCTTCACTCTTCTGTCCATGTGTTTTCTCTATGTCTGCCTTCTTACGAAGGGATGATACCCCAAAACAGGGCGTAAGCGCTAGGAAAGTTGCATCGAAAGCAGCTCTTCGTCGTCGTCTAGCCGCCTGATGCTAAGCTGCAAGTCCTCGAACAGCCCATAGGTCGCTGGGTTGCCGTTTTTCGGGAACGAGGTGGATCCGGGGTTGAAATAGACGACCCCGTCTTCCTTCTTGAGCATGTATACGTGGGTATGGCCAAACATGAGTATGTCGCCGCGGTTGACCGATAGGAGGTCGGATGTCAGCAGATCGCCGTGTATCAAATCGATCCGATATCCATTTAGGTAAGTCACCTTGGAATCCTCGATTTTAAACCGCAGCAGCATCTCGTCGATCCGCGAATCGCAGTTGCCCCGCACCCCGATGACCTTCGAGGCGAAGCGGTTGAGGATCTGGCAGACCGCCATCGGGTCATAGTCCTGGGGCACGCCGTTGCGCGGCCCGTTGTAAAGGTAGTCGCCCAAAAGGATGACGGCGTTGGGCTTGCACCGCTCAATAGCCCTCTCCAGCTTCTTCGCCGCGGCCAGACGGCCGTGTATGTCGCTTGCGATAAGTGCCTTCACTTGACTTTTTCCAAATCTCTGGTTGACACCAAATCTATTCCGGTGCCCGCTAAATTCTCGCACACCGTCTCACCCATGTATACAGGCGCTTGCAACTTTATCGAGTTAATCTGCCTCATCGCCTCGTCGATCTTCCCCTTTGGTATGGGGGAGGCGGTCTTCACCGGCGCAACGTTTAGCATCGCGCCTTCTATCCTCACGGTCGAGGTGAGGGTCCGCCGGGGGTCGACGGCCTCTTGCCTGCCATAGGCCTCGCCGCGGGGACAAGAGTTTCCCGTAACGTGAAGTTCGTCGTCAACCTTAAGGCGGCAGCCCCTCGGGCAAATGATGCAAGTGAATTCCTTCATAGCCATTTCTCCTTAGCGATTAATTCAACTCCACAAGGCGGATCTCTAAATCTCCGTAGTTGTTTTCTAGTAGTTTCCTAGTAATTGGCAGTATTTGCATCTCACTAGGAACCATCGAAGTTCTTGACCACGTTTTTATACACTTTTGACCGATTATGGCCTGAACCTGACATTTTCCAACCGGCTTTTTGCAGCGGAACTTGATGATCAGGTCATCCCCCGCTGCTTCATGGTAATGGCTCGGCACCACATAGGATATGCCATCGCCTTCCTTAATCTGATGCATCACTCCAACATCGTCAATTCCAAAATGGGAAAAAGCAGCTGCGGACCGCCCCGCCGCTCTTGCTTCCTCCACCACGTTGTCGACTAGGTCATGGACGTGGAGGACGTTGCCGCAACTGAAGATGCCGGGGATTGAAGACATCAGGAAATCGTCGACCTCGGCCCCTTTGTTCTTGCCTTTCTTGGCGCCGATTGAGCTTAGCATGCTGTTGTTAGGAATTAGTCCAATCGAAAGCAGAAGGGTGTCGACCTCGAACCTCATCTCGGTCCCCGGGATTGGTTTCATTGACTTATCGACCTCGGAAATCTCAATTGCCTCGAGCTTATCCTTCCCCACCACTTTCGTGACGGTGTGGGAGAGGTATAGGGGAATGTCGAAATCCTCAAGGCACTGGGCGATGTTGCGCTTCAAACCATTGCTATACGGCATGATCTCGGCCACGCCGAGCACCTTCGCCCCCTCAAGCGTCATCCTCCGGGCCATTATCAATCCGATGTCCCCGGAGCCGAGGATGAACACCCTTTTGCCCACGATATAGCCGTACTGGTTCAGATAGAGCTGGGCTTGCCCCGCCGTCAATACGCCCTTCGGCCGGGTGCCTGGCATCCCGATGGCCCCCGCGGACCGCTCAAGGCAGCCGTTGGCCATAACGATGGCCTTCGCCTTTATGAGGTAAATGCCCTCGGGGCTTGATACAACCGCGCTCAAATCGGGCGATATTGAGAGGCAGAAAGCCCCCAGCATCACCTCAATAGGGGTTTTGGCGACCTCGCGGGCGAGGCGGGTGAGGAATTCGGGCCCGGTCAGCTCCTGCTTGTATTCATGCAGCCCGAATCCGGGGTGGATGCACTGGTTCAATATCCCGCCGAGGTATTCCTCCTTCTCGACTATCAGGACGCTTTTGGCCCCACTAGCATAGGCTGAGAGGGCGGCGGCCATCCCGGCCGATCCCCCGCCTATCACCAAGACATCGACTTCCTTCCTCATTTCGATTCCTCCATAAGGATGTTGGAGTTCGGCCCATCGTAAAGGACCTCCTCCGGCTTTATCCCGAGTTTTTTGGACAATAGCATCAAAACCTTCGCCTGGCAGAAGCCGCCCTGGCATTTGCCAAAGCCCGCCCGGCTCCGCTTCTTCATCGCCTTTACGGTAAGGCAGGGCAGGCTGCGGGAGAGGATGTCCTCTAGCTCGGCCAAACTCACCTTCTCGCAGGTGCATACTATCCTCCCGTAATCGGGGTTGGCCTCGATCAGGGCGTTCCTCTCGGATAGGCTAAGCAAGCTCGGCCTCACATAATGCCTGACCTTCGGGCTATACGTCGGGTTCTCAACTAGCTCAATGCGCTTAGAAACTAGCTCCTCAACGGCGATTTTGCCGATGTAGGGTGCGCTGGCAAGCCCTGGCGAGTCGATGCCGACCAGGTTTATGAACCCGGGGTTGCCCTCGTCTTCCTCGATTATGAAATCCCCGCCTTCGATGCTCGCCCTAACGCCGGAGAAGACCCTGACCCGCTCGGAAAGCGGCAACTCCTTGACCAGCGCTTTGGCCTTCTCGGCCACTTGCGAAAGGGTTGGCGAATCGGTCGAGACGTCTTCCTTCTCCTCGATGGGGTCGGAACTTGGCCCCACGAGGTAGTTGCTCGAGGTGGTCGGGGTGATCAATATGCCCTTGCCTTTCTTGCTTGGAAGCGGGAAAAGGGTGTGCCTGACGAACGGGCCGAAATGGTCCAGCACATGGTATTCGCCCTTCTTGGGGATTATCCGGTAGCCCTTGCTTCCGACCATGTTGGCTATCTCATCGGAATGCAAGCCAGCGCAGTTGACGACGCATTTGGATAGGTATCGGCCTTTGCTGGTCATGACTTCATAGACGCCATCGACTCTTTTTATCGATGTGACCTCCTCGCCTAGGCGAAGCTTCACCCCGTTGTCGAGGGCGTTCTCGAAGGCCCTGGCGACCAATAGGAAGGGGTCGACGATGCCGGCGGTTGGGCAAAGCAAGGCGGCCAAAGCCTCTTCCGATATCGCGGGCTCGATTGACCGCAGCTCATCCTGATAGACGATCCTGGCCGGGACGTTGTTCTGCTTGGCCCTCTCTAGAAGCGACTGCAGGGTCTTGATGCCCTCCTCGTCCTCGGCTATGGTGAGCGAGCCGATGCGGCGGAACGGCACCTCGAGGTCTGAGGCGATCTCGTCGTACATCGCGTTGCCCGCGACGTTGCAGATGGCCTTCTTGGTGCCCGGGATCGGGTCATAGCCGCTATGGACGATCGCGGAATTGGCCATCGACGACCCATCCCCCACGTCGAGGCTTTTCTCAATCACCAGGCAGCGGAGCCTAAATCGAGCGAGGTTCCTCGCCACGAATGCGCCGATAACCCCGGCGCCGATAACTATGACATCTTCCATGGACGCATTATAAAACGGGCGGGGTTTTAAGGAAAACCATCGCGCCCGTTATAGGTCAAATCGGCTCGGATTGTCTATTTAGCTCCGCTATATAGCCCGGCGAACAGCGGAATCCCGATGAAGCTGCTCACGAAGTAGAACGGCCTATCCGCGTGGAAACTCACCTCCCGGGGCTCTGGCGTCGGCGTCGGGGGCCCCGAGGTGGGGACCGACACATCGATCGTGACCTGCTCGCCTTCTACGCCGCGGCTATCGAACTCGAAGCGGCACCGCTGCTTGGTCGCCACCGAGTCCAAAGGCTCAACGAATAGCTTCGCCATCGCCCCGGCCCCTTCCTTGACCGCTTTTCCCTGATCGGTGAGGTCGACCTCCGTCTCAAGCGAGAAATAAGGCACCTGCACGTCGGCTTCCACCAGCTCCGACTCATTCAATAGCCTCACGTAGGCCTCGGTGAGGTCGAATGAGCCGTATTCGCCCTCATCGGGCAGGAATAGGCAGAGGCTGGTATTGTCTAGGACAAGCTTTAGGGCTTTATACGAATCGGTCTCGAGGTAGATTTCCCCGGTCCTTTTGCCTGCATAGCCTTCCAAAGAGAGCGTTTCGCCGTCAACGCTCTGGAAGCTTAGCTGCTCGCTATTCATCTTAAGCACGCTGTCCTTTAAAGACAAAGCGGAATACACCAGCGCCAGGTCGGTGGAGAAATCGACGTCCTCTAGGCTTGGCAGCGGGATCCTTTTGCCTAGGCAAATCTCCATCAGGTCGAGCGCGTCGTTTTCGTAGCTATCGACGCTCGATTCGATGCTCGATATGCCGTATTCCTCCATCATCTGCTGCCTCCTGCCCTCGACGTAATGCAGCGACCCGTCGGAATGGATCAGCTGGGCGAAGGCGGTGGAGCGCAGCGCGCTTTCATCATCTTGGTAATTGAGGCAATCCAATAATGACTTATACCCATCCTCGGAGAGCCCAAGCCGCGAGAGCGCCACCTCGGGGTATGCGCTATTGACCCCGACGGCGCCAAGGCAGAGCGAGAAGCCGATCGGGCTGACCACCGAATCGTCCTTTATCGCCTCTTCCACGTAGCCGATCGAGGCTTTAACGGCCTCCTCGGGCAGCTTGACGTAGGTGCGCTTGTCCATGTTGGCCCGGTAGGCCAAGACGTCCCCGGACGGGACGGCGCAGCCGCATAAGGCAAATAACGTCACGGCGCATATGATCCTCTTCATGATCCTTCCCTCCTACTTGAATAGACGCCGCGGATGTGACAAACGTCACCCCAAAGGATAGAATGTCGCGGTGAACTACCTGCGAAGCAAGCCGCTATCCCAATATATATCCGCCCTAGGCAAGGCGAGCCGGAGGGCCGAGATGCGCGACGGGGCGCTAAGCTACCTCTACTCGCTGCCGACCAACATCCCCCTAAAGGAAAAGCTGTCCCTGCTTGGGGAAAAGGAAAGGGCGAGCCTCATCGACGGTGACATAGTGAAGCTGAACGAGTCCGAACTGCTCTCCAACCCCTATTACCGGTTCATCGAGGAGCAGAAGGCGGGGTTCTCCTCCATCAAGGGCTTCTCCTACGCCCATTACGAGAAGGATGAGCTTTTCCAGTGCGGCCCGATCAGGGTCGGGAAGGACTTCGAGACCTTCACCAGGTCGGGCTACTACAAAACCCGGGTCAAATACCCGATATACCGTCTTTCCGGAAGAAACTGGATGGAGGTAATCCCCCACGAGATCGCGACCATGGAGACGCCTATATCGCAAGCTAGGGGCAAGGTGCTGGTGTATGGCCTTGGCATCGGGTACTTCCCCTTCATGGCCTCCAACAAAGAAGATGTTGAGTCGGTCACCGTCATCGAGAAGGACGATGGGCTAGTAAAGGAGTTTTGCCATCAATTGCTGCCCCTATTCCCGAATTCTAAGAAGATAAGGATCGAGGTCGGCGACGCGCTTGACTTCGCCTGCAGCCACCAAGGCGGGTTCGATTTCCTCTTCGCCGACATCTACCACGACGAGATCGACGGATTGCCGCTATATTGCAAGCTGAAAAGCAGCGAAGGCGCCGCAAAGCTAAGCGCCTATTGGATCGAGGAGGAGATACTCGCCTACCTCCGCCGCTACCTGATAGCCCTGATCGAGGAGGAATACCGGCTGGGCAACGGCGATGAGCCGTATATGCAATCTAGCTCGGATGGCGACCGCATCTATTCCCGCCTCCACTTCCTGCTAAAGGGAAGGGAAATTGAAAAGCCCTCGGACATCGAGGGCCTTTGCCGCGACGAATCGCTTAGGCTAATCGCCTCCATGATGGGGGAAGATGGACGATAGCATCGTCACCACCTCGGGTATCGAGGCGAACGAGGTGTTGACCAATAGATCGTAGTTGGTCCACTCGCCCCAGTCCCGCCCGGTGACGAACTGGTAGTATTTCTTCCGCTTCTTGTCGATCCGCTTGATGCCTTTCAGTAACTGCTTTGGCGAATGGTCGCCCTTTTCCCTTTTCAGGCACCGCTGCAGCCGGCTCTCGATGGTGGCGTAGACGAAGATCCGGTAGGGATGGAGGTCGCGCAGCAGGTAGTCGGCCGCCCTGCCGATGATGACGCAGTCGGATTTGAGGGCCAGATCGCGCAGGATCTTGTTCTGGGCGCTTAGGACGTCGAGGGCCATCGAGACGCCCGGGTCGGGGGATGGATTTAGCGTCGAGCCATAGCGAATCGGGAATAAGGGCACCGGATCGGCCTCGGAGACCTCCTCGATGTATTCCTTCGAATAGGGGGTGTTCTTGGCGATCTCGTCGATGATCTCCTTGTCGTAATAGGCGTAGCCGAGCTTCTCGGCCAGCCGCCTCCCCAGCTCGCGGCCCCCGCTTCCGAACTCGCGACCGATGGTTATTATCCTTGGCATAAGCTCCCTCCTAATTGAATTATATTAGGGAATCGCATCAATAAATCAATAACGGCCAACGAAAAAAGGCAAGGCGCTTGGCCTTGCCTAGTTGCCATCAGTGGCGGTTGCCGCCTTTGCCATGCCCGCCGTGGGGACGGGAGTTGCCATGGCCATTGCCGCTACGTGCGGGGCGCTCGGGGCGCTCGACGTAGCCCTCGGGCTTCTCCTCGAACTCGCGGTGGCTGACCTTGACCTTGCCCTTTTCGTCGAGGCCGATGACGACGACCTTTAGGGTGTCGCCGACCTTGACGATGTCGTTGGCGTTCTCGACGTAATCCCACTTCAGCCTGGAGACGTGGCAGAGCCCGTCGGTGTCGCCGAAGAGGTTGACGAAGGCGCCATAGTCCTCTACGCGGGTGACCTTGCCCTCGAATATCTCGCCGACCTTGGCCTCGCGGACGATGTCGTCGATGATGGCCTTGGCCTTCTCGATCATGGCCTTGTCGGAGTGGTAGATGGTGATCTTGCCATCCTCCTCCACGTCGATCTGGACGCCGCCGCAATCGGCGATGATGGAGTTGATGACCTTGCCGCCCTGGCCGATGACGTCGCGGATCTTGTCGACGTCGATCTTGAAGGAGACCATCTTCGGGGCGTACTTGGAGACTTCCTTGCGCGGCTCGGGGATGACCTTGGCGATGGCCTCGCGGATCTCGGCGCGGGCCTTGCTAGCCTGGGCGAGGGCTTCGGAGAGGACCTCGCGGGTGACGCCGTGGATCTTGATGTCCATCTGGAGGGCGGTTAGGCCCTTGGCGGTTCCGGCGCACTTGAAGTCCATGTCGCCGAAGTGGTCCTCAAGGCCCTGGATGTCGGTGAGGATGGTATAGGGGTGGCTGCCGTCGAGCGGGCCGGAGGTGATTAGGCCCATGGCGATGCCGGAGACGATGCCCTTGATGGGGACGCCGGCGGCCATCAGCGACATGCAGTTGGCGCAGATGGAAGCCTGGGAGCTCGAGCCGTTGCTCTCGACGACGTCGGCAACGCAGCGGATGGTGTACGGGAATTCCTCTTCGGAGGGCAGCACGTAGCTAAGCGCCCTCTCGCCGAGCTTGCCATGCCCGATCTCGCGGCGGCCGGGCGCGCCCATCCTGCCGATCTCGCCGACCGAATAAGGCGGGAAGTTGTAGTGATGCATGAACCTCTTCTCGGTGTTCGAGGTGAGGTCGTCGACGATCTGCTTGTCGCTTAGGGGCCCGAGGGTGGTCGTGCCGATGACCTGGGTCTGGCCGCGGGTGAACATGGCCGAGCCATGGGCGCGCGGCAACAGATCGATCTGGCAGTCGAGCGGGCGGATCTCGTCGACCTTGCGGCCGTCGGGGCGGACCTTGTCCTCGGTGATGAGGCGGCGGACCTCAGCGGCGACCATCCCCTCGAGGATGTCGTTGACCATGAGCATGGTCATCTTGTGGTCGTGCTCGTCCTCGTATTCACGGCCATCGTAGTCCTCGATGATCTCCTTCTTGAGGGCGTCGATGGCGTCTTGCCTTTCTAGCTTATCGAAGATCGAGATGGCCTTGACCATCCTCTCCCCGATGCGGGACTCGATGTCTTCTTTGATCTTCGGGTCGGGGGCGTAGAGGTCGATGTGGCGCTTGGGCTTGCCGATGGCCTCGATGATCTTCTTCTGGAAGGCGCAGAGCTCCTTGATGGCCTCGAAGCCGAACATTATGGCGTCGAGCATCTCCTCCTCGGGGACCTCGGCGGCCCCGGCCTCGACCATCATGATGGCGCTCTCGGTGCCGGCGACGGCCAAGTCGATGTCGCTCTTCTTCCTTTCCTCCTCGGTCGGGTCGATGATGAGCTTCCCATCAACCCTTCCGACGTAGACGCCGGCGACCGGCCCGTCGAAGGGGATGTCGGAGGTGCATAGGGCCAGCGAGGCGCCGAGCATCCCGGTCATCTCCGGGGTGTTGTCGCGGTCGCAGCTCATGACGGTGGCGACGATCTGGACCTCATTGCGGAAGCCCTCCGCGAAAAGCGGGCGGATGGGGCGGTCGATGAGGCGGGCGCTCAAAGTGGCGTGCTCGCCCGAGCGGCCCTCGCGGCGGAGGAAGCTGCCGGGGATCTTGCCCACGGAGTACATCTTCTCCTCGTAGTTGACGGTGAGGGGGAAGAAATCCCCTTCCTTCGGCTCATCCGCGCAGCAGGCGGTGGCCAGGACGACGGTGTCGCCAAACCTGACGAGGACGGCCCCGTCGGCTTGCTTGGCGATCTCGCCCGACTCCACCTGGAGGTGGCGTCCGGCGAAGGTTGTTTCGAACACTTGTTTCATTCTCTTTTTCCTTAAACCAAACGGGTATATGTTACCACCGGCTTAGACTTCCCTCTATAGGGAAAAGGCGGGCCGCGGAAACTAAATTGCCCCAGCAAAAAGAAAGCCCCCGCTTGCGCAGGGGCGTCTTCCCGTAATCTTACTTGCGGATGCCAAGCGAGGCGATGAGCTTGGTGTACCTGTCCGAATCGGTGCGGGCCAGGTAGTCGAGCAGGCTGCGGCGCTTGCCGACGAGGATCAGCAGGCTGCGGCGGGAAGCCGAATCGCCGTGGTTGGACTTGAGGTGCTCGGTGAGCGCTTTGATCCTGGAGGTGAGCAAAGCGACCTGGACCTCGGTCGAGCCGGTGTCCTTGGCGTCCTTGCCGTACTTCTTGACGATGGCTAGGGTCTCTTCTTTGGTTAGAGCCATTGGTTTTCTCCTTTCCTTTGACTTGGCTGCGCCCACGCCGAATCCGGAGCAGATGTCGGCCTAGACGAGCTGCAAGGCAAATAATATGGCAATGCACGCGCATAGGCAAGAGAATTCGCACCTATATGGCGGGTTAATACCGCTTTCAGGAGGTTTCCGCTTGCCTACGTGCGGGCGCGAGATTAAGATACTTCCGGCAATTTGCGGAGGTATTAAAGCTATGAACATGAGGAACATCGCGATCATCGCCCACGTCGACCACGGCAAGACGACGCTGGTGAACTCGCTTCTTTCCAATTCCGGCGCCTTCCGCGAGAACGAGCAGATAATCGACCGCGTCATGGATTCCAACCCCCAGGAGAGGGAGCGCGGCATCACCATCTTGGCCAAGACCACCTCGATCATGTACAAGGGGACCAAGATCAACATCGTCGACACCCCGGGGCACGCCGATTTCGGCGGCGAGGTCGAGCGCATCATGCACATGGTCGACGGCTGCCTGCTATTGGTCGATGCCTTCGAGGGCACCATGCCGCAGACCCGCTTCGTCCTCAAGAACGCGCTGGAGAACCACATCAAGCCGATCGTCGTCATCAACAAGGTCGACCGGCCAAACGCCGACCCCAAGAAGGCGGTCGACGAGGTATTGGACCTATTCATCGAGCTCGGCGCGCCCGACGACCTGCTCGAGTTCCCGGTCGTCTACACCTCGGCCCTCAACGGCACCTCATCCTACTCCCCCGACCCCGCTTCGCAGAAGCCGGGCATGGACCCGGTCTTTGAGACCATCCTCAAGGAGATCCCGGAGCCGATCTGCGACCCCAACGGGCCGTTTAGGATGCAGCCGGCTCTATTGGACTACAACGATTTCGTCGGCAGGATCGGCATCGGCACCGTCAGGGGCGGGACCGTCAAGGTCGGCGAGACCGTGACCGACGCCCGGATAGACGGCACCACCAAGGACTTCAAGGTGATGAAGCTATACACCTTCCAGGGGCTAAGGCGCGTCGAGGTCGACCACGTCGACTGCGGCGACATCTGCGCCATCGCGGGCTTCCCCGAGCTCAACGTCGGGGACACCGTCTGCGCCCAGGGGAAGGTCGACCCGCTGCCGCCGCTGCGCATCGACGAGCCGACGCTCCAGATGGAATTCGGCACCAACAGCTCCCCGCTGCGCGGGCAGGATGGCAAGTTCGTCACCGCGCGCGTCATAGAGGATAGGCTCTATCAGGAGGTCCAGCGGGACGTGAGCCTCCGCTACAAGCGGATACCCAACACCGAGACCTGGACCGTCTCCGGTCGCGGCGAGCTCCACCTCTCCGTCCTCATCGAGACCATGCGCCGCGAGGGGTATGAGCTCGAGGTCAGCAAGCCCCACGTCATCATCAAGGAGATCGACGGGGTCAAATGCGAGCCTTACGAGGACCTGCAGATCGACGTCCCGAGCGAATTCGTCGGCGACATAATGGAGACGCTTGGCAACCGCGGCGGCCAGATGATCGACATGGCCGAGGCCAACGGACAGAGCCGGCTCACCTACATAATCCCCTCCCGCGGGCTGCTGGGCTTCGTCTCGAACTTCCTGACCCTCACCAAGGGGTATGGCATCATCAACCACACCTTCCGCGAGTTCCGCCCCGTCTACGCCCATAGCGTCGGCGAGAGGCAGCTCGGCGTCCTCGTGAGCGTCGACAAAGGCCCGGCGACCCCCTACTCCATCGAGAAGGTCGAGGACCACGGCACGATGTTCATCGCCCCGGGCACCATCTGCTACGAGGGCATGATCGTCGGCGAGCACCGCTACCCGGTCGACCTCGCCGTCAACGTCACCGCCGCCAAGCCGCAGACCAACGTCCGCAGCTCCACCAAGGACCAGACCGTGGTGCTCAAGAGCCCGCGCAAGATGACCCTCGAGGCCTGTCTGGACTACATCAACTCCGACGAGCTCGTCGAGATCACCCCGTCGGCCTTCCGCATGAGGAAGAAGATCCTCAACACCGCCGATAGGAAGAAGTTCGACGCCCACCGCAAGGCCGAAGCCGAAGCCGAAGGCAAATAAAAAGAAAAGCTCCGAACCATCGGAGCTTTTTTCGCTATTGGAGCAGCTGGTAGATGGTCAGCTTGTCCTTCTGCAGCTGCGATTTGAGGTCCTCAAGCGAGGCGAACTTCCTCTCGCCCCTGACGAAGTGGAGGAAGTCGCAGTAGACGGTGTATCCGTAGGCGTCCCCGCCATCGTAGTCGAGCAGGTGGATCTCGACGTGGTCGTCCTCGCCCCCCACCGTCGGGTTGCTGCCGACGTTGATCATCGCCTTGTAGGGCTTGCCGAGCAGATAGGCGATCCCGGCGTAGACCCCCTGCTTGGGCAGCAGATAGTCGTAGGATAGGCGCAGGTTGCAGGTCGGGAAGCCGATCCCGGTCCCGAGGTGGCGCCCATGCACCGACTTGCCGACCACCTCATAGGGGTGGCCTAATAGCGACCAGGCTTTCTTCACCTCGCCCTCGCGCAGGCACTCCCTTATCCAGGTGCTCGACACCTTCCTGTCCCCTTCTAATAGAGTCCTCACCACGTATACCTTGTAGCGGGACCGCAGGTCGGATGGGGTGCCCTCGCCTTTTCTCGCGAAAGTGTAGTCCTCCCCCACGATGAGGCTATCGGGATGCAGCGCGTCGAGGTAGCGCGACATGAATCCCTGCTTGTCCAAAGCGAAGAACGCCTCATCGGATTCGATGAGGAAGGCGAAGTCGATGCCGAAGGAGGAGAGGAACCTCATCTTGTCGTCTAGCCCCATCAATACCTTGGATTGGCAAAACAGCTCGTCGTATGAGGGGGATATTAGCAGCGCCCCGGAATATTGCCCATGCAGCTTCGCCTCGAGCAATAGCCTAGCGTGGCCTTTGTGGAACCCGTCGAAGTTGCCTAGGGCCACCGAGCAATCCGCGGGCAAGATCGCGTTGCTATCGAGCTTTATTACCTTCATTGCAGCCCCCTTTCGCAGACGTAGGCGTCGCCTTGCTTGACGTAGACCGCCTTGGCCTTGCCGCTTCGATCTTGCAGCAGCAATCTCGGCTCGTCGGATTGCAGGCATAGCCTCACCCCGTTGTCGACCAAAGCCGCCTGCTCGGCGGAAAGCTCGTAGGATGGCAGCTGCACGAAAGGCGCGGGGTCGAGCAGGTTGGAGCAGGATGACGGCGTGAAGCTGACCACGGACTCAAGCGAGATGTTCCCGATGCTAAGCCGCCGAAGCGACTCCAGGTGCCCCAGCGTCCCGAGCTTCTTAGCCAGCTCATCCCCGATCACCCGGATGTAGGTGCCCTCGCTCACGGTGAGTGAGAAATCGATATAGGGCGGCTGCATCTGCAGGAGGTTGACGTCATAGACGAATATCCGCCGCGGGGAAAGCGATGCCTCCTCGCCTTTGCGGGCCAGCTCGTAGCTCGCCACCCCGTTTATCTTCTTGGCCGAATAGGCGGGCGGGGTCTGCATCGACTCGCCAAGGAAGCTAGAAAGCGCCTTGCACACGGTCCGCCGGTCAAGGTGGGGGACTTCCATCGTGCCGGTGACCTCCCCATCCCGGTCGAGGGTCGAGGTCGACTCCCCGAGCTTGAGCCTCGCGAGGTAGCTCTTCCTCTCCCCGCCGAGGTAGCGGAGGAACTTGGTGGCCTTCCCGACCGCCACGACGAAGACGCCGGTGGCGAAGGGGTCTAGCGTGCCAAGATGCCCCACTTTCCTCTCGCCGAGCCATTTCATCACGGCGTTGTCGACCTGCCTGGAGGTCATGCCGGTGGGCTTATCGAAGATGATGATGCCGTTTGACATGCGATGATTATATACCACAGGGCCGCCATTTCCTTCCGCAAAACCGCTTGCTTCCCATATAAAAGGCAAAACGGCAAATCTGCATTTATTCCTCTTTGTTGTTTAATGGTCGCAAGCGGGTTTTTCCTTTTTTAAAAGCAGGGGGCTTTGGGTTAATTTAGCGCCGCAGCAGTGCCGCACGACGAGAATCCATAGAAAGCAAGAAAACAACTTAACAGCTCAAACCAGAAAAAATTCCAAAATACTGGCTTTTAGGCTGGTTAGTTCTCGGAAATGTGAAATTCTTGGTGTTTTTGGGTATCGGAAATGTGAAATTCGATGTGTTTTTAGGCCTCGGAAATGTGAAATTAGATGTGTTTTTAGGCCTCGGAAATGTGAAAAACTATTAAAAAACGATGCAAGACCTTCCGTATTTCATGGCCGCGGTCATCTAAAAGCAGAATCGGCCTGCCGCTTCTTGACGCAAACCATTGCAATCGGCATTTCAGGCAACGCGGAATCCGAGTTTTGGGTAATGGCTTGCCCTAATACAGGGCACTATTGCGAAGGGATAAGCAAAATTAGATAATACGCGCGTGAAATACATCAGGCGCGTGCTGGCCTCGATAAGGAAGGCCGATTCGAAATACGATCTGCTCAATGACGGCGACAAGGTCGTCATAGGCGTGAGCGGAGGGAAGGACTCGCTTTGCCTGCTCAAGGCTTTGTCGGTCTATCGACTCTTCTCCAAAAAGGACTTCAAGATATTCCCGGTCTGCCTCGACCTCGGGTTCGACGGCTTCGACGCCTCCGCCATCGAGGCCTTCGCCTCTAGCATCGGCGCCCCGCTGCTGGTCAAGGATTCCCGCGAGGTCTACCCGATACTAAAGGAGCATTCCAAGGACGGCCGGCTGCCCTGCTCGATCTGCTCGAGGATGAAGAAGGCCGCGATCAACGAGGCGGCCAATGAGCTGGGCGCCAACAAGGTCGCCTTCGCCCACCACCAGGACGACGCGATCGAGACGCTGCTAATGAACGCCATCCACGGCGGGAGGATCGCCACCTTCGAGCCGAAGATGACGTTGGAGCGCGCCAATATAACCTTCATCCGCCCGCTCATCGAGTGCGCCGAGAGCGACCTCACCGGGATGGCCAAGGAGGAAGGCCTTCCGGTGATGGGCAAGATCTGCCCCAATGACGGGGCCACCGAGCGGGAATTCGCCAAGGAAACGCTCCATTCCCTATATGCGAGTCGGGACGAGGCGAGACTGAGCTTCGGGCAGATGCTATCCAACTACGCCTCCTTCTCGCTGTTCTTCCATTGCATCGAGTGCAGGGTCGATAGGAACACGACCTATAAGCCCCTCCTCTACCCGGAGCAGGTCATCGAATACGACTTAATCAAGAATAAGCATTCCCTCAAGCCCTTAGGAAAAGGCGTTGATACATATCTTCTTCTATACAAAGGCAAGGTCTTCGGGGCGCTCGGCATAAAGCTAGTCTCGACCCATGAAAGGGAAATCTCACTATTCGAGTTCGCCCCTGCTCATGAAAAGGAGGCCGTCGCCTGCCTGCAGGCCATAATCAAGCAGGAGGCGCGCAAGGTCAACCCCCTCTACGTCGACTTCAAGGCGCGCAACAAAAAAGCGGCCCTGGAAGCCGGGTTCGCCAAAGCGAAATCGCTTAAGGGCGGGTATTCGCTCTCGCTAATCGCCAAGGCATGAGAAAACCCCATCGCGAGATGGGGTTTTTCCGTATTTACTCGCCTTTGAGCTTGTCGAGGTCGGACTGCTCTTTCTGCAGCGCCTCCTCGAGGCTCGCGGCCTTCTTGAAGGTCTCGTCGAGGATGAAGGTGACCTTCGGGGCCTTGTAGAGGTCGACCTTGCTGGCTAAGCGGCTCCTGACGAACCCCTCGGACTTCTTCAGTTCCTTGAGCTTCGCCTTCTCCCCGCCTTCGCCGAAGAAGGTGACGTAGACCCGGGCTTCGCTATAATCGGAATTGACCACCACCTCGTTGATGGAGACCATCCCGATGTGCGGGTTCTTGATCTCCTTCATGACGATCTCGGCGATGTCCTTGCCGATGACGGATTTGATCCGCCCGTTGCGCTCGGCCATTATTGCTTCTCGACCAGCTCGTATCCCTCGACCCGGTCGCCTTCCTTGATGTCGTTGTACCCCTCGATGGTGAGGCCGCATTCGTAGCCTTCCTTGACCTCCTTGGCATCGTCTTTGTAGCGCTTGAGCGAGCCAAGCTTGCCATTGTAGATGACGACTCCCTGGCGGATGAGGCGGACCTTCTCGCCCATCTTGATGGTCCCGGAGGTGACGTAGCTGCCCCCGATGGTCCCGACGTGGGCGATCTTGTAGATGTGGCGGATCTCGGCCTCGCCGGTCACCTGCTCGACCTTCTCGACCTCGACCGCGCCCTTGAGGGCGTTTTCCATCTCGTCGAGCAGCTCATAGATGATGTTGTGCAGGTGGATCTCGACGTGGTTCTCCTCGGCCAGCTGCCTTATCCTGGCGTCGGGGCGGACCGCGAAGCCGAAGATGACGGCGTGGGAGGCGCTGGCGAGCAAGACGTCGGACTCGCTTATCGCCCCGGCGGAGGCGAGCAGCACGTGGACCTTCGCTTTGTCGGTGGATAGCTTCTCCAGGTTGGCCTTGAGGGCCTCGGCGGTGCCGTTGGAGTCGCTCTTGACTATGACGTTGATGTCCTTGACCTTGCCGGCGTTGACGAGGTTGTTTAGGTCGCTAAGCTTCATCGCGGCGGTGCCGGAGCGGGTCTGGGCGAGCTTCTCCAGCTGCCTGGCCTCGGCCACCTCGCGGGCCTGCTTCTCCTCGGGGAAGGCCATGAAGCGGTCGCCGGCGCTCGGGACGGCGCTTAGCCCTATTACCGCGACCGGGGTGCTCGGGAGGGCGCTTTTGAGCACCTGACGGCGCTCGTTGGTCATCCTCCTGATCTTGCCATAGTGGTCGCCGACCACCACGTAGTCCCCGGCGTTGAGGGTGCCGTTTTGGACCAGCAGCGTGGCCTTCGGGCCCTCGCCTTTGTCGAGCTCGGACTCGAGCACGGTGCCGATGGCGTAGCGGTTGGGGTTGGCCTTGAGCTCAAGCATCTCGGCCTTCAGCAGTATCATGTCGAGCAGGTCGGAGATGCCCTGCTTCTTCTTCGCGGAGATGTTGACGCTCATCACGTCGCCGCCGAAATCCTCGGCGATGACGTCGTGGGCCAATAGCTCCTCAAGCACCTTATGCGGGTTGGCGCCGGGCTTGTCCATCTTGTTGACGGCGACGATTATCGGGACATCGGCCGCCTTGGCGTGGTCGATAGCCTCGATGGTCTGGGGCATGACCCCGTCATCGGCCGCGACCACCAGCACGACGATGTCGGTCACCGAGGCGCCGCGGGCGCGCATCGCGGTGAAGGCCGCGTGGCCCGGGGTGTCGATGAAGGTGATCTTCTTCCCGTCGACATCGACCTGGTAGGCGCCGATCTCCTGGGAGATGCCGCCGGCCTCGGTCGAGACGATGTTGGAGCTCCTTATGGCGTCGATGAGGGTGGTCTTGCCGTGGTCGACGTGGCCCATGATGGTCACCACCGGCGGCCGCTCGACCAATTGCGAGGGGTCGTCCTTGATCTCGATGTTCTCGAAGTGGGTGGCGTCCTGGACCTGCTCCTTCTTGAAGTCGTAGCCGAACTGCAGGCAGATGGTGCCGATGGCCTCGTCGTCGAGCATCTGGTTGATGGTCACCATCTTCCCGAGCAGGAAAAGCTGCTTGATGATCTCGGTGGCCGGCACGTCGATCGCCTTGCTCAGCTCCCCAACCGACAGCGGCTTGGAGTAGACGAACACCCCGCCGTTGACCTTGGGGCGCTCGTTCTTGTGGTGGGTCGGCGCGAAGTTGCTGACCCGGGCGCGGTTATTCGACTGATTGCCCTTCGGGGGCTTAAATCCGCTTTTCTTCATCGTTGTTCTCCTTTCCCAGTGCCTTGATTATGGCCTTGGAGGCCTTTCCTTCCTTTATGCCGAGGGCGGATAAGGCGTCCCGCCCCACCGGCTTGCCGAGCTCTTGCTGGGTGAAGCCCTCGATGAGCTTTGCCCCGGTTTTATCGGCTAAGGATTTGGCCTCCTTCTTGCTGCGGGATGAGGCGTCGGAGGCGACTAGCAGGGCCCCCAGCGACTTCGCCCCGTATAGCGCGGGGCCGAAGAGCAGTAGCCCCGCCCGGTTGTAGAGCCCTAGGCTTTGCAGCGGGTGCTGGCCCATAAGAGCACCTCCTCGTATAGCTCGTCCTTTATCCCGAGCCGGGCCAAGGCGGCCTTCCCCTTGGGCGAGGAAATAGCCTTGGGGTCGGGATAGACGTAGGCGCCCCGCCCCAATAGCTTCCCGGAATAGTCGATGGAAGGAGTCGGGGTGAGGCGGATGCGCAGCATCTGCTCGGCTGGATGGACGGTCCTGGTGATGGCGTCCATCCGGCTTATCTTGATCGTCTTCTTCGGCATCACTTCGAATCGTCGTCGTAGTAGCGATCGTATTCGGAGAAATCCTCGTCGATGTCCTCGTCGGTGTCGAGGTACTCGTCGCCCTGGCTCTCCTCGTCGAGCTCAGAGAGCTCCTCGTCGGTGTAGACGGCTAATCCCGGGGTGCCGGATGAGGGCTTGGCCGCGGCGGGCTCGCGCTTGACCTCCTCCTCGGTGATCTTGCGCGGGCGCTTGGTCTTGGCGACCGGCTTGGTCTTCTTCTCTTTGGCGTCGGCGAGCTCCTTCTCGAGGTCGGAGAGGGTGGTCGTGGTCTTGACCTCGGCGGGCTCGGCCTTCTCCTCCTCCTTCTTCTGGAGGGAAGCGAGGGCTGCGGCGGCCGGGTTGGACGCCTCCTCCGGGAACATGTCCGGGGTGGCGGTGGCCTTCGGGGCGACCTTCGGGGTTTCGATCTTCTTCTCCTCCTTGGGCTGCTCGACAATCTTCTCCTCGGCCTTGGGCTGCTCTAATGCAGTAGCCGGCTCGGCCTTCTTGGCGGCCTCCTCGGCGCGCTTGCGCTGCTCCTCGGTGAGCTTGCGGGCCATCTCGGCCTGCTCGGCCTCGGCCTTCTCCTTCTCGGCGATCTCGGCCCATTCCTCGGCGCTCTTGTAGGGGATGCCCTCCTCGTCGGCGTCTTCCTTGCTCATGAGCTCGATCTCGTAGCCGGTGAGCTCGCTGGCGAGCTTGCGGTTGGTGTCCTTCCTGCCGGAAGCCAGGCGCATGTTGTCGCCATCGACGACCACGACGGCGCTCTTGCCCTCCTCATCGAGGCTGACCCCGATGACCTGGGCCGGGCGGCAGGCCTCGATTATGAACATGCCGGGGTTGGCGGACCAGTTGATGACGTCGATCTTCTCCTTGTTCTTGCCGTTCCCTAGCTGGGTGACGATCTTCTGGATGCGGCTGCCGCCCTGGCCGATGCAGGCCCCGGTGGCGTCGACGTCCTCGTTGTTGGAGTAGACGGCGACCTTGCTGCGGACGCCGGCCTTGCGGGCGATGGCCTTGATGACGACGGTCCCGTCGTAGATCTCGTGGATCTCCTCCTCGAACAGGCGCTTGAGGAAGCCCTTGGAGGAGCGGGTGGCCTGGATCTGCGGGCCGCGGGCGGGCTTGCCGTCGACCGGGGCGGCCGAGCGGACTTCTTGGATGTAGACCTTGATCTGGTCCCCGGCCCGGAAGTACTCGTCGCCGATGAGGTCGTGGCGCGACATGTCGATCGGGGTGCGCCCGATTAGGATGGTGGTCATCTTGTCGTCGCTCTTCTCGACGGTGCCGACCATCATCTCGCCGATGTGGTCCTTGTAGATCTTGTAAAGCGCGGTGCGCTCGGCCTCGCCGAGCTTCTGGCGGAAGTTGTTCTTGACCGCCTTGGCCATGACCTTCGAGGCATCGGCGATGTCCTCGTAGATGGCGAACTTGTCGCCGGCTTTGTATTTGGGCTCGGCTAGCCCTTCGTTGGCGTCCTCGACGCTGATCTGGAGGTAATCGTCCTCGACCTCGTCGACGACGTCCTTGATCTGGGCGAGGGTGACCTTGCCGGTCTGCGGGTCTATGTGGCAGCTGACGACCGCGTCGTCGCCGCCGCCCAGCTCCTTGACGTAGGCCCGCTCGGTGGCTTCCTCTAGCGCGTGTAGGACCTCCTCGTCGGATAGCCCCTTGGCGTCGGCTAGCCCGCGCAGGGCCTCGACGAACGACGGTCTCTCCTGTTCAACAGCAGTTGCTTTCCTTGGCATTTTGTCTTTCTCCTAAAGAATCAGAATTTGATGGCGAGGCGGCTCTTGGCGACCCCGTCCTTGTCGAAGCTTATGGTCTTCTTGCGCCCTTTGTCGAAGTAGGTGAGGGTCAATTTGCCCTCCTCTTCCCCCAGGGTCCCCTCGAAGACGTTCTCCCCTTTTATCGGGGAATGCAGGGTGATGTTGACGTAGGACCCGAGGTAGGCATCGAGCTTGGATGGGTCGATGCGCTTCTCGGCGCCGGAGCTGGAGACGTCTAGCGAATAGGCGCCCTCGATCGGGTCCTTCTGGTCGAGGAGGGCGGATATCTTCTCCGAGATGGCGACGATTTCGTCGAGGCTGATCGGCTTATCGCGGTCGACGACCACGGACAGGCTCGACTTGGTGAGCTTGAGGTCGTATAGCGAATAGCCCTCGCCCTGCAATAGCGGCTCCACATAGCCGCGGATGGTCATTTCCTTCTCGTCCATTTTCCCTCCATTCAATAGAAAGGGCGGCGCATAGGCCACCCAGACGTTTCAAGCCGCGGAACCGCTTCGGGATTTCCGCAAGCAAATCATAGCACACCTTAAGGTGAATTGAAGCACCAACTTCCTCACTCGATGCCCTTCAGCAGCGACTTCTTCCGCCATCCGCCCCTGCCGAAGCGGACGTAGAACATCACCGCCCGGACGCATTCGTCCATCGCCGCGCCCACGAAGGCCCCGTAGATGCCGAGGTCGAAGACGAAGCAGAGCAAGGCCGAGACGCCGACGGTGCAGAGCCAGCTAGTCAATATCGAGCAGGTGACCGGGAAGGTGATGTCCCCGGCGGTCTCGAGCCCCTTCACGTAGACCAGGTTGGTCGCCCGGCCCTGATCGAGCACGATGTCGATGAGCATGCAGTAGACGGCCGTCAGCCCGATCTGGCTGAGGGTCATCCCCTCCACGTTGACGGTTGGGTCGGCGTAGGCCTCCCCCATCAGCGCCATGAAGACCGGGTAGGCGATGGCGGTCACCAGCAGCGACATCAATAGCGACACCGTCCGGGCCATCGTGCCCACGTCCTTGACCAGCTGGGCCGCCTCGTCCTTCTTCCCCTCGCCGATGAGGCTGCCCTCCACCACCTGCATGGCGATGCCGGTGCCGCTAGCAAAGAGGTAGATGATCGAGGTGAAGGTGATGAGGTAGCTCCGGAGATTCTGCTGCAAAACGCTCACGCAGTTGTTGACGATGATCAGCAGCACGAGCTGCGAGAAGTTATAAGAGAGCGTCTCCCCGGCGGTCGGAAGGCCGATGAAAAGCAGCTTCTTTAGCAATCCGCCGGGGAAGGGGCGGAGCAGCTTGATAGAGAGGCTGCCCTTGGTGGCAATCTTGAAGAAGACGTAGGAGGCCACTAGGCCCAGCAAACGGCTCACGTCGGTCGCGACGGCGACCCCGATGAGCTTGAAGCTCTCGTCCTCCTCCGGGAAGCCGAAGATGAAGACGGCCGCCACGGCGGCGTTGATGAGGTTGGTCAGGAAGGCCACCACCGTCGGGAAGGCCATATTCTTGTTGGCCCTAAGGAAGGAGGAGAAGACATTGGTCAGGGCCTGGAATATAAGCGAGGGGGCGACGATTATCTGGTAAAGCTTGGCCAGCTCGACGACGTTGCTGGCGACGCCCATGATGGGGAAGACGAAGAAGGCGCAGCCGGCTACCACCCCCGCCACCAGGACCCCGATCAGGAGGTTCAGGTAGAAGGAAAGCGAGTAGACCTTGTTGGCCTCATCGTATTTCTTCGACCCGAACAGCTGGGTCAGCAAGATGAGCGAGGAGCTCGAAAGCACCGAGAACGACACCACGAAGATGGTGGTTATCTGGTTGGACTGCCCGACCGCGTTGGACGCCAGGGGCACGCTCGCCAGCAGGAACTGGTTGACGTAGCCCATCGCGACCGAGAGGATGAGCTCCAGGAACACCGGCACGGCGAGCCGGACTATGGCCTTGTTCCTGACGAAGGCCCCGATGACGGGCAATGATTTCGCTTCCATCGGCGGAAGTCTACTCTCTTGCGCGCAAGAAGTGAATACGAATTATTCACTTCCCTCGTTCGCCGTTCCCCTCCTCCCGTTTGGCCTTGAGGAAGCGGTATAGGCTATAGCCTAGGCTGACCGAGGGGAGCAGGATCGCGAGCAGGCTGAGCGAGAGCGGCCCGTAGTTGACCGAGGTCATGAAGTCGAGCGGGAAATTGGCGACCAAAGCCTCGTTTATGAAGTACGGGTCCACCGCGTAGGCGATGAGCATATACGCCACCAGGGCCGCGCCGACAAAGAGGAAGGCGATCGAGGCGATCAGGTCGGCCTTGACGGACTTCTTCCGGAACAGGTAGTAAAGCGGCATGGCCGCCAGGTCGGCCATCAATAGATAAACCGACAGCGCGGAGAGGAAATGGGCATAGCTCCGGTCGAAGGTGTAGGCCGACAATATCAGGTCGCCGGCGTAGAAAAGCAGCGGCACCGCCGCGATGCCCATCAAAATCCCGATAAAGAGCCCAAGGGGATCCTTCCTCCTCTTCTCGCCCCGCATCTCGCGCAGCCCGGCGTAGAACAGGAAGCCGCCCAGGAAGCAGGCGAGGAAGGCGAAGAGGATGGTGTCGAACGGGTAGCAGGCGGTGAAGCGCCCGGAGAAAAGCGAGTCGAAGGTCTTGTTCATCAATAGCGCCACGTCGGCCACGACGATGGCAAGCCCCATGGCGGATAGATAAACCCCGAACCCGAGGAAGAGCCCTTTCCTCGACTCCCCCAGCTCAATCTTCTTGATCAGGAAGAAGAGGAAGTAGGCCACCGATGGCAATAGCGCCACGAAGCATAGGTAGCAAGGGAGCGATGGCAAAAGGTAGGCAAGCCCGGAGCCCACGTCGTAGGCGAAACCCCAGGCGGCGAAGAACAGGTATCCGCCGGAAAGGAAGCAATAGGCGGCGAATCCGATTTTGCTTAGCAAAAGCAAGGTTTTCTTACTCATTGAACATCGCCTCCAAACGCAGGTCCTCTATCTGATACCCGTCATCCTGATAGTCGAGGAAGGCGCGCTGCAGCGAGAGCGCTCCGCCTTCGGAGACGGTTATCAGGTTGCCCCCGATGTGGCCCCTCTCGTAGGTCAGCTCATCCCCGCTTTTGAGCCCATAGCAGAGGGCGATCGGGTCGTCGGCCCTCTTTTCGTCGAGGTAGTACTCGGCGGCGAAGTCGTTCTTGTGGTCGTGCCCCACGAACATCGCCTTGGTCGAGCCTAGTTCCTCGGCCTTCTTGAAGAATCCGGAATCGCGGTATCCGCAGTAGACCTGCGTCTCCCCCAGCCCCGGGACCTCCCAACTCTCCTCGTGCATCTGCCCCGAATAGGCCCTTATGCCGCCGGGGAAGGCGGGGTCCTCGCTATAGGCCAAGGGGTCGGCTTGCCTCGATAGGCGGTAGGCGTACTCCCACTGCCAAAGCGGGATGTGGAAGAAGGCGAGGGAGGGAACCGTCTCCCCATTCTCCAGTTTGGCTCTTTCGACCATCCGCGCATACCAGTCTATCTGGTCCTCGTGGATGACGTCGTATCCCATCGAGTAGCCCTCGGGGTTGAGCTTGTTTGAGTCGAGGACGAAGAGCTCATACCACGGCTTGCCATCCTCGCCCACGAGGTCGATGACGTAGTTGGAGTCGCCGTATACGGCGTCGCCGGGGAGGTCCTTGTTGAGGCATTTTTCCCGGCTGAGCGCCTCCTTGGTCGGGAAGTCGGGGTCGTATAGCCCCTGCTCGTCGTGGTTGCCCCAGGCCAGGGCATAGCCCTTTAGCGAGGAGGCGTCGAGGGTGTCGAAGAGGGCCAGGTAGGTCTGCTTCGTCGCCCCGAGGACCTGGTCCCCGGTCAGTATCGCGAGGTCGGCCCCGGTCAAGGATATCAGCGCGTCGATGTATTCCGATTCGCGCTTGAGGTCGCTTTGCCACGACCAATGCACGTCGGCCAGCTGCAGGATCTTGACGCTGCCGGTGGCGGGAAATTCGCTGACGTAGTCATCAAGCGCGTATTGCTTTGATGAGCAGGATGCGCAAAGCAGCATCAGGAATAGCAGGCTCAGGCTGTTTCTCTTCATATAGGTTATTCTAGCATCCGCGCAAAGAAAAAGCCCATCATCTCGATGGGCGTTTGCCTTCTCACTCGGCGGGATGCTCGCCGTCGTTGTAGTAGAGGATGCCTAGGCAATGCGGGCCGCAGTGGCAGGATATCGTCGCCCCGGCCACGGTGGTGTAGACGTGGCGGAAGCCGACTTCCTTCATCCGCTTGACGCACCAGTCGACGACGGCCTGGGGGGCGGTCGAGTAGGTGATGAAGCCAACCTCGAGGTCCGGGTTGTTGAACTCGGCCAGGGTGTCCTCGACGTAGTTCTGTACGACCTTCATCATCGGGCCGCGGTATTTCTTCCCCGGCCCCATGGAGCCGTGCTTGACGTAGATCTCGGGCTTGATCTTGAGCAGGTTCGCCCCAAGCATCGCGAGGGCCGAGCAGCGGCCGCCTTTGTATAGGTAGTTGACCGACTCGAGGGAGAAGGAGGCCTGGCAGTCATCCTTCCTTTCCTCGCAGCGCTTGACTATCTCCGCGGGCTCGATTCCCTTGTCGGCGAGACGCTTGGCGTACATCGCCTGCACGGCGATGCCGGTGGACAGCGAATGGGTGTCGATCACGTCGACCTTGCCCATGAACTTCTGGCTGGCCAGCACCGCGTGCTCGCAGCTCGAGCTTATGCAGCTTGACAGCGCGAAGTGGATGACGTGGTCGTAGTCCTTAAGCAAGGAGGCGAAGTATTCTTCGTACTCGGCTTGGTTTATGGCCGAGGTGTGCGGCAGTTTGCCGCTCTTCTCGACGTAAGCATATAGGGCGTCGGGGGTTATCTCGCCGTCCTTGCCGAACTCGTCGCCCAGCATGATGGTGTACGGAATGGTGTGGATGTCGAGCTCCGAGAGCATGCTCTTTGGCAAGTCAATTGTCGTCTCGGCTGATATGCAAATCTTCATGTTTTTACCTTTCTTGGTCAGTCAATTATAACGTGATTCGCCCGGGAGGCAAACTAGCCCCGGAGGCGCTTTCCCTTGTCGAGTTTGTGCTTGGCGTAGATCCGCGGATAGTACTCCCGCCAAATGGCCTCGACGTGCTCCTTGGAGTAGAACTCAGAGATCCTGTCGGCTTTTTCCTTGGCCCGGCGGTAGGCTTCGGGGTCCTCGGAGAGCTCTTTGACCTTGCTGGAGAAGGAGGATACGTCGGTCCCGACCTCGTAATCGTCGAAGAGTATCTTCTTGTATAGATCCAGGTCGCGGAGAAGGAAGGGGACTCCGGCGCTGGCGGATTCGAGTATCGACATCGGGAAAAGCTCGGCGAAAGAGGGCATGAACAGCAAATCGGCGGCGTTGTACACCTCGTTCATCCGCTTCCGCTCCACGATGCCGAGGAACTTGACGTTGCGGGGCGGGTTCTCCATGGCCTTCTTCAGCTCGGCATAGCCATCGGTCATCCTCCCGAAGGAGAACCCCCCGGCCCAGACGAAGCTAAGATCCGGGTTCTCCCGGGCGACCTGAAGGAAGTCGCTTACCCCCTTCCGGGTCTGCACCTGCCCCACCCCGAGGACGACGAAGGCGTCTTTGCCTATCCCCAGGCGCTCCCTGATGCCCGCCTTCTCCGCATCGGAAAGCGGATGGAAGGAGTCGGAGGAAACGAAGTTGGGGATGTAGGTGATCCGGTCCTCGCCGATGCCAAGCTTGGTCAGCGGCTCGATGAATATCGGGTTCACCACCACTATCTCGTCGGCCTTCCGGTAGAAGGCGCGGACGTAGCGCTTGAAGATGGCGAATATCGGCTTCGGGAGCTTTATCGACCCATCAAGGGTGTCCGGCAGGAAATGGACGTAGCACACGTTGACCGTGCGCTTGCCCATCCGCAGGTAGAAGCTCGGGTTGACCGTATGGACGTGGTTGATGTCCGCCCTGCCCCGCTCCCCCTTCTCAAAAACCTCGAAAACGTCTTGCTGCTCCCTGACGAGGGCGACCTGCTCGATGTAGGCCGATCCGACCCCCTGCCCCGAGACCGAGGTGGCGGTGGACAGCATCCTGATCCTCAATTTTCCCATAGCGATATTCTAAAGCCCGAATCGGCACGAAAAAAGGCCGGATTTCCGGCCGTTTCTTCTTATTGGTGCCCTCACCCTTAGTCGAAAAGAGGTCTGATCCTTACCATGGATCCGTTCTACCGCTGAACTATGAGGGCGGCATCCGCTTCCTTTAGCGGCGTTGCCTATTATAAGGAGGAGCGATGGCGGCTGCAAGTGAATTCTTGCGCCGCGGCAATTCTTTCTCTCCCCAAGGCGACCCGCCTAGCCGAATCCGGCGCGGATTTTCCCGCCATTCGGGGCCCGACCATCTTCCTAAAAGCCGCGCCCGCGGTTATCATAGTCCCGATGGGAAGAGAGAAAACGCCCAGGAAGCGGATCCCGGAGATCGACTTCCTGCGCGGATTGGCCATATTGCTGATGGTGCTTGACCACCTCTGCGTCTACCTGATGAGCCTCGAGAGCCTTTTGATGAGCTTCGCGACCAACTTCCGGATCATCGGCATCATGCCGGTGTATCCCGCCATCGAGGCGGGGGCTGGCATCTACCATAGCGGCGGCCGCATCGGCTTCCACGTCATGTTCGTCGCGGTGTTCTGCCTGCTGTCCGGGATATGCGCCACCTTCTCCAGGAGCAACGGGCGGCGCACCTTATTGCTACTTGTCTTCGCCTTGGCCGTCAAGGCGGCGTTCTTCGTCTATGGCTACTATTTCGGCACCTACGGCGACTACGTCTACTTCGGGATAATCGATTGCCTGTTCATCGGCCACCTGCTCTACCTGCTGCGCGAGAAAACGCTGCCAAAATCATGGATATACGACCTCTGCATCGGCGTTTTCTTCGTCTTCTTCGCCTGCATGACGACCTCGCTTACGCCCTACTACCCCCGATCGTTTGCCGATGCGCTGAGCAACCTCTGGATGATCTTCATCGGCCAGGCGGCCATCGGGGCGGACTACATCCACCCCCTGCCGGTCATCGCCTTCATCTTCCTGGGGGCCGCGATAGGGAAGACGGTGTACCGCAAAAGGGAATCGCTCGCCCCGGTCCTATCCTCAGCCGAGCCCTTCCTCTTCCTCGGGCGCCACTCGGCGCTCGTCTATTTGCTCCACATGCCCATCCTGCTGGGGCTACTCGCCCTCGCTTGCCTTGGGTTGGGATATAGGTTCTAGATATGGAAAAGATTATCGATCAGCTGCGGGCGAGCGTCGCCAAGCACCCCCGCGAGGTCGCCATCAACTTCGAGCGCGGCCGCTACCGCTACACCACCGTCTGGAGGCGGGTCGAAGAGGATGCCGAGCGGCTTTCCGGGATGGGGATCGGGGAAGGCGACGTGGTCGCCATCAACCTCCCCAACGTCCCCGAGGCCGTATACCTGCTCTACGCCTGCGACTACGTGGGGGCCATCGCCTACTTCATCCACCCGCTGACCCCGGAGGAGCAGCTATCCGGTTTCTTGCAGAGGTCTCGGGCCAAGGCGCTTTTCACCTTGCTCCCCCTCGCCAAGGCCATCGCCGCCCACTGCCCCAAAGTCCGGGTCGTCGCGCTCAACCCATATCAGGACGGCAACCTCCCGATGAGGGCGCTGGCCTATCTCAGGTACCATGACGTCGGAGACGCCTTCCGCCTGTCCGAATTGCCCCGCAGGAAAGCCAAGATGTCGCGCAAAAGCCCATCGGATACCTCGATTTACCTCAATTCGGGCGGCACCAACGGCGACCCGAAGATAATAATGCTCTCCAGCGCCGCCGTCGCCTCGCTTGCCTGCCGCGGCTTCGAGATAATCGACATCAAGGACGAGCGGCAGGCCAGGATGTACACCGTCATCCCCCTTTTCCACGGCTTCGGCCTCGCCATGGGGGTGGCCACCCCGCTATGCGCCGGGGGCCAGGTGACCCTCGACATCAAGTTCCACCCCAAGAAATGCATAAAGCGGATGGCCAAGGGCCAGGCGAGCATCATCATTGGGGTCCCCGCGCTTTTCAACGCCCTGCTATCCAGCCCCGGGTTCAAGGGCCAGGCCGTCAGGAACCTCATCGTGTGCTTCGTCGGCGGCGACTCGGTCACCAAGCAGCTGCTCGACCGCTTCGACCAGGCCGTGGCCAAGGAAGGCGGGAAGGCGAGGCTATTCGAGGGGTACGGCCTCACCGAGACGGTGACGGTCAGCAACGTCAACACCTCCTTCGCCTGCAAAGACGGCACGGTCGGGAAGCCGCTGCGGGGCATAAAGGAGAAGATACTCGACCCCAAGACCCACCGGGAGCTCCCCATAGGGGAGAAAGGCGAGCTCGCGATTGCCGGCCCCTCCCTCATGAACGGCTACTTCGAGGACGAGGAGCTGACCAGGGAGAGCTTCATCGCCCTCGATGGCGACCGCTACGTATTGACCCGCGACCTGGCCTATTTGGATGAGGACGGCTTCCTCCACTTCTGCTCGCGGCTGCGCCGGGTGGCCAAGGTCAACGGGGTCATGGTGCTGCCGTCTGAGCTCGAGCGGGTCGCGCTTTCCTGCAAGGACGTCTACGAGGCCTATTGCTTCGCCGAGGAGGACAAGAAGCACGGCCAGCTGCTGTCGCTGGCAGTAGCCAAAAACCGCGCTTCGAATTTGTCGGAGGAGGACATAGCCAAGCGGATAAGGGCTGCGATCGAGCTCTCGCTCCCCGTCTATTACAAGCCCAAGCGCATCATCTTCCTACCCAAGCTCCCGCGGACCGCGGTCGGGAAGGTCGACCAAAGCAAATTCTGAAAGAAAAACGGCCCATCGGCCGTTTTTTTCATTCAACCAGCAGGAACGCCCTGACGTTTGGGTAGTCGAGGGCCCGCTTGCCGTATTCGAATTCGTACGTCGACTTAATGAGGCTCCCCGAGGAGGAGGACGAGGCCTCGTAACGGGTTATGAGCCCCTCATCCATCTCTAGCTTCGCCTGAAAACCGTCTCCATCCGCGACGCCCTCGAAGCGGCCATTTATGTCGCCATAGAACGAGTAGCTGTACCGGTCGAGGCCCAAGAACGAGGAGGATATATCGGGGTAGGTATCCTCAAATGAGGATACGCCCTGCTCCACCAGGCTCGATAGCGTCCCTTCGTCGTAGTCGGATAGGAAGGCGATGTCGCCGCTAACGCGCCCAAAGGGCCCGGACTGCTCATTGAAGGGGTAGTCCACGAGCCGGTAGGCCTCTATTATCCGGCTGCCCTCCCCGAGGTCGTCGGCATAGACCCACTTCTGCATGCTGTTGCCCTCGGGGGTCTCGTAGAAGGTGTGTAGATACCCCTTTTCTAGGTCGAACTCGGTTAGGCCGGACTCCTCCAGGCCATCGCCGAAGCTCCGGCGGAACTCAACCCTCCCCCGGGTCAGCTCGGGGCAGGAGAGCTCGCGGACATAGGAAATGCCCGCGCTGCGGTCGAAGCTCGGCAGGCCGCAGGAGAAAAGCAGCGGGCAAGTAAGAAGCAAAGCGGCTTTGCGTCCCATTTAGGAGAGTACCTCCTCACCCATGAGATCGTAGACGAGGGCCCCGGTGACCTTGACCTTCACGATGTCGCCTTCTTGGTGGTCGATGGGCGAAGTGAAGGTGAAGGAGCCGTCGATGTCGTCGGGGGCGTTGAGGTAGGTCCTTATCTCGTAGGTGCCTTTGCCCCGCTTCCCGACTACCATTCCGTCGAGAACCTTCCCGATGTGGGACTTGTTGATCTCGTAGCAGATATGGCTCTGCAGCTTCATTAGCTCGTCGCGCCGCGCCTTCTTGAGCTTCTCCGGGATCTGGTCGGGGAGCGAGTAGCCCGCGGTCCCCTCCTCCCGGGAATAGGTGAAGCAGCCCATGTGGTCGAACCGGATGGTCTTCAAAAACTCGATGGTCTCCTCCTGGTCCGCCTCGTTCTCGCCGGGGAAGCCGGCGATGAGGGTGGTCCGCAGCACCGCATCGGGGCACTTCTTCCGTATCTTGGCGAAGAGCTCCCGCATCTGGGCGGCGTCGCCGTGCCGGTTCATCAAGCGAAGCAGGTGGTCGGAGGCGCACTGGACCGGGATGTCGAAGTAATGGGCGATGGACTTGGAGGAGGCGATGAGGTCAATCAGCTCGTCGCTTATCTCGCTTGGATATAGGTAAAGGAGCCTGATCGAGTAGAAGCCCATGCCGTCGAGCTCTTTGAGCAGATCGACGATGTCGGGCTTCCTCGACGGGAAATCCCTCCCGTAGACCGTGGTGTCCTGGCTTATCAGGGAAATCTCCTTGACGCCTTTATCGCGGAGGATGCGGGCCTCCTCGATTATCTCGCCATAGGGGCGCGACTTGAACCTCCCCCGGATGTAGGGGATCGCGCAGAAGGAGCAGAAGTTGTCGCAGCCGTCGGATATGCGGAGATACGCGGAATGCTCCCCGGTGGTGAGCACCCGCTTCAGGGGGTCGAGCTTCCTGAAGCCCTTCTCCCCGGTCAGCCCGGATAGGTAATCCTGCAGCTCCCCGTAGTCCTTGATTGGCACCAGGCAATCGATCTCGGGCATCTCCTGCTTTATCTCGTCGTAGTAGCGCTCGGCCAGGCACCCCACCACCGCGACCTTGCCCTTGTAGCGGGAAAGCTCGAGGATGGTCTGTATGGATTCCTTCTTCGCGTCGGCGATGAAGGCGCAGGTGTTGATGAGGATCAGATCCGCCAGCTCGGGCGAATCGACGAGCCGGGCCGAGTCGGGGAAGCTAGCGAGGATCATCTCGGTGTCGATGCGGTTTTTGGCGCATCCAAGCGACACGCAGTAGACCGAGATCATATCCTGCCGAAGCGGGCGAGCCGCTCCCGATATAGGGATAGCCGGGTTTGCAGCTCATCTAGGCTATCGAGGCGCCATGTCCAGTTGAAATCGTCGACCACGCCGGGGACGTTGAGCCGGGCGGAGCTATCAAGCCCCAGCACGTCCTGGGCGCTTAGTATCGCGAGGTATCCCGGCTTGGAGAGGCAGAAGTCGATGAGGTCCTCGACCATGTCGCCCTTATTGAACCCCATGCTGTTAAGGGCTTCGCGCCAAGCGTTGCGGTGGCCCTCGTCGAGGAGGGCGACGTAGCCGCGGGTGGTGTCGTTGTCGTGGGTGCCGAGGTAGCAGATCGAATTGACCTTGGAATAGCCCTCTTTGTGCATTAAAGCATCGTCGTCGAAGGTGAACTGGATGACGTTCATGCCGGGGAAGTCGTAATGGTCGCGCAGGGTCAATACCTCGGGTCGCAGGTCGCCGAGGTCCTCGGCGATGATCCTCACCTCGGGGTGGAGGGACAATAGCCTGTCGAACAAGGCGTATCCCGGGGCCTCGATCCACTCCCCCTCGATGGCGGTCGGGCAGCTCGCGGGTATCTTCCAGTAGGTGTCGAAGGCCCGGAAGTGGTCTAGGCGCAGGAAGTCGTAGACCTTCGAGCTGATGGCGATGCGGTTGATTATGAAGTCGAAGCCGGTGTCCTCAAGCTTCTTCCAGTCGTAGATCGGGTTGCCCCAGCGCTGGCCGGTCGCGGAGAAGTAATCCGGCGGTACCCCGGCGATGAAGGTCGGCTGCTTGCTGCTCTCTTCGAGCAGGAAGGTGTCCTGGTTGGCCCAGACGTCGCAGGAGTCGAACCCAACGTAGAACGGCAGGTCGCCGATTATGGAGATGCCTAGCTTATGGCAGTATTCGTGGAGCGCGTCGTATTGGCGGTAGAGGGTCATCTGCAGCCAGACCTCGAAGCGGTAGGCGTCGCGCTTTTCCCCGCGCAGGGCCGGGCGGGTCAATATCCAGTCGCGGTTCTCCTTGACCCAGTTGTCCCAGGAGCGGGAATCGATGCGCTTGAACATCATGAAGGCGGCGTAGTCCTTGATCCAGGGGTGGGCCTTGACGAAGGCGGCGAGGCAATGCGGATGCTCGCTTAATTGCTTCTTATAGGCCTTCTGAAGCAGCGGCATCTTGTATTCGCGGCTCGCCTCATAGCTCACCTTGCCCTTCACGAGCCCGCCGAAGGGCGGGATCTCGTCGAGGTATCCCTTCTCCTTGAGGTCCTCGAGGTCGACGTAAAGCTCGTCCATGGCGAAGCTCGAGAACGGCTGGTATGGCGAATGGCCATATCCGAGCGGGGTCAGCGGCAGGATCTGCCAATACTTGAACCCGGCCTTGGAAAGCGTGTCGGCGAAGGATCTGGCCTCCTTGCCGAAATCGCCGACCCCATAGGGGGAAGGCAATGAAGCGATGGGGAGCAAAATCCCCGCGGAGCGTGTTTTGTCCATATTCAGTGCGTTTAGCCTCTCATTTTCGATATCTTAGCACAACCGGATAGGGGGCACTATGGGGATATGCTTCCTTTAGGAAGGGCGCCTCATTAGCCTAAGGCGGGCGCGCCGAAGGTCAGCCATTATCCGAGTATGGTCGAATGGCAAAGCGAATAGCGGCCCCAGGATAGCGGTTAGGATGGCGACGGGGAAGAAAAGCCAGAGCACCGGGACGAAGTAGAGCATCCCGTCCTTCCCGATGTAGGTCATCAGGTAGCGCGGCAAATAAGGGTATATCCCGCCGAAGATGGGATCGAGCACCGCGGAGGGCCCCATGGTGAAGGAGGCGTTGCTCATCCCGCAGTAGCGCGAGAAGAAGATGTCCCATGGGTAGGAGTACAAGGTCAGGTTGAGCAGCAGGTCGTTGACGAAGATCAATAGCTGCACCAGGCAGAACATGAAGGGTATCGCCCAAAGGCGATGGTAATTGAGTTCGTGGATCTTGGCGGCGCACATGCACGGCCCCACGAAGAGCAAGGGGGCGTGGCAGGCGTAGAAGCGGAAGGCCTCAAGATACCCCTCTAGGCTATGCAGGTTGACGCCGTCTAACCCCGTCGGGCCGAAAAGCACCACCAGGCAGGAGGCCATGCCGATGTAATAGAGGTAGTCCCGCCCGTATTTCCCGCCGTAAAGGTAGAGGAAGGGGCTGATGACTATCAAGACGGAGCAAAGGTTCTCGAAGCTGCTTTTGGCTAGCGAGGTCGGGAAATCCTCAAGGTAGTATGGGCTAAGCTGCTTAAGGAAATGCAGCGCGAAGTTCGCCCACAGGATGAACAGGATCAGCCGGTTGGTGAACCTTTTGCCGAGGTTTTTGCATAGGAGCACGAGCAAAACGGCGCTAGAAAGCACCAGCAGCATGCATAGGAAATAAGGGAAGCTGAATATCGCTATGCCGGAAAGGACGGTCATTCGACGAACTTCGGCCCGCCGGAGACCAGGCTCACGACCCTGACCCCGGATTCGCCGTAATACTTCTTGGCCATCTGGAGGAACCCCGGCAGATCGCGCGGATAGAGGAAGGCGATGCAGCTGCCGGCGAACCCGCCGCCCATAATCCTCATCGCCCCGGCCCCGAGGTAGGGGGTGAGGCGGTCGATGGCCTCCTGCGGGGAGAATGGGTAATGCAGCGGGACCATGGTGTTCTGCAGCATCGCCGTCGAGGAGTAGCCCGACTGCCTGATCTGCTCGAGGAAGTCGTCGGGGGAGGACTCGCGGATGGCCTTCGCGGCCGCCTGCACCCTGACGTTCTCCTCATAGAAATGGGTCGCCCTCATCTTGGCGAGCTCGCTCACCGAGGAATTGGGCATGCCGATGCGGGCGAAGAAATCGGCCCGGGAGACCTGTCGCAGGTACTCCTTGCCGAAGAGGTTCTTGGCGACGCTTTTCATGTCATCGCCGATCGAGGCGTATTCGCCGGTCAGCCCCGCGTGGGAGCCGCCCGAATTCACCAGCACGGCATGCAGCGGGAGCTTCCACTCCAGCGGCTCGACACCCGGCTTGTCGAGGTCGAGGAAATCGACGTAGTTCAATCCGCCGAGGCAGCTGCCGATCTGATCGAGCAACCCGCACGGCTTGCCGAAGTAGACGTTCTCGGCGTATTGGCCGATCTTGGCCATCTCCATGGGGTCCATGTGGCCGTCGTTGTATAGGCTATCGAGTATCCCGGCGATGAGGGACTCGAAGCAGGCGCTCGAGCTCACGCCCGCGCCCTTGAAGATGTCCGAGTCGAGGTAGGCCTCGAAGCCGCCTATCTTGTAGCCGAGCTCCTTCATCTTGGCGGCCACGCCGCGGATGAGCCCCTGCGAGGATGAATGCTCGCTCGCTTTCGGGGCGAGGTCCTCGTGGAGCAGGTCGACCTCGGCGGGCCGGTAGCCCTTCGATATCACCCTGATGACGCCGTCTTCCGTCTTCCTCACGGCGGCGAGCGTCCCCATATCGACCCCGCCCACCAGGCAAAGCCCGTGGTTGTGGTCGGTGTGGTTGCCGATTATCTCCAGCCTCCCGTGAGCCTGAAACAGGTAATCCGGGTCGAAGAAGAAGGACTTGGCAAAGCCCTCCCTCACTTTTTCTTTGTCGATCATAGGCCGATCCCTCCAATGAATTTATCTAGGCCCTGCTGGCCTTTTTTATCGTGCTTATACACCGCGACGTCGCCTAGGATATCGCGGCAGGTCGAGGCGAGGTATTCCTTCTCGTCCATGCCAGATTGTAGCTTGCCGTACATCTGGGCGAACCCCTCCCCCGCCAGTCCGGGGTCATCCTCCACTATGGCTTGTAGCGGCTTCCCGGCCTTGATGCCGTCGACGAGCTCGCCGATCTGACGCTTAAGGCGGGCTGGCAATATGAAGAGCCCCGCCGCCTCGATCAGCCCGATGCCCTCGCGCTTGATGTGGAAGCGCTCGGGATGGACGTGGAAGATGCCATCCGGGTAGGCCTCGTCGCAGCGGTTGTTGCGCAAGATGATGTAGAGGCGGTAATCGTCCCCCACCTTCCTGCCGATCGGGGTGATGGTCGAGTGCTGCCCCGCCCCATCGCGGCTTATTATCCCGTTTTCTAGATCGTCGTAGCCGCGCCAGGCGAGCAATATCCTCTCCCCGGCGTCGAGGATCTCCTGCTTGTCCTTGCCCTGCAGGCAGAGGCAGGTGTCGTGGAAGTCGACCTGCCAAAGCTTCGTGTGGGATAGTCCGGTCTTGAATTCCTTGCTGAATCCGGCCTGCAGCAGCGGCAGCATGTGGCCACCGCCCTGGAAGTGCTCGTGGTCGAGTATCGAGCCCCCCACTATCGGGAGGTCGGAGTTCGATCCCATGAAGAAGCAGGGGAAGGCATCGACAAAGTCGAGCAGCGTCGCGAGTATCCCCCTGTCCATCCTCATCGGGGAATGGGCGTCGTTGAATAGGATGCAGTGCTTGTGGTAGTAGACGTAAGGCGAGTATTGCAGGTACCACCTCCCCGAGGGGAAGTCTAGCGCCAGGTAGCGGATGTTCTCCCGCGCCGGGTGGGTCGGCGTCCCGGCATAGCCGAGGTTCTCCTTGCAAAGCAGGCATTTGGGATAGCCGGTCGCCTTCTTGGTGAGCAGTTTGGCGATGTCTTTGTTGTTCTTCTCCGGCTTGGAGAGGTTGATCGATATCTCCAGCGGAGACCCCTCCTTGAACGAATACGGGAAGACGATGTTCCGGTCGACCTTCGACTTGGCGATGTAGTAGTTGGCTATCGAGAGGCGGTATAGGTAATCGAGGGCCTCGTCCGGCTTGCCCTGCCCGACTAGATCGCGGCAATGGGCGTTGACGTTCTCCGGGGAAGGCGAAAGCAGCCCGAGCACGTAGACGGCGAAGCGCTCGGCCTCCCCCTCGTCGCCTCCCCTTTCGGCCTTATATCCCTCCATAAGGTCGGCCACGACTCCGTCTGGCAGGGTGGCGAGCTCGGCCTTTTCCAGGTCGACCTCCCCGAGGTAGGGGGCGTCCTCGCCTAGGTAATGCAAAAGCAGGTTGCGCTTATAGATGGCGTCGAGCTCGCCGAGCCCTAGGTGGGCCCTGGCGTAGGCAATGGCTTCCTCGATGGCTTGTAGCAGCATCGTCATTCCTCCTTGAACGCGTAGATGTGGCGGCTGACCGCGGTGGTCCCGCCCTTGACGAGGATCGACTTCGGGTCGGATGGGTATTTGACCTCCTCCAGGGTGAAGTTGAGGTATCCGCCGCCCTTCTTCGGCATGGTGAATACCTGCAGGGCATCAGAGGAGGTGTATAGGGTCATGGTTATCCCATTCCCCTTGGCCTCGGCGGCCGGGGTCAGGAAATCGCGCCGGTCGAGGATGAAGGCGTGGTCGTAGCCCTGCAGCCGCTTGCACGACTGCACCAAGGCCGAGGAGGCCCATTTGCCGATCTCCATCCCCGAGGAGAAGTCGAATTCCTTCTCGCAGGCGACGTCGCCTTGGGGCAGCAGCTCCGCGTCATAGGTCGCGTGGCGGTGGGCGTTTAGGCGCAGATAGACGCCGCTTACGTCGTCTAGCCCCAGGTTGAAGTAGGCGTGGTTGGTCAGGTTTATCGGCGAGTCGAGTTCCGGCGTCGCCTCGTAGACCAATAGGAGCATTGGCGAGTCGTCGGAAAGCAGATACGTGACCTTGACGTCGAGCTTGCTAGGATAAGCCTCGCCGAGGTTATCCAATGAAAGCGAGTACTCGGCGCAGGCGGAATGGTAGGTGTCGGATAGATTCAAAGCGAACCGCTTGTCGTGGATGGCGATGGAGGAGGAATGCAGCGCGTTGGCGCCCTCGTTGCCGTCTAGGCGGTATTCCTTGCCCCCTACTATGTAGCGGGCGCCTTTGATCCGGCCGGCCATCGGGCCGACGGTCTTTCCGAAGTAGAACCGCGAGTAGTACTCGAGGTCATCGGGGACGTATAGCAATTGCTTCCCCTTATACGAAAGCGAATAGATGCCGGCCCCGACGTCGGAGAAGGTGGCCTCGAGCCCGGTGCTCGACTTAAGGCGGAGGAAGTTTATCCCCGCTTTTGAGAATATGTCTTTTTCCATCAAGCCGATTATATGCCAAAGACGGATGGTTTCCTATACTCATAGGAAGGGGGCGATGGCCTTAAGCAGCCCCCAGTAGTACTTGTTCTTCCTCTCCCACCTCGCGTAGTCCTCCATCGTCACCTGCTTGGAGACGGCGATGGTGTCGAGGTAATCGCGCTTCATGTTCTTTATGGCCGGGTGAGCGTAAAGCAGGGTCCCGTTCTCGAAGTGGAGGTATAGCGACCGGTAGTCGAGGTTGATGGTCCCCACGGTCGCGATGGCGTCGTCGGAGACGAACATCTTCTCGTGGACAAAGCCGGGGGTGTACTCATACACCTTGGCCCCGGAGAGCAGCAGCTTCTTGTAGTTTGACCTGGTCAAGCCGAAAACCGCCTTCTTGTCGGGTATGTGGGGCGTCAGCACCCGCACGTCGACGCCCGACTTCGCGGCGAAGCAAAGGGCGTTCTCCATCTCGGAGTCCATGATGAGGTATGGGGTGGCGATGTAGACGTATTTCGTCGCCCGCTCGATGATCGAGAGGTAGACCCGCTCCCCCACCGGCTCGCCGTCGTAAGGCAAGTCGGCGTAGGGCTCGACGTAGCCCTCCTCCTCCGGATAGCCGCCGATCTCGTCGATGTGCGAGGAGCAGTGGTAGTACGCTTTGTCTATGACCTCGCCCGGATGGGACAGCAGCCAATCGGAGAGGAAGGTGAGCGTATAGGCGGTGACGGCCTCCCCCCGGACTAGGATCGCGTTGTCCTTCCAGTGCCCGAACCGCTCCTTCTTGTTCAGGTACTCGTCGGCGATGTTGAAGCCGCCGGTGAAGGCGGTATGCCCATCGACTATGAGGATCTTGCGGTGGTTGCGGTTGTTCTGCCGGACATCCAATAACGGCCGGAACCGGTTGAACGGGGTGACCTTGATGCCGAGCCTCTCCATCCGCTCGGGGAAGGAATCGTCGACCGTGGTTAGGCTGCCGACGTCGTCGTAGATGATCCTGACGTCGACCCCATCCGCGGCCTTTTTGCGCAGAATCTCGAGCATCGAGGAGAAGAAGACGCCCTTTTCCTCGATGATGAAGAACTCGATGAAGATGTAGTGCTTGGCCTTCGACAGCTCGCGCAGCATCGCTTCGAGGACGAAGTCCGCCAGCGGGAAGTACTCCACGCTGCAGTGGCGGTATGGGATTATCTTGTCGACGTTGTATAGGAAGCAGGAGATGTTGTAGCAGGGGTCGGAGAACTTCCGTAGCCCCTGCTTCTCCTCCTCGTCCCAATCCTGCTCGATCACCGGCAGCACCATCTTCCGCGTGCCGTCCCTCACCCGGCGGGTGTTCTGCTTATTGGCGAAGAACAAGTAAAGGAAAAGCCCGACCCCGGGAAGGACGAAGACGACCAGCATCCAGCTCAGCCGGTAGGCATCGGAAGAGGTGGAATTGAGGATGTAGAACCCCGCCACGTCGGAGGCGGCGCATAGGGCCACCACGATGATGATGACCCAGGCCGGGTTGAGGCCCGAGAAGCCGGACAGCCAAAGGAAAAGAACCAGCAGCAGGACGAACTGGACCAGGATCAGGAAGGCGATGATCGCTTTCCTGGCGAACCCGCGCGAGAGCAGCTTCCGTATCATAGCGACATGAGGAAGGCGTAGGCTTCGCGCAGCTGAGCGATGTGGCTCTGGCGGCATAGCAGGCCCTTGAAGTCCTTCGCCTCATCTTTCCCCTTCCTATCTAGGGCGCGCAGCATCGACTTGGCCTCGCGGAGGTCATCGGGGGATAAGGGCAGCTCGCGCCGAGTATCGAATAGCAGCGGGTAGAAGCAAAACGCCGCCTTGATTAGGGTCAGCGAGCCTTTGTCTATGCAAGGCGAGTCGAGCTCGTCTAGGCCGAAATAGCGATGCGGCAGCCCGCTTGGTAACGGCAGCAATTCGCAATACCCGACTATCGGCAGCCTCCTTCCGCCCATAGCCCATGAGCGGACGCGCCCGACCTCGCATAGCGAATCCGGGACGAAGCTCGCCACCGGCAGGCTGTATTTCCCATCCTCGCCCCGCAGCAATAGCAATCCCCGGCCATCGGTAATGGCGACGGCCCTATCCTCGTTTCCCTTCATATCCGGCCTCCATATTGCCAAAGGCGACGTCGCAGTGCCTCATCGTTTTGCCGAAATGGCAGCCGTCGTGGTCCGTGCGGTCGACGAACCGGCTCAGCCCCTCGACGTCGTTGTGGTCGATCAGCGGGTAGATCCGGAGGTAGTCGAGCAACGCCTGGTCGAGCAGCTCCGGGAACGAATCGGTCCGCTCCTCCCCGCTCTCCGGGACCTTCCAGGCCGAATGGGAGAGGTTGAGCACGTCGAGCTCCTTGGCTTGCCTTAAGCTGGCGGGGTAGCTCATGCCATAGGCCAGCGAGTATTTCCCGACGAGGCGGAACAATATCCGCTTCGCGCCGGTAATCGAGAAGAGGAAGCGCTCGGTGCGGCTAAACGCGTTGACCGAGGCGACGTAATCCCCCGCCAGAGCCCCCTCGATTCCCTCGAATAGGAGGGAGAAGCGCTCAATCTCCTCGCGAGAGAAATCGAATAGCCTACCCGGGTTGCGGTATTGGCCTTCCCGCTTGCCGAGCATCTTATCGATATAGGCCTCGAGCTTCCCATGGGCGAATTTGTAGTAGCCGACGAGCTCTCCGTCCGCGTCGAACCCCGAACGGTAGAAGACGTAAGGGTGGGCGACGCGGTCGAGGCAGTAATGGAGCCAAAGCCCCTTGACCAGGGAACGGCCGTCCTCATCGGCCCGCTCATAGATTGTCGAATAGGGGACGGAGACGTCGGTGTGGTGCAGCCTCTCCCCCACCGCGTTGATCCTTTCCTTGCCCGCCTTCTCGCCCCAAGGCAAAGTGGCGTAGTAGAAGAACGGGTCCGGGCCCTGGGCGCCGAGAAGAAACGGCTCGGGCCTGACGTCGGGAAGGCTTTCCAATGCCCTAAGGGCGAGTATGTGGTGGGTTAGGGCGGCCGGCACTAATCGTCACCCCCAAGCGATTCGAGGCCCTTGGCGATCTTGGTCTTGCTAAGCTTCACGTTCTTGACGAAGAGGAAAACGATCAAGGCACCCAGAACCGCCGAGAAGGCGTAGACCGGGAGGTATCCGAAGGAGAAGCCCTCGTTCAATAGCAGCAAGCCGATGAGGCAGGGGGTGACAGTCTGCGCCGCCATCGAGGAGGCGTAGTAGTAGCCGGTGAAGGCCCCGACCTTCTTCGAGGAGCATAGCTCGACGACCATCGGGTAGGAGTTTACGTGGACCAGCGACATCCCGAAGCCCTTCAGCACCCAGACGGCGTAGAGGTAGATCGGGAAGGGGTTGAACTCGCCCTGCGGGACGTCCTTCGGCGGGATCGCGAACCCGCATAGAACCCAGATGAGCAGCCCGGCGGCGGTCAAAGAAAGCCCAAGCATGACGGTCCATTTCCTGCCGATCTTCCCGGCGAGGATGCCGCCCACAAGGAAGCCGATGACGGAGGCCGCCCCGCCGCCGATGGTCAGTATCATCGAGTTGGAGGATTCGCAGCGCAGGTAGTAGATGGTGTAGTTGTTGAGGAAGGTGGAGATGCCGTTGTCGGCCATAAACCAGAGGAACTCGGCCCCCAGGATGAGGAAGAGCATGATCTTGTTCGCCCTGCTCATCGGGGCGTCGTCGTCGACCTTGTCTACCGACTGCGATTCCATCTCGCCCCGATTCATCTCCTCCGCCAGGTCACGGGCGAGCTTGTTCTCCTTTATCTTGAAGAATAGCACCATGGCCGAGATTATCATCAAGGCCGAGGCCACCAAAAACGGGGTCTCGATGATCCAGATGTTCGGCTTGCCGGTATTGTAGTCCTTGAGGTAGTCGGTGAAGACGCAGAAGATGCCCATCAAGGTGGCGCAGGCCCCGCCGACGTAGCCCATAATGTTGATGACGCCATTCGCCTTCGAGCGCAGGGGCTTCGGGGTGATGTCCGGCATCAGCGCGACCGCTGGGTTGCGGTACATCATGGCGAAGAAGACGACGATGGCCATGGTGACGATGAGCCCGGCTAAGCTATGGAAATGGAATGCCAGCGGGATGAAGGGGAAGGCGATGGCGCATACGGCGGTGCCGACCAGGATGTATGGCATGCGCTTGCCTAATCTCGTGTGGGTTTTGTCGCTGAGATGGCCGAATATCGGCAGCATGATCAGGGCGGCTAGGTTGTCCAAAGCCATGACGATGCCGACCAAATACTGGACGGATTCCTCGTCATCGGTGTGGAACGCCTCCATGAACAGCTCGGTGAGCATCGGGCTGCACCAGGAGTCGTATACCTGCCATAGCAGCAATATGCCGAAGAAGGCGAACCCGATGATCAGGGTGCGCTTATAGTTCAGCTTTAGGGGCGGAAGTCCCGCTTCGTTTGGTTTTGTCTCTGCCATGTATTTGATTTTAGCCCCCAAATGTGGGCATTGCTAGGCCATAGATGCGTTAGTGAGGCGCTTATTGTTGCACTTGACGCGCCGGTTGCGCCGTTTCATGTACACCCGGCCGCACTTCTCGATGTAGCGCCAATCGTGGATCTCGATGGCGATACATAGCCTCCCCTCCAGCCGGAAATAGGCCATCGGGAGCGGGCCGAGCAGGCTTGGGAAAGCCGCGAGCCAAGCGAAGTAAAGCAAATAGGAAAGCGCGAACAAGGCGGCATAGCCGGATAGGCTCAGCTTGAGGCAATAGGCGAGCGGGAAGCATATCGCGGCGGAAGCGGCAACCGGCGCCAGGCCCATGCAAAGCGCGAACGCGGATTCCTTCCCCTTGCCCCACCCAAGCACCGCTCCGGCGGCCCCAAAGATGGCCATGGCGGCGATCGCGAGTGCGAAAACAGCCGGGTTGGGGGCGAAAACCAGCGCCACGTAGAAGCCCAAATAGGTCAGAAGGCCCGCAAGATAGGCATAGCCCCAATTCCTTCGGCCAATAGGCAGTGACGCCATCCCCAAGCAGATACCGCCGACGATGCCGTAAACCGAAAGGAATACCGCATTCGCCGATTGGCAGATCCCAAGCGGGCCGAGCAATATCGGAAGCAGCACGCCCAAGCCGATTGACAAACAGGTCGCGACGATGGCTAGCGGCCTAAACGAAAGCAATTCGCGGGCGCGGACCGCCTCATAGTCCTCCTGCCTGCGTAAAGGGCGCTTGAGGACGTAGCGGTTGTAATCGGATAGCAGCGGCACATAGGCCATCAAGACGATCATGAAGGCCTTGGTGTCGGTCATTAGGAACGCGGTGCTCTCGGCCATGCCGTGTATCAGGAAGCCGATGAAGAAGACGAGGCACGGGAAGGCAGACTTCGAATGCCTTCGCCAGGCACGGAAGGCCACATATAGGAAATAGACCAGAATAAACAGGTAGGCAGCGAGCCGGATGACGCCCCCGCTGCAAAGTACATGGACGAAGCCGTTGTGGGCGTAGAAGATCCCGCCGGCGCTCGGCTTGTCGATATCGAACATCTTCCCCAATAGGTACCCGAAGTTGCTCTCCCCCACGCCGAATATCCATCTTATGGGGGAATCGGAGAGCATCATGATGCTCGCATACCAGATGTCGAAGCGCGACTTCACCGACCCGGCATCGGTGCCCTCAAAGGCGAGCAACAGGTTATCGACCATCTTGGAGAAGACGAAGTTCTCGCCGAGCGTCTTGTAGAACCCTAGCAGGAACACCGCCAAAGGCGCGGCGAGGAAGAAGAAAAGCGTGATGAGGTTCCTCCGCCAATGCAGCCTGATGGTCAGCAGGAAGCGGTAAAGCAGGAAGGCGAATACCGCGAACATGGCAATCAGGATCGATGTCTTGGATATGACGAAGAAAAGCTCGCAGAACAATATCCCTATCAATAGGAAATTCCACCAATGGGGATGGTGGTTGTGGACGAATATCAAAGAGCAGATGCCGATGACCAGCATCATCCCGAACAGGTTGCGGTTATAGAAGAACGAGCTCGCGTACACCGAAGCCGTGACCTCGGTCTTGATCGAGAAGTACTTGACGTAGATTTGCCACTCCATGCCGATGCTCCAGGCGACGGCGAAGAAGCTCACGAAGGCGGCGGCATAGAAGAGGAACATCAGCGACCTTCCGTCCTTCAGCAGCTGAGGCAATACGCAGAACAGGACATACAGGTACCCCATGCCCACCACGAAAAGGATCATGAACCTGACCCGGTCCATGACATCAATGGAATAGGAGAACGCCGTCTTTGTCCCGTCTAGATGGTGGGTGAAGCCATCGATCGAGGAAGGGAACGCCAACAGCCCCACCGCGTTGGATATGATCAAAAGGCCGAACAGCCCGATGAATAGGTAATTTGCCTTCAGGCTTCCCTTCCTGATGGCCACGATCAGGAACAAGGCCATCGAGGCCAGGCAGGCGGCCATGGTCAGGAAGAACTCGACGTCGTCCATCAAGACGTAGTTCGGGGTGTTGAAGAAGGCAATAGCCTCCTCGAAATACGCCCCGACGCTTATGGACATCAGCCCCAGAAGCAGCAACAGCAGGTAAGGGGTGTTGCCTTTCCTCGCCCTGCCGACGCCGACTATGGACCAATCGATACGCCTTCGATGCATAGTAGGCGTATTTTACTATTCTCGTATACCTTATTGAAGGGCGCGCAGCATGATTCAGGAAGCATTTCCCGACTATTGAATATTCAACGAAACAACGCGCTTCTGCGAGCCTTTTGCTGATCGTTATCGGTTTTGCCAAGAGAAAAGCCGGCCCGTTGGGGTCGGCTTGCTGGCGAGTGGTTCAGCCTAGATTAGGCGCCAACGTCGGCATCGGCGTCAAGGGCGCCGAAGGCCAATTTGATGTTGATCATCTTGCCGCTGGCATCGTTCTGGTTTTGGACGATCGCGCCTTCCATCCAGATGGAAACGGTGACGTATAGGCGATTGACCCCGGTTGTTCCTTGGATGTCGCCGAGGTAGCAGGCCAACTCTTCGTTGTTCGTGTTGTCGGTTGGCATCGGATCAACGCCTGTAACAGTGGTGAAGAAATTATCTCCTTCGCCATAGGTTGCGGTGTCATCGGTTGTGGTTCCGTCGACATAAGTCTTTAAGCTACCGGTTTCGGACCCTTCGGTGTTCTGCATGAAAACGAAATGGCCGGGCTTGGTGATGTCGTTGGCGCCGAAAGACGTCGGCTGCTCGCTGCCTTCCGTCTGGGCGTTGATGGCAACTTTTGTCCACCTTGCCAGCGGCTCGTTTTCGGTGCCGGTTATCGAGGAATTGGCGGAGTCGAAGTAGCAGCTGATGGGATCGGTGCCTTGGTTGCTCAGGACGATGCCGAAGGTCAGATAGCCTTCAGTAGTGGTCTTATAGGCGATGGGCTCATCCCCAGTGCCCCAAACAGGCGCGTAGAAGGTCTGACCCTCGCGGGAAGAGACGTCGTATAGCGGGGTGTCGGAGGTTAGTGTGGCGGTGTTGGTGGTGCCGCCGGTGACCGGAGCGGAGGCCTCGAGATCGAAGTAGCCGATGTTCAAATTGCCGCGGGTGTTGGTGGCGGTGATGTTGGTGATGTTCATGGTCGCGGTGCGCGAGGCGGTGAACCACGCATAGGTGCCGGTCGCCCCAGCGGCAACGGTGCCGACGGTGAGGGCGGAGAGGGCTAGTAAGAGTTTGCTCTTGGTTTTCATGAAAAAAGTTCCTTTCGGCGATGCTTACTGCATCAAGCGAACGGATTCCAATGGCTTTCGACTTACGTCGCTATGTGGGCAACGCCTCGGAGGCCTCGGCCGCGGGCACGGCCTTCGTTTCCCTTCGAAGCGAGGTAATTCTAAAATGAACCGACGCGATTTTTCAACAACCAATCTTCCATTTCCTTCGTCAATTGCCGTATTTGTGCTAATATCACCCTCGAAAGAAGACTTTGCCATGGACAAAAAGAAGAAAATCCTGCTGTGGGCGGCGGGCATAGCCGAGGCCGCGATTATCATATTCGGCCTGGTGGTATCGATTCTGGTGATCGTCACCTACAACTCCCCCGAGGAATTCCCGGCCACCTACAAAGAGCTCAACCTTGCGGAAAACGGCCCGATGATCGGGTATTTCCAGAACAACGCGACGGTTTTCTTCCTCGTGATAGTCCTTCCCCTGCTGCTCATACTGGCCGTCGATATCGTCTACCTCGTCTACTTCGCATTGAAGCGGGAATCCAAGCTAAGCGACTCCGAGCGGAAGATCATCGCCGAGAAGGCGAAAGAAGAGGCCAAGGCGGAACTGTTGAAGGAACTGGAAGAGGAGTCGACCAAGAAATAGGCTGCCCGTCAACGCCATCGCCCCACGCGGGCGTTTTATTTTGCCCGCACGGCTATTGACATGCACCGGCGATAAGGCAAATAATAGCGGCGTGAAAGGCAAAGCCAGGGAAACCTGGCGGCGCAAAACTAAAGGGCCTAAGCGAAAGACGGCAGCCAGTTACCCCAGGAAGCAGGAGATCATCTCCGCGGGCAACTGAGCTGCATTTTCCTTGCTTCCACTAGGGCTAAGCCCCCAATCCCCGGGAATGGATTCCAATGGTAATACCGAGGAGAAGGAGCGCCCGCCTTGATGATAGGCGGAAAAAAGGATTTTTCAGCCGTGCCCAAAAAGAAGAAAGAGAAAAAGGTCAAGCAGGACCTGCCTAAGATCGACGCCATCGGCATGAAGGGCGTTTTGACGCCCGAGAAAGCCGCCAAGCGCAGGAAGAGGCGGAATATAGCCATCGCCGTCGGCTCCACCTCAGCCGCGGTTTTGGCCATGCTCATGATCATCGCCTTCCTCGGAAGGGTAAGCGGCAACTTCACCATCTCCATCGACCCCCGCGATTTCTCAAATCGCCTGGGCCTATCCTACGAGGTCGATGGCTCCATGACCTCAACCATGCTTGGATCGGGCCTATCCGAGGCCAAGCCGGTCGCGGCCAGTCAGGTGTTCAACCACATCGACAGCTTCGATTCCTCCGCGCAGCTTTCGGGCGAGAACTCGCTTTACGAGGGGGAAGGTGACAGTCGGCGCAACTACGCGCTCGTGTACACCTGGTACCTACGGAATAAGACCGACGACGAGGTGACCTACCGGGTCACGCTCAACGTCAGCGACTACGTATCCCCCACCAACGAGGCGATCGAGCCTTACGAGTATCTGCGCGTGGCCGTCTTCGTCAACCCGGTGCTGACCTTCCCGGGCGCCGAGCAGACCCACGACTACACCGTCTATGGGCTGCAGTCGCGCACCGCCGGGACCGCCGAGGACGATGACGACGTCAGGGAATGCATCTCGCAGTTCTCCACTGACGACGAGGGAAGAAGGAACCCGATGAGCACCGACAACCAGAAATCCTCGGGCTACTGCACCCCCTTCCTCGACACCAAGGGAAGGATATTCGACCTATCGGGGATGACCATCGCCCCGAGCGCGGCGGTCAGGTACACGTTGGTGGCCTGGCTAGAGGGATACGATCCGGAATGCCGCGGAAAGGCACCTGAAGGCGCCTCGATGACGTTCTCGTTGGAATACCAGTCATAGTTTCATGGAAAGAAAAGGCAATCGGCTCGGCGTATACCTGGCCGTCATAGCCGCCTGCATGGGGCTGTCTTTGGCCTCATCCGTGACGGCGACCTACGCCTTCTTTGAGGTAAGCAGCTCGCAGAAGGTGCAGGGATTGGATTTTTCTTTCGCCGGCGAGGACGAGATAAAGATCGGGCTGCCGAACTCATTGCTAGGCGACGTCGCCTACTACCAAGACGTCGATTCCTCGATCCTGCAGGCCCATTACCCCGACATCCCCTCGTCAATAAGCACCGTCACCACGGCATTCGGGGGAAACAAAGGGGAGCTTCCGACCTTCTACGCCGACCCGCCGCAGTTCACTAAAACCTCCCGCGGATTCATCCAGTTCGACGTGTATCTGCTGTCGAGCGAATCCTGCTATGTCTACCTAGAGGACGGCTCGGGCATTGAGGAGGACGCGACCTACAACCGAAGCCAGGAAGAGGCTTTGGGATTAGAGTCCGGAAGCCTCAAGCGGATAGAGCAGGCCAGCCGGATCGCCATGTCGTTTGACGGCGGCACCACCATCTTCGCCAAAGAGGGCCGCAGCATATCCTACGCCGCCCCGCTCGACCTCGACTTCGACGGCTATGCCGATTCAAAAGACGGCAAAGACGTCCTATACGGGGATTACCAAGGCGAGCCAACCTACATCCAAGACGAAGGCCACGTCTACCCCAACGGAGAGAAAACCGCGCCGGGAAGCCTGTCGATCGACCTAGACGGCGAAGGAATCGCGAAAGAGAGCAACGAATCCTTCTCTTCCTACGTCCACGACGGGGCCGCTTCCTCGCAGGGGAGCGCCGCCAAGCCGCTATTGCAGCTAGAGGCCAATAAGGCCAAGAAAATCACCATCAGCTTCTACGTCGAGGGCTTCGACCCCCTCGCGGACAACAGCCTAAGCGGGGCCCGGGCGAAACTAAGCCTCGGCTTCATCCCATTATTCCAAAACGACTAAGGAGGGCATATGAGCGCTTACTTCGAATACCTAAAGCAGATGATAATCGAGTTCTTCACCAACCTCGGACTTTTCTTCTCCGACGCGTTCGCCTATCCGTGGTCGAAGGTGCCGGGGCAGGTTGACTACTACAATTCGCTTTTCGCCAACTACTCGCCCGACTTCGGGGGAGGAGGATGGTTCTTCTTCATCCTGTTCCTAATCTTGCTCATCGCCGCCTTCGGGGCTTTGGGCTATCTTGTATACTACCTTATACGCCGCTACGTGCATTTCCGCGCCTCCACCGAAGACACCACTAAGTACCGCGAGGAGATCGAGCGGCTCAACCTCGAGCTATACCACGCGCTCTCCGAGAAGGACCGCGTGTTGGGGCTGCAGGTCCATAGCCTAGCCACCGCCGGGATCGACGTCGACGCCCCCAAGGCGGAAGAAGGCGGGGAGAAGAAGGAAGAGGAGGTTAGCGAGGACGACGTCAGGTTCCCGAAGCTATGCGACGTCGACGCCCGCTACGCCACCCCGATGCGCCCCACCGTCCTGCCCGAGGACGCCGCCAATATATCGCTAGAGGGCATCTGCGAGCGGTTCCGCCTATTCTGCGCCTCCCAGCTCGGCCTTTACTACACCATCGAGACCATGCGGGAGTTCATCGCCTCCATCGGCACCTCCAAGATCATCATCCTCGAGGGTATATCCGGCACCGGCAAGACCTCCTTGCCCTACGCTTTTGGGCGCTTCATAAGGCACAACGCCGCCATCTGCTCGGTCCAGCCTAGCTGGCACGACCGCTCGGAGCTGCTCGGCTACTACAACGACTTCACCCACCGCTTCACCGAGACCGAGTTCCTCCGCGCCATCTACGAGGCCACCTACCGCGACGACCTATCCGTCGTCGTCCTCGACGAGATGAACCTCGCCCGCATCGAGTACTACTTCGCCGAGTTCCTCTCCATCATGGAGATGCCTAACGTCAGCGAGTGGAACATCTCATTGGTCGCCGCGCCGAGAAAAGACGACCCGAAGCACCTCACCGACGGGAAGCTCTTGATCCCGCAGAACATAATCTTCGTCGGCACCGCCAACAACGACGACTCGACCTTCACCATCACCGACAAGGTCTACGACCGCTCGATGTCGCTTTTCTTCGACAACAAGGGCATCCCCTTCGACTCGACCTTCACCGAGGCCTGCCCGCTGCCATACGAATACGTCGCCTCGCTATTCGAGAAGGCCAAGGCCGACTTCCCGCTATCGGCCAAAAACCGCGAGAAGTTCGAGTCCCTCGACGAGTTCGTCATCGCCAAGTTCCGCCTGGCCTTCGGCAACCGAATATTGCGCCAGATGGAGTCCTTCGTCCCCTGCTACGTCGCCTGCGGCGGGACCGAGCTCGAGGCCATCGACTACATCTTCGAGTCGAAGATCCTCAAGAAGTTCGAGGTGCTCAACATCTCCTTCCTCCGCGATGAGCTGATGGACCTCGAGGCCGAGCTCACCAAGCTCTTCGGCAAGAACGAGTTCAAGCTGTCCAAAGCCAAGATAAGGAGCTTCCTCAAGACCGTAAGCTGATATGCCAAAGGCCCGCACCACCCTTAGCCTTGCCGAGCGGGCATACCTAAGGAAGATAAAAACCCTGCTCACCCAAAGCGCCTCATTCTATGAGCTGCTGCTTTCGCTGCGCCAGGAGAGGAACACCTACCTCGCCCAGAAGTCGCGCCTCGAGGCCAAGTCCATCGACCCCTCCTTCATCGACGAGCTCGAGAAGGGGTTCGACGCCATCGACGCGATCATCAAGAACCCCCGCACCTTCATCAAGGAGGACGACGTGCTGGTCGAGGCCGGAAGGGCCAAGCGGATCTCGCCCCGCTCGATAAGCCATCTGGCATCCCACACCCAATACGTCCATAACGTCGACGATGACGGCAACGTCACCCCGGAGAAGCTGATGGTCCCGGAGTCCGACATCGACTACTGGATCTACGAGAACCGGTTCATCATGACCCTGATCAAGAAGTGCTCGGTCTTCATCCAGAAGAGACTTCTCTTCATCAAGGACCATGGCGAGACCCGCGATTCCGAGGTGCTGCTGCTGCACACCGACCACAATGTCGGCGAGGTCAAGTACGAGGTCGACACCAGGATCAAGCTTTCCTGCGCCTCCACCGACTCGGGCAAAGCCAAGGTCAACGAGGACCTCTTGATCCGCCTCGCCAAGCTGCGCGAGCGGGTCGCCTACTTCGCCTCCTCGCCCTTCATGTCGGCCATGAAGGGGGCCAAGGAGGTCGCCAACCCGATCCACCCCACCAACCTGCTGGTCAAGAACCCGGAGTACAAGAAGGCCCTCGCCCTATGGAAGTTCATCGACTCCTACAAGGAACTCGGCATCGAGGTCTCCGTCAAGGAGGACAGCAAGAAGTTCAAAGACGACTACGTCGAGACGCTTTGCTCGCTTTTAGCCGCCTCGATCGTCACCCTCGAGGGGAACCTCGTCAAAGACGACGAGGTCAAGGCCAAGTCGACGAAGAAGAAGATAATCCCGAAGGTGCTCTTCTCGCTTGAGGACGAGACCTTCTACGACGGCCGCTTCCTCTACGACCAGTTCCCGCTCCGCGAGCGGAAGAAGATCAGCCCGCTCTACCCGACCGTCGAGGAATCGAAGGCCTACCGGGAGGAGTTGGAGCGCAAACGGGCCGAGGACAAGGCCAAGAAAGCCATCGTCGAAGCCGAGATCGAGCGCGCCAAGGAACGCGAGATCGAGCTGCAGGCAAGGGCCAACCGCAAGATGCTAGAGGAACAGAGGAAGCAGGACGAGCGCGAGCTCATCCGCGCCGCCATCGAGGCCGAGAAGGCCAAGCTTTCCGAGCAGCTAGAGGCCAAGCGGAAGGCCGATCGGGCCGCCGAGGAGGAGCTGCGCAAGCTGCGCAAGGCGAGGATCATGATCGTCGAGGCCGGCAAGAAAGACCGCGCCGGAGAAAAGCCCGCCCCGAAGAGCAGCGACGGCTTCCCCGACGAGACCCCAATCGTCGTCGAGCAGACCCCGATCATCGCCTCCACCCCCGAGGAGCAGGGCATAAAGACCACCGTCGGCAAGCCCAAGCGGGTCCGCCGCACGGCCAAGAAAGTCACCAAGAAGGCCAAGCCGGCCAAGAGGGTAGAGGAAGAGAAGCCGCTGGAAGCGGAGACTGTTTCGGAATCGCCCGTCGAAGAGGAGCCAATCAAAGAGGAGGCCCCAAAGCAAGAGGACGTCGCCGCGATAATCTCCAGCGCCCCGGAAGAGGAACTGGCCAAACAGCAGTCCGCGCCCGCGGTGGAAGAGTCCGCCCCAATAGCCGAGGAGGCTCCCAAGGAAGAGACAAAGCCGGCGGAGGAGACCGAGCAAAAGCAGGATTCTTCAGAAGGTAAGGCCGAGGATAAAACCCCAGGCGAGCCCGAGGAAGAAGCCAAGGCCGAGCCGGAAAAGCCCGCAGATTCCAAGGATTCGGAGCAGGAAAAGCCCCAGGATTCAGCCTCGGAGAATAAGCCCGAGGATAAGAGGAAGAAGAAAGGCAAGGCCGCCCGCAAAGCCAAGAAAGAGGAGAAGAAGGCCGAGGAAGCCGCTAAGCCCAGCAAGCCGACCTACACCACCCTCAAGACCCGCTCCAAGCGCGGCGGCAGGAGCTTCGTCGTCGACTACGCTAGGAAAGGCAAAAGAAGATGAGGAAGTGGATCAGCTACACCATCAACGGCCTGCTCATCGCCCTGGTGGCGTTCTTTGCCTATTGCCAGATCTCGATGGTCGCCTCGATGGGTAGCAACTACGGCGTGCCCTCGGTATTCGGCTATTCCTTCCTCTACGTCGCGACCGACTCGATGGAGGGCGACCTGCCCGATTCGCTGCCGGTCGGCTCGGGCATCGTCATCAAGGACGAGGGGCCGGAGAACGTGCAGGTCGGGGACATCATCACCTTCTATTACCCCGAGCTCGGCGCGACCGACACCCACCGCGTCCACGAGATAGAGCGCAACCAGGACGGGACCCTCACCTTCTATACTAGGGGCGACAACCTCAACGCCCAGCTTTCCGGGGGATCCTGGAGCGAGGACTACCGCGAGGTGGTGCCGGAGTCCAATTACGTCGGCACGGTCGTATACAGCTCGCTGCCTTTCGGGAGCTTCCTAACCTACGTCAGCCCCCAGGTCCCCTCGGAGAAGAGCCATTCCAGCTGGGTGTTCCCGCTGCTGATCGTCACCCCGCTTTCCATCGCCGCCGTCTACTCCATAGCCGACATGGCCATCAAGCTGCGGAAAGAATCCAAGGCCGAGAAGGAGGAGCTCGAGCAGGCCAAGAAGCAATCCGGCATCGACTTAAACGACGAAGCCGCCGTTTTGGCCTTCGAGGAAAAGTGGCATTATAAGAAGGAGCTTCGCGAGGACATGCAGAAGCAGAAGGAAAAAGAGCTCCGAAAATTAAGGAAAGAGCTTAGGAGGGAGAGAAGATGAACCAATCCCAGAAGCTTAGCCTAGGCCTATTCGCCGGGCTCGCCTGCCTCGACGCCGCCTGCTTCGCGGCCTTGATAAGCCTGTTGTCGCTCTCGCTTTCCTCCGGCCGCCCGGTCGCCGGGGACTCGCTTTGGGCGGTGCTCTGCCTATCGCTCTCATTCGCCATATTGACCATCGGGTCTTTGTTCCCCCTATCGAGATTCATGACATCGTCGCTGAAGAGCAAGCGCATCAAGGAGATATTCGGCGAGGACCTTCCGATCTTCACCCCAAAGCAGCTCGCCAGGATGGCAAGGAGGGCCAAGGCCGACGGCAGGAAGAACAAGCTGATCTGCCTCATGGTCTCGGTCAAGGGGCCGTCGAACTCATCGGTTTCCTCGATGCAGAAGGAAAACGCCATCAAGGCCATGCGGCATTCCTACGATTTCCTCCGCGATAAATTGCCCTACGCCACGATCGGCTATTCGATAATCGGCGGGTTCACCCTGCTCGAACTTGTCGAGGATGAGGCCGAGCGCCTCGACGAATACCGGGCCATCGTGCTCGAGCTTTCCTCCTCGCTGCAGAACACCGGGGCCTTGCCCTACGCCTATCTTTTGGCCGGTGAATCCCGAAGGCTGGTAGAGAAGGGCAGGCGCATCGACGGCAAAGCGCTGCTGCAGGAGGCCGAATACGCCCTCCGGCATTCCGCCAACAACCGCCTTTCCTGCGACCTGCAGCCGTATAGCCCCTCCCTTCAGGAAGACGACGCGGCCCTGCACTGGCTCGACACCGACCTCTCCTCCGCCATCGAGCGCGGCGAATTGATCGTTTTCTACCAGGCCAAGCGCTCGCTTAGAAGCGGCGGCTACTACGGGGCCGAGGCGCTGATCCGCTGGAAGCACCCCCGGAGGGGCCTATTGCCGCCATCGGTCTTCGTGCCCTATTGCGAATACTCCGGACGCATCGTCGAGATCGACCACTTCGTTTTCCTCTCCGCCTGCAAGGCAAAGCAGGAATGGGCCAAAGCCGGGAGGAAGCCGCTCACCATATCGGTCAACCTATCCCGCCGGACGGTATATGACCCCGGGCTGCTCGACTTCCTTTCCAGCACCGTCGAGAAGTACGGCGTCGACCCATCGGAGATGGAGCTTGAGCTAACCGAATCCCTCGCGGCCGAGAACCTGGTCTTCATCTCCTCGGTCATCAAGCGCATCAAGGAGCTCGGATTCAAGACCTCGATCGACGACTTCGGGATCGGCTATTCCTCGCTAAGTGCCCTCAAATCGATACCTTTCGACGTCCTCAAGATAGACAAATCGTTCATCGACGACCTCGAGATCGAGAAGAAGTCCCGCGACATGGTCGGGTCGATCATCTCGCTGGTCCATGCTTTAGGAATGAAGGTCGTGGCCGAGGGGGCCGAAAGCCTGAAGCAGGTCGAGATACTCTCCTCGCTCGGGGCCGATGGCATCCAGGGATACTACTTCTCCCGCCCGCTACGCAAAGACGCCTTCGAGGCGCTGGTCGAGGAAGACGAGGCCAGGCGCAGGAAGAAGGAGAAAGACGACCGCGATCGGCGCAAGGCCGAGAAGGAGGCAAGGCAATGATACTCATCGTCGGCGAAGACCAGGACGCCTTGCTCTACCTGCGCAACCGGCTAAACCTCGCCCGGGAGGAGAACATCAACGACTACCTCCACGCCGCGGTTGGGACGCTCGGCGAGGAGAAGGTCGCCGTCTCCTGCGTTGGCATCGGGCTCAGCTTAGTCGGCATAAACACCGCCACCCTGCTTTCAGTATACGATCCGTATCTGGTCATCAACATCGGCTGCGTCGCCTCCATCAAGGGGACGCTCCACCAAGGCGACATCTTCATCCCCGAGCGCTACTACGTCGAGGGCATAGACTATTCCGGCGACGGCAAGACCATATCCGGGCAGCTCCCGGGCCTGCCGCCTTTCTTCCTAACCGAGCCTAGCCTCGCCGAGAAGGCCGAATCAATCGGGTATGAGCTGGGCGGCAAATTCATTGAGCGCGCCTCCTTGCTAAGCGGGGACATGCGCCTGCTCGATGAACCAGAGTACCAGCAGAAGCTCAAGATGAGGTACGCCGGCTACTCGAGGCTCACCTGCTACGACAACTCCTCGTACGGCGTTGCCTTGGCCTGTTATCTCCGCAAAACCTCGCTTCTTTCGATAAAAGCCGTCAATTACGAGGCCAATGCCGTCTCCGAGCGGCTCAATTTCCGCCGCAAGGGACTCGAGGCGATGCCCTTCATCGGGCGCCTAGTGGCCGGGCTGCTGCTTAGCCTGTCGAAGGGCCGTTGACGGATTTTATATGTAATATAAAAACTTGATACGCTCCCGTATAAGTGTAGAATGAACTCGACAAAGGCAAACCTAGAGCGATCTAGGGGCGCAAAACTACAGGGCCTCTCCGAGGCAGCCAGGTGCCACTAATCCAAAGCAAGACTATGGCCACCTGTTCCTTCAAAACGAAATTAGCCCTATCGCTCACCGCGGCTTTTTCGTTTTTCGCCTTGGTCTTCTCCGTCGGCGGCATAACCTTGGCGGCCTACCTAAACGCCATCGAGGCCGAGTATTCCAACAAGATCGGTTTCCGCGATCTGGGACAGTACTTCAACGGTGTCTCTACCGATTCCAATACTGGCAAGACAACCTACCAGATAAGCAATGCGGATGAGTTCCGAAACCTCCAGATGCTGGTTTCGCTTGGGCTATTTGATGAAGATGACATATTCAATTTGACCTCCGATATCACCTGGAGTGGAACCGCCATGGCCCCGATCGGATCCGACGACATGCCGTTCAACTCGACCTTCAATGGCTGCGGGCATACCATATCCAACCTTCAAATCGCTTGTTCGGACGGGCGCGATGCCGGCCTTTTCGGGTATACCTCAATCAACAGCGAAGTGAAGAACCTCATCTTGGCAAGTCCCACCATCACCATCAATGCAAATTCAAACGGTGGCAACGAGGTTTCGGGGTCACCGATTGAAGCGGTTTTGTCTACGGCGGCCAAAGGCATGCCAGAGATCGTGTTCTCAAATCCGGGTCAAGAAGTCACCGGAAGCATAAACGTCATCAACGATTCCGATAAGTCTCAATCCACCATCAAGGGATTCCCGCCAACCGTGCAAGACATCAACGGGAATTCTTACGAGGTCATATATGAATCGTCTGACGAAAACCTCATCAAAGCCCAGGGCGATGGATCTTTCCTGACTTTCAAAACTGAGACCGCGGCACCGAATTACGATCTTTTCGCCTGCACAATTACTTCCAAGGTTAAATACTTAATTGACGATAGGTTCGGATATTACGTTCTTGAACGTTATCAGTTCAACGTGTTGGGGAACGGCTTAGTCACAACTACCACAGATCAAGACGGCAACCACATGGGGGCGTTTAAGACAATCCACCCAAGCAACAACGAGCACAAAACATACGCCGGTTTTTTCATTGGGCACTGTGATGGAAAAGCCAATCATCTTGGTCTTGTTGGTGACGATGAGCAAGGCAATTTCAAAGCTAAATTAGTTATTAACGAAGGCTCCAGAAAGTATATTTATTCATCAAGAGTCTTGATAGGGATGACAAGAAGCGACAACCCAATTGATGCCTCCGCCGGCGAATCAATGAGTATTACCTATGACTTTGATTCGCCAATCACCGAAGCGAATGTCACGAATGGCCCTACTGGAGAAATGTGGGTAAAAGACATAGAATCCGGATACGCAAATGCAAGTTATGCCTATGGGTCAAATTATTTAACTAACGAAGACCCGTATGATACCGGAAACGATAAAGATGTTAACCACCAGTGGGAAAACGCTGAGCTTCTAACCAAACCATACATTCCAAACACAACCATTAGGGAATATTCGAAAATCTTTCCAGGCAGTAAACCATCCGCCGCGGAAGGGCCAAGCGGAACCAAACAAGCGACCAATTATTTTGCTAACGTCAAACTCCCAGAATCCGATGAAACGACCAATAAAAGTTCATTCTTCGGCCTAGTTTTGGATGGTGGTTTAGGCGCCGGGACGATGACGCAAGTCGTTCATAAAGGAGGGTTGTTAAACTCCTATAGACGATGGGTAAGGGGCATATATGCAAATAACGGAATATGGCTTTGGTCAACAAAGAACCTCAGTCCTCTATTCGGGGAAAACCTATTCTATATAAACATCAGGATTTCGTACGTTGCAACAAGAACTGGGGGCAATGAAGGACAAAACAGTTTTCAGATACTCGCAAATGCCTACAATCCCGAAGTAATATCAGGCGAAAATGAAGAACTGACTGGATCTTATGCGCAAAACTTATTTTGGCAGGACCTCCACTCTCCATACAATTACCATCTCCAAAAGCAGGATTCTATGTACGATCCAACAAATTATCCAATCATAGACGATGGGAAGCTTCACTCGGCTGTTATTACATTGAAAATAGATCAAGACAACAACAACTTTTTGGGTTCGATTTTCCAATCGTGGTTTGGAAACGAAAACTCCGAGATTCGATATCCAATGCTTGCAATAGGCATGGGTTCAAACCAAAATCCGGACAGCATAAACGATTCTACGATGCGATACTATGCTGACATATATGAAGAAGAAAATTTAGTTGGCGATTCTCATTTTTTAACTTACGAAAGCAATAAATTCGGATCTAATGGAAATGAAGACATAGGGAATTATTTATATGCCGCTTCCCTAATAGATGTTGGACTGGCCACTTATGGATATCAAACTTTCCAAAGAAACGGGGACGATACATTCCTTGGCTTGCCGAATTTGTCTCAAAGGTACCGAGATCACGAACGAGGCTATTTTAATTCTTATTTTACTGTAGAAAACGGCACCAAACTTTATATCAAGGATTTCCAAATGACCTTTACAAACAGGCAAGGAAACACCGAAGACATCATTTATGATGTCGATTATATTAATTCGCGAGATCTCCCGATTTTTGAAGCTAATGCCTATTCTTACTGGCCAAGTTCGAGCAACGTATTGGTTGCATTCGACATAGACGGAAGTCAGGGGAACGAAGCTGTTTCTTTCTCTTTCTACCGGAATGCAAATGGCACGATATTTGGCAACTCCAGTAACACGAATGCTGGCTATGGTTTGACCAATTCTGGCGGAACGGGCTACACCGACGCCACCTTGACGCAGGGGTAAACATCGATGGGAAGCAAGAAGACATTGATATTGACCGCTGCGGTCAGCCTGCTGGCCACCTTGTCCATCTCGGTGGCCACCTACGCCTGGTTTTTGACCAGCTTCGGGGCCAATGGCGGCAAGACAATCAACCTGACCTCAGGCGTCAGCTCGGTCATGGTCACCGCCAAGGCCTACTCGATGAACGCCGATGAGAACGGCGGTTTCAGCGCGAAGAACAGCATCTCCATCGACAAAGCCGGAAACGTCACCGCCGAGGAGCAGGCTACCGGCCCCACCATCAGCTCGAGTTCCCTATCCGTCTCGTTCAATCAGGTCCGGGATGCCTACGACTATCTGCCTCTATACGCAAACGAGGTGAGCCTAAACCGCGAGAAGCTGCCTCGGGCCTACGTCGAATTGGAGTACCGCCAGGACAATGTCGGAGGCTACGTGAAAGTCGACGTCGAGCCAGTTGTCAAGAATACCTCTATAGAATGGTCAAAATCCGGGGATGCGTCGACATTTGGCGCGTATCTTCGCAGCTTCACCTACCGCAACGACGAATCCGCCCCAACCAGCGAATCGATCAGACAAATGCTCGAGGATAGGACAGAAAACGGCGCAAATCCCGACTCCAGCGTCTGGACCTCGCTTTCCTCTACTGCCGACGTCTATTCGGGACAGCTGCACGTCAATCCGCTCAACCTATCGCAGAACGGCGAACTCTACTATTCCTGCGCGACCTTGCTCGAGATAACGATCGACCCGTTGCCGTTCCTTGATATGCTTATGGACACCATGCAGTCCTTAGACCAAGCAACATCTGATACGGAGTCCACCGGCCAGGGAACATCTAGCGTCAAATTCGAGCTTTCGCTCAACTTCAAGCTCAACATCAGCTACTCCTCCAGCCCGTTCCGGGAAGGGAATAACGAGCTGCCGGTGGCCGAGCTCAACCCAGGAAGCTTTCTAGAAGGGGGCAACGCATGAGGAAGGGCAAGCTATTGACAAAACTGCTCGCCATGTCGGTCGCCCCATTGCTCTGCTTGGGATCTTTGGGCGTGGCCACCTACGCCTGGTTCACCGCCTCGAGGCGGGCCGAGCTAGGCGTCAACGAGATCAAGGTGAAGGCCCCGGAGTTCCCGGATACCTTCAGGCTATATGCCTATAACGGCAACTCCCCAAGCGGCTACACCGACTACGCCTACCTATCCGCGATCGGCGAGGCCGACCAAGCGGCGACCATAGGATCAGGCGTTTCCTTCTCCAGCCAATTCAGCGAAATAACCGGATCGGAATACCGCCTGGAGAACCTCTTCCCGAAGTCCTGCTACCTCTTCGCGCTTTTCTTCGAGAAGGGCGAGGACTTCAATTCATTCTCGCTTAGCCTCACCGCCTCTTGCTATGGCGAGGCCAGTGAAGGGACTGGCAAAGCGGTGCTCTACAACATAGAGGATGACGGCAGCGAGGGTCTCAACCACGGGCAGCAGATCGTGCTGGCCTCGGCCATCGACGTCTACACCAAGACGCTGCAGCTTTCCGATTCGGAATACACCGCGGACGACGGGGTTCTCCAGCTTAGCGACGCCAACTCGGAAGCCGCCAACGCCTTCATCACCACCGACATGGGCAGCGGCGACCCGACCCTGGGCCAGGTTACCGGTCGGCTGGTGGAGGACAGGTTCGACTACTTCCAGAACCGCGACGATGACGACACCTCGGCGATAACCCGGCAGGTGGTCGAGGAGACCGCGATGTCCACTTCGGCTTGCCTGGTCCTAATCCAAGTCGAGTTCTCCGACTTCCCGGAGACCCATATGTCGCCCCTCGACGAATCCGATCCGTCGTCTGGGGCCGATTATTGGGAATTCGACCCGTCATCAAGCCTATCGACGCCCTACCAGGGGCTGCCGTTTTCCATCGAGGAACTGACTCTAAGGGGGAATAGATAACCATGAAGAAGAACTCCGCAAAGCGGGCCGCGCTCATACTCTCGGCCAGCATGCTCGGCGCCTGCATCGCCTGTTACCTCATCCTGGCCATCGTGCTATTGAGCCTTGGGATGCACGACGTGCTTTCCTACATCTCCGTCTTTTTCTGCTTCGCCTGCGCCATAAGCTCGGCCGTGTTCGGCTACCTCGCCTACCGCCGCGCCAAGGTCGGCCGCCGGATGAGGCAATCCCTCATCGGGCAGCTCGACGACCTTTCCAAGGGCATAGTCAGCTATGGCGAGCCGCTGACGGGCTACGACGACCTCGACCGGTTCCAGGACGAGTTCAACTACTCGCTTTCCAGCCTGCGGGCGGTCGAGAAGGCCGAGGACGCGCCCCACTACAAAGGGCTGGGGTTCATCGAGGAGGAGACCTCTTTCCCGTCCACGCTGCTTGAGGAGATAAGGCGCAACCCGAGCTACCGCCAGGCTCTGCTGGCCATCAAGGCGACCGGCAAGGGCAAGATCGACGACATCGGGTTCCAGAAGCTCCGGGTGGAGATACTCTCCGAGTTCCCCGACGCGCTGCTATCCCCTTATGGGGATGACGGCTATTTCGCCTACGTCTACGACTGCTCCTCCTTCGTCGAGCTTTATAAGCGGTGCGCGACTTTGGTCGCGAACTTCGCCCACCAAGACAAGGACCAAAGCCAAGGCGAGGGCAACGTCTTCGGCGCCAGGGTCGGCGGGGCCATCTTCCCCTTCATCCCGGCCGTGATGCTCATCGACTCGGCCAAGAAGGCCCTCGACAAGGGCAAGGACGTCGAGATCGACAAAGGGGACGGCAAGATCTACTACCCCTCCAACAAGAGCAACCGCCTGGCGAGGCAGGTCATCGCCCTCACCAACTTCGAGAAGCTCTTCTCCGCCACCTACACCGCGAAGGACGAGAAGCAGCGCCGCCAGACACTAAGGGACTCGCTGTCTTATTTCCTTAAGACCGAGGGGTTCTCCCGCGGGGGATTCCTCCGCTACGACCATCTGAAGCAGGGCTACGAATTGCTATTCGAGGTGGCGGAAGGCGAGGACGAGGTATGCTCCCCCAAGGCGCTGGGCGACTTCATGCCCGAGCGGTTCATCGATCCGCTTTACGACCGGGCAAAGGAGGATTTCCCCCTGCTGGTCAACTCGTTGCCCTACGCCGACAAGGCGGTCGCCGATTTCCTCGACTCGCTGCGCGCCGGATCGGCCGTGCTCGCCCCGGTGGAATGGTCCGGGGAGAAGTTCGGCCTGCTTTACATGCTGTCCAAAGACCCCGGGAAGGCGTTCGGCCTCGACGAGGCCAGCAAGCTCCACGACCTCTATTCCCTTTTCGCCACCGCGATCATATCCTCGAAGAGGCTGCAGAAGGACGAGGAGAAGAAGTCGTTGCTCGACGCCTTATCGCGCCGGGCTGGCAAGTACATATACGCCATAGACGAGGACTACCTGATTTCCGAATGCACATCCAACCTGCAGAAGAAGCTCGGATTCGACCCGCGGAAGATGAAGTGCCACAAGGCCCTCTTCGACTCCGACTCGCCCTGCCCGATGTGCCCGCTTAGGCAGGGAGCCATCAGCGCCACCATCAAGAAGATATCGGCCAAGCCGTCGCTCGTCTCGGTGGTCACCCGCGGCAAATCGGGGTCAAGCTCGGGCTCGGTGCTCATAATCGAGCCGACCGGGAAGGCCGGCGACTCGCCCCTATCAAAGTCGAGCCTGGACAAGAACCTGCTCATCCCGAACCTCGCCTCCTTCAAAAGCGCCCTCTCCCGCGAGCTGGTCGACGGCGATGGATTCATATTGGCCTTCCGCCTCATCAACGCCCAGAAGGTGCTCTCATCCCATCCGCTGCAGACATACTCGACCTTGCTATACGCGATCCTGGAGAACCTCGAGTCGACGCCCTACATCTCCGAGTGCTACCGCTACGACGACCACACCATCGCCATCAAGCTATCGAGCATGTACAAACGCACCGAGCTCTACGCCGCGGTCGAGGAGATCGCCCTTTCCCTAAACGCCGCCATCGACGTCGAGGGCGAGCAGTTCTCCCCGCGTTATAGTTACTGCGCCATCTATTACCCCGCCGAGGTCGGCTCGGTCGAGGAGATGGTCTCGCTTATCCGCACCGAGCTCAGCCGCTCGCAGAAGCTTGGCGAGGGATTGCTCGCCGAGGTGGGCCGCAACAACCTCCGCAAGGCCAGCCGGAAGGACAACTTCCTCTCCCTTGCCGCCACCATGGCCGCCCGGGACAAGGCCAAGTTCGCCTTCTCGCCGATCTACGAGGCCTCGACCAAGCGAATCGCCGCCTTCGAGGCCTTCCCGATTCTCGAGGAGAACGGCAAGCCGATATCCAGCGGGGAGTTCGTGTCGATATTCCAGTCCGACCAGAAGGCCTTGGTCGCCTATGGGCAAAGCGCGATGCGCGGCACCCTGAGCTTCCTATCCGGCATCCGCAACGAGCTGCGCAAGGCCAGCGTCGCCCGCGTCTATTTCCGCATCCGCTCGGAATTGGTGTCCAGCGACGCCCTATATGACTTCCTCACCGCCACCTTGCCATCATACCCCGAGGTCAAGGATAAGGTCGGCATCTTGGTCGACGCCGGGACCACCATCGAGTCCCCCACCGCCAAATCCGGCATGGAGAGGCTATCCAAGCTCGGGGTCAAGATCGCCCTGTCCGACGTGCGGGAGGAGCACCTCGGATCGGACTTCGACTTCTCCTCCGCCGACCTGGTCGAGGTGACCGAGGGACTCTGCCGCGACGCGATGGACAACGACTCGACCTCATTGGCATTGCTCCGCTTCGCCTCGAGGATGCAGCAGGAGAAGGTTCAGGTCGCCTGCAAAGGCGTTTCCGACGAGAGGACGCTCGGCTTCCTATCCGGCTCGATGATCGGGCTGGCCAAAGGCGGTATGTTCGGCAGCAATGTGCTGCTCCCCGAGGGGGTCGTCAGCGCCCTCAACTACTCATCCAATTGATCGGGTTAAAAAGAAAAACGGGCTTGTCGGAAGGCAAACCCGTTTTCTTATATACCTAGAATGATATCAGCTGACCGTGACCGTGCCGTCTTCATCGATCTCGATGGTATCGCCGGTGGTGACGGTTTGCAGGAACTCATCGCCGAGGCAGTCGATGGCGATCAGGGGGACCTTGTTCCAGGTGGTGGCCAGCACGATGCCCGAGGCCGCCAGGGGGTCGATCGGCTTGGAGAAGAGGAAGGCCGCCGGGGCGATGAGCCGGCTCGCGACGGTCTGGATGACCATGCCGCCGGTGGTCGAGCCGATGGTCATAGGCAGGCAAAGCGCCTTCCCGGTGATGTTCTTCCCGAACAGGTCGGGGTTGTTCTGGTCGGAGACGATGACCTTCTTGCAGCGGCTGTTGAGCGCGCTCTTCTGGAAGGAGGCGAGGGTGTTGAACCCGCCTTTGCTCACGGCCGCTTCGCCTTTCCATTTCCCGGGGGCGATGACCCGTCCTTTGAACTTCCTCACTTTATCCTCTCCTTCCCGACGAGGATGCTTAGCAGCTCCTCGTCCTTGGCGTAGCGCGCGAACGTGTAGGTGCGCAGCTTGTTGGAGTTGGTGATGAGCCGCTTCATCCCGCACAGCGGGTTATCGGCGTACATCAGCGGGCAGATGCTCGCTAGGTGCGCCCCGGTGGCCATTAGCCTATCGTAATCCGGGGTGGCCTTGAACTTCTTGACGACCGCGGGGGCGGCGGTCAAGACGGTGTAGCAGGTTAGCTTCTTCCTGCCGGTGTCCTTCAATCCCGCCTCGAGCTTGTCCGTCCAGTCGAGGAGCTGCTTGTAGCTCAGGTGCGGGCAGCCGATGAAGGCGCGCTGCGGGGCCTTGTCCTTATGCTTCCACATGATGGGGTAGGACTTGTAGACCCTTTCGATCTCGGCGTCGTCGATGACGTATTCGATTGCGTTGTCCTTGATGAGCTTGGCGCCCAATCTCTTCGCCTCGGGGGTGATGCCATCCACGTGGTATAGCCCCACCGCCCCGTTGGAGGCGCTGGCGGCGCCCATGTCCTTCAAGTAGGCGACGGTGTCGTCGTCTGGCAGCTGCTTGAGGAACTTGTCGAGCCCGATGATGTAGGGGACCTTCTCCATGACCTTCATGCCGATGGCCGAGCCGAGTATCTGGGCCTCGGGGGCCTTGCTGGTCCTGATGATTACCCGGTAGTCGGCCTTCCTGCCCTCATCGGTGAGGAAGCCGAACTCGGGGGCGACCCCGAGGATGGTCATGAATAGCTCAAGCACGCCGGAGTTGCGGTTGCACTTCGCGCCGAGGACCGAGTTGGCGTAGACGACGGCGCTTGATTCCGCCCAGGCGATGACGTCCCCCTCCTTGGGGGCGTTGCCGACCTCGGGCAGGTAGCAGGTGCAGGAGAAGGAGTCGTCGGATAGCAATCCGACCTTCTTGAGCATTCCCTCGTATTCTTCCTGACGGCCGTAGATTATCTTCTTGAAGACGAGCTTCTCGAGCGGGTTGGCGGAGCAGTTATCGAACTCCATCGGGCGCGGGTCGGCGGTGAATCCGCCCTCGGCTTTGCAGCCCGCCTCGATGAGCTCCTCCATCAAAGGGTAGATCGGGGTGAGCATCGAGATGCCGAAGCTAGTGACCAGATGGCCGGTGTTGTAGGTGAGGGGCAATAGCCGCTTGGCGTTGAAGATATCGCCATAGCGGACCACGCATTCCATCATCTTGGCCCTGGTCTCGCCCTGGGCGCCTTCCAATATGGAGAGTTGCTCGGGGGTCAGTTCCATCTTTGGCTGGTACATTTCATTCCTTCCTTTCCAATTTGTGGGTGGCTAGATAAGAGAGGACGGCGGTCGAGGTCGCCTCGTTGGTGGCGAACGGTATGTCGTATACCGCGGCGATCCGCATCAGCGCCTTGACGTCGGGGTCATGGGGCTGGCTGGAAAGCGGGTCCCAGAAGAAGAACACCGCATCGATGAGCCCCTCGGCGATGGCCGCGCCGATCTGCTGGTCGCCGCCCATCGGTCCGGAGAGATACCCCTCCACCGGAAGCGAGGTCGCCTGCTGCACGAGCTTGGCGGTATGGCCGGTCCCAACAAGGCGGAAAAGCGAAAGCCTATCCTTGTGGGCGGAAGCCCAAATCGCCATTTGGCTCTTCTTGTTGTCGTGGGCCACCAAGGCCAAAACCAATCTGCCGTCTTTCATAGGCTTAGTATATATTGCCTAAGGCCATTTTTTCAGTCGGAAAAGGGCGAAGCGCTGAAAATATTTTCAACCGCCAAGGGAAAACAAGTGCAAAACGAAGCGCATTTTCGCCAAAAAAGTTACGTGTTTATCGTATGTTTTTATGAAAGCGTTTTCTGAAAGCGCATACTGAAATCGGTTACATAAACAATCGCTTTCCTTTTGCCATATATTAATGCTGCTCCAAGAGAGGAGCGAAGTAGAAAGCAAGAGGAGGTAGTGACATGGACAAGGAATACACTGCCAAGCTAGAGGAGCTCGCCGCGGAAGGCGCCATCTTCGACGACGGATACGATTCGGAGAGCGGACAATCCTACGAGCAGCCCCATTTCGTTGAGCTGATGGTCAGCCCGATCGAGATCAACCGGGCGTTCTGATCCAAAACGCAAAGTCAAGGCCCCTTTGGGGGCCTTTTCTTTTTCTTCGAGCATAGCCGATGGCTATTTGCCCGATTTGGGGTACAATCTCCCCGAGGTATATGACCAAGGGAAACAAGATAATAAGATTGGGGGGCGGGAACGCCCTCAAGCGGCTAACCGCGTCGAGCTTCTTGACGGCCGCTTACGTGGCTTTGTCGTTTTTCTGCGTGCGGATGGGGAACTACACCATCACGCTGGCCCCGCTGCCGATAATCCTCTCCGCGGTGCTCTTCGGCCCGATAGAGGGGGTCTGCGTGGCGGCCTTAGGCGAGTTCCTGGTGCAGGTGGCCCTATATGGGTTCACGCCCACCACCGCCATCTGGATGGCGGCGCCGCTGTTCCGGCCATTGCTGATCGGGCTGGTAAGCTTAGGCTACTCCAGGAAAGGCGAGGCGCTGGAGGACCACTGGGTGGCCTTCCTATTGTCCATCATATCCGCCAGCTTATTGGTCACCGGGCTCAACACCCTCGCCCTCTACCTCGATTCGCTGATCTACGGCTACCCATTCGCCTTCGCCGTCGTGGAGACGCTCATCCGGGTTGCCTTCGGGCTGGCCACCGCGGTCATCTGCTTCCTGCTTAGCCGGCCGCTCATCAGATCGATAAGGAGCTTAATGAACGCAAAATGAAAAGAGCCAAAGCGGTATTCGTCGTTTCTTTAGTCGTCTCAATCCTCGGCGCCCTGGGGGTCGCGGCCCCTTGGATCGCCGTCTTCTTGATCGCCGCCATGGGCGATCCCGGGCAGGACATCAACTTGCCCTTGCTGACCGGCATCGAGATCTGCTTCATCATAGTCCTCGCCATCGGGCTCATCATGTGCCTGTCCTCGATCCCCCAGTACGTGATCGCAAGGAAGGCCAGCAAGCTGTCCGCCGCGCCCATTGAGGAAGGCGGCGAGCCGATACTATCCAAGGAAGACGGGAGCCTCCCCTACTCGAAGATGTTTACGGCCCACTTCTACTCCAATTCCAACCTGCTCATCCAGAACATGATCGTCTTGGCCTTGGCCATCGTTGGCTTCGCCGTCAGCTGCTACTATGGTGAGATCCCGGTCGTGGCGCTCCTCTCCATTCTGCTCGGGATATCGCTGGTGTTCTTCTTGGCGATACTCTTTCTCGCGCCCTACACCTACTCAAAGCAGAAGATCGTCTATTCGCTTTATGAGGACCACGTCACCGTCGAGGCCATAGCGAAGGGCAAGAACCAGACCAGCTCGACGAAGCTTTCCATCGCCTATGGAAGCATCGCGAAGTCGATAAGGCAGAACGGCTACGCCATATACCGCAGCTACATCCTGACCGAGAAGACGGCCAAGCGCATCGACCTGATAGTGATCGACGCCGAGCTTAAGGAAGCGCTGGACAAGAGGCTATCGATATGAGGATCGTTTCGTATAACGTCAACGGCATCAGGGCCGCGATAAAGAAGGGGCTCGAAGAGAAGGTCCTTTCGCTCTACCCAGACGTCTTGTTCATCCAGGAGACCAAGCTAAGCGACGACTCGATGCCGCTTAGCCTGCCGGGATACCATTGCTACTCCACCCATTCCAAGGTCAGGAAGGGGTATTCGGGGACCGCGGTCTTCGCTAGGGAAGAGCCGGTCTCGGTCCGTTATGGGTTAGAGAACGGCGAATACGACGACGAGGGAAGGATAATAACGCTTGAATATCCTTCTTTTTACCTAGTCGGGGCCTATGTGCCGAACTCCGGGGAGGGGCTAAAGCGCCTATCCTTCCGGATGGATTTCGAGGATGCCATGAGGGCTTACCTAAATAAGCTGAGCGCCGCAAAGCCGCTTGTTTACTGCGGGGACCTCAACGTCGCCCACGAGGAGATCGACATCAAGAACCCCAAGGCCAACATCCGTAACGCCGGCTTCACCATCGAGGAGCGGAACAAGATGAGCGAGCTGCTCTCCGGACCCTTCGTCGACGCCTTCCGCTACCTATACCCGGACAAGGTCGCCTACTCCTGGTGGAGCTACCGCTTCCACGCCAAGGAAAACGACGCCGGCTGGCGCATCGACTGCTTCATAGTGTCGGATTCGATCAAAGGCAAGATCAAATCGTCATCGATGGCCCGCGAGTTCGATTGCTCCGACCACTGCCCGATTATCCTCGACATCGACCTTCAGTAGACGTAGAAGTAAAGGCTGCAGAACATCAGTATCGCCCCGGCCAGCACGAAGAAATGGAACACCGTGTGGAACCAGAGGTTCTTTTTGCCGCCTAGCCCATAGAGCACCGCGCCGATCCAATAGGCGACGCCGCCGGAGGCGAGCAGCACCACCGCCTCCCATTTTAGGGCGAGTATCAAAGGATAGAAGGCCAAGACGATGGTCGAGCCAAGTATCACGTAGAGGGCCACCACGACCGTGTTGAACTTCTTTAGGCTAACCGAATTGAGCGCTATCCCGGTTATGCAGCCGGCATAGACGATGGCTAGTATCACATACCCCCAGGGGAAGCTTTGCCCAGGCACGGAGTGAAGCCCAACCAGGCAATATGGGGTATAGGTCCCCATGATGGGGAGGAAGACGAAGTCGTGGTCGAGGACCCGGAGCACCTTCTTGCCCCTGTTTTTGGCGAGGCTATGGTAAAGGCAGCTCATCAAAAACATCAGGAAGACGCCGACGACGTAGATGCAGGCCGACATTATGCCGACCCAATCGCTGGTTCGGCAGGCTTTGTCGATAAGGAAACCGCCGCCGATGAGGGCGAGTACGGCGCCCAGTCCATGGCTTATGGCGTTCCACAGTTCCTGGCTTAGGCGGTATGGGGGTAGGTTCAGCTTGTGTTTTCCCATGCCAAAATCATACCTACCTAGTATGAAATGTCAAGCCATCTAGTTTTAATTACTAGTTGTATTTCATTAAATGATTCCTAGTATTGAAAATAGTTCAAATAGATTGGTGCCCAAATTATCGTAAAGGTCGGGGAAAGTCGTGGCGAAGCCTTTGGCCCGCTCCGCGCCTTTCTTGATGTTTGGATAGTATAGTTCCATGAACTTGGCGCTGGATATCCTCTTCGCGTGGTGAGCTGCCTCAGACAAAGCTTTGCTCACCGCCGTATGCTTATCGGATACGCGTCTATTCGCTTTGAAGCCCTCCATCTCCTGCTCGTTATAAGCACTTTTGACATCGCAGACATGAAGCAGGAGGAAAAACTCGAAGCAGGGATTCGACAAAAACACGCGGTGCCCTTCGCCTTCGCACCTTTCCACGCATCCTGAAAGGAGCTGTTTGGGCCTAGATTTCTCATCACGGTCGAGGACCACGCAGAAATATGTGCCTTCTGATTTCAAATCCGACAAGTACTTGCGGTAATCAAGATCTATTCCGGCCTGAAGCAAGTCCGCTTTGAGCTCTTTTGCTTTTGTTGGATCGACGCTACTAGGCTTCTTCAAATAAGAATCTATGAATTCATAACCATATTTATTCAAAATCCAGGCGACAGATTCATCAACCGGAAACGGCCCATTCTTTCTAGCATCAACCGCTTCTTCCAAAAGTTCGATGACGTGCTCTGGATCGCTATATCCATCGCCTCGTCGATGCCTGAGCGTCTCGATTTTGATGACGCTATTATCCAAGCAGCCATTTAACGAGTTGAAGTAATCCACCTCGGTTTGGCTTCCTTCAACCGAAAGGAAAACAAGCTTCTTAAGCTGCCGTTTTTCCGACTCGTCTTTTCTTTCGAATGCCGATGATGTAAGACGAAACTTGCTTTTCACGGCCATAGGTCAGTTAGTGTCCGCCTTTTCATCGGAAAGGAATTTTGGTTTAAAGTTAGGGACCGCCCCGTATCTGCCGAGCAGGTATTCCTTCTCAATCTTCTTGTCGAAGCGCTCATTGAAGGCGTTAAGGGAATAGAGTTCGCTGCTGCAATCCTTTTTCCTATTGATGAACCATATTTCATCCTGCCTTAGGAAATCCAAATCCAGCAGATTCGTGTCGTGCGTAGTGGCGATCAGCTGCGATTTGACGCCTTTTGATATTTCGAAAAACCGATCTATGAATTCCTTCGTGGCCTCGGTGTGGAGGCTACGGTCCAATTCGTCTATGACAATGACCGATTCTTCTGTAGCATCCCTAAAAATTGGTATCAACGAGAACAGCCTTTTGGTTCCGTCTGATTCATCGCCGAACTCAAAAAGATCTGATGAGTTCCCGTGGTTCGTCATGATCACATAGGCATTTATCTGGCCGCCTTCTTTAACGAATTCATACAAAGAGGAGTCAAGTTGGCATAAATACGACTTCCTCCCATTTAACGCGGAGAGTATATGGTCTATAGATTTCCCTAATTTTGAGGCGATTTTGCCGAAATCGACCGGTTTTCTAGATAAGGATTTTATCCCAGTATCGAAATACGATAGGAGGTTCTCGACCTTTGTCTTATTGTCGCGATTCTCCAAAAGCTCCTCGATGCCCACGTATTTGACGTTGGGGAACAGCACGTAAAGACGCGTAAACCATCCGAAGACATCGGCGAATGCTTGATAGGAATGGTTATCTGAAGGCGCCCTGAAGGCGATGTCGCTTAAGAAGAATCTCTGCTCCATCTTGTTGGATAAGAAGTCTTCTTTGTAAAGTTGGAATCTCATTTTCTCTTTAGGGCTGGAAAAAGAGAGGTCGGAGCGGATGCGGCAGACCCACGGGGCCGGATAGCTGCGCAGGAAGATGCACTTCTCATCATCCTGTTTGTCGATGTTGTATAGCCATTCCTCGACAATCGATTGCGATTGGTACGAAATGGCAAAGCCATAGGAATAGAAATGTCCGTTGGCGAATATATCGAACTGAAAAACGCCGGGCTTATCTTTGCAAGCGTCGTCTAGGCGAAAATACTTTTTGAAAACGCTTATCCTATCCAAGCCATATAACACTAACTGACTAGCAACGAAAATCGCCTTGACGAAATTGGATTTGCCGCTGGCGTTGGGCCCAAACAAAACAGCGCTTTTGAGAACCCTTTTCCCGTTGCACGAGACGACGTGGTCTGAATGGCGGACTATCTTGCTGGCCATCATATTGAATTCCGTCATGTCCTTGAATGAGGCAAAATTCTCAACAGCGAACCTAATTAGCATTATCGTTTCTCCTTAGCGATTGCTATTTGTGATTTTTTCACAATTAGAAAATACAATGCAAATTAAGAAAATGCAAATGGTTAATAACAGAAGTGAAATCGCTAGCGACAATCAGGATATGCCTTTTATCGTCCCGCACACCCCGCGCCGCTGCTTATAGCGCACCGCCTCGTTGCATAAAGTCAGCACGACCAGGAAGGCCAATAGGTAATACGGGTAATAGACGAACCCGGCGTATTGCCCTATCACCCCGAATAGCGGCGAGGCCGAGACGTTGGATAGATAGGCGCAGCCGATCTGCACCGCCATCACCGAGGCGCTGAATGAGGGGGTGAACCTCGTGGGCGTGGAATGGATGATCGATGGGTATACCGGGGCGCAGCCTAGCCCCACCAGCGATATCCCGACCGGCAGCAAATACGGATTGGCCCCGCCTAAGGCCAATAGCAGTATCCCGGCGGCGATTATGCCCTCGCCTATCCTCATCAGGTTGTGGTCCTTGATCTTCAGCGACAAGATGCCGGAGAGCATCCTGCCGGCGGTGATGGCGATGAAGAAGTAGCTGGCCCAGCGGCTGGCGACGTTCTCCTCTACCGCGAAGCCGAAGACCGCGTAGGAGGAGAACCAGTTTAGCGAGGTCTGCTCAACCGCGATGTAGCAGAAGAAGCCGATGACCGCGAGGGCGACGCCGTTGATGCGGAAGGTCTTGAAGAAGCCCAGCTTGGCGGATGCCTCCTCTTGTTCTAGCTCGTCGCGCTTGGAATCGACCTTGCGCCATATGGGGATGATAGAAAGGGCGATAAGGAATATGACGCCCTGGATGGCCCCAAGGGTCAAAGCCCCATATCGCCACCCCATCCCATTGGTGAGGAACTCGGAGATGATAAGCGGCGACACCGCGGCCCCTAGCCCCCAGAAAGCGTGCAGGAAATTCAGCTGGATTGCCTTGTAGTTGTTCGCGACGTAGTTGTTGAGCGTCGCGTCTATCGCCCCGGCCCCGAGCCCAAGCGGCACGGCGGCCAGGCAAAGGTGGTAGAACTCCTTGGAGAAGAAAAAGCCCAATAGGCCGGTGACGGTCAGCAATATAGAGACCACGACCGTCCCATATGGCTTGAGCTTCCTATTTAGCCATCCGGTGGCGAAGGAGCTTATTATCGTCCCAGCCGAGACGATGATGGTCACCGCCCCCTGCATGCCCTCGTCGACCTGCAGCTCGGCGGATATGACCGGCCAGCTTGAGCCGATCAAGGAATCGGGCAGGCCCAGCGAGATGAACACCAGATATATGACCGCGAGCAGCAAGACTGACATATCGGCCGGATTGTAGCCCGCAGACCGTTCTTATTCAAGCCCGCTTGGCAATCCCTTGTGGGATTGATGGGCAAGGAAGGATTAAGGTGCTAGACTTTATCAATGCACATCACCGTCAGCGAGCAGGAAAGGCGATACCTATCATCGGTCGACCCGGACATGAAGCGGGCCTGCCGGATCATCGGGCCGATCGACCGCGAGATCGGAAGGACCTTGTTCGAGGGGATCGCACTGCAGATAGTCGCGCAGCAGATATCCAACGCCGCCTTCGCCTCCATAAGGGCGAGGCTGGGCGATGGGCTGCTATCAGCCGACAACGTCCTTGCATTGGGCAAGGCGACGCTCCGGTTCGCCGGGCTAAGCGAGGCCAAGGCGAATTGCCTGCTGGATGTCGCCGATAGGTTCAACCAAGGCTATTTCCGCGACCTTCCGCTTCTAGACGACGAGGCGGCTAGGCAGAAGCTCGTCGCCATCAAGGGGATCGGCAGCTGGACCGCCGACATGGTGCTCATATTCGCCTTGGGAAGGAAGGATGTCTTCACCATCAAGGACGCCGGGATAAGGATTGGCCTGAGGAAGCTATATGGCTTCAAGACCATATCCGAGGCCAGGGCGGGGAAGCTTAGGAAAAAGTATTCTCCCTGCGCCACCGCGGCCTGCCTATTGCTTTGGGAAGCCGCCAAATGGGAATAAAATCACTTTTTTATAACGCCTATTTCTGAAAAGGATTTTTCAAATAGTCTCAATCCGTTATCTTTGCTTGATTTCTCCACTAATTTGTCGTCCCAGAAGCGGATAACCTTGATGTCGTTTGCATATTGAAAGTTTCTTACAACATTAGAAACGTTATACATATAGGTATCCGAAACGAAAGTGCTCTTTCTTACTAATTGCGATTTTTGATTTCGCTTAGCCGGAAAAGTCATTGAATAAAACTCGTTAATCACGTTTGAGCGCAAAAAGCGATCTAATAAAGGGGGGCATTCTTCGGCGATAAGACTTCTAATAGAAGGATAAACTTCTTTATCAACAACTGAGACGGCATGATAAGGGATAAGTTTTCCGTCAAATGGGTTGAAGTAAAGATGATTGAAGAAATCGATATCTATTATGCAACCGTGAATCGTTCCGTATCCGCCAAACGATTTTACCCATTCAGATATTTTCTTTTGCTTTTCAAAATATGGCCCAAAATAAAGAGATATGCTCCTTTGAATTATTTCAAGTTTATCAAAAAAATATGTCAGAGGATGGCTTGGCACATTGCGAATCGCCCCACCGTTAAGTAATCTCAGTTCGCCTTTTTGGTTCGTCATCATGAAAAGGTGAACGCCAGACCGCTTTATCAAGTATAGTTTTTGATAATCCTGAAAGAAATCCATAGATATGGACATTCCTTGGCAAAAAGTCAGATAGTCCTCCCGACTTATCTCGTATATTCCGTCAGAATATGTATCAAACCAATTAGATTTCTTGTTTAAATAGAAGTACTTAAATTGTACTTTGCGTGGCCCGTATCCAACTTGATTGTCGGCAATTACTCTAGATTGCCCATTATCAAAATAAAACTGGCGATGATCGTGGCCGTGTACATAGACAACTCCAGGATCCATATCTTTCTTCTCGATAAAATCGAAAGTTGGAATATGCGTAACGACAACAAGGTTTCTACCTCTCTCTGCAATGGCGACTTTTTTGTACAAATCATGAAAAGCTTGAATTGCGTTAGAATGATCATTATTCCCAAACAAAGATCCATATCCTCCAAATATGACAAGCTTTGAACCCCTTGTCATGCCGCGCAATTCTTCCGTGCTAAGAGAAATCAGTTTCGTGGTTGGAATATTTTGAATTAATCCATTTTCAGAAATGTAATAAAGTTCATTCTCAACAAGATAAATACCGTTTTTTTCTGCCTCCGCTCGATGTTTTTCGATAGATTGAGAAATTGAAACTATAGGCTTGGACATAAGCAATTCATGATTGCCTAAAACAAGGAAAGTTTTTCCTTTGCACTTATATTTTCCCAATGCCTTTAAGAATATTTTGAAATCATCGAATGGGGCGGCAATGTCTCCAGCAATAAGATTAATGTCATAGCTAGAACTTGAAGAAAGAGATGATGCAGTCTCGTAAGCGACTCTCGTCTTATCTCCAATGCTTTTGCATTTCTTGTCAAAAAACTTATTTGTAATATGTATATCGCTGATATATCCAACGCATATTTCTTCGTTTGAATAATCAAATTTTTCGGAAGGAGGTAATTCTTCGTGAACTATATTATTTGGCAATTTCTCGTTTTCCTCTGAGTCTTTGCTACGATTAAGGCTTTCTTCCAAAACCTCGCTTGGTTCAAACGACAAACCAAGGGCTATAGAAGAGCTCGTTGTCATCTCCGCCCCTTCTAAGTTTAGGGATTTGACATCGGTAAGCCTTTCCAAACCGTCACATAAAACCAAATCTGCTTTTGACAAATCGCCTTTGAGAAAGTGAGCAAAATCACAGAAATAAGAAAATTTAAACTGGTGTCTATATACTTCTTCCCCCGATGAGTTAATCCAGCACAAAGTTACAACAAAGTTTTCCCCATTGTATTCTTTCTCTACCTTTCGTTTTAGTTTGAGAGAAAGCAATGGCATGATGGTAGAGTTATCAGTCTCGCATTTTGATATATCCGAAGAAAGAATTGGAAGTTTTGAAAGATCTAGACCTTTCAAATTATATTTTAAAAATTTTGACAAACATTCGAAATCGAAAAAGTCAAAATTTATGAAAATATTTGTGTTTTTCCATATTATTCTGCCGAAGAATCTATATAATCCAGTTTTACGATCGAGATCTATATTCCGATCTTCAGCCGCTTTGGATAGTATAGCTTTAATAAATCTACGGTACTTGTTTTTCAAATATTCCGATAACTTCAACTCTTTGATTAAATTTAATAATTCTGAAGAATATCTCGCTCCAAACAGGTATGCCAGCTCTTCGAATGCAATTCCTTTTTCTCCACATTTAGCTAAGCTATTAGCACGGCAACACTGAATAAGCGGAATGGCCAACCCGTCACCATATTTCTCGTAAAGCATGCCTAGAGGCGAAAAAACATTGCCAATGCTGAAATATGAGTGAATGATTTCAAGTAGCCTTTTTTCGCTTGGAACGTCATGCGGCAAATTTTCATACCAGCTTTGCGCTTTCTTAGGTATGTAATAAGGGCTTGACTTATCAGCCGATAAAATGGAATCAAGACTTATGCTATCTATATCGTAATCAATATAGGAATCAAAATTCATTTTTCGGATATCAGCCTTGCATTTTTTAATTTGTGCGGGTTGAATTGTCATTCCGAAATAACACGCATCTTCGTAAATGTTCCCTTTAAAATATTTTAAAAAAGCGTTAAATTCCGTGAAAGTAGATATCTTAAATTGGACATCTAGCGGTGAAGAAAAATCATAATTCTCAAAGAAAAACTTTCCTTTGAGCACATCATATCCCATCCTTCCAACAAAAATATCGTTTTTCCAAGATGAGTTCTGTATAAATTGTGCTACTTCGTGCCGAGAAGCGTAATCCAAATCTTCAAAATGATTATTTAATCCAGTAATCATTTTTATATATTTGGATAATTTGCAAATGCGTTGCCGACGGCCAAGTCCTAACATATTGAGATTTTAGCAAACCATATATAATCTTTAAACTCAAAACCCTCCTTGGAAGGAGGGGCAAAGATGGCCTTAGCTTTTTCTAATACAATAAGTCGAACACCTCGTCGGCGCTTAGGTCGAGGTCGGCGGGGATGTTCTCCCGCAGATGCTCTTCCGAGGTCGCCTTGCATATCGGGGTGGTCCCGATCTGGGCGAGGAAGCTCATGGCTAAGGTGGTGAGGGGAACGCCGTGCTCCTTGGCCATCTTCTGCAGGCCCTCGTCGCTTAGCAGCTTCCCATGACCCAAGGGGCTATAGGCCTCGATCTTGATCCCCTTTCCCTTGCAGAACTCTAGCAGGTCGCTATCGACGTTGTGGGCGTGGCAGCAGATCTGGTTCACGTAGGGCTTGATCGAGCAATGGGCGAGGATGTTCTCTAGATCGGCAATCGAGAAGTTCGAGACGCCGATGTGGGCGACCTTTCCCTCCCTCACCGCCTCTTCCATGGCCTTATAGACCTCGAGGTTCTCCTGGTGGAAATCGCCGCGGTTGGGGTCGTACATAATCGCCCAGGGCGCCGGGGCGTGGATAAGCAATAGGTCGATGTAGGGGGTGTCTAGCTTCCTAAGCGACTCCTCGATGCTCTTCTTGGCCTCGTCGTAGCTCTTTATCTCGGCGGCGACTTTGGTCGATAGGAAGACGCTTCCCCTATCGAGGCCCTTGATGGCCTTCCCCAGTGCCTCCTCGTTATCGTAGGCCTGGGCGCAGTCGAAAAGGCGGTACCCCAGCTTATAGGCGGTGGGGATGGCGGAGAGGACGTCCTCGTCCTTCATCATCCAAGTCCCCAGTCCGAATCTTGGCAGATCCATATTCACTTGCCCTCCAGCAGCTTAAGCTCGGGGCTAAGTCTAAATGCGGAAGCAAGCGATATCAAGACGCATTCGTCCTCGCCGCGGAAGACGGTGGTCTGCGGGCTGCGGCGGAACAGCCGGTAGAGGATGCCATCCCCCTTGGCTTTCTCCTCCTCGATGAGCTTCGCCATGGCGGAGTAGGCCGCCTCCTTGGGGCGAAGCAATTCGTCGGTCGGGGTCTTGGCCTTCGACAGCAGGTGCTCCAGCGGGAGCAGCAGCAATTGCTCCGGGGTTGGCCGGTGCAGCCCCTTGGCGTCGGCGGCGTCCATCAGCCACTTGACCGCCTTCCGCATGTCATCCTCCTCCATGGAGAGGACGGACCGCTTGAAGCTCTCGGCGGCCCGCTTGACGTCCTTGCTCAAAAACGAGTAATCGAAGCCGATGTAGTCGCCGTATTCCTTCTTCGCGTCGGCGTAGCCCTGGTTCATGTTGGCTATTATGACCTCGGGGGTGAAGTCCATTATCGAGCCAAGCGACTTCGAGGGGGTTATGAGCTTGACGTTGGGCAGCCTAAGCAGCTCGGAGTGCTGCGGGGTGAACGAGAGCATGTTCATGTCGACGCAGACTATCTCGTCGGCCCCCATCGAGATGGCGTAGTCGATCGGGACGTTGTTCTTGTAGAACCCGTCGATGTACATGCTGCCAGCGACGGTCTCGATCGGGAAGATCGGCACGCAGGCGCTTGAGGCGTGCAGGAAGGGGAGGATGTCCTCCTCCCTGGCCTTGTTCAGCTCGACCCGGGTTTCCTTTAGCCCGGGGAAGGAGACCGTGACGATGCCAAGCCTCACCTTCGATTCCTTGATCCGCTTGGGGTCGATGTATTTGGCGCACAGCTGCTTGAACGGGGTGATGTCGGCCCCGCGCGACTTGACGTAGGACAAAAGGAAGGACAGCGACCCGGCGATGTCGAAGCTGGTTATGGCGTCCTTGTTGAAGTTCATCCCGTCCTTCATGACCTTGTCCGGGGTGATCTCGAGCCAGAGGGTGCGCAGCTTCTCGTAGTCGCCGGTGCATAGCAAGGCCCCGTTTAGCGCGCCAATAGAGGTCCCGGTGATGATGTCGAACCGCTCGCCTTTCTCCAGCAGGCACTTCACCGCGCCGACCTGATAGGCGCCAAGGCTCCCGCCTCCGGCTAGGACCAGCGCCTTGCTCATATCTTGAACCCCCGGGACTGCTGCAGCTTGTTGAAGAAGATGGCGGCGGTGATGGAGATGTTGCTCTTCTTCCGCTCCTCTATCTCGTCCCTAATCCAGCGCTGCCCCGCTTCCTTTATCTTCGATAATGTCATCTGGGATAGCACCTTCTGCCCGAACTCGCGGCCATAGTCATAGGATATATCGAGCATCCGGTTGATGTTCCTCAGGTCGAAGGAATAGGTCTTGATCGAGTTGCCGCAGCGGGTCCCGACGTCGATGTCGATGACCACCGTGTCGGAATTGACGATCTCCGCCGGGGGCAGGTAGCGCGGGTAGTTGTGCAGTATGAGCAATAGGTCGACGTGCTTGATGAGGAAGGGATAGACCGGGATGTTGTCGGTCGCCCCGCCGTCGAGGTAGAACTTCTTCCCGTACCGGCGGTATACCCCATTGACGAAGGGGAAGGTCAAGGTGATGTTCATCGCCTCGTAAAGCTCGTCCTTGGGTTTGGAGGAATCGAGGTAGAAGTAATGCGTCGAGAGGGTGTTGAGGCAGGTCCCGGTCACATATAGCGGGATGTCGACCCGACCGCCCTTTATCAAGGAATCAATGACCTGGTCGACCAGCTTGTTCTTAAGATTGAGCCGAAGGTTGGATATCGAGGTGATGTTGGTGTGGCGGTATATCTGCTCGCCATAATCGAGCCGGTCGGCGCTTAGCGCCAAGCCAGTCAAAGCGCCGGAAGAGGAGCAGGAGAGCAGCTTTATGTCGGAGCGGTTCAAAAACGGCAGCATCCCCCTGAGGAACCCAAGCTGGGCCGCGCCCCGGGCGAACCCGCCGCCGAATACGATGCCGATGTCCATTGCCCTACCCCTTGGTGGCGAAGCGGCTCTTCATCCTTAGCGAGGAGAATATGCCGGCGTTGATTGCGCAAAGCAGGTTGAGCGCGAAGCAGACGTAGATGATTATGCAGCTGTTCTCGTCTATAGACAGCCCGCATTGGGGGATGAAGGTCATGATGAATAAAACCGCGGAGCAGACCAATAGGATCAAGACGTAGAAGAAGGTCGAGAATACGTTGAAGTTCTTTATGGCGATGTAGCGGGCGAGGCCGAAGAGGAAAAGCAGGCTCAGGAAAACCGGGGCGATGTATCCGAAGCAAAGCGAATACGAGCTCATTCCGAAAAGCGGGAAATACGGCGGGTATCCACCAGCCCCGATGGCACTCACCTGCGTCCCTTCCGGGGACATCCTGACCCAGCTTGGATAGGAGAACATCAGGATCAGCATGAAGGCCAAGCCAAAGCCGAATGCCTTAAGGAAAAGCAAGCGGTTGCTGTTTTGCCTCGGCGCGATGGCCTCGTTTATCAAGAACAAGGCCCCGAAAAGCGAAAGGAAGGCCCATGGGGATAGGTGGTAGTTATGGCGCGGCCCCAGGAAGACCAAGGCGATGTCGATTATGCAGATAAGGGCGAAGAGGTTGGCGATGATGATGCTGATGAGCTGCCTGGTCGAGATCTCGGCCCAGCGGAGCATGAACCGCTTCTCATCAAGCGGGGCAGGCTTGGAAAAAGGCGTGCCGCAATAAGGGCACTTGTCCTCCACGCCTTTGGTTATGAAGCCGCATTTGTGACAATACATTGACATTCGAATTTTACTACAAGAAAAACCGCCTGCAACAGGCGGTTTTACATTTTTCCTAACGTCAACCGATATGGGCGTTTTTGGCAACCCAATCGACCATGTGGGTCATGGCCCAGAAGGTGTAGATGCCGAGGGTGATTATCGACAGTATCCACCAGACTATCCAGTGCCCGAGCAAGCCGAGGCCGGATCCGCCGAAGCTGACCTTCTCCCCGCCGATGACCATGCGCTCGACGACATAGGTGATGACCAGGTTGAGGCCAACCGGGAACAGCAAGCCGAGGGTGAAGACGGTGATTAGATCCATGGCGAGCAGGTGGACGAAGAGCATGAACGCCCCGCCTTCCCAGCTGCCTTTGCCGGTGCCGCCCTCGATGCTGATGTGGGAAGTGACCCACTGAATGACCTTTTTCGGCAAGAAGAACATGTAGATGCCGAGGGTGACGATGCAAAGAAGCAGCCACACGATCCATTTGCCGATTAGCTGTCCACCCGTGCCGTCGAAGCTAAGGGTGCGTCCATCGACTTTGGTTTTGCCCAAGATGTAGCGGATCTGAGCGCATAGGACCCATGGATATCCGATTCCAAGGGTGATGATGGTGAGCAGCGACCAAAGGATGCAGTGTCCTAGCAATCCAAGGCCGGTGCCGGTGTAGCCTCCCTTTTCCTTGACGGGGGCTGCGTTGACAACGTCTGCCATTTTGTCCTTCCTTTCGGGCTATTGCCCTTTTGACTTCATTAGAATAAGGCCCGAAATTGATAATCTCAACATTTTTTTCGTCACTTGAAAGACGCTTACAATTCTTTCCATTAGGAAAGGGTGAACGTAAAATGAACACCTGTGCATTTATCTGAATTGGCTTTTCAAATCAGCAAAATAGGACAGCCATTTGTTTAAGGTGCGTCTACCGATTAAAATATTGATTTGAGTTATATGACTTTGACTATAGGAATGGGCGAAGATGAGCGCGGGAAAAGCCGCGGATCGTTTTCTTCTCCTTTTGGGAATATTGCCATCGAAAGCGAAGATGGGTTCATAACGGCCGTCTACTTCGACGATGAAGAGTACGGCGGAACCAGCAAGGCCATAGACAAAGCCAAGGCTTGGCTAGAGGAATACTTCCTCGGACGTAATCCGAAGATGGATATCGGATTGATGCTCAAAGGGACGGAGTTCCAGCTGAGGGTATGGGAAGAGCTTATGAGCATCCCATATGGCACGACCATAACCTATGGGGAATTGGCCAGGCGGATCGGCTCCCATCCCCATCCGGTCGGGCAGGCAATGAAGAGGAACAGGATAATGCTATTGCTCCCTTGCCACCGCGTTGTGGCTAGCAATGGCTTAGGCGGGTATGCCGGAAGGGAATACAATAAGCTTAGGCTGCTGCAGCTCGAAGGATCGCTTAGATAGCAAATAATAAAATGCTTTGCTTTATTATTAGGCTATATATTTTATTTGATATCGTTAAAGACGATTCTTTTTCGCCGATTGGGTGATGGTTGAGTGATAGAAATAGTTGATGATTATAGGCTTGCCGGTCGCGTTCCTTAGGAATGGCTCCTCGTCTATTACATACTCGAACCCGTTTTCCTTAGCATAGCCATCGACCGCCTTATCAAGCTCCTTCCAATAGGTCAGGTCTCCTTTTGAATAGATGCGCGAATAAAGCTCATCCAGCTCAGGGCGATGGGAATGGATGTAGTCGATTATCGTCTTTTTGAAGCCGCCGCGTAGGTTAAGGTTCTCTAGCCAGATATAGTCACAGCAGTCCTTGATTCTATTTATTATGCTTAGGACATCGGTTATGCCTGGGAATATAGGCGAGATGAAGCAGGTGGTCCTTATGCCGGCTTCATGGCATTTCCTCATCGCCTCAATCCTTCTTTCGATGCTTGGGGTACGTTCCATGTCGCTTTTGAAGGATTCGTCTAGCGTATTGATAGACCAGGATATCAGCGGATCGGGGAAGGTCTTTATCAAATCTATGTCGCGGGTCACTAGGTCGGACTTGATGGTGATTATTAGATGTATCTTGGCTCCCTGCATCTGGGCGAGAAACGCCCTTGTCCTTTCGTATTTTATCTCCTGCGGTATATACCCGTCGGTCACCGAGCCAACTATGAAAGTCGAGCCATCATAGCGATTGGGATGAGTGATTGGCGGCCACATCTTCACGTCGATGAACTCGCCCCATGGCTCAGTGTGGCCAGTGAACCGCTTCATGAAGCAGGCGTAGCAGTATTTGCAGGCGTGGCTGCAGCCGACATAGGGGTTGACCGAGTATCCGGCGATGGGAAGGTTGGACTTGGTCAAAACGCTTTTGACTTGTATTTGCTTGATGATCATAGATTGTCCTCCGCCTCCTCTAGGTTATGCAGGATCCTCTGCAGGCAATTCTCAAAATCGGCAATCTCGTCCTCGGAGAAGCCGCGGTAGTAGATTGAGCAGACTTCTTCGCTGACGGAGTCATATTCGCCCTTGAGCATTCTGGCCTTGTCGGTTAGCTGCACGAGCAATATGCGGTGGTCATCCTCGGATTGCCTTAAATCGACCAGCCCTTCGTCCTTCATATGTTTGACCATGGCAGAAACACTGTTTTGACTAATCTCATAAATTTGCTTTCGTTGACTAAGCATTATTTACAAATATTTTAATATCGCCCCACGTATAATGCATAGTTTCTATCTTGGAAACATCTAGTTGAATACCACCTATCCATCAGTCATTGAGAAAAGAAATATAGCAAAACTTTTTAATATAAGAAGTGGACCCTAGATGATTATCAAAACGTATTAGGAAGAAAGTATTAAACATATGCTGTTCTTCTATTAGCACAATCAATCTGATTGAATTTCAAAGCCCAACATCTCATTAATCTCGGACTCGTTCTTTTCGAATTCTTTGCGGCAAAGAAGCCTTGGAGCCGCGCGATCACCGTCATCAAATTTGTCAAAGTCAATAAGATTATATCTAGGTAAATTCACACCACACTTAGCTATTCTGTTTAAACAATCAATAGAAAACACGAAGCTTTGAGGATAACGATCAATATTGGCAATTCTTTCAAAAATAGATTTAAACGAACAAATTAAATTAGACTCGTTCATATCCAAATTTGGAAAATCGAAAATAACTGGCATATTAATCGTTTCGTCTTTTGTATCTAGAAAAGCCAAAAACTTGGAAATCGCAAATCTAGGAACTTCACTGCCGGAAAGTTTGAAATTTTTATTTATTGCTATTTTTTCTACTGGGATATCATCCAAATGTATGTTGGTCTCCCTTGCTAATTTAATAAAGTTGGCCTTGTATTTAGAATCAGCTTCCTTTTTAAGACTTGTATATTTGGCCATCATTTTGGACTGTTCCTTCAGCCTTCGCTTTATCCACTCAATTTTCTCAATTATTGGCGAATAATCGCGTTGGGCCTCTAGAAGTTGCTGATTCCATACAATCACCGCCCTAGAAATATCAATGTTTTTTCGCTGCGCATCAATTTTTATAATTTCGCTTGCAAGTTTTTCCGATTTTTCAATTTTAAGATCGAGCGCGCGCTTAGAATCGAGCAGGCTTGAGTTTAAATCGGACAACTCTCTTGAAACATCACTATTACAAATAGAAACCTGTAATGCCCTTTCTAAAAATCCGGTTATATCATTATTGCAAAAAGGACATTTGATATCTTCCTCATGTAGAAGCCTATTAGAAAAAGCTATGTTGTCTTCTAATGTTTTCTTCAAAAGAGCAATTTGACGATTTAATGTTTCTATCCGCTTCCTAATGCTATAAATTTCTAAGTTAAGCGAACTCATTCTTTTATATTTAGCTATATCAGAATCAAGTTCTTTATCAAAATTAACAATTGCCGCGCTTTTATTTTCGTCCAGTTTTCTTGTTAAATAATCAATTTCGCTTTTTTTGCTTTCAGATTCTTTCTCAAAATTATCGAGTTCGATATTTAGTTTCGTTTTTTCTTCCACTAAATTAGTATAATTCGGATCCAAAACGCCTATATGATAGTAAAAAGTTTCGTAAATATCGTTTTTAGAATACATCCCCAAATCCGTGAAGAATTCTTTGTCACTCAGAAAACTGATTTGGGGAAGATAGTATGGCAAAAGGTATATTGAAGGAATCGCCGTAGAATAATTGTCCGATTCTTTGTCCTTAATTTTTATTGTAAATCCTAATAATTCATAAAGCTTATCAGAATATCCTCGCCTCTGCGTAGAGAAGAAAAACGATTTGTTTTCGTGTTGTATAAGATATGAGTTATTGTGACGAATTACTATGATTGGGGTATCGTTCTTAAGTATTGTCAGTTTTGTGTATATATTCTTCAAATCCCATTTGTCGCTAAAAGCGACTTTCGCTCCAAAGGCATATGCCATAAACATCGATAAAGATGTTTTTCCAACGCTGTTTTGTAACGAAGTAATAATATTAATCCCCTTATCAAAAATAACCTTTCTTGCAGATTGCTCGCTCTTGTCGTAAATCAATATCTCTTTAAACAAAATGCTCATATTTCTTCCCCAGACCAATCATAAGCCACTACGATTACTATAAGTTGCACTATTGGCTTTGGATAATAAGATAAAATATGTAGGCATTTTTCGGTTGTCCTGCGCACCGCATCTTCTGTTGTTGAGCATTCCGATGCGATTGTTTTATATGATTCTCTAACCGTTTTAAGAGCCTTTGGGTAAACTTCGTCTGTTAAATTGCGCCTGCAAGACACAAATTCGCTATAGTAACTTTCTATATCGATGCATTCTCTCGGTGTAAATATTCTATGGGCATGGTTTAGAATCTCGCGTTTTGTCAAGCCACACCTTTGTTTTGCGTCATTAATCAATTTTTTAATATCAATAGTCTTAATTCCCTTTTTATCGATGGCTTCATCTTCGTCAACTTCACTAGTCTTGAATTTATGAATTCTTTTTTTCTCAAAAATCAATTTTAATGCCGACAGAATCGTTCTTGGATTTATAGAATCACAGTCGTCACCAACACAATGATAAATTACATCATTTGTTTTGCCGGTGAGCGTTTCTATATACCTGCTTTCCGTGGAAGAAAACGGTAATGACGATCTTATGTAAACTAATTTGCCAACATAAGTATCAAGGTTTGGCATTTCCTTATTTTTACTTTTTAGAAATTCGGAAACATTCTCCTTGACCCTTTGCAATTCGTTTTCGTCGAATTTATCGCAAAAATAAAATTTATCAAGGCATTCTGTTCTCTTACCCTTAAAATTAGCGTTGCAGATTATGTTCAATGTTTTGGCTTTTGAATTTGCGTATATATCACTCAAAACTATTTTTCCGAGAGCGTGGTCTTCAAATAGCGCATTTTTATCGTACAATCCGCCACCTTTAGTTTTTACTTGATATACTTCCAACTCTTCGTTTTGCTCATGAAAATTGTAATAAATAGCGAAATCTTCTATGGTTTCCAGCACAACTATTGCATCACAATCAATATTTGAGAGTAAATAATCAATAGCGACAGCCATTTGATAATCAAATCCACGGCTTGCATCAGTACCAGATTGTTCCCTAATTTTGATTTTCATTATTTAATATTATATGACTCTGTTAAAAATCATTTATTAATCTTTTTTGATTAGCTTCCTTCGGTTCCGTTCAATATCATGCCTTATATATTGAAATAACGCGATTCAATTTAATACTCTGTTCAAAATGTTGCTCTTTGTGCCTAGTAGAGAACGTGAACTATCCAGTGACAAAGTTCTCCTCTATCGATCCCTGATATCCATTATTGAGGCTACTGACGGTGATATAGGCGAAGCAAAAGGAATCATTGTATTCATTAGACCAGCACCCGCCTATTTCAGTGAAAATTCCATATCTACTTTTGGCTTCACTGGATTGACTTATATCTTTATTGCTTTGTCATATCCGTTTATCAGACCAGATCCTAAGACTCAATTCCACACCCGACCTAGCCAGTTTCGATGGGTATCCATTTGATCTTGGCGAGATATTCGCTTAGCCCGATTCAAGAGAGCCGCTTCCTTTTATACTCAATAGATACATTTATCATTAATATCCGTAGAATGATTTCGACATTTAGATATATCACGTTATTTCAATGTACAAATTTCATTGGTTAGTTTCCAAACTTAACGCAACAGTTCCTAACTAGTCAAACTCTAACAACTTTTTTATGATGCTTATGCCTTCTTTGCTTTCCGTCAAGAAAGG
>CASFCI010000004.1:0-130577 GCA_949293175.1 uncultured bacterium
GAGAAAGTGCTTGAGAATTATCGAGAAAGTAAAAGCGTTGCTCAAAATATTCGCCTTAATACTCCGCTTTCTAGAATTGTTCAAGAGGAGGGAAATCCTGTGGGTGAAAAACTATTTGAAAAAGAGGATTATATCGAACTGATTAGTAATCGATACTGCAGGAAATTTTTACTTTAGAAAAAAAGCCCGATTTTTCCGACAAATATCATTGATTTTGGCATAATTACTTTGTATCAAAATGTTAGTTATAAGATGGCGGAGGCGCAGAGGATTGTAAAAGGTAGTACGCCACTGTTCGCTATCGATTATATGCGGCCTTTTTAAGATAAACATATTCGCAAATAAACGCTATCATTCGAATTTTGCTGGAAAAATGTCTTACTTTTTGCCACTGTCAATCCCATGCACGGTCAAGGCGTCTCTATATAACTTTTGCTAAGCTTTTCTGGGAAGAAAAGCGTTATTGGCTAATAGATATGATCATAGACAAATTGCTCGTCGATTTGGATTTGATCGTCTAGCGCGAAGCGCTCGCGCCGTTTTTCAAAAAGCATTGACGCGCAAGAGCGCCGCGCGTAAAATCCAAGCCACAAGGGGAAGCCCGGTAACTTGCGCGTGCGATTCGCGCTCGGAGAAAGGCCTTAGTAATCCCCAGGTCGCTGGAGGTCTCCTAGGCACCCCTTCAGGACCCCCCGGGTCGGCCCGGGGTTTTATTTCAACTTGGCGAACTTCGCGACGGCATGCGCCTGGGTCTTTGTCAATTTGCCGTTCTTCACACTTGTTGCCTCTATCCTCTTGAGCTTTATCGGGTCGCCGTTTACGTCGGATGTTATTATCTTTTTGTTAACACCGCTTGGGATGTCCACCCCATTCGGGGTCCTGTAGGCCTTGAACGTCATGATTTTGATGTCCTTTCGCATTATCTGCTTCTGGCGTTTTGGATCTAGGACGTGCGTTAGTCCTATCAGCTTCCATTTGCTATCCTCGCTGGAATAGAACCCGATGTAATCGTGGTAGCCATCCCCGTTGTATTTGTGCTTATCCTTCTTCGATTTTCTGTAGATATACTTATTCTTTATCCTGAAGATCTGCATCTTTCTCTCCTTTGACTTTTTCTCTGGCGGCCTTCCGTTCCGAGATGGCCCTGGCCGTCTGGTCGACGAGCCTGTCGATGAAGTAGCTGTGCTGGCTCTGCATCTCGGCGATCGTCATGGTCGTCGAGGCATAGCGAGGAGCGTCAAGGTATCCTTTGCCCGAGCCCATCTTCCTTGCGTCGGCCAAGCCACGGTAGCAATCCGTCGCATAGAGCCCGGACTCGACCTTCCGCTTGATGAAGTAGTATTCCTCCACGCCAGACACGCCGGCGAAGTCCGACCCGGCGCCGGATGTGTGCTTGAACAGGACGCGCTCGAACCCATAGCTCTTTCGCATGCGAAGCGACCAATTCCTCAACATCGAGCTTAGGGCGTTGCCAACGACTGTGAGGGCGGTCCTGCCGCTCCCCCTGGCCGCCCGGATCCTGTAGTAGAGGGACTCCCAGCGAGACACCAGGAAGCCGCAGACGTCGTTGGCGTATCCGAAGAACGGGAGCGCGTTCTCCTCGCCGCCCTTCGAGTAGATGAAGATCGAGTCCTCGCAGGTCTCCCGAAGATCGGCGTTGACCGAATCGGGGCGCTGGGTGTCCATGAGGATCTTGGTGAACGGGTAGCCGTCGATCGTGAAATCGTGCCTCGTGAGCTTAACCGACCAGTTGAAGCCGTCGTTGATCGCGTTGGCCCCGCCATCCGCCTTCAATCCCCGGTAGTCGTTCCTGTTCCCCCTTTCCTTGTCGACCTCTGTGTAGGCCTCGACCTGGCCGTCCATGATGGAGGCGGCGTCGACATCGTCCTGGTCCAGCCGCTTGGCGATCCTCCTGGAATCGAAATCGACGATGGCCGAATACTCCTCGGGCCCCTCGCGGTCGCGGCAGCCCCCCGAGAGATAGCTCGAGGCGGGAGGGTAAAGCGGGAAATGGCCGGAGGCGAAGGCGGTTTCGGAGAAACGAACGGAGTAATTCGTCACCGCGAGAGGAACCCCCGGGAAATAAAGGAAGTAGGCCTCGGCGTAGCAGTCCGCGGCATAGCCCAGGCTGATTCCCCTGGCGCCGTCGAAGAACCGCTCCCTCATGCCCTGCTTCCAGTTGAAGAACCCGTCCTTGCCCCTCGAAGCCCACTTAGAGCCCAATTCGGCCCTTATCTGCGCCCTGTTGCATATTTCCTTCCCGACAACGCCCTCTTCCACCCACCGCTCGAGAGCCGGCCAGTCGAATCTGGGGAATGCGGATGCGTACTTCTTCATGATGGAGAACGCGGCCTCCCTCTGCGACCTCTCCAGATCGATGACCAGGGAGGTCATCATCTTGGTCTTCCCTATTCCGGGCGCCCCGGTGATCGCGGTGCAGACCGATAAACCGTCCGCCACCTCCTCGTTGCTCTGCTGCAAGGCGCGGAGCTTGCTCAACGCAGATCGCCTCATGAGCCGATAGGCGATGAACGCGGCGAGCGCAGCCCGCAAAGGCCATCCCATCTTCGCGAGGATGGCTATCGCTTGCGCCAGCAGGCTTATGAGCTCCTTTCCCGCATCGGCTCCGCTGGCGGTGAAGCAGAACCCGAAGTAGAAGCCGACTACCTCAAGAGCGATAGCCAGCAAGCCGGCGCAGACAAGGACCCAGATAAGCCCGATGGCGGCAATGGCCTTTGCCGCTTTCGACGTCCGGGCCCAAGCGATGTAGCGCTTCGCTTCGCCCCTTATCGGAGTTGCTCGCTCCCACAGCCTGGAGATGGACCTAACGGCCTTAGAGTCTGCGTCGATCGGGCTATCTGAACCGCTCAGCAGCAGCCACCTGACGAGGAAAAAGAAAAGGATGATAATCGGAAAGGCGACGAACAGGCGGAAGACTACCTTGATCGCCTCGCCGAAATCCCTTAACGCCCAGGCCGCCCCCGAATAGGAAAACGTGAACGCAAACCCGGCGTAGACCGAATAAAGGACTGAGTCGGCGTACTCCAGCAGCCAGCTGAATTCCCCGCTGCCGAACGTCGGAGGATCAAGCTTGGAACCTTCGTCAGAAAACACCATGGCGATCGATTCCCCGGCGTAAGCCGCTGACCTGGCTATTCCCGGGAATGGGTTGCCAAACATAAACCACACCCCAGCACCGATCGCGCAGAAAGCCGCTATCAAGATCGATGGGTATACGAAAGCCCTGGCCTTGCTCATCATGACCTCAGCATCAGCGACAAGTCGGTCACGCAGAACAGCCTGCCGCCAGACATCATCACGAAATCGACGTGATCGCCATCGGCCGTCTCGCATTTGGCCGCGCCGGCTTTTTCCTCGTACGAGAACGGCTCACCGTCGTAAAAGCCCGTGGAAGAATCCAAGAACGACGCGCTATGCCCCATCCCCGACCAATCGGTTCCCGCCAGAGAGGACTGCGGCCTCGTCAAAACCCCGATAACCCCCGAAAAGGAGAAGCACAGCCCTACGACACCGGCCAAAAGGCCGGCCCACCGAAAAGCTTTAAGCATCAGAACGGCCTCCAAATCAGCCAGCAATAGCGGCTGTTAAGCGCCGCGAACACCGTGAATGCGAGCAGCGCCAAGGCGAGCGCCGCTAAAGCTATCCTCCCGAACGTAACGAATCGGACTCGGTTGATTCCCCGCTCCGACTTATTCGCCTTAGAAGTCATAGTCAGGCAGCTCCAACGTTAACGGCCCATTGCGCCTAATCGATTTCTCGGCCTTGCTGGATGATGCGGTTTCGCGGGCTTTGATTCTGCCCGCCTTCGCGTCGATTAGGCGGGCGACGGTCATCGAGTATGTCGCGTAGCCACCATCCACCATAACCTCGTTTAGGTTTTTCAGGGTCTTCTTATTAAGCGAGAGCCTGACCGAGATTGCTTTGGTATCTGGGACTTTTTTGTCTGATATAAACCTGTCAACGTAGCCCACGGAAATCACCTCCTTTTCGCGGAATCGGACGAGATGTTGACGTTGGTTGTGGTCCTATTGCCAGAAATCTTCGCAAGGCCATAGACAATCAGCCCTATGCCGAGCACCGCGGCGACAACCTTGGCCGCGTTCAGCAGCTGCTCGTACCAGGGGGACGACCCCTGGGAGCCGGAATGCACGACGTTCAGCGTGTAGCTCTTCCCGGCCGTGGATGGTATATAGACCGATTCGGTGCTGGTGGTCGTGTCGAGTGCCTTGAGGTCGAAGGACGTCTGCTCGAGGTCCCTGAACCTTATGCGTAGGATGGCCAGATCCTGGACCTCATGGCAGGTCGAGACGGAGTTCCATCGGTAGTTCCAGCCCGAGTTGTCGTCCTTGTTTATCTCGCCCGACCTGACGGTGTTGGCCACCCGGAACGCGTAGTCGTAGTCCCACCTGTTGGCGAGCACGAACTGCGAGAACGACGATAGCTCGCCCTCGAATTGATTCGAGTACCAGTAGTCCTCGTCCGTGCAGTCGATTATCGCCGGCATCTGCGACGTCTCCTGGCCATCGGTGCCTAGGACCTTTGACAGCCACGACCACACGCCGCCATCCGATTCGCGGACCACGTTGACTACGTCGTTCCCGGTCTCGACCTTGTCCTCCACCATCTCGGTTTTCTCCCCGAAGAAGCTGGCGCCGTTCGAGAATACCTCCTCGCTTCGTGGCTTGCCATACAGGCCGGCGTAGCACGCGGCCGGCATGGTCTTCCAATTCATCCACGGGCGGACAAAGTCGGCCGACTGGTACTTGTACGTGAGCATGTTGTATGAGAACATCACGGAATCCACACTGGCAACCGGCAGGTCCTGCAGCTCGCCTCCGACATAGTAATCGGATATGTCAAAGAAGCAGTATGTCGTCTCGTTGAACTTGCTGTATGCGTTCGCGTATCCAGGCAGCTCTTCTCTCTGGCCGTCTGAGGAGACATAGCTCTGGACGACGCAGTTTGGATCGTAGTCCCCGTTGTAGGAATAAACGTCCGTTGGATCGTCCCTCCACCAGTAGTAGTAGTCGTAGCCCCCGCCATCAACCGGCTCGAGAAGCATGGACACCTTCTTTCTAGAGACGGTCACGTAATCGTCCTGGACGTGGTAGTAGTCGAAGTCCGAAGAGTCCACGTCACTGCCTACGTACTGTAGGTCCTCGCTCAAATCAACCTCCCTTAGCGGAGCATAACCCTCGGCTTTACTCGGAATGGAAACGGAAATCAGGGAGATCCTCTTGGTGCCCGCCCCCTCGCTCAGGATGCCCTCGAGCCGGTATTTGGCGAGCCAATTGCTCCCCGAGGACGATTCGAGCCCGTTCTCGCTCACGAGCTCGCCAACGGCCTCTTCCTCGACGTCCTCGTAATACCCATCGTCCCCGATCTCGGTCGACGTGGTGTACTTGAATCTTGGGCTTTCCCCGTCCCAAAGGTCCTCTTTTGTAGAGAACCACATGTAAACGTAGGCATCCGGCCCGTCGGGCACGACGCCTATGCAGCTAGCGACCTCGGAATCCGTATGGGCCGATCCGAAGAAATTCCCGTAATTTGGCGTTACGTAGTACGGGTTGAACTCGGTGTATCCTGGATGGTTGGCGAGCCAGGCATCAGCGCACATCGTGTAGATGTCCCAATAGACGTCGCTGGTCGCGATCGCGGACGCATCCGGCTCGAACGCCTCCGATGCGGCCGCCTCAACGCCGGCCGCGGCCGCTCCCAATGGAGCGCAGCAGGCGGCGGAGACCGCCGCCGAGGCCATAAGGAACAAAATTCTGCTCTTCATCGCGCATCTCCCCCTTTCGGTAGATCGATCCTGGTGACACCATACGGCTCCGCGCCCGGCATCTCCGCCACGCCCACGTAGTAGAGGCCGTACTCGCTTATCTGGTATAGGGACGAGGTTATCTCGCCAGCCCCCTCCCCGAACGACGTCCTCACGCAGATGCCCATCCCGAGCATCCGGCCCGCCTCGGAGACGTATGACATCGGCGGGAAATCGACATTGCCTTCCAGAGCCGAGGCGACGTCGACGAACACAAGGCCCTCGTCCTGCCCGTCCATCGGCGCGAAAAGGCCGTCCGTAGACGCGAGCTCGACCGCGTACTCCGGATCCGCGTTGGCATCTATGGCCGCCCCGGAATAATCGAGCGAATTCGGGCCGTAGGCCAGTATCTGCAGCCTTACAGATAGGCCATCGTGAGCCCTCTCTATGCCTATGACAAGGCGGTCCGACCCGCCGGCGGCGGAAGCTACCTGGCCCCTGCCAGAGCAGCCGGATAGGGCCATCAGCGCGGCTGCGGCGGCAACGAGGCGCCTCATTCTCTCGCCTCCTCGATTAGCGATAGCGAGGTTATCCTCACCCGCCCATCGGAGACGAGGGCCAGGAAGCTCTGGTCCTCGTCGAACCTCACGTCGACGTAGGATTTCCCCGCCGACGATGGGTACAGCTCCGAGAAGTTGACGGAAAGGGAGCCCACGTTGCCGCCCACGCCCTCGAATTCGACCCTGGCCCGGTTGAAGGAAACCCCGTCGCAGAGAGACATGATCGCGCGGCCGTCGCCCTTGTCGGTCCCGACGTCAAGCGAGCCGTCGCGGCAGCGGATGTCGGAGAACACCGATGCCTCGCGGTCGTCGAACGCTATGTTTATGCTCCCGTAGTCTAGCCCACCGATCTCCCAGAAGAAGTCGCCGGAGAACAGGCTGTCCCCCGCGGAGTAGAACCCGCTCTTGTCTATGACCGGCTCGCTTCCGGAGTCAGGCATGACCATGACGGTGAAGTATCCTCCGCGAAGCGCGGTGGCCCCGTCTATTCTGATCCCGCCATCGGCCAGGCTGGCCACGTGTATGGACGCCTCCGTGATGGCGGTTACGCCCTCGGAGAACTGCTTTGCGGGCGCCGCCCCGGTCGAGACGAACAGCTCGAAGTCGTCGCGCGCCGCCGCGCCTAGGCGGCCGATGAGGTCGCTTATGGATATGGATGCCCTGGTCGTGCGCCATTGGGCGTAGCTCTCGGCCCGGTACGCGGACGAAACCACGTCCCTGCCGAAGCAGTCGTTGATGTCCCTGACCGCGTACAGCTCGGGCTGGCCGGCGTCCTTCATTAGCGACAGGTCCATCCTGTACTCAGCCTTGACGCCGCCCCCGATGGTTGCTGCGGCGCCGATCGCGGATGCCGCGGCCGGGATAACGGCCGCAGACAGCAGGACGGCCGCGCCGCAAACAATGGCCGCCGCCGCGCCTTTCTTTCTCATTCGAATATTCCTCCCAGAAAATCGCCGAAGGCGCTCCTTCTGTAAGGAGTCACCTCGTCCTCGACCGCGCCGTTGTTTGACTCAGGCAGGGTCAGCCGATGGTCGCCGGCCTCCGATATGGCCAGGTCGGCGGATTGTATCCTTGAGCCGAGGTCGGCGCTTGAGTAGCTCACGATGGCCCCTATCTCCCCGCCCGATTCAAGGTACTTCGACAGGCGGGCGCCGTTCGGCAGCTCGCCGCTGAGGTCGACCGTGTAATACCCGTCGCCGCCCTCCGATATCCTCCCGTCGCCGGCCTCGTAGGCCGATATCAGCTGGACGCCGAACACCGGTCCGAGGGGCTCGGTCTTGTGGTCGTCGGTAGCGACCGAGTCGTGGATGCACCAGACGTAAAGGCTGGTGTATGTGCCCAGCGCGCTCTTGCCGGGCATGGTTACGGTGAGCCTGTCGGGGTCGACCTCGGCGGAGGCCTTCCTCTCGTAGGAGAAAAGGGCCGCAGACGCCCCTCCGACGACGACGGCCGTCAGTATCACCGATAGCGCTATCTTCGCTCCGCTTTTCATGATTCCTCCTTAACTTCAGCTGCCTTCGAGGGACCGGCTGGCATGCCTTTTTAGTCCACAAAGGCCCTACTCTTGGTTGAATACGACCGTCGGGCTGTCGACCTCGACGCCGGTCGCCTCGACGAACTCATCGACGTAGATCTTGTCCTCTTCCAGCCCGCCGAACGAATAGTATTCGTTGAACTGGCCCACGGCAGGAGGAAATCCTGTCAGGTCGGTGAAAAGCAGAGGCACCAGGGCGATGTAGTTGTTGCCCTGGACGAAGATGTGGTTCGGTATCGGCTGCTCCTGGGCGAACTCGGCCTTGACCTCGCCGGCGTCGAGGTCGGCCGGGAGGGCCTCAGCGCCTTCGACGCCTGTTCCCGCGTAGACGGCGAAGGCGAGGTGGTTCCTGTCGCTCGGGGCCGAGAAGGCCGGGTAGGATTGCGAATCGAGATCAACCTTGTAGTAGTGGCTCGAGTCTCCCCACGACGTCTTCGACGCCACGCCACCGTTCAGCGACAGCTCGTCTTCCTCGCCCACCGCCCAATCGAAAACGCCTGACATCTGCTCCTTTAGGTGAGTTGCGAAGTCGGTATATCCCTTCGCGACCGTACCGGACCCAGAGATGACGCTCTTGTCGGTCATCGCGATTATCCCGACGGCTTCCTTGGTGGTTATCTCGTTGGCGAAGGTGCAGGTTACCTCGGCGCCGTCCTCCTGCTGAAGGGCGGGATAGGCCTTGACCGTGACCTCCCCCGCGAAGAGGGAGGCGAGGGTGATTGTGTTCTCCTCCCCAGAGACCGTGTACTCCTTGAGGACCTTCACCTTGGTCGGGTCCGAGCTCTCCCATCTTATCCGTGGGTCGGTAGATTCGTTCTTGATGGTGGCCACGACCTTCTTCTCGCTGCCCACCTGCGCGGTAGCCGCGAACTTGGGACCGCCGAAGACGCGGAGCTGCAGGTTCTCGCCCTCCTCGACGGTGTCCTCGCTCGAGGACTCGTCCCCTTTGCCCCAGTTGTCGAACCAGGTCTGGGGATCCCAGTTCCTGAATCCCCTTGTCGCCGCGCCGAGCCCGCCTATTAGGAGGGCGGCCGCGAGGATGCCGATGGCCACTTTCGCGCCCGTTTTGCTTTTGCTCATGAAGAAGCTCCTTTCTTCTCCTTCGAGCCTACACCCGGTTTTCCGATTCTTGCCGCGAACGCCAAATTTTCATTATTTACATTCGGTTATCTCTTTAGAGATAGAATTTTTCACTTTCATTTCGCTGTTTCGGATTACCTCTTAAGAGGTAGTTTCCGAAGCAAATTGACACTATGTAAACGCGCGTCATCTTTTTCACGGCTAGACCGGCACCTTAAAGTAGCTGTATCGGCCATCCGATCCTTCGCTCACGGCTTTCCTCACCGTTCGGGCGGGTAGGTCGAGCCAGAGCGCCAGGTCTTCGACGTTGTCGAACACCCCGACGGGTGCGCCCCCGCCTGCCTCGTATACCCCGATCAAATACTTCCCCAGGTAGTAGTGCCTGGGGCTCCTGGACGCATGGAGCTTCAAGGACACGTCGCGGGCGGCCTCGGTGAGCGATGAGCATTTCACCCCCGCTTCCCTGAGGGCCTCTATCGCCTGCCCAACTAGCTCAGAGGCCTCCTCTAGTGCGTCGGCGGCGGCGGACCTCGCGGCTTCCCTGAGCCTGCCTGCGTTGCTCATCGGCAGGCCTCCACCAGCAGCGCAACGTTCCCAGGCTCGGCGGCGGGCCCTGGCATGGACTTCTCGAGAACGATCGCTAGTTGGTCGCCGCGGCCGCATTGGATGAGGATGCAATCGCCAAGTGACGGGGCCTCGTTGAGCGGCATGATGACTATCGCCGCCCTGCCTTCGTTGATGTCCGCCCAGGCTAGGCTTCCCTCCGGCAACGCGATCTTCGGCGACGCGCTTCCTGTTTTATCTGCTTCGCTTAACATAAATCCCTCCTAATCGTCGTCGTCATCCAGCCACTTGGTCCTTGCGAGCTCGACCTTCCGCTCGAAGTCGGGGTCGTAAATGGCTTTGCTGGTTTGGCGCTCCCATTCCTGGCCTGAGCCATCGGGCTCTTGCGAGCTCCATTTGGCCCAGGCGGCGTCGGCCTCCTCCTTGCTCGAATGCATCATCACGTCCGAGGGGTCGGTTGCCGGGATCATTCTGTAAAGGGTGGCGTTCGGCTTGTATCCGGCTTCCTCCAGGCACCTGTTTAGGTACGCCAGGGGGTTTAGCGGCCGGTAGTCGCTTACGCTATTCGCCACCGCCTTGACCCTCATTGGGCCTATCTGCAGCATCGCCTTGTAAAGGAGCGCGCCGATCTGGTCGATCCACCACGTCCTGCCGTCGAGGAACTTGGTGTTCATCAGGGATATAGCGGCGGATGCCGCCAAGGCCTTAAATTCCGTTACCATGTGTGTTTCCTCCTTGAGAATTCTTCTTCGTCGAAATCCAATCACGAACAGTTTTGAGTTAATGGAGTTTACGAAATTAACGATAAACTGTGAGAACTAACCTAACCTGTATCTAACCTAATCTAACCTGTGCCGCCATTTGGCTGTCATTTGGTTGGCGTTTGGTTGTCATTTGACTGCCATTTGGTTGTCATTTGGTTGTCATTTGGTCGGCGTTTGGTTGCCATTTTGCCGTCGGCTCATCAAGTAACCCGTCCAATCCGTGGCCGAATTGCGGCGAAAACGATGTTTGCTTCAGCTCAGAATAACTTGCCCTCCTTCCTGCAATCATTGCAATCCTCGGCGGGCCCTACCGAATATTCGCGATTCCCTTTTGTTTTAACTTTTTTGAGTAAGTCCAAATACTCGGTCGGTTTTCGCCTGTCCTCGCGCACGAAGTTGTTCACGAGCCAATGCTTGATCAGGACGACGCCAGAGAAGTCTATGAGGAACCCGGCCTGGATCAGGGAATCGAGATCGCGTTTGCGGCACCCGACGGCCTTTGCCGTCCTCATGGGGCATCCGCAGAAGCCATCGTCGTCCGCCTCCATCGAGAGATGGAAATAAAGCGCTTGGGCGGTTGCGGGCAAAGAGAGGAAAGGATCGCTTTCGATTACCGTCCTTGAGAACATCCTCCTGTTGGCCATATCAAGCACCCCACCCCGTCTTCATGCACCATGCGAAGACCCTAATGTCTACTACGGTAGGAGTCCTCCCAAGCCGATCAAGGTCAAGCAGGGCCCCGTCGGCCTCGCGCTTCGACTCCACCGGGCCGATGAAATAGCCTAGTTCGTTCTTTAACCAGTACGGGCCGCGCCCATACCGCTTGAAGCCGCAATGCGTAATTTTCATGGTTCGTTCTCCCTCCTCTAAAAATGGCAATCGACCATAGCCAGGACGTGGTTGGAGCCCCCAAGCCTCCCGACCATCCCCTTCCACTCCCTCAGATACCTCGAGTTCTCGTCTACTGCGGAGAGGGCGCCGAATCTCGCTTCGTGCCATTTCCCGTCCTCGTCCACAAACGCCTGAGGGACACAGTGAGAGCGGATGTAGGCGAATATCTCCCTGGACCCATATTGGCAAAGGAAATACCGCGGGTCGGGGAGATGGCGGCCATTTGCCCTCTGACGGCCTTTGCCTTCCACGTAGTCGTCCCAGAACGCCTCGGCGGCCTCGCGGGCCCCCGGGTCCTCCCGATCGGACGCTTCGGCGCATCCGATAAGCCTCCACGAGTAAAACTTCGCTTCGAGGTTTATGCCATCCCCGCGATCCTCGAAAGGAGCCAGAGCTTCCTTGCAGGCCTTTTTCACCTCGTCCAACCCTTTTCTGCTTCCGTCTATCGCGACGGCCAGGTCATAGTGCATATCGTCCCTCCTTACAAACGCGGCAACGCGAAAGAATCATGCGCATAGTCATATCCGATCCCCCTCGAGCCCGACCAACAAATCGGACAGCGCCTTCCTTAAGGCGTCTTTGAACTCCATGAGGTTTTCCCCTACGTAGATTTCGGCCGCCTCTAGGAGCACGGCCTTAGCTAGACGGTAGCGCCAACCCTCGTCGCGGCCGTCTGCGAGCTTCCTCTCGATTAGCTTGGGCACCTTTATCCTGGCGGATGAGCCGCGCCCAGCCGATTCGAAGCCCCGAGCCAATTCCTCGATGGCGGAATGAAGCTCGCCTTCCAGTTCCATGAATTCCTCAGTGAAATACCCAAAACCTTCGCTGGCGATGTAATCCTCGATTATTTCCGCCGACCTTCCGTTCAAGAAGTAATACATTTCCGGTTCCCTCCTCGCTCCTTCGCTTTCCGCCGATTGCCGGCGGCAATGCGCTGGCGCCACCTCGGCCCAATCTCTTCTTTGGTCATTTCCCCGCTCCTTCCGGCCCCATCCCGAACACGCACCACCCTTCTGGTATTCCCTCGGGGAAGTCGGCATGGGTCAAGACGTAGGTGATGATGAAGCCCATTCCCATCTCCTCCTCGCCGTAAACGCGGCGGAACCTGACGCGGTCGCCGACCTCGAAGCCGCGGTCGTCGCGCCGAACCTCGAAGGCCTTCGATCCGGTCATGACCGGCCCCCAGTATTGGTCGGCAAGTTTCAATAGGTGTGTCATTTCCGCTCCTCCCTGTATTTCTTGGCGAACTCCCAGTCATCCTCGGAAGCGGCCCAAGTAAGGCCGTAGTCCTTGATGAAGCACTGCGACTTCCCGACCCGCCCCGATGGGTACGCGAACAGGAACTCGATGTATGGGTGCGTATGGTCCTCCATGATTACCGCGCGCAGGACGCCGAAGGTCCCCTTGTGGCCATGGCTGTTCGCCGAGATCTTCGCGGTTATTCCAATCGGCAGCTTTTCGATAGGGCAGCCGATGCGCTTTTCAATTTGTTCCTTGGTCATTGTCTTTCCTCCTTCAGCCGCTCCTTCATCATCTCAAGGGTAGCGTTCGCCATCCTCTCCGGTTTGCTTTTGATCTCCCCAACAAGCCAAGCCCGCGCCGCCGACTCGGACCCGAATTCCTCTGTCCAGGCGTCGCCGGCGGAGTTGTCGACAGCTACCCAGCGGGCTCCGGGCAGGCTCTTGGCCGCGGCCCTTGCCAGGAACAGGCCCAAAGGCCTCCGAGCCTCTATCACCGCGGCCAGATACGACTCGGATACCGTCGCCGGGTCAAAGCGATTATTTGGGCTCCCCATCCCGATGCTCCTTCAGCCAATGAGACACGATCTCGGAGATCGCCAGAAGCGCGATGGCGTTCACGGCCATACCGGCATTCCCCTCGATCCTCCTCAGCTCGGCCTCGATGTCGTCTGCCGAAGCGGCGAACCTGAACCCCGTTCCATCCATACCGTCTACCTTCCTTTCTTTTGCAAATAGTCGACGCCTTCCTTGCGGAACAGCCTGCATATGGTCGACCTGCAGCGGCCCAGCTTCCGGCAGATGTCGGAGACCGAGTAGCCGTTCTCGACCATGATCAGCGCCTGCAGGCACTCACCGTCTGTCATCTTGTCCATCGCACTCACCTCCTCCCCTATCCCTGACTATCAGCGCGACGTTCCCAGGCATTAGCTCGGGGAGGTCTCCTCTGTCGTAGATCGAGAGGACCTCGGCGCCATCTAGGACATCGCCAACGCCTGGGCAATCGGAGCGTCCGAAATCCGTGTGGAGGAAAACTATCCTCATGGTAATTGCTCGACCTCCTCGTCCCACGGTATCCTGGCGATGGCGTCCTCCTCCGGGTCGTAGCAGAATGCGTATTCCCGAGACCATCCACCGATTATCTCGAAGCAGCGCCCTGGATACCTGTCGCAGACAAATAGGCACCCGTGGAAATCAGTCAGCTTCATGGTTAAACCTCGCCACGCGGGCGACCTCCAATGCTGATAGTTGCTCTCCAAGCGTAGTACCCATGACCTTGCAATAACTTGAAGGGGTTATTCTGTTAACGAAGCATCCTGCTTTTCCAAAATACAAGTCGCGAGCGGTTTTCATAATTTCGTATGCTTTTGTCCGCGAACATCCAGCAAGCGACATAACGTCCTCTTTTGCTAGTGCATCCTTAGTAAGTAGGCCGATTTTTTGATCAATAGAAAGAAAGGCACATCGTTTCATTTTTTCAACCTCGGTGTAAAAAAGAAAAGAGATACTTCATGCGCAGAAAGACTGTACAGGAATTTAGCGTTGGCGATTTGCCTTTGGGTAAAAGCGTGTTCGGATTTTAATTTCTTGTTTAATTCCTGTTCAGACACCCCAATTTGAGCGGCAAAATTCTTTAAAGTCCTGATTGAAGGATTGTCTTTGATAAATCCTAATAGAAAAGAATAATTGAATTGAATATCTTCAGTTACAGGTATTTCCATGAAAATTCCTCCGTTTCCTTATTGAAACTTCTACTATACTAGCCCCCGCTCCTAAAAAGCGCAATAAGGAAGTTCAACTTTGAAACCAAAAGTTGTCTACTTGAAACTTGAGAGTATAATGTAACAAAGACCTATGGAATTCTGCACAAGGCTAAAAATAGCAATGAACGCGCGGCGCAAAACCCTAAGCGATGTTTCTAAAGGCTGTAATATAAACAAAGGACTAATTTCCAAATACCTCAACGGAAAGACACTGCCAAAGCAAAAAAACCTTTATTTAATCGCCAAATATTTAATGGTTTCTCCGGTTTACCTAATGGGACTGACCGATGATATGGAGCCACCTCAAATCGAAACCTCGGCGCACATCGCTACAACCAAAAGAGAAAAATTACTCGAAGCGACAATTAATAAATTGAAAAGTCTAAACGAAGAGGAATTGGCAAAAGTTTTGAAATTTATGGAGGAATTTCTATAGAAATACGAAAAATCACAGAAACGATGAAAAAAGCCTTCCCTATCTCCAACCAAAGATCCAGGGAAGGCCAACAGGGCTCAGGAGTTTTTTGCGTTCCCAAGCCCCTCAATTGTAACCGGTTAACGGTTTGGAGGGAATACCGTGTCTATTCATTACAGCAAAGCCAGGAAACGATACTTCATTTGCTATAAAGTGCCGAAAAAGGACGGCAGCGGCTACACAACCGTCTCAATCTATAACAGCGCCTGGACAAAGGAGCTCGGCAAGAAGTACGTGAAGTCGATAGAAGAGCAGGCCATCGAGGAGGACATGAAGAAAAGGAGACTCCGCGTCAAGCGTGGCAATTTCATGACCGTCCGTGAACTAGTAGACCAGGTCGAGGAAGAGTGGCGCCTGGAGTTTAAATTATGGACGGCCTACCAAAAAGAGCACATAGCGGAGAAATATGTAATCGGATGGCTGGGAGCCTCTAAGCCGGTCGCGCAGGTTCTCAATCCCACGGCAATGAAGGGCCTTAGGGACGAAATAGCCAAGTTGCCATACGTGCCGAAATGGAAGAATAGGCTGCTGAGCATCATCCGATCCATCGTCAAGTTCTCGGCGGACCGCGACGTGATTTCATCAGACTTGGAAAGGAAGCTGCTTCTTTATCTGAAGCCTATAAGCGACGCCGGCCAAAGGAAAGAGAAGCTGTCTTACTGGACCGACGAGGAATGGGAGAGGTTCATTTCCTCTTTCGGTTCCGAAGACAGGTTCAAGATGCTTTTCGAGGTTACTTACGTCTGCGGTTTGCGATTCGGGGAGGTCATGGCACTGACATGGAGCGACTTCAGCCCTAAAAGCAAGACGATTTCGATTAACAAATCGATGGACGTACGGGGAAACATATCCACTACAAAGACCGCATCAAGCAACGCGACTGTCTCTTTGCCCTCATCGCTTGTCGCGAAGCTGGAGGAATACAAAAAGGGCTTTGCCGCCTCTGAAGGTGATTTGATGTTCTTCGCTGATGGGAGGACTAGCAGAACAACCGTCAGGAGGGTCATGGTAGATCATATAAGGAAATCCGGCGTACCGCCTATAAGATTCCATGGATTGCGCCATTCATGCGCCACCCATTTGATTCACATGGGCTTGAGCCCTTTGATCGTGTCGAAGCATCTTCGACACACCTCAGTGAAGGAAACATTGGATACGTATTCCCATGTGTTCCCCAACGAAACGGCAGAGGCCATAGATCGCTTTTTCAAATAGACATATATCAAAATTGCGATCTTCGAGTGGAGCATTCCCCCGATTCTTTGAAAAATGCCTTACGAAATGTCTTACGAAATGTCTTACGAAAAAGAAAAAATGCCGATTGGAACGGCATTTTAGTTCGTTTGGCGGAGGCGCAGAGATTCGAACTCTGGCTGGAGCAGAGCCCCACTATCGGTTTTCAAGACCGACCCCTTCAGCCGCTTGGGTACGCCTCCTTACAAAAATGGTGGTCCACCGGTGGCTTGAACACCGGACCTAGCGCTTATAAGGCGCTCGCTCTAACCGGCTGAGCTAGTGGACCATGCCGAAATTCGGCTTGCTTATTATATAGTTTTCTAAGAGAAATGCTCACACTTTTTTAACAAAACGGATAACCGGTGGCAAAAACGAAAAAATCCGAGGCGCTTACGCTTCGGATCAATTCCTTCAATGGTGGCTGTAGGGGGAGTCGAACCCTCGACATACCGGGTATGAGCCGGCTGCTCTAACCAACTGAGCTACACAGCCATTTGGTGGAACTTATCGGGCTCGAACCGACGACCTCATGCTTGCAAAGCACGCGCTCTCCCAACTGAGCTAAAGTCCCAGCACCGATGGTGACCGCTTTCGCGGCTTCGGTATTCTATACCAACGCGCTGCGAAATCTCAACACTTTTTCTCGTTGCGAGCACCTCTATTGAACCTGCCGCCAATTCATTTAACATAACTTTGTTATGATTGAGCTTGACCATCTTACCCTATTGCTCCCGAATGGAGAGAAAATCGAGGCCCGTGGACGCGGGATAAAGCCGTTGCTAAGCCTTTATCTAAATAGCCCACAATCAATCAATGGCGCGGTCGTTTACGACAAGGTGATCGGCAAAGCCGCGGCCGCCTTACTCTGCCTAGGCAAGGCAAAGGAGGTCCATGCCCACCTGATATCCAAAGGAGCCAAGGAACTTTTATCGTCACACGGCATCGCATCCGATGGGGAAGTGGAGGTCGAGAGGATATTCAACCACGACCGCACCGATATCTGCCCAATGGAAAAATCCTGCCTCGGGTTAGAGGATCCGCTTGATATAGAGCGAGCCGTTGAGGCCAAAGCCCGCCAGATGGGCCTATTAGGCTAAGGGCGTCCTGACGACCTCGGGATAGGCCGTTGGGTTGTAATCGGTTTTCGAGCTCAGCGCCCCGCCGCAACTCGCGTAGACATCATCCATGTCGAAGCGGAAAAAGCTGCTTGTGGACGAAGAGCAAGCGCTCGAATCGCTTGAGGAAACCGAAGCTGGCCCGCAGGAGGCGAGCAAGGCGCAGAACAATAAGTAAAAAGAGGCTTTTCTCACGCCCCAATTCTACCACCTCTATTCGTTCTCGTCCTTCAGGGTCCTGCCCATAAGGGCAGAAAGCGCCTCCTCGAAGGATATTCCCTTGCGCATTACCGCATCGATGGTGGCCACGATCGGCAGCTCATCGCCGAGGTTGGGAATCGCCTTGACGAGGTTCTGCAAGGTGTAGATCCCCTCGGCCACGCCTTTGGTCTTATATCCTTCTTCGCCGAAATGATATCCGTACTGGAAGTTCCTCGATAATGTCGAGGTGCAGGTCATGAATAGATCGCCGACCCCGGAAAGGCCATAGACGGTCTCCTTTCGCCCTCCATGGTTCTCCACGAAGCGGGCGAGCTCATGCAAAGCGCGCGTCAGGTAGGCCGCCCGGGCATCATCGGAGCCGAGCTTCCTCTCCATATATCCGGCCCCCAGGGCATAGACGTTCTTCAAAGCCCCGCAGAGCTCGAGCCCCTTAACGTCATCGCTGACGTAGGCCCTGAAGCTGGGCTTTGAGAAAAGCGACTGAAAGAAAACTGCGTTCTCGTGGTTTCTTGATGCGATCGCGACGCAGGTGGGCTTGCCTTCTATCACCTCGTTGGCAAAGGAAGGGCCGGATAGCACGCAGGCGCCATCGTCGATGAATTCGGATAGCTCCTCTGTCAGGACCTTGTCGCCGACCATGCCCTTACCGGTAAGCAGGACCTTCTTCCCATCCAATAGTCCAGGGTGCTCATGCAGGTAGGCGCGGCACACCTGGGCCGGGAGGCTAAGCACCGCCACCTCGGAGAAGGACTTTGCCTTAAGCTCATCCTCGCCCATGGTCACGCAATCGGGGAATCTGACCTCGGGGAAAAACGGGTGGATGTGGGTGGAGTTAAGCTGCTCAGCCTCCGCTTTGTCGATGGAAAGCAGGTAGACCGAATGGCCGCTGCAGCCTAAACTATGGGCCAAAGCCAACCCCCAGCGCCCGGCGCCGATGAAGGTGATGTTCATTTCTCTTCCTCCAGAATGTCTTCTCTATGTTTATCCTTTACTATCAGGAAATAGAATAGCAGACCGGCCAATATCGATCCCAAAGCATAGGTCACGGGGGCATTGATCCACACCCCGATTAGGCCCAATGGGATGAAGCATCCGAGCAATATCATAGGAAAGACCAGCGATAGGCAAAGGGTGATGGTCACCGCCGGGATCGGCCGCCCCACCGCCTGAAACAAATTGGAGCAGACGTATGGTATGGCGCGGAATATGTAGAGGAATGAGAAGAAGAAACCGGCCTGCGCGCCAAGCTTCAGCAGCTCCTCGCCCCCGTCGGAGAGGAAGGGATATGTGAGGTAATTAGGCATGAAGCAAAGCAATAGGAAGCAGAGGAAGCAGAAGCAAAACGACACCAGGAAAACGTACTTCTGCAGCTTTTTCACCCTGTCTTTGCGACCCGCGCCGTGATTATAGGAAAGGCAGGGCTGCAGCGAATCGCACATGCCGTATAGCAACGGGTAGATGAAGCCATCGATGTAAAGCACCGAGCCATAGGCGCTCACCGCGTCGTTGCCCCCGACCTTTACCAGATAGGCGTTGATCACGATCGAGGTTATCCTTCCGGCGATGTTGGCGAGGAAAGCCGGCAGGCCGCTTCTTATCAGGAAGGAGAGCTCGTGTCGCTCGATATGCGGTTTGGCGAAGGTTAGGATCGTCTTCTTGGCGAAGAAAGGGACCATAGAGGTCAAGGCCGCGACCGAGAAGCACATCGCGCTTGATAGGCTCGCGCCCCAGATCCCGACCTTAAGCACGCCAAGCAGCAAATACTCGATCCCGATGATGAATAGGCTGGAGACGACGTTGACGCTCATCGAGTATTTGACCTTGCCGGATATACGAAGGAAGTTGTCGAAGCTGAAGAAAAATCCGGATAGCGGCAATAGGCAAAGAGATGGAAGGAGATACTGGAAGGCCAACTCCTTCACCTCCCCCTGGGCCCCGACGGCCGATAGAATCGGGCGAATGGTGGCCAAAAGAAGCGAGGCGACTATGATGTTGGCCGCCAAGATGATGAGGACGGTCGCGGTGAATATGCGATTGGCCTCCTCGCCTTTCTTCTGCCCTAGCTTAAGCGATAGGACGACCGATGAGCCAACCCCGAAAAGGTCGCTCACCGCATAGGCGGCTATAAGGAACGGGAAAGAGAAATTAACCGCCGCGAAAGCAGCGCTCCCAAGGAAATTGTTAACGAAAATGCCGTCTATGAACTGATAGATGGCGCTTGCTAACATCCCAATCGACCCGGGCACGGCTATGCGCAAGAACATCCGGCCGATATGTGGGGATTCGAAAAGCTCGTTTCTGACCATGTCGATCTATCCTCCTTTCGCACAGCGATTGAGATTATATCCGATAAAATGGGCGCTTTCCAATTTGCCATGGTTATGCTAGACGAGGCGAGAGTGAAAAAATGGGCTAAACGCGTTATCCTTATCGGGTTATGGAAAACGAAGAAACCGGCGCTCCTACTCAGCTGGAAGCGCCTTATAAAAACAAGAAAGAGGTAGCCAAAGGCGGATTGCTCGGCTTCCTCATCGGATTGGCCATCATCGTCCCCGGCGTCTCGGGCTCGGCGATTGCCATAATCTTCAGGCTGTATGAGAGGCTGCTTAAGGCCATATCTACTTTCACCAAGAAAAACAGCCTCCTGTTTCTTTGCCCGATAGTCATTGGCGGGGTCATCGGGCTGGTCGCCGGCTTCTTCGGCGTCAAAGCCCTGCTTGGCGTATTGCCCTTCGCGACCGTCTGTCTCTTCGCGGGGCTCATGCTCGGGGCCTATCCATCGGTTATAAACGAGGCGAGGAAGGATAAGCCGACCTATGGGCGGATAGGATTGGCCGTTTTGGGCGCCTTGCTGCCGATCGCCTTCTCGGCCATCGCCATCTACTGCGCGCCAAGGGACTGGCTGAGCTTAGAAAACATACCGGTTTACGCCTATTTCGTGTTCCTGCTTTTGGGATTCCTGGTCGCCCTCACCCAGCTCGTTCCAGGACTAAGCGCGACCGCCCTGCTTATGATGGTCGGGGTTTTCACCCCATTGTTGAATTCGATTAGCGTCTCTTTTTGGAAGCAGGCGCCAATGGTTCTGCTCGTCTATCTTTGCCTGGGCATCGGATTCCTGTTGGGATTATTTGTTGTTTCCAAGGCCATGGATAAGGCCCTGTCCAAATGGCATGGCGGCGTGTATTACCTGATCTCGGGGCTTTCGCTCGGGTCGGTCATAACAATGTTCTTCAATCCCGAGATAATGGAGACCTATCCCGCAATCGACCTATCGAGCCCTATGGGCATCGCCGACTTTTCGCTTGGATTCGTCTTGTTCGCAACCGGGCTGGCGCTTGCCTATCTTCTGGTCAGGATAGAACTAAGAAAGCAAAAATAAACCGCCTTGGGGCGGCTTCCCTCACTCGTTATTCGAGTTTAGGGCTACTAGGATGGCGGAGGCGAATTTCTCCTTCCGCCTTTTCAGGTAGGCGAGGAATATCGGGTAGTTGGCGCAGATGACGGCGATCCCGATGACGCCTATCACTATGCCTATCGCCATGTATAGGGGACCGCTGCATAGCACGCCCATGGCAAGGCACATCCCAAGCCCGAGCACCAATGCCCCGATGATGCCCAGCGTGTAGGCCAATACGTAGCAGGGCAATTTGCACTTGCTATCCAAGGCCTTGGCATCATCAAGCCCGGTCCTCTTCTTTGGCGAGTATTCCTCGCGCAGCCTTTCTTCGTCGAAGTTCTTCATTTCTTGTCCTCCTCATCGACGGCTAAAATATAAAAGAACGGCGAAGGCCGCTTAACGACAGAAAACCGGGAAAGTGTTGGAATGAGCAAATTCGATGAAGCGAGGGAGGCATTGATCCTATCCTTCGTCAAATGCATAGACAAATCCTCTTTCGATAGCCTCAGCATCACCTCGCTTTGCTTGGTGGCCGGGGTCAACCGCTCGACCTTCTACGCCCATTACGATAATCTGGGCGAGCTGCTTGAAGACGCTTGGAAATACATGGTCGACTCCTTCTTCGCAGAACTTGACATTTCCGAGAAACGATTCGACGAAAAGAGCCATATCAAAGAGAAGTACCTGCTGCCCTACCTTCGCTTCGTGAGGAACCACACCAACCTATACCTCGCCGCCCAAAAGCTAGACGCCGGGAGGGATTGGCGGTTCAACGCCTTGGTGGAGAAGGTCTCGATACCGTCCGCCAAGCGGAATTCCATAGATGTCGATGCGGGGCAGATAGCCTATATAACCAAATTCATCCTCAGCGGCATAAAAGGCGTGGTCGATATGTGGATTCAAGGCGGTTTTAAGGAAAAGGAAGAGGAGATTGCGCGGATAATCTGCGGTTTCTCTTTAGCCGAATAGCGGCTCGTCGTAGACCGTCGGATAGCTGGTGGGCCCATTGGGCTCCGCACGCTGATCGAAATATCCGCCGGCGGTTATGTTGCCGAATATCTTGCCCCAACCGTTGTAGTAGTTGAGGTACTCCCGGAAGTCATTGTAGTGGTTGCAGGTATAGAAAACCCGGCGGTCTTTCGGGTAATCGATTGGGTCGCCATCGACGGAGACGGTGAAAACAATACGCGCCGCCCCACGGGTTATCTTGTTGCCGTCGTTATAGATCGTCGGCGTGTACTCCGGGGTGGTGTAGGTCCCGGTGGTCCCGATATCTATCTCGTAATACGCCGTGTCCCCGCCGCAGCCGGTGATGTCCGGCAGCTCCGGCTCATAGGAATTCGGCCGGCCGTTGAAGCGCGAGTAGTTCAGCCTTAGGTACTCGCCCCAGATGCTGGTCTTGGGGTTGCCCGACTTCTTCTCAATGTAGTTGGCCGGCAGCTCGCCGAAGGCATAGACGTAGGCCGCGACCTCCTCGAGGGTGATGTAGGCCCCGCCGTAAAAGACGGTGGTCTCGACCTCGCCCTCGACGTTGTATATCTGGTATCCCTTGCCATCCTCGATGAAGGAAGCGTTGGAATTGCGCTTCAGCCCATATGGGTAGCTCGGCTGGTTATCGGCGATGGTCGGTTCCGGGCCCGGGGTCTGTAGCTCCCCGGACATGAAACCGTGCTCGCTGCGGTAGAAGGCATCGACATAGGAGGTGGCGACGCTATAGGAGGAATAGAACTCATCCTCGCTCATCCCGAGGTAGGGATCGAAGTCGCCGACGCCGTTGATGGTGAAGGTCTTGGTGGTGGCTACCTCGCTATTACCGAGCCTTGCCTCAACCACGGCCTGCCCGGCGGAGGTGCCGGTTAGGACATTGTCATCTAGCGTGGCGCATTCCTTGCCCGATATTATGGAGAACCTGACGTCTAGGTATCTGTCGGAGGTCAAGCCGTAATAGTAGGTCAGCTCGGTGCTCCTCCCAATGTCGAGCGAGGTATCAGGGGAATAGATATAGAAGTCGTCGTTCTCCCCGACCGCATGGATGGTGATGGTATTGGAAGCGATGCCTTGGCTTAGGTATCTGATCTCGATGCTGCCCCGCTTCTCGGCGTGGAATATAAGCGGCAATTCGTTGGGGTATTCGGGGTCGAGGTCGCCATACCAAAGATCGACGTATTCCGCGCCCGGGCCCTTGGGGACCGACATGAGGTAATCCATGTCGATCGGGCCGTTCCCGACCAGCTTGAACCCATATGTTTCGCCATCCCCGTCGTAGGGAACGACGTAGTCTTGACCGCTAAGGAAGCGGTCGTCGCCGACAAGGTAAAGCTCCGTGGCCTCCAGCAGCTGCTCGATATCGACGTGGTAGACGTCGGTGACGTAGCCGCCATATTGGAAGGCGAGCTCACATTCCCCAGGCAAGCGCCAATAAAGGAAGCCGTCCTCGTCGATTTCCGGCTCGACGCCGCTAATGACGTTGATGCCAACCGAGGAGAAGTCGGTTATCCTCTGATCGCCATTGACGAAGGCAAGCCCGCTAATCCGCTCATCGACCTTTAGCGAGGAAGGCATGTTGTCCACGTAAGCGGTAGACGCCATATCCTCTATCACAAAGGAGCCCTCGTAGGTAAAAGAGCCAAACGAGACCGAGAAATCGACCTCGCCCTCGGCCAAGGCGATGTAAACCAGGGTCGCATCCTCGGAGACCACCTTGACCAAGGCTGAATCGATGGTCCAAGTTGGCAAAACCGAAAGGGGATAGTCCTTGATATGGATCTCCCCGCGATAACCAAGGTCGACTTTTTTCTGATAGATCAGGGCATCGGGCTGGCTATCCGAGGCGGATTGGCTGCCGCTGCTGCTATTGTTGCCGCTGCTCGCATCACCCCAAGAAAAGGAGCACGACGACATCAACAGGCCGAGCATGACCGCGGCCGGGAATAACAATTTGCTGTGCATGGGGAGATTATATCAGCAGGAAGTCAAAATAATCGATAAAATCTATAGAATTCCCCAAATCTAAACATCTTTGGGCCGGCATAGACATACCCCAATGATTCGTAGAATGACATCGCCTTGAGATTGATGCCGTGCACCAAAATCCCAAATCCTTTGGAGCCTTTTTGGATCATCTCGGCTTCTAGCAATGACACCATCTTCCTGCCTAGCCCGAGACCGATGTGCTTCCTATCGACCATTAGCCTTGAAAAGCAATGCAGTCCGGCATAGGGGAAGCACCCTTCGCCGAATTCCTCGTCGGCGTCCTCGATGGAGGCGTAGGCTAGTATCTCGCTTCCCAAGGCCAATATCCTCGCGCGCCCACCCCGGATGTCATCGATGATGAGCCCGTCGTTTGGGTAGGTTGAGTTGTCCCAGATGTGCAGCCCTTCCTCGTTTAGGGCATCGACCACGCTCCGCTTAAGGGCCACGCAGCCATCGATGTCGCCTTCATTGGCAATGCGGTAAATGATTTCCATAACGAAAGAAGTCTATAGCCTGCGCAACGGCCAATGAAAAGGAAAGCGCTCACCGAATGCAAAGAAAGCTTATTCACCAAACCAGGATTTAATGGAAGAATGTCGCCTATGGGAAAAAAGATATTCGCTGCTTCGCTGCTATCATTGCTGCTTATCGGGTGCGCCCCGGCTTCTAGCTCAGCTTCTTCTGCCCCGCCGTGAAGCGGTGTTTTATTTATCTGGCAATCGATAATCGGTTGCGGATAACTGGGCAAAGTTTCATTCGCGTGTTTCGCATCGCCCCATCACTGCGCACATAGGCAAATTGATCAGCCAATCAAAGCCGAGAAATCGACGTCCCCGACGATCTCATAGCAATTTCCAAGGTAGCCGAAATGCGTTTGGTCGTACACCTCGATAAGCCCACCGATATATCCCGATATGACTATCGGGTCTTGGGTCGGCTCGAAATCGGACTGGACGAACTCCAGGCTGAACAGCGAATCGAATTGCCCTATCCTTTCTCCGTCAGGGGCATAGGCCACGATATCGTCTGAGCCGTACGCGACGAAGGCATTGGCGGCCAAAGAGGGACTGATCAGATTTGGCACATCCATAGAAAGGATATAGCTGAAGCTGGTCTTGGTGATCAGCCCGTCATAGGTGCTTATCGAATGCCGCTCCCCGGAGGAGGTGATTATGGTCAATGTCCTCGAATATCCGCCGGTTCGCATCCCCTGATTGGTCTTGACCATGGTCTGGTGGAGGAACGACCAGGCATCCTCGATATCCTCTGAATCGCTGGAATAATAAATCCTCTTAAGCTGACTTGGCCCCACCGACCCATTAAATTCCTCGACCCTGACTTCGGCTATCCGATCCTCATGAATGCCATCTATCCAGCGATAGGCGTCTTTCATCGGGACATAGAAAGAGCCATAGGCCTTGGCGTCGTCATCGACTATGAAGGTCAATGTCTTCACTTCCCCACTGACGGAGAAGCTTATCTCGTATTCCCCCTCCTCGGAGAAGCTGACCGTATAGCTCGTTTCCCCCGAACCGCTGTAATACACATCCACGCCTTCCGGGGCATCAATTTCGGCAATGTCGCCATCAAAGGCCACATCGACGCTGCCGCCGGTTGTCTCAGGGCGGACTGAGACTTCGTAGTCAAGGAAGGTGGTCGCATAGTATTCGCCATCTGAGGACTTCGGCAGTTTATCCGGAAGATCCTTGATGCTTGGGCTTAGGTAAAACCCAACTACGCTCGGGATGTCGCCGCCAATAGGACCGTCGCTGCCTATTTGGCTATTAGAGGGTCGGAAAAGATAGTACAATCCGGCGCCAGCGCCAGACAGGATGCCGATTCCAAGCGCCGCGCAGGCCGCGATTATCCCTATTTTCTTAATCGAGATGCGGCGCTTCTGCGCTTTGTCGCGAAGATCGTTGACCGGGACGCCGAAATAGAAGGCTATCGCCTGCAAGGTATCCTCGCTCGGCTTTCCAAGGCCGTTCTCGTATTTGGCGATGGCGCTCCTTGAGATATGCACCGCATCGGAAAGCGCCTCCTGCGATAATCCGGCCTCGACCCTCAGCCGCCTGAGTTTGTCTTTGAATTGTTCTTCCATCGCAACTGCAGTATCGCATAAAAACGCGGAAATAGAATGTTCTTAAATGTTACTTTTGCAGCATCTTGCAAGGATTTGGGCTTTTAGATACCAAAAAGCCACGCGATAAATGATTAAAAACGCGTGGCCGTTACTATTTAGAAAATGTAACTAGAAAGCGGAAATTGAATCCTTAGCTACAACGTTTTTTTCTGTTCCCACAAATATCCTTTCCAGGCGATGCAGTCAACTCAATAATTTTTAATCGAAATCTTTTCATCATCCTTGAGGATGGTTTTTTTCTTTTGCTTGTTTAAGTCGTAAATCAAAATCGCAAGCCATCCGACAAGGTCAATTGCAAACCCCTCGAAAGCTCTTATAACGTAAATAGAGGAGAATCCTCCTGCAGACATGGACACCGGCATGTAAATAGCAACATATACTAGCCCATAAAGAATCCCAAGAGCCGGGAACAAGGCAAGTATTTTTATGGTGTTCTCCCTTTGATACTTCTTGTAGATAAAGAACATCAGGCCTAAAAAGAACAGGCTTAATACCGGATAGACGAATGAGAAAATCAAGAATGTATTTGGCATAAATCTCCTTTCTTCAAAAGCCGAAACATACTGATGATTTCTTTGGCGGCGGATGCACTTATTTTTCCTTCAATGGCCATGGTTTTGATATAGGCTACGTAAGGGTCTTCGCTTTCGTCGCACAGGCTAATCTTGCCAATCAACTTATCGGCGCGCGCCCGAATAGTTGGATATGAAACCCCATAGTAACGTGAAAGCTCCTTTAACGATCCCGAGCAAAGAATAAACTGATGGACAAACTCTAAATCGTCATCATCAAGAACTTTCAGCCACTGGTATTCCATGCCATTACTATATATCGAAACTAAATAAAGTTAAAGTTAATTTTAATTTTATTAATTTTAGCCGCTATGTTTTGTGATTGTGAAAGATAAGAAAAAATTGCCCATCTCTGGGCAATCTTATGCAACCAAGTGGCAGGGGCTGAAGGAATCGAACCCTCATCAAAGGTTTTGGAGACCTCTGTTCTACCATTGAACCAAGCCCCTATGCTCTGGCTCGGCTGCAAGCGAAATCATACCACCGTCTCGAGCCAAAACAAACAATTTGAGAAATAAGTTGCCTGACGATTACTGAATGGACTTGGCTATTTTGCCAACCAGGCTCATATCGACCTTGCCGGCATACTCGGCCTTGAAGTGCTTCATGATCGAGGGGATGGACTTATCGTCTAGCTTATCGATTATGGCCTTGATCTCGTCCTCGCTCAATAGCTTGGGCAGGAAGCAGGCGATCGCTTCCTTCTGCTTGGCGATGTTGTCGGCATCCTCTTGCCGCCCCGCCTGCAGATACCCCTCGCGCTCCTCATCGAGCTCCTTGGAGAACTTCATGAGCAGCTTCACGACGTCGGCGTCGCCAACCTCCTTGCCCTTCCCCGAGGTAAGTAGGCCCTGATAGGCCGAGATGACCATCGAATAAGCGGTGCGCGACTGCTGGTCGTGCTCCTTCATGGCCTTGATGTTTGCCTTGCGTATTTCGTCGATTAGCATAATTGCCTCCTAAATGGTCTCTTTTCCCACAACGTCTTTCCCCACCCTGATCATCGCGTAATACATCGGCATGATCTCAAGACGGCCGAGGAACATGGCCAGAGAATTGATCCACAAAAGACAATTATAGGCCCAAAGCGGATTGGAAGCTCCGTATTGGAGGAAATCCACGACGGTGTTGCCGGTCCCGGAAAGGGCCGAGGCCGACAGATAGAACGATTGCTCGAAGTTTATGTTCGGCACCATGACCATCCCAAGGATCAGCATGAAGAGCACTATCAGGTAGGTGACGAGGTAAAGGGCGTTGTCGCGGTAATACTCAGGGGTGACCTCGATGGTCTTGCCGGCGCGGTAGATGTTATGCGGTATGAGCTGCCTCCGCGGGCTTAGCTTATACTTGATGCTCCACCACAGCTCCTTGAGCACCACCACGACCCTTATCTGCTTGCTGGCGCCGGCGGTCGAGCCCGACCCGCCGCCGATGATCATCGCGATTATCGATAAGGTTATGATTCCCTCCCCGAGGATGACAATCGAGGGGGCATTGCCAAACCCCGTCGTGGTCAAACAGGAGATGATCTGGAATCCGGAGTAGCGGAGGGCGGTGAACCAGCTCACCCCGCCGGCGAAATTATCGTATTGGAAATAGACCGTGATCGTGCCCAAGGCGATGGCGAAGAAGAGGAAGAAGGCGGCGAAGCGGACCTCGCAGTCCTTGAAGAAGTTCTTCAGCTTCCCCCGGATGAGGTTATAGATGAGAAGGAACGAGGTGGCGCCGAGCAGCATGATCACGCACATGGTGGTCTCGGCCCCAATCGTGTTGTACGGGAATATCCCGTTCCCAGGATAGGCGTCGGAGAAATAGTAATAGAATCCCAAGGCGCGGGTCGCGAACCCGCCCGTCGCCATGGCCGCGGCGCTTTGGCAGATGGCCTCGAAGAAATCGACCCCGAATAGCCACAATACGAAGCTGCCGAGCAAGATGATCCCACAATATATGGAGAAAGTGACCTTGGCGGTCTTGACCAGGTTGGGCAACAGGCGGTCGTTATGCCCCTCGGCGAAGAAAAGCTTCAGCCCATACCTATCGGATATGGCCGAGGTGACGATGAGGACAAGCCCGACGCCGCCGAAGAACTGGGTCAAGGCGCGGTAGAAGAGGAACACGTGAGCGCAGGTCTGCCCATAATATGAATCGGTTAGAGGGGTTCCATAATCGGCGATGTAGTTCCGGGTAACGGAATAGCCAGTGGCGGAGAACCCGGACATCGACTCAAAGAAAGCCTCTGAGAAGGTCATGGATACCATTTCCTTGACAACCGGGCCGACCGAAAGCTTATCCGCTAGATAGAACGGCAAGGCCCCTATGGTGATGGCGGCCAGCCAGATGGCGACGAGCAATACCGCGTCCTGGTGCTTGCCAAGCCGGCTCGCCTCCCGCTTTCGCAGTAGAAGCGGCCCCATGATGAGCCCAAGCGCCAACGATGCCCCTCCGGGGACCAGGAACGCCGGATAGCAGCCCCACTCCGTCTGGTAGAAGGCGATCATGATGAGCGGCAAAAGGCAGATGAAGCCGATGACCACCAGGAATATCGAAAGGTAGCCGACGAGCAATCGGTAGCTGGCGTACCCGTATCGTTTGCTTAGCGAGCCCATGCTATTCCTCCTGGCGGATGAACGACATTACCCGCTTCTGATCGGAGGTCTTGCAGATTATGAAAAGCTTGTCTTTTGGATAGATGAACGTGTCGCCCTTGGGGATGATGACGTCGGGGAAGCGCTCGATGCAGCAGATCGACGCATACGAGGGGAAGCGGATATCCTTCAGCATCTTGTTGGCGATCTTGTACTTGGAAAGCACCGCGGCCTCGATCATTATGATCTTCCCGTTCTCGAACGAGAGGGTCTTGAACATGTCCTCGACGCTGGATTCGTTCTTGATGGTCTGCCCAAGCAAATACGACGAGCTGATGACCGAATCTATGCCAAGGCTCGTATAGATGGCGACGTTCTTAGGGTTGGAGACGACGCAAACGCATTTCTTCGCGTTGAAGACCTTCTTGGCCAAGAGGCAGGAGGCGTAGTTGTCGGTGTCTTTGCTAGAAAGAGCAATGAAGGCGTCGGCGTCGTAGGCGTTGGCCTCCTCTAGGGCGTAGCGCCGCCAAGGCGAGCCTACGTAAACCGGGGTCTTCTGCCTCTTAAGGATGGTCGAGGCAACCTCCTTTGAGGGGTTAATGACGACGATCTCGGTACCCTTGCCCTTGAGCATCGAGACTATGTACTCGGCCCCATAGGAGCCGCCAGCAATGACGATCTTCATCTCTCGTCCTCCGGCATGGCTCCTTCGCGCAGCAAGTTGAACCGGTCGCGGGAAAGTTGGAACGGATAAATGGCCTTTATCGGAAGGCCCTGTATCAATAGTCCCTTATCTGGGTCGTCGAACCTGACGTAGACATAGGGGGTCATGAATTTCTTCGCGCAGAGATGGGCAAGGAAGAGGTTGATGTTGTCGTCGCCGGTGGTGATGACGACCTCCTTGGCCTGCGACACGCCGAAATCGACCAGCGCGTCCACGTCAGTGGCATCGGCCACGTGGCTAAGCCCGGCAAAGACGTCGTCGAGCCGATCGAAGCTCGACTCATCGGAATCGATGACGATCACGTCATGGCCGGATTGTGAGGCATAGTTGGCGATAGAGGAGCCAAGCCTGCCGCATCCAATTACAACGATTGTGTTCTTCATGCAGTCTCCGTAACGAGGGGATTATACGCTTGATATAGCAAAACGCGAGTCCCTAGCGGTGATGGTAGAGCTTGGTCACGAAATCTGGCAGGGCGTCGTCAATCGGCATATAGTCGTATGCCTCGACGTCATCGTAACGGGAAACAATCTCGTCATATTTGGCCTTGGTATCCTTCTTTTTAAGGCCTTTCCAACCGAATTGGACGAACCTCTGGAGGCACCATTTGACGTATTCTTTCGTCGCCCGGGTTATGAAGTAATGGTCGCACCTGGCTAGGAAATAGTTCAATGCGACCTGCCCGGAAAAATGCTTCGGGTCATAGGTTTTTGAGGCAGCCAGCATATCGCAGACGTACTCGGTGGCGTATTTATACGGCATCGTCTTGCAGATGACGAGGCCCTTGAAGTAGTCGGTCCAGTACTCCCAATGGTGCTTGTTGCGCCTCGTGTGGTGCTGGCAGACTGACGAAAAGCAATGCTCGGCTTTCCTTTGCTCGTAGACCGGCGAATGGTCCCCGGCGTAGTAATGGGCGCTTTTGAGGAATTCGGTCGGGCCGTACTTGCTTAGGTCGTGCCTGAGGCAATGAAAGAATATCCCGCAGTGCCATCCGTTTCGTATCACCTGATTCCGGTGCTTCGTAATGGTATGAAGGTGCCCTAGCCACTTGATCATAAAAGCTCCTCGATTCTCGATAGCGCCTTCCCTAGATCCTCGTGCAGGACATAGTCGCACCGCTCGTCGTATAGGGTCGGCTCGAGGTTGATGATGAGCTTCTTGCCCGAGAGCATGTAATCGGGAAGGCCTGCCGCCGGATAGACCTTCATCGAGGTCCCTCCGATTATCAAAAACGAGCAATAGGCGATCTCGTTGCCGGCGGAAAGCAACGTATCCTCGTCAAGCATCTCCCCATACAAGGTGACGTCGGGCTTTACGAGCCCTCCGCAATCCGGGCAATGGGGGACGCCATGGTGAGGTATCTGCCCCAAAGTCAGCTTCTTGCCGCATTCCAAACAATGGTAGGAAGCAGTCGTCCCATGCAGCTCATAAACCGGGGAAGACCCGGCTTTTTGATGCAAACCGTCGATGTTCTGCGTGATTATCGGCAGCCTTTTCTTCTTTCCGATCTTGGCTAATGAAACATGGGCCAGGTTCGGTTTGGCGGAAGGGTAGACCATCTTGTCCCAGTAGAAGGAATAGAAATCCTCGGTATGGGAGAAGAAATAGGAGGCACTTAGCATCTCCTCGTAGCTGACGCCGTATTCGCTTTTGATGTTATAAAGCCCCTCGGGCGAGCGGAAATCGGGGATGCCGGAGGCGGTGGAGACCCCAGCCCCACCTAAGAAGGCGATCCGAGGGGCCTTTTTGATCTCCGATACGATCTTGCTGATCAGGGCTTCGTCCATCATCGGTTCCTCAAGCGGTCGCGGACTTCCCGGCTGACGTGCTGATAAGTAAGGATGTCGGCTTTCTCTGCGGCCTTCTCTATGGCTTCCTCGCTTTCTAGCGTCCAGGTGTCGAGCACCCCGCCCTTCTTGCGATAGGAAGCTACGCGCTTATCGTCGAGCAGCACCTGATCTGGGCAAAGGAACTCGAACATGTTGCGGAACATCAGTATCCATTTCTTGCCGGTCCCGACCAATAGGCCCCGCAAAAATGGGCAATGCTTGCACCAATACAAAGCGCGAGGGTCGAAGCTGATCAATGCGATGGTCTTCTTGTCTTTGATGGATGAAAGCTTCTGCAGCAGCTTCTTGGCTAGCGGCTTCCCGTTGTTCTTGTAAGTCTTGAGCTCGATGACGATCGGGACGCGCTCGTCGTTAAGCGAAAAGACGTCATCCAAAGTCGGGACCTTCTCGCCATCAAGCAGGCGGTATTCCGCGATCTGCTCCAAGGTCAATTCCTCGATGATGCCTTGCTTGCCGGTCGTCCGCTTGAGCTCCGAATCGTGGCAGACGATGAGCCCACCATCAAGAGTTAGGTGGACATCTAGCTCAAAAGGCAATCCTTCATCAATTGATTTTTGAAATGCAGCAAGCCCATTCTCAGTGCTTTGCCCATCATGGAGCCCCCGGTGAGAAAGAAGGGTGAATAGCCGAGGGTCGAATTTGTCTTTGCTAGCTTTTGCCATAACAAAGTTATTGTATTACAAATCGCGCCACTGCGTTCTATTGCCTAAGCAAAGTCCCTCCTGCCATTTGCATAGAGGGAACAGTGAGAACATGCTTTCCTTAAGCGCCCCATTGGCTTCATCGGCTTCCGCAAGCCCTTTGGATAGCACCGGCAGGTTGGCGAGGTAACGTTTAAGCAATATCGTCAAGACCGCCGAGGGGATAAGTATTATGAGCAACGGGAACGAGAACCCAAGCGAGAACACCAAGGCCAGGGGCAGCAAGCCATTCCCTGTAACGAAGCCAAAGAAGGACAAAGCGAAGCTACAGACGAAGAGTATCTCGTATCCGCCGAAAGAGGACGGGCTAAGCGAGGCGATGAAAGCCCCGAACAGCATCCCGATGCCGATGGTCGGTATTATGGTGCCGCCAGAATAATGGGACGAGAAGCTGAAGATCGTGAAGACGAAGCGAACCAGCAATAGGCAAAGTATCCAAGAGGAAGACTCCGCCAAGATTCCCTCGATGCCGTCTATATAAGCCGACCCGGTGCCGAGCGCCTCGGGCATGAAAATAAACAGCACGAAGCAGAAGACAACCCCGAAATAAAGGGAGAACCGATAGGAGCTGGCCTTGTCCTTCCAGCCGAATTTTCTGCCAATCGAGGCGGATTTTACGTAGATATAGGCTAGCGGAAGCGAGAAGGCGAACACGAAGCAGAAGGCCCAGGTAGACGAAAGCGCGCTCAAAGGTATAAGCGAAAGCTCAAACGAATAATCGTTGAACAGGAAGCATTGGTACCAATGCGCGAAATCGCCTGAATAGGCAAGATAGCGAAGCCCCGAATACAGGAAATAGGTGACGACCAGCGTAATCAGCGAGCTCACGATCGACTTCCATTCATCCTTGTTCCGCTTGGCCGAGGTGAAGAGGTTGGCCGCGAAGGAATTGACCAGGCCGGCCAGAGGATTGTGGAAGGCGAGGGCGAAGCCGACCGCCCCACCGACGCGTATGCCTTCCCCGGACAGGTTCCGGTCCTTCTTGCCTTTGGAGAAGACCATCCCGAAGATGAGCGATGACATGAAGACGCTCGGGGCTTCGGCGCCAAGCGCGATGCCAATGGAAAACGAGAGCAAGCAGCAAAGGAACACCACCAGCAGATCGGCTAAGTAGCGCAGCGGGATGCCCCGCCTAACGAACTTACCCAGTATCTCGCTCGACTCGTTCCTGCCCCTAATCAACGTCACGAAGAAAAGATCGGCGTAGGCTAGTAGGAAGATAAGCGCCAAGTAGAACGCCTTGCCGATAGGCCCGTCGAAATAGGGAAGCGAGGGCAAAAGCGCCACCTTCCTCATAAGGTAGTGGAACGGGAAGAGGATCAATGTGGCGATCGTCCCGGCCAAGAGGCTGCGCAGCAACAGCTTAGAGAAACTGATACGGCTCGCATCTTTGTCCATACAAATGGCGATTATAGAGCAGGCCAATGCAAAAATGTAACAAAAGCTTGGCTCTTCCCTTATGGGGCAATCATGCCTATATTTAAGGCATGAACGTCAAAGCAAACGCATTGGAAGCGATCGGGAACACCCCGCTTATAAGATTGAGCCGGCTCGAGGAAGAGCTCGGACTGCATTTCCGCCTATATGGGAAGCTTGAGCGAAGCAACCCCACCGGATCGGTTAAGGATAGAGCCGCCTACATGATGATGAAATGCGCGTTGGACAAAGGCGCGCTTAAGAAAGGCGACCTCGTAATCGAGCCGACCTCTGGCAACACCGGGATCGGCTTGGCGATGGTCTGCGCCATCCTTGGCTGCCCGCTACACATCTACATGCCCTCCTCCGCCTCGAAGGAAAGGGTGCTGATGATGCAGGCCTTCGGGGCCAAGGTCTTCCTAACCCCCGCTAGCGAGGGAATGGAAGGAAGCGTCGAGGCCGCCAACAAAGAGCATCTATCGACCCCGGGCTCATTCATACCGAGCCAGTTCGACAACCCCGACAACCCCAAGGCCCACGTGCTAACCACGGGGCCGGAGATAGACCAAGACCTAGACGGGGAAGTCGACGCGGTGGTGGCTGGCATCGGGACCGGCGGCACCATAACCGGGCTCGCGGAATATTTCGCCTCCAAGGGGAAGAAAGTCGCGATCATCGGCGTCGAGCCATCAAGCAGCCCGCTTCTATCCAAGGGGAAAGCCGGCCCGCACAAGATCCAAGGGATCGGGGCCAACTTCGTCCCCGGCGCTTTGAAACGCGAACTGCTCGACCAGGTGATAGACGTCACCGACGAGGAATCGTATGCTGGGACGAGGCTGCTAGCCAAAAAGGAAGGCCTGCTGGTTGGAATATCCAGCGGCGCCGCCTTGATGGGCGCTTCCAAGCTTAAGGGCTTTGAGGGGAAGAACGTCGTGATAATCCTCCCCGACAACGGGGAACGCTACCTATCGGTGGAGGGACTATATGAATAAATACCTTGAAGAGATAAAGGCGCTTAATTCGGCTGAGGTCAGGCAAAGCACCTCCGGCGTCTGCGCGATGCGGATAGCAGGCTGCTTTGAGAAATTGAAGGAGCTGCTTTTCTATTCCGTCATCCACACCAAGCTAAACGATGAGCGGATAAACGACCTGCTCCACGAAGCCGAAAGCGACTACAACTACGCGACCAGGGATTATTCATCCTTGCATTTCGACTTCGGGGACCTCATCGCCTATTTGCCCGCGCTCAAGGCCAAGCTGCTGCTAGATGCCGAAGCCATTTACCAAGGCGATCCGGCCTGCGATGATCGGGCTGAGGTAATCCTGGCCTACCCTGGATTCTTCGCCATCGCCGCCTATCGCCTAGCCCATAAGCTAAATGAGGAAGGGCTGCGCTTCGTGGCGAGGGCGCTAAGCGAATACGCCCATTCCAAAACCGGAATCGACATCAACCCCGGGGCGCAGATAGGCGACAGCTTCTTCATCGACCACGGGACCGGCATCGTCATCGGCGAGACCTGCGTGATAGGAAATCACGTCAAGCTCTACCAAGGGGTGACCTTAGGCGCGCTTTCGCTAAGGAAAGGCAGGCAGCTTAAATCCACCAAGCGCCATCCGACCGTCGAAGACAACGTGACGATATACTCGGGGGCCTCGATATTCGGCGGGGAGACAATCATCGGGCACGATTCGACAATCGGGTCCAATGCCATCATAACGAGCTCGATACCGCCCCACTCCATAGTACGGGTGAAGCCATTCGACCTGCAGATAAACAAAGGCGCCGATTAACGGCGCTTTTTAGATTTCAAATAGGTAACGATAGATAAGACCGCCAAAAGGACGAGGCAGGATATGGCGACAATCAGATACATCGCATAGGTCGGGACGTTGTGGCCGAAGAAGCTGATCTCCACATCGAAGCTTTGCCCGATGGCGTCCACCGCCGCTTGGGGAACTGTCTTCGACATCTCCTCGAGCGGGCCGGAGAGGAAATACTGCCTGAACAGTATCGTCGAATAGGTTCCAGGCAGCAACGAGGCGAAGTTCTTCATCCCCTCGCCCATGCTGCTTATCGGCATATAGGCGCCGCAGACGAAGCCATATAGGGCACTTAATGCAGCGCAGATCCCGCTGACGACGCCCTGGCTTTTGGTGAACATCCAGATGATATTTGCGAGCAAAACGGCAAACGAGGAAGTCAAAACGATGTTGACGATCGAAAGCAAAATATCCGCAAAGCTCAGATAGAACCCAACGATTGCTAGGTAAACAAGCCCGATGGCGAGCAAAGCGAATACGACAAGCAAAGTGCAGATGAGGTTCGAAAGGGTATAGGAGAGCTTGACCACGATCGGCTTAACCGGGGCGACGGAAAGATCGAGGTCGGCGGAGTTGATCTTGTCCTCGACCATGGTGCCCGAGCAGAAGGCGACCGTGACACACGAAGTGGAGAGGACGGAAGAGAAAAGCCATCCGCCGGTGAAACCATCGACCACCCTATCGCTGACCTTCAATTCGCCAATCGCCGAAAGAAGCGAATTCTCATAGGTGGTCTTTAGGAACGCCAAGAAAAGGAAAAGAAGGATAAGCGGCGTTATAAGCGACACGAAGAAAGTCATCGGGTCCTTGAAATAGACCTTGGCGTTGCGCTTGCAAAGATAGTAGACGTCCCGTAGGCTCTTCATCTTATCTCAAGTTCCTTCCCGGTGACGGAGAGGAAAACATCGTCCATCGTTCCCTTGAGCACCTCAAATTCGTCTATCTCGTCCGAATGGGCCAATATGAATCCCTTGGCGTCGGAAGTGGTCTTGAACCTCGCTTCGACCATATCGCGGCCCTGCGTATAGGGGATATGCCCTTCCCGAAGCGCTTTAAGCACCTCTAGGCTTGGCCTGTAGATGCGCAGGAAGTCGCAGGCGTATTGGTTCTTGAGGTCGATCGGCGTCCCGTCGGCCACGACGCGCCCTTTGTCCATTATCACCACGTAGTCGCTATTGGCGGCTTCTTCCATGTAATGGGTCGTCAAGATCACGGTGAGTCCCTCGCTCCGGCGCAAGTCATTTATCAAATCGAATACCTGCTTTCGGCTTTGCGGGTCCAGTCCAGTGGTCGGCTCGTCCAGAATCAGGATCTTAGGGTGGTGGATAAGCGCTCTGACGATGTCGATCTTTCGTCTTTGCCCGCCGGAAAGCTTGCCGATTGGGCGCCGGATGAATTCCTGCAGTCCGAACCTGGCATCGAAATAGGCAAGCCTACGCTTGAACTCGGCTTTGCCAATCCCATAAAGCGCGGCTTTGTAGAATATGTTGTCATAGGCCGAGAGTTTTCGGTCGAGCAAGCTATTTTGGAAAACTATCCCGACCTGCGGAAGGATTGAGGCGATATGCTCCACCTGGTGTCCCAAAACCATTACCTCGCCAGAGTCTTTGCTAAGCACGCCGACCAAAATGTTTATGGTTGTGCTTTTCCCAGCCCCATTGACGCCCAAAAATGCGAAAAGCTCGCCTTTCTTTACCTTGAAGCTAACGCCATCGACGGCCTTCGTAGATCCATAGCTTTTATGAAGGTCCTTGATCTCAATGACGTTTTCCACCGGGAAATTATAAACAAACCGCAATATAACAGAAAGTTAAATGAAATCAGCGAATGAAATTGGTCATCGCGCGCTCGGTTTCGGGATAGCCGCCTTCTTTTTCCTTCTCGGCCTCGATGGCCTTCATCAGGAAAACCATGTTCCTGGCTAGATTTCTCATCGTGGCGAGCCCTTCCTCGTCTTGGCTGGCTTCTCCCTTGATGCGCCCAAAGGCGTCGTTCCAGTATGAGGAGGTGACGATAGGCATCTCGGAGATGCTGTAGAAGCGGTTTATCTCGTCGAAGGTGGTGACGGTGCCGGCCCTCCTCGCCACCGCGATGGCGGCGCCCACCTTCATCTTCTTGCTGAAGCGCGTTGAATAGAACAGCCGCTGCATAAGCGATAGGATCGTGCCGTTGGCCGAGGCGTAATACACCGGCGAGGATACGATGATGCCATTGGCATCTTCGAAATCCTTGGCAATTTCGTTTACTAGGTCATCGCCGAATACGCAACGACCGGCCTTATGGCAATAGCCGCAGGCAACGCAGCCGTGAATCGCCTTGGTTCCTATTTCATAAAGGCGAACGTCAACGCCATTTTCCTTAAGGACGGCAATGGCCTCATTCAAGGCAATTGAGTCGTTGCCGCCGGCCCTAGGAGAGCCATTTATCGCAATTACTTTCATAGTTTTAATATATATCCTTCCCTGATGAACTGCCATTATGGACACCATTGTCCTATTGATGGCAAAAACCAACGGCTATATACTTCGGCCGCAATGGAAAAGGAAAAAAGCAAACTCACGGTGGCGATAGTTATCGCCCTGCTTCTTAGCTTCTGCGGCGGATACGTCGAGTTCTGGTCAGTCACTAGGCACGGCATCTTCTCGGGCATGGAAACCGGAAATTTGATCACCGGGGTAATTTCTTGGGCAGAAGGGGATTATAACGAGATGGCCTACCGTTTCCTGGCCGTTGGCCTCTTTTTCCTAATCTCTTTGCTTTGCGAGGTAATCCGCAGATTGCTTGAGAAGAAGAATCTCCGCGAGGACGTCTTGATGTTGGCGCTGAGCGCGGCCACTCTGGTTCCAGCCATGCTCATCGAGCCGACCGGAGTCGCTCCCGCTTTCTTCTTAACTGGGTTCTGCGCGCTTCAATATTCCTGCTTCCGCAGCGTGAAGGGCCTGCCCTATTCCACCACCATGATGACCAACCTGTTGACGAACTTCGCCAAGAGCATAGCCGGGGCGTTTTTCGAAAGGGACCGGAAAAGCCTGTTCAAGGTGCTGGAGTATTTTTTAATCGTTTCCGTATTCGTCGGTGGGGTTCTTTCATCGCATGCCTTTGTTATTCAGGATTACTTCGACGCTTATTTCCTATTCATCCCGTTCGTCCTTACTTTGGCATGCATACCGCTTGACCTTTACGCTTACGGCATCAAAGCAAAATAAAAACTCGGCAACGCCAATGTTTTCCAGCTTAGGCCGTTCCTTGTTAATCCGGCGCCCATCAAACAAAAAAGTCTGAAGCAAACGCATCAGACAACTTTCGATTAGTGTCTTTTATGCATCGAATTGATACAAAACGATACCCCTACTAGCGAAATGATACCCTTATTAGATAAACGACACCTTTATAAATGCCCATTTTATCGAATGTCAAAAACTTCAGAATACTTAGTGAAAGATCGTTTGCAAATGTTATAACGTAGTGGTTTCACCCGATTTTATAATCTGTCACCTGTGTTTCCACTTTCTCTTTAATTTTTTAAATTTCTTGTTTAGTCATTTTTTCAGCTTCTTCAGCCAATTTAAATGCTTCGTCTTTGCTCTCATTAAAACTCTTTTCAAGCACTTTCAGCTTCTTTTTTCTCTGAATGAACAATAGAACGGTTACCGCAATAGTCAGGACAAGAAATATACCAAGAATCAAAAAAGGAATATAAAGAACTTCATTAGCCTTAGAACGAAATTGTTCTGCCAAGGAAACCCACTCCAAATATCCCTCATAATTTGTTGAATTTCCGAGCATCACCCAAATATGAGCTAGGCTTTCATTATTTTCAGCATTATATATATTGGATAGATAAGGAATCCATCCAAGCCCGAAGCAAAGCAAAGTGATAGCTAAAAGAGAAATGAATCCGATAAAAGGCTTTCTTTTTTCTTTTTTTGCTATCTTGCGTATTTCTTCAATCTCTTTCAGCTTGGCCTGAACCGTCGAAAGCTTTTGGTCAATTCTAGCTTGGCTTTCCTTTTCCCTCTCTTTAGCTTCAGCTTGCCTTTTTTGCTCAGTAAGGTACTTTTCCCTTTCTTCAGGCGATAAAGAGTTCAACCACCTTTCGTGTTCTAATCTTTTTCTTTCAAAATCTAAACGCTGCCTCTCTTTCTCGATTTCATTTCTTTGGTTTTCCAGTGCACGTTGCTGCCTTCTGCTTTCTTCTCGTTGATTGCGCTCAATTTCACGTTGCTCAAATTCAGCCTTCCTTTGTGCTTTTTTTGAGATAGCTAATGATATCCTGCTGTCACATACCCATTTGGAGCACCAATCAGTGGCAGTTGTGCTTTGAAGATATTTTGTGCCATTTCTATCACAGACGCCTTTTTGTTCATATTCAATTCTGTCGCCCATGAATCCGCCGGAAACGCCATGGCAACCACTATAGTGCTGGCAAGACAGGCATTTTTTCTTATTCAAATTAAATTCACTTGAATAACTCATTGTCAATTACCTGGCTATTTCATTTATACGGAAAGTATTTTCTTTAGTCTTTCCGAAAGTTTCTTCGTTCTCTCCTTAATAAAATCTTCAAAATTGTGGATGTCCAAACTGGTTGAGTTTTCAATATATAAATCTGATGGGGTCTTATCATTTTCTGTAGCCCACTTAGATAGTGGAGTATCTCCCTTTGACTTATTCTTGGATTCTTCCAAAAGCTGAAGATTTAAAACGGAATTGTAATTCTTCTTATCTGTATAAAATTCAATTTGCAAAGGCGTCAAGTGAAGAGAATCGAGTTTTGCCTTGACCTCGAATTGCGTTTTGGGGTGCATGTGATCTTCGGCTATTGCCTTTCCGTGTTCCAAAACCACATTGGGATAAAGCAAATTCAGAATTAAGCCAGCGACAGGAGAACCATATTCCTCTTCCAAGAAAGATTTGATAACCTCATCGTCAAAATAATAATTTCTATCAACGTTCGATTTGAATCTGTCGAAAATTTCTTGGATTGGAAAAGTAGTGCTCTTTGAACTTGATATCACTTCCCTGATTGTTTTTAGGACACTATCGGATTGTCCGCCAAAGATTCCCTTGAGAAGCGACATCGATAGCCACCTGGCGATATTCTTCTTATCTTCCGTGTCGTATGTGGATTTGACAATTGCCTCTGCGAGATTGTGTTTATAAATATAATAAGCGATGGGAATAGCAGCATTCTTTGCCCTTAAAAGGCCATCATTAAACCCTATTTGTTCGAGAAACTCAAAAGTGGCAATAAGGCTTTTCCGAATAGCCCCCCATTTGCTTTCAAAAATAGCAATGTTTGCCCGCCCAAAATTCACTATTTTGAATCGTACATCTACATCTGAAAGGACAAGAATTGATTTCAAGATGAAATCCTGGGATACATCAAAATTTGGATTACCAAACGTATAAATTTCCTCTCGGATTTTACTCATTTCGCTTCTTGCATCAAATTTAGTCCAGTTTGCAGAAGCAATGGACATAAGCAAATCCGAGAAAGACAATGGTGTACCTCCACTATTCGTTCTTAAGAACACATCAAGGACTTTGTCCTGATCTTGCTCTTCAACTACGTAATAGTTGATTAGCTCTTCATTATTGATTTTATTGAACAAATCAGACAATGTCGCCATAGCAAAATCGTTTGATAGCAAATTCTCATGGCTCAAAAATTTGGTAACATCAGAAAGCGATCCGAAATTTAGTACATCCCCTACCCTGAACCAAAAGTGCTTTGGATTGTCATCCATATCACTAGACAACTCGTTTGAGGTAAGAAATCGGAAGTTATAGAATTTTTCATTGTCAATTGAGGATGACAGTGGCGATGATAGCTCCAAATATAAATGCCTTGTTGGCATTGCATCTTCATTATCCTTCCAACGCTTATTCGGCCTTTTGCTTCTGTATGATCCGATTAACCCAATATACAGGCTGGTCATTCGCTGCTGACCATCGATGACGGCATAGAAATCATTGCTAAGCAATTTTGCAGGTGCATCTGGGTTATCTTCGTGAAATTTCTTAGCATAGTCTTTAAGAAAGACATAGAACTTGTAGTTGCTTTTTATTCGGGAATCAGTGATTTTCCAAAGCATGAAAGAATTTATGGGGTAATTTCTTAGGATACTATCAAAAAGCATCTCGATTTGACCAATCTCCCAAACGAATTTCCGCTGAATCGCTGGCAGCAAATACTGATTCGTTGCTATATTCCTCATAGCATTTTTGACTGTTATTGATAGATATTTACTCATGTTTTCCCCCTCTTCGCTAAATTTCCTGTACAAGTCTTGCACTTAGTAGTTGCTATGACAAAGCGAAACGTATACGCAGATTCTTAAAAAAATTATACCTTGTGTCGATACCTTGGAAAACGAAAATCCTATGAACCGAAAAAGCCAGGGATTTCACTCCCCAGCCTCGACCTTGGCCTTGTATCCGGAGTTGAAGACGAACTCGATGCTCCTCTCGGTTCACGACGGCCTTGGAGACCATGACGTTGAACAGCTTCTAGTCGCATTGCGTTTCCAGCCCTTTCTACCTTAGGTCCTCGCCTTCCTTGCCGAGCGTCGAGTAGATGAGCGCCTCGACGTCTTGGGCCGTCTTCTCTATCCTATCCTTCGCCTCGGCTGTCCTCTTGTCGACGCTTTCCTCGCTGGTGACCTCCCCGAGCACCTTCTCGAGGTTGATCAGCACGCCGTCCCTGTTCCTTATCATCTCGTTGTAGGCCATAACCAACGCCTTCTTGATATCCTCTTCGTTGAGGGTCTGGGTCATGCACTGCCTCTTGTTCCACTTGTCGAACTTATAGTTGCATTGCCAGATGGTCTTCTTGTACTTGTCGGTGGAGTGCCAGACCTTGGTGCCGTAGAGATGGCCGCAATCGGCACATACCAGTTTCGACGAGAAGCAGTTCTCCGAGGAATAGAAATATCGAAGTTTTGGTCTTCTTTGAAGCTCATGCTGAACGTAAGCGTCAATTCTCCTTGGATGAGAAGACGCAGCGACAGGTGTATCGTTTTTTGTCTAGGGTATCGTTTCCTAGTAGGTCTGGCGTTGCTCTAGTAGGGTTCCATTTTCTAGTAGCCGTAAATCGCCTATCTTAAGCTGTTTTCAGATTCGAACTTCAACTTGCAAAACTCCTTTTAAAGAAAAACCCGATGTTCTCAGACTTATATGCGTCATTTCGATACCTATTGATTATATCGAAATGTTATTTACAAGATGGGGGCCCTTCCGGGAAAAAGTCCAAAAACTTTCCGGGCATCAAAAAGCCCATCCCTACTGAAGCCTTAAACTCCAATAAGAATGGGCGGTGAAAATGATAAGAATATGTTTAGTTTGTGAGGGGTGTGCGTCGACCTCTCGAAGAGGCTTTACGCCGTGTCAGACCGCACCACGCCGTGTAAAGAGGCCCAAAAAAGCAGTGAAAATTGTCTCTTCTGGGCTCGAACCTGACACGGTGCACTTTTATAAACTCGCGTCACTATGGGCAAAATCAAAAAAGTCTGAACACCCCTAACCTGAATTAAGAGTGTATCAGACATGTCGTTCAAATATGGTGACCCGTACGGGATTCGAACCCATGAATGTATCCTTGAAAGGGATATGAGTTAAGCCACTTCTCCAACGGGCCAAATAAATGGCGCTTGCTATAGGGCTCGAACCTACAACCGATCGGTTAACAGCCGATTGCTCTACCATTGAGCTAAGCAAGCGCATGCGCCTAAAGCGCGTTTCATATATTACTTTCGCCAAGGTCAATTTGCAAGGACGACAGCAAATATTTTTAAATATTTTCCAAGGCAAAATAAAAACGGGGCCGGTTGGTCCCGCGGGAGACGGCTTTTATTCGCCGAGCTTCTTCTCAATGGAAGCGAACAGGTCGCCGACGGTCTTGAAGGAGGTCAGTTCCTCAGTGGTGAACTGGATGCCGTATTTCTCCTCAAGGTCAAGGCACATCTCGACAACGTCGAGGCTGTCCAATCCTAGATCCTTGAGGCTCTGGGTTTCCTTAACTTCCTCAAGGTTCATCCTTTCGGCGAACATTGCCTTTATTTCTTCCATCTTTTGATTTGCCATCTTTGAATTACCTCGCCGCTATTATAAAGAAGGTTTGAGCCAATTCAAAGATGGCAACTACCTCATTCCCCCATGCTGGCGATGAGCGAGGTCTCGTTGGCGACCTTGGCGCTGATGGCGTCAGAGGTCGAGCTGAGGGCCGACACCATTACGGTGCCAACGGCCGCAAAAGCCACCAGGGTCAATAGGATCCCGAGCAGCTGCCCTTTCAGTTCCGACATCAATCCACCTCCTTTCTCATTTGATGTATCCCACAACCGCCGTCCCGGAGACGGAAACGGTCATTGGTCCCTTGGATATGATCATTGGGTCATAGTCAACGCATAGGTCGAAGCTCACCAACTGACCAAACGCCGGCGCATCATCGGAGACGTTCGCTAAATAGGCTCCATCCTCTTCAATCAGCTTCTTAACCTCATCGGAGAAATACCCATCCACGGAAAGGCGGTAGCTGACCGTAAAGGAAAGCGCATCGAGCTGGTTGCGGATGCTTGAAACCACTATCACGTCCCCGGCGATCAGAAACGAGAACACCAAGAAGAACAGGGACAATAGCATCCCGAACTTATAAGCCACCGACGATACCCCCTATGACCTGAGCGACCGATAAGGCGAGCATCAATAGGCTTATTCCCGCCCCGACTAGCGGCAGGAAGGACAATCCCTCAAGTCCGGAAAGCTTCCTTTTTACCCGCAAATCGTGCTTCTCTTGGCTGAGTTTTCCGAATTGGCGATGAAACTGCTCCAGGTAACGGATGTTCGACCCTTCATCGACCATCTGATAGATTGCGACCATGACGTCCTTGGCTTTGGGGTCAGACAAGGACGCCCCGAATTCGGCAAACGGGGTAACGCTTTTGTCCTGGTCGATGTCCGAGACCAGCTTCTCAAGCTTATCCTTCAGGCTCTTGGTTGCGAACTGCCCAACCTCCTTCAAGGCACTATAGACGTTATAGCCATCATCTATGTACACGGAGAAGAAGGAGAACAATCTGACAAATTCGTCCATCTCCTCCTGCTCTTGTTTGGCTTTGGCGTTTGGATATCTGGAGAAGAAATAGGCCAGGCCAAGGATAAGTCCAAGCGCCGGGATAGCCAAGACGAAGCTAAGCCCGAACGCCCAATATGTTAGCCCAATAAGCAGCGCACCCAATAGCAGCAAGAGAGAGAGCTTGGCGTATTCCTTAGAAGGCGTGAACCCCGCCTCCTGCATCGACTTCCTCATCCTTCCCTTCATTTGCGCTTACTCCTCCTTTTCCCGAAAAAGGCAAATTTGCCATCGGAGAACCTGGCCGCGAAAGCCGCGATCGAAAGAAGCAATAAGGCGAAATAGGCGATGGTCGAGCCAAACGTCGCCAATGAACCATCTAGGTAATCGCCGAATTGGCTTAGGCCAAGCTTCATGAATACAAGAGCCAATAGAGACAGCCCCCACATCAGGCAGAACTGGACGAATATCCTTATGCCGGCCCCATGGAAGGCGATCCCCTCCTCAAGGACGCGGCTGGATTCGGACAACAGCTCACCGGAAAGGCGAAGCACGTCCCCGCCCTGCTCCTGATGCAGTTTCAGCACCGAGACGAACATGGGGTAGACCGATTCGTCGAAATAGCCGGCGAGGTACTCAACCTTCTCCATGGCTGATAGGGCCGAGATCGACTCGACGATTCCCTTCAGTTCCCCTTTTATGCCCACACAGGCTGCGTTGAAGGCCTTCTCGTGGCTACTAGTCGCCGATAGGGAGAGAAGATAGCTGGAGATGAACGCCCCGGCTTCCTCACGCCTCCTTTTGCTTCTGGCATATCCGGAAAGCAATGGCCCCACTAGCAGGAAAAAGCAAGCGAAGGAGCATATGAGAACGCCACCGCCGATAATGAGCGAGCCGGAGACGAAGTAAGCGGAAAGCCCAAGCAGCGCCGCCATCGCCAAGCTCCAAGAAATCCTATTTGCCATCTATAACCGCGCCACCCGGCGCCCCTCCTCATCCGAATATCCGATGCTGTCGATATGCCTGACTATCTTGCCGTTCTCCTCTTCTTTGCTCACATAAACAAACAAGGGGAAGTGATGGTAGATATCGCCTAGCAAGGCCTCCATATCGAGGTTTGGATCGCCCATCATCGCCATCCTGGCCATCCTCATCGGCATCGATTCGAGATCGAAGGAATGCAAGGTGGTGATGACCGGGCAGCCCGAGAAGGCGGAGTTGAGGCATTCTAGCATCTCCTTCCCCCGCGCCTCGGCGACGATGAGGTAATCCGGATCGGCCCTTAACGCGGCCCTTATCAGATCCTGGTAGGTGGCGTATGGGGCCGACGGGCTAACCAGCCAGGAAGTCAGGTCGATCGACCCGTTGCCGCGGCTCAGCTCAAGCTCCTCGACGTTGTCGATGACTATCACGCGCCGGTTTGGGTCAAGCTGGGATATCAGATATTTCTGCAGCTCGGTCTTGCCGGCGCCCGTCTGCCCGCCGATCGCGATGCTCTTCCCCTCCTTCAGGGCCTGTAGCAGCACCGACTTCGAATCCCCCGGGAAGAAACCGGGGTCATTCAGCAGGATCGGGATTGCGCTAGCGATGCGAAGCGAGAACGAATAGCATTTAAGATTGTCTATTCTAGATATCGAATGGAACACCGCAGATAGGCGATATATCCCGAAGCTCACGTCAAGAATCGGATCAGAATAGGAGAACTGCCTCTCCGATAGGTTGGCGATTTGCCGCAGGAACGCCCCGACCTCCTCGTCGCTTGCCTCGATGGCGGACTTCTTCCTGCCCTCCAAGCTCGTCTTGTAGAACACGCTTCGCCCGTTATAGGAAACGTCGGTGATGCCATCAAGCGTCAATAACGGCCCGAGGAAGGAAGATTGGAGCGTCTCCTCAAGCCTTTTGTCTTCGTTCATTGCTATTGCCTCCAGGCCGTGAAAACGGCGGTTTTGTCAAACGACGCGATGGTTGAGCCGTCGAGCCGCATGTTGACAGCAACGGTGCACGGCCGGTCTAGGTCGGATTCCCCTTCCGCATTCCAACTCTTGAAATTAACCACCACGAACGGGAAGGAGAAGGGGATGGCCTCCCGCAGGTATTCCCGCGTCTTAGACTGGAAGGTCCCGACGTCGAAATAGGGCTCATCGAGCAGATCGCCCCTTTCCGAGAAGCAGATAAGCGACGACTCGGCTATCCCCTTGTATAGGCCAAGGTAAGCCTTATTTAGGCTCATGAGGATGTAGCTTCTTCCAAACAACGAGGTCGTGAATAGGAGAGTCAACGACCCAATCAGGAAGTTCATCATGGCCTATCTTCCCCCATCACCACGCATGTTGAGCGGGTGCCGCACTCCCCGGCATCGTAAAGGAAGGCAGGCGAGGAGACGTCGACGATGAAGCTATCCCCGTAAGGCGAGATCTCGCTGATGCGTATCTCGCATCGCGGGGGTTTGCCGTCTTTAAACTCGACTCCTGCGGGGAAATACACATCGTTGGTCTTGAAGCAATTGAGTGGAACAGACCCTTTGTAATCGCTCATCTGCAGGTTGGATTTCGAGGCTAGGTAAGCCCTGGTGGTCTTGAATGTGTATTTGGCCACGTCGCCGCTAAGCGAATCGATCCTCCCCGTAACCGGTATCTCGACGTGGACGTTGCTGCCCACCCCCGCCTTTTCCCCGATCGAGAATAGGCTATCGGGGTCATATATCCAAAGTTCGGCTTTGAATGAGCTTGGAAGGTCAAACGAAGTGGAGTTAACCTCGAACTTCAAATTGGCCATCTCGCAGACCCTGCCCCCCATCCGGAAATCGGGATTGAGGAACTTGATTGCCCGATACTTGTCCTCGAGCCTGATCGGCTTGTCGATGGAGCTTTGGAAGGCCACCCGCTTCGGGTCGTAAACCACGCCATAAGTCATCCTCAGGCTATAGTACTTCCTGCCGGTCTCCTCCTTGAACTCGGCCCCATGGGAGAAATATCCGGCGTCGACGTGGAGTCCGCTGCGGTAGCCGTAGACCTTGAAGTTGAACATCAAGGTCGACACATTGGTGTAGAAGGACGATATCTCGAAGCTATTCGAGACGTAGCCCTTGCCCTCGGGATAGGAGTATTGCTTCTGGCTTTGGTAGATGATTGTCTGCTCATCCTCGGGGTCGAGCACCCGGACGAGCAAGGTGAAAACGTTTCGCCCATTCGACGTGTCGAAGTCGAAGTCCACCCGAACTGGCTCGCCCCGTATAAAAGGCGTCGTCTTGTACTCAAGGATGGTCCGAGGCTGCGAGGCGAAAACCGCAGGATTCGACATCAAAAGGCACGACGAAAATAGTAAAAGCTGCTTAATTGGCATCGACCATTAGAAGATCGAGTCGACGCGATTGAAGATGTGCTGAAGCTCTTTAAGGTATTCCTTGTCGCGGAAATACGGCATGTACCAGAACTTGTAATGCCGGCCATGCTCAAGGCACTCGTTGACGAAGACCTCCTGCTGAAGCGGATCCAGCCCGCCATAGAAGCTCTTCACCTTGCGTAGGAACTTGCCCGCCGCCGTCTTCGGCAGATGCTCGATGAAATCCTCATCCAGCCTCCGCAGATGGTAGTCGGGGCTTTTGCCGACCTGAACCAGGCTCTGGCGGTAAAGCGCGCCGACGAGCAAAGACTTCTGGCGGTTGCTCAGCCCTTTGAACTGTAACGTGATCGCGTCGCTCATGCTTCTTCCTCCTCGCCTATCAAGTAGTGGCCATTCCCGATCGGGTAACGTCTATTTTGATTTTAACTTGAAAATTTTTAATTCCTAGAATACACATTTATCCTTTGTTGCCGGATAATCTTTAGCATGATAATCCTAGTCGGAGAAAGCGCCTCGGGGAAAACCGAGGCGGCATTATGCCTAAGGCGCGAATACGGCATAGGCAAGGCGATAACCCACACCACCAGGCCAATGAGGCAAGGCGAAAGGCAGGACGTCGATTACCATTTCGTCACCAGAGAGCAATTCCTCAAGAAAAAGGAAAAGGGCGGGTTCGTGGAGACGACCGAGTACAACGGTAATCTCTACGGGTGCTCGAAACAAGAGGTTGCCGAAGGGAAATGCGTGGTGGTAGACCCCAACGGCCTAGAGAACTTCAAGGCCCTCAAGGACCCCGGGGTGGTAACCTTTCACCTCAAGGCCAGCGAAGCCAAGCGCATCGAGCGGATGAGGAAGCGTGGCGATCCCGAGAAGGCGATCGAAAGCCGGATAGAGAACGATCGGGTATGCTTCGAGGGGGTTGGCGAGCGGACCGACTTCGAGCTCAACACCGACGGACTGACCATCGAGCAGGTCGCGGCGAAGGTCTATTCCCTTTATAAGGAAGAGCTATCCAGAAGAAAGCTGAAGATATAAAAACGACCCATCCGAGCATCCGGATGGGTCGTTTTTTAGAGGTTAATCCTCGTCGTCATCATCGTCCTTGCTGGATCCGGTCGGGACATAGTCCTTCAGGTCGGCAGCGTAGTTGTGGGCGATGATCTTGCCCTGCTCTAGGCCATGCTTGTCCATGACGTCGGCGATTAGCTGCTTGGCGCGGCGCATGGATAGCTCGCTCTTGACCTTGAACACGAGCGGGATGTCCTTGTAGACGTTCTTGGCGGAGACGTCTTGGACCGGGTAGGTGGAGTTGGCGTAATCCTTCGGATCGAGCGCGAAGTAGAGCTTGAGGCTCTTGCCCGCGATGGTGATCTTCACGAAGGTGATCTTATGCAGGCGGAAGGTGTCGCCGGAATTGGAGACCCTGGATTTCACCCCGTATGAGAGAATCTCGGACTTCAGCTCATTGTAGTTGGACTGCATGTCCTTCTCCGCATCGACCATCCTGGTCGGGAACGGTATGCGGATTATCTTGTCATGCGGGGGCAAATTAGGGTTTATGGCGCCTACGACTCGCTTTTCAGGTGCGGCTGGGGCGGGCTCCTCTTCCTTCTTCTCCTCGACCGGGGCAGCAGCCGGGGCCGGGGTATTGACGACGACGGTGATATTCGGCGTCGGAGCGGGGGCGGGCTCCTCCTTCTTCTCCTCAACGACGACCGGCTTCTCCTCTTCCGGCTCCTTGACCAGCACGGTGACCGGGGCGACCTTCTCCTCCTTTATGGGGGCGGCGTCCTGAATCTCCTGGCGGATGATGGAGCGGATCATATCGGCGGTGATGCACGGCTCTTCTTCCTTGGGGGTTAGCTTGGAAACCTCATCGGCGACGATTGAGCGGATGTCGTCGGCGGTTAGGACCGGCTTCTTCTCCTCCTCGGCGCGGCGGGCCTCCTCGGCCTTACGGGTTTCCTCCAGCTGCTTAAGCAAAGCGGCGTGCTTCTCCTCGGCTAGGCGCTTCTCGTCTTCGGCCTTCTTGGCTTCCTCGAGCTTGCGTTGCTCCTCAGCTTCCTTAGCGGCCTTCTCCTCGGCTTCGCGCTGAAGCTGTTCGAGGGCTTCCCTGCGGGCTTGCTCAAGGGCTTTTAGCTTCTCTTCCTCGAGCTCGCGGGCCTTCTGCTCCTCTTCAAGCTTCTTCTTGGCCTTCTCGTCCTGCTCGGCTTGGAAGGCATATAACTCTTCCTTGATTATCTCGCGGACGTCGACCGGCTCAGGCTTCGGCTCGGGCTCGGGCTTCGGCTCCTCTTTCTTGGAGGCGGCGATCTCCTCAGCGATTATCTTCCGGACGTCCTCGGCGGATAGGGCCGGCTCCGGCTCTGGTTCGACTAAGACATCGGACGGCGGGTTGGCGGATTTGACTTCCTCGGAGACGATCTTGCGGACCTCTTCGGCGGTCAGGGCCGTCTTGGAGGCGTCGGTCGACGAGGGAACGGCGACGATGACGGGCGAAGAGGCGGGCTTCTGCTTCTCAGCGAGCTCTTCCTTGACGATCTTGCGGATATCCTCGGCGGTTAACGGCTTCTCGCCAGAGATCGCGCCGCGGATCTCAGAGACGGGCACGTCGCCCTTCTTATCCTGCTTGGCTTCCGGGGCGTAGGTATTGATGTATTGAACAAGCAATGGGCCAGAAATGTGCGATCCGGCAGGGGCGGGGACGACGTTGGAGGCAGTCACCGGGCCAGCGACGACCGGGGTGCCGTCGGCCAAAGCGGTCGGGGCGGGTTTCTTCTCTTCCTCAACCTCGCGGGCATAAAGCCTATCGGTCGCGTAGGCAGCGGCGTCGGTCGGAATGAGGGCGGCCTTCTTGGGCTTCTGATAGCTGCAGATATAGGCCATGTCAGTGATGATGGCGGCGATGCAGAGTATGGCGCCGACGAGCATCAGCAGAGGCGGTATGAGCCCCACGATGCCGCCGAGTATGCCAACGGTTTTGAAGTTGGCTATCATGACGCCGACCCATCCGCCATCGGAGAACTTCTTCTCAGCCCCGTAGTTGACGACATATCCCTCCTCGGTGAACAGGAGGACGATGCAGTAAACAATGACCGCGGACTCAATCAGGAAGACCAAGGTCTCAAGCAGCGATAGCGGCTTTTTCTTGGCAATGATGAGGACGATGTGCACAAGCAGCAGGATTACGCACAATCCGGCCGTGCCATAGAAGACGTAGTCGCTGCAGTAGAGCTTTGCGTCGAACGGCGCCTTGAGAGCCGTCTCCAAAAGGTCGAACTTGAAGATGTTCGAGATGTTGAGGTAGCTGCCAAGCCCGGCTATCATGCTGGGCAGGAAGTAGAAGAATACCAGACCTCCCGCTAGCAGGATAAGACCAATGATTGACAGAGCGGCAATTTTCTTTTTCATGTTTGCTTCCCTCCGCAAATATTGATTGCTTTAAGCACATTGTAAACGCTGGGTTGGAAAAGAGAAAGGGGAAAATACCGCAAAAGTTAGCTAAACGAGCCATAAGGAGCCTCGCCAGAACAGTAAACCGTCATCTTACTGCGCAGAACGGAAACCCTGACTTTGCCTTTTGGGCCGATCTCACCATCGATGCACCAAGGGCCCGGAAAATCGCTTTCTATAATTAAATCGCTCGCTTTTATCGGAACAATCCTGTTTTTTGGGAAATAGTGAAGCAAGCCATTGAAAGCCCCTTTTTGGGTTATGAAAACCTCAAGCAGCCCATCATTGACGCTTCCGCTCCGGTTGACCGAGAACCCGCCGACCTTCTTGCCGTTGAGCAATAGGAGGAACGGGGTTTCGGCTTCGATCGACTCCCCAGTTGGAAAGCCGATCCTTACCTTTATCGTTTCTCGCTTGAAGGACTCGGCCAATGCCAGATCATAGTAGGCGAAGCGGCCGAAGAGCCTTTTCAATGACTTAGGGGCCCGATAAGCGATATCGGAATAGGCGCCGATGGCCGCCATATAGACGAAATGCGACTCGTTTATCTTAACGATATCGACTTTCATCGTCTGGCCACGCTCTATGATGCGCAGCCCCGATTCAATCCCGCGGCCTATGCCGAAGCTGCGGCCAACATCGCCCAGCGTACCGGCATTAAGAAAGCCGATGGTGGGCATGTTTTCTAGGCCCGCCAAAGCGTCGATGGCGTGGTTGAAAGTCCCATCCCCGCCGGCGATTATCACCGATTCATGCCCCACTGACGCCTTCAAAAGGTCGTTCTTCCAATCATCGTGTTCGCCCATCCGAAAGACATCGACCGCATCGAAGACGGAAGAAAGCCGCAATAAAGCCATATGTGATTGCCTTTGGCTCAATCTGTGGCCGGAAGCTCCGGAAAGGACCAATAGGGCTTTTGGCATACGCCTCTAGTTTACTTGCGCCCTTCTTGATGGGCAAGCGCGGCCTCGATGAGCCCCTTGAAAAGCGGGTTCGGCTTCATCGGCCGGGAGGTGAATTCCGGATGAAATTGGCAGGCGATGAAGAAAGGGTGGCCCGGCAGCTCGACGATCTCGACGAGCCCGCTGCCGGGATTGGTGCCGGAAACGGCTAAGCCGCCTTCGTTTAACTTCTCCACGTATGAGGGGTTCACCTCATAACGGTGGCGGTGGCGCTCGAGGATGTCGTCCTTCCCGTAGAGTTTCCTGGCCAGGCTTCCTTCTCTGAGATGGCATTCATACCCGCCTAATCTCAAGGTGCCGCCCATGTCGATGCCATCATGCTGCCCGCGAAGATAGTCGATGACCGGATAGTCGCATTCCGGGTCGAACTCGGTTGAGTTGGCCCCTTTCATGCCTAGCACATCCTCGCAATATTCGATGACGGCCAGCTGCATCCCAAAGCATATCCCAAGGAAAGGCATCCCGTTTTCCCTGGCAAACCTTATCGATTCCTTCTTCCCCTCGGAACCCCTGGTCCCAAATCCGCCGGGGACGATTAACCCGTCGTATCCAGAAAGCATCTCCGCGGCATTAGCGCGGGTGACGTTCATGCTTTTGATGTATTCGATTTTTACATCGGCATCCAAAGCGTAACCGGCCGCTTTAAGGGCTTGGCTGACCGATATGTAGGCGTCTTTCAGTTCAACGTATTTGCCGACCAAGGCGATGCGGACCGTCTTATTCAAATTCGTGATCCTGTCAATGAATCCCTGCAGCTTCGACATATCTGGCTCAGGGGCTTGTATCCCAAAATGCTCCAGGACATAGTCGTCAATCCCTTGCTCGTGGAGCTTTATCGGTAGCTCATATAGGCACTGGCAGTCATCGGCTTCGAAGACGCCGGCGAGAGGGACGTTGCAGAAAAGCGACACTTTGTCCCGGGTATGGGCGTCGAGGGGGACCTCGGAGCGAAGTATTATGGCATCTGGCTGGATGCCAAGTCCGGTGAGCTCCTTGACCGAGTGCTGCGTCGGCTTGGTCTTGCTCTCCTCGCTCGTCCTCAGGTATGGGACCAAGGTATTATGGACAAACATAGTCGAGCCATACCCCCACTGCAGCCTAGCCTGGCGGATGGCCTCAAGGAAGGGAAGGGACTCGATGTCGCCGACGGTGCCGCCGATCTCGGTGATGACTATGTCGGCCCCCGAGGCGGAGGCGGCGTCGAGAAGCCGCTGCTTTATCTCGTTGGTGACATGCGGAATGACCTGGACCGTCGCCCCAAGGTAATCCCCATGGCGCTCCCTGGCAATCACCGAGCTATACACCTTGCCCGAAGTCACGGAGGACTCCTTGGTCAGGTTTACGTCGAGCCAGCGCTCATAATGGCCGATGTCGAGGTCGGTCTCGGCGCCATCCTCGGTAACGTAGACCTCGCCGTGCTGATATGGCGACATAGTTCCCGGGTCGACGTTGAGGTAGGGGTCGAACTTCTGCATGAAGACCTTAAGCCCGCGCCGTTTCAAAAGCATACCGAGGCTCGAGGCCGAGATGCCTTTGCCCAAACTTGAAACTACCCCACCGGTGACGAATATGAATTTGGTATCCATTGGATTGCTCCGCTTAACTAGGAAATTGTATTACCAAAGGAAGCCTCAAAGAAGAAGCAATCGGACAATATTTGGACTATGTCCTAATCTTCTATGATAAATGGCTTAACCATCGGATCCTCGCCGGGCTTGGAAATCTCGATGCTCTTGTAGTGCGTCTTGATGCCGAGGTGGACCGGTATGACGCATACGCCGTTTTCCCGACTCGCCCGAATTAGGAAGAGGTTATACTCGCCTTTCTTGTAGCCTAGGCCATCCCCGGCATCCTCATAGTGGTAGCAGGCCGCCTCGTCTCCAGTCCAGATGAGGCGGAGGACGCTGCTGAAATCGGTGGTCTTCGTTCCTTTGGCGTTTACCGCGATTATCGAATGGGCCCTGATATAAAGCGGAATGCTTCCGACGCTTACATCGATAAGATGATGGCCCTTTGCGAGCTTTTCCCCGGTGAAATACGAATAGAAATCGTCCGGGAAATAAGCGGACCTGACCTTTTCGCCCGGGAATAGGGACGGGGCCAACAGCAATGAATCGGAGAGCATTATCTCGGTGTTCTCGTTGGCCACTTCCGGATCGTCGGGGAAGTTATAGACGAGCGGCCGCAGGACGCACAGGCCGCTCGACTCATGCATAAACAAGGCATCGTATATGGTCGGGATCAGCTCATAGCGGGTCAATATGGCCTTCCGATACGCGTCGAGGAACTCCCCATGCAATGTGTACGGCTCCTGATGCTTGGTCCCGAGGGAGGAGTGGTTCCGGTATAGAGGGTTGAATATGGCGGCGGTTGCCCATTTGGAGAGCAGCTCCGGGGTTGAATCCCCGCCGAAGCCGCCTATGTCGTTGCCGACGTTGGCGACGCCCGACACCGACATGTTGGATAGCTGGGGAATCATAAGGCGCATGTGCTCGTAAATCGATTGGTTGTCGCCCGTCCACATGGTTGAGTAGCGGGCGGTGCCGGCATAGGCCGCCCTGGTTATGATGTAGGGGCGGCGCCCCGCCTTCTCGAATCCAAGATAGGTGGCTTCGTCCATCAGGTGGCCGTATATGTTGTGGCAAAGCGAATGCGGCAGCCCGCCCATGTCGACGTCTGGCGGCAAAGGACCCTTGAACGAGGCCGGCTCGTTCATGTCGTTCCATATGCCGGAGGCGCCGGATTCAAGCTGCTTAGCGACGAGGGTTCCCCACCACTGCCTGACCTCTTCCTTATAGAAGGCGGGGAAGACGGAATCACCAGGCCAGACCTCATTGTGGTACACCTCGCCGTTTTGGGTGCAGAAATAGCCTTTCTCCATGCCTTGGTCGTAAACATCATACCCAGGCAACGCCTTGACGCCGGCATCGATGATGGTGACCAAGCGGACCCCTCTTTCTAGCAAAGAAGCCGCCCAGCCCTTGAAGTCAGGGAACCTTTTCGGATCGACGGTGAAATCCATGTAGCGATCCATATAGTCGATGTCCAAATGAACGCAGGAAAGCGGTATGTCGGCCTCATCATATCCCTTGACCACCGCCTCGACTTCCTCCTTGTTGGAGTAAGACCAGCGCGACTGCTGCGCGCCAAGCGACCATCTGGGCGGAAGCGGGTTGCGGCCAACGATTGAGGTGTAGTCGGCGATGACGTCCGGCATCGAGCCGAAGAAACAATACATGTCGAGCCCGCCAAGCGAGTAATCGTAGCTGACCAAGGAGGGGTTCTCCTTGTTGAAATCGAAACGGCATTTGGAGGTGTTGTCGAGGAACACGCCGACCGTCTCCTCGCCATGGAACATCAGGAAGAACGGGATTGATTTATAAAGCGATTTGTAGGTATCGACGTGGGCGCTTGGGTCGTCGGTGTTCCAGTTGATGTAATCGTAGCCGCGCTTGTCCAGCGGTCCCGTCTTGTCGCCCAGCCCATAGATCGGGGAATCGTTTACGAAAGACACCCCTCCTTGATACTCGTCGCCCTTGTTGGATTCGTGCCCCTCCTTCTCCATGAGCGAGAGGTCGCGCTCGTCCTTGCCGAGCATATGCGGGGACATCTGCAGGCATAGCTTCCCGCGGAAATAGGCTTTTAGGTGAAGCGCTGCATCGAAATGTAGCCTAAGCTCCCCATAGCAGACCTCGTGCCCTTCCAGCTCAACCTCATCCTTGGCGTGGGCAAGTTTGCCAACGCAGGAGGAGGGAAGCGAATCGGCCTTATGCAGCCGGAAGCAAACCGGAGAAAGGAAAAGGAGGCGATATTCGCCCGTTTCATCGAGCAACTTTATCTCGCCCGAGGGAAGTTTGATCATGTCCATGACGACATTATCCAACAAACAAGCCTGCCGAGTCACGAAAAAAGCCCAGGACAACCTGGGCTAATTTCCGTTTGGTGACCCCAGCTGGAGTCGAACCAGCCATTGAACCTTGAGAGGGTTCCGTCTTAACCGATTGACCATGGGGCCGACGGGGTCAAGGCATATTTAACTACGATGCCCGCCCCATATCAAGAAAAATCTAAGCGAGGTTTATAGGCTCGCGGCGACTTTGCCTAGCCTATAGGCTACTTCGGCCTTGCCCAGTATCTCGAGGACCTCGTGGAGGTTTGGGGATTGGGTTGAGCCGGTGATGGCGAGGCGAAGGAGCTCGGCGCAATCGGAAATAGAGCCGGTGAAGGCGCTCGGATTGGCCTTGTAGTCCTTGTTGGAGATGGCGAAGCCGTACGACTCGCCGATCTTCTTCACGCCATTCCACCAGGTGGCCTCGTCAACGCCGAATTCCATCTTATCGGAGAGCTCAAGCAGCACCTTCTTGACGGTCGCGCGATCGACTTTGTCCGAGAAGGGGATGCCGCTTGCCTCGATTTTCTCCCATTCGTCGCGGAAGAAATAGCGGATGAGCGGGTAGATGTCGCTGTATTTGGCGTAGTCTTTGCGCGGGGTCTTGCGGTCTTTCTCTATATTGAGGATCCGCTTGACGTATTCTGGCTCCTTCTCAATCCTGGCGTAGAACTCAGCATCGTGGGCTTTGGCGTAGGAACTGACCTCCGCGAACAGCTCATTCAGCGGCAGCGAGGCGATGACCTCCTTGCCGAAGTAGTTGAGCTTGCCCTCGTCGAAGAGCGCTCCATCCATGGAAATCTTCTTCATGGAGAAGGGGAAAGCGCTCAGGTCGAAGCTCTTGTGGGCGATGGACCACTCCTCGAAGTTGGAGTTGGCTATCGACATGAGATAGACCAATAGCGCCCGCGGGCAATAGCCCATGTCGAGGAAGTAGCTGACAGCCGCCTCGGGGTCCTTGCGCTTGCTGAGCTTGCGCTTGTTTCCGTGGTCGAGCTTCATGATCGACGGGATGTGGGCGTATTTCGGCGCCTTCCATCCCAGCGCCCGGAACATATCCAGGTGGATCGGGGTGGACGGGATCCACTCCTCGCCGCGGGTGATGATGGTGGTCCGCATGAAGTGGTCGTCGCAGACGTGGGCGAAATGATAGGTCGGCAGCCCGTCGGACTTGAGGATGACGACGTCGGTGTCGTTATCCTGCAATTCAATCTCGCCGCGGATGGCGTCGACGAACTTGGTCTTCTGGTCATGGTTGCCGTTGCTGCGGAAGCGGATGACCCAAGGGGTCCCCTCCTTGATGCGCTTTATCCGCTCCTCGACCGTCAGATTGCGGTCGCGGGCGTAATCGCCATAGTAGCCGGGCAGTATCTTGTTGGCTTCCTGGAACTTGCGGATGGCGTCTAGATCCTCGGGGGTGCAGAAGTCGGGATAGGCGCGCCCACGCTTGATGAGCTCTTTGATGACCGCGCGGTAGATATCCCTGCGCTTGCTCTGCTGATAGGGACCGTATTCGCCCTTGTCCCCATCGGGGAAATACCCCTCATCGGCCACGATGCCGAACTCGGCAAGCTCGCGGATGAGCAGATCCCCGCTGCCTTCGATGGTGCGCTTGGTGTCGGTGTCCTCGAGGCGGAAGAAATACACCCCACCGCTCTTCTTGGCGATGGTGTAGCTTATCAAGGCGGTGAATAGCGACCCGGTGTGCAGGAACCCGGTCGGGGAAGGGGCGAAGCGGGTAACCTGGGCGCCTTCCGGCAATTGCCGGGCGGGGTAGCGCTTCTCAAGGTCATCGATCGTCAAGGTGACGTCGGGGAACAGCAGTTCAGCTAGATCTTCGTTAGTGGGCATAAAAGGCCTCCGTAAAAGTCCGTCGAGATTATATTACCCCAAAGGGCAATCTTCCACTTGAATCACATTGCGGTAGGTGCTTATAATACACAAGCCCGAAAGGGAAGTGCAGGCGTAGTTCAATGGTAGAACATTACCTTGCCAAGGTAAATACACGGGTTCGATTCCCGCCGCTTGCTCCATCACGATAAAATCCCCGACTTGTTCGGGGCTTTATTTTTCCCGAACCATATTATTAAAAGGCGCGCAAATCGATATAATACGGGCGAGGTCACTTATGATAGATTTGCACTTACACCTAGACGGGGCGCTATCCGAGGAGGAGCTGCGCCATCTTTGCCTTCTCAACCACCGCGATCCAAGCGAGGTTGAGCATGGCAAATTCAAAGCCAACCCCGACAACGGCAGGGACGATTGGGTCGATTGCTTCGACTTCCCCTGCTCGCTATTGCAAACCGCCGAGTCGCTCACCTACGCGACCTATTCCCTTTACAAGAGGCTCTCTGAGCAGGGGCTGCTTTACGCCGAAGTGCGGTTCGCCCCGCAGCTCCACCTTAAGCAAGGCATGGAGATGGATCAGGTCGTCATGGCCGCCATCGCCGGGCTGGAGGCCGCCAAGCTGGAGACGAAGATGGCTGGGCAGCTGATTCTCTGCGCGATGACCAATTGCCCCGACCCGAAGCTCAACATGGACACCGTCTTGGTCGCCAAACGGTTCCTTGGGAAAGGCGTGTGCGCCATCGATCTGGCCGGCCCAGAGGGTCTCCATCACATCGATTACTACAAAGACATATTCGAGAAAGCCAATGAGCTCGGCGTGCCCATCACCATCCACTCCGACCACAAGTTCGGCCCGGTGACCATCTGGGAGTCCATAAAGCTCGGCGCCAGGCGGATTGGGCATGGCTTCGACGCCATCGACGACGGGATGCTCACCAGCTTCTTGGCCAACACCGGCATCCCGCTGGAGCTCTGCCCCACCTCCGAGGTCACCTATGGCCCGTTCGATTCCTATGCGCAGTTCACGCTGAAGCGGCTTTTGGACGCCGGGGTCAAAGTAACCATCAACACCGATGACCCGACCGTCTTCGGCTGCGACCTCAAAGGCGAATACTCGATAATGGAAAAGACGTTCGGCCTAACCAAGGACGAGGTCAAGAAGATCATGCACAACGCCGTCGACGCCGCCTTCCTCGATGCCGATCAGCAGGCATACCTAAGGGAATTGGTCGATGAGCGCCTCCGCTGAGCCGATATCGCGATTCGAGAAGGTCTTCGGCGCCTACCGCGGCAAAGGGAACAAGAAGCTAGACCTCCTCGGCGGGCTCGTCACGTTCCTGGCGATGTGCTACATACTGCCTGTCAACGCCTCGATACTCTCGCAATCCGGCATGGACCCGCTCGGGGTGTTCGCCTCCACCGCCTTGGTCTCGGGGATAGTAACGCTGTTGATGTCGATGCTTGGCAAGGCGCCGATCGCCTTAAGCGCCGGCATGGGGCTAAACGCCTTCTTCACCTACACCGTCTGCGGGATGCTTGGCTTCTCCTGGCAGGAAGGCATGATACTTTTGACCGTCTCCGGCGTCATATTCCTCATCATGTCGCTCACCAAGGTGAGGCTCTTCATCGTCAATTCCTTCCCAAAGGACGTCAAGCACGCCATCTCGGCCGGACTGGGCGCTTTCCTGGCGTTCGTCGGGCTGAAGGGCGCGGGGATAGTCGCCGACAGCGAGTCGACTCTGGTCACCCTCGGGGATTTGTCGCAGCCTAGCGTCATCCTCTCGGTGGCGGGCATCTTCTTCGTCTTCTTCCTCTCCAACCTCAAGACGAAGTCCAAGCTCTTCTCCTACCTCTCGCTCCCCATATCCATGGTCCTATTGGCCTTGGTCGGCTATTTCATGACCCTAGGCGGGGTCAAAGACCCGATGCTTCCCAACGTCGATTGGGGCGCCAACTGGGGGATAGTAAATTACGAGAAGGTCTTCATGTACGGGGTGTTCGATCCAGCCAATTCCGGCATGGATTTCCCCGCAATGCTCGCGGATGTCTTCTCAAATCCGCTCTCCTACGCCGCTTTGATATCGCTTCTGCTGGTAAATCTATTCGACACCACCGCCACCTTGCTCGCCTGCGGGGCCGAGGCGGAGATACTCGACGAGAAAGGGAACCTGCAGTCGAACGGGCCGGTGCTCGCCGACGCAATCGGATCGGCCATCTGCGCCCCGCTTGGGACCTCGACAGTCACAAGCTTCGCCGAATCCTCGGTCGGAATAAAGACCGGAGCCAGGACCGGTTTCGCCTCACTATTGACCGGGACGCTATTCCTCCTCTCGGCTTTCCTCTACCCGGTGTTCGAGCTCTTCTCCTCTTCCTGCGTCTCCTCCGCCGCCTTGGTCAGCGTCGGCGGCCTCATATTCGCCGCGAACATGAGGAAGATAGACTTCTCGGAAGTCGAGAACGGCTTCTGCGCCTTCCTCTCGGTCTTGATGATAGTGCTGACCTACTCGCTGACGAGCGGCATCGCCTTTGGGCTGCTTTCCTACGTGGTGATAGCCGTGGCTAGGGGCAAAGCCAAAAAGCTCGGCTGGATGGTATATCTAGTCGCTTTCCTTCTACTGGCTTCTTTGGTAATAACGGCAATCGTCTAGCTCTTGCCAAGCTTCCCCCGGAGGTTAAGTTCGCTTAGGTCATGGACGGCGATCGCCATTGCCTGGGGGTCGAGGGGATCGATGTCCTGCGATTCGAGGTAATCGATGAGCTTCGGCAGCATTGATAGCGACGTGACGAAGTTGTCGGAATAGGTGTTGTCCAATGGCGTCATCAGGCAATCGTCGTTGATGAGCACGATCGAGATGAAGAAATGGGTGTCGAACCCGGTCATCATGGCCATCCATTCGACCCGCGTTTTGTTGCGCATCATCGGGTTGGCGATGTATTTCGCCTCCTTGCCGCGATAGAAGATCCAATTGGGGTCGGTCTCCTTGGCGGCGATCGCCCCGTCGTAGTAGCGGTCACGGATGCAGTAGATGAACTTGTTGCCTATCATCACGTGGTCGATATGGAAAGTCTCCGAATCGCCTATCCGGTTCACGAAGTCGTTTATCAGGTAGAAGTCGTTGTAGAGCACCACTTTTTTGATCGTGGAATAGTACATGCGCATGGTGAAGTGGCGGTACAGCAGGTGCTTCACCGGCTCATAGAGGAATAGGAAGGCGAATACGAGGCAAGCCAATATGCAGAGCACGCAGAAAATCGACAGCCTCACCGAATAAGGCAATCCGAAGGTTATAGCCGCGAGGGCCGTCACGCGAAATCCTCCGCGGTCTTAACGGCCACCTCGACCATGTCGACGAGCCCGCTTTGGCGCTGCTCGGCGCTCATCTCCTCGCCCCCTAGGAACGAATTGGAGACGGTCAGTATGCAAAGGGCGTTCTTGCCCATCCTCGCGGCGTTGGCGTATAGGGCATAGGATTCCATCTCGACCCCGAGGACGCCGAGCTTGGCCCACCTCTTCCAAGTATTGGGGTCCTCATCGTAATAGATGTCGGCGGAAAGCACGTTTCCGACGTGCACGGCTTTGCCCATCTTCTTTCCGTATAGGTAGGCGCTTAGCAGGACCGGGAAGCTCGACACGGCCGAGAAGGTCCCGCCGCGCAGGTCATAGCCGCCCATCCAATTGGAATCGGTGCAGGCGCCCTGGGCAAGTAGGAGATCGCCCTGCTTTATCTCGGGCTGATAGGCCCCGGCGGTCCCAATCCTGATGATTGTCTCCACGCCGTAGAAGGCGAAAAGCTCATGGGAATATATGCCGATGGAAGGCATGCCCATGCCGGAAGCCATGACCGAGATGAGCTTCCCGGACTTGGTGTGGCCGGTGTAGCCGAATACGTTCCGGGTTGAGGTGACAAGCTTGGCATCGGTTAGGAAGGTCTCGGCGATCCATTTGGCGCGCAGGGGGTCGCCTGGCATCAAGACTACTTTGGCGAAATCGCCTTTCTCGGCGGCAATGTGTGGTGTCGGCATGTTATGTCTCCTTTGGGCAAATAAAACCCCTTATCGGAAAGGGGTTGTTTTCTTAGAAGGTGCCCATGGCGATATTCTACCGCCTAAAGGGCATTAGGGAATAGTCTAGGCTATTCGACCGTGACCGACTTGGCTAGGTTCCGCGGCTTATCGATCGGCAGACCCTTGGCCTCGGCTAGGTAATAGCTGAGCAGCTGGGCGACCACCACGCTCGGGCAGACCCTGAGGTATCCCGGCACGGTCTTGAAGCTTATGGCATCCCCTTGCCGGAACAGCGACTCGTCCGAGATGATGAGCAAATCGGCCCCGCGGGATGACAGCTCAACGAAATTGTTGCGGGTGCTGGCCTCCTTTGATGGGTCGGTCACGAAGCCGACCACCAAGGTCCCCTTCTCGATGAGGGCGATCGGCCCGTGCTTTAGCTCCCCGCCGGGATAGGATTCGGCGTGGACATAGGCCACCTCCTTCATCTTCAGCGCACCCTCCAGGGCGGATAGGTAATCGTACCCGCGGCCGATGTAGAAGGCGTCGCGGGGGTCTTTGCGCTTGCTGGCCTCCTCCTTTACCTTGTCCGAGTGCTTTAGGATGTCGGATATCGAGTCGCACATTGAAAGCAGGTCCTTCTCGATTCCCGAATAACCCCGCAAAGCCGCCACCAGAAGCGCCAAAAACGAAATCTGGGCGATATAGGACTTCGTTGAGGCGACCGCCACTTCAACCCCGGCATAAAGCAGGCAGGAGAATGTGGCTTTCCTTTCGAGGGTCGACCCTTTGCTGTTGGTGACGACGAGGTTGGGCAAGCCGTGTTCGTTTATGACCTTCTGGCATTTGATCAGGTCGGCCGTCTCCCCCGATTGGGAGAGGATAATGAAGAACGGGTTGCCGCCGATGTCATAGGGGTCGTAGGCCCATTCCGAGCCGATGGAGGCGCTGCTTGGCTTGCCTAAGGCGCGGAAATACTTCACTCCGACCTTCGAGGCATAGAAGCTGGTGCCGCAGGCGAGGAAATGGATGGAGCTGGCCCGCGAAATGGCATCGAGGACCTTCGGGTCGAAGCGGATTCCGCAATCCAGATAATTGTCTAGCAGCCTATGGATGACCGAGGGAATCTCGTGAATCTCCTTCAGCATGTAATGCGGGAACCCGTGCAAATCGTCGTCGTAGAAATCTGCCGAGCGGCTAGACTCGGGGCGATCCACTTCCTTCCCTTCGGAGAAAATATGCACGGAATCAGCATCGAGATACCCATAATCCCCATCCTCAAGCTCGACGAAGCGCGAGGTGAGGTCGATCATCGCCCCCGCATCGGAAGCGAGGTAATTGGCTTGGCTGCCCAACCCCAAAAGCAGCGGCGAGGCGCTCTTCATGAAATATAGGCGCCCGGGCTCATCGACCTTGATTATGGCCGCCGCATAGCTTCCCTCGACCCGCCTTTTCGCGGACTCGATGGCCAAAAGGACGTCCTTGAGGTGTAGGTATTCCTCCTCGACCAAATCGATTAGGACCTCCGAATCGGTGTCGGAGGCGAATTTGTATCCCTTCTGCTTCAGCTCGTCGCGGAGCGGGCGGAAGTTCTCGATCACGCCGTTGTGGACTATGGCGAATTTGCCGGAGTAGCTTAGGTGGGGATGGGCGTTGGCCACGCTTGGCTGCCCATGGGTTGCCCAGCGGGTGTGGGCTATGCCGACGGCCCCCTTGAGTTCATCTCCTAGCAAGGCAGCAAGCTTATCGACCTTCCCCACTTCCTTGTGGATCTCAAACTTGCCATCGTCGTCAACGCAAACCCCGGCTGAGTCGTAGCCGCGGTATTCAAGCTTCTTGAGCCCCTTTATCAGGTATGAGCGGAAATCGATCTTTCCGACTCCTCCGACTATTCCGCACATTCGTTTCCCTCCTTGATGGCTTTGGCGACCATTTCGACGGCCTTCTGGCATCTATCCTCGTCTAGGCATTCGCCCATCACCCGGACCAGCGGTTCGGTGCCCGAGCCGCGAAGCAGCATCCTGCCATCGTCGCCCAGCATCTCCTCGGCCCGTTTCAGCACGGCCTTTACCGAATCCGATTCCAGGGCCTTGGTGGCGCTGCTGCGGTCCTTGAACCGGATGTTTATCAAGGACTGCGGGTAAACCTTGAGCTCCGGGAGTTTGGCATAGACCTCGGGCTGATTCATGTATATCCCGATGATCTTGATCGCGGTCAATAGGCCATCCCCGGTGTTGAGGTCGGAGTGGAATATAACGTGGCCGGATTGCTCTCCGCCGATCGAAAGACCCTTCTGTTTCAGACGCGCCTGGACGTACTTATCGCCGACGGAAACGGTCTCGAACCCGATTCCTTCCTCCTGCAGTGCCTTGCGCAGCCCGAAGTTGCTCATGACGGTTATCACGACCTCGTTGCCATTTAGCAGCCCCTTCTCCCTAAGCGATAGCGCACCGAGGAAAATCTCGGCGTCGCCGTCTATGACGCGGCCGGTCTTGTCTAGGCCAAGGCAGCGGTCGGCGTCCCCATCAAAGGCGAAGGCCAGATCATAGTCGCCTTTGGCGAATTCCTTTTCCAGGTTCTCAAGATGCGTCGAACCGCAGCCGGCGTTGATGTTCTTCCCGTCGGGATCGGAGCAAGCGAAGGTGGCATCTATCCCAAGCAGCGGGAATAGCTTGGGCGCCAAAGCGGAGGCCGAGCCGTTGGCGCAGTCGAAAAGCACCTTAACCTTCCCTTGGCCTTCGTGTCTTCCCATCAGGAAGCGAAGGTATTTATCCTTGAGTTCCGGCGCTTCCTGATAATGGCCGGGGCGGGTTGGCAAATAATCCTCAGCCGAATCGATGTAATCCTCGATCTTCGCCTCGATCTCCTCGCTTAGTTTCTCACCGGAATGGGAGAACAGCTTGATTCCGTTGTCGGAATAGGGGTTGTGGGAGGCCGAGATCATGATCCCGTAATCGAAGTCGCCGTTCTCGACCAAATACGATACCGATGGCGTGGTCGAGACGCCTTCGTCGAAAAGGAAGCCGCCGCTTCTCACGATTCCTTCCTTTAGCCCTTCCAGCAAGGCAGGGCCCGATTCACGGGTGTCGCGGGCGATTAGGATCCGGTTGGCTTTGCCATCCGGGTATTGCCCTATGTAGCGTCCAATGCGGTAGGCGATCTGTTGCGTAAGAACGCTTAAAGCCGCGCCGCGGATTCCGTCGGTACCAAAATAACGTCCCATCTCTTCTCCTCAAATCTCCAAATTATTTGCCTGATTGCGAAATCTTCTTGCTGCTCTTCAGCGCCATGTAGTCTTCGAAAGTGGTTAGGAATGACTCGGGCTCGATGGTCTGCAGCTCGCCTTCGTAGGCGATCGAGATGCGGCCGGTCTCCTCGCTGACCACAATGGTAACGGCATCGACTTGGCTCGATATCGAAAGCGCCGCCCGGTGGCGGGATCCGAACTTTCCCGGCATGGCTATATCGACGGTTTGATAATAAACGGAGGCCGCGGCGATGAGGTCGTTTCTAATGATGACCGCCCCATCGTGAAGGCGGGTGCCGGGATAGAAGATGGTCTGCAGTATCTCGGAGCTCACCGGGCACTTCAGGGTGACGCCTTTGGCGATGAAGTCCGATAGGTCGTCGTCCTTCTCGAAAGTGATGAGGGCGCCGATCTTCTTCTTGGACATGATGAGGACCGCGTCGGCGACCTTCCTATAGACGGCGTCGCGGTCGAATATGGCCTCGGGGATGGCCGAGTTGCGGCCAAATATGCGCTTCGGGTTGACCTTGTTGGCCCGGTTTGAGATGTACTTCCTCCCGTCGGCGGAGTTCTGCAGGAAGAAAAGGCAGACGGCGATGACGAAGACGGCAAGGCAGATATAGACAAGCAGGTCGAAGCCAAAGACGTAGAAAAGCAGGATCGCCACCTCATCGATGAGCAATATCGCCCGAGGGACCCAGCGTTTGAACCAATTGTAGAAAACAAAATCGAGCAGGCCGAATATCAATACGGCCAGGATGAAGGGAACGTAGTTGGCATAATTGCCGAAGTCCTGATAGGGGGCGGAGCCGGTTAGAAGAAGGTTCATTTTCTCATCTCATTTCTTGGAATGCGCATACCTAGCGGCGGCCGAGGCGGCGATGGCGCCGGCGATGTCGTCGAGGAAGGTATTGGAATTGCCGGGATAGGTCCCGTCGTCTTTCTTGGCGTTTAGCTTTCCGACGATACCGTATTTGGTCTTGTCGATGTAGCCGAAGTTGGTCAAGGCGATCGAGCCATAGACGTTGCAGATGGAATAGGCAAGAACCTCGTCGACCCCATATAGGCCCTCATCCTCAAGCAGCATCTTGGAGAGGATCTCATCCTTTATCGCCCCGCTGTCGGCGGCCTCGTCGATCGCGATGCCGGTCATTATCGTGTATTGGACCTCGCGCTTGCCGAGGACGTCCATCACCGACTCGATCATGTCCTGGTGGGTCAATTCGGGAAAATAGGCCTTCTGCAGGAAGACGGCGCAATCAGCCAAGTCGTCAACGGTGACGCCTCTATCGCTGAGCAAGTCTATGCAATGCTGCCTCAAGTCCATGGTTTTTCCTTTGCTAGAGAATGATATAACGTTGAAACCTAGGTTTCAAACGCGTAATCGCGCGCAAAAATCCCCAATTCGGCAATATTTCGACAAACCGGTAGAGTATTGCGGACTATTCCGAAGATAAAAGGCGATTATGGAAATCCGAAAAATTTTGCTTGTCCCTCGAAAAAAGAAAAAGCGGGCGATCGCCCGCTGGTTTTCTTCTGGAGCAGCCTGCGGGAATCGAACCCGTATAACCAGCTTGGGAAGCTGGTGTTCTACCACTGAACTAAGGCTGCATCGAGAGCGCTGATATTTAACAACACCAGCGCCTCATAGTCAAAGGTTTTCTACTTGGGTCTCACCCGAACGACCGAGCCGTTTTTAGAGGCAAGTGACCTTGCGTAGGCTATTGCCTCCTCCTGGGTGGAGAAGGTCATGACCGCATCGGCCTTGTTGGCGTAGCGCACGCGCCATTTCTTGGTGTTGCTCGGGGCGGGCTTGCCTTCGAATAGAACCACCGCTTCCTGCGGGGCGGGCTTCTCGGGACGAGTGCTTTCCAGCAATAGGACCTCCTGGCTCGGGGTTGGGGCCACCGAGACGATGAGGCCAGCCGGCTGCGCTGGCTTGGCGATCTGCTTGGCCGGCTCTTCCTTGGGCGCTTCGGTCGTTTTCTCTTCCTTTGGCTCGTCCGCAAGGGCGTTTAGCTTGATGAGCACCGAATTCAGCGTCCGGAATGTGGAGCAGTAGGCGATGAAGGGGCCAACGATTATCAGCGACCCGAACAAGCACCAGTTGAAGAACTTGCCGAAGCCGGTGCGATGGTCATATACGGACAGCTCTACCGCCTTCTCCTCGACCCGGCGCGACAGCGTCGACATGTAGATAAGCGTGGGGATGCCGAGGAAAATCCAGTCGAGAATCCACACGATTGGATAAGGCATCAGCCTCTTCTTGGCGAATGTATTGACGTCTTTCCCGACGAAGTGGAGGTAGAACAAGGTATAGATCCTAAGGGTGATGATGCTGAGGAATACAAACAATATTCCCGACCTTTTTACTCTTTTGTACTTCATATAGTTCCCTCTTCGCTAATATTAAAACAAGGCACTGCCCTTGACAACGAAAAAACCGCGTTGAACGCGGCCTCTCTCACTTCATGGTGGGTGCTACAGGGATCGAACCTGTGACCTCCTGTACGTCAAACAGGTGCTCTCCCAGCTGAGCTAAACACCCATGAGTTCCAGTGAGTGCCGCTTTTTCACGGCTCGATTATTATATGGACATAGATATTGCACTTCAAGGGAAATTTTAAAGACGAAAAACCGGCTCCCGATGGGCAGGCCGGCTAGCATTTTCCTTGGAAGGATTTACCTTATTTATACCCTTTGGTAGATTTGCGTATCCTCTCTTAAGCAGCTCATCAACCAGTTTTGTTTTGTTAGAATCTGCATCCTGAAATGAGGATAAGAAGAATCATAAACTATATCTTTGATATCTCCATGTTGAAAATCTGGGTAATTTGCTAAGATACCGCAATAAATATTGTTAAGTGTCTTATATATTTCTTTAGCTTCTTTATTTGTCATGAGTTAGCACCTCCCAATAGCCAGTTCTACAATGTTCGTTTTCGCTGAATAAGCAGCATGCTAATCCACATCTAGCTATTCCAAGTTCTCTTTTTATTGCTACTATCCTTTAATTTAGTTAGTATCTCTCTTCTTCCGATATTGGGTAAAAATACATTGCTTTATCGTTTAATTCTTCGATATCAACCGGATCATCAAACTCTGAATATTTTTTAATATCAAAATTCCAAGGTTTATATATTCCTCTTTCTTCATCTTCTCCATCGAAGTCTTTATCTATCTCACCTTCTAAATAAGCATATAGGGATCTTATATTATCTTCCCAAATGCCCATGCCTTTTGCATCTAACACAAAGCCAGTTGGAATATCTTCATCATCTTCAAATTCTTTTGTCACGATGGTTTTATATATTTTGCAATCAAAATCCCAACCGTCACCTGTATCATAGGCAAAAATGAACTTTTCAGGCAAATCTTTGATTGTTTTGTCTTTGAAGGGCTCATTTCTAGAACTACCAAAACTATCCCATTGTTCCATCCACGACGAAGGAATATACGCCTTCTCTTTTGTGTGATACATAAAGAAATGTTCCATAGTACCACCAAATATGTCGACCATTAATTCACCTAACTCACCTAGGCCGATATCTTCTTTTACTAAAAATATGCGATAGAATCAACCTTTTGTTGCATATTTGAAATCCGCTCTAATTTTTAAATAATTCATCTTCATATAATATTTAATTTTATTTGATAACTTTCCAATATCCTTTTTTGTTTGTTCCAACTCTTTGGATATACCCTTTTCCAACCAAAGACTCAAAAACTCTGGATACTGTTCTTCTTGAAATTTTAAGTTCCACTACTAATGTGTCGTATGGAATACTTGGATTATTTATAAGCTCTAACAACACCCTCTTTTCATTCTCGGTTAAGTCGTTGTTAAAAAGATTTTTGCCACCATTTTTGCCATCATTTTTGCCACCATTTTTGCCATCATTTTTGCCATCATTTTTGCCATTATTTCATATTTATTTTTGACAAAAACCTATTCTTTTAAATCAATAAAGAGCCAAATCCCAATAAAATTAACTAAAAAATCCCTGACCTTGTATCAGAGATTATAAGACTAGAATGGTGCCGACTAGAGGAATCGAACCTCCAACCTACGGTTTACGATACCGTTGCTCTGCCAATTGAGCTAAGTCGGCGCGACACATACTTTAAACTAACTTGGGCACCTAGACAAGAAAAAGGGGCGCTTCTCGCGCCCCATTGCCTTTAAGCGTTTTCCTTGCGGACTTTCTTCTTGATGAAGAGGATCAGCACCACTATCTCGTGGACAACCAGCGGGACGATCGAAAGCAGGAACACCCAGAGGTAATCGAGCCAGTGGTCGTGAAGCGGGTAGACAGAGAAAAATGTATTAACGTGAGGAATTTCAATAACTGCAATTTGCAAAAGAATTCCACTCACAAAAGCAATCCAGAGCATCGGGTTCTTGTCGGCGAAGACCATGACGAAGCTCTTCTTGGTGTTGGTCATGCCAAGCATGTGGAACAGCTCGGAGAAGGCCAAGACGCAGAAGGCCATCGACTGGGCCTCCTCGACGATATGCCCCATTCCCAATGCCTCGGCCTGCTCAAAGAAGGAGAAGAGGTTGAGGTTGGCCCCCGCGGCGTTGAGCTCGGCGATCTCGTTGAGCGGGGCGATGATGAAGGCCGCCAGGGTAATGAGCCCTATCACCACACCATAGCCAAAGGCGATGAGGTATCCACCATGGCTGAACAGCGACTCCTTCGGGTCGCGCGGCTTGTCGTTCATGATGTCCTTTGGCTTCTTGTCGGCGCCAAGGGCGATGGCCGGCAGCGAGTCGGTGATTAGGTTGACCCAAAGCAGGTGGATGGCGATGAGCGGGCTGGGGAGCCCGATCAGGGCGGCGATGAACATGCAGACGATCTCGCCGATATTGGAGCTTAGCAGGAACAATACAGTCTTCTTGATGTTGGCGTAGATGCCGCGGCCTTCCTCGACCGCCTTCTCAATGGAGGCGAAGTTGTCGTCGGTGAGGACCATGTCGGCGGCGCCTTTGGCGACGTCGGTGCCGGTGATGCCCATGGCGATGCCGATGTCGGCGGCCTTAAGCGACGGGGCGTCGTTGACGCCGTCGCCGGTCATAGCAGCGGTATTGCCGTTGGCCTTGATGGCCTTGACGATGGATACCTTGTTGGCAGGCGAGACGCGGGCGAAGACCCGGACGGTCTTGACCTTCTCGCGGAGCTCCTCATCGGAGCAGGCGTCGATCTGCTCTCCAGACATGCACTGGGATTCATCTTCGGCGATTCCAAGCTCTTTGGCGATGGCCAAAGCGGTGTCCTTGTGGTCTCCGGTGATCATCACGGTGGTGATGCCGGCCTTCTTCAAGGTCTCGACGGCGGGCTTGGCGGCCGGGCGCGGCGGATCGACCATGCCGACGAGCCCGACGAAGATAAGCCCATCTTCCTTTATGGGGTCATGGGTCCCGTCTTCGGGTAGGCGGATGGTCAGTGAGAGAACGCGCAGGGCCTGCTGGGCCATGGCCTCGCTGGCTTTGCGGATGGCCTCGACGTCTTTATCCTCAAGCGGGCGGACATTATCTAGCGATCCGTCTTCGGAATCGAGGATGAGGGTGGTCTTCTTGAGAACCTGGTCCAAGGCGCCCTTGGTGTACTGAATGACCTTGTCTTTGCCTTGGTGAAGGGTCGACATCATCTTCCTGACCGAATCGAAGGGCAGCTCGTTGATGCGCGGGGTGTCCAATTCGAGCTGGCTCTTGGGCATCTTCAAAGCGGAGGCGAACTCGACCAAGGCAACCTCGGTGGGATCGCCGTATACGCCGCCTTCTACCTTGGCGTCGGAGCATAGCGACATGCCGCGAGCGAGCAAAGATAGACCCTTTTCAGAAGCTTCGAAGTCTTCTTTCTTTACCAGTCCAAGCGAGGGGGTGTAGGTCTCGACGACGGTCATCTTGTTCTGGGTCAAGGTGCCGGTCTTATCGGAGCAGATGTAGGAAACGGCGCCCAAGGTCTCGACCGAGGCGGTGCGGCGGACGACGGTGTTGACCTTCGCCATCTTCCTCATGCCCAGAGCCAAAACGATGGTGACTACCGCGGTCAGCCCCTCCGGTATGGCGGCGACGGCCAAGGCCACGGAGTCGAGCAGAGCCTGGCTCCACTGGCTGGCGATGTTGGAGTTGGCGACGGCCCAGAGGATCTTCACCAAAAGCATGGCGACGACGACGCCGATGCAGATGTATCCGAGGAACTTCGAAAGGCCCGCGAGCTTCTTCTGCAGCGGGGTCGGCTCCTCTTCCTCGTCGGTCAGCATCGAGGCGATGCGGCCGATCTCGGTCTTCATCCCGGTGGCGATGACCACGCCCTCGCCGCGGCCATAGACGATCGGGGTAGACATGAAAACCTCATTGATCCTATCGCCGATGCCGGACTTGTCGGTCAAGACGATGGAGGCGTCCTTCTCGGCCGGCACCGATTCGCCGGTGAGCGATGACTCGTCGGCCTTCATTGAGAATGATTTTATGAGGCGCAGGTCAGCCGGAACGGTGCGGCCTTCCTCGAGTATCACGATATCGCCAAGCACGACGTCCTCGGCCGGGATCTCGATTATCTTCCCATCGCGCCTTACGGTGGCGGTAGGGGCCGACATCTTCTTGAGGGCCTCAAGCGCCTTCTCGGCCTTCATGGCCTGGATGGTGCCGATGGTGGCGTTAAGCACGACGACCGCGAAAATGATGATGACGTCGGCGATCCCGTCTAGTAGGAATTTCCCTTCTTGAACCATCTCGATAATGCCAAGCACGAGCGAGATGATGGCGGCGATGGCCAAGATAAGGGTCATCGGGTCCTTGATCTGGTCGAAGAATATCTTCCACCAGGGATCCTTCGGCTTCTCATCGAGCTTGTTCTTCCCGTTGGCGGAAAGCAATTCCGCCGCCTTCACCGAAGAAAGGCCGACCTCGGGGTCGACCGAAAGCTCCTCAAGCGTTTCTTTTGCACTGCGGTCTTCGAACATATAGTCCTCTCCTCAATTGAGTTAAGGTCTCGCGAGGCAACTACCCCCTTATCCCGGCCTATGGCGTGTTGACGGAACAAGGCGATGCGCTACTCCCCTTACAGCGGGAAAAGATACCACAAAGCGTTCGATATATAAAGATATCTCTACACGCGGCGCAGGCGCTCAAGCGTGAATATGATGGCCACCGACATCACCACTTCCGATATCGGGGAAAGCAGAAGCAGGGTGACGGCGAGCCCAATCTGGGCGGGGGTGTAGGAAGGAAGCAGGATCACGCTGAAAATGGCGATTGAGAAGGAGATTGCGATGAAAAGCAATGCCGAATAGACGATGGCCAATAGCCGAACCTTCTTGAAGCTGGCCACGGGATTCATCATGTATTTGGTTATGTTGTAGTAGAGCATGAACCCCACCACCGCTTCTAAGAGCACGAAAAGCAGATAGAAAACCGATAGCACTATCGAGACCGGGTTCTCGACGTTGAACATCAGCCCGAGCGTCGCCCCGCCGTAGAAGACCTCCATCAGCTGGTCGAAGGCCATGAAGAAGACGAACAGCAAAATGCCCCGATAGGCGTAGTTGTCGTTCCTTATGTTGCAGAAGAAGATGATGGCGTAGGCGATGAAGGTGAGGATGTAGTTCCAAAGAAGTGAGAAATCGAAAGCCCATCCCCCGGCCGACATGTCGATTATGAAGGAGGCGATCAGCATCGCCACCGCAATGCCGCTTAGCCCGACGGCCAATATCTTGTTCCGGCGGTGCTTCAGATACATCTTTAGGTTCTGCAAGTTCATAGAGACTTATAATAACTAGGCCAAACCGCATTGGGCAAGAACATGGTCAACGCAAGCTTCGCATTCGGCAACATAGATGAGTCGGATTCCGTGCTCGATCCACGTTACAAGGGAAAAGGCATCGCCAAGAAAGACGGTTCCTTCTCCATGAGGCTATGGCTAAACGGGATTGAGATCACCTATGCCTTCGCCTATCCCATTGACCCAGAGCATTACCTGATCGCGGCTTTAACCGTCGATAAGCGCCTACGGGGAAGGAAAATCGGCACATACGCCGTTAAGTTCCTCCAGACACATATCCGGGAACTTGCGGGCCGCTACCTATTGGCCTACTGCCCGCTTGGAATGGAGCGCTTCTTCCTCTCGCTAGGGTTCAAGGACGTTAGCTTGGGGGAGGTCAGCCTAGACGAGTTCGGCCAGCAATCGATCCTGATGCAGAAGCAGTGCTTTAAGCGCAGGCCTTGATAAGAAGGCGCCCAGAGCCCAAGACCGAGCAAAGCAGCCTTCCGTCCCGGTAGCAAAAGCAGCCTCCGTCGATCAGGAAGGTGTCGCCGAAAGGCGGAATAGATCCCTTATTCAGGCAGAGCCAAGTCTGATTAGATAAAGGGGCGATATCGTTTAGCAAAAGGGCGGTTTTCGAAAACACCATCCGGCTTTTGCGAGGTTTTAGCATCATGTTGGCCTTTCTGCAGGCGATAAGGCAGGTTAATTCGCCCTGGTCGCATATGGACTGCAGATGCCCGATGGTTTCGCTTTTGACCTCGCCATCCACCTTCGCCGCGAAAACCCCGCATCCGCGCTTTATGCAGGACCGCGCCCTCTCAAAAAGCAACAGCGGAAGCAATTCGCCCGAGTCCTCTTTGCCTATATTGCAGATGGCGATTTTCATGCGGCGAAGATTATCTCACAAAACATTTATTTTTAAAAAAATAAGCGTATGCTTCAGGCTTTGGGAGGAAACCCATGAATATTCTGCCAAGCCTAATCGATTCGAGCCTCACCAATCAGCCGTACATGCTGCTGCTTCCGCTAGGGCTCATCCTAATTGTAGGAAAGCTCCTTTCCTTGGTGATGGCCAGAATAAAGGTCCCAGAAGTCGTTGGATACCTGCTCGGCGGATTGCTCATCGGCCTATTCTATTTCATACCCAAGGACAGCCAGTTCATCCTCACCGACTATTCGGTTGAGGGCATTAACGACCTCGCCAAGATCGGCGTCGTCCTGATCCTATTCGAAGCTGGCATCGAGACCAACCTCTCCGAGATAAAGAAGCAAGGGAAAGCCGCCATGACCATCACCTGCTTAGGGGTCGTCTTCCCCTTGGTGCTCGGCTTCCTATCCGCTTTCCTGTTCCGGACTCTAGGCCACATGGATACCGCCTTCTACGACTCGCTAGAGGCCGCCGGCACCTCGCCTTGGTATTCCGACATCTACTATGGCGTCATCTTGACCGCCACCAGCGTCTCCATCACCGTCGCCACCCTCAAGGAACTTGGCAAGCTCGATGGGCCGGTCGGGACCGCGCTGGTCAGCGCCGCCATCATCGACGACGTCATCGGCATCGTCCTCCTCTCCATCGTCATCTCGCTTTCCGGCGGCACCGAGGCCGACGCCCCCTGGGTCATCCCCACTGGGTCCGGCGCCTGGTCGGTCGTCTTCCTGATACTCATCATGGCCGCCTTCTTCGCCATCAGCATCGGCATGGGGATCGGCGTCCACAAGCTGTTCAACTGGATGGGAAAGAAGTGGCCCCACCACCGCCGCATCCCGATGTTCTCCCTCGGGTTCTGCTTCCTATGGGCCTTCCTGGCTGAGGTATTCCACATCGCCGACATCACCGGGGCCTACGTGGCTGGCCTGATTCTGGCCAACACCTCCGCCTCCGAATACATCGACCACCGCATGGACACCACCGCGAACGTCTTGTTCACCCCGGTGTTCTTCGCCTCGGTCGCGCTGAAGATGTTCTCCTCGCTGGGGGTCGGCAGCAACACCGACTCGGTCTCCTCGATCTCGGGCATGTTCATCATCTTCGGCATCGTCTGGGTCATCGCCGGATTGCTTGGCAAGATACTTGGGGCCGGCTCGGGCGCGCTGCTGACCAAGTCCAAGGGCAAGGAAGCCCTCATCATCGGGGTCGGCATGATGGCCCGCGCCGAGGTCTTGATCGTCACCGCCCAGGAAGGCGTCGATTCCGGCTTGGTCGAATCGGCCATAATCCCGTTCACCCTGGCCCTGATACTCATCTCGAGCTTCCTCACCCCGATATTGCTCCGCTACCTATACAAAAACGTCGGCAGCAAACTGCCGAAGGTCGAAGGGGCCGAGCTCACCAATACCGAAGCTTCGGAATCGGGTAAGTAAGGCAATCGGACACCCCGCCGCTGAAAAGCAGGGTGTCTTTTTTATTGGTCAAAAGGCTTTCGATTCCCCCGAATTCCTCGGCAATGCGACGGCATAATGCATAGGTCAGGTAAGCATCCCCTTTGGCTTGGTGAAGATGCACTTCCAGTGGGGAAATCGCACCCAGCTCAACGCAGGCATCCTCAAGGGAAACCGAGCGGTCGGAGCCAAGCAGATCGTCGGCGATGGGCTGCAGGTCAAGGCAAAGGAACCTCATCTCCTCCAGCCCATAGCGGAGGCACGAGGAACATAGGAATTTGATGTCGTTGGATGCCGCGAATCCGACCGGCAAGGCGCTTTCATCCTCGAGCATTTCTTTTATCTGGCGGTGAAAGGCGGGGAACGGCGGCTGGGAGAAATACGTCTTCTCGGCATAGGCCAGCCTTATCCCGCCAAGATGGAACCCATCCTCGGGGTTGATGATCATCTCGCCTTGCCCCGACAAAGCCAAATCAAGCCCGCAGGAAACATGGCCGAACTCGCAGATCTTGCAAACCCCGCCGAAGCAATTGGCGCACTCGATGTCGAAGAAGACAAGCTTCTTCATCTTCCCGATGTCCAGCCCATCGATGGCCCGTTGGCGCAGGCGGCGTTGCCTATCCAAGGCGAGGAAGCCATTAAGGAGCTGCGGGTATTCGAGGTAGCAATCGCGATACCCCTCGCCGAACACATCGTCTGGGGATAGCCCCTCGTAATCGGCCATCCTCGCAAGGAACTGGGCCGGAGTGACCCGCTCTGACTCGCCGAACTGGGTGAACGCCTCATCGATCGGCAGCTCCTCCTTCACCCCGTAGAAGGCGCGGAAAAACCGGCTCAGGTCGAAAAAGCGCAAGGGCGCGGCAACCCCGGCCTGGCCAAGCAGCAGGAAAATCGGTAGGCAATCGTAGCCCACGCAGACCCGCCCAGCCGCCAAATCAGGCAGCGACTTAGGGTCTATTGCCGAAGCCTTGGAATCCGATTGCGATGCATCGTCCAGGCAAAGAAGCCTCCCATCGGGGGAAAGCCACACGAATAGCAGTTTCACTACCTAACCATCGCCCCGTCCATCATTACGTAGACGAGCAAAGCCACGGCGACGGCCAGGCAAAGCACGAAGAGCCCCAGCAGGATATAGCGCCAGAAGCGATTCGATTCCTTGAAGACCACGGCGCTGCTAAGGTAGGCAAAGGCCCCGACGATAAGCAGCGGAAGGCGGAACAGTTCCACCAGCGGATAGGCGGCGACGGGAAGTCCGAAGCAGACGCAGCTGCAGGCCAACATGCCGATGCCGGTTAGGCCAATAACCCTCCTAAACCACGCAGAACCCCGCTCATCGCGGCCGAAATACTGCAGCCCGATGATCTCGAGCAGGATGATCAATATGCCAAGCGGGACGGCGTATATGGAGGTTCCAAGCGACTTTTGCAAATCGTTTAGGTAGAAAAGGGCATAGGCCAACCCGCAGGCAAACGCCGGCAGCCCGATTATGAAGAACCAGTAGAAGACGGCCTTAAGCAAATCGAAGCTCTTGGCATTCGTCCGCTTCAGTTTCTTCCCAAGCGGCTGCTTCAGCGCGGCGGGGTTCTCCCCGGCGAACACGCGAAGGTCGCCGACCCTTGTCTTGGTCACGATCTTGTGGGCCCTAGGCGAGCGGAGGAGATCCTCCTTCAGCGAATTGAAATCATCCTTGAGCCGGGAGGAGAGGTGGAAATCCAGATAGACGAGATTGGCGGCGGAGGCCTCGAGGTCGAGCTTCCGCTGGCCGTTGCGGGTCTTCAGGATCAGGTGGAAAAGCAAGGCCTGCTTCTCCTCGTCCAGCCCAAGCCCCACCGCCTTGGCGAGGAAATCGATCTTCTTTTGGAAGCTCAGCGGCCTGATGGCCTTCAACGTCAAATCGAACTTGGTGGAATCGATGAGCGGCAGCGAGATGAAGTGCGCCAATAGGTCAAGGGCGTCCTCATCACCCTCGTCGGCCTTGTTGGCCAAGACGATGGCGGTGTCCTTATACGAGGAGCTGTCCTTGCGCAGCGCCATCTGGCATAAGAAGGCGGTCCGGAAGCTCTTCTCGTCCTCGCATTCCCTATATGCCTCGTGGGAGATCTCATCGATACAGACCCCGGCGCGGCAGGAATAAACCGCGACCGCCTTGTCGATGTTGGGCTCCTCATCGAAATATAGGGTGGAAAGCTCGTTGAACTCGTTTTGGATTATCCTGGAGAATATCTCGATCTGGTCCTTGGCCTTCCCATGCAGCCCCGGGCAAAGCGAGCAGAGGTAATCGCGGCGCGCTATCGCGCTCTTAAGGGTGGTCTCGTCGTGGATGCGGTTGGTCTCCTCCTCACAATCGAGGATGGCGGCGTTGAGTATCGATTCGTTGAGCAGGTCTTGCTTGCAGGACTCGCTGTGGTCGACGGTCGTAAGCGAATACACGAGCGAAAGCTGGCGGGCTGATTCCTCGGACGTTAACGGAGGCAGGCCCTCCTGCTTGTTCTTCCTCGCCTTTAGCAGGCAAAGCTTGGCTTTTTGGTAGGCTATTTGCTCTATCGCCTCCCGCTTTATGCCGTCTAGCCGTTCGTCGGCGAGCGACTCGGCGCGGTCGTCCATCGCGGATAGGATCGCGAGGGCCTTATCGAAATATCCTTGCTCGGCAAGCCGGGATGCGCCTTGCATCTGCCGCTTTGTCAGCAACGCGAAATCGGCGATCTTCTTCTGCAGCTCCACCGCCTCGGCGTGGTCTTCCTTGGCCTTGGCGATCTTGGCTTTGCAGCAAAGCAGCTTCTCGCGGCTGAGCGCCATCTCAACGATGTCCGCAGAGGCCTTGGGGAGGCTTGGCGAGAAGGCGCAGGACACCGATTCGATCTCGGTCAGCTCATTGGTTAGGCTAACGTAGACATCGGCCTTGTAGCGGACGCGTTCCTGCGAGCTGGCAAGCTGCTCGGCAAGCGTCTTGTTCTCTTCCATCCTACTTGGCCTCCTTGTTTAGTTCGAAATAAGCCTGCAGATCGGAGACCGAATCGTTAAGTTCCCTGACCAGGGAGGTGAAATCGGCCATGATGGCCACCTCGCGCTGGGTGAGGGATTCCGCGGCTTTGTTGAGGCGCTCGACGTTTTCCTTGGCCTCGGCGTTGAGCCTGTCGAGCATGCCCTCTTTCTTCTTGGCTAGCTCCGCGCCCAAAGCGGCGTTTTCCTTCTCGAGCTCCGCCTCCTTGGCCAGCGAGGCGTCCAGCTCTTCCTGAAGAGGGTCCTTCTGCATTTCTTCGCTCATAGCTTTATCCCCTCCTCATCGAAGCATTTCTTTATGGCATCGGAGCAGCTTCGGAGCGATTTTCCGAGGCGCTCCTTGGCGTCAGCCTCCAAATCGGAGATGGTCTTGTCGACGACTTCCTCCGCGGAGGCGATGGTCGCCTTCTGCGAATCGATATACGACCTGAATCCCTCGTGGAGGGCATTGTCGGCGGAGGCGCTTAGGAATTCCGCCTTCTTCTTCATCTTCTCCGCCAAAGCCTTATAGTCTTCTTTCATCCCGTGTCCTCCTGTTAGGCGCTCGGTAAGCTGCCGCTTCCACCGGGCATCAGCGAGGCGCCCATCTGCTTCATGTAGTCCTCGTTCACCGCCCCCACTAGGAAAAGCAATGAGAAGAGGCTCGAAAGCGAAGCCAAGGATATCAGCGATTGGGCCGGCGCCGGGTAATGGAGTATCGAGCGGAAGGTGGCGAGGTTGGCGTTCACCGCCTTCAGGCACTCCTCGTAGTCGAGGTCGGCCGTGCCGTTGGCGCGCACGAAGCCGTCGACCAGCCCCGCCAAAGACGAGATGTACTCGGCCGATGGGGCTTCCGAGGGGCGGCCAAGCTGATTCTTGACGATCTCCGCCTGGGCGTCGGATAGGTATTTTCCAGTCGTGAATTGATCTTCCATATTCCAATATTTTATAGCACGTGGCGGTTAAGGCAAGCGGTCAGGGAAGCCGTAGATGCTCGAGGCAGTCGACTATCGAGGGGAAGTCGATGGCGACCTCGTCCGGAGACACCGCTTTTCCAAACCCATAGGCGGCATGGATGAAGGGGATGCCAGCCTTCCTGGCGCTCTCCTCATCCTTATGCGTGTCGCCGATGTAGACGGCTTTCTCCAGGCCATCTCTATCCATCAGGGCCCTGATGGTGACGTCCTTGCTCTTCTTGGTGTCGTCGAAGCACATGTGGTCGAGGAAGGTGTTGGGCTTAACTAACGGCAAGAACGTCTCGATGTAGCCGAACTGGCAGTTGGAGACGATGTATAGCCGATATCCTAGATCAAGCAGCCTTTGCAGCGTCTCCTCCTCTTTGGGGTAAAGCTTCCCCGGGTGGGTGAGCAGATACTCGTCCTCGGCCTTGAACAGGGCTTGCCCCACCTCGGCTTTGCGCTCGCGGCTCTCGCCGGGGAGTATCGAATCGACGATCTCGTCCATCGTCTTCCCCATCTGGGCCCGCGAATCGGCTTCGGTGAATCGAAACGACGGCGAGATGACCTTCCTCCCCTCAAGTTCCCAGCTCTCGGCGACTTCCTTGGCCGAGTCCCACAGGGTCCCATCGAGGTCGAATATGATGGCCGTTTGCTTTTCCATGGGTTGATTATAGATAAAATCTAAGGCTGCCGAAAGAAAAGGCCGCTTTAGCGGCCAATTCTCATATGTCAGCCTCTAGCTGCGCCCCGGCGGGCTCGTAATCGGACCCGTGGTTGACCCAGGTTATCAGCAGGAAGGCGAGCAGGAACGCCCTCGAGGTGGCGTAGCCGCACCAGAACACTACGTCCCCTTGATGGTTGAAGGCATCGAGGAGGTTGTAGTTCGACACGGAGATCGCGTACACGATCAACGCGGCGACGATGAAGACCACGAAGTAGGACAGCTTGCAGTCCCCGTCGAGCGTCTTCTTGAAGTAGAGCGCTGCGGAGGCGGCTACCAGGGCCGCGGCGATGACGCCGACGATCCCGGTCAGGATGTCCTTGTTGACGACGAAGTTGAAGATCCCAAGCGCCAGCACATAGCCGAACACCAGCGTCAGCACCAGCATGGTCATTAGGATATGGCTCGACTTCTTGCGGAACTGCATGTCCAGGATCAGCAGGATCATCATCACCACCAGCAAGGCGGCGAAGACGATGGTCATGGCCGATTCCCCGGTGTGGAGATACCCGTCGACCGGCTCACCCGGCTCCAGGTAATCGATTTGGTAGTTGTGGGCCGCCGGGTCCATGTAGGCCTGCGGCATGACTATCCAGACCGGCAAGGTCACGAGCATCAATATGAAGGCACAGACGGAACGGAGGTCAATCCCCATCTTCTTGAAGAAACTGATCATCGTTAGTCCTCCTTCGCCTTCTTATCCAGCGCGGCGATCTCCTCGCGGTAAGCGGCCTCCTCCTCATCGTTGCAGAGGACGAAGTGGCCGGGGAGTATCTCGCGCCAAGACGGCTTTTGATGCGAGTAATCATGGGCTTCTGCGGGGTTATACACCTTCCTGACGCGGTTCTTCTCCGAGATCGGGTCGGGCTTCGGTATGGCCGATAGAAGCGCTTTGGTATAGGGGTGAAGCGGATGGCGGAACAGCTCATCGGAAGAGGCGAGCTCGACCATGTCGCCGAAGTACATGACGCCGATGCGGTCGCAGAAGTATTTGACGACCGAGAGGTCATGGGCGATGAATAGCATCGTCAGGCCCATCTCATCCTTGATCTGATTGAGCAGATTGAGGACCTGGGCGCGGATGGAGACGTCAAGCGCCGAAATCGGCTCGTCGCAGATCAGCAGCTTGGGGTTCATGATGAGCGCCCTGGCGATGCCGATGCGCTGCCTCTGGCCGCCGGAGAACTCATGCGGGTAGCGGGAGGCGTACTCGGGGATGAGGCCGACCTTCTTGAGGGCTTCCTCAACGGCTTGCCGGTTCTCTTCCTTGTTGTACTGCCCCTGGATGTGCAATCCCTCGGTGATGATGTCCTCGACCGTCATGCGGGGGTCGAGGGAATCGATCGGGTCCTGGAAGATCATCTGGATCTCGTTGCGCAGCCTCCTGGAGGAGTGCTTGTTGTCGTAGCGGATCTGGCGGATCTTCTCGCGCTGGGTGGAGACTATCTCGTGGACGCGGGCCTTCTCGGCCTTGACGGTGGCGTCGTAGCGGTCTTTTAGCTCCGCAACCTTAGCATGGTCAACGACGGCGCTGACCGCCTCATCGCGCTCGGCGACGATGGTGTTTATCTCCTTCATCGCCTTCTGCTTGATGGCGAGCTTGTCGGCCTCGTTCTTGGGGTCGGCGAGGTCATCGCGGGTCTGCAGCTTGACCGATTTGATCTTGGCGTCGTATTCGGATTCGATGCGCTTCACCTCTTCGCGGCGAAGCAGTTCCAAGAGGTCGGCCTGGTATTTGGCCTTGAGCTCCTTTAGATAGGCTCGCGACCTGATCTTGGTCCACTTGATCTCCTTCTCGTTCCACCGCGAGCCGGCCGCGACGCGGTAGCCCTTGTAGTAGATCGAGCCGGAGGTCAGCGGGTAAAGCCCGATGACGCAGCGTCCGGTCGTGGTCTTGCCGCATCCGGACTCGCCAACCAAGCCGAAGCATTCGCCCTCATGAATTGAGAAGGAAATGCCATGGACGGCCTTGGTCTTGTAATCTCCGGAGCGGAAGAACTCCTTGAGGTAGCGCACATCGAGGATGGTCTTGCTCTCGAGAAGGTTGGGATCGTAGGTTACGCCGAATAGGCTGAGCGCGTATTGGGCGTTCTTGAGGTTCGCGACCAGTTCGGCTTTGGTGGCCTTCAGCCCGTCGTCTAGCTCGACGCCTTTATAGCGGGCGTTGAACTCGCGCAGCTCGGCTTTGGCCTTCTTGACGCGATCTTTCAGCGGCTTCTTGCTACGCTCGGCCTTGGCCTGCTCGAGCTCCTGCTGGAGCCTGGCCTTCTCGGCCTTGTCCTCATCGGTGAGGTTTTTTCCGATATGGGCAACCCAAAACTTCAGCTTGGCCTCAACGGCCTTGCGGTAAGCGCGGTTCATCTCGATGGCGCTGGTTGTTGGAAGGCTGAATTTCTCGTTGCTCATTGTTTGTTGACCCCCGCCTTCTTGAGGCTGTTCTGGATACGGGCGGAGACGATGCGCGGCATCTTGGTCTCCGGGGCGCGGCTATCTAGCAGCCAGGTGGCCGCATAGTGGGTCTTGGTTATCTCGAACATCGGCGGCTCGGCCTTGTAGTCGACTTCCATCGCATACTTAGACCTAGGCGCGAAAGCGTCTCCCTTCGGCGGGAAGAGCATGTTCGGCGGAGTGCCCGGGATGGCCTCGAGCTTCTCCTTGGAGTCGATGTCGGGGATGGAGGAAAGAAGGGCCCAGGTGTAGGGATGGGCTGGCGAGTAGAAGACCTCCTTGGCGGTCCCATATTCGACGATCTTGCCGGCGTACATGACGGCGACGCGGTCGGCCATGTTGGCGACGACGCCGAGGTCGTGGGTGATGAAGATGACCGACATGTGGTGCTTGGCCTTGAGCTCGTTGATGAGCTCGAGGATCTGGGCCTGGATGGTGACGTCGAGGGCGGTGGTCGGCTCATCGCAGATCAAGACGTCGGGGTGGGCGGTTAGGGCGATGGCGATGACGATGCGCTGCCTCATGCCGCCGGAGAACTCAAAAGGATACTGATTGTAGCGGCGCGCCGGTTCGGGGATGCCGACTTCCTCCATGATCTTGAGCGCCCTCTCCTTCGCTTCCTTGTGGGTCACGCGGAGGGTGGATATATAGCGGCGATGCTCGGCGAGGAAGGCGTCGTAGCGCTCCTTCATGCTCTTTCCGTATTCGCCTTGGCGGAGGGCCTTGAGGTTGGCCTTGTGCTCATCGCGCAGGGCTTTGCGCCTCTCGGCGACCTTCTTCTTGGCGTCCTTGGAGACCTTCTTGAATTCGCGCTTATCAGCGGCGATGACTTCCTTAAGGGAGCTGATCTTCTCCTCGTTTTCCTTCTTTAGGGAGGCGAGTTTCTCCGCAAAAGGGGCGTAATCGAAAGCGGAATTGGCCTTCTTGGCCTCTTTCTTGGCCTTCTTGGCCTCCGCTTCTATGTCCTCGACCGCATGCTTGTAGGTGGTCTTGGCGATCTGAACGAGCCTCTCGTCGTTCTTGAGCTTGATGAACTCGTCGTTCACCAAGTCCTTATAGAGGTTCTTCATGTGGTCGCCGTTGATGATCATGACCTCGGTGATCTGCTTGCCGATCTTCATGATCGGGTTAAGCGAGGAAAGCGGGTCCTGGAAGATCATGCCGATCTTGGTGCCGCGGATGTTGTGGAACTCATCCTCGGATACCTGGGTCAGGTCCTCGCCTTCGTATATGATCGAGCCGGAGACGATGCGGGCGCTTTTGGGGAGGATGCCCATGATGGCCTTGTTGGTGACCGACTTGCCGGATCCGGACTCGCCGACGATGCAGAGGGTCTCTTCCTTATAGAGGTCGAAGCTCACGCCGCGGACGGCATGGACCATGCCCTCATCGGTCTTGAAGGAGACCGCGAGGTTGCGGACGGAAAGGACCTTCTCCTTCTTGGAGTCGTCGTCCCCCGTGGTGAAGGGGTAATCGATGGTCTTGTACTTATTCATGATTAATCATCGGCTCCTTTCAAAGCGGGGTTGAAGGCATCGCGGAGGCCGTTGCCGAACAAATTGAAGCAGATCATGATGAGGGCCATGATGATCGAGGCGCTCACGATGAGGTAAGGATAGGTCTGCAGGTCGTTCTGGACGTTGGAAAGGGTGATGCCGAAGCTCTGCGCGCCAGCAAACGACAACGCGCTGGGCAATAGGTAGGAGATGTTGGCCTCGGTGAAGATTACCGACGGGATCATGAGGATGGCGCCGGTGATGATTGGGCCGATGCCGTTGGGCAGGATGTGCTTGAAGATCAAGCGGCCGTCGGAGGCGCCCAAGGTGCGGGAGGCCAAGACGTATTCCCGTCGCTTATAGCGGTAGAACTGCCGCCTGGTCTCGCCGGCCACGCCCATCCAGCCGGTGAGGCAGAGGGCGAGCAGGAAGGTCCAGAAGTTAGATCCGAGCAACAAGACGATAAGGGTCATCATGACGATGAACGGCATGCCGCCCAATATCTCGGAGAAACGCTCCATGAGGAGGTCGACCCAGCCGCCGAAGTAGCCGGAGATCGCGCCCCAGATGAGGCCGACGAAGATGTTGATCGCGGCCGATAGGACGCCGAGGCCCAGCGAGGTGAGCAGGCCCGAGAAGACGAGCTTGAAGAAGTCCTTGCCGTTGCGGTCGGTCCCGAAGATGTACATCGGGTACTCGCACGAGCCGATGCGGCCCTGCATGTAGAGCTGGCGGTATAGCGAGTTGGTCCCGGTGACGGAGGTAACGATGTATAGCGGGCTGTCCGGGGATTCAAGCGGGTTGATGCGGACCGATATCTGCCCTATCGCCCTCATCGGGCAGTAGGTGTCGCCTTCTTCGGTCAGCACGAGGGTAACCTGATTGTAGGTGCCGGTCGAGCGCGGGAAGGTGACGGTGTCGATGACGCCCCTTTGGTAGGCATACTGGGTGCTGCCGCCCTTGTCCACGTAGCTGATGGACTCAATCCAGCCGTTGCTGACGTAGGTATTGATGTCGTTGGTGGTGAACTCCTGGCCGGTGATGTCGCCGAATACCGCCTTGTAGTAATCGTAGCGGAAAGTGCCGTAATAGACCTCGGAATGGTAGATGCCGAGGGTGGTGGCGCTGCCATAGCGGGTGTAGCGGTTGGTGGCCGAGGAGTTGGTGATGTTCGAATAGGCCGCGGTGGCGTTGTCGAAGGAAGCGGCGCTCACGCTGGAGAGCCCGCCGGTGGCGGTCGCGGTTTCTACATACAAGGAGTTGTAGCCGTCGACCTGGTTGTCGCTTCCGGCCATGATGATGGCTAACTGGCCGCTGAGGGTCGATTCGGAATAGCCTTCGAGGTATCCGCCGTCGCGGAGGATCGAGACGACGTTGGTGGCGCTTAGCCCCACGGTTTCTCCCTCGATCTCGGTGGTTTCGGTTAGTGGGATGAGCTGATAGGGGGAAACCTCCTCAACGGTGTCCTCGGTGGTATCCTCGCCGATTTCGGCGTCTTCGCCATCATCGGTGGAAGGCAAAGGCAAAGCATCCGTGTAGAAGCCAAGGAAAGCCTTAAGCGACGAATTCTCGATCTTGTTGTCATTAACCGCATCGGGTAGGAAGGTGATCTCGTAGTTCACCATCGAATCGGTCAGGTCAAGGGTAACCTCAGGCGATAGGATGCCGCAGTCGGGGGCATCGTAATGGCCGCTGGTATTGACCTGGGTGGCATTGGTGATTTGGATGGCTCCGCCCTTGCCGTACTTTGAGACGGCAGTGTCGAAGGTATCCGAATAGGCCTTGCGCGAGGTTATCTCGCCGATGATGGCGTAGGACTTGTAATCCGAGTCGGACGGAAGCTTGGTCGGGTCGGACGGATCGAGGACGACGTTGTCGACGGTGCCGGTGCCGTCGAGGAAACCGCCGAGGTCGGCGTTGAACCACTTCGGGGGGAGGTAACTGGCCGCGCCGTTTGGGGTATCGATGTCGTTTTGGTTGGCGACCGGCACGATGATGGCCATGGCGATTAGAACGAACAGTATCGCCCCGGCAACGACCGAGGAGCGGTTCTTGACGAAGCGCTTAAAAGCGTCCTTGAGGTAGGTGGTCGGCTTGGTCTCGAACTTCTGATCGTGGATGGAGGCGTCCTGCTGGACGAACTCGAAATCGGAAGCAGAGATCTCGGGGGTTTCGTTCTGGTTGAGTTTTTCTTTGTCCATAATTACTTCTTAGCCCCCATTCTGATGCGCGGATCGACGATGCCGTAGCTGAGGTCGATGATTAGGGTGGCGAATAGGCCGATCAAGGTATAGACGGCCATGTCGACCATGATGACTGGATAGTCTTTGCCGGTTAGGGCGGTGACGAATAGGCTTCCGATGCCGGGGATGCCGTAGATTTGCTCAAGGACCATCGAGCCCGAGAGGATGGAGATGAATTGGGCGATTATCATCGGGACGATCGGCACGAGGGAGTTGCGCAAAGCGTGCCGGGTGACCGATTGGGCCCTGGTAAGGCCTTTGGTCCTGGCAAGCAGCAAGAACTCGCTCGACATGACCTCGCAAAGCTCGGCGCGGGTATAGCGGGCGAAGGAGCAGATCGAGCCGAAGCTCAGCGACAATACCGGGATGATGTAGGCCTCAACCGCGAGTAACGGATCGGCCGCGGCGTTGGCCTGCGACGGCCAGCGGATCGGGAACCCGGGGATCTCTTTGAAGGCCAATAGGAGGAACGAGATCAAGACGAACGACGGGACCGAGATGAAGATCATGATGATGGTCGAGATCGCGGCGTCGGTCGCGGTGTTCTTCTTCAGTGCGGCCCAGATGCCGAGCCCAAGGCCGAGCGGGACCGAGATGATGATGGATATGATGTTGAGCTTCATCGAAGCCGGAAGCCTCATCATGATGATGGACATGGCATCCTGGTTGAGGCCAACCGAGGTGGAGCGGCCCCAGTCCCATTTGGTGAGGACGTTCACCAAGAATACCCAGTACCGGTGCAGTATCGGATAGGGGGCGAAATAGTAGTTCTGGCCATTGACCGTGACCATTTGCTCATATTTGCCGGCGGCTATCTGGTTGATGTCCTTGACCTCGTAATAGAAGCCAAGGGTGACCTGCTGCTGCCAGAAGCGGAATTCCTCGTTGAAATTCATGGCATTCGGCTCAAGCGGCAGGCACTGAAGCAAAATGTAGGTGATCGAGAGAATGATGAAAGCTGTCAGGAAAATGAACAGTATCCTCTCAATTACGTATTTGGTGCTTTCTTTCATTATTCTCTCTTTCTGCTTTGTAGCGGGTCGGGGTTACATTAACCCTTAAAGCGTTATTTATCAAGGCGGGCTAAGCAAGATAAGAGCCGCCCCCGCTCAAGGCGGGGACGGCCCCAATCAAATCAACAATCCGATCAGGAGTTGTAGGCGGTCATACCGAACTCGGCGATATCGCCGGAGATGGTGATCAAGACCGATTTGGTGATGACGCCGTTGCCCATTCCGATCTTCCCGAGGTCGACGGAGTAGACCAAGGAGAAGTAGAGCATGAAGTACTTAACGGCTCCCTGATCCTTATGGTACATGTCGATGTAGGTCTGAAGGGTGGCCTTCGGGACGGTGATGTCGAAGTAGCCGTTAAGATTCTGGACCGGGGTGAAGTCGCCGCTCATGTAGTAGCCCGATTGCGGGGTGGCGGTGTTTCCGAGCATGACGGCCATATCGGCGACCGAGAAGGTCAATAGCGACAAGCCCTGATCATCGGTGGCGTTGGCCGGGAAGGTGGCGCGGAAGACGACGTTGTCGCCATCGTTGATGAGCTGCTGGTTGTCAGCGACCGGGCTGGTGACGCCCTCGTCGATGATGGACCATCCCTGCGAGGCGCTCCAGAGGGCATCGTAGGAGAACTTGTATCCCTTGTAGACGGCCGGGTTGGTTTCGTTGACCTCGTCGGTCGGCTCGCCCCAGTTGAGGCAGAAGCCCTGGTTGATGGCGGTGGTCGACGAGCAGGTGTTCATGAAGTCGAGCGGGTTGAGCACGACGCCGGAGACGGCGCCCTCGGCGAAGTCGAACTCGCCGTGGTCCATCTTGGTGTAGGTGTCGTTGTAGGTGCTGCCGCCAATCTCAAGCTTGATGTCGATCCTGAGGTTGTTGGAGGCGTTGGCGGCGTTGAACGCATCCTCGACGTAGGCCTCGATGTAGGAGCCGATGTTGTCGATGGTGGTCTGGTAGCGGAAGATGCCGATGATCTCGATGGTGTCGCCGGGCATGTAGTAGCCCTGGCTGATCATCTCATCGCCTGCGGCCTTGAAGTAGGTCTCGGCTAGCTCGCGGGAGTAGCAGGCGGTATTGCCGGCGGCGTATTGACGCGGCCAGAGGACGGCTTGGCCCCACTTCGAGGCGCGCCAGGATTCCTTGCCGGCCGGATCGATCATGTAGGCGTTGGAGAGGTATCCGACGGCCGGGTTCTTACCGGCTAGGTCGGCGAGCTCCTGCCTGTTCATGGCGAAGAAGAACCCGTTGAGGAAGTTCTTGTTGCTCATGATGGGCTTGACGTCCCAGTAGTCGTTCTTGCCGTGCTTGTAGATGGTGCCGTTCTCGCCGAAGTATTCGATCCACTGCTCTTCGGTGGTGGAGTTGAGGTTGAGCTTGATGATGGTCGAGCCCTCGGTGCGGAGGACGTTCGGATCGTTGCGGTGGGCCTTCAGCTGGCTGACCGGGATCGAGACCTCGTCGAGCTCGTTGTTGAGGAAGGCGTTGTAGGCCAGGACATCGGCGTTCTCGCCGCTGAAGATGACCTCGGTGTAGCCATCATAGTGGTACTGATCGGCCTCGTAGTAGTCGTCGACCGATTCGTAGACGATCTTCTGCTGGTCTTCCCAGTAGGTCGGGACATAGGCCCCGAGGACGAGGATGTTATCGAAGCAGCCCTCTGGGCTGGAGCTGGAGCGGGTGCCGAAGTTTTTCGCGCCGGCGTTGAAGCTGCCGCCGCCGATGTCCTCAAGGAACTCGGCCGGGACCGGCGAGTATAGACCAGAGGATAGCGCAGTGCGGGCATAGCTCGTGGACTGCGGCTGGATGAAGGCGAAGTCGATGGACTGCTCGGCCTCGTTGATCTGGACTCCGACTCCGGAATCCTCCCAAGCGCCCTGCTGGGCCTGGGTGTCATAGACGTATTCCATGGCGCCCTGGAAGCCGGAGGTGTCGGAGACTAGGTCGGTGTAGCGGAGGAGCCTGGCGTTGAGCATGGCCTTGAACGGGGTGAGGTAGTCCTCAAGCTGAACCTCGCGGCCGTCGTACTTCGAACGCAGGGTGGCCGAGGCGCTCGGGGCCATGTGGTAGGTGTAGCCGGCGCCGGTGTGGACCTTGACGCGCCAGAACTGGCTGGTCTGGTCTTCGGACGGGTTCTCGACGACGTTGCCATCGGCATCGAGCATGATCGGCTCATCGGTCATCGAGAGCGACCCGACCCAATAGTAGTCGGAGTGGTCGGCGTTGGCCTTGACCCCGAAGTAGCTTGAGGAGATCATCGACATGCGGTCGCTGACGTCGGAACCCTGGGAATCCCAGGCGTTGAAGGTGCCCGAGTCGACGGTGGTGTAGCCGTGGAAATACGACTTCCACTCCTCAACCGACTCATTGATAGGTCCGTTGTACATGTTCCCGGTGGCATCGATTTTGCCATAGGGGGTGCCGAAGCCGTAGTTGGTCAGATACTTGGTCGACGGCAAAGTGACGCGGGCAGAGAATTGCTCATAGCTGGCATCGTCGTATAGCGGGATGCCGGCGGTGAAGTTGTCCAAAGCATACTTCTCTAGCGAGTAAAGAACCTCAGCCTTATCCTCATACGAATCCTGTGAGTAGTCTAGGGTGCCGGAAGCCAATCCCTGATCGGTCCAGTCCGGGGTCCAAGGGGGTACATCTGGAACGGTGGTGGTGCCTCCGCCGCCGGTGCCATTTGATCCGGTATTCGAGGAAGTTGTAGGTTTGCAGCTTGCCAGTCCGAGCGTCGCGCCCAGCAAGGCTGCTAGCAGTAATGATTTCTTCATTTGTGCCTTTCCTTTCTTCTTTCATGCGCGCTGGCAGTACCCAAACGCGTATGTAAAAGAAACCACACGAACAGAAATTTTCAACAACTTTTTTAAAAATTAGCCGAACAATCGGCAGTCTAGGCGGCAATTTGAGACTGGAACGCGATCAAAAACCCTATGGCCAGCGCGATATCGATCAGCCCCACTACCAGATAAGGCACCCATACCAGCTTGTTGGTCCGGCGCTTCTCGACTTTCTGGACATGGTAGTCGCCGGCGTCCTCATACCGCTTCTCCATCCCCTTGTGGCGGTAAGCCTCGAAAAAGCGCTGGAAGCTGTAACCGAACACATCGAATGTGCCGCTTCTGACAACCAAAGTCATGAGGAAATAGGCGAGGATGCACGCCCCGGCGACGAAAAACCCGTCGCTGGCCTTGGCGTAGGCATCGGCGTTGTCCCGCAGGAAGAACATCAGGCAGAAAACCAGCGCCGACAAGGCTATGCAGACTATTGTTGGAATGAGGTAGCGCTTCATGCCGCAATAGGATAAACCAACCCCGGTGTTTTTCAAACACGGCGATATATAAATAGGAAAAGAGGGGGATTTCGGTATTTCGGTAAGACTAGCTAAATCCGGACAGCAGGCCGGAAATTGCCGCGTTAGCCGCATTAATAACTAAAGCGTTTGACTAATTTCGTTTTCACTTTATATTACACACACGTGCAATAAGGAGAAGCATGTCATGAAAAGCAAGAAAACCATAGCCGCTTGGGCCGTCGTCGGCCTAAGCCTGGTCGCCTTGGCCGCTTGCGGTCCGACTACCTCTGACTCAAGTTCCGAGGTTCCCGGCAGCGGGACAACCAGCGGCTCGACCAGCATAGTCAATCCAGGCCCGACAACCCGCAGGATCGTAGTAACGCTTAAGACGTACACCATCCCCCAGGGGTCGACCTTCTTCGACGGCTGCCAGCCGTCCGTCGTTTACGAGAACGACGAGACCGGCGAGAGCCTCGAGGTCTATAACTACACCAACAAAACCAGGTACACCATCACTAACAAGGAGACCAAGGAAACTTACGAGGCCGGTGACGCCCTGCCGGCCGGCGAATACACCTGCGATGTCCGCTACTCCCAGAACGGCTACCTCCGCTCGTCGGTCAACTTCACCGTCACCGAAGCCACCCCCGAGGTCGCCGAGGAAGGGAAGGGATACACGACCTACAACGTATCAGACCTAGCCAAATATGAGATTCAGAACTTCGACGGCATCGAGACCCTCGGCGGCGGCGGAATGCCGGCGACCGGCGACGTCAACATCCTCGTCATCCCCATCCAGTTCGAGAACGTAAAATTCGGCGATGACGCCCTAGTGAAGAGCGTACTCAACGAGGCTTTCTTCGGCAAAAGCGAGGACACCCCATGGGAATCGCTTTCTTCCTACTATAAGAAGTCGAGCTACGGCAAACTCAACATCGGCGGCATCGTCGTCGACCCGATGACCTACCCGGTCGACGATAGGACCCTCGACGCATCCAACACCTCCTTCTCCACCACCGTCTGCACCTGGGCCGTCAACCAGCTCAAGGCCGGCGGGATGGATATGACCGACTACGACGCCGATGGCGATGGCTACATCGACGGCGTCGAGATCGTCTACTGCACCAGCCAGGGGACCCCGGGCTCGACCGGCGACGTCAACACCAGCTCCAACGACCTGTGGTGGAACTTCACCACCAACACCTCGAGCGGCCCGAACAAGGCCTCGCCGACCGCCCACCGCCTCTTCTGGTCGCGCTGGGACTACGTCACCAACGCCTACTACTCCACCTCGACCGAAGGCATTGCCTACGATGGCAAGAAGGTCGACGCCCACACCATCATCCACGAGACCGGGCACATGATGGGCGCCCCCGACTACTACTCCTACGATAGGAACGAGGGTCCGGCGGGCCAGGTCGACATGATGGACAACAACGTCGGCGACCACAACGCCTACACCAAGATGATCTACAACTGGGTCGCCCCCAGGGTCATCGACGGCTCCTCGAAGAACTTCACCATCACCCTGAATTCCTTCGTTGATACCGGGGATTTCCTCCTCGTCAAGCCGACCTCCGACCCCTGGAACGAGACCCCTTACGACGAGTACCTCATCCTTCAGTACTACACCCCGACCGGAGTCAATGAGATGGATTCCACCGGCTATCCGGAATGGAACCAGCCCTCCACCGGCGGCAGCGGCAACGTCTATGGCCACGGCGGAACCTATGAGCACCCGGGACTCCAGGTGTTCCACGTCGACACCAGGGTCGCGGCCGACTTCGGCGACCTCGACGACAAGGGCGCGATAATCAACAGCAGCGTCGTCAGGGAATACACCGACGACCCGCAGCCGGAAGCCACCTACGACAACGGGGCCAAGAAGTACCAAGGCGCCGCCCACCGCGTCCACGACAACACCCCGTCGCGTTCCACCGAGCCCGACGGCTCCCCCTCCGACGCCCGCGAGCTGCAGGCCATCTTCCCCTCCGGCGTCAACTCGACCGACACCAATAACTACTACTCCTCCTTCGGCGTCATGGCCCACCTGTTCGGCCTCGATAGCTACCGGGAGACCGGCGACGACCTGACCACCGAAAGCTACTACGGCGGCTCCACCTACTCCAACTACCGGTTGAGGGATTTCTTCCCCAACGACCTGGCTTGGAACGATGGCTCGACCTTCGACTGGACCTTCTCCGTGGTCGACCAGACCGACGACACCATCACCCTGCACTTCATCAACACCAGCCTGAAGTAAGCTCAAAGCCGGGAAAACCCGGCTTTTTCTTTTGCAAGAGCGACTATTACATATATATGTAAATAATCCTTGAAACTTTTGATTTTACATATATCCTAGATTGGCACAAATCCACGAGACGGATTTGAGTATATTTGGCCCATTGATATCCAAGGGCCTCAGGAAAGGAAAAAAGCAACAATGAAGAGAACTCTAAAATTGCTCTCCGTCGCCGCTTTGCTCGGACTAGGCGTAACCGGCCTTGCCGCCTGCGGCGAAACGACTAGCAGCTCCACGGTAACCGGCCCGTCCATCCAGGCGCCATCCGAAGCCACCTCCGTCAATTACGGCGAGACGCTTCAGCTATCGGCCGTCGGATTCGAGGGCGCGGTCAGCTGGACCAGCTCCAACACCTCCATCGCGACCGTCTCGGCCGAAGGCCTAGTCACCGGCATCATCCCGGGCACCGTCAAGATCACCGCCATCGATGAGGCCGACAACCGCGCCGAGATCGAGATCTCGGTCGTCGACCCCGAGGCCACCACCTCCGGCACCGTCACCGTCGACTACGACAATCTCCCCACCGAGATATTGATCGACAGCCAGATCGACATGGATGAGTACGCCGAGGTCAAGAAGGTCACCAACTGGTACCTGACCACCGAGGACACCGACATCGTCAAGATCGAGGGCCACACCATCATCGGCATCGCCCCGGGCAGCTATCTGGTCACCCTGCACGCCGGACGCACCGCCCGCGCCATCCAGGGAACCGTCATCACCGAGGGCAAGGTGGACTTCAACGAAGCCTTCGACGCGGTCGCCGACAACTTCATCGGCTACTCCCCGTTCGCCGGCATGTATGAGTTCGCCTCCAATTACTACGCGACCATCTACTCGCAGAACCCCGACGGAAGCTACGTCTTCTCCGGCGGAATCAAGCAGGTGAGCGAAATCGAGGGCCAGCAAGTCGCCACTTGGCGTGCCTTCGACGTCGACGTCACCGTCGCCGACACCGGCGATTCCTTCCTCAACCACGTCCCGGGCACATTCGAGGTCAAGCCTGGTTACGGACGCTCCCGCGAGGCCATCGCCGGAACCGCTCCTTCGGTCAAGGGCAGCGACTTCGTCGAGCTCTTCTACAAGGGCACCAGCCTCGATTCCTACTACCTCTCCGACGCCAACGGCCGCGCCACCGCGCTGATGAACTACTATGCCCCGGGCGCCTGGGAGAACATCGTCTACTACGTTGAGGCCAGCGGCTACACCGTCGATGGCGTCACCGCCGTCTACAGCAAGCAAGGCAACTTCTTCGACTTCTATCCCTCGGTCGGCAACGGAACCTTCGTCAGCTCCGTCGAAATCGCCGGCGAGGCCCAGCCCATCAGCGCCGTCGTCGAGATTTCCGACATCGGCAACGTCAAGATCGCTGAGGCCGACGCCTGGGTCGCCGACCCGGACATGCCGGAAGCCATTGACGTCAGCCCGCTCGACAATTTCTTCGCCGGCATCGTGGAGAAGAAGACCTGGACCGAGCACGCCATCGGCCGCTGGTACAACACAAAGACCGATGAGCAGGTCCCCACTCCTGAGGGAATGACCTTCGTCGACACCCACCAGGACATCTGGAGCCAGTTCGAGATCACCAAGTACGGCAACGCCAACGCCACCTACACCCTCTACGAAGGGCTAAACAACAACAACGCCTGGGGCGATTCCGACCCGAACATCGCCAACAACACCGCGGTCGGCTACTACGTCAAGGACGGCAGCCTCTACACCCTCACCGGCACCAACGATCCGGAGACCAGCACCACCACCTGGAACAACGACGACGCTCCGGTCCAGGGCATGAGCGGCATCACCGACATGTTCGATACCAGCCTCACCCCGTGTAACGTCTTCACCGGAGCCGACCTGGAGCTCGGCGGCCAGAGCCTCGGCGCCACCATGCTCGAGCTGACCAGCTTCTACGACAAGAAGACCACCGATACCGGCACCACCTACTACTTCAACCACAACGGTCCGGATACCGAGATCGGCACCGGCAACCCGGGCAGCGTCGGCACCTACTACTTCGGCCTCGCGATGGCCGATTCGATCATCGCCTTCTACACCGCCTACTACATGGTTGAGACCGGCTACATCTACGACTACGTAACCATGGGCTTCGACCTCACCACCGCGGGCGATGAGCTGACCTACTGGATCGACTTCAACTACAGCTCCACCATCCACTACGAGATCAGGGTCACCCTGTCCGACGTCGGGACCGACAACGTCCCCCAGTCGCTCAAGGACAAGACCGCTGCGACTCCCGCCGCGTAATCGCATCGGGAAGACGCCGCTCCGCAAGGGGCGGCTTTTTCTTTTTCTTGATGTAGCGTTTAGGCCCCAACCCAAAAACCTTGCAGATGCCCCATATGGGCCGATTTCGCTTTGGGATGGTCAATTAGCCCACCCGCTATGCAAAACGCCGTAAACCGCCTCTTTTCCGCTTGAATAAGGCCGGTGATGGATATTGGCAATGCAAGCTATGCGTCGATAGGCAAATCCAATCCGTTTAGCGGCCTTCTGCGGGGCATATGGCAAGTTAGCCTTCCCGCAGGGCTTTGGACATAGAGAAAAGCCGCCCCTTGCGGAGCGGCTTGGGCTAGATCGCCTTTATGCGGCCCAGTCGGCGGCCGGGGCGAAGGAATCGAACTGATAGTTCAGAACCTCGTATTCCTCGTCGGTCTGCACGTAGCCTAGCACCCAGGTGCCATCGGTGACTTCGTCCATGCCAGACCAGCTGCCGTCGTCGGCCTGCAGTATCACGCCGAGGTAGCCATCGACGGTCTCGGAGACCATGACGGTCGCGACGTTGCCGCCGTCGAGGTGGGTGTAGGAGAAGACGCCGGTCTCGGGATCGATGTTGAACCCGAAGTAGTAGAGTTCACCGTCGGCCTGGACGGTCGAGCGGGTGTTCTCCGGATCCTCGGGGTCGTAGTCTTTGATGGTGACCACGGTGTTCTTGTCGACCGCGGAGGCGACGTAGTCCTCGGTGAAGTCGGTGATGTAGTACCAGGTGCCGAACGGATCGAAGTCATCGGCCGGGAGCAAGGTGATGGAGATCTCGGTCGGGTTGTCCTTCCAGTCGTCCATGTAGTAGTCGGACTGGACGGTGACGGTGATGTCGGTTGCCGCGGTGACGCTGGACTTGGTCGCGTCGGCGAAGAGGTAGTAGTAGCCGTCGCTGCCGAGGTAGGACCTGACCTCCAAGGCATCGGAATCGGCTTCGAGGGTCACCGGCACGTTGTAGTCATACGGTGAGCCGATGATGCGGAAGGTGCGGGTGGTTCCGCAGGCCATGGTGAAGGAGGTGGAGGTGTCGAGGAGGTTCTGCGACTCGCTCCAGACGCCGTCTTTGCCGGTCAGGTAGAAGCTGCGGACGCGGGCGTTGTCGATGACCTCGACCTCGATCTCGACGCGGGGCGCGATGTCCTCGGGGAGGGCGGGGTTGCCGATGGTGATGGTCGCCTTTCCGGCCGCTAAGGGCATGAAGGTGAACCGGCCATAGCCGTCGACGTTTCCGATGACCTTGGTGTTGCTCGAGGAGATGATGGTGAAGGTGGTCAGGTTGGAGTAGGTGGCGTCTTCATCCAAAATGAGGTCGAGGGCGGTGGCCTTATCCGAGGTCAGGACCATGTGGTCATTCAGGGAAGCGCTCTGGATGAGGTTGCTCTTCTGAATGGCGTTCTTGGAAGCGTATTCGTCCCCAAGGTCGTCGTCGCGGATGGCGGCGGTTAGGGTCGAGGTGAAGTAGGCGGAGTCGTCATAGGTGTTCTTGCCGGTCGGATCGCCATAGGTGTAGGTGGCCTCCATGTCGCCGATGACGGTGCCGTTGTTCTCATGCCCGGGAATTATCTGGTGGTTGGTGAAGTCGTAGTCGTCCTCGCCATAGCGCTTGCCGGAGTAGCTGATGCTGAGGATGCGGCCGGCCTCATCGAAGGAGGCATCGACGGTGTAGGCATAGTAGCTGACTTCCTTGTCGGCTTCGTCGACGTGGGTCGAGCTGGTGGTGTCGATCTCGCGCCAGGAGGTGAGGTTGACGTCGAAGCCGTCCTCGGTCTGCTCCGAGGTCACGGTCCTGTCGAACAGGCCGAGCCCCTCGGTTCCGATGTCGGCCGAGGCGTCGAATCCGACGTAGTAGGCATTTTGGATGTCGAAGCGGAGCGACTCCATGCCGTGGGAGAAGCTGTGGGCGAGGTAGTTGGCGTCATGCTCGCTGACCTGGTAGCGGCTGTAGTCGCTCTCGATGTCGCCTTCGGTGGCCACGACGCCGTATTTGCCGGCGTGGGCCGTGGTGTTGGCCCCAGAGTAGTGCTTCTCGCCCCACTCGACGTAGGAGTCGACTATGCGGTAGTAGTCGCGGGAGGCGTCATAGACCTTGTTGACGACCCCTAGCGATGTCCCATCGGATACCTTGACCGCCTCGGCGTGGCTGCCGTCGGTGTAGTTGGTGTATTCGTATTTGACGTCGTTGGTGGCGTTGGTATAGGAGATCTGCTTGACCCCGTCGAGATTCATGGGCGATTCGGACCGGACCCGGCCCTCGAATAGGGCGTGGAAGGTGTTGACGTCGGTCGGCAGGGTGTCCTGATGGACCTTCTTGATGTAGCAGTGGCCGGCCGCCGGATCGGCGTTCTCGTCGTAATAGAAGTCGTAGGTCGCCCCGCCGGCGAGGATAAGCTCGCCATCGGCGTCGTTATAGGCCGACTCGACGTTGGCGAAGCACTTGGTGTAGTCGACGTCGATGACGGAGAGCTCGGTGCTCTTGACGTAGAAGGAGAACTGGGCATCGGAGGCGACTTTTATGTTGCGGGCGACGTAGAGGCCGCTGCCGGGCTCCTCTTCCTGGAGGACCGCGGCGATGTCGCCCTGGACGGTGACGTCGCCGGCGATGGACAGGCTGATCGAGATGGTGACCGAGCGGTTGGGCATGACGAAGCTCGCGTGGCCTTCGGCGTCGACGGTCAAGGCGGTGCCGTTATAGGTCAGCGACTTCAATGTGTAGCCGTCATCGACCACGACGGTCAGGTTGACGGTCTCGCCTTCGGCGGCCCTCTCCTTATCGGCGGTCACGGTGGCGCCGGAGACGTTGTTGATGCGGATGATGTAGGTGGTGACCTCCGGGGTAGTGGAGGTCGAGCTGCTGGTGCCATCCCCGCCGACGGGGGTGGTTGAACTGGTGTCCGTATCGGTGCTGTCAGAAGCGGATCCGCCGCCAGGCACCGAGCTGGAGGTGTCGCCGCCGCAGGCGGCCAAAGCGAGGGCCGACAGGACCAACAATAATGAAGCAGGTTTCTTCATTGTCTTTTCCTTTCCTTTTTTATTTATTTTTCTATTCCGACATTACCGGAAAGAAAACATCGACAACCCCACCGGATGACATCGGGTGGGCGACGTACCCATTGAGGGTGACGTTGATTTGAACCATCGTTAGGGAATCGCCGGTCTGGTTCTGCCAATCGGTGATCATGAGGACGTGCTCGTTGTTGCTGATCCCGCGGTACTCGTAGGAGAACTCTATCGGGGGATCGAGGACGATTGTTCCCGACCCGGTTCCCCTATCCTCGCCGGAGACCATGCCGGTCCCTCCGGGGAGGAAGTAGATGTCCATCCCCTTGATGTAGCCGGATTCGTAGTGGTCGACCTTGTTGACCATGAAGTCCTCTAGCTCCTCGATGGTGGATAGCCTCGGGCGGAAGGTCAGGACGTAGCGGTAATGGAGGTAGTCCTCCGAATCGTAGATGCATAGCACCGCGCGTCCCGGCTTGAGCCCGGTCCAGCTGACGGTCCCGGCCCCGCAGGTAACCTCGGCCACGCCGTTGTCGGTGATGGTGGCGTAGGCCCCGACGGTCGAGAAGCTGGTGAAGCTGAAGGTCCCATTGTAGGTCATGCCGACGGTGAACGGGATGTCGACCGAGGCATCGAGCAGGTCCCCGCCGAGGCCGATCGAGTCGCTGACCTCGTCGGAGGCGTCCCATTCGACGTCGGTGAAGTCGTCCTCAGCCGGCGTGGTGACGTCGGTGGTCGAGGACGTTTCGGATTCGGATGAGCCGGGGGCGGTGGTTTGGGTGCTATCCGCCCCACCATCGCACCCGGCGAGGGCGACGATGGCAAATAGGCTCAATGGAAGCAGTTTTTTGATCATATTCACTCCTTGTTGATCACTGATCGATTATGTTCTGGTCGATCCACTGGTCGACGCAGGGCAGCGCGGCGCTGCCGAACCCGTCGTAGCTGAACTGGGCGGCGACGCGCGACCCATTCACCATCATGTTCAGTATGAAGTTGATGTCGGTAACGTTGCCTGAGGTGTCGTCGACGTAGATGATCAGCGATTCAACCGACAGCGACGTCACGGTTATCGAGGCCTGCAACGAGTTCAGAACCTGCGAGTTGTAGAAGAAATCGAGCAGGATCTGCGAGTTTTCCGTCATGAACCCGCTGCCCTTGAAGTCGTAGGACTCCGATTCGTAGGGGGCGAAGTACTGGAACATGTGATCCCACATGATCATCTTGGACGGGTAGTCCATGATGTCGGCCATGTTCGAGATGTTGGTCGTGAAGGCCGGGGCGTAGAGCATGACGTTGGTGACGGTCTTCATGTCCTGCGAGAGCATGAACTTGTAGGCGCCGTCGAGGGCGATTGGCTCCTCCGCCTCATCGCCGACGTAGTACTTCTGCGGCAATGAGACGTAGCCGGTGGAGAAGATGTAGTAGGCGCTGTCGGTGTAGCCGCCATACCAGTAATCGGGCGTGTACACCTCCTGACCGATCTCCTTGCGCTCCGCTTCGGGGGTGTAGGTCAGCGATTCGTAGGTGTGCTTGTAGAAGCGCTCGGTCTTGAACGCCTTGGCGGCCGCCACCAGCGATGAATCGTAGACCGAGGCGCCGGAGGTGGCTAGGTAATCGGTAACCTCGCCGGAGGTGGAGTTGCCGAAGGTCGATAGCATCGTCTCGTAGACGTAGTCGGTGCCGTCGAAGTTGGCCTCGATGCTGAGCACCAGGCGGTCGAACCCGGAAGCCAAGGTCCTTATCTCGGCATGGACCGAGGTGACGCTTGATATGAGGGTTGTGTCGAGCACGTTGAACTCGAGCATCTGGAGCCGGGCGTCCTTGTTGGTTATCTCGATGGACCGGGCGTCCTTGTCCTTTACGGAAGCCTCGCTCAGCAAGGGGGTGACGAATAGATCGCCGTCCCAGATCGAGGTCAGCTTCTTGCCCGAGGCGTCGAGATAGGCGTCGGAGGCGACCATGTTGCCCTCCTCGTCGAGATTGAGGCGGAAAACGGACCCGTCCTTATAGGCGAACCCTTCCTCGGCCCCCTCATAGTCGCACCAGGTGAAATCCTCGGTGTAGACGTTGGAGTAGGTGGTGCTTACCCCGCCGTTGGCGGTGACGGTCGTGTCGGCCGTGAAGTTGTGGGCCCCTTTCATAGTGGACAGGGCGGAGTAGACCGACGAGTAGTCGATCTCCTTCGGGGCATTGCCGGTAGACGAGCCAAAACCCGAGCTTTCACTCGGGCCGTTGGCACATCCTGTCAGGAGGCCGGCTGCCAGAAGCAGCAAGCCCCCTTTTAGTTTGGTTTTAGTGTGCATATTCCTCCTGGGATGTTGATGCGATCGTTTATGAGATCGCGGCTGGCTCAATGTTGAGACTGAGCCCATAGGTTTTGGATGCGGCGGGAATCTTGAGCTTCAGATAGTAAGTAGTACCGGCGGTCAGGTTGACGGTGACGTAGAAGTCATACTTGTATATCGTCTCAGGATGCCTGTTGTAGTCATCGTCGGCCCCCTGCCCATCGACGAAGGATAGGGCAGCGGTGGCTTCCGGAGAATCGTATACCCCGTTTATCCTGGCATCAAGTCCGGAGCCGGTCGCGCCGTTGACGGATTTGGAGTAGATCTTGTACAGGCCGGTGGTGGAGGCGGTGAACTTGAACCAGACGTCGTTGCGCTGGCTGGAATCCTGAAGGCTGGTGATGTCGTTCTCGCCTTCGTTAACGGAATAGGCGTTGGGGGCGCTGCTTCCGTCCTGGACGGTCTGGGAGTAGACGGCGGTGACGTTGTGGTCGCCTTCCCCTAGCACTCTGACGATCACCTCATCGCCGACCTCGACCTTGATGAAGCCCTCATCGCCAGGGGCGAGGGTGAGCTCTTCGGTTCCGTTTAGCAGCACCTCGGCCGTTCCGGTGTCGGCTTCGTCCAGGGAGATGGTGTAGTACCCATCCGCCTCAGCAGCGTCTTTGTAGTAGACGCCGGCTTCCGATCCAGCCAAGGCAACCGGCTGGCCGGTGAGCCAATCTGTCTCGATCGCCAAGGAGACAAGCTCTCCGGGGGCGGCAAGCTTCGCGCCTAGGTATAGACCGGTGGCGTCGGCGCTATGCCATCCGATGTAGGCTTGGGCGTAGTAGGTGACCCCGGCCTCTAGCTGCATCTCCCACGCGAAGTCGTAGCGATAGGTGGTGTAGGAATGGGCGCCGCCGTCGTCATCGTCGCCGACCATGTCGAGCTTCACATCGGAGCCTTCGGCATACACGCCCCTGAGGGACATGTCGATGTTGGTCGACCGGCTGTAGACGGTGTAGGTCCCACTTTCGGAGACCGTGAACTTGAACCAGTAGGCGCCGGCGTCCTGGGCAATCAGGTAGTCGATGTTGGCCTCGCCGGTATCAGCGATGCCATCGGTGATATCGTAGGCAGTATCGCGGGTCTGCCCATCCTCATAGGTGTCCTGGAGGGTCCAGGTGAGGGTGACGTCCCCATCGGCGCCGTCGATCTTGAGCAATACGGGCTCGCCGGCGGTGAGCTTGGTTCCGATCTTCCCGCCCAATGCGGTCGAGAGCAATTCGCTGCCCTCGGCATCGACGAAGTGGAGCTCGGCGTTCTCATCGCCCTCGGCGAGGGTCACGACGAGGTATTTCCCGTCGGCCGCCTCGGTTGGGGTGTAGGTGAGGAAGAACCCATCGGCCTTGGCGGCGTAGGTCCCGGTCGCGCTGGCTTCCATGTCGACCGCCAGCGGGCGGCCGATGTAATCGCCGTCTGCGACTTGGGACATGGTGAATTGGAACATCGTCGAGGTGGAAGAGGTCGTGTTGTAGCCGATCTCGATGGTGTAGGTGCCGGCAGCTAGGTGGGAGCGTACGAGCAGCTCGCCTCCGTATGAGCTTCCTCCGTACCATCCAGAAGATGTGCCTTCCTCAACGGTCTTGGCTATGACCTCGGTTCCCTCGGCGTCATAGACGACGAAGTATTTGGCGTAGGAGTCGGTCCCGCCTTCGAGGAGGAACGCGTAATCGCCATCTTCGACGGTCACGGTGCGGTATTCGCTATGGCCGTTGAGCAAGGAGGTGGTTACGGCCTCGCCAAGCGTTATCGGCGCGGGGTTGCCCATGGTCGATCCGGCCGGGGCATCACCGATCAACAGGGTGGTGTGCTCCTCGTCGGTTGTCGGATCGTTGAAGGAAACGGCGATTATGTAGGTGTGGCCGGCCTCGGCATCGAGGATGATGGTCGAGTCGGAGGTGCCTCTGTTATCGCCGACGGAGGTGACGTTGGCCGGGTCGGTGACGTCGTAGATGGTGACGCCGGACCAGCAGTAGTTGGTGCGGCCGATCTGCAGCGCCAGGCTTTGGCTGGTGCCGGCTTCGTATTTGTAGAGGACGGCCGGGCTCGCGGAGTCGTAGTTGTCCTGGCGGACCTCGGCCTCGGTGCCTTTGACGATGGTCTGGCAGGTAGCGGGATCGTCGTTGTCGTGGTCGGCGAACTTGACGACGAGGTTGCCATACCAGGCATCGTAGTAGGTGGTATCGCCCAACGGGTCGACCAGCAGGCAATATGTCTCGCCCGGCTCGGCCTTGAAGCGGATGCCGCCGTCGTTGCCGACTTCCTGGACCGTCGAATCGTCGTCGAGGGTGTCCTCCCCGACGTCCGCGATCAGATTGGTCTCATCGAAGGTGCCTTCGTAGACGCTGATCTTGGTGTAGAGCCACGAAGTCGGGCTGTCATCCGATTCCTCCGATAGATCTTCGTCGACGTAGAGGTAGCGCCAATCCTCGGCCGCATCGGCGGGATGGGTGTAGGTCATGTAGACCTTGTCGAATCCTTCGACCATCTCGAAGTCCATCTGCCCGGCGGTGGTTAGGGCATAAGGATTCTCGGCGCTGACCCCAGGGCCGAAATCCTCGTAAATCGCGTATATGTCGAGGTCGTCGTTGACCGTGGCCGCCGGATCCCAAGGCGTGGTTCCCTCTGGATCGAGGTACCATCCCTTGAACCGCTTTCCGGTCAGCTTGGGATTGCCGGGGGCCTCGGCGGTTTTGCCGGCGATGACGGTGGTCTCATAATCTCCGGTCAGCTCGCCAATTGCCCCATCGCCGATATGCCAGGTGACGGTATGCAGGACGGTGTCGGAGCAGATGACGTTGTCTATGAACAAGCCGTTGTCGGCATTGTCCTCCGTCTTCAAGGCCTCCCACTCAGCAGTGGTTCCGGCGTAGTTGACCTGCTTGACCGATCCCGCGGCCGAGACGAGGCTATTAGGGAGGGACTCGACGTCAGCCGAGACGTTGAACACCAGGTCGGACTGCTCGAAGTTGCTCGAGACCGTGGTCAGGTTTACCGCGTCGTAGTTGACGGTCTTGAGTCCGCTGGCCCGGAGCGCGGAGGTCGAAACGGTGACCAGATCGCGCGGAAGCGTCAGCTCGGTTATGGCGCTGCAGCCGGAGAAGCAGTAGGAATCGAAATACTTGATGGTGGCCGGCAGGGTGAATGAGGTGATGGAGCTGAAGTATTCGAAGGCGCCGTTGGATCCGGTGAGGTCGGCTTTCTCGGAAAGCGCGGTGACCTTGCCCATGAAGGTGGCGACCGGGCCGGCGTAGGTGTAGTAGTTCTCGGGTATCACGACCGGGCCGGTTAAGTCGGTGTCCTTGTAGGCGCCGTATTCGCCTTCGTACCCTTCGGCGGTCAAGGCGATGAACTTGCAGTTCACGGCCTGGTCGCCCTCGATGCCGACCGCGTTGCAGGTGATGGTCGCGGAGCTGTTGGGGTCGCGCCGGCCTCGACGCCGATCTTTACCTCAAGCAGGTCCAGGAGGTGGTCTTCCGGTATGTCCTTGAGGGTATAGACGATGTAGTAAGGCGAATCGGCGGTGGCGGCCTCGTCTAGCTCAGGGGCCTCGCCCGTCGTGTCGTACCACTTGATGCCATCCGCGCCCTTAAGCGAGGAATAGGCGTATCCGACGGCTAGGGTCTGCTCGGCCTTGACCGCGGTCCCGTCCTGGGCGGTGACCTTCCTGGTGATGTAGGCGGAGGTGACGCCGGCGACGGTGTTCAGCTTGGCATAGACGCGGACGTCCTTGGTCCCGGCGGTCTCGCCGTCTTTCACCAATAGCCCGAGTTTTGCGTCGATTGCCGGGGTAGTGGTGAGGTCAGTCGCCCCATCGTCGACGCCCAGCTTGACCCTGGCGCCGATGGCATCCTCGGGAAGCGTGGCGTCCTGGAGGACCTCGCTGCCCTTGGCCGGCGCCTTATGAAGGGCCAGCCCGACCCCAGCCCCGATGAGGCTAAGGCCTAAGCAGGAGGCGGCGGAGATTATCAGAAGCTTGTTCTTTTTCATTTTCATTCCCCCCAAGGCTCGGTCACGCCTTCCTCAGTCGAGCCGCCGTCCTCGATCGCGACCGCATAGGGCTCCTGATCGAGTTCGGTCTTCTCGTAGATGTCGAAGTCGATGAAGTATAGGGATCCCTCATAGGAATAGAGGAAGTCGATCGACAGCGCCGCGCCAGAATCGGCCTCGACGTGGAGCTGGGTGGCGACCAAGTCGGCCCCGATGGCATCGGATAGGCCAAGCGTGTAGTAGATGAAGAGCTCAGGGTCGTCGGAATCCTCGTCATACATCTTCAGGTAGACGTTGTTGGCGATGACCCCGGCGTCTAGGTCCTCCGGCTCGTAATAGGAATACATATAGCCATCTAGCGCGGCCGCGAGGTTCATGTCGGCCCACAGCTGCCCGATGGTGGTGTCCTCGACCAGGTCGACGGTCGTGTTGTAGTAATATCCGCCTTCATCGTCGGCGTAGAACATATAGGCGGCGTCCCCGTCCCCGACGTATCCGGCATCATATAGCCCGGAGTAGATCCCGGTCGGGGTGATGTCGAGGTTAACGGCCACATGCGCCCCGCCGGCATCGGTGAATAGGTCGGTGTTGGCTAGGCGGAACCCATTGGCTATCCCTAGGCCATCGGCTTCTAGCGCGGGCCCGACGATTTCGATCTCGACCGAATCGGTGGCCTCGCCCGCGGTGGCGGTGATGGTCAGCACGTCCTCGTAGGTGCCGACGAATAGGTTCCCCTCGGTATCAATGGTGGCGTCGGTCGGGTACTCCGCGGTGCCGGTGAGGCTGGTCAGCTTCCACACGACGGAAGCATCGGTCCCGGTGACGGTGGCGGTCAGCTTGATGGTGGCGCCTGGGAGGGCAGTCTCCGGCGCGCCGGCGATCTGGAGCGTCGCCTCGACCGGCTGGGTCGACGACGTCCCTATCGGGGTAGACGAGGTATCAGTCTTGGTTCCGCCGCCGCCACTCGAATCAGACGATGTCGGTGTGGGGCCGCAGCCTGCGAGCAGGAGAACCGCTGACAATGAGAGAGCAAACAATAATGTTTTGTTTTTCTTCATACGAGCTCCTTTCACTCTCGGATGGCAAAAATCTAAGGCCCGTCCAAAAAAGGTCAACAAAAAATTAAGCAAATTTTCAAAAAATGTCCGAAATTATCGGACAAACTTACCCCCTTAAAAAGAGTTTATATATTAATATATAGAAATCAGAAAAACCGCTTGAAAACGATGCAAAAATTATCGGTGATCACTTAAACGCCTCATTGAGGCTCTTGGCGTCGAACTCCTCTTCCATGGCTTTCGGCTGCTTTTCTTGGTCATTGGATGATATTTCCTCCTTGACCAAGGAGACCATGATGTCGATGGCCAGGTTCTTGACGCCGTCGTTGTTGATTATGAAGTCGGCGTAAATCGAGCTCGGCTCGACGATCTCGCCATACATCGGCTGGACCGTGGAGAAGTACTGCGACACGATGTTGTCGAATTCCCTTCCCCTATCGCGCTTATCGCGGATGAGGCGGCGCAGGAAGCGCCTCTCGGCCGAGGCGGTGATGAAGACCTTGAGGTCGCCTAGGGAGCGGATGGCCTTATCCACCAAAGCCATGATGCCCTCGACCAGGATGACCTTCTTCGGGACGATTTCCTCGACCTTGTCGGTCCGAGTCAGGGTCACGAAATCGTAGACGGGCTTAAGTATCGTCTTCCCGTCCTTTAGGTCCTTCAATTGCTTCCGCATAAGCGGCCAGTCGAAGGCTTTGGGATGGTCGTAGTTGACCTTGTAGCGGTCCTCCATCGGCATGTCGGACTGATCCTTGTAGTAGTCGTCCATTGTGAGCCGGACGATGTTGTCGGGGCCGAGCTTCTCCATCACGGCCTTGGTGATGTAGCTTTTGCCAGACGAGGAGCCGCCGCCTATGAGTATGAGCCGGTTCATCTCTCGCCCTCCCCGAAGCTGGTGGAGAAGAAGGCGCCGGCGAATTTGCAGAGGTCGTCGAGATCGGATATGGCCGCTTCCTCGAAGCCCGAGTGCATGGCCAGCTGGGCGATGCCGATGTCGAGGCTCGGCATCGAGACGACCCCATTCGATATCGCGCCGAGGGTTGACCCGCCCCGCAGGTCGGAGCGGTTTGAGAAATCCTGGTATTGGATGTGGTTCTTCAGGCAGATGAACTTGCCCATGGCCTCGGTGGAGGCGTTGGTCGTGTAGGCCATCCTCGCCGAGTGCTTGAACACGATGCCCCGCCCCATCCTGACCGGGCTGGTCGGATCCTCGATCTCCGGGTGGTTGGGATGCCCCGCGTGGGCGCAGTCGGCGCTAACCAACAACGACCTCTCAAGCGCTTCGTCGAGGTCGAACCCGCATTTGGCGGCGATCTTCGACAGCAAATCGCGCAGAATCGCTCCTCCGGCCCCTACATAAGTGGAAGAGCCAACCTCCTCGGAGGAGAAGGCGCAGTAGACGGCGATGGTGTCGTCGGGCTGCTCGGAGTGCAGGAAGCCATAAAGCCCGGAATAGGCGCAGGAAAGGTCGTCGATCCTAGGCGAAATGAAGAACTCGCCACGGGCTCCCAAAACGGTCGGCTCGGCCTTCGGCAATAGGAACAGATCGTGGCTGATTAGCATGTCCTCGCCGGGGAACATATTGAGGATGTAACGGTAGAAATCGAAGCGTTGGGGGCCGTTTTGCAGCGAAATGACGGCATTTAGATCTTTGGCGGCGTTTAGCGAGCTAGATTCATTGACCCCGCGGTCGAAATGGATGGCAAGGCGCGGTATGAAGGCGATGGGCGAGGTTATGTCGAGCAGATGGCCTTTGACCCGGCCGTGCCCTAAGGTATAGACCCGGCCGGAAAGGTATAGCGGAACGTCCAAGAACGAGGAATAGATCAATCCGCCATAAGGCTCGGTGGCCAGCATGGCCAGGTTCTTGCTCCACGTCACAGGCTCGGGCTTGACCTTGAGGCAAGGCGAATCGAGGTGGGCGGCGTAAACCGCGAACCGGGGGGTGCCATGCAGTTGCTTGGGTATGCGGTAGGCGGCCACGGCCGAGGCATCGCGGGAGATGTACCCCTGCTCGCTAAGATCTAAGAGGCGTTGCTCCTTAATCCCGTTCTCATCGAGCTTTTTGGCCACGAGGCTTGCGTTTTGAAAATAGGAGGCCGAGGAGCCGAGCAACTCGAAGACGAAGGAAGTCGAATCAGATAGTTTCATTGTTGTTCCACCCTATGCTGTCGAAAGTGTATTCGTTGCCGCTTGTCTCCCCGACGAGGAAGAAGTCGGCAAGGAAGCCATATCCAAGGTCCTCAGGCAAATCGTCCTGAGGTATGAACAGGGAGTATTCCCGCTCATTGTCCCCTTGCTCCATCTCGTACCGCCTGGTCTCCCCGCCGATGGCGTATACGTCGACATAGGCGCCGGAGAAACCTTCTTTTAGGTTGGGCGAGAGGATATTCGATAGGCTCGCGGTCACCCCATATCCATCGCCGTCGATCCCCACTTCGGCGGTCGGCAGATACCCTTTCCGCTCCAAATAGGCGTAGCTAAGCTCATCGGCATCGAGGAGGTTCTCGAGCAGCTCCGATTTCATGGAGCACTCGTCGGAAACCTTTTCGACCCCGTAAATCTCGCAGAGAGTCTGCCTAGACGAGTAGAGGTTGGTGCCAAGCGCGAGCCGGTCGCCGTTTATCTTGAACCCCAATGACGCCAAGGTCGTCGGATAGGTGTCGAATGGGCAATAGATGCGGGCTTCGTTGGCGGTGTTTGGGCTCGGCTCGACGGCGGAATTTATGTAGCAGACATAAGTCCTGCGGTCATATCCGTCCTCGTCGGCCGGCACGCAGAAGGTCCGGGACATGGTCGTATGGTCGCCAACGAGAACCGTCGTGGTGTTCGAGCTTACCGATTCCGGTATGTTCTCGGGGTCGTAGAACCAGGACACGAAGTCGGCGACTTGGGCCGAATCGCAGCTAATAACCGTGCCATATTGGCTATCGGGGTACTTCATCGGGTCGGAGCAAAGGTCGCAAAGGTGCCCATCCAGGTCTTTGGCATCGGAATTGAAGTGGGTGTCGACGGTCAGGGCCGTCAGGTTGAACGGGGTGCCGTTGAGCGCGTTCTCGGCCAGCGTCTTGACGTCCTGCTTGATGAAGTCGAAGAGGCGGAAGTCCTCATAGCCCCACCACCCATCGTGGTCGACGTGGTTGGGGTCGTCTTCGGGGAGAGCATGGTAATAGTTGTAATCGCGGAACTTGAAGCCGCCATGCTCAGTTAGGTAGAGCCTGCGTCCCCCGAAGGTGGCGTTCGACCCGCAATAGAAATACTGGTCGTAGCCGTTCTCGGCCAGGACATCGCCAAGGGAAGTGACGCCGGGGAAGAATTCCTCTTGGGTGTCCATGTCGTTCTGGGTGCCAAGCGAGGTCTTAAACGGGAGGCCCGAGGTATGGGCGAACATCGCGGCCATGGTCCAGGAAGTGTATTCGATGGTATGAGAGCCGTTGAGCTTTCCGCTGTTGCCGTTGAAGCAGTCGTTCTGAAGCGCCAACTCGGTGAGCTCGGGCATGTAGTCGACGTCGAAGTATCCGCCGTGCTCCTTGTCGGAATAGGTGATCTCGGTCGATTCGAGGAAGATCATGATCAGGTTGCGCTTCGCCCCGGCTTGGGAGTCTTCCAGCGCCTCGACCGGGTTGGCGTAGTTGTCGTCGATGAACTTCGATGGGGTGATCAAGGAATGTATGTAGGCCGACATATCGAGGTAATCCCAGAACCTGGCGGTGGTCGGGACGGCGAGGACCAGGCTGGCGGCAAGGCAGCCAATGGCCATCTTCTTGGCCAGCTTATCCACCTTAAGGAAATGGCAGACGACCCAAACCAAGGCGATTAAGGCGGCGATGCCGAGGAACGGGAAAACCGTATTAACCACATAGGGCATATAAGACGAGGCCGGGGTGCCATAGAGGTTCATCGCGGTCGAGACGACTTCCGGCATGGATACGTAGGCAAAAGAATCCATCACCCACCACATCGAGAAAACGCCGACCAGAAGGACGGCCGACACCACGCAGGCGGCGACGATTCCTATCCAGCGCAGCGTCTTTTTGGCCGATCCTTTGTTTTCCATAAGTGAAGTATATTATCGCAAACGATTTATTTTTAATAAAAACAGTTTGGCTAAAGCAGCGCGTCGAGCAGTATCTTCAGCCCGATTCCGAGGAAGACCAGCCCGGAAACCAAGCCCGAATACCGCTTCAGCACGCCCGAGAGGAATTGCCCCAGCGACCCGCAGGCCAAGCTGAGCAAGAAGGTTATCCCCGCAATGCAGGCGAAGGCCACTAGAGCATCTGGCAAGGAATAGCTCAGGAAGGTGAACCCGATGCACAAGGCGTCGATCGAGGTCGCCACGGCCTGGAAGATTATCTCCTTATACGAGAGCCTGCCCTCTTCCCCCTTCTCGCCCTTGCCAGCCATCTCCTTTCCGAAGTCGACGAACCCCTTGATGGCGAGTATGAGAAGCAAGGCAAAGGCGATGAACGGTATCCAGGCCTCGATGTATTTCTTGAACGAGGAGCCGATCAGATACCCGATAAGGGGCATCAAGCCCTGGAACAATCCGAAGAGGAAGCAGGCCAAAACTATCTTCCCAAAGCCCTTTCGCCCCACCCTGACCGAATCGGCGGCCGAGGTCACCGAGGCGTCGATGGCCATGTTAAACGAAGTTATGATCACAAGAGCCCAATCCAAAGCGAAATACCTCCATTGGATTGACTCTCGGCATTTAAGGCAAGCCAGGCAATCGCCAGCGTGTTGACTTGCCGCGGTATCGCCGCCTACTCCGTCAAGCGGGTTTAATATAAGACTATTGCTTCCCAAAGGGAAGAATTTCCTATTGAAACCCAAATTCAAAAGCCTAGAATAACGTGGCTATGAATAAGAAGAAACTGATGGCTTTGGCAGCTGGGCTGCACTACTCGACTTCGGACGCGGCGACCGACAAAGCCGATTCGAAGAAGACATTCCCGATTTACCTAGAATGCCTGAAGCCGAGCTGGAGGCTGATCATAATCGATTTCATCGCCATCCTATTCGACGCGCTGTTTGAGCTGCTCATCCCCTTCCTAAGCGGATTGCTCATCAAAAACGGCATCGAGGGATATGGCGCGCTTACCCCGCAGGGTGCGCCCCAGCCCATCATCATCGGCGGCGGTTTCGATCAGCCGGCCATGTATTTCGTCTGGCTCTACGGCGGCCTCATGATCGGCTGCGCTTTGCTAGCCATCGCCTGCCAGATAGTCGGCATGAAGCTAAGCGCGGTGATCTCAAGCGACTACATCGAGCGCCTCCGCAACACCATATTCTACAAGGCCGAGCAGTTCTCCTTCTCCAACATCGGCGACTTCCCGGTCTCCAAGCTCACCACCATGCTCTCCAACGACTGCAACAACATCCGCTTCTTCGTGCTGATGTTCGTCCGGATGGGCTTCAAGCAGTCGATGATGGCCATCCTCTGCTTCGTCTTCATCTTCACCCAGAACTGGCTGATCGGGGCCATCGCGTTGCCCTTGGTGGCCATCGCCTTCGCCATCATCGTGGCCATCATCCGCAAGACCAGGCCACAGTTCATCATGACCCAGTCGGCCATCGACAACGTCAACCGCAACGTCGAGGAGGACACCGAGGGCATCCGCGAGGTCAAGGCCTTCTGCCGCGAGGGCCACATGCAGGAGAAGTTCGAGAAGGCCAACGGCGATTTGACCGACATAACCTTCTCCTCGGTCTCCTCGCTCAACATGTCCGGGCCAATCACGACCTTCACCATCAACGCCGTCATAACCGTCATCCAGCTGCTCGGCGGCTTCTCGATGCTTTACTCGGCTCAAGAGGGCGGCAACGAGCTCTGGACCATGTTCAATAACGGCAACCCGCTTTTCGACGCCGGGGAGCTAAGCATGCTGACCAGCTATGCCGCGGTATTGACCATGTCCTTCTCCTTCCTATCGATGCTGGTCCAGCTCTATTCCAGGGCCCAGGCCTCGAAGGAGAGGATCGACCGCGTCCTCTGCGAGGAGATCGACATCTCCTACGACCCGAAGCCCAAGACCGCGGACTTCGATCCCGACGTCCTCTCTTCGGGCGAGGTCGAATTCAAGGACGCCCTCTTCTCCTACCTCAAGGACGAGAGCAAGCCGGCCGTCGGGCCGATCAGTTTGAAGATCCCCGAGGGGCAGAAGATCGGCATCATCGGCGGAACCGGGTCGGGCAAATCGAGCCTGGTCAACCTGATCCCGAGACTTTACGACGTCACCAAGGGCTCGGTGCTCATCGGCGGGCACGACGTGCGCGACTACTCGGTCAACGCCCTCCGCGGCGACATCGGGGTCGTGCTGCAGAACAACGTCTTGTTCACCGGGACCATCCGCTCCAACATCTGCTGGGGTAAGAAGGACGCGACCGACGAGGAGATAGACGAGGCGCTCAAGGTCGCCTGCGCCTACGACTTCGTCCACTCCTTCAAAGACGGGCTCGACACGCCGGTGGTCCAAGGCGGCAAATCCGTATCCGGCGGCCAGAAGCAGCGGCTTTGCATCGCCAGGGCCGTCATCAAGAAGCCGAAGATACTCATCCTCGACGACTCGGTTTCCGCCTGCGACATGGACACCTCCCGGCGCATCCAGGAGAACCTGGCCAACGCCCTTAAGGGCACCACGGTCTTCATGATCGCCCAGCGCATCGACTCGATTAAGCGCTGCGACAAAATACTCGTCCTCGATAACGGCCACGTCGCGGGGTATGGGACGCACGAGGAATTGCTGCAGAACTGCAAGCTTTACGCCGAAATCGACGAAATCCAGGCCAAGGGGGTTGAGTGAAAATGAAATTCAATCAATACAAAGGGTTCAACACCGCCGGGCGTGGTCCGGAGATAAACGACGTCACCCTGCAGTGGACCTGCGGCAAGGAAGGCTATCAGCACATCACCCAGCACTACGGGGTCAGGAAGAAGGGATATGGCAAGCCCAAGCATTCGTGGGCCTCATTGTTCCGCGTCTTCTCCTACCTAAAGGGCGATAAGTGGATGTTCTTCGTCGCGGTCATCGTGACCACCTTGATGATCGTCATCAACATCGTCGGCGGCTTCGTCTCCGGACCGTTGGTCGACGCGCTTCTGCAGCCGGCCTTCTACTCGATATCCGGCTCCTGGGGGCAATACAGCGGCCCCGCCGAATACCTCTCCGTCGGGCTCGAGGGGACATTGCCGTTCTACAAAACCATCTTCGAGATGGTCGATTGGACCGCCTCCCCCGCCACCGTCTTCACCCAGACCGCCCAGACCATGGGCATGTTCCTCGGGATCCTCGGCGGGTTCTACGTGCTGGGGCTTCTCTGCTCCATCGCGCAGATCTACCTGATGACCAGGATCGGCACCAACTCGCTGATGAGGCTGCGCAACGACATGTTCGCCAGGATGCAGAGGCTTCCTTTGTCCTACTTCGACCAGACCGCCCACGGCGACATAATGTCGCGGTTCACCAACGACGTCGACAACCTCGCCCAGTTCTTCAACACCGGCATAATGGAGCTCTTCACCTCCGTCACCATGATGGTCGGCCTATTGGCCTTCATGTTCCTGGTCAACTGGCTGTTGGCTCTGGTGAGCCTGGTCATGGAGCTCATCGCCATGGGCATCGTGGCCATCAACGTCCATCGCTCGGTCAACGCCTTCTCCGAGACCCAGGTCTCGATGGGCGAGTTCAACGGCATCGCCGAGGAGGCCTTATCGGGGCTCAAGGTCATCAAGTGCTTCTCCAAGGAAGACGACATCATGGCCCTGTTCAAGTCCATCGACTATCGCCACACCGTCCACAACAAGCGCAGCGTGTTCCTAAGCTCCGCCAACGTGCCGATCGTCAACAACATGAACAACCTGACCACCGCCTTGGTGGCCATGATCGGCGTCATCTTGATCGCCACCGACTCGAGCATCATCCACGTCACCGTCGGCACCCTCATCTCCTACGTGGCCTTCCTGCGCATGCTGGCCAGGCCGTTCAACAACATCTCCAACCTGCTGACCATGGTCCAGTCCTCGCTAGCCGGAGCCGAGCGCATCTTCCAGATGATAGACCTGCCGCCGGAGCCGAGCCTGCAGAAGGCCAAGTGGCGCAGCTACAAGGGGGAGGACGGCAAGTTCTACTGGACCGATGGCGAGCACACCAAGCCGCTGCAGGGCCAGGTCGACATGCGTCACGTCGACTTCTCCTACGTCAAGGGGCAGCCGATACTCCACGACATAACCCTCTACGCCCACCCAGGCCAGAAGATCGCTTTGGTCGGCTCCACCGGCGCTGGCAAGACCACCATCACCAACCTGCTCACCCGCTTCTACGACATCGATTCGGGCGAGATATTGATAGACGGCATCGACATAAAGGACATCGACCGCGTCTCCATGCGGAGGTCCATGACCCTGGTATTGCAGGACACCCACCTCTTCTCGGGCACCATTATGGACAACATCCGCTATGGGCACCTGAAGGCCAGCGACGAGCGCTGCATCGAGGCGGCCAAGATGGCCTGCGCCGACCCGTTCATCAAGAAGCTGTCGAAGGGGTACGACACCTACATCGACGGGGCCAACGCCTCGCTTTCGCAAGGCCAGAAGCAGCTGCTTTCCATCGCCCGGTGCGCCGTCTCCAACCCGCCGATCCTGATCCTGGATGAGGCGACCTCCTCGGTCGATACCCGCACCGAAAGGCTGATCTCCAAAGGCATGGACAACATCATGAAGGGCAAGACGGTATTCGTCATCGCCCACCGCCTGTCCACCGTCCGCTACGCCGACTGCATAATGGTCATGGACAAAGGCCGCATCATCGAGCGGGGAACCCACGACGAGCTATTGGCCCAGAAGGGTCGCTACTACGAGCTTTGGATGGGGAAGACCGAGCTAGATTAGGCTCGGGAAATCCGGCTTATCAGACAACGGGGAGGAGATCATCTCTTCCCCGTTTTCCTTTCCCTCCATCTTCCTGATGGTCGGGTCGGAATAGGTCTTGCAGTATAGGCAGAAGGCGTCGAGGTCGTAGCAGGATGAGTAGATGGTCTTCTCCTTGCTATCCCCTTCATTGGCGGTCCCCTCCACCACCTTGACGTTGTCCAGGATATGGAAGAACCCGACTATCTCATCCGCCTCGGAAGCAAAGGAGGAATTCTCCCTGGCGAAGCTTGCCCTCACGAAGCGGGAGGGGCCGCTACTATCGCCAGGCAAGCCAATCGCCCCCATGCCCAGCCCGAAGCTCTTTAGTCCCAAACGCGGGGAGAAGCGATTCTCTGGGGATGAGGCGGTGAGGTTCAAAAACATGTCCATGTAGCGCGACATGAACGGGAATTCCGGATTGTTGGTGAGAACGCCGAAAGGATCGTCGTAGATGTGCATTCCATCCATCGTCTGCTCGAACACGAGGCATCCGGTGCGGTCGGCGAGTATGTAATGAAGCGGGGCGCACGGGGTGTTGGGCTCGACCCTGATGTCACATAGGCTGATGGAGCTAAGCAGCGCTTTCGCCTCGGTTAGGTCCTTGCAGAAGCTTAGCACATAGGCGATCAGCTCGCCCTGCCCCACCTCGTTGCTTCTCCCCTCTGGCTTCTTGAAATAGGCGTTGCCGGGGAAGTTGAGCCCCGCCATGGCGAGGCCTTCGGAGTTGATGGCCTCGGCGAAAAGCGGCAGATTGCCGAGCTTCGCCCCGATGCCAAGCATCGCGTAATGGGAGGAGGTTTCCTTCCTGGCGAATTGGATTGGGGCGTCTTTGGGAAGGCAGATGGCTAGCTGCCCGAAGGAGGCGGCTAGGTCAAGGTTGCGCCCGAAAAGATGCTTCGGGGCGTCTAGGGTCAATGCGGTGCACATATCGGTTGCCTCTTTTTATATATTAAGGCCAAAGCGGAGCGTTTTGTTTGCAAGATACCCCCCTAGGGTATATCTTAAGGCCGTTATGGAACACATGAAGGCAAAACCGCGCGATGCGCAGGAGAAGAAATACCTCCTCGATAGGCTGAAGAGGCTGACAGGTCAGATCGATGGGATAAGGAAGATGGTCGAGGAGGACCGCTACTGCGGGGACATCCTCATCCAGCTTTCCGCCGCCGAGGGGGCGATAAGGGAGATACAGACCAAGGTCTACAAAACCCACATGCTCACCTGCGTGAAGGATTCATTGCTCGAGGGGGACGACTCCAAACTATTGGAATCGTTCGATTTGCTCAGGAGGCTGAAATGAAGCACCGCTTTAGGATAGAAGGGATGAGCTGCGCCGCCTGCGTCGCCCACGTCGAGAAGGCCACGAGGAAGGTCGATGGGGTCAAGGAGGCCTCGGTCAACCTGCTGACCAACTCGATGGAGGCGGAATATGACGACGACTCGCTCACGGAGAAGATAGAAAGCGCCATTTCCAAGGCCGGATATAAGGCCATCCCGGTCGGCGAGAGTGGCAAGAAAGAGGCGCCAAGCCAAAAGGAAGCCGACGTGGCGCTTAGGAAAATGGTATATCGCCTAGTCGCCTCGGTCGTGATCTTGGTGCCGTTATTCTATTTGGCTATGGGCGCAATGCTCGGATGGAATATCGGGGTATTGCACGATTATCCGTTGCTTTTGGGGCTACTGGAGATGGTCCTGAGCTTCGCCATCATGGCGATCAACTACCACTACTTCGCCTCCGGCATCAAGTCGCTGTTTCGCCTTTCGCCCAATATGGATACCCTTGTTGCCCTAGGATCAGGGGTGGCGTTCATCTACTCGGTCGCATTGCTTTTCGAGATGGCCTACTACGTCTCCGCGAGCGGCTACGCGGACCCCAGCACCTACCACACCGTGATGGAGATCTCGATGAACCTGAACTTCGAGACCGCCGGCACGGTCGTGGCCCTCATCACCGTCGGCAAGACGCTGGAGGCCTACTCTAAAGGCAAGACCACCTCGGCCATCAACTCGCTTCTCTCGTTGGCCCCGAAGATCGCCCACCGCAAGGAAGGCGACAAGGTGGTCGACGTGGCGTCGGATAAGCTCAAGGCCGGCGACCTGCTGCTCATATATCCAGGTGAATCGTTCCCCGCGGACGGGATGATAGAATCCGGCAAGACCTCGGTGGACGAGAGCTCGCTAACCGGCGAGTCGATGCCCGTCGACAAGAAGGAAGGCGACGAGGCCTATACCGGGACCATCAACCAAACCGGCTCGGTGACAATGAAAGTCACCAAGACCGGCGAGGAAACGACCTTGTCGCAGATCGTCAAGATGGTCGAGGAGGCCAGCTCGACCAAGGCCCCGATCGCCCGCCTCGCGGACAAGGTGTCGGGCGTCTTCGTCCCGATCGTCATCGGCATCGCCTTGGTCGTATTCGTGTTCTGGATGATACTAGGCGGCGACTTGGTGCGGAACTCCGGGCTGGTCGATGGCGAGAACCTATTCACCTACGCCTTGGAAAGGGGGATCTCGGTGCTCGTCATTTCCTGCCCCTGCGCCTTGGGCCTCGCCACCCCGGTCGGCATCATGGTCGGGTCGGGTAAGGGGGCAAAAAACGGGATACTGTTCAAGACGGCCACCTCGCTTGAGGAGACCGGTAAGGTCTCGATCGCGGTCCTCGACAAGACCGGCACCATCACCGAAGGCAAGCCGAAGCTCACCGCTTTGCTCCCCTCGAAAATGAGCGAGGATGAGTTCCTCTCGCTAGCCTATTCCATCGAGCGAGGCAGCGAGCACCCGCTAGCCAAAGCCATCAAGGAGAAGGCGGAGGAAAAGGGAATAAGCGCAAAGGAAGCCTCTTCCTTCGAATCGATCCCCGGCAAAGGGGTCAGGGCGGAGATCGACGGAACCGCCTACTACGCTGGGAACGCCTCGCTGCTAGAAAGTCTGAACGCCTATGACGAAGAGGCCAGAAAAACCATGCAAAGCCTCTCTATGTCCGGCAAAACCCCGCTGCTTTTCGCAAAACAAGGCGAATACCTCGGGGCGATAGGAGTCGAGGACGCCATCAAGGAGGACTCCATCCAGGCCATCGCCGAGCTAAGGAAGCTGGGCGTGGAGCCGGTGATGCTCACCGGGGACAACCCAATAGTCGCCAAATCCATCGCGGACAAGGTCGGCATAACCCACTTCGCCGCCTCCTTGATGCCGGGCGACAAGCTGACCTTGATCAAGAAACTCAAGGAGAAAGGCAAGGTCGCCATGATCGGGGATGGCATAAACGACGCCCCATCGCTCACCGAGGCCGACATCGGGATGGCCATCGGGTCGGGGTCGGACATCGCTATCGATTCCGCCGACGTGGTCATCGCCTCCTCGAGGCTGTCGGAGGCCGCGAAGGCCATAAGGCTCTCGAGGAAGACGCTGCTCAACATAAAGGAGAACCTGTTCTGGGCCTTCTTCTACAACCTCATCATGATCCCGATCGCCGCCGGGGTGTTCGTCGCCGTCGGCATGGCCAAGATGAGGCCGTGGATGGGGGCCGCCGCCATGAGCCTAAGCTCGGTGACCGTGGTGCTCAACGCGCTGCGGCTTAACTTGGTATCGTTAGGGAAGGGAGCGAATAGGAAGCCCAAAGCCAAGCTCGACAATGGGATGTTCCTGACCGGTTCCTGCCCCATTGATATAGAAGAAAAGGAGGATAAGCCAATGGAGATCGCTCTGAAGGTGACCGGCATGATGTGCCAGCACTGCGTCGCCCACGTGACCAAGGCCCTTGAAGGGGTCGAAGGCGTGAGCAAGGTCGAGGTGAGCCTGCAGAAAGGCGAGGCCCAGGTGACTGGGGAAGGCCTAGACAAAGCAAAGCTCGTCGCCGCCGTCAACGAAGCCGGCTACAAGGCCGAATAGGAATGGTCGGGGCTACTAATAGCCCCGGCTTTTTCTTATAATAGGGCCGCTATGAAGAACCTCATTGCCCTAGCCCTAGCCGCGCTGGCCCTAGCCTCCTGCGCCGGTGGACAAAGTTCCGCCGTTTCCTCGACCCCCGACGCCGAATCGAGTTCGAGCGCCTCTAGCGAATCATCATCCTCGCTCAGTTCCAGCAGCTCGGAAACAACCCCCGACTCCACCACCTCCCAAACCCAAGTAGAGGCGATGGAAGACGTCGTCATAACCCCGGATGACATCCCGGCCACCTCACAAAGCAGCTACCTGGTCGACGAGGAAATCGAAGTTGATGGGATAACCTTCTACGTCAACAACCTTCAGCAAGGCCATGGAGAGTATGAAGGCACGATCCAGATGAAGAAGTCGGGCGTGGTTATCAACAACAAGACCGCCCTCGGCCACAACAGTGTCGTCATCACCTTGATGGACAAGCGCAGCGAATTCAACCCCTATATCGCCACCTACGATGTCTATGGCTTAGATTCGCCGGAGCTTGATGTCAAAGGGTATCAAGGGGCCCTTGCGACCCTCGAGGAAACCGGCAAGGTCACCTATACCTACACCTTCGACCGGGCCTACCCCTACTTCAGCATCGTCAACGCCGAAAGCGACAACCCCCGCGCCGGCTACGCCTACTCGATAGAATTCACCAATAAGTGATATAAGACCAAGGCCAGAGAAAACTTTTCCCTTTCTTCGCCGCATGCTATATAATTCTCACCGCGCCCGTGTGGTGGAATGGTAGACGCGGCGGACTCAAAATCCGCTGAGTGATGAACTCGTGCCGGTTCGAGTCCGGCCTCGGGCACCAGACACAAACTCATCCCGATGTCCTCTGTAGGCATCGGGTTTTGTTTTTTGCGTAGAAAATTCAAATAAGCTAATTATTGTCATTGACGCTAATTCCGAAAGGCTCTTCCTGCTGCTGGAAAACGGCGGCAGGAACTGCGAAGAGATTCAGCCAAACACAAAGATCCAGTACATCATGGACAGAGCGAGCTGATTACTATCAACCCCGCCGGTGAAGAGGACTCGTTGAAGAAGGAAATCAGAAAGATCCTGAAGGGGCGCGGCAAGGATTTGGTGATGGTACTTACCATTCAAAGGTCATCGACGTCACCAGATATAATTCGAACAAGATTTAAGTCTATTAAATCAGTAACGCATTGCAATTAATGTATATTGTCTGTGCAATTATCGTGAAGGAGGCCGATGCAATGGCTAACACAACAAATTTCAGCGTTCGAATGGACAGCGATCTCAAAAAACAGTGTGAAGCACTTTTTAAGGAATTAGGCATGAACCTCACCACTGCTATCAATGTTTTTCTCCGTCAGTCGCTCCAAGCCGGTGGTTTTCCCTTTGAAGTCCGTTTGAAACAGCCTAACAAAGAAACCATCTCCGCTATGTTAGAAGCGGAACAAATTGCACGTGATCCCGGCGTGAAACGCTACTCCGATGCGGAAGAAGCCCTACGGGAACTGAAGAAATAAAGCACAGTATCGTTTAAAGGACTACAAACCGGCGATGAAGAGCCACACGAACATCGAGTTGTTCGGCAAATAAACGTCTCCATTGTTTGAAGTCCCTAACGATGCTTTTCGCTCAAAATCCTGAAGCGCGATATCTCGATTAGCATGTCAAAGCGGATTAATCTCAAGGCCTCTGCAGGCTTTTTTCGTAACCGCAAAGCACGTGTAGGCTATAATCCATAAGGTAAAGCTGAGTTATCGACATGAAAGACAACATGACGTTCCCTCTACATCGCTTTCTAAAAAACGGAGCTGATGAATCTCCGTTGATAGTGCTCAACCAGTACCAAGACGACACGGATGATACGGTTAGGGAAATTGCGAATATTACCGACCGCCCTTTCAACCTATTGGCAATAAGCGGGCTGGATTGGAACGACGATCTAACCCCTTGGCCAATGGGTCCAATCGGCAAAGGCGACGCCGCAAGAAAAGGACTGGCAGATATTTACCTAGGACGGCTAGAAGAACTCATAAATCTCGTTAAGAAGGAAAACGGACTTTCCCCGACTTGGATTGGCATAGCCGGATACTCGCTAGGCGGTCTATTCGCCCTCTATAGCGGATTCAAGTCCAACACGTTCTCTAGAATCGCCTCCTGCTCAGGATCGTTCTGGTATGAGGGGTTTCTGCCCTACTGCGAATCCCATAAGCTAAGCGAGAAAGTCGATAGGATATACCTGTCGCTTGGCGATAAGGAATCCAGGTCGAAGAACCATATCCTCGCGACGGTGGAAGACAATACGAAAAAGATCTTCGGCATCATAAAAGACCAAGGAAAGCAAACCACATTGGTCATGAACCAAGGTGGGCATTTCATAGACGCGGCGAAACGCACGGCAATGGGAATCGCCTACCTCCTCGATTGATCACAAATCAACAAAAAATCCCGATTCAATCGGGACTTATGTTATCTGGCGCGCCCAAGGCGACTCGAACGCCTGACCTCAAGCTTCGGAGGCTTGCACTCTATCCAACTGAGCTATGAGCGCAAAGATGGTGCACTGGATGAGAGTCGAACTCACACCGGTTTCCCGACTAGCTCCTGAGACTAGCGCGTATACCAATTCCGCCACCAGTGCACGCGCCATATATTACTACCCTCGGGAGAAAAAGTCGATTATGGTTTTCATGACTTTTCCATCGTCTTGCTGCAGACGGGCAAAATCGATGCCGATCGAAACGTCACGATCAAGGTGCGAAGGCCTGGCCTTGGCCATGATATCGTGGAAATAGGCGACTGCATCATCGCTCCAATAAGGCTGATGCCCTTTATTGGGCAGCGAGATGAACTCGAAGCCTTCCTCGCCTTCCAAAGAATCCCTTAAGGGGACGAAATTGTCCTTATAAGGAACCATGTCGTCGCTAGGCGAGGCGATGTATAGGAGCCGCTTGCCAGTCGCTTCCTTAAGGAAGATAGACGCGCTTTCCCCCGCTGCCTTCCCGTATCTTTTCCGGAAGTATCGGCGGAGCGCTCCGTCTAGCTTGGACATATTGGGGGCAGTGTGCTCGACTATGCCGGCCAGGTCGATGAAGCCCGCTAGGCTCACGGCTCGGCTAATCCCGTATTTTTCCTCGCGCAAAGAATGCAGAGCCATGTAGCCGCCCCAGGAATGGCCCAAGGCGAAGCGCGGCTTCCCCCTGGCGATATCTTCCCCATCGAGGAAGGAGAAGAACGCCTTGATGTCTAGAATCGGATGCCCGAGGTCGATCATCGAGCTCCCCTCCGACTGCATGCAGCCGGCGTAATCGAAGCAATAGACCAAATAGCCTGCCTTGGCCATGGCGGCGATCTCCGGCGAATAGGCGGTATATCCCGCGCCCAGGCCATGGAAGAATACGATGACCGCTTTGGGGTCGACTTCGGGGAGCGCGACCTCGCCGCGGAGAAGTCGGCCTTCGGAAAGAAAGGAAAAGGGCTTGGAGGAAACGCCGAAATAAGACAAAGGGAAATAGGCGAGGCTAGGCAATCCATCGCCCCGCCCCATCGCCTTGGTAAACGCCTTAGACAGCAGCGAATCAAAGATCACGGGCGCCAACTCCGAATATCAAGTGCATCAAGGCCTTGAAGTAATGCCCGTTGGCCATGTCGACTATCGCGAGGATGGTCTTTGATTTGTACCCGTGCATGTGCATGCACCTGATCGGTGTGGAATCGATGGACCGCTTGATCATCTCCGACTCGGCATCGGAAGTCGAATAGGTGTTGGGCCCATGGGCTTTCTTGTTGATTATCTTGCCGATGAAGGTCGACCCGATGTCGCCGAAGGTGGACGAGGTGGTATAGGGCCTGGCCCGGGAATCGCGCGGCAATTGGACCGGACGGCCAAGCAGATGCTCGAAATCGACGTCGGACTGCATGAAGCCGTGCTCGGGCAGGTTGTAGTAATTCGGTAGCTCCGAGCGGCGCAGCGGGAACTCGACGTCGCTTTTGACCTTGATCGCGGCCTTGGAGACTATCGAGGTCGCGCTTTCCCCAACCTCGATGGAGTATTTGCCGCCTTCGACCTCAAACGCCCCCGAGCCGATATCGTAATGGGAGAATGCATCGTAAGGAACCTCAAACTCATAGGTCTTGGTTTCCTTCGGCCCGATAAGCTGCTTCTTGAAGTCGATGAGCGACCGCTTGGCCTTGAAGACGTTGCCTTCGCAGGGCGAGGCGTAAAGCTCAACCACCAGCTCGCTTGGCTTGGCGCTGGTGTTTGTCACATCGATGGTGGCCTTGATCTTCTCGTCGCGGTCGATGGTCTTCTCGGAAAGGGCCAGCTTGCCGTATTTGAACTTCGCATAGCTCAGGCCATGGCCAAACGGGAAGCGGACCGGGACGTCGCTGGAGCAATAGTAGCGGTATCCGACATAGATCGACTCGCGGTATTCCGATTGGGTCAAAGTCCCCGGATAGAACCCGAAGGAGGGGACGTCGGAAAGGTGGGCTGTCCAGGTCTCGGCCAGCTTGCCAGAGGGCGATACCTCCCCGGACAATATCCTCCTGATGGCCTCAGCCCCGTCTTGCCCCGGAAGATAGGCTAGCAGTATCGCCTTGCAGCGGTCTGCGAACGGCAGCTCGACCGGCGAGCCGACGTTGAGGACCACGACGATGTTCTCATTCACCGCGTAAATCGACTCGAATAGGCGCAGCTGCACCTCGGGAAGGGAAAGCGACTCGCGGTCGAACCCCTCCGATTCGTCCTTTTCGGATAACCCCATGAACAAGACCACGACGTCGGCCTTCGAGGCGAGGTCGGCCGCCTCGATCCGGAGCGTCTCATCCTCTTTGCCATCCAGCCGATACCCTTGGGCATATTTGTCGCTTTCGGCCAATTCGCCGATGAATGATGGGGTTTTGCGCGCGTTAACGCAGCTAGATCCACCGCCGACGATCCTTAGGTTCTTGGCCAATTCGCCGACATACACGACCTTTTTCGACTTCTTAAGCGGCAAAATCCCGTCGTTTTGCAGCAATACCATGCTCTTGGTCGCGGCTTCTAAGGCCAAATCGTCGGCTTCTTTCTCGTCGAAGGCGTCCTTGCGCTTCCTGCCTTTGTCGGCTTTCTGCAGCAACGAAATCACGTGGGTGGCGCATTCGTCGAGGGACTGCTGGCTGAGTTTCCCGCGCTTATAGGCCTTGGTGAGGTCCTCGGCCCGGCTGACGGTGCAGGGCATCTCCACGTCGAGCCCATGGTTATGGTCGTCCACGTAATGGGCCGAGGCGCCCCAGTCGGAGACGACGACCCCGTCATACCCCCACTCCGAGCGCAGCGTGTGCTTGAGCAGGTATTCCGATGAGCAGGCGTATTCCCCATTCACCTTGTTGTAGGAGGCCATGACCATCCAGGGGTCGGCTTCCTTGACGGCTATCGAGAACGCCCGAAGGTAGATCTCGTGGAGGGCGCGGTCATCGATTATCGAGTCGTTTACCATCCTGCCGGTCTCCTGCGAGTTGCAGGCGAAGTGCTTAAGGCAAGCCCCAACGCCCTGCTTCTGGATGCCGCGGATGAAAGCAGCGCCCAGCTTGCCAGCTAGCAATGGGTCCTCGGAGTAATACTCGAAATTGCGGCCGCAGAGCGGGTTGCGCTTGATGTTCACGCCCGGGGCCAAAAGCACGTCTATCCCCCGGTGACGGCATTCCTTGCCTATCGATTCGCCGATCCGAGAAAGCAATTCGACGTCGAAGCTGCAGGCCGTAAGGCAGGGCGCGGGGTAGCAGGTGGCTTTGTTGGTCTTCGCCCCGTCTAACATCCCCGAATCGTCTATGTCGCGCAGCCCCAGCGGACCATCGCGCATCACGACGCCGCTTAGGTTTAGGGTAGGCGAGCCATGCGTCTTCCAGTTCCCGTCTCCATAAAGGAGGTCGATCTTCTCCTCTAAGGGTATCGCCGGTCCTCCGGCGTTCTTGTTCTTTTTCCTCATACGGGAGAATTATCCCCCGACCTCGATTTTTTATAAAGCGGGAAAGATTGGTCTATACTCATGGCATGAGAAGCATCGTGCTAGGTTTCCATTCGCTGTTGGATTGCCTGGATGAAATACTAACGGTCCCTGCCGTAAGCGAGGTCCGCCTAGGCGGGGTCAACGGAAACAAGACGATTGCTAGCTACGAGGACGTCAAGGAAGGCAGATTCGGGTTCAAGATGGCCGCGAAGATCGATTATGACGATTCGAAGACCGATATAAGGGCATTGCTGCGCTCCGTTTTCCATATCGCCAACGAAAACGTAGTCTATCTATATTATGCAGATCTGCTTGATGCCATCGAGGCCAAAGCCGAAGCCGAGGAATCTGGGATGGCGGATAAGCTCAAGGTATATAAGTGCTGCTACTTCCTGCCGTTAAGGAAATCGGCGTGAAGACGAAAAAAGCGATGCATCCGCATTAAACTGGACCCCGTAAATCGGAGTCCTAAATAAAAAGGTGTCCCAAAACGCGACCTCCGGTTACGCTGAAAGCAGCCGGGGGCTTTTGATATGACGAAGGAATACCTCGTCCCCTACTTGCATTTCATCCGCGACAACAAAAGCCTGTTTTTGGCTTACTTCACCCACGGCGATCTGCTTAACGTGAAGGAACAATACGAAAAGGGGATACTGAATTCGAATTCCATCCCCCGGAGCAAAGGGACCGATAGCAAAACCATCGATTGCATTTCCTCTTTCTATATCGGAGGGACCGTCTCGATAATCCTCAAATGGATCAACGGCGGCTTCGTTGAAACGCCAGAGGAGATCGCCGACGTCATCTTAAGGGCCATCCGCAGCGGAAAGAACCTATAACCATCGAAGTTTTTTCTAAAAAAGGTTGCTAAAGGACCAAAGCTTCGCCGTAAAAAATGTAAATATTACAAATTATTCGGCGTAAAAATTGCAGAATTTGCAAAATATACGGCGTAAAAAATGCAATGCATTGCCTTTTAACATAAGATGGAATCATGTTTGAACGCGAATTGACCAAACAAATCGAATTTTGGAAGAAAGGAGTTAGAAAGCCCTTGATCGTCAGGGGGATCCGCCAAGTTGGGAAAACCACCACGATTTTGGATTTTTGCAAAAACAACTACGATTTCGTCGCTTATATCGATTTCCGGTCCGATCCATCGTTTTCGGAGATTTTCGAAGGGGATTTCGATTGGGGAAGTCGGCAAGCTCACCAAGGTCAACACCCCATCAAGGATCTGGTTGAAGCCGGTGCTTGAGGATCCGGTGCCGACCCAATCGCCTCTCGTAAGCCCGGTAACGTCGGTGTAGTGGCCCTCTTCCTCATCGTAGATGGCATGCGAAGCGGGAATCGTTTACACAGGATTCCGCGCACTCTCACATAGCATAAAAGTTGTGTTAAAAAGCCTGTAGAACCAATTTATATTAATAATGTGCTGATTTTTATATAAAAAGGCTTGATTAGCTATTTCTAGCGTATCAAGCCTATGGTTTCTATATGTGGTTGCGCATCAATATTGATACATTTAGCCCTTTTTGCAAGGGGCTGCACTACAACATTGATACATTTCAGAGAGGATGGGGGAGTCGAAACATATCAAACGTCCGCCTATCGATTATTCGGTCCAACGGTAATTAATCTGGTCCACGGTGAGATTCAATATGGCGAGACCGGCCCCGCATAGCTTGATTATGGCCGATTTATACCCAACGTACTCGCAAAGGTATATGAGGCCTTCCTTGGAAAAATCCTCCAGCGCTTTGCCGAGAAGGGGGACCATCTTCCCATGTTTTTCTACATAAAATTCGGGCTCACCGATTAGGTGGTATTCGATTTTCAGCGAATCCGCTCTCGGGTGGTGGGAACGAACCGAGTCATGGCGGGCGATATCCTTTTCGAAGACAAGGAGAAGGGAATCCTTGCCGACTGTGATTCTTTCAACTTTGCAGTCATGGAGATTCGGTAATGTCGGGAGGCAATCAGAGTCAAGGTGATAGATGCCTTTGGCCTCATCCAAACTATAACTGAGAAGGTCGGTTGCACTGAGGCCAAGCGCCTCGGCGTATTTGAAAAGCGTATCGACGGTGATGTCGTTCACCCCCGTTTCGACCTTAGCTAGCGTTGAATGGTCCTTATACCCAAGCCTTGAGGCCAACTCGGATTGCGAAAGGCCGAGTTCCTTCCTTCTCTTCCTTATCGCCAGGCCAACAATAACTCTACCCATAAAACTATTTCTTTTTCAGGACGTCCAGCAGTTTGCTATCCAGCTCGTATCCCATCCTGAGCTTCCGAACATTATCAAATTTCTCGTATTCCTTATGGGCTTTCTGTACCGCAAGGGCGTGTGAAATCTTGCCAGAACCCGTCAAGATATCCGCCCTTTCGAACCGCAGAAATTCGTCGAGGGCGCTCACCCAATCGCTCATATGCATTGGAATGGCGCTCTTTGCCATTCTCTCGGCATGGTCGAGGTACATGTTTACGATTTGGTTCAAGGAATCGATTTCCTCTTTAGACAAGTAATTCTTCGCGATTGTCACGTCCGACTTTTGGACATGTTCACCACTCCACGAAGTCAAACCCATGTTGTTTTTTTCGGCATCGGCCCGATGATAAACGATCTCCGCCGCGGTCTCACCGGAAATCGCGAAATGGAGCTTGTTCTGCACCGTTTTGAAGAAGCTGATGGTCTGTTCGTCGTTGGCGTTGTAATCGACGCTAGTTGAATAGATGTCGAGCACCTTTTGATAGAACCTCTTCTCGGAGGCCCGAATCGCGCGGATTCTCAAATAGAGCTCGTCAAAGTAATCTTTGCCGAATCGCTCAGGATCTTCCAAACGCCTGTCATCCATGGCGAATCCTTTCACCATGTATTCCCTAAGAACGTTGTTCGCCCAAATTCTAAACGAGGTTGCAGCAGAACTCTTCGCGCGCATTCCGATGGCAATAATCATTTTGAGATTATAGAGCTTGATGGTCCTTTTAACCGTCCTTGAGCCTTCATTTCGAACTAGTAAGTCAGGCTTACTGGTTGCCTCCTCCATAAGCTCGCCTTCCTTATAGATGTTTTGGATATGCATTGTAATGTTGTTTCTCGAGGTTTGAAAAAGATCAGCGAGCGCGGCTTGGGTCATCCAAATATCCTCGTCAAATAAATAGACTTCGACGTTAGAATTCCCATTAGGCGTGTTGTAAATTAAAATGTCATTTTTGTCAGGCATGATTCGCGCCTCCTTGCTCTACTACAATATATACTTTGTTGGTGATTATTAATCAATATTTGTTGAAACACAAAGACGTTAGAAATAAAAACAGCCCCGAATGTATCAGGACTGTATTCTGCATATGGAATTGTTTCCCTATTTTGATACGGTTGCGACCCCTAATTATAATTTGCAACCCCCTTACCAACTTTGCGACCCCTATATAAAGTTGAGGATTTATCGGTACTTTCCGTAGTACTCTTCTTCGCCCGCTAACCTTAATCGCGCTGATATTAAAATCTTCGTATGTATGGCTATTGCCTGTATCTTCATCGAAAATTGTCAGATCGTTTTGCTTGATATATTGTCCGAGGGCGTCTTGTATGGTCTCAATATAATTGAGCTGAATATACTCTTTAAATGAATTATATTTATACACGACAATAACACCTCCTGAAAACGAATCAAATCAAAGTTCGATTAATAAAATACGAAAAAATTTACTTGAATATTTTATCATGAAAACGGATGGGTTTACTATGAATTAGTGAGCTATGAGAATTTATAAGAATAAGCAAATTAGCAACGATAAATTATCCTTCCAGCGCACAAACAAAGCCTTATTCCTAAGCGATGTTATTTTAGAAAACAAGGCATAACAATCGAATAAACGATAATTTATCTTATTGTAACTTGGCCGTTTAAAAGCAATGGTAACAAGTATTCACGGAGTCTAGTAAGCTTGATATTTTCCACTAAAAGAGAGTCACGTCGCTCTAAATATGGCTTTACTATATTAGTGAATTCATTCATTTTAGATTTATTAGGTATTTTTAAGTCCAAATCTAATATCGAGCTAATTCGAATTCCTTTGAAAATACTACCAGCGCTTTGATTTTCTCCCAGTTTCTTTAATCTACTGCTTGATAAGAGCAAAAATAGGTATTCTGAAGATACAAATTGGTAATTAGGCCTGATAGAAAAAACAGATTCATTAATGTCCCATGTTTTAGGAGTTGTCTCAACTAAATAACATCTGCCTAAAGGAGCTATACTAGCAAACAAAACGTCTCCTTTTTGAATGCCTGACCTCTTGTGAATAACGGCTAACGCTTTTTCATCTACATAATCACAATTTGATATATCTAAAAGGCAATCTTCGGTTATATTTTTTACAGTAATGTAAGCAATATTAGCATTACTAACGTTCAAGACAAAATTATTTCTTGGGTTTAGACCAGTTGATATCTTATTGATGATTTGTCCCAATTTAATTGAAGAATACTCATCTGTATTTTGCTCAAAATAATAGTTAAATACATCTCGAGATAATTGAAGTAAATTATCGTTTATCTTAATATTTGCCTCAATTTTACTATCAATATAGCCTAATAAATCAGCAATTGATTTCTGAGTTTTAATATCTAAAGGAATGATTACTTCGGTTTCAGAAAGGGTTGATCCAGAGATTTCTTTAAAAGTAGAACCTCCTGCATTTTTTTCTATCTTATTTGTGTTAAATTTCAATAAATAATATAAAAATTCAGGAACGACTCTATCGTTTGGGATAATGCTCCTAAATCCTTGATTAGTTGTTAATTGATTTTTTGCAATTGCAACATATCCAATTGGGGCTCTTGAGGAAAACAAAATAGTACCAGCAGGTAATAATCTAGCAGACGAAGATTTTAAACCTTGTTCAGAAATATCCCTCTCGCCTCTTTCAATATAACGAAAAGGATGTTCGGCCAAATCTTTTGGTGTTATCCAGCCAATGCCATGTGTAGAGTAATTGTTTTTATCGGCAGTTGATGGCGTACCTCCGCCCACTACTTCCCCTAGATTAGAAATTTTAGTTTTTGAAAGTTCAATCATCCTATCACCTTCCTATACGAGTTTTTAACATTGTTTTGGTTTACCATTGCATACTGCAAAGTAGTATCAATTCGTTTATGCCCAAGTAGAACCTGTAATTGTTCTATTGGCATGCCTTTATCAATAGCATTCGTTGCTAAGGACCTTCTAAATTTGTGAGGATGAACCCTGCCCAAATTTAATTGATTACCGATTTTCTTAACTCTTGATTCCACTGCTCCAATAGACAATCTTTCAAAGGGGGAATTTAAAGAAACAAATAAAGCGTCGTTTTTATCTTTTCTAGTAGATAAATACATTTCTAGATGAACTTTGGTTCTCGCATCAAAGTAAACGATTCGCTCTTTATTTCCTTTTCCTAGGACCTTACATTCACGTTCAGCAAAATTGATATCTTCTTTATTGAGCTTAACTAATTCTCCGACACGTATTCCTGTTGATGCGAGCATATCAATTAATGCTAAATCTCTTGGGTTATTGCAACCATCACGCATTTTCTCCAAGTCCTCATCAGAATAAATTTGTTTAACAGTAAATCCGGTTTTAATCTTGTGAATGCGTCTAATTGGGCTTTTCAAAATATAATCTTCATCTTCAAGCCATGTAAAATAAGTCGACAAAATCCTTCTTATGTTGTCAATCGTTATCTGAGACGTGTCGTTGATCTTTTGATATTCTGAAAGGTAATTTCGCAAATCATCAGTATTAATTTGAAATACATTTTTTCCTACCTTAGAGAGCATGGCATTAATGGTGTTCTTATAATATTTAAGAGTTTTTTCAGAAAGGCCTTCCACTCTTTTAGCTGATAGAAACTCAGAAAGGTGATTAGAAATGATACCAGACCCTTTCTCGTCGTTTTTTGGCAAAACATCAACATTCATAAGTTCAAATTCCAGACACTTTCTCAATTTCCTCAACTCCACCTCATTCAAGCAATTACTCATGCTCTTCGTGATTCTTTCAATAATTAATTCTTTCATTTTCTCCTCCGTTTAGGAGATTATGAAAAACGGCGGCACTCCTAATTCTATAAATATCGCCGCCTTTAACTTTTATTAGTCTAGTATAAACGATAATTTATCTCAACAGCTTGCATTGTTATATAAATATTGGGTTAGTTTCCAAACTTAACGCAACAGTTCCTAACTAGTCAAACTCTAACAACTTTTTTATGATGCTTATGCCTTCTTTGCTTTCCGTCAAGAAAGGAG
>CASFCI010000005.1:0-170100 GCA_949293175.1 uncultured bacterium
GCCATGCCTGGCCACGCGGCTCGGGCGTTGCCCTAGACGCCTTAATCGTAAACCGAATCGGCGGTCTAAGTAACGCCCTGATCAAATAGTAGAAAAAAGCCCAAGCGTTTGCTTGAGCTTTGAAGCCAGCCTTATTTAGCCCAGGTTCCGTGGTCGAAGATGACCACTTTCTTGCCGTCGGCGGTCGTGCCTTCGATGTGGAGGTCCTCGCTACCGATCATGAAGTCGACGTGGCTCAGCGACTTGTTGATGCCGAAGCCATGCAGCTCGTCATCGGTGTATTTGTCGAAGTCCTTGTATAGGTTGGTGAAGCCCCTTCCTAGAGCTAGATGGCAGCAGGCGTTCTCGTCGAACAGGGTGTTGTAGAAGAGCAACCCGGTCTTGTTGATAGGGGAGTCATATGGAACTAGGGCGCATTCGCCTAGATAGGCCGATCCCTCATCCAGCGTGAGTATCGATTTTAGGGCTTCCTCGCCCTCCTCGGCGTGGACCTCAACGGCCTTGCCTTCGTGGAAGCGGATGTTGAAGTTCTTGATGAGGTGCCCTTGGTAGACAAGCGGCTTGGCGGAATAGACTATTCCTTCGGCTTGTCCCCTCATCGGCGAGGTGAAGGCCTCTTCCGAGGGGATGTTCGGCTGATAGAAGTTGCCAACCAAGGTGGTTTCCCCGCCGCCTAGCCAGATGACGTTCGGTATGAGCCCGATGGTCAGATCGGTTCCGTTGCTCGAGGTGTAGTGGAGCGAGCGGAGGTTAAGCGAATTGAGGTAGTCGCAGCGGGCCTTGAGGTCCTTCTCGTGGTCCTCCCAGTTCTTGATCCCGTTTCCGTCTTTGGCCCTCGAAGCGGTCAATATGGCATCCCATAGCCTCTTCATGCCTTCGGCTTTGGTCAATCCAGGGAATACCTTCTTGGCCCATTTCTCGCTGGGGATGGCGGCGATGCACCACTGGTAGCGGTTCTCGCGGGCTTCGATGAGATGCTTGACCTCCTCGTGCTTCTTGGCCCTTATCTTGGCGGCTTTCTTCGGATTGGTTCCTTTGGCCCCATCGGGGTCATCGGAGTCTAGCCAGAGGTAGCAGGGGAGCTTATCGGTCCAATATTCCTGCAGGGCAATCTCCATCGGGGTGTTCTTCATCAATGGGCGGAGCTTTCCCTTCTTCAGGTTGATGCGGTTGAGCTTTTCGGAGAGCCAATTGACCGTCACGCGCCCCGCTCCGGCGTTGTAGCATTCCTTGACGACCATGGAAACGAAGTCCTCCTGGTCGACGTTGGCTTTGATGATCACGTCTTGGCCCTTCTTTAGGCCCAGGCCGCTTCTCACTATGAGTTTCGCGTAACTTTTCAGTACTGCTTTTTTCATTGTTTTGATTTCGCGTTCCTTCCTTCCGGACTATACTTTAAATGATTTTCACAAGACTGGATAAAGAAAACGTCAAAATGGACAAAAGAAACAACGAAAAAGTTTCCAAACTTTGGGGGTATTGGAATATCGCTGAGGCGATATTGCTCATATCGGCCGGGGTTTTGGCCATTGTTTTCGGATCGCTCATCAAAGCCGACGATGCTTCACCGACTTCTTCGAAGGCGATTGAATTGACTTTGTCGATCGTAATCGGCCTGTTCGTCGCCATGGATGGGCTTCTGCGGATTATTCTGGTCTTGGCTCGCGTAAAAGACTCCGAGCAGCCAATCATGCTTATAGGCGGATTCGAGATAAGCGCCGGCATCGTGGTCATGATGATATCGAGCTTCTTCGTCGACACGATAATCAAGTTCCTTGGGGTGTTCCTAACGGTCATCGGCCTGCTGTTCATAATCTATTCGATAGCATTCATAGTCAGGCGGCGCGGCAAGATATTGATGCCGTCAGCTCAGATTGCGTTCGGGGCCATCCTGGCGGCGCTTGGAGCGGCCATACTAATCGTGTATCTACCTTCTAGCGGCGGCGATGCGGCCAAGGAAGCGGCCAAGCAGATGATATCTATGATCTGCATCGGGTCGGTGCTATCCATCGCCGGTCTGGCGCAGCTGGTGATAACCATCATCTACATGACCAAGAAATCCAAGCTGGCGGATGATGGGGACGATGGCGCCAAGCCGATAGCCGCCGCCGAAAAGACGGAAGTCATCGACGTCAAAGCCGACGACGAGAAAAAGCAAATAGAAACCAAAGACAAAGGAAAATGAAGCGGGCTTAAAAAGCCCGTTTTCCTTTTAAAGGAACGCGCTTGTAGTAGAATAATCGTAACGGAGGTAACTCTATATGTTCAGAAAAGGTCGTGGGGGCTGGCTCGCCCTCAACATCATCGAGGCGATTTTGCTTCTAACCGCCGGAATCATCTTCTGTGTATTCTCCGGCAACAAGGATTTCCAGAATACCTGCATCCTGATCGTCGGCATAATGATCACCGTCGATGCCGTCATGCGTCTGGTGCTTGACGTCGTGTCGGTGGTTAGCGTTAAAGGCGAAGCCATGATTGTCACAACCTATGGTCCCGCCATCACTGGGGCGCTTGAACTGGCGGCCGGCGTTGTGCTCATCTATGCTGGCACCGGCGCAAGCAACCTTTCCGCCTTGTTCCAATTCGTCGCCGTATTCATCGGGACCTTGGTCATTGTCTTCGGCGCCATCCTCGACATCTATTCGATAACCTACCTAGTAAAGAAAAGCGGCAAGACGAGCCGCAACGTCCTGTTTGTGATCCTCGGCATCGCCTGCATTGTGCTCGGCGCCTTGATAGTCGCCTTCATGGGCGATCAGAAGCGGTTCATCCAAGTCGTCTTCATCCTGCTTGGCATCTTCATCATCGCCGCCTCGATCCTCATGCTCTACCTGACCATTAATTACATGGTCAAGCAGAAGCAAGAGGCTAAGCTTGAGGCCCATCAGGCTGAAGTCGTCGCCGAGACCGATGGCGCAGCCGAAGAGAAGAAAGAAGACGAGCCCGAGGCAGAAGAAAAGCCCGAAGGCGAAGAAGAAAAGTAACTTTTGCGAGTTAATTATGGATTTCTCTGGATGGGAAAAGCTTTCTTTAGTCGACTTTGATGACTATATAACGACTACCCTGTTTTCCTCGGGATGTAACTTTCGGTGCCCTTTTTGCCATAACGGCTCGCTGGTTCTCCATCCCGAATCGGCCCCGAAGATAGATTTCGAACGCATATTGGACTATCTCCGCAAGCGGAAAGGGGTGGTGGAAGGCGTATGCATTTCCGGCGGCGAACCGACATTAGGGGACGATCTGCTCGACAAGATGAGGGAGATCAAGGCCCTTGGCTACAAGATTAAGCTCGACAGCAATGGCTATCGGCCCGAGATAATACAGAAGGCATTGGACGAGGGACTAGTCGATTACTTCGCCATGGACATAAAGAACTCGCCAGACCTCTATGGGAAGACCTGCGGGTTGGAGGATATGGACGTATCCAGGATCAGGCAATCGATCGCCCTGATAATGGGGTCAGGCAAGGAATATGAGTTCCGCACTACGATAATAAAGGAATTCCACAGCGTCGACTCCATAGCCGAAGCCGCGAAGATGATACAGGGCGCGGACAAATACTTCCTGCAGATGTACGTCGACCGCGACGGCTGCATCGAGCATGGGTTCCATGCCGTCGATAAGGAAGAGGCGGAGGAAATGAGAAAAGCCGCCTCAAGCTTCGTCAAGGCGGCTTACCTAAGGAATTACGATTAGCGCAGCGAATCGATGTAGGCGGCGCTGGAAACAGCGGCTATGGCCCCATCCGAAATGGCGGTGGCCACCTGCCTGACCTTCTTGACCGTGCAATCCCCGGCGGCGAATAGCCCCGGGGTTTTCGTCTGCTTCGACTCGTCGACGACGATGAACCCCTTTTCTAGCTCGACCAACGGAGCGAAGGCCTCGTTGCTCGGCACCTGGCCGATGGCCACGAAGGCGCCGGAGCAGGGCAAGGTGTTCTCGTTGCCACCTTTGTCCTTATACCTGACGCCGGTGAGGTCGCCATCGCCTAGGAAGGCGGTGGTGGAGACTTCCTTCACCCATTTTACGTTGCTGGCCTCCAGCATGCGCTTGGTTATGATCTGATCGGCGAAGAAATGGTCGAATAAGGTCATGATGGTCACGCTGCGGCAGATGCCAGAAAGCGATATGGCGTATTGGACGGCGGTGTTGCCATCGCCGATAACCGCCACGTCCTCGTCTTTGAAGAAGGCCCCGTCGCAGGTGGCGCAATAGCTGACGCCATGTCCGGAAAGCTCCTCCTCGCCTGGCAGCCCGAGCTTCTTATGCTCGCACCCCGTGGCGATTATGACGGACCTCGATTCGGCCGTAGAAGTGCCATATTTCACTTCGAAAACGCCATCTTCGCGCTTAACGATCGAGTCGACCTCGCCAAAGTCGAATTTGACGCCGAGCCCCATTACCTGGCTGAAGGCGTTGTCGGCCCATTCCATCCCGGAAATGGATTCGATGGCCGGATAGTTCTCGAGCCTTGGCGACTTGGCTATCTGCCCGCCGATGGCCTCCTTCTCTATCAAAAGGACGCTTTTGCCGGCACGAAGCATATATAGGCAGGCAGTCAGGCCCGCCGGCCCGCCGCCGATAACGATAAGATCAGTCATTTTGTTTACCTTCTATAGAGCAAAAGCCCCTTCGCTTGGAAGGGGCGTTCGGCTTTAGTTCTTGCTGGCCTCGTCGATGTATCCCTTGATGAGGGAGGCGTTCTCGTAGGTCTTGTAGGAATCTCCGTTAGGCACGATCAGGGTCGGCGCCTGCTTGACGCCATAGGCCTTGGTCATCTCCTTGTCGGAGAGGGCATCGATCTGGTGGTAGTGGATGCCCTTCTGATCCAGCATCATCTTCGCCATCTTGCAGTTGGGGCAGGTGGGCGAGGTGAACAGGAGGATCTCATCGAGCTTCGGAGCCGAATCGTTCTTCTTCTCGCCGCAGCTGCAGCAAGCACCGTCGTGGGCATGGACCTCGGAGGAGTGGTCGACGTCGTAGGTCTTCCTATCCTTGAATTCCTGGGTCTTGCCGGCGTTCCAGTTCTTGACCGGGCGGTAGTAGCCGGTGATCCTGGAGTAGACCTCGGTTTCCTTGCCGCAGATCGGGCATTTCCACTGCTCGCCGGTGATGTAGCCGTGGTCTTCGCAGACCGAGTAGGTCGGGGACATCGTGTAGTAGGGGAGCTTGTAGTTCTCGGCGATCTTCTTGACCAGCTTCATGCAGGATTGCCAGTTCGGCAGCTTCTGCCCAAGGAAGGCATGGAAGACGGTTCCGGAGGTGTATAGGGTCTGGAACTGATCCTCGATGTCGAGGGCCTCGAAGATGTCGGAGGTGAAGCCGACCGGGAGGTGGCTGGAGTTGGTGTAGTAGGGGGTCTCGCCCTCTTTGCCCGCGGTGATGATGTCCGGGTAGCGCTCCTTGTCGTGCTTGGCAAGGCGGTAGGCGGTGGACTCAGCCGGGGTGGCCTCGAGGTTGTACAGGTCGCCGTACTTCTCCTGATAGTCGGAGAGGCGGGTCCTCATGTGGTTGAGGACCTCGACGGTGAATTCCTGCGCCTGCTTGTCGGTCAGGTCCTTCCCGATCCAGCGGGCGTTGAGGCAAGCCTCGTTCATGCCGACCAATCCGATGGTGGAGAAGTGGTTGTTGAAGGTTCCGAGGTAGTGCTTGGTGTAGGGGTATAGCCCAGCCTCAAGCAGTTTGGTGATGGTGTTGCGCTTGACCTTGAGCGACCTGGCGGAGATGTCCATCAGGCGGTCGAGCCTGGCGTAGAAGTCCTTCTCGTTGGTGGCGAGGTAGGCGATGCGCGGCATGTTGATGGTCACGACGCCGACCGAGCCGGTGGATTCGCCGGATCCGAAGTATCCGCCGCTCTTCTTGCGGAGCTCGCGGAGGTCGAGGCGGAGGCGGCAGCACATGGAGCGGACGTCGCTCGGCTTCATATCGGAGTTGATGTAGTTGGAGAAGTAGGGGGTGCCGTACTTGGCGGTCATCTCGAACAGCAGACGGTTGTTCTCGGTATCCGACCAGTCGAAGTCCTTGGTGATGGAGTAGGTCGGGATCGGGTATTGGAAGCCACGGCCGTTGGCGTCGCCTTCGATCATGGTCTCGATGAAGGCCTTGTTGACCATGGCCATCTCCTTGACGCAGTCGCCATAGGTGAAGTCCATTTCCTTTCCGCCGACGATGGCAGGGAGGTTGGCCATGTCATCGGGGACGGTCCAGTCGAGGGTTATGTTGGTAAACGGAGATTGAGTGCCCCAGCGGGACGGGGTGTTGACGCCGAAGATGAACGACTGGATGCACTGCTTGACCTCTTTGTAGGAGAGGTTGTCGACCTTGACGAACGGGGCGAGGTAGGTGTCGAAGGAAGAGAAAGCCTGAGCGCCGGCCCATTCGTTCTGCATGATGCCGAGGAAGTTGACCATCTGGTTGCAGAGGGTCATCAGGTGGCGGGCGGGCGAGGAGGTTATCTTGCCCGGGACTCCGCCGAGCCCTTCCTTGATGAGCTGCTTAAGGCTCCACCCGGCGCAATAGCCGGTGAGCATCGAAAGGTCGTGGATGTGGATGTCGGCGTTGCGGTGGGCATCGGCGATATCCTTGTCGTAGACCTCGGAGAGCCAGTAGTTGGCGGTGACGGCGCCGGAGTTGGAAAGGATCAATCCGCCGACCGAGTAGGTGACGGTGGAGTTCTCCTTGACGCGCCAGTCGTTGACCTTCAGGTAGTTGTCGACGACGTTCTTGAAATCGAGGGTGGTGTTCTTCACCTGGCGCAAAGCCGCCCTCTTGGTGCGGTAATCCATATAGGACTTGGCCACATCGACGTATCCGGACTGGATTAGGACGATCTCGACGGCGTCCTGGATGTCCTCGACGCCGATGGTCTCGTTCTTGACCTTGTCGTTGAAGGCGCTGGTGACGCGCAGAGCGAGCAACTCAAGCACATCGGAGGGGATGGACTTGTTCTCGGCCGCGAAAGCGCGGGACATCGCGGATTCGATTTTCCGGAGATCGAACGGCACTAGCGCGCCGTTCCTTTTGATGACTTGTAGCATGATGGTAACCTCTGTCGGCTTGGGGCTACTAAAGGCGCTTTTCCCTCAAGCGCTATTTAGCAAGCCTTCTGGCCGTGCGGAGCATATTGTAGGTGCGTGTCAGCAAAAATCAAAGCCAGATGCTCAGCAAATTTTTTCGTTCGAAATTGCCACTTGAATTATCTTAACCGGCCTCGCTTACAGAGGATTAATAGCCTATTATCGGGGTATTATTGCGATTAGAAAAAATCGTTTAGTAGTTTATTAGGAATTTATTGGACAGATTATAGCGACAAAAAGTTGTACACTGTCAAAAAATGTAAGAAAAGATTCGATTAATGCCTATGTTTACGCAAAAATGAAAATTCTATTTCAGGAAGGAAAGCACCGAACTATACCCCAAATCGGTCGAAATGAACCATTTTGCGATGCCGAATCCTTCCTGATTGAGTTTTGCAACATCGGCAATGTAACTTCCAAAATCCGAACCGGACGAAACGAAGAAATAGCACACCAACGATATGACCCAGCAGACGGCGAAGGCCTCGGCCAGCCCTATCAGCAAGCCAAGAAACCTGGATATGAATCCGACTTTCGAGTTGGCTTTGAAGACGTGTAGCAATATAGCCAGCAAAATACTCAGGATTATGAAACAGGCCACGAAGGCCAAAAGGAAGGCGATGGCCGAGCAGCTGATCAAGGTCAACGAATGGGCGATTGCCGAAGCCGGGGTGAACACCCCCTCAGTCGGCAGATTGGCAACTATCAGATTGTTTAGGGTGTCTTGCACGAATTCGGGAATATTGAGCTCACTATAGACGTAGCTTAGCATCCCGTTGGCGACCCATTCGCTTTGAAACGCCGCGGCGGGGAGGGGTATTTCAGAGCCGGACACGTTTTCGAGGATGTAATTTTCCGTCGATGCGGATATTCCTTGCCCCATGCCAGATTCGGCGAGGGCTCCTCCTATTAGTTTATAAAGGGCGAACGCCAAGCCGATGGAGACGGCGATGGAGGCGACGCTTAGGACCGTCTTGAGTCCTCCCCTGATTAACCCTATCAGGGCGAATAGGATGAAGATCACGATGTAGATAAGGCTTATCCAGTCGAATCCCGAAGATGCTAATGCGTTTACCATATGGACTGATTTTCTTTCCAACTCGATGGCATGTCAACTTACTTATATGTGCTTTTTTCGCCATCGAGGTAAGGGTATAGTCTCAATAACGGGAGCAATAACAACATGGCAAAGAAAGAGAAAAAACCAAAAGAGCCTATGGCAAAGAAAGCAAAAAATGAGAAAACCAAGAAATTCGCCAAATCCATCCTGGCGGAATTCCGCGCCTTCATCTCGAAGGGCAACATCCTAGACCTGGCAGTAGGCGTCATCATCGGCGGGGCGTTCAACGCGATCGTGAATGCCTTCACCGCCATATTGCTATCCGTCTGCACCTGGGGCGTCCCCGGCGGCCTTGCCGGATTGGTCACCGTCCTTCCCCCGGCCACCCCTTCCCAGCGTGTCCCTTCCGATATCCTCATCGGCGGCGAAACGCTAAAGCAAAGCTATACCGCTTCCGAATGGGCCACGCTGTCTCAGCAGGATGATTTCACCGCCACGATCTCTGGCATGTACACCAAGCACGGCGCCTCCTATTTCTATAACGGGGCCGCCATCATCGACTGGGGCGCGTTCATCAACGCCATCATCTCGTTCGTCATAATCGCCTTGACCTTGTTCGTCATCGTCAAGGTGGTCAAGTACGCTGGCAAGAAGCGCAAGGAACTCGAGGAGAAAGCGAAAGAGGAATACTACAAGCGGCACCCCGAGGAGCGCCCTTTGCCTCCGGTTCAGGAACCCGCCAAGCCAACACAAGAGGAACTGCTTACCGCCATACTGGAAGAGCTTAAGAAGCAAAACGGCGCTCCTGCGGTTGAGGAGAAGAAATGAGGAAACGGTCGCCTTCAAGGCGGCCTTTTTCTTGAGCTTCAATCCATCTAAAATAGTCAGCATCATGAGTAGACACATCAATTTAGAGAGAATTTCCAACTTCCGCGACCTCGGCGGGTACGAATGCCGCTACGGGGAAACCAGCTTTGGCGTCCTTTACCGCAGCGCCCGCATTGATTTGGCCAGCGTTGCCGACAAGCAGAAGCTAACCCAGCTTGGAATCAAGACGATAATCGACCTCCGGGACGATAAGCAGAAATCCGAGCACCCTGATTTCAGCTTGCCGGTCGAAGGGTTTAAGAACATCTCGCTGCCGGTGAATGGCAATGGCCGGATCCCGGTTGACCACGAAGATCAGATCGATTCGTATTTGGAGATGCTTGAGGAACCCTATTCGGCCAGGAAGGTGTTCAAGGCCATCCTCAACGAGGACAAGCCGTTGCTGTTCCATTGCTCGGCTGGCAAAGACCGGACAGGCTGCTTCACGATGGTCCTGCTGCTTCTTGCTGGCGTATCGATGGATGACATCAACGCCGATTACCTTGCCTCGTTTGCCTATCTGCGCGAGCAAGCCCACGAATGCAAAGGCAAGCTGCCCGATGTCGTGATAACCCCGAACATCGACTTCATCTTCGAGGTCGTAGATAGGTTCAATGAGCGCTACGGGGACGTAAACGGCTATCTTGAGGCAATAGGGCTAAGCGATGACGAGATCGCCGGGCTCGCCTCGATATTGGGCAAGCAGGAAAAGAGCTGCGGCGCCGTACTGTTTAAGGATGGTAAGGTTTTGGTTGAGCATATGCGGCTCGGCCATTACTCGATTCCCAAGGGTCATGTGGAAAAATCGGACAAAGACGAATTCGACACGGCATTGCGCGAAATAAGGGAGGAAGTGGGGCTGGAAGCCAAGATCATCCCTGGGTTCCGCCAGACCATTTACTATTCGCCGCGGGATGGCGTGATAAAGCAGGTTGTCTTCTTCGCCGCCGAGGCAAACGAAGGGGATATGAGGCTTCAGGAAGAGGAGGTCGCCGACGCCTACTGGATATCGCCCGCCGATGCGATGAGGGTCCTCTCCCATGACTCCGACCGGCTCGTCGTCCGCAATGCGGCCTATTTCCAGGCCGGCGATTCAGTCAAGAAGGTTGAGGACTAGCCTTTCCATCTCGGCAATAAACTTTTTGGGCTGCTCGAAAGCCAGCATATGCCCGGCGCCTTTGAATTCCACGAATCCTTTTTTCGGGGCTTTGACCTCGTTAAGGAGATAGTTTTTCGATAGCTCATACGGGGTGATGAAGTCCTCGTCCCCGGCAAAGACGTAATAGGGGATTCCATAGTTGGCGTTGTCCTCTAAGGTTAGGCCGGTTAGATTGCCATAAACCTTCGATAGGCGCTTTGTGCCTTTTTTGAAACCGCGCCGCTCAAAATACCCATATTCGCCCGATTTGTTGAACGGGATGATTTCCCTTTCCTCGTAGCTTGGGTAATCCTTCGGCTCAAAGGATGGGTAAAGCAAAGAATAGAAAACCCCATATTGCTCAGCACTAGGCTCGCTATCCAAAGGGATGGCATGCAGAAGCTTTAGTTTCTCGCCTTTTAGCTTTTTCTCGAGCTCGCCATATTGCCAAAGGAAAGTCTTCCTCGTCGAGGCAAGCTGGCCATAGCCGACGTAGGCGCTGAAGTCGGAGGGAGACTTCTGAATTGCCTTCGATCCGAGATAGCTGCCAAACGACTCGCCGATGACGATCACCTTCTTTGCGCCATGCGATCTCTTTAGCTCCCTGGCCCAGCCTATTACGTCATCGATTAGGTTATCGATGCTAAGATCGGCGTCTTTCATGAACGCCTTATACGATCCGCCGGTGCCTCTTTGGTCGTATGCGCATAGTAGGAAATGCTTGGAAAGGCCAAGCAGGTTGTCCCTTATCTTGTGCCGGTTGGGATTGCCTGGCCCGCCATGGAGGAAAAGCAGGGCAACCTCGTTACCCTCCCCCCAGATGTGGCCCATCTGCGGGACCCCGTTTATCTTTGCTTTGAATTTGATCCCTTCGTTCATAATCCAAGGGTTTTGGCTATGTGGGCGCTGTAGTCTTTGGCCACGTTGTATCCAGTCACTTCCTCTATGCCTTTTATGAAGGCGTTGGAATTGACCTCGCAAAGCACCGGTTCGCCCTGCTCGCCTATTAGCAAGTCCACCCCGCAGTAATCGAGTTCCAATAGCTTCGCGGCTTTCTCGGCCATGTCGATGAATGTCTTTGGTATTTCCACCTTCTCGCCTTTTCCACCTCTAGCCACGTTGGAGCGGAAGTCGTCTTCGTTGACCCGCTTCATGCCGACGCAGAACCTGCCGCCGATGACGATGACTCGGTAATCAACCCCGCAAGAGGAAGATATAAATTTTTGATAAAGTCTAGGAATTGCGTGGAATTTGCATTCAAAATCCTGCAGTTCACCATGGTTTTTGATCAGATATACCCCATTTCCCAGCGAGCCGTAGTTTGTTTTCGCGACCAACGGATAGCCAAGCTCCGTTGCAATGGCGGCAAGGCTTTCCTCGTCCATCGGATTGCCTTTGTAATCCAAGGATGGCGAAATCGTCTTCGGCATTTTTATGCCATGGTTGGACAAAGCGACGTAGGTAAGCATCTTGTCGTCGCATAGTGCGATGGAACGGCTGGAATTGAATAGATGGTATCCAGCCCTTTCCAAGGCGTAGGAGGCGTATTTGTCTTTGTCGAGGTAGAGCACGAAATCGGCTGGCCCCAAAGCGGTGGAAACCGCTCCGTTTTCCTCAATCCTTATCTTTGCCTCGTTGGCGCTTCTTAGCTCAAGCGATACCCCCAGCGCGGACAGCTCCTCTTTCATTCTTTGATAGAGGTTTGATATCCCGCCATATAGGTGCGTCGAATTGACTATGCAGATTCCTTTTTTTGTAACCACGGGCAAATTATGGCTACTAACCGGATAAATTAGAATAGAAAACGCTTAATGTCATAAAAGTGTTAGAATAATGCCATGAGTATCAAAATCATTCCAATCACCGCCTTGCGCGATACGCAGAAGCTAGAGGAGGAGGTCCTTTCATCCGACTCCCCGATCCATATAACCAAGAACGGCTATTCCTCGATGGTCATCATGTCCGAGGAAGCTTATTCTGAGGGAAAGCAAGCCAATGGCCAGAACAACGTTTCCTATCCCGGCCAAATCGATGCCGACTTAGACGATCCGCTTGGCTTCGTCAGGGTCAAAGCCGCCGCCTTTCCAATCCACCTCGCCAATCCAAAAGGCAACGTCGAGGAGATAAAGAAGCAGATTGATGAGGCCATCTCCGAGGGCGTCTCGGTCCTTTGCTTCTCCGAGCTTTGCCTGACCGGATATACCGCGGGCGACCTATTCCTGGATTCGACTTTGCTAGATGGCGCCCTAACCGGTTTGAAGGGCCTAATCGATTATTCGTCTGACAAGAACATCGCCTTCTGCGTTGGACTGCCGCTTCGACTTGCCCATAAGATCTACAACGTCGCGGCGCTTGTTTCTAACGGCAAGCTCGTCGGCATCGTTCCGAAGCGGTCCATACCTACCTATCAGGAATTCTATGAAGGCCGCTATTTCAAAGGATATGAGGGGGAAAACGGGTATATCGACCTGTTCGGCGAGCGCGTTCCTTTTGGCAACCAGCTGATTTTCTCCCCGTCGTCCTACCCCAGCCTAAAGATCGGCATCGAGATCTGCGAGGACCTCTGGGTGCCGAATTCCCCATCGCAGGAGCTTTCGCTGTCTGGGGCGAACTTGATATTGAACCTATCGGCTTCCAACGAAACGGTTGGCAAGGCGAGTTATCGCCGCGATTTGGTTGGCATGCAGTCGGCCAAGCTCATCGCGGCCTACCTATATTGCGATGCCGGCGAGGGCGAATCGACCACCGATTGCGTGTATTCAGCCCACAACATCATCGCCGAAAACGGCGCAATACTCAGTGAATCGAAGCCGTTTGCGTTCCATTCGGCCATCGCCGAGATCGACGTCGATAAGCTCAATGCCGAGAAAAGGAAGACGAACAGCTTCGACGTATCTAGCTGCCCATCGGTATATTTCCCGCTTCGCCTATCGACCCCGGAAAACATAAAGAGGCATTACGCCAGGAACCCCTTCATCCCGGAGGAGAAGGAAATAAACCTGGACCGCGTCAACGAGGTCATGGACATGCAGATCGCCGGGCTGGTCGGCAGGCTTAAGGCCATAAATTGCCACAAGGTCGTGGTGGGGCTTTCCGGCGGATTGGATTCGACGTTGGCCCTTCTTGTCGCGGTCGAGGCTTTCAAGAAAATCGGCTATAGCCTCTCCGACATCACCGCCATAACCCTGCCTTGCTTTGGAACCTCGAGAAGGACCCATGACAATGCAGAGGAGCTTTCCAAAGACCTTGGGGTGTCGTTTAAGGAGATAAGCATCGCCAACACCGTCAAAAGCCATCTAACTGATATTGGCCATCCTTTGGATAATCTCAACGTGGCCTACGAGAACGCCCAGGCCAGGGAAAGGACCCAGGTATTGATGGATGCGGCCAACGACACCGGCGCCTTGATGATCGGCACCGGCGACCTCAGCGAGCTTTGCCTCGGCTGGTGCACCTATGGCGGCGACCACATGTCGATGTATGGCGTCAACGCCTCGATACCCAAGACGCTGGTCCGCTACCTATGCCATGGCTACGCGATCATGCACCCTGAGGCATCAAAGCCCTTATTGGACATAATCAACACCCCGATCTCGCCTGAGCTTCTCCCGACCAAAAACGGCGAGATCGCCCAGAAGACCGAGGATACCATCGGGCCATATGAGCTCCATGATTTCTTCATCTACCACTTCCTGCGGTTCCGCTTCTCTCCCAAGAAGCTCTTCTTCATCGCCTGCCTCGCCTACGATGGCATTTACGACAAGGCGACGATAAAGAAATGGCTCCGCAGCTTCTTCAACCGTTTCTTCCATAATCAGTTCAAGCGCAGCTGCCTGCCGGACGGGCCGAAGGTCGGCTCGGTCGCCATTTCCCCCCGCGGCGATTGGCGGATGCCGTCGGACGCCGACGTTTCCTACTATCTAAAACAGGTTGATGGGTTAGAATAGGGCCGAGGAGATAAATTCATGGCGGACAAAAACACCAAGGTTTACCACATTTCCAAAAGGGCCAGCGATGGGAAGTGGGCCATCAAGTTTGCCGGCGGCGAGAAAGCGATCAAGCTTTTCGATACCAAGCAGGAAGCAATGGCCTACGGCGACAGTCTGGCCGGAAACCAAAACGGAATCGTCCTGGTCCACGCCTCCAAGGGTGCCAAGGCCGGGAAGATACAGAAACAGAAAAGCGCCGGGAAGAACATAAAGTGAGCAGGGGAAATAACTCGCTTCGGCTAGACCGGGCGTTTTGGCTCGAACTCATAAGGTTCCTGCTGGTCGGGGTCTATGGGACCCTCATCGATTATGTCGTCGAGGTCTGGGCGACCTCGATCTTCGCCTCCTGGATCGGGGCGACCGAAAACTACATCGCCGCCTTCTTCATCCAGTTTTTGATAATCATAATCGGCTTTATCGTCGCCACCCCATCCACCTGGTCGCTTTCGGCCATCTGGGCTTTCAAGGATACCGCCACCCAGGAGTCAAAGAGCCTTCGGGGCGCGGCTAAGTTCACCGGTTTCGCCTTCCTAGGCTTGCTAGGCGGGGCCATCATCCAGTTCCTTGGCTACATGATCTGCCTCAAATGGTCGGGATGGGGTATAAACATCCTTGACATCGACTTTTCAACTTTGTTTGGCGAAGACATCAAGGTTTTCGCCTCCTACACCGTCGTGTTCGTGCTGAAAACCGCGTTCACGACCATATTCAATTACGTAACGAGAAAATTTATCCTCTATCGGAAGGCGAATTAGTCGACGTAGATGAAATCCACCTGCGAGAAGTGGCGCTTGCATTCCTCGGATGGGTCATCGTAATGGCTTGCCATGTCGAGGATTATGTTTTCCGGTACCCATTTGTCCTTCGGTCTCTTTTTGTTGCGGATTAGGCACTGCTTGTAATCGTGGAGCTTTAGCAGCACCAGCCAGTAAACGTCGAAGTTTGGCAGGTGGCGGCGGAAATAAAGCCGTCTCTCATCGAAAAGCATCGTGGTATCGAATATGACGGTGACGTTCTCCTGCTCGCAAAGGACGTTTGCCTGCCTGACCATCTCTTCGTAGATGATCATCATGTTATGTCCTGGCGGGAATTGGTCGTAGCCGCCATACATTTCTTTCCTGACCTCGTCGGCCGCGATGACGTGGACATCCTCTTCCGGATGCTCAAGCCGATATTTGTTTGAGAACGTCGACTTTCCGATGGCCGCGGGCCCGCAGACGAGAATTAGTTTTTTCACGACCGAATTTTAATTAAATATCGATTCGGATTGTATAGCCATTTTCGTTTTTCTTATAGAATACGTTTACTTTTTGACGATCGATCCGGCCATCGGAAGCGCCTCAGTTGCAAAAAAGTTTAGTTATCTTACAATAAGGATATATGGAACATTACACTAAAGCCCAAGAGGATTTCGTCGAAGCCCTGCTGATGCTTGAGGAAAGCAAGCAGCCTTTGGAGACCACCAAGGTTGCCAACCTTCTCCATGTCTCTAAGCCAGCGGTTCATCAAATGGGCCACGAGCTTATAAACAAGGGGCTGATAACCAGAATCGATTACGGGGATATGGCATTGACCGCCAAAGGGCGTGAGTTGGCCGAGAAGGTCTTTAACCGCCACAAATCGATCAAAGCCTATCTGATGGCGATCGGCGTCGAGGAAAAAACGGCTGAGCACGATTGCTGCCTCATAGAGCATTGCCTGTCGGATGAGACTTTCCAGGCATTGGTCAAAGAGTTGGAAATCAAAAAAGCCGCTTAACGGTTAAGCGACTGATAATAGGCAACCGCATATCCGCGGCTGCCTTTTTCTTTGGCGTCGTATATGTCGCCGGCTAATCCATAGGCGAGCATAGCATTGGGGTCCTCGTCTAGCAGCGGGGCGACGAGCAGCGATTTTATGACCTGCAGCTTCTTGGCGATGTCGAATTCCTTGCGATAGGGGTTGATGGCCAGGAACGCATCGGCGAGAAGCAGGCTGCAATCCTCTATCGGCATAACTAGGTCCGAGTTTCCTTCGACGAACGTTTCGCCGTTGATGATCGAGCGGTACTCGTTTTTCGACGGGGCGGATAGGCTTATCAGGCTATCGAGGAAAACCTTTTCCTTCTCGCCATATTCGTCTTGGCTCAGCGATTTGCTAAGCTCTTCCTTCAATAGCGAGCAGGCGATCATATACGCCGCCTCCCCTTTTTGGCCGAGGGCCTCAATGTAGGCTTGCTTCAGGCCGGCAAGCAATTCAGACAGGCTTGGGAAAGGTTCCTTGCTCATGCAGGGAAAGTATATGGTCAATAGAACGGTTTATCAATCTGCTGAAAGCAGTTTCTCGTGTGCTAAACTATAAAATCATGAAATCGGGCAAGAGGGTTGGCATCATCGGCGGTAGCTCATCTGCGGCCTACCTTGCGCTTATGCTGGATGGGGCGGACGTGACCATCATCGAGAAGGAGGCCACCCCGCTTCGGAAGTTCAACGCCACCGGAAACGGGCGCTGCAACCTAACCAATCGGAAGATGTCCGGGCGCTATTACAACCACCCAGAGTATCTTGACGGTTTGCAGGTGCAAGAATGCCCTCAAAAAATTATCGATTTCTTCTCCCAATATGGGATTGTCACCACGGATATCGATGGTCTGATTTACCCAGCTTCGCTATCCGCTCCGACGCTAGGGAAGCGCCTTGTGGAGATAATCCGTTCCAAAGGGGTGAGGATTGTCGCTTCCACCAAAGCCCTTTCCTATCGCCTTGCCAATAATTGCTACGAGGTTAAGACGGATCAGGGAACCATGTCATTCGATTGCTTGGTTTTCGCGATAGGCGGCATGAGCCAGCATCGTCTAGGATCCGACGGCTCTTTGTTCGGCTGCCTGCAAACCCATGGCTACCAAATCGAGCAGCTTCGCCCCGGGCTAGCCCCGATAAAGACAAAGCAGAAGCTGCAGGACCTCAAGGGGTGCCGGCATAAGGCGCTGGTAAGATGCGCTCTCCAAAACGGACGGTCTTTCGAGGAGGAAGGCGAGGTGCTTTTCAAAGGCGATGGCCTATCCGGCATCGTCATCTTCAACCTCTCCTCTTTCCTAGCTAGGAGAAACGCTTCCGAAGCCAACATTTCGTTAGACCTTTTCCCGGGGCTTGGCGAAGCCGAATTGGCCAAATTGCTAAATGATTCATACAAGGCCGCGAAAAACGGCTTCTTGAAGGGGATATTGGAAGAAAAGCTCGCAATGCATATCGAAAAGCAGGCAAAACCCAAATCGATATCCGAAATTTGCGGGATTTTGAAGGACTTCCGCTTCGAATTTGCCGGATATTACGGCTTTGATGACTCGCAGGTAAGCATCGGCGGGGTGAAGCTAGACCAGCTATCATCCAATCTCGAATCGAAGAAGGAACCCGGCGTCTATTTCGCGGGCGAGTGCCTAGACGTCGATGGGTATTGCGGAGGATATAACCTAACCTGGTGCTTCCTTAGCGCACGGAAAGTGGCGGAAAGGATTAATTCCCTATGAGGTATTTCGTCAGGGATTTATTGATACGCTCGCTTTCCCCGGAAGCGCTGATTAACCAATTGGCCGAAAGGCTTGGGATCAGCAAGAACTCCTTCCGCTTCCAGATGCTGACGGCTGAGTGCGAGTTCGTAAACGGGATATTGGAGTACTTCGCCGACTTCGCGGTCGATACCAGCGAGTTCATCCGCGACACGACGGTCAGCTTCTCCGACGATTCAATCGAGCCCGAGATCCCTTCCAGGAACGCAAAAGGCAATGTGGTGGTAATCGGCGACGAATTGCCTGGGCTCTATGCCGCGCTTCTTTTGGCCAAAGCCGGAGCCAAACCCATAATCATCTCCCGCTCCAAAGGGATTGGCGAATCGATAGACGCTTCCAAGAAGTTCGGGGAGAAGGAACGGCAGGGTAAGCAAAGCGATGTTCTTTTCGGCGGCGAACTGCTTAGGCAAGGCGGCTTCGTCGATAGGAAAAGCAAAAGCCGTTATGGCAAGTTCGTGGCCGACGACATCCTTTCTCGAATTGGCAAGCCGAATTCATTCTCCCGTTATAACTTCATCAATAAGCACGATGCCGCGGTGTTGCTGCTTAGCCTAAGCAAAGAGATACTCGATAACGGGGGCAGCATCCTTTTCGACTGCTCTTCCGTGAAGCTCAAAACCTTCCTTGGCAAAGCGAAGATGGTGGATTTCACCCAAAGCGGCAAAGCTATGTCCATCAAAACCGATTCCGTCTTGGCTTGCTCAAGGCTTCCGATATTGGGTACCCCATCCCAGTCGGGGTATTTCCAGCTATTCGTCTACTCGCGGATGAGGGACGTCGATTCTAGGCTATACCGAGGATCTAGGCTTAAGGATCCGCGTTATTTTGCCTGCCATGACCTTCCATGTGGGGCGGTGGCCTATGAGCCGTTTCCGTTTGCCGGCTCCCTCCCTATAATCGGGGAAAGCAAATCCATCTATTCCTGCTTCAGTCTTCTTGGCGAATCGGTCCTTGGATACTACGGGATCCCTCTATATCTCAAGATCCCCGATTCGGTTGGGCATCGGTTTGCCCAAATAAAGCAGGAAGTGGGGCAGAGCAGCTATCGGGAATCGATGCCCGGCTCCTTGCCTTGCAGCCTTTACGCGGATTTCATGCAGGGCAGCCCTTCCTATAACCTTGGTTTGGTGAGAGGCGATTGCCCGACCGGATTCCATTTGGCCGACATGCCAAAGCTTTTTCCTTCTGGATTCGCGCTGGCAAAGCGAGCCCTAGCCGAACTGAAGGAGAAGGCGCCTTATGCCATTGCCGACGGCAGTTTGGTGGTTGGTTACGGGTTTGCCGACGATGTTCCGGACTGCCTAATTTCCGATGAGCGCGGTCGGACCAGCACCAAAGGTCTTTCCTCGTGCGCCTGCTCGCCAACCGAAGACCTCGATTTGGCCAAAACATGCAGCAAGGGCATATTATCGGCTTACAGCGCCCTCCTTTAAGGGAAAATCGCGTTGACTATCTTTTAAAGATAGACTTTAATTAGTATCGGCACTTTTCTAGCGCTCTAGAAACTCTGCTTGAGGAAATCACATGAACAATTCGAAATCATTTAGGAACTACTCGACGGCCAAATACGTCAACCTGGCCATCTACCTGGTTCTATTCGCCGGCTTTGCCGCGCTTGCCATCTATTTTGGCTTCCTCGTGAGCCCCTATCTATGGGTCGGCTCGGCCCCGATAGATCTGCCGGAGATATCGACAGCCCTCTCGGTGATGCTCGGAGCCCTTGGGCTAGCCGGGGCATTCATCTCCGTCTACGGTCTTGTGAATTCCGTCTTGGCCATCGTCAAGAACAACGACGACCACGTCATAAAATCGTTCGCCGGCTACATCGCGATCGGATATGTGGTCTGCATCTCGCTACTTCTTAACGCCGTCTGGCTGTATCGCCTTACCTCGACCAACATCGGGTATAGCGAGATCGCCTTCGTCATCGTCGTCTACGTCATCGCCTTGATAATCGCCTTGATCGCCACCAACGTACCGCTGGTTAAGCTGTTTGGCGAGGACGAGCAAACCAACCGGACCATGAAGGTCTTGGTCGGATCGCTTGGCGCGGTCGACCTAAGCGTCGGCATCGTCTTCCTTGCCTGCGCCTTGGCCTTCATCAGCCGCCTTGGCGAGGTCGCCAATTCCTATCTCATCCTCACCAAGTTCTGCGTCTATGCCGCGATTCCGCTTATCGCCTTCGTCCTATTCGCCATCGCCTATGCTCTGATTGGCAAGGCCGAGAAAAAAGGCGTTGAGGATAAGGCCGGCAAAGGGCTGTTCGTTGCCTCCCTCGCCATCAATGGCGGAGCCATCATCGTCTGCGGCGTCTTCGCGCATGTATTCCACGAGAAGAAGATTTCGTTCTTGACTCAGGGCATTCAGGGAACCGACCCCACATATCTGGAATTCGCCGTCGTCTCCTACATACTCGGCATCATAATCGTCTTGGCCGCGGTCGGACTTGTCCTATACACCGTCTTCGGTAAGAAAAAGAAGCCAATCACGACCCTTCGCTAACTAAGCGATTGCAGGTAAGCATTAAAGCCTCCAAGCGGAGGCTTTTTTCGTGGCAGAAATTCGTTATCTTTAGCGAAAACAGACTTTTCTATTTTGCGTTTTCTTAATTAATCGGATCGTCTTTTGCGGTGGTTCAGATGTTATCTTGCGGTACATTGTCATTTGCTATTTAGGCGCAATTTATTGGCTGAATGAGCCATCGGGCAGGGAGGCGGGTGCGCTCTTGGCGCTTGGCAAAGCGAACCTGGGGTTTCAAAACCTTTGTGTTGATAGGTCGCGATTTTAAATGCCAACCGGATGTTTGCCCTCTAGCACTGCCTTCTAGCGATGCGTAATCATTTGGAGATTAGTGTTAGGTGCCCCGCTGAATGTGCTGGTGGCCTTTTGAGACGCTTTAAGGCATTAGGCGGTAGATTGCTCAATCTCAATCAGTTTCGCGTTCAGGAAGGCCTGCTTTATTTATAAAGAAAAGGCCCGGCGTGAACCGGGCCCCAAGGAGGACGCTTGTTAGGCGGCTAGGTTGATGACGATTGAAGAGATGTAGAAGGCGCCCGACACTGTTCCGTGGTTTATGCGGAAGTAGGTTGCTCCGGCTGCATCGGTGTTGCTGATGGTGACGACGGGGTTGCTCGCATCGAAGGCCACGTTGTCTATCGATAGGTCTTCTGCAATCTCGGTGGTTGCGAAGCCAACAGATAGGCGAGCTTTGGCGTTGTTGGTCTTGTTGGTGTTGAAATGCAGCTCTATCGATTCGATGGCCGAGGGCATGGCGGTTGTGTTCCAAATGGCAGAGTTTTTGCCGTCTTTGTTACGCCACTGAATGCCATCTCCCAAATCAGCTAGTTCGTTGTAGGAGAAGTTGACTCCGGAAGCACTGGCGGTGCCGGCGGCATAGCCGCTAAGTCCAAGAGTTTCAGCGGTGATCTCGATGCTGGTGACAGCGGCCGAAGCATCGCGAAGGGTGACGGTGACCTTGTTGACAACGGTGACGTTGAACTTGTAGGTTCCATCGGTCTCAGCGGTCAGGGTCGAGGATCCCATAGCGGTGGTCAAGGCCACTTTTTCGACGACGTAGCCTTCATCCGGGGTGACGGTGACGGTGGCTTCGGTGCCGTAAGTGGAGGCGGTGTCCGGAGTAACGGAGACGGTTCCATGCTCAACCTCGTCGACGGTGATCGAGTAGGTAGCGGTGGAGGCCTTGTGATCAGTCAAGACGGAGTAGAACTTTATTGAGCTGCTCATGCTCCAAGCGACCGGGGAGACAACCACGGTGACTTCCTCGCCGTTGTTGACATCGGCAAGAGTTTCAACGGCAGTCTGCGGGTTTTCGTAATCCACAGCGCCATCGACCATGGTGTAGACGTTTTCGGTGGTCATGCCGTATAGGGCAATGGACTTACCGGTGGCCGGATCGGTGACATAGGCGTTCCCATACTTGTCGGTGTGATCAAGGCCTTCGAGGATGCCGGTGACCTTATAGAGGTGAGCGGTATCGACGTCCTTCTTGTCGGCTAGGTCGGCGATTGTCCTATCGGTAGCGGTGGCTAGGTCGACAGTGGTCGGCTCTTCCGGCTCGGGGGTTTCGAGCTTTCCCCAGGTGCAGAGGTTGGCCTTTAGGTTCTCGCTGACGTGCTTGATGTCGGAGAGGGAGAAGGTGTCGTAGCTCTTCTGCCCGCCGATGAAGTAGGTGGTTTCGTTCAAGACAGTGGTAAACGCGCTGTTGGTGGCGTCGTAGGTCCACTCATAGGCTTCGGTTCCGATGCCAATGTTGTTGTGGGTCTTCCCATCGCTGCCGGTGGAGGTGGAAGCGGTTAGATACTTGCCGGTTCCGACTTCAAGGGTCCACTTGCCGTTGGAGGCGTGCGGGGTGACGTCGGCCTGCTTGTCGAAGGTGGCCTTATCGGTGACCTTGGCGGCGCCTAGATAGAAGCCATCCATCTCACCGGTGAAGATCCAGTAGCCCTCGTTGGCTTTGCTGTCGTTGTAGGCGCCGAACTTCATGGCGACACCGTCTTCCGGAGCGGTGAAGATCGGCCCTTCGGTCATGACGACTTCTTCGGTCGGGATGTAGTAGCCGTTGTAGAGGTGGGAGACGTAGGTGCTGTCGAGCTCGCTGATGTTGTAGGCGCCGATGGTGGCGTAGGTTCCCTGCAAGCCGATGATGGCCTGGGTCGGAGCCCCATCATAGGTGACATCGGCGACGAAGGTAGCAAGCTCTTCATCGAATGTGAAGCTGAACGGTTCGTCTTGATAGACGGCGTTGTAGTGGGTTCCGGAGACGCTGACCGCGATGTATTTGCCGGCGGAGGTCTGCAGGGTCCACTTGCCATCGGTCTCGGTGGCGGTCACATCGATGGCGATCTCGGGATCAGTGGTGGTGACCATGTAGTATCCGCTCATGTCGCCGGTGATGCAGCTGGCGAGGTTGGGATCGCCGGTCTTGTCGGCGCCGAACTTATAGGTCTTGCCCGATTCCGGAGCAGTTACCTTCTCATAGCCTTCGACGAAGGTGTAGGGGAGCATGTACCAGTTGGCGGCGATGTTTTCGTCGGTGGCTTCGTAGGCATCGGCGGTGCCGTAGTTGCCATTGCCACCGATGAAGAGATCCTTGCCATCGACGACGGCGTGGAAGATGGTCTTCTCGGCATCGTAGGTCCAAACGAACGGATCGGCCTGATAGAGGAAGTTGTCGTGGCCATCGTTCATGGCGGCGGCGACGTACTTTCCGGTGCTGGACAAGCCTTCGGTGACGACCTTCATGGTCCATCCTTCGCCCGAGGCGGCTAGTTCAATCTTGGCGGCCTTGTCGTACTGATCGACGCCAACGCACTCACCATAGAATCCATCCATCTCGCCGGTGATGAAGGAAATCTCACCGGTCGTGCGATTCAGGAAGCCGAAGGTATAGGTTCCGGCCTTGATGTCGGTGACTACTTGCGGGCCAACGGCGGTGACGGGGCGGTTGGTGACGGTAACGTCGACGGTGTCGGTCAAGGTGGTCCCGTTGTCGTTTTTCAAAGTGACGGTGATGGTAGCGGTGCCCACGCCAACTCCGGTGACGCCAAGTCCGGTGCAGACCGCGACGGCGGGATTGGAAGAGGTGGCGGTCAGCTTGCCAGAGTTGATGAGGTTGATCTGGTTGGTAGCGGGATCGATGCTTAGATTAAGGGTCCTGCTTTCCTCGGCCTCAACGTACCAAGCGGCCTGCAGCTCGTCCTTGTTGCTGATGGACATGCTGGTGAAGTTCTGCTCTTGGGATGGCTTCGAGGACGACTCGCCAGAGGGCGAAGAAGTCCCTGGGTCGGTGCTGGATGGGGTGCTGCTATCGCTGGAATTAGTCGGCGTGCAGGCCGCTAGACCGAGTGCTAGCAACGCAGTTAAGGCAACAACGCTTTTTTTCATGTTTCCTCCTTGTTTACCTTTTTTCTTCTCCCGTCACTGGACGAAAGTGTGGTTGTTGATATCCCTCAGAACTCCGTTGTAGGTCACCTTTTTTGATATGCCTACGATCACGAGGATGACCCCGGAGATCAGAAGAATCGAAGAGATTACGGTCAAGACTATGAACACGTAGAACTCGGCGCAGGTGGTGTCGAGCTCAAAGCCTTGAGAGGGCCGGTTGGCCAATAGGTAGAAGATCAAGCCCAAGACGAGCAGTATTGCCCCGACGGAGACGAATCCCATACCCATTGAGAAATGGTTGTTCCCGCGCTGTATCTCGGCGTGGGCGGCAGTCGACAGGGACTTCAGGTCCTTCTCATCGTGTCCAGCGTGGATCGCCTCTCCGCAGCGAGGGCAGACATACTCGATGCTGCTCTCGGCGGTGGCTCCCTCGATGTTCTCGATGGAAGGCTTCTTGGCCTCTATCGCGTGCTCATTGATACGTTTTCCGCAGTGGTAGCAATACATTTTATTCTCCTGTCGGGTTTAGGCAGACCAACTCATCGGCGTTGCTCGGGTTGACCTGATACGACATCCTGCCGGTGGTGGACTTATGGATGGTGAAGATGCCCTTGAGCATGAACTGCTTGCCTTTGTAGTCATCTATGTTGCTCCAGATCCAGTTCGGCTGATCCGGATCGCCGCCATAGGTGAAGCTTAGGTAGATGTCGAAGTCCAGCCCTTCGAGGTAAAGGGTTCCCTCGGCGCCGTCGATGTAGCCGCCAGAGCAGGTGACCGGGTCCTCTAGGGAGATGTAGGTCCCGAAGTAATCGAGGTTCTTGTTGGCGGCCATGGTGGATAGTTCCGCCGCGGTGAAATCGAGCGGGACCATCTGGTGGACGTCGGTGTTCTCCTCCGCGGTCAATATGACGGACGACTCTTTGTCGGAGTAGCCGCCGACGCGCGGGAAGTAGGTGTCGGAGATCTGGAAGCCGAAGGAGGAGTCCTTGGCGATTCCCTTGACCTCGATGTAGGTGTTGAGGACGGTGAATTTGTCCGGGATGGGGCTCATGCCGACGAAGATGTTGATGGAGGCGTATTGCTTCTCTCCGGTGTCCTCGTCCTCGTAGACGTCCTGGATGTAGAGGATGTGGTTGGAGAAGCCGATGACGGTGCCCTGGACGGCGACCTTGCGGTTGTCGTAGTAGTTCTTTAGCGGCAGCGACAGCCCATCGGAAGCGCCGAGGTAATCCCAGGCGTAGTCGTGCTCATCATCCATGGAGACGAACGGATCGTGGTTCTCGTCGACGCCATAGCCGAGGTAGAGGTTGGTTTCCTTGTTGAAGAAGGCGACGCCGCCGGTCTCAGACTTGATGTTCCAGACCGCGGCCTCGTCGCGCTTTTCGGTGGTCTCGAGGACGCCATTGGCGCATTCGCCGGTCAGATAGACGGTTTTTGCGGCGATTAGGTCGTCGTAGGCAAGCAGATAATCGGTCCCGACCGAGAGATCGGAGTATGAGGTGCCTTCAATGGCGACGCCGTTGGTGTCGCGGATGGTTACCTTGAATTCGCTTGAGGTGACCTCATCTGAGAACTTGCCGATGACCCCGTTGGTGGAGCTCACAAGCGACATGCTCTTGGTGCCGTCGTAGGCGTAATCGCCATCTAGCTGGCTGGCTAGCGAGATCTTCTGGAGGTTCTGCATATCGAGCAGGCTCGACTGGCGGAATTCCTCATCGTAGGGGTAATCCGGATCCTTCTCGTTGGAGAATACGTGCAGCTTGTAGGCGCTGGCCTGCTGCTGAGCCTTGATGAAGGTATCGGAGAGCTCGGGGATGCTAGAGGTGTTCTTGGCCCATGAATATCCTTCCTGGACGATCATGAGGTTAAGGAGCTGCATCTCTTCCTTCGGAGCGTTCTTCTTCGTGGTGTTTACCCAGATGCAGGCGAGGTAGCGCTCGCCGGTGGAATCGTGGGTCGGCGCGCGGTATTCGCTATAATTGTCGCCGGTGACGACTACGGTGCCGTTAGCGATCGCTTCGGTGAGTATTTCCTTGGTATATTTGCTTGCAGACTGTCCCCAAGGCTCGATGGCCCCGGTGGATTCGGGCGTGTCGATCCCGTAGAAGCGGCACTTGATCCTTTCTGAGGAGGTGGTGGTCACCATCGGATCGAAGTGGGCGGTATCGCCGTCGATCGCGTAGTAGCTCTTCATCTGGCCAACGCCGTCTTTAAAGAAATCCTTGCCCTCGTAATCGAGCTGGAGGTGGACGGTCGCGGCATAGTCTACCCAAGCCGGGAGCTCAGATCCTGAGCCCTGAGTAGTGCTCGCACCGGGAACAGAATCGGTGCTGTTTGTCGGTCCGCAGGCGGCTAGCGCGAATAGGCTGGTCGCGAGTAGAAGCAATGTGTTCTTTTTCATCTGACTTTTTCGCTCCTATTCATCAATGGAAGTAGGTCTTGGCGTTGTTGATCGCGTTGGTGAACGCCTCGGTGACCGAGATGCTCTGGGTGCAGACGGTATTGAGGATGGTGCCGACCTGGTCGCGGAGTTGGGCGGACCCGACGAACACCGGGGTGACGATGTAGTTGCCGTTGATGTCGTTCTGCAGTATGTCGGAGGTCGCAGCGATGGGATCGGTCAGATTCTGCATGAACTGCTGGTAGACGGTGGTCTCATAGGCGGAGTAGCGGACTGGGACATAGCCCTCTGAGCCGAGCACGCAGATCTTGGCGTTGACGTCGGGGTTGGTTAGGTACTTCATGAATTCCCATGAGTAGTAGGTCCTCCAGTAGCCCTCGGTCTCGTCGGTGGTGTTGTTTAGCAGCGCCAGGGTCGGCCCCTGGTTGACGTAGATTGGCTTGTTGTTTTCGTAGGGGATTTTGCAGACGCCGACGGTGAAGGCATCGGAGGTAGGGATGTTGTAGCCGGTGCCGCCGCTGGAGCCGATCGAGAAGATGGTCTTCTGCTCGGTGAAGGCGTTGGATCCATAGGTGCCCTCGAGGGCCTTGGTGGTGAAGACGCCGTCGGCGTGGGCGTCGGCTAGGTTCTGGATTATGGCCTCGGCCTTGGTGCGGTTCTCGCCGGTCTCGAACGGGATCTCGCCGACCCCGTTATCCCCGACTGCGGAGTAGGGGATGTCGTTCTGCATGAGCTTGGTTATGAACAGGTTAGAGTCGGAATCGTAGTAAATCGGGTATTCCAGCGAGGTCAGGATTTGCTGTTTGTTGTCTTTGATGTACTCGCCAAAGGCCATGAAATCGTCCCAATTGATGTTGGAGATCCATTCATCCATGGCATCGGTGGAGTCGACGTTGACTCCTTCCGGCTGATACATCTTGCAGGCGGTGTAAAAGGCCTGCTTGTTGTAGAACATGACCTCGGATGACTTCATGAACGGCAGGGAGTACGAGCCTTCCTGCTGATACATCGAGCTCTCCTCGATGAAGGCCTCGACGAAGTCGTCTTTGCCATAGGAGAGGGACCCGGATTTGTCGCCGAGCCATTCCTGAGTGCCGAAGCCGACCTCGGGCGAGGACATCCACTGGTCGAGGTTCACTAGCACCTCCCTCCCTGATGGGGAGTTGTAGATGTAGTTGGCCACGTTGTCGGGATAGGCAACGGTGATATTGGGGTAAGACCCGGAGGCAAAACCCATGAGGATGTTGTTCTGGATGTCATCGTAGGAGCCCTTGTAGGTCGGCTCGATGGTGACGTTCACGCCGTCATGCTCCAAGACGAGGTCATGGAAGCTTTCGATCACCTGGGACAGGTAATCCTGGGTGTTCTTGCCGAAGGTGTGCCAGAAGGAAATGGTTACCGTGCTGGGCTTTTCGCCGTCGGTTGTGGATGAGGAGGATTGCCCTTGCGTCTTTTCCCCGCAAGAGACTAGGACGCCTAGGAGAGCAATGCTGCTCACTAGGCCCGTTATAGATTTGGATAGTTTCATCATCGCTCTCCTAAGTTTGTCATATCAAATTGAGGAAGTAGTAATGCTGAGATTACTTAATCTGAGCCAAGGCTTCGTTGTAGGCGGTGTTGAAGATCGAATTGAGCTTCTCGTCGGTGATGTAGGCGGCTTCCTGCATGACCTGGGTCACGATCGAGCCGGCCTGGTTGCGGCACTCGGAGGAGCCGATGAAGACTGGGGAGGTGAACATCTCATCGGAAGCGGTCTGGTAGTGCTTCATGCCGCGGGCAATGAGGAGTTCGAGCCCGTCTTTTCCGGTCTCTGTGGCGGCGTTGGTGTAAGCGGCCGATTCATAGCAGGAATAGCGCAGCGGCATATAGCCGGTGGAGTTGAGGGCCCACCTGGTGGAGTTCTCTTCGTTGACCATGAAGCGGTAGAAGAGCCAGCTGGCCATGATGCGGTCGGTGTCGACTGCGGAGTTGCCGCCGCCGATCGGGTGGTTGAGGATGACCATCGAGGGTCCCTGGCTAATGGCGGCCTTGGTCGGGTTCTCGATTCCGGCCTGAGGAACGCCAGCGACGCTTGGGACGAACTTAGCGGCATCGGAGTACTGATAGGTGATGCCGCCGGTCGAGCCGATGGAGAACAGGAGTTTGCGCTCGGTGAAGAGGGTGTTGACGTAGTCGCCGGTCTTGCCCTTGGTAACGAATAGCTTATCGACGGCGGCCTTGTTGAGCATCTTCATGAGGCTCTTCATGCCGTCGTTAACGAAATCGATCTGGCCTTTGCCGGTGATCGGGTCGATGGAGGTGTAATCATACCCGTATTGTTGGGCTAAGGTGATGAAGAGGTTGTCGTCGGAATCGTAGCCGATGATGGCGGGATTCTCGTCGGTGGCGTCGTAGATCTTGGTTTCGGCCGGCTGGGCGTCGTTGTATTTCTTCAGAGCCGGGGCGAGGTGGTTAAACATCTCTTCCCAGGTGATGTTGTTGATGTAGTCCTCGGTGATGGTTCCGTTGTCGCCGATGGTCTTGTCATAGGCAGAGAGGTCAAGGCCGATGATGATCGGGTTATAGAACATAGCCTCGGTCGACTTGGAGAACGGTACCGAATAGGTGCCTTCGGCCGAGTACTGCTGCCCTTCTTCGATGAAGGCGGGGACGATGTCCTCTAGATCCTCGGCAGACCAGCCATAGACGGGGTCATTGATGTAATCGTCGAGCTTGGCGGCCTTGCCATAATAGAGGTATTCGGCGACGTGGTCGGGGTAGCAGTAGGCGATGTCGGGGTAGGAGTCGGAGGAGAAGCCGGTGATGATCTGATTCTTTAGATCATCGTAGCTTCCGCTGATCTTGTTGTTGGTGATCTTGATCCTCGGCTCTAGTTCGTTGAACTTGGCGATGTAGTCGTCGAGGATGGTTTGCGCGGTTTCGCCGGCAGTGGTCCAAAGAGTGATGTTAACATCCTTGTCGGTGAAATAGGGCTGATACTCGTCGGTGGCCGGGGTCGAAGTATTGGTGTCGGTCCCGGTGCTGGTCGGCACGGATGGCGTGGTGGTGGATGCTCCTCCAGAGCAGGCAGCGAGCAGCATGGCGGCCGACATTATCGGCAGTATGGTGCCCATGCGACTTCTTTTCATTAGTTTTCCTCCTTTAATGAAGCGAGTCGGTTTTATCTAAACGCCGAAGCGTATAGACCATCGTTTAGCCTTTTATGCCGGCGCGGCCAACGCCCCGCATGATGTATTTGCGGAAGAAGACGAACAGCAAGAACAATGGGACGGTTACCAAGACGGTAGCAGCCATCTGATAACCATATTCTACCTGACCTCCGGCATCGTTGTTTACAAACGATGACCCGCGCAAGCCGTTGGAGATGAGCTTGTAGTCCTCGTTGAGGGTGACCAGCTGTGGCCAGACGTAGGAGTTCCAGGTTCCCATGAACTTGAGGATGGTGATCGAGATGAGAGTGGGGGCGGCGAGCGGGACCATGACCTTCCAAAGGAAGGACCAGTCGGACTTTCCGTCGACCTTGGCGGCTAGGTATAGTTCGTTGGGGATTTGCTTGAAATTCTGCCTTAACAGGTAGATGTAGAAGACCGATACCCAGAACGGCACGATCATGGCGGCGTAGGCATCCATCAGGGTCTGACCCTCGCCGATCCAGCCGAAGCTCGCAACGGTGATGAAGTTCGAGATGACCATCATCTCGCCCGGGATCATCATGGTCATGAGGAAGAGCATGAACAGCGGTTCGCGCCCTTTGAACTTAAGCCTCGCGAAGGCAAAAGCGGCAAAAATTGTGGTTAGCAAGGTGCCGATCGTCGAGAAGATGGCGACGACGATGGTGTTGAGCATGTAGGTCCCGAAGTCGAATACCTGGAACACGTAAACGTAGTTGCTCCACATGACGATGGTGGGGAAGAACGTCTGGGTGGTGGCGATGATTTCCGACCTCTGCTTGAGCGAGGTGATGATCATCCAGTAGAACGGGAAGATCATGACCAAGGCCAAAAACAGGATGAAGGCGTAGGTGATGACCATCATCACGATGTGGCCTATCCGCTGGCTGCGCTTTATGGCGTCGACGGTCTTTCCAGCTTCCTGGATGGAGAGCACGACGGCCGGCTTCTCTAGCAAGGCAGGCTTGCTGGCTTTGGCGGTATTGTTCTGAATTGCTTTTTCCATGGCCTTCCTCCTAGTAATGGACCCTCGTCTTCCCAACTGCGAACTGCAGGAAGGTGAACGCCAAGATTATGACGAACAGGAACACGGCAGCGGCCGCGGCGTATTGGGTGTTGATCTGAAGGTTATCGTAGATGTAGTAGACGATCGTGTACATGTTCGGCTGGCCATAGGTGCCAGAGGTGCCAGGGCCGTTGAACAAAGCGACGATAGAGGTGTACTCCTTGAACGCCCCGATGAAGGAAGTGACGAGGATGTAGAGGATCTGCGGGGAAAGCAGAGGGACGGTGATGCGCCAGAGGGTCTTGGCCTTCGAGGCGGCGTCGATCTGCGCAGCTTGGTAGTATTGCTTGTCGATTCCCTGCAATCCTGACAGGAAAACGAGGATTTTGAATGGGATTGATGACCAGACTATGTAGATGCATAGCGGCACCATTGCGACCCAGCGGTCGGCGCCGTAGATCCAGGTGGTGTCTGAGCCGAAGATGTAGTTGATGACGCCTTGGTTGTCGAAGATGACGGCGAAGACCATGCCGACCGCGATGCCGTTGGTGACGTAAGGCAGGAAGAAGACGGTCTGCAGGAACTTCTGGAACCATTTGATGGAGTTGAGGGCGACCGAGATTATGAGCGCCAATAGCGTCGACACCGGAACCGTCATGAAGACTAGGATGAAGGTGTTCGGGATGGCGTATTGGACGAAGTTGGTCTGGGTGGCCCCGGTCGAGGTTGTGGTTAACCCGAGGATGACCCCGAAGTTGTTGATGGTGAAGCCATCGTATTCGCCGGTCGCGTACTTGTAGTTGTCGGTGAAGGCGATGAACATGGTGTTCACCAAGGGGTATAGCAGGAAGACGACGAGGAGAATCAAAACCGGAGCTAGGTAGAGCCAAGCCTTCCAGTTGTTGTTGCTGGCCACGTCGTTGATGCCCGTGACTTGGTATTCCTTCTTCCTCTTGCGGGAAGAGACGAGGCGGATGACGGTGTCGTTCTTCTCCTCGTGGTAACCAAGCGAGGGGGCTATTTTCACGCTTGTCTGTTCGCTCATAACTCCCCCTTAGTCTAGATAGATCCTCTTTTCGGTTTCCCCGTCGAAGACGAACATCTTGTGGGGCTTGACGGCCACGCAGAGGGTTTGGGCGCCCGGGTGGTCATCGGCGGAGATGATGATCTTGAAGGTCTCCTTGGTGCAGTGGGGGTTCTTGGCGACGATGGAGATATCGCGGCCGAGGACCTGGATCATCTCGACGTCGCAGTGCAGACCCTGGCCTTCCTTGGGCTTATCCATGGAGAAGCCTTCTGGGCGGATGGCGATGTAGACGTCCTTCTCCTCTTTGAGGGCTTTCGACTTGGAAGCGAAGACGACGTCGTCGCCGATCATGACCTTGCCGCCGCCGATATGGCCCTTGAAGACGTTGATCGGCGGGGTTCCAAGGAACATGGCGACGAATAGGTTCGATGGGTTGTTGTAGACGTTCTGCGGAGCGTCGATCTGCTGCATTTCGCCTAGCTTCATGACGACTATCTGGTCGGAGATCGACATCGCCTCTTCCTGGTCGTGGGTGACGAAGACGGTGGTGATGCCGGTTTCCTTCTGGATGCGGCGGATCTCCTCGCGGGTCTGCAAGCGGAGGCGGGCGTCGAGGTTGGAAAGCGGCTCGTCTAGGAGCAAGACCTTTGGCTTCTTGACGAGGGCGCGGGCGATGGCGACGCGCTGCTGCTGGCCGCCGGAGAGCTGGTTGGGCTTGCGCTGCAGGTACTCATCGACTTGGACGAGCTTCGCAACCTCGTAGACGATATCGCGCCTTTCCTCTTTGGTGAGGTGGCGGTGGGCGATGGCCTGGGTGGTCTCCATTGAGACATCGGATAGGTCGAATTCCTTGGACAGGAACTGCTTGGCCTCATCGGCAGCTTTCAAGCCGATCTTGTGCAGGCGGAAGTAGACCTTAGTCTTGCCTTCTTCGTAATAAAGTTTGAAGTCGGAAATCGAGAGCTTTTGCTTGGCGAATTCCTTCTTGAACTTGCCTGATAGGGCCTTGTTGCGGACGTTGGTGATGGAATAGGTGCGGCCAAGGAAGTGCCCAGAGGCATCTAGCTCAGCCAAAATGCCATCTAGGTGGCCGCGGCGGAGCTTGGCGAAGCGGGCCATGAGCTCGTATTCGCCGTTTTGCAGACGGGAGATGATGACGCCTTCGCTGACGGCGTATTTCTTGATGATGTCTTTTATGGTCTTGATGGTCTCGTCGATGGTCGAGGTCTGGAACTTCTTGCCTAGGTTGCCTTTGAAGATGACGTCGAGGCTCTCATCTTCCGAGCTGACGTTGACGGTGGCCCTGAAGCTGGCATCGTAAAGGGCGTCGGAAGTCATCTCCTTGGTCTCGGAGACGAGCTTGGCGTTCTCGCTGACCAGCGGGAAGTTGCTTAGGTATAGATCGTGGTTGGCCTCGGATATATCGAGCAAATCGATTCCGAGGACCAGCTTGTTGCCTTCGTGGCTTTCGATCTTGGCGGCGATGTTTCTGCCCTTCAGGCCGATGCGCTTGGCCAAAGCCAAAGCCGATTTGACGATGGCCTCGGGGATATCGCGCTCCTTCAAGGCGATCTCATATACCAAATGGAAGTGGAAGAAGGTGACCAGCGGAACCTCGACCTTTAGGTTGGTCAAAGGGAACTCGATGTTCTTGTAGATGCTCATGTGCGGGTAAAGGGCGTAGTTCTGGAAGACAAGCCCGATGCCGCGCTTCTCAGGAGCTAGGTTGGTAACTTCCTGATCGCCGAACCAAACCTCGCCGGAAGTGGGGTTCTGCAGTCCGGATATCATGTAAAGAGTGGTGGATTTTCCGCATCCGGAAGGGCCGAGCAATCCGACCAGCTTGCCGTCTGGAACGGTGAAGTTGAGGTCTTTGACGGCCACGGTGTCGCGGATGTTCTTCTTCGCATCCCCCGGGAAGATCTTGGTTAGGTCCTTGATTCTGATTTCCATTTTTGTACCTTTCCTTTATTTGGTGCCGTCGTCGTCATTGACGTCGGAATCCAGTTTAAGCTTGATGGCTTTGCGCCTTTCCATCTCGTTCTTGATGGCCACCGCGAAGTAACGCACGTAGTAGCCGACGGAAAGTATCGCCGCGATGCCGAACGCGATGACGAAGGCGTCGGTCGGGTTGTATACGACCAAGGTATTGTCCAGGAAGCCCCAGCGCATTATGCAGAAGGTTACGAACAGGACGATGAAGCCGACGAGGAAGAAGGCCAATATTGCGTTCTTCGCGAATAGCGACGGATTGAGGCGGCGGAACTCATCGTTCTTGAACTTTATCTTCTTGTAGAAGTAGGTGGCGACGATCGCGGCGATCATGATTACCGCGTAGATGATGGTCGTGAGGATGAGGGTCGAATCTAGGTTGTCGGTCGGGAGCTTGGAGTCGGCGTCGACCTGCTCGATGTTTAGATAGCCGAAGCGGGTCGAAACGGAAGAATGTCCGATGGCCTGATGGGTTTCGGTGTTCATTATGTCGAGCGTTATACCGAGGTTGTAGATCCCAAACCCCTTCATCTCGGAGGTCTTGAATCCCTCGCCGATCTCGGTGTTCTTAATCAGGAATCCGATGGTCTTTTCCCCGGTCATGACGAAAGAGGCGAGCGGGGTGAACACGCTGATCGAGGTTTCGACTATTTCGCCGTCTTTGAGGTAGCTGATGGCATATTCGGCGTCGTTTAGGCTGGACATGCGGAAGCGGATGTAGCAGCGGCCGGAGGCTATCGCCGATTCCTGTGATAGGTAGATCGACGGGTTGAGCCGCTGGTATACGCTGGTGTCAAGTTGGATTTTGAGCACGATTCCGGTGTACCCGGAGAAGGTGGCGAGATGGTCGAACTCTATAGAGGCGAAGTCCGACAATTCTAGTTTATTGGTATAGGCGATGCGGGCCTGCGCGTAGTAGCTGCCGGCCTCGAGGTTGGGCGCGAATTTGCCGTTGGAGTCCCTTATGGCCTCGTAGATGTTGGAGAAAACAATGCTTTCGTCATCCACCGATTGGCCTTCCTCGAGCGGTATGTCGATGTTGCGGGTCATGGTGACCTGGCCAACTGTATCGCCGGCGGCGTTGTAGAAGATGCCGTTGGTGGTAATGTTAATCGGATATAGGCGGTTAAGGGTTTCCCTGGTGCCATCGGCGTTAACAACATCGTAGCTGACGCGGAGGAGTTCCGGCTTGATGGGTGCCTTGTCTCCGGCGTCATAGCCTAGGATGAAGGAAGCCCCGGTTCCGAAGTCCTTGTTCTGGCTCGAAGCGGTTTCGGTGGTGTAGGTGATCTCGGTCCCGGTGATGATGTTCTCCGGTAGGGCGTCGGTCCAGCCTTCCTCAAAGGTTTCGGGAACCTCATCGGCCTCGAGGTAGATCTTGCAGGTGGCGCTTAGCCCGACAAGGGCATCGGCGGCCGCCGAGACAATTTCCTCGGGTATCCAAATTTCGGTGATGGAAGCGGCGCTTTCGGGATTGATGGCGTTGGCGTAGATATTGGTTATATCCACGATGTAGTAGCCGTTTTTGGTGAGTTGCGCAGGAATCTCAATTACGGTATCGCCGCTCGACGGGCCGCCCGAGGCGATTTCGATCTGGTAGACAGAACCGGTGTATTCGGGTAGGGTGACCTCTCCGGTTTCCGGGTCGGTCGGGGCTTGGATGTCGCCGGCGAACGACGGATCGTCGACCGTGACGTAGGCTTGGCGGTAGCGGTTGGCGATGGTGGAGATTCGGGATGAGAACGTAACCGAATAAGATTGCATGTTCGGAGTCGAGGTGGAGGAAGTAAGCGAGGCTATTAGGTTGTTCTCAACGTCGTGCGCCTCTTGCGGTATGCCGGTTCCGGGTTCGGCCGCGCTGACCTCCGACACCTGGTCACCAACGATTGGTCCGCTGGTTGTTGAGGTGCTTTCGGATGAGGACGTTGATTGCTCTTGCGAGCTTGATGCGGCTTCCTCGGCAAGGCCCTCAATGGCGCTTGTCTTGCTGGCGGCTGCAGCAACCCCCAAAAGGGCAAAGGCAGAAAAAGATGCTAAAAGCCACCTCCTGATCTTGGAGGGCTTTCCGGAACTGAATCGGTTGTCCATACGCGTTAATTATATACAGGGATTTACCGAATTGCACACCAGTGATTTTTGCTTCCGACGGGGTAGCGCTTTCATAAATTTTCAATCGACGTTTTTCATTCGCGGCGGACCGATTCGAAGCTTATTGGGCGACGATGCGTTTCCGCTCCCGAAACCTGGGCTTCCGAAAGCGAATAGAAGATTTGCATATTCGTGGTATCAACTTCCTGCAAATCAAGCAAATAGTCGGCAAAACCTTGCCGCTTTTTGCTAAATCCCATCAAAGTAACGGATATTATTGCGGGGATTGCGAAGCTGAAGACCGAGAAAATTAGTATCGCGAAATAGAATATCGCGAACCTTGCCAAAGACCTTTTCCAGGTAGGGTTGAGCATTCTTCCATCGACAGTGCCGATCCTATATAGGGCTTTGCCGAAGGTCTTTCTCCCGCGGCGGAAAATCCAAGTCGGGACATAGTAGGTTAAGATGCCCGAGAGGCAATAGGAAATCGGGACTTCGACGAATAAAAGGATATTAGAAATGTACTTTGTCAGATCCAAATATGGGGTGATTCTTGTTGTTAGGTAGCCTTGGCAATGCTCGTTTATGAACGGAGTGTAAACATTCTCGAAATACTGTTTCTTCGAGGCAATGCATTCGGGGTTTTCAACAAGTTTGCCGCCTTCCATTATGAAATATGGTTCTTCAAGAAGGTATTTATCGAGGAAGAAGTCATGGTAATCGTTTGTGATTTCGTTAGATACCTCCTCTCCTTCGACCCGGTAGGCGTAATCGATGAAGTCCTCAATCGCCTGCTTGGCCTTGCTGACCTTGTCGGCGGCGGTGAACTCGCTTGAGGCGCTTAGGTAGCCTGCGACGTCGAGTATCTGGCCTTCGTCATCGACGTAAAGGGCGCTGTCGAGCTTCATTTGGGTCAGCGCGGCTTCCTTCTCAATGTAGTCTGGAGTTGTGCAATAGATCGCCCTGACAGCCAAAAAGCAGCATATCCCCAATAAAGCGAAGATGAGCAAATCGACTAGGTTGGCGAAAAGCCTCCTGATGAACTTGGCCCTGGTATAGACAATCTCGATCGGGCCATCGTTTTTCTTATTCTCTTCGTCTATCATATGTAATGGCCCTTCGCCTTGTATATCTCATCTAGGCTTTCCTCTTTTAGGCATACCGAGTGGGTGAAAAGCTCGGTCATGCCGCGGTTGTACTTATCCGCAAGGACCACGATCATATCGGCCAATAGCAGCACCGCCCCGGTAATGAATAAGCCGAATAGGGGAGCGATCGAGAAAACATAGTTGACCGATACCGTCGGGATAGGCAGGAAAAGCAGCATCGGTATTGAGAAGACCGACTGATATATGCCGATGAGCACCCTCACCCAACGTTTCATTATGGTGAACGACGACTTATCTACCCTGTCCACCCGCAGCATGGATTGGCTAGGTGTACGGCCGGTTTTGTTAACCTGAGGATAGACGAAGTAGATGAGAATGCAGGCGATCGAGAACGACACGGAAGAGGCGATGATGGCCATGTTCTGCTTATATTGGTCGAACCCATCGATAAGCGAAGTCAGATCATCATAGCTCCTCGACGGGGTCCCATCAGGCGAGACCAGGTCGTTGGCCTTCACGTCATCGATCATGGTGTAGAACATCGAGAGGAAGAAATGGGGGAAGATATCGTCGTAGTAACCCTTGCCGGTCTCGCTCATCTCGTCTTTCGGGTCGAAATAAGGGGCGAGCTGTTCCTTGAACTCGGCTTTGAGTGCTGGCAGCCCATTCGCATCCAAGCTTTCGAAGTCGAACATGTGGAGGTTATCGTAACGTTCGTAGAGCTCGATTAATGTCTGATCGTCCTTGTTGGGGTAAACGGAGTAGTAGGTGTGGAATATCTCATCGCCAATTGGCCCGTCGACCACGTAATAGGACAAGAAACGGTCGAAGGTATAGCTTAGGTTCTCCTCGATGTTGTTCTTGGTCTCGGCGGATTCGTAGAACAGCAAGTCGTTATCGTAAAGAATCTGGAAACGGTCCTGCTGATGGGAGACGTCGTTCGACTCTTTTACATCGTATCCGGTGGTCGACTTAATTATCGGGTAAACCGCGATGTTGGATAGGAATATCGCGGCGATGAAGACGATGAAGAAATCGCCCAGAAACAAGAGGATTCTTCTCCATTTCCCAAGGGGCAATACATCGACTGTAGTGCCCCGATTTGTCTTGGCGTTTTCCTCCATTTCGCTCATTTTAACCGCAAAAGCCTTTCGCAAGTTTAATTATTTTGCCCTTCGCAGAGCCTCGCATACGAAGTCGGGCCCGACGCGAACCACTTCGTCGAATGCTTTTTCGGTTTCTTCGTCTAGCGGCTCAAACTGCGATTCGAGCCTCTTCATGGCCTCCAAGGGAAGCCTTCTATCGCCGGTGCGCTGATCGTTGAGCAATTCGCAAACCGAAGCGGGTATATCGAACATGACCAGGACGTGGTGATCGTATTCTGGGGTGGAGTCAACGTAGTATCTGCGATAGTGGTTGTTGAGGTTGGTGGAATCGGCTATGACGATCGCCCCTTCCTGTTTCCCGAATCGCTTGAGCCTATCCAAGAAGGTGGACCAAACGCGAGCTTCGTCGGAGAAGTTCGCGGTCGTGCCGAAGAACTCCTTCCTAATCTCGTCGCTCGAGACTATCTTCGCCGAGGGATGCAGCCGTTTGTATTGCCTTGACCAAGTCGATTTCCCGCTTCCTGGCAAGCCCGATAAAAGCAGCAGAGTCCGCATACGGGGCTATTTTAAACGCGGCAGGCCGATAATTCACCCCTTTCTTTGGGCTTGCAATGCAGGCAAATATGTTTAAAAAAATCGAAAAATAACCCTAGCATAAAATTAAACGCAGTTTATATTGATATAAACTTTGTCTATAATTTAGCCGCAAGCGTTAGGAGTTTTATGGACAAAGGCGACATAATACAGCTGAAGAACAGGAAATTCGTTGTAGAGAGCGTGAAGGCGGTTCACGAAGACCACACCACGTTCATCTGCACTTGGGCGGGGCGGACCTATTGCGTTCGCACCTACAATACGGACTATCAGAAGGCTCTAGACGATTATAAGCAGCTGAAGCACGCCGGCATCAACATGGCCAAGATGTGCTACCACGACGACGATGCCAAGGTCATCGCCTTCGATTATTTCCCGGAGCGCAATTGCCTCGAGGTCCTATCAAAAAACGAACTCACCGATGCCTACTTCACCGCTTTGTTCGATCTCTATCGCTTTTGCCGCTATTCGAAGGTTGCCCTCGATTGGGAACCACAGAACTTCATGCTGCGTGGCAGCCAGATGTTCTATCTGCCGACCAAATGGGAGCCTCTTACCGACAAGAACCATCTAGAGAAGGGAAAACTCCGCACCTGGTTCTTGGGAGAAGAAGGGCATGAGCTGCTCAAGAAGAAAGGCTATGACACCGCAGGCCTCCCCATGCTGAAAGAGGAGGAAGTCAATAAGGCGGTCGTCCTAACCACCGTCAAAAACTGGTAATGCTAGATTCAGTAAAAGTATTCTCCCTCACCGCCAACAAGTCCCTTTCGGAAGAAGTGTGCCGCCTTTTGGGCATTGAGGAAGGCCGTTCGGAGATAACGCATTTCTCCGATGGCGAGGTTATGGCCCGTTCCCCGGACTCGGTCCGCGAGAAGACCGTCTATATAATTCAATCCACCGCGACCCCGGCGGCCGAAAGGCTCATGGAGCTATTGGTGTTCATCGACGGCATAAGGAACGCCAAGGCCAAGGAAATCAACCTGGTAATCCCGTACTATGGATTCTGCCGTCAGGACCGGGTCGCTAGGCCGGGCGAGCCCATCACCGCCAAGTTGGTGGCCGATCTGCTCGACACAGTAGGGGTGAACCGGATAATCACCATGGACCTGCACACCCCGCAGACCCAGGGCTTCTTCTCCTGCCCGGTCGATGATTTGTCGTCGATCCCGCTATTCGGCGAATATTTCCGCAACGAATTCAAGCGCCTTGGTATCAAGACCGAGGATGTTGTTGTCGTTTCTCCAGACCACGGCTCGATCCACAGGGCCCGCGACTTGGCTTCCGAACTCCCGAACTCTGAGCTCGCCATCATCGACAAAAGGCGCCCGGCCCCCAATGTGGCCGAGGTCATGAACATCGTCGGCGAGGTCAAGGGCAAGCACTGCCTGATCGTCGATGACATAATCGACACCGCCGGCACCGTCTACGCCTGCTCGACCGCCATCAAGGCCCGCGGGGCAATCGATGTCCGCGTTGCGGGCACCCATGCCGTCTTCTCCCCCGGTTCGGAGGAGCTGCTCAAGAAGTCGGACATCGTCGATATGGTCGTGACCAACTCCATCGAGCATAAGCCGATCCCCGGGGTCACCGTCCTCTCCATCGCCCCGATGATCGCCGGAATCATCAAAGCCAGCGTCGAAGGGACCGCGGTTCCCGACTCCTGGATGAGTTTCTATTGATTTTATCGGCCTTAAAGATAAGAATTAAGCCACGCTGTTAGTCCTCGGCACCCAGCGTTAAAAAATCAGGAGGCACCGAAAGTGTCAGATAAATTGATCCGAAAAATCGCCCAAAACGGTATCGTTGCGGCGATTTATTTTTTGCTTTGCCTGCTTCTTCCGTTCCTTAGTTACGGAACATTGCAGATTAGAATTGCGGAGCTTTTGAATCTTCTTTGCTTTTTCCGCCCCGATTTCATAGTCGGGGTTACGCTGGGCTGCTTCTTGGCAAACCTGATGAGTACCCTTGGCTGGCCCGATATCCTAGTCGGCACCGGGGCGACTCTACTAAGCTGCATCCTGATAGCCTATGCGTCGAGATATCTCTTCATCGCGGCGCTTTACCCAATCGCGGTAAACGCGTTCGTTGTCGGGGCCGAGCTTTGCTGGCTGCTCGAGATACCTTGGTCGGAATATTGGTATCAGGCTGGCATGGTGGCGGCGGGGGAAGCCATCGCGATGGCGGTCGGCTACCTAATCTTCTTCCTTGCTAGGAAGAACAAGACTTTCTTCGGCGCGATAGCCCCCAGCCGCCATTACCCCTTTAAGTGCTGAGCCCTAAAAAGTAGAATAACCGGGCAATGGATAAGCAGTTCTACCTAGAAATTAAGCGCATAGATGCCAAGACCGGCGCCAGATACGGGATACTGCATACCCGCCATGGCGACGTGGAAGTCCCGATGTTCATGCCGGTCGGGACCAACGCCACCGTCAAATGCCTTTCCCCAGAGCAGGTGAAGGCCTGCGGATCGGGCGTCATACTGGCCAACACCTACCATCTCCACCTTCGTCCAGGCGAGGAGATAGTCCGAAAAGCCGGCGGGCTCCATGCCTTCATGAATTACGATGGCCCGATACTCACCGATTCCGGGGGCTTTCAGGTTTTCTCCCTCTCCTCTAGGCGCAAGATAACCGAGGAAGGAGCAACCTTCCACAACGAGCTAGATGGGGGAAAGGAATTCTTCTCCCCCGAGGAGGCGATACGCATCGAGGAAGCCCTGGGCGCCGACATCATCATGAGCTTCGATGAGTGCATCCCCTATCCATCCACCTACCAGTATGTGAAGCGGTCCACCGAGAGGACGCTTCGCTGGGCTAAGCGAGGGCTCGAAGCCCATAAAAGGGAGGACCAAGCACTATTCGGGATCGTCCAGGGCGGGGAATTCCAAGACCTCAGGGAATACGCGGCGAAGGAGCTCGCGGCCATGCCATTCGACGGCTATTCGATCGGCGGCACTTCGATCGGCGAGCCCAAGGAAGTCTGCTTCAAGATGATAAAAGACGCGATCAGATATCTTCCGCAAGACAAGCCGAGATATTTGATGGGCGTGGGTTCCATTGACTATATCCTTGAAGGAATTACCGAGGGCGTCGACATGTTCGACTGCGTTCTCCCGACCCGCTTGGCGAGACATGGGGCGCTGCTTACCAGCCACGGCCGGGTGAACATACAGAGGGCCCAGTACAAAGAGGACTTCACCCCGCTAGACGACGAGTGCGACTGCTATACCTGCACCCATTACACCAAAGCCTACCTCCATCACCTGCATCGGATTGGTGAGGACTTTGGCAAGACCCTTAATTCGATCCACAATATCCGCTTCCTCATAAAGCTTTGCGAGCAAGCGAGAATTGCGATAAAAGAAGACCGTTTTGCGGAATTCAAGGAAGAAGTTTACGCAAAATTCGGCTCAAAGAGAGGTTTCTAGATGGATATTGAATTGTTTGATTTCGACCTTCCCGAAGAGCTCATCGCCCAGTCGCCTATGAAGCAGCGCGACATGTCGCGCCTGATGGTCATCGACCGCGAGCATAAGACATACGAGCATCGTCTTTTCAAGGACATCGTCGATTATCTTCGACCTGGCGATGTATTGGTGAGGAACAACACCAAGGTCATCCCCGCCAGGCTTATCGGCACCAAGGTAGAGACCGGTGGTCACTGTGAGGTTCTTTTGCTGAAACAACTTCCTTTGGTTGACACTTGGGAGTGCCTAGTTGGCAACGCCCATTCCGTCAGGGAAGGAACCAATATAACCTTCGGCGATGGCTCTTTGACCTGCACCTGCGTCAAGGTGCTGGATGAAGGCATCCGCCACATGCAGTTCCATTACCAGGGGATCTTCCTTGAGGTGCTGGAGAGGCTTGGCAAGATGCCTCTTCCGCCTTACATCAAGAAGCAGATCGACGACAACGACGACTACCAGACCGTCTATGCCAAGGTCCCGGGCTCGGCCGCGGCCCCGACCGCCGGATTTCACTTCACTCCGGAGCTTTTCGAAAAGATTCAAAAGGTGGGAGTAGAAGTGGTCGACATCACCTTGAACATCGGTCTAGGAACCTTTAGGCCGGTGAAGGTCAAGGACACCAAAGACCACCATATGCACACCGAGCTATGCGAGATGAGCGAGGAGGCGGCCGAGCGGCTCAACAAAGCCAAGGCCGAGCATCGCCGCATCATCGCCGTCGGCACGACATCGGTGAGGACGCTGGAGACCATATACGGCAAATACGGCACGTTTAAGGCCACCAGGGAGAACACCTCGATATTCATCTCCCCGGGATACGAATACAAAGCCGTCGATTGCCTGATAACCAATTTCCACCTGCCGAAGTCCACTTTGGTGATGCTCGTTTCGGCCTTCATGGGGCGCAAGTTCACCTTGGAATGCTATGCCGAGGCGGTGAAGCAGAGGTATCGCTTCTTCTCATTCGGGGACTCGATGTTCATCTATGGGAATTACGATTACCAGAAAGAAAAGGGAGAATGAACCTCAAGAAGAGCCGTTTCTACGACTACTCGGTAAAGGAGATTGAGTCCCTTGGCGGGGAGAGGAAGCGCCTTTTGCTCCATGCCTGCTGCGGGCCGTGCTCTTGCTTCCCTTTGCTTTTCCTCTGCCCCCATTTCGACGTCACGATCTACTACGTCAACCCGAACATCTACCCCGAGCAGGAGTATAAGCGGAGGCTCGAGGAGCTGGTAAAGCTCCTTGGCTACGTCAAGCGCGACTACGGATACGACGTTTCTCTGGTCATCCCGCCGTATGAGCCTGAGCGATACCAGGAGCACATGAAACCCTACGAAGGCATGAAGGAAGGCAGCGCCCGGTGCCTTGAATGCTACCGTTACCGAATGGAGCTGGCCTACCAGTACGCCGAGGACAACGACTTCGACTATTTCACGACCGTAATGACGATATCGCGCCAAAAAAGCTCTGAGGCCCTGAATGCAATAGGGCGAGAGCTTTCCGCGAAGCACCCGAAGGTCAAATACCTATATTCGGATTTCAAACACAACAATGGCATCGACATCGGCAGGGAAATGAGAATCCACTATGGGCTCTACAACCAGCTTTACTGCGGCTGCCGGTCCAGTTTGTTAGAGGCCGAGCAAAGGCAGCGGAATTCCTGCTCGGAATCGCCGGCAGAAAAAGAAAATTTAGCCAATAAAAAATAAATAATTTGTGCACGACGCACAACAAATTGAAAATGGTTCGATGGCATCGGACCATTTTTTGACCATTTGGCTCCGATTTGCCAAAAATTCAGATTTGATGGAAATATTTTTCGATTTTCGTGTTGACCTCTCATGCCCTCGCGCGTATTCTTGTACACGCTGGCGCTTGCGACGAAGGACGAGGTTGCCGACACACCTACAGGCGTTGTCATGATTGGGTGGTCGGGGAATTCGCCTAGAGCAGACGCTCAGAAGCCTGAAAAAGTCATAGGAGGAACATTCATGGCAAAAGAAAAAGCGATCCGTGTTCGCTTGCTCGCCTACGATCACAAGCTCCTCGACCTCTGCGTTGAGAAGATCCTGAACGTTGCCGAGAAAACCGGAGCCGGCGTTAAGGGCCCAATCCCCTTGCCGACCGAGAAGCAGGTCTACACCATCTTGCGCGCTACCTTCAAATACAAGGATTCGCGTGAGCAGTTCGAGATCCGCACCCACAAGAGGCTGATCTACATCACCCACCCGCAGAAAGGGACCATCGATGCGCTAAGGAACCTCGATCTCCCCAGCGGCGTCGAGATTGACATCAAGTTATAAGGAGGACCTGATCAATGAAATCCATAATCGGAAGGAAAATGGGCATGACCGAGGTCTTCGCCGCCGACGGGACCATGTACCCGGTCACCGTCGTGGAAGTCCTTCCAAACGTCGTGGTCGCCAAGAAGACCATCGAGAAGGACGGATACGAAGCCATCCAGGTCGGCTATGAGGACAAGGCCGAGCGCCGCCTCAACAAGGCCGAGAAGGGCATCTACAAGAAGGCCGGCGTCGCCACCAAGGAACACCTATATGAGCTAAAGGGCGACGAGATCTACTCCAAGAACGTTGGAGAGACCATCACCTGCGACATCTTCAAGACCGGCGAGGTCTGCGATGTCATCGGCCACAACAAGGGCCACGGATACTCCGGCACCATCAAGAAGTACCACCACCACATCGGCCCGAAGGGACACGGCTCCGGCTATCACCGCCAGATCGGCTCCCTCGCCAACAACGGACGTGACAACAACCGCGTCATCCCGGGCAAGAAGATGTCCGGCCACTGGGGACCCGAGCAGTGCACCGTTCAGAACTGCACCATCATCGAGTCCAACCCGGAGAAGGGCTACATCCTAGTCAAGGGCGGCCTCCCCGGACCGAAGAAGGCGATCGTCATGCTCCGCTCGCCCATCCGGAAGCAGTTCAAAACCCCCGAGGTCAAGCCGCTGGTTAGCCTCGAGAAGAAAGGAGAATAAACCATGGCTGAAAAGAAACTCAGCTTGAAGGTGGTCAATCTCAAAGGCGAGGACGCCGGCGAGATCGAAGTCTCCGCCTCGGTGTTCGCCGTCAAGAGCAACCCTCAGGTCATCAAGGACGCCGTCACCGTCTACCAGGCCAACCTTCGCCAAGCCACCGCGAAGACCAAGAAGCGCCATGAGGTCCATGGCACCAACAAGAAGCCCTGGCGCCAGAAGGGCACCGGCCGCGCCCGCGCCGGTGACTGCAAGTCGCCGATCTGGGTCGGAGGCGGAACCGTCTTCGGACCCGATGGGATGCAGAACTACAAGCTATCCCAGAACAAGAAAGCTCACAGCCTCGCCCTCCGCGGCGTGCTGTCTGAGAAAGTGGGGCACGGCCTGATCGTCGTCGACTCCCTTGCTCTAGACAAGGCTTCCACCAAGGACTTCGCCACCGCCCTTCAGGCCATCAAGGCCGAGGGCAAGACCCTAGTCGTCGTCGGGGAAGGCAACGACAACCTCGTCCTCTCCGCCCGGAACATCGCCTCGGTCGAGTTGGCCGAGACCTGGAACATCTCCGTCTATGACGTCTTGAATTGCGACAACCTCGTCGTTTCCAAAGACGACATCAAGAAAATCGAGGAGGCACTGAAGTAATATGGCAGACGAAAAGATCAAAGCCGAGAAGCCGGAAGCGAAGAAGTTCGCCGCCCCGACCCATCACGACTACGAAGTCATCGACGCCCCCCACATCACCGAGAAGACCATGGCCTTGATGCAGAACGCCAACAAGGTCACCGTCAAGGTTGCCGATGGCGCCAACAAGATCGAGATCAAGGATGCCTTCCAGCGCATCTTCAAGGTCAAGGTCACCGACGTCAAGGTCATCAACCAGAGGGCTAAGACCACCACCCGCGGCTCCCGCTACAAAGGCACCATCTCCGGCTACAAGAAAGCCGTTGTGACCATCGCCGAAGGGGAAGCCATCGACCTGTTCAAGGAGTAGGAAACCACCACCTATATAAATAAAGATATATAGGGAAGAGTCCAATATAGGAGAAAAGAAATGGCTATCAGAACCTATCGTCCTTATACCAAGAGCCGTCGTTCCATGACGAACTCGACCTTCGAGGACATCACCAAATCTGCTCCTGAAAAATCGTTGCTCGCCCCCAAGAAGCACACCGGCGGGCGCAACAATCAGGGCAAGATCACCTGCCGCCACATCGGCGGTGGGAACAAGAACCGTTACCGCATCATCGACTTCCGCCGCCGCAAGGACGACATCCCCGCGACCGTGAAGGCGATCGAGTACGATCCCAACCGCAACGCCAACATCGCGCTCATCTGCTACGCTGATGGAGTCAAGAGCTACATCATCGAGCCGAAGGGCCTGAAGGTCGGCGACCAGGTCGTCTCCGGGGCCGCCACCGACATCAAGGTCGGCAACTGCTGCGAACTGCAGAACATCCCCGAAGGTACCTTCGTCCACAACCTCGAGCTGCAGCCGGGCAAAGGCGCTCAGATGTGCCGCGCCGCCGGCACCTCCGCTCAGGTGCTCGGCCTCGATGGCAACTACGTCATCGTCCGCCTCGCCTCGACCGAGATGAGGAAGCTCCTCAAGAACTGCCGCGCCACCATCGGCGTCGTCGGCAACGAGGACTTCAACCTAATCAACATGGGCAAAGCCGGCAAGTCCCGCTGGAAGGGCGTTCGCCCGACCGTCCGCGGCTCGGCCATGAACCCGAACGACCACCCGCACGGCGGCGGCGAGGGCAAATGCCCCGTCGGACGCGATGCGCCGCGCTCCCCGTGGGGCAAGCGCACCCAAGGCGTCAAGACCCGCCACGTCAAGAAGAACTCGACCCGCCTCATCATCAGGCGCAAGTCGGATAAGAAGTAAGGAGGAGATAGAACATGTCTCGTTCGCTTAAGAAAGCCCCGTTCGTGGATGAGTACCTTCTCAAGAAGGTCGAAGCTCTCCGCGCTTCCGGGAAGAAAGAGATCATCAAGACTTGGTCTCGCCGCTCGACAATCTATCCCGCCTTCGTCGAGCAGACCTTCGCCGTCTACAACGGCCACGAGCACATCACCGTGTACGTGACTGAGGATATGGTCGGCCACAAGCTAGGCGAGTTCGCCCCGACCCGGACCTTCCCGGGCCACCATGGCAACAACGCCGGCGACCAGGCCGCTAAGAAATAAGGAGTCCTAGAACATGGCTAACGAAGAAAAGAAGACCGTGAAGAAGGCCCCCGCGAAGAAAACCGCGACCAAGACCGCAGCCAAGTCCACCAAGACCGCTGCGAAGAAGACCACCAAGGCCAGCAAGCCCGAGGTCAAGGAAGAGGTGAAGGCCGAAGAGGTCGCCACCCCCGCCGCCCCGGCCACCAAGAAGGAAGCCAAAGCCGCCGCCAAGGCCGCCAAGGCTGAGGCCAAGGTTGCCAAGAAAGCCGCCAAAGAGGCCGCGAAAGCCGAGCCGGTTGAGCAGAAAGCCAAACCGACCAGCGCCCGCTGCTTCGTCCGCGACATCCGCATCACCCCGCGCAAGGTCAGGCTCGTCGCCGACCTCGTCAGGGGCAAGTCGGTCTCCGATGCCCTCGGCATCCTAGCCCGCACCAACCGCGTCGCCGCGACCCCGGTGGCCAAGGCCATCAAGAGCGCCGCTGCCAACGCGACCAACAACTTCGAGATGGAAGCCAGCTTGCTCTACGTCGCCGAGATCCAGGTCTCGGATGGCCTCAAGATCAAGCGGTTCATCCCGCGGGCCAAAGGCTCTGCCTCGCCCATCATCAAGCGCAACGCCAACCTAACCGTGGTCGTTGCCGAAAGGAAGTAAGGAACATGGGACACAAAGTCAATGCAGTCGGAATGCGCATCGGCGTCAACCGCGACTGGAATTCCAAATGGTTCGCTTCCAAGGCGGATTTCTCCTCCTTCCTCATCGAGGACATCAAGATCCGCCGCTACCTCGACAAGGAACTGAAGACCGCCGCCCTCTCCCACATCGTCATCGGCCGCGTCAAGACCGATAAGGGCCACAACATCACCGTCAAGGTCTATGTTGCCCGCCCGGGCGAGGTGCTAGGGCAAGATGGCACCAACGTCGCCCGCCTCCGCGGCGAGCTGACCAAGCTCCTCAACGTCGACACCGAGAAGGACAAGCTCTCGCTCAACGTCGTCGAGGTCCTTAACCCCGACCTAGATGCCACCCTCATCGCGAAGTGGGTCGCCGGCGAGCTAGAGAACCGCGCCGCCTTCCGCTCCACCATGAAGAAGGCCATCCAGCGCATGAGGAAAGCCGGCGCCAAGGGATGCAAGATCCAGTGCTCCGGCCGTCTCGGAGGCGCTGAGATCGCCAGGACCGAAGGCTACAAGGAGGGCGTCGTCCCCCTGCACACCATCCGCGCCGACATCGACTTCGCCCACGTCGACGCCGCCACCACCTACGGCCGCATCGGCGTCAAGGTGTGGATCTGCCGCTCCCTATCGAAGATCGGCACCGAAGAAGTCAACGAGCCCGCCCCGCGCGATTCCCGTCCTAGCCACGGCGATCGCCGTCGCCCGGCCCCCAAAGGAGGCATGAACAATGCTGCAACCAAAGCGCGTTAAATACCGTCGCCCCCACGGGCTTAAGTACGAGGGCCGCGCCAAGGCCGGAACCTCCGTCGAATTCGGAGAGTACGGACTAGCCGCCCTAGAGGGCAACTACATCACCGACCACCAGATCGAGGCCGCCCGTATCGTGCTCGCACGCTACACCGACCGCGCTGGCAAGGTCTGGATCAGGATCTTCCCGCATCTAGCCAAGACCAAGAAGCCCGCCGAAGTCCGAATGGGTTCCGGCAAAGGCTCCCCCGAAGGCTGGGTGGCCGTCGTCAAGAAGGGAATGGTCATGTTCGAGATCGGCGGAATCGACCCCGCCAAGGCGCAGCGCGCCCTTCAGCTTGCCGGATACAAACTCCCGGTCAAGACCAAAGTCGTCAAGCGCACCAAGGCCCTCTCCAATGAGGAACTCCTCAAGATGGAAGAGGCCCACGAGTCCTCGCTAGAGGCCATTGAGGCCGAGGACCAGATCAAGGTCGAGACCGTGGCTGACACCGGCAACGATGCCGCTGCCACCCCGGATGCAGCCGAGACCAAGGAGGCCAAGTAATGGAAGCCAAAGAATTCCGCGAACTTACCTCGGAAGAGCTCGACAGGAAGATATACGAGCTCAAGGAAGAGCTCTTCGAGCTTCGCCGCAAGAAGGCGGTGGGGCAACTAGAGCATGGCGAGCAGGTCCGCCTAGTCAGGAAGGACCTCGCCAAAGCCGAGACCGTCAAGCGTCAGAAGGCGCTTGGCATCGCCAAGTAGAGAAGGAGAACAGGATATGGAAAGAAATCATCGGACCACTGTCCAGGGCGTCGTCACATCCGTGAAGATGAGCAAGACGATCGTCGTCACCGTCTCCACCGAGCGCAATGACCCCATCTATCAGAAGCGCGTTGGCTACTCTAAGAAGTACTACGCCCATGATGAGAACAACGAGGCCGCCGTCGGCGACACCGTCACCATCATGGCCTGCCGCCCGCTTTCCAAGCTGAAGAGGTACCGCCTCGTCAGCGTCGACAAGCACGCCACTCTAGCCCAGACCGCCGCGGAAGCGGAGGAAGCGCTGGAGGCCAGCGAGGGTTCGGCCGCCGAGGTCGCCCCTGAAGCGGAAGCCAAGGAGGGCGAATAATGATCCACAACGAAACCAACCTTGTGGTCGCCGACAACTCCGGCGCCCGCTCCGTCAGGGTCTTCCGCCTCTATGGCGGATCCCACCGCAAGACCTCTTCCATCGGCGACGTCGTGCTATGCGCCGTCAAGGATGCCATCCCCAACGGGAAGGTCAAGAAGAGCGACGTCGTCAAGGGCGTCATCGTCCGCGTCAAGCACCCCGTGCAGCGCAAGGACGGCTCGACCATCGCCTTCGACGACAATGCCATCGTCTTGATCGACAACGACGGCAACCCCATCGGGACCCGCGTCTTCGGGCCTGTCGCCCGTGAGCTCCGCGACCGCGGATACATGAAGATCATCTCGCTCGCCATCGAGGTGCTATAAGGAGAAGGGATATGAACATCAAAAAAGGTGATAAAGTCATCGTCATCTCCGGCGCCGACAAAGGCAAGGAGGGGACCGTTCAGAGGGTCTACCCGAAGCTGAACAAAGTCGTCGTTGAGGGAGTCAACGTCCACAAGAAGCACAAGAAGCCGACTCAGGCCGTCCCCGAGGGATCGGTCGTCGAGGTCTATGTGCCCTTCGATGCGTCCAACGTCGCCCTCATCGATCCCAAGACCAAGAAGCCGACCCGCGTCCACATGGGCGTGGTCAACGGCAAGAAGGTTCGCCTGGCCAAGTCCGGCGAGCCGCTAGATAAGTAAGGAGGAAGCCAAAATGGCAGAAACTAAGAAAAAAGCCGTCAAGGCGGCCCCCGAAGCTGCCTCCGAAGGCAAGTACGTCAACCGCCTCCAGGCCAAGTACAAGGACGAGATCGTCCCCGCCTTGGTCAAGGAGTTCGGCTACACGACCATCATGCAGGCCCCGCGCCTTGAGAAGATCGTCATCAACATCGGCGTCGGCGACGCAACCGCCAACGCCAAGGCCCTAGATGACGCGGTCAACGACCTCACCATCATCTCCGGACAGAAGCCGGTCGTCACCAAGGCCAAGAAGTCCATCGCGACCTTCAAGGTCCGCGAGGGCCAGGCCATCGGGTGCAAGGTCACCCTCCGCGGCGTCAGGATGTATGAGTTCCTCGACAAGCTCGTCTCGATCGCCCTCCCCCGCGTCCGCGACTTCCGCGGCGTGAGCCGGAACGCCTTCGACGGGCACGGAAACTACACCCTCGGCGTCAAGGAGCAGCTGATCTTCCCGGAGATCGACTACGATAAGATCGCCAAGGTCCGCGGCATGGACGTCGTCATCGTCACCACCGCCCGCACCGACAAGGAGGCGGCATCCCTGCTCGAGAAGCTCGGCATGCCCTTCAGGAAATAAGGAGCTTCAACAATGGCTAAGAAAAGCTTGATCATAAAAGAGCAGCGGACCCCGAAGTTCTCTACCCGCGCCTACACCCGTTGCAAGCGCTGCGGCCGTCCCCACGGCGTCATCCGCCGCTTCGGGCTATGCCGCATCTGCCTCCGCGAGCTCGCCTACAAGGGCGAGATCCCGGGCATGAAGAAGGCCAGCTGGTAAAGGAAAGGAGAGAGAAAATGAACGCAGATCCAATCGCTGATATGCTCACTCGCATCCGCAACGCGAACAAGTTGCGCTACGAGGCGGTCTCCCTCCCCTCTTCCAAAATGAAGGAAGGGATCGCCGAGATCCTCAAGAAGGAAGGATTCATCGAATCGTTCCAAGTCGAGGACAATTCCGGCAAGAAGACGCTCACCATCGCCCTCAAGTACTCCTCCACCGGGGAGCGCGTCATCACTGGGCTGAAGCGCGTCTCCAAGCCTGGCCTCCGCAGGTACGCCGAGGCCGACAAGATCCCAAGCGTCCTCAAGGGCCTTGGAATCGCCATCGTATCCACCCCCAACGGACTGCTCACCGACAAGGAGGCCCGCAAGGCCCACGTCGGCGGGGAAGTCCTCTGCTACATCTGGTAATAAGGAGGAAAGAAAATGTCACGTATCGGATTCAAACCCGTAGTCCTTCCTTCTGGCGTCTCCGTTGAAGTCAAAGACGGGGAAGTCGTCGTCAAAGGAGCCAAAGGCGAATTAAGCGTTGCCATCCCGGCCAACGTCAGCGTCGAGGTCAAAGACGGCGAGTTGCTCTGCCACCGCGCTGGAGAGGAACAGAAAGACCTCGAGATGCACGGAACCACCAGGGCAAACCTGCACAATGCCGTCGTCGGGGTCTCCGAGGGCTTCAAGAAGGAGCTCGAGATCTCCGGCATCGGCTACCGCTGCGCCATGCGCGGCACCGACCTGGTCCTCAACGTCGGGTTCTCCCACGAAGTCGTCCTGCACCCCCTCGAGGGCGTCAAGGTGACCACTCCGGACGAGACCCACATCGTCGTCGAGGGCATCGACAAGCAGAAGGTCGGCCAGACCGCCGCCCTCATCCATGACACCAAGCGTCCTGAGCCGTATGGCGGAAAGGGCATCAAGTACAAGGGTGAGGTCATAATCCGCAAGGAAGGCAAGCGCGCCTCCGCCGGCGGCAAGAAGTAAAGGAGCGTGTAAGTCATGATCGCAAAAGAAAGCAGAAACAGCGTCCGCGTCCGTCGCCACCTCCGTGTGCGCGAGAAGGTCCACGGCACTTCATCCAAGCCACGTCTATGCGTCTTCCGCTCCAACAAGCACATCGAAGCGCAGATAATAGACGACGAGAAGGGAATCACCCTAGCCTCGTCCTCGTCCACCCAGCTGAAGCTCGCCAACGGCGGCAACTGCGAAGCGGCTGCCAAAGTCGGCGAAGACCTCGCCAAGAAAGCCCTCGCCAAAGGCATTGAGGAAGTCGTGTTCGACCGCGGCGGTTACATCTACCACGGCCGCGTGGCTGCCCTCGCCGAAGCGGCCAGGGAGAACGGGCTCAAGTTCTAAGGAGACAGAAAATGGAAGAAGAAAAGAACATCGCCGCGGAAACCGCGGAGAACGAAGAAACCTCCTCCGAAGCCACCTCTGGATATGAGCCCCATGGCTCGGCCAGCGCTGCCCGCCCCGGGGATAGGAAATACGGGAACCGCAAGGGACGTCCGCAGGAAAGGCGCGGCGGCCGCGGCGGATATCGCCGCAACGTCGATGACTACTCCGAGAGGGTGGTCAAGATCAACCGCGTCTCCAAGACCGTCCAAGGCGGCAAGCACGTCCGCTTCTCGGCCCTCGCCGTCGTCGGCGATGGCAAGGGCAAGTACGGCTTCGCCCTCTGCAAATCCTCAGAGGTCCCCGATGCCATCAAGAAGGCCCTCGCCAAGGCCAGGAAGCAGATGACCACCATCGAGATCAACGCCAATGGGACCATCGCCCATGACGTCGAAGGCGTCTATGGGTCGACCAAGGTCGTCCTGAAGCCCGCCCGCCCGGGCACCGGCGTCGTCGCCGGCGGACCGGTCCGCGCCATCGTTGAGCTCGCCGGCGTCAAGAACCTAGTCTCCAAAGTCTACGGCTCGCGCGCCCCGATCAACGTCATCAGGGCCACCGACGCCGGGCTGAAGAGCCTGAAGCGCTACGAGAAGGTCATGGTGCTCAGGGGCCTGAAGACCGAAGAGGAGCTTCGCGCCCGCAAGATCGCCAAAGGCCACGACGACAAAGCGCCGAAAGGAGATAAGTAAAAATGTCATCCCTATCGAGTTTGCAAAACGCCGCCGGAGCTAGGACCGACTCCTTCCGCAAGGGCAGGGGCCGCGGCACCGGCAACGGCAAGACCGCCGGCAAGGGGACCAAAGGTCAGGGAGCCCACTCCCACACCAAGAAGAACGGCTACGAAGGTGGCCAGACCCCGATCGCCCGCCGTCTTCCGAAGTTCGGCTTCCGCAAGTCGCACAAGAACCGCCGCATCGTCTACGTGGCGGTCAACCTCGACAAGCTCAACGCCTTCAAGGACGGCTCGACCGTCAACGCCGCCGCCCTCCGCGAAAAGAACATCATCAAGAAAGAGTTCGATGGTGTTAAAATCCTCGGGAAAGGCAGCCTTTCCAAGAAGCTAGTCGTCGAAGCCAAGGCGTTCTCCGCCTCGGCCAAGAAGGCCATCGAGGAGAAGGGCGGAGAGGCTAAGGTCATCGAATAATGAAAAAGTTCGTCTCGATCTTCAAAAACAAGGATATCGTCGGCCGCATATTCTTCACGGTCATGATATTGTTCGTCATCAGAATCGGGGCGGCTATAACTGTTCCGGGCGTATCCGTCGGCGATGAACTAAACGATGCCATGAATTCCGGCAACGCCATCGCCATGATGGATCTGCTCGGAGGCGGTGCCTTATCGAACTTCTCCGTGTTCGCGTTAGGCGTCTCCCCCTACATTACCGCCCAAATCATCATCCAGTTGCTCTCAAAGGATGTTCTTCCGGCCCTGACCGAGCTATCCAAGCAAGGCCAATACGGCAGGAAGAAGATCGAGATGGCGACCCGCTACCTCACCCTCCTCCTCGGGGCGGTGCAGGCCTACGGGATCATCATGACGATGCAGAACAACTCCTACATCTCATTGACGCTGGAGGATTCCTTCTGGACCTACGCCTACATCGTCACCGTGCTTCTGGCCGGGGCGATGCTCACAATGTGGCTGGGCGACCAGATAACCGAGAAGGGGCTCGGGAACGGCATCTCCGTCATCATCTTCGCCGGCTGCGTCCGCTCGCTGCCTATCCAGATATCCACCGCGTGGACCAAATGGGTCAGCAGCAACCTCGACCACGGCTCGACCGCCCTCATCACGGGCGCGTTCCAATTCGCCTTATACATCCTGGCCTTCGTCCTGATCGTGGCCGGCGTCGTCTTCTTCGAGATGAGCCGCCGCAAGATACCGGTGCAGCACGCCGGCAAGTCGGGCCCGAACGCCTCGATGTCCCGCGCCTCCTATTTGCCTATCAAGGTCAACAGCGCAGGCGTCATACCAGTAATATTCGCCTCTTCCATCATGATGGCCCCTTCGGTCATCGCGAGCTTCATCTCAGCTGATGCTGGGCAGGCCAGCTGGCTCACCATCTTCAACTACTCGGAGATGTACCCGATGCCCTGGTTCAACGGGGAGACGTGGGGGATGCCCTGGGGATTGCTGATATACATCTTCCTCATCGTCGTCTTCACCTTCTTCTACGCCCAGATGCAGATCGATCCGGAGCAGCTAAGCGAGAACTTCCAGCGCAACGGCTCCTTCATCCCCGGCATCCGTCCGGGCAAGGAGACCGCCCGCTACGTCGGGAAGGTGCTAAACAGGGTAACCTGCATCGGCGCCATCTCATTAGCGGCCATCAGCGCCCTCCCGCTCATCCTGGTCCTATCCGGGGTGTTCGGGAACGACTCGAGCCTCGCCATCGGCGGCACCGGGATGATCATCATCGTCGGCGTCTGCATCGAGCTCAACAACCAGATCGACGGCTTGCTCGCCGGCAAATCGTTCGAGGAAGTTTCAGGAGGAAATGCCTAATATGCTAAACATCATCCTAATGGGTCCCCCGGGAGCCGGCAAAGGCACCCAGGCCACCCGCCTAGAAGACGAGTTCCGCCTCCCGCATATCTCCACCGGGGATATGTTCCGCGAGGCCATCGCCAAGAAGACGCCGCTTGGGCTTCAGGCCCAGGCCATCATCGCCCGGGGCGACCTAGTCCCCGACGACGTCACCTGCGCGCTGGTCAAGGAACGCCTCTCCCAGGATGATTGCAAGGACGGCTACCTCCTAGATGGCTTCCCGCGCACCATCCCGCAGGCCGAAGCCCTGCAGAAGATGGGCATTGAGATCGGTAGGCCGGTCACCTGCGTCATCGACCTCGATGTCCCTCCGCAGGAGCTGATCCGCCGCATCTCCGGACGCCGCGTCTGCCCCAAGTGCGGGGCCAGCTACCACGTGGATACCATGAAACCCAAGGTCGATGGCATCTGCGATCGCTGCGGCGCCGAGCTCATCCAGCGCAAGGACGACAACGCCGCCTCATTCAAGACGAGGCTCGACAACTACTACAAGCAAACCCAGCCCCTCATCGACTTCTACAAGGGGAAGGGCCTCTACGTGAGCTTCGACGGCACCAAGCCGCTTGAAGAACTTAGCCAGGCGATCTCCGCCAAGCTAGAGGAGCTTAAGTGATAATAATCAAATCTCCGCGCGAGATAGAGAAGATGCGGGCCGCCGGAAGGGTGGTCGCCAAAGTGTTCGAGGAAGTGGGGCCGCTGGTCAAGCCAGGGGTCACCACCCTCGAGCTCAATGACGCCGCCGAGAAGGTCATCCGGGGCGAAGGGGCCATCCCCTCCGAGCTCGGGTACTACGGCTACCCCGCCTCCATCTGCGCCTCGGTAAACGAGGTGATACTGCATGGCATCCCATCCTCCAAGAAGGTGCTCCACGACGGGGACATCGTCTCCCTCGACCTGTGCGCCACCTTGGATGGCTACGTCGGCGATGCCTGCCGCACCTTCCCAGTCGGCATCTGCAGCCAGAGGGCGCTAAGGATGATCGACATCGCGAAGGAATGCTTCGAGGAATCCGTCAAGCTCGTTCGCCCGGGCGTCCACCTAGGCGACATCGGGCACGCGATCGAGGCCACCGCCCGCAAATACGGGTGCTCGGTCGCCAGGGAATATACCGGTCACGGCATCGGCACATCGATGCACGAGGACCCCTACGTCCCCTGCTATGGCACCCCCGGGACCGGGCCCGTGCTGCAGAAGGGCATGACCATCTGCATCGAGCCGATGATCTTCGAGGGTTCCAACCACGTCCGCGTCCTCAAGGACGGCTGGACGGTGGTGGCCAAAGACGGGAAGCTCACCAGCCACTACGAGAACACCATCGCCGTCACCGACGATGGCTACGAGATACTCACCAAGCTTTAGCGAAAGGAGGAGAGACGTTTGAGCAAAGAAGACTGCATCGAAGTCGAGGCGACCGTACTTGAGTGCCTTCCGGGCACCAACTTCAAGGTGAAACTCGCCAACGGAGCCGTGGTCCAAGCCTGCGTTTCGGGCAAAATCCGGATGAATTACATCCGCATTCTCCCCGGCGATCGGGTCACGGTCCAATTCTCACCTTACGATTTAACACGTGGGCGCATAACGTTCCGCCATCGGAACTAAAAGGAGAAAACAATGAAAGTAAGACCGTCCGTCAAGCCGATCTGCGACAAGTGCAAAGTGATTCGGCGCCATGGCAAAGTCATGGTCATCTGCTCCAACCCCAAGCATAAGCAGCGTCAGGGCTAAGCAAGAAAGGAATTAGAACAAAATGGCACGTATAGTCGGGGTTGATATCCCCAACGAGAAGCGCATCGTCGTCTCTCTAACCTACATCTACGGCATCGGCCCCTCGACCGCCGAGAAGATCTGCGAGGCCACCGGCGTGAGCGTCGACATCAGGACCAAGGACCTGACCGACGAGCAGCTGACTGCCCTCCGCAACGAGGTGTCCAAATACCACACCGAGGGCGACCTCCGCCGCGAGACCGCGCTCAACATCAAGCGCCTCACCGAAATCGGATGCTACCGTGGCATCCGCCACAAGAAGGGCCTTCCGGTCCGTGGCCAGCGCACCCGCACCAACGCCAGGACCCGCAAGGGTAAGAGGAAGACCATCGCCAACAAGAAGCAGGCGACTAAGTAAGGAGGAAACTAAAAATGGCAACTGCAACCAAAGCCAAAGGCAAATCCACCACCGCCCGCAAGAAGAAGATAAAGCGCTCCTTCACCAAGGGCGTCGCTCATATCCACGCCACCTTCAACAACACAATCGTCACCATCACCGACCCGCAGGGGAACGTGATCGCCTGGTCCTCGGCCGGCGCGCTCGGCTACAAGGGAGCCAAGAAATCGACCCCGTTCGCCGCTCAGCTCGCCTCGCAGGCCGCCGCTAAGGTCGCCTACGACCAGGGCCTCCGTCAGGTCGACGTCGAAGTGAAGGGCCCGGGTGCCGGCCGCGAATCGGCCGTCCGCGCCCTAGCCTCCGTCGGACTGCAGGTCCTCACCATCGAGGACACCACCCCGATCCCGCACAACGGCTGCCGCCCGCCCAAGCGCCCTCGTGGATAGTCTCCACCAAACGCATTGACCATCAGGAGGTAAATAAATGGCAAACGCGAAACAAACCGACTCTTTGACCCCGGAGCTCAAGCTCCCCAACCCATTCGAGCCGGTCAGCATCTCTTTAGACGGGGACGAAACCGATACCTTCGCCCGCTTCGTCGTAAAGCCTCTTGAGAGGGGATTCGGCATCACGGTCGGCAACGCGCTGCGTCGCGTGCTCCTCTCCGCCCTCCCCGGTGCCTCGGTCGTCGCCGTCCAGATCGAAGGCGCGCCCCACGAGTTCACCGCTCTTAAGGGCATCAAGCCCGATGTGACCGGGATCATACTCAACCTCAAGGACCTCGTCCTCAAGATCGACGAGAACACCACCGAGCTCAAGCGCATTGAAGTCGACGCCAAGGGACCGAAGGTCCTCACCGCCGGCGACCTTCCGCTCCCCTCGATGGTGGAAGTCATCAACCCGGACCTCGAGATCGCCACGATCAACGAGGGAGCCGAGCTGCACATGACCATCTTCGTCGGCAACGGCCGCGGCTACGTCACCTCCGAGCAGAACAAGAACGAGAGGCGCATCGACACCGTCGGCGTCATCGCCACCGATTCTAACTACTCGCCGATCGAGAAGGTCGCCTTCCACGTCGAGCCGACCCGCGTCCTGCACGATTCCGACTTCGATTGCCTCACCCTTGAGGTGACCACCAACGGATCGGTCAAGCCGCACGAGGCCGTCGCGATGGCCGCCCAGCTGCTCGTCGCCCACTTCGCGCAGTTCGTCACCCTCGAGGAGAAGGTGAAGGACTTCAAGATCACCAAGGACGAGACCAAGCCCGAGGAGAACAAATACCAGGGGATGCTCATCGAGGAACTCGATCTGAGCGTCCGCAGCAACAATTGCCTCAAGAGGGCCGGGATCTCCACCGTCATGGAACTCACTCAGAAGAGCGAGGAAGAGATGATGAAGGTCCGCAACCTCGGCAAGAAGTCGCTTAAGGAAGTTAAGGAGAAGCTCGCCAACATCGGCCTCCACTTCAAAGATTACGTAGGAGAATAACAAATGGCTGCACAAGGAAGAAAGAACGTCCACGGCAAAGCCGGCGTCCGCTTCAAGACGGGCTACACCGCCTCGAAGAACAAGTCGATGCTCCGCAACGTCGTGACCGACCTCATCCTCAACGAGGAAGTCAAGGTCACCAGCGGGGTCACCAAGGAGCTCAAGTCGCTCGCTGATAGGCTAGTCACCTATGCCAAGCGCGGAGACCTCCACGCCCGCCGCCTCGCCGCCCAGGTCGTCCGCCCGACCGTCGTCGGGAAGGACGGCAAGACCGCTCTCGAGAAGCTGTTCAACGAGATCGGCCCGAGGATGAAGGACCGCAAAGGCGGGTACACCAAGGCTTACAAGCTTGGCCTCCGCCGCGGCGATTCCGCCGAGGTCACCCTCGTCCGCTGGTCGGATAAATAACCGTTTCTTGAATTGGGCCGCCTAATTGGCGGCCTTTTTGTTTGAGCAAAAAGTTTTCCTTGAGGCTAAAATATATAAATCTATGAAACGTCTTGATTTGAGTATAAGGAGCAAAACGTTTGGAGAAAGGAAAATTCTTTCCTCGATTTCATTCTCCTTTTCGTGTCCTGGATTATATGTGCTGAAAGGCGAGAATGGCTCTGGCAAAAGCACATTGCTTTCAATCGTCTCCGGCCACGACCAAGATTTTGAAGGCTCAATCTTGCTTGATGGAAAGGAAATTAATCGCAAAAGCCTTCCGGATTATTTTGAAAAGCATGTAACTTACGTCCCTCAGAATTCGATAGTCTTTGGCTCCGACACTTGTTTGGAGAACTTACTTTGTGCCATTAAGAAAAACGAGCGTGATGTTGAAAAAGCCAGGTCAGTATTGAAATTTCTTGGATTAGAGAGAGTGGAGAAGAGCTTAGGCAAAGACCTATCATCGGGAGAGAGACAAAGACTAGCGTTTGGGCGTTGCCTATATTTCAGCAACGATATCATCCTTTTGGACGAGGTGACCTCAAACCTCGACCACGAAAGCCGCGGATATATCGAGAAAGGAATCGAAGAGCTTTCAAAAAGCCATTTAGTGATATTCGTCACCCATGAGGATAGTTCGCTTGAATCTCTAGAAGAAACTTATGTTCTTTTGCTTGACCACGGAAGGCTAAAAACTGTCAAAGAAGGAAAAGAAGTAGAAGGATCGCCTTCAGCGGCGAAAAAGGAAGCGCCGGTTTTTTCTTCAATTTGGCCGGTGATATTTGGAAACATTAAGGGCAGCAAAAGAATCTTTGCTTCTTTTGCTTCGATTTTGGCATTTTGCTATTGCCTCATGGCCGTTTTTTTCACTTTTGGCAGCTCTTTCACGCAGGAAAGGATCTTCGATCTTGGCAAAGAGGAGCTTTATAAAAGTCTCCCAATGATCGTCTGCAGCGAATCCGATTTAAATGACTTTGCCATAAGCAACCCCGATGTGAATCTTTGTTCTTTCGATTATCTGAATTTAAGCGCCAAATGGAAAGAAGGCAGCCAAAGCGAATTGGATTACCATTCGTATTTGGGGGGTTGCCTTTACCTTCCTGATGAAGACGCTCTTTCTTCCATAAATAGTTGCCTGCTCTTTGGAAGATTTCCCTCATCATCAGATGAAATTCTCATATCTTTGTCCACTTTTGAGGCGATAGGCGGAAATATTGATACTGATGTTTCTTTTGACGAGATTGCTTCCAGACTTGTTTTCAACTCATCTATTGGCGGCGAGGTTTTTAAAGCGGTTGGGGTTTATGAGGATTTCGGGGATACTGAATGGCTAGACAGCGTTGCCAAGGCCGCAGCTCGACTTTATGGCACGTTTGTCGGAATGGATGTCTTTGGGCCGTCATCAATTGGGATATGCACAGCCATTAGAGGAGGAAGCCCTAAGTTTCAATCCGACTCTGACGCGATTGTGATTAATGATTGCCTTAGAAGCCTTTCGCCATCGACGCTTGCTTCCCGTTATAGGTTCTATTTGTCCGCTTCCGATTGCATTTTCCTATGCGATTCTAACGGAGAGTCATTGACCCAAGGGCTTTCTTACTCGTCTTCTTGGAACATGCTTGGATATATTGGCTTTTCTGGATCGTTGATACTCAGTTTTGTCGTTATTTATTCATACTGCCGAAGCAATAAGCGACGGTTTAGTTTTTTGCGGGCGATCGGACATAGTCGAAGGCGACTTCTCTTTTCATCTGCGAGCCTGTTTTTAATCGGTCTGACTTTAGGAATATTTTTTGGTATGTTGCTCGGCGTTATTGCGGCATGGTCTGTCCAGCTTTTCTTAAATAATGCGATTGTCGGTCAAACGCTTGATTTCATCTCCTTTTCTTTGTCGGGTTCCTTGTTTATCGTTGGAAGCACTCTCGCGGCATCTGCCTTTATTTTTTCGCTTGTATTTTTATATTTACTACCTAAAAACGACAAGTTCTTACTCACCGAAATGAAGCGAAAATGAGTTATTGCTTGCCATTGTTAAGAAAAAGCCTAAGATTATAGATAATAAAAACAAGCAACTTAGAAGGAGGCGTTCATGAATAAGTTGAGTTTGGTTTTAGCAATAGCTTTTTCTAGTTTAGGAGCAGGGTTTGCCACCCATCCCTATGATTGCTATTCCTTCACCCCTAATATTGGTAGGAAGGAGACAAAATCATCCCATCCAGTTATACAAGGTTTCGACTATGCCGGTGGTTTTACTGAAAGGCGGCTTGTAAGTCAAAATAATACGGGATATTTCTATTGGGATTTAAACTTTTACCAAACAGAATACACAGATGTTTCCAATTTGTTTTTGGCTCATATTCATGTTGAGTTTACATCTGGCTATATTGCGAATAAAAACGGCGAGAGATTTGAAGGCAAAAAGTATGACAGCGCTTATGATCTTGACGAGGGGTATGTGCACGTTAAAGCGCGAAACTCGAACACTTTAACTTACAAATCATCGACGTTGAATTTCATTGGGGCTTGGCCTTCTTCTGACAATTTCACATTTACCATGACTTCTACTACCTCGCATCAAGTTAGCTTTAATGCTGGCGGTTCGGTTAACTACTCTATTGGTAAAGGATTAAAGATTACAGGTAACGCAGGGATTGGATATACATTGATCGTTTCTGACTCGACATCAATAAGTGGTCCTGAACCAAAATGGTCGAAGCAAACGTCATCTTCAGATGCCATGGAACTCCAATGGAACTATAATTACGAAGACTTGGGCAGAGTGACTTTAGCGCAGGATTGTTATTACCTTTTTGAAGTATGCAACGATGGAACGGGGCCTAATAACGATTTTTCATTTCTTTTTGATGTTGAAATTAAAATGAGCAACGTCAAATATAAAAACTATTGGTGGGAAAGCCATAAAGATACATCCGAGGACTATGAATATTCTTATGGTGTTCGCTGATTCGCAAGCGTAATTCTGGCAAATGCCTGCGTCATGATTTTCTCAAACGTTTCGAAGACATATGGCAATCGTTTGCTGTTTTCTGGGTTGACTTTAGAAGCTAATTCGGGGCTAGTCGAGGTCAAAGGGAAGTCAGGATGCGGCAAGACCACTTTGTTTAGGATTTTGACCGGTGTCGAAAGCCCAGACACTGGGATGGTCGATATTCCTCAGTTTGCTTATTGCGGGCAAGACAATACCTTATTCCCGGAATATTCTCTTAAGAAGAACATCAAGCTCCTCTTGGGCCCGATAAAGCATGAACGTCTCGACAAGCTTGTTGCCATGTTGGGCTTTGGCAAATACCTTGACCATCCAATCATCGAATTGAGCGGTGGAGAGAGGCAGAAGGCTGAGTTCATTTTCTGCACATATCAGGAAGAGCCGGTCTACTTTTTTGATGAGCCGTTTTCCTCTTTGGATGAAAGGAGCCGGGAAATAGCCGCTTACTATATTAAAGAGCTTTCGAAGGAGCGGGTTGTCTTTTTAATCAACCACGACGCGAACATCCCTTCGCTTACGCCTGATTGGCTAATTAACTTTGAAGGCGGGGCAGTTACAGTCAAGCAGATTTCAAAGCAACAAGGCGAAAACTCGTGCCTAAATCCAGACGTCTTTAAGAAGTCAAAAATACTCAAGGCGATGCTTTTGTATCGTTTCAAGAGTTTGCCATTCATTTCTTTTCTTCGGTTTGCGCTTTCTTTTTGCTGCGTTTTCCTCTTTAGCTTAGGATGTGCGTTTACCTGTTTTGATCGAAATCAATCCTTAGAAGTTTCTTTATCCTCAGACCCGTTTGATATTTTCGATTTCGCTATTTACCAAGGCGAAAACGAGATAACAGTTGGAAAAGCCGAAGAGCTTTCGAAGGAGATATCCGAGAATGCCATTTTGAGCCTTACCTCCGAAAACGTCATAGCGGTGGGGGCTTTGCCTAGTGGGAGCAACGCAATCTGCTATGGTTCCGATGGCCTTCAAGCGATACCCAAAGGAATATCAAGTCTTTCGATTGAAAACAGCACTTTTAAATGTGGAATAGAATTCTCTTCTTATTCTCAACTCGAAGCGCCAGATAGCGTTCCGCTTTATCGCCGTATCTATGATTATTTCAACTATGGCGAATTTAGCGAAAAGCAATTGCTTTTGCTGCCCAAAGACTTCGCTTTGGCTTGGCTTGAGTCTGGACCAGGCTTTTTAATGGGTGACGACTCGCAAATAGAAAGCGATTTTCTTTTCCCGGACATTTCACTAAGCTTTAATGAACTATACGTCCATAGTTTGCCAAACCGTGGATTTAAGTTTGTCTTTGACGAAGGTTATGTCCTTAACCTGCCTTCTAACAACTATGAAGGATCAATCAAGATTGGCGACTCGGGACCTAGGCTTCCGGTCACGGGCATATCGAAAAATTCGTTGATTGAGGTCTCGCTTAATGCCTATTTGCTGATCATTTCCTCAAATGCGCAGTCTTCTGGAACTTTGGCTCTTCCTTCTTCTAGCGTTCTTAACCTTGCAGAGATGTGGGATGTGGGGCCTACTGATTACCTTCGTGACGGAAGGAGCTGGTGGAACTACAACTACTGGTTCTTTTCCTTCTCCTCAATTTTCTTTTTGGCCTATTTGGTGCTTGTTCTGATCTCCTCTAGGGGCGATTCCCCATATTCGCGTTGTTGCAAAGAAATCAATTCGCATCTTGGCGGCACGCGAAGTTGCTTCTGCCTAACAGGTTTGCTATATAGTTTTGTCGAATGCCTGGCACCAGCCTTTCTATGCCTTGTTTTATACCCTTTGGCATTATGCCATCTCTCAAACCTAGTCAACGCGATTTACGTTTATGGTAAATTGCGCCCAGAGGGGTTCTATTATTATTCGATTCAGCCTAGCGCTTCTTATTACGATTCACTTACGTCGCCCCTTCCTTTCGCTTCTTGGAGCAACGTTGCGCTTTTTGTTCTACTAATCGGCTTGGCCCTAGGGCTTTGCTGCTATTTTCTCTTTGTCAAAAAGGACAAGGAAAACCGTTATTAGCCCCTGACCATCCTTTCGCTCCTAAACGACAACGAGGTAAGCGCGGCGAAGACGCCGGCTAGCACCAGGTTGGACAATATGCTCATCCCGGAGTAAAGCAGGTCGTATGAACCGCTGGATATAAGCTTCAGGCACTGCACCGACCCCAGAAACGGCACGAAGGCATACCCGAGGCCGCTGACGTCGGCGAAGCTCGGGATTATCGCCAGGACCATCATTACCGCGGTCAGCGGGCCCAAATACCCATTGGCTTCCTTGGTGGACTTCGATAATGCGGAAATTAGGGTCGCCATCGACACGAATAGCAGCAGCAATGAGAGTATGGCGAAGAAGAACAGGGCATAGCCGCCGCTGGAGATCCCCAATTCGGTGCCGCCGAATAGGTTCGGGGCGCTTGCCAAGGTGCAGGCCGCGTTCCATGACCCGGACAGCAATGCGACCAGCGATAGGGCCAATAGCTTACCGCAGGCTAGCTCCAGGGGCTTGATCGGCGTCGCCAATAGCGACAACAGCGTCCCCCTTTCCTTCTCCCCGGCGATCGATTCCGGGCAGATTGAGATTACTGAAGAATATAGCAGCGAGACGGTTATCATCGGGAGGACGAATCCCATTATCGATATGCTGGCGTAGCTCTTTTCGCCTAGGTTGGGGTTGATGCCATCGTTGAACGAATACGGCTTATAGGCAAGGTCGACGAGGGAGGGGATGACCGAATAGAGGGTTTCCGAGGCCTCGGATTCCCCATTGTAATAAGCCTGTATCGAAGTTGGCGCCCCGTCTTCGTCAAAGGCGAAGAAGAGCAAAGAGTCTATCTTGTCCTCCCGCAGGCTTGTCTTCATTGAGGCGAGCTCGTCGTTGGGGTAATAGGTGATGGTCGGCTCTTCCTGCTCGACCGTCTCGAAGTAGGACAAGAGCACCGGAACAAACTTCCCGCCTTCCTCATCCTCGTTTATGGCGATGCGGTAGGAATAGTTTTTCTCAACGCCCGATCCGTCGAGAAGGGAGGTCACCACCTTCCCCATGACCATGTATATCACGAAGATGAGGACGCCTGGCATGAATAGGGCCGCCAGCATCCGCTTATCGGTGAAAAAACGCCGCATTTCCTTCTTGAAGACCGCAAAAACGCGCCCAAAATTCATATTTCGTCCTCCTCATAGCAGGAGAAGAAGACCTTTTCGATCCCGCCTTCTTCCTTAATGCTGGCCATATCTCCTCCATAGGACTTCTTGCCTTTTAGGATTATGCAGACCCGGTCGGCGAGCTTGTCGATCAACGAGAAGATGTGGGTCGAGATGATGACGGTCTTGCCAAGCTCCCTTAGATGCAGCAGGTAATCCTCGACCGCTTTGGCCGACAATATGTCGAGCCCGTTGGTGGGCTCGTCGAATATCACCAGGTCGGGGTCGTTGCATAGCGAGATGGCCAGCGACGCCTTCTGCTTCATGCCGGTCGATAGGTCGGCGATCCGGACGAAGGCGAAGCTGTCAATCCCGAAATAGGAGAAGAGCCTTTGCTTCCTTTCCCTCGTCTGCTCGTCGGTCAGCCCATACATCTTGGAATAGAAACAGAAGAGGTAATCGGGCGTGAAGAACGGGTCGAGCTTGAGGTCGGACGTCAGGAAGCCGATCCTCGCGCGGAGCTCGTTGCTGTCCCGGGATAGCCTCTGCCCGAAAAGACTTATCTCCCCCGAGGTCGGGTTAAGCAAGCCCGCGAGCATCCTCAGCGTCGTGGTTTTGCCAGCCCCGTTTGGGCCGAGCAACGCGAATATCTCGCCGCGCCTTAAGCTGAAGGAAAGGCCATCGACCGCGGTCAAAGTAGGGGAGGTTGATCCCGCTTCCTTGCGCTGCTTCCTAGACAAAGGGAAGCGTTTGGTAAGCCTCTTTGCTTCCAAGACGATGCTTTCTTCCATGGCTATTTCCTTATGTCTTCCTTAACCACGTCGTAGATCGATATCACTCCGAGCATGGCCTGGTCTTCCTTCCCGTGCTCGGTCACGATGATGAGCCCGACGCGCTTGCCGCCGACTAGGGAGGAGAACTCCTTTTCCGCGGTCGCCATCGGCTCGTCCTTGGGGAGGAAAAGAAACCGTTTGGTGTGGTTTTCAATATCGAAATAGGAATCGAATTCGCCAACCATCTTCCCTTCCAATCCGGCTTTGCTTTTGGAGGCGATCTGCAATAGCTTCCCCGCGGTTATGACCCCTTTGACGCGTTTCTTGCCGTCGATGACCGGAATGTAGGTGACCCCGTGGTTGGCGAAGGAATAATAGGCGTTTAGGATCAAATCCGTTTCTTTGAAGGCCTTGACGTCTTTGGTCGAGACCTCATAGCAGGTCTTGCCCATCTTGATGAGGATGGCCTCAAGGTCGGCATTGACGGCTGAGGACACCGCGACCGGGTAGCCCCCGGCGTATTCCTCGTGGCTAAGGTAATTCCTGATCTGCCGATATTCCTCAAACTTCTCGTAGTATTTCTTCTTGTAGTAGGAATATAGCGACTGGTCGTTGTCGCGGATCGTCTCCAGCTGCCGATAAAGGTTTAGGAAGCGATCGGTCGTGTCCTTGCTGTATTCGTAATTTCCCATGGGAACTATAATAACATTGCCTTGAAAGCAAAAGGAGGATGGCATGAAGAAGTACTTATTCGCGTTTGCCTGCCTATTGGCTGCCGTCGGAGGGTTATGGACGATCGGCGGGGAGATCGCCAGGGCCTTGGATACCTATATCTCGAGCGGGATTGCCACCGCCGGCGAAATCATGGCCGTGGTGGGGCTTTTGCTTGCCTTGGCCGTGGCTTTGATTCCCTTCAAAGGCAAAAAGGACTGAGTTTTCGATTACCGATATCTTTGATGTAACCCTTTACATCAGGCTTTTCGAACGCGATTTTAATAGATATCGGTAATCGCTTTCTAGATTTTATTTGAAGATAGCAGGCCGGCTTTTTAAAATAAGTGGCGTTGCTTTCGGATTTTTGGAGGTAAGTAAATGCCAATCCGCCATGAAGTGATAGAGGGAGTCGAGCAGATATGCGACTCCTACAAGGATGAGCCATCTCCTTTGATGATGATCTTATCCGCCATCCAGAAGAAATACGGATACATCCCGCTGGAGGTCCAGGAGATCGTGAGCCGGAAGACCGGCATCCCGGTCGCCGAGATCTACGGGGTCGTGACCTTCTATTCGTTCTTCTCCCTCAAGCCAAAAGGGAAATACGTGCTTGGCATCTGCCTTGGCACCGCCTGCTACGTCAAGAACTCCCAGGCCATCGTCGACAAATTCTCGGCCCTCTTGGGCATCGCCCCCGGCGAGACCACCGATGATGGGCTGTTCACCATCGAGGCCGTCAGATGCATCGGCGCCTGCGCCCTTGCCCCGGCCATGACCATCAACGGCAAGGTCTATCCGAAGGTCACCCCGGATCAGGTCGGGATGATCATCGATGAGTATCGTAAGAAGGAGGAAGCCAACTAATGGACAGGATCACCTCACCGGAATCGCTTCAAAAGGAGATCGATTCCTGCACTAAGGCGTTCGACGCCAAGATCAAGGGGACCAACGGCAAGCGCGCCGTGGTCGTCTGCGGCGGGACCGGCTGCATCGCCAACGCCTCCGTCGACATCCAGAAGGCCCTCGAGGATGAGATCAAGGCCCATGGGATACAGGACAAGGTGACCGTCAACCACGTCGGCTGCTTCGGATTCTGCTCGCAGGGACCCTTCGTCAAGATATTCCCGGAAGACACCCTATACCACGCGGTCAAGGTATCCGACGTCAAGCAGATCGTCGAGGACGATTTGATCGGCGGCAAGGTTTGCGAGAACCTGCTTTACGTCGACCCCGTCACCCACGAGAAGGTCGTCAGGCAGGATGATATCAACTTCTATAAGAAGCAAGTCCGCGTAGCCCTGCACGGCTGCTCGCTGATCAACCCCGACCTGCTAGAGGAATCGCTGGGCTACGATGGCTTCAAGGCATTGAAGAAGGTCTTGACCACCATGACCCCGCAGCAGGTCATCGACGAGGTCCTCGCCTCCGGCCTCCGCGGCCGTGGAGGGGCTGGCTTCCCCACCGGCAGGAAGTGGCAATTCGCCGCCAACGTGCAATCCGACCAGAAGTACATCGTCTGCAATGGCGATGAGGGCGACCCGGGCGCTTTTATGGACCGCTCGATACTCGAGGGCAACCCCTTCGAGGTCATCGAGGGCATGATGATCGCCGGCTACGCCTTCGGGGCCAGCAAAGGATATTTCTACGTCCGCGCCGAATACCCGGTCGCGGTTGAGCGCCTTGAGCGCGCCATCAAGGACATGGAGGAAGTGGGGCTGCTCGGGGACAACATCCTCGGCACCGGCTTCAGCTTCCGCGCCTACCTCCGCCTTGGCGCCGGGGCCTTCGTCTGCGGCGAGGAAACCGCGTTGCTCAACTCCATCGAAGGCAAGCGCGGCATGCCTCGCCCCCGCCCGCCGTTCCCGGCCATCAAGGGCCTATGGGGCAAGCCGACCTGCGTCAACAACGTCGAGACCCTGGCCACCGTCCCCTACATCATCCGCGTCGGGGCGAGCGAATTCGCCAAGATGGGCACCGAGAAGAGCAAAGGCACCAAGGTCTTCGCCCTCGGCGGCAAGATAAACAACGTTGGGTTGGTCGAGGTGCCGATGGGCACCACCCTCCGGACGCTGATATTCGACATCGGCGGCGGCATCCCCAACGGGAAGAAGTTCAAGGCCATTCAGACCGGCGGCCCCTCGGGCGGCTGCCTAACCGAGAAGGACCTCGACACCCCGATCGACTACGATTCGCTCGTCGCCAAGGGCTCGATGATGGGCTCCGGCGGAGCCATCGTCATGGACGAGGACAACTGCATGGTCGACGTCGCCCACTTCTACATGGACTTCATCTGCAACGAGTCCTGCGGGAAGTGCAGCCACTGCCGCATCGGCACCAAGAGGCTGTTCGAGATGCTCACCCGCGTCACCAACGGCACCGCGACCGAGAAGACCCTCGACGACATGAAGTACCTGGCCACCGTCATCAAGAACGGCGCCCTGTGCGCCCTTGGGCAGACCGCGGCCAACCCGATCCTCTCGACCATGGTCAACTTCCCCGAGGAATACCATGCCCACGTCGCCGACAAGAAGTGCCCGGCCCATGTCTGCAAGAAGCTGATGCGCTACGTCATCGACCCGAATCTTTGCAAGAAGTGCTCGCTTTGCGCCAGAAACTGCCCCGTCAGCTGCATCCACGGCGTCCCGGGGAAGGAGCCCTACGTCATCGACCAGAGCAAGTGCATCAAGTGCGGCTCATGCATGTCTGGCTGCCGCTTCCACGCCATAATCAAGGAATAAGGGGAGGATAACAATGGACAACATCAAGATAAACATCGAAGGCCATCTCTACGAGGTGCCTTCCGACCTCACCATCCTAGAGGCGGCGAGGAAAGTCGGATACAACATCCCCTCGCTATGCTACTGGAACAAAGGCCACAACTCGCTGGCCTCCTGCCGCGTCTGCTTGGTCGAGCTTGCATCCAGCCGCGGGTCGCGCCTCGTCGCGAGCTGCGTCTACCCGGTATCGGAATGCGCCGCCGACAAGGGGTTCGTGATCAAGATCAGCTCGCCGATGGCCATCGACGCCCGCCGCACCTCGGTCGAGCTATTGCTATCCAACCACTCCAAGGACTGCCAGACCTGCGTCAAGAACGGGCAGTGCGAATTGCTCCACGTCGCCTCGCTCACCGGGGCTAGGAGCGGCCAGTTCCTAGGCGAGGTCACCCCCTCTACCTACGATGACGTCGCCCCCGGCTTGGTCAGGGACACCAGCAAGTGCATCCTCTGCGGCCGCTGCATCGAAAGGTGCAAGGAGGCCCAGGGCATCGGCATCCTCGGGTTCGAGAAGCGCGGGTTCAACACGATAGTGGGGCCGGCCGAGAACCGGTCGTTCGCCTCCGTCCCCTGCATCCAGTGCGGCCAGTGCATCGAGGTCTGCCCGACCGGTGCGCTATCAGAAAAGCGCGAGATCGACAAGGTCGACCAGGCCATGCACCAGGGCAAGTACGTCATCGTGCAGACCGCCCCGGCCATCCGGGCCGCCATCGCCGAGGAATTCGGCCACAAGATCGGCGAGCAGAACGGGACCGGCAAGATGGTCGCCGCCCTCCACCGCCTTGGCTTCTACCGCGTCTTCGACACCAACTTCGGGGCCGATCTGACCATCATGGAGGAAGCCCATGAGCTGCTCAACCGCATCAAGACCGGCGGCACCCTCCCTCAGATAACATCCTGCTCGCCTGGCTGGATCAACTACATGGAGTATTTCTACTCCGACCTCATTCCCAACGTCAGCACCTGCAAGTCGCCCCACGAGATGGAAGGGGCCATCATCAAGAGCTACTTCGCCAGCAAACACGGCCTCAAGCCGGAGGACATATTCGTCGTCTCCATCATGCCCTGCACCGCGAAGAAGTATGAGGCCAAGCGGCCGCAGAACGCCGCGGTCAATGGGTTGCCCGACGTCGACGCCGTGCTCACCACCCGCGAGCTCGCGGTCATGATAAAGCGCGCCGGATTGCTCTGGGATGAGCTGCCAGAGGAGGAGTTCGACGACGATTTGATCGGCGAGTACACCGGGGCGGCCGCCATCTTCGGCGTCACCGGCGGGGTCATGGAGGCCGCGCTGCGCACCGCCTACCACACGCTGACCGGCAAGGAGTACGACAAGATCGAATTCCTCGAGGTCCGCGGGCAGAAGTCGCTTAAGGAAGCCGAGATCGACATCGCCGGCACCAAGATCAAGGTCGCCATCGCCAGCGGCATGAAAGCCGCCAAGCCGCTGCTCGACCAGATAAGGGAGGGCAAGTCGCCTTATGCCTTCATTGAGATCATGGGCTGCCCCGGCGGATGCATCAACGGCGGCGGACAGCCGTTCGTCAAGCCGAACCTCATCCCCAACCAGGGGGCCGACATCCTCGACCGCTACCGGCAGCTGCGCGCCAACGTCCTTTACTCCATCGACGAGAAGAAGACCATCCGCCAGTCGCACAACAACCCCGACATCATAAGGCTGTACAAGGATTACCTTGGATCGCCTTGCGGCGGGGTCGCCGAGGAACTGCTCCACACCAGCTACAACGCTTCGCGCGAGGCATTCCCTTCCGTCAAAGCCAAGTAGGCATTGTATAATAGGGCCGGCCGCAAGGTCGGCCTTTTACTCTATGTACAAATCCATCATCTTCGATCTCGACGGGACGCTGCTAAACACCCTTATCGACATCAGGTCCGCGATCAATGCCGCATTGAAGCAGTGCGGGTACGACTATTCGTATTCGCTTAAGGAGTCAAAGACGCTGATCGGCAATGGGACCGACATGCTCGTTAAGCGGGCTTTGCGCGAAATTGGGGACGACTATGCCGCGTTTGCGCAGCTTAAGTCCGCCTATTTGCCGTTTTACGAATCGATGCAGAACCTCCATACCAAGCCCTATAACGGATTGCCCGAGGTTTTGCGCTTCCTAAAGGACAAAGGGGTGGCCCTCATGGTCGCCACCAACAAGCCGGATAAGCTCGCAAAGCAGCTGCTTGATGCGCAATTCGGGCATGGTTTCTTCCTCGATGTCGGGGGGTCGACCCCGAACTCGCCGGTCAAGCCCGACCCCATCATCGTGAACCGCTTCGTCGACGCCCATAACCTGGACAAGGGGACCACCCTCTTCGTCGGGGATTCCTACGTCGATGTCGACACCGCGCACAACGCCAATATAAAATGCTGCCTCGTGAAGTGGGGGTATGGCTTCTACAAGAAGGCCCTGCTTGAAAAGGCGGACTACGTGATATCCAAGCCCAAGGAGCTCGTCCGCGTGGCTTTGGGGAAGGAGTGAGCAATGAAGGAACTCAGACTATTCAATTCGCTGGGGCAGAAGATGGAGACCTTCGTCCCCGAGATCCCGGGCGAGGTCGCCGTCTACGTCTGCGGCCCGACCGTCTACAACCACCCGCACATCGGGAATTTCCGGCCAGCCATCGTCTTCGATCTCCTCCGGCGAGTATTGCTCGCCCTCGGCTACAAGGTGACATATGTCTCCAACTACACCGATGTCGACGACAAGATCATCAACCGGGCGATGGAGCTAGGCATCTCCGAGAAGGAGCTGACCGAATCGGTCATCAAGGAATACCGCGGCCTCATCGATGAGCTCGGCTGCCTGCAGCCCGACATCACCCCGACCCCGACCGCCTATATGGACAAGATCATCGCCTACGTCAAGGATCTGGTCGATTCCGGCCATGCCTACGTCGTCGGCGGGGACGTCTATTTCCGGGTCTCGTCGGTCCCCCATTACGGCGAGCTAAGCGGCAACTCGGTCGATTCCTTGCTCTCCGGGGCCCGCATCGAGGTCAATTCCAAGAAGGAGAGCCCCCTCGACTTCGCCCTTTGGAAGGCGACCGAGGTCGGCATCCGCTTCGATTCCCCATGGGGGAAGGGGAGGCCTGGCTGGCATACCGAGTGCTGCGTCATGATCGACTCGATCTTCAAGTCGCGCGACGGGCACATCGACATCCACGGCGGCGGATTCGACCTGAAGTTCCCACACCATGAGAACGAGATCGCCCAAAGCTATGCCCATAACGGCAACGGCCTTGCGACCTATTGGCTGCACAACGGCTTCATCAACATCGACAACGAGAAGATGAGCAAGTCGCTCGGCAATGTGCTATTGGCCAAGGACGTGATCGCCGAATACGGGGCGATGGCCTTCAGGATGATGGTCCTCTCCGCCCATTACCGGGCGCCGCTAAACTTCACGCCCGACACCATCGCCGAGGCCAAGAAGGGCTATGAGAGGCTGCAGGCCGCCTACCGGAGCCTCGGCATCTATCTTCAAGCCAACGGGGTCGACGACCCGAGCAGCCTGCCTTCGTCTTCCCTTGACGAATTCCTCACCCCGCTTTGCGAGGACCTCAACACCCCGAACGCCTTGACCGTCCTTTACGCGAAAATCAAACAATCCAACGCCGATTTGCGCGCTTGCAAAGGAAATATCGAGCCTTTGAAGGCGGATTTCGCAGCTTTGCGGGACTATTCAAAAATACTCGGCCTGAATGTAAAATATCCTTGCATCCAAAATATCGGAAAGCAGCTATACCGCGAGTATTTCGACGCCAAGGCGAACAAGGACTTCGCCAAGGCCGACGAGCTGCGCGGGAAGCTAACCGAGATGGGCATCTGGATGAATTGACGGAACATCATGCACACGGTAGACGACATCATCATAAGCTGGTTCAATTCCGACTTCGGGACGATGTTCTCCGGCGGGATCGTCGGTAACCTCTGCCTGGTTTTGCTGTCCCTGGTCGCCACCGTGCTTTTCTCCGGCATCATCGGCTTCGAGCGCGAGTACTACGGGCACGCCGCTGGGCTTAGGACCCACCTGCTCATCGCACTTGGCTCCTGCATCATCATGATCATTTCCATCTACGGCTTCACCTATTGGGACGACGTGACCAACTACACCCGCGACCCCGCCCGACTCGCCGCCCAGGTCATCCCGGGCATCGGCTTCCTCGGCGCCGGGACCATCGTCAAGAACGGCATCTCCGTCAGGGGGCTCACCACCGCGACCACCCTTTGGGTCTCGATGGCCATCGGCATCGCCTGCGGCACCGGCAGCTTCGTCATCGCCGCCATCTCGACCGCGGTCTGCCTATTGGCTTTGGTGGCCCTGCGCCGCTTCGAGACCTTCGCCAGCCGCAAGAACCCGATCGTCATCATGGTGGTGCCTAGCGACCGCCCGGTCATGAAAGACGTGCTGCTCATCGCCAGCCGGTACGGCATCTCCATCCGCGACAACTCCTCCGAGCTAATCACCTATCAGGAGAACTCCGCCATCAGGATGGTGATGCGCCTAACCTATGCCAGCCGAAACTCAGTCACGGCCTTCGCCGATGAGCTGCGCATGTCCATCAAACCGCTCGAGCTCAAGGTCTCGACGGAGTTCTGATTACCTTGCAAGGGGCGAAACATGAGTATAATTATTTATGGCAAGAACGCCGTCCGCGAATCGGTGAGGTCTGGCAAGGCCAAGCAGGTCAAGACGCTTGCGAGGCTAGAAAAGGACAGCATCGTCACCGAGGCAAGGAAAAGATCTATCCCAGTCGAATTCGCCCAGGAAGGCGAATTGACTCGGATGGCCAGAAACCCCTCGCATCAGGGCTTTGTGGCCATCTGCGATGACTTCGCGACCCTCACGCTTGAGGAGTTGCTTTCCTCGATCAGCTCGCCCGAGCCGCTGCTTTTGATGCTCGACGGCATCGAGGACCCACATAACCTTGGGGCGATTTTGCGCTCCGCCGATGCCTTCGGGGTCGACGGGGTCATCATCAAGAGCCGCGGGGGAGTGGGGCTCAACGGCACCGTGGCCAAGGTCTCGACCGGGGCCATCTCCTACGTCAAGGTCGCCGAAGTCAACAACCTGACCAAAGCCGCGCTCAAGCTTAAAGACGCCGGCTATTGGATCGTCGAGAGCGACGGCTCCGCGAGCCTGTCCTACGATGAGGTGGACTACCATTGCCCGATATGCCTCGTCGTCGGCTCGGAGGGCTTTGGCATCTCGAGGCTGCTTCTTTCGAAGGCCGACTTCGTGGTCAAGATACCGATGAAGGGGCACGTCAACAGCCTCAACGCCTCCGTCGCAACCGGGATATTACTTTCCTTGATCTCACTTAAGCGGACCACCCTTGCCTAAAGGAGCCCGCTTATGGACGAAAACAGCTACGGCGATTGCCGCGACGAGGAGCTTTTGCTTCTTTTCCGAATGGGCGACCCGAAGGCCCGAGACGAGCTTTCGGTTCGCTATTTCCGGTATCGGAAGAGCCACCTCCGCCGCGCCTGCCCGGAGTATTACGACGTGCTAGACGACATAGCCTTCAACGAGGTGTTCTTCCGCTGCTACCTATCAGCCGAGAGGAGCTTCCAGCTCGGCAACGGGCGGTTCTTCGCCTTCTTCGAGCTGATATTGGGCCGGGAGGTGCGCCGCGAGGCCAGGAAGGTGTTCGCGAGCCGGGCCGAGATGGCCATCACCTCGCTAGACGCCACCCGCGATGGCGAGCAGGGGTATTTCCTCCACGACATAATCCCAAGTGGGGAGACCATGTCCGACCCCAAGGCCTTCCTCTGCTTCGCCGAGACGCTAAGCGAGCTCGGCAAGCTGCCGAAAGGCATGAAGAAGGAATCCGTCAGCATCGTGAGGATGCTATTCGACGGCTATTCGCTTTCCGAGGCCAGCAAGCGTCTCGGCATAAAGCAAAGCAACGCCAAGATGATGGCCTACCGGTTCCGCAAATGGGCCAAGAAGACCATGGAGTCGCTTTATGGCGAGCCCAAATCGCTTAGGCTATTGGCCACAGCCGAGGGCGAATGAGGCCAAACATTTGACAACGCGCCGTAGGCGACTTATGATTTGCCATGCTGAGGATAACAAGATGGCGAGGTTGAAAGTTTTTTTGGTTTGCAGCGAATGCCTAAGCCGCAACTACACCGTCAGCAAGCGCAAAGACGATCCGACCCGGCTCGCTTTGTCTAAGTATTGTCCCCATTGCAACAAGCACACGCTCCACAAGGAGAGCAAGTGAAGGAGGTAACATGGACCCCATCAAGTACACCAAAGAAGTGGTAAAGGAAGGCAAGCGCATCCGCTGGCCGAAGCGCGACGTGCTGGTCCCGACCCTGGTGGTCGTGATCTGCATCGCGGTGTTCGCCGCGGTATTCCTTTCGCTGGAGGACCTGACCGCCGGCTCGCTCATCCAGCAGCTCAAGGACGCGTTTGGAGGTAAGTAAAGATGGCTAAAGAGAAAGCCGCCCAGATAGGCGAGAAGAACTGGTACATCGTCACCGCCTATGCCAATGGCGAGGACAGGGTCGCGGAGAACATCCGCCGCCGCATCGTGACGATGGGGATGCAGAATTACATTTTCCGCGTCATCGTCTGCAACCAGGAGGTCCCCGAGCTCAAGGACGGGCTCCCGACCGGCAAGACCAAGATCAAGAACCTCTATCCCGGCTACGTCTTCGTCGAGATGGTCATGAACGACACCTCGTGGTACATCGTCCGCAACACCCCGGGCGTCACCGGAATCGTCGGTTCCTCCGGCGGCGGACAGAAGCCGACCCCGGTCCCCGATGAGGAGATGGAGTCGGTGCTCAAGAGGATGGGCATCGTCGACTCCTCGATGTACGACAAGTACGCCATCGGCGACATGGTCCGCATCATCCACGGACCGATGGAAGGGACCGAGGGCAAGATCACCGACATCAACAAGGAGACCGGCCTGGTCAAGGTGGACACCATCTTCTTCGGCCGCGTCACCCCGCTAGAAGTCGACTTCTCCGAGATCGACAAGCTATAAAAAGACCGCCCGGCTGGGCGGTTTTCAGTCGACGTTCTCCTTCCTTATCCTCTCCATGGCCTCCTCGACCCCAAGGAAGTAGGGCGAGCTCGCCAAGGCTATGAAGGCCTCGTGGAGGGTCTCTCGGAACAGCCTCCCGAACTCCTCGGTCGAGGTTAGGAATATCAGCTCGGCGATCCGCATCGGGTGGACCTCGCCATGCTCCTCGACGACCAGGTTGGTCAGCATGTCGGAATACACGTAGACGAGTTTGCCGGCGTTGTCGAGGTGGATGTAGCGGCAGCTCTCCTCGGTCTGCTCGACGAATTTGACGTAGTCGCGTAATGGGCTCTTCCCGCGGCTGAAGTCGTCCCCGGACATGAACACCCTCATGTCGGTGGCTATCTCCATCAGCTTCTTCGGGTCGAAGCGCTTGCCAAGGTCCTCGGCGACGGCCTTGGTGAGGTCCTTGCCGGCGTCTTCCTTGGCGTAGAGGTTATCGAACAGGAAGCAGGCGGCCCCGATTATCTCCCTCGACTCGTCGCGCCCTTTCCGGGTGAGATCGAGGCGCAGCCAGCTGCGGAGGGTGTAATCGAAGGCGTCCTTCAGTTGCTCATAGGCGTTGATTGCTTGTTTCATGGCGAGGTAACTATAGCAATTTTTGCTATATTATGGTCATGCTTTTTCTCGTTTTCTCGGATCTGCACGGCTCGCTGTCGGGGCTTGATAGGCTAAAACGGGCGATCGAGGCCTTCTCCCCCGATGCCTTGATCGACCTCGGGGATTCCTTTCGCGGGGCCTTCGATTCGGATTCCTCCTCGGTGGCGGAGTTCCTTTCCTCCTCTGCCGCGCCGACTATCTTCATCAAGGGCAACTGCGACTTCGACTCCGACGGTTACCGGGTCGGGGCTTTGCTGCAGGAAGGCCTCGACATAACGCTGTTTGGGAAAGCTTTCCACCTATCCCACAAGCCGCCCACCAGGCTCGGCTACCAGGGATACCTATTCGGCCATACCCACCATAAGACCCTATATCAAGATGGCGGGGCGATCTACTGCAACCCCGGATCGATCGCCTTGCCTAGGGACGGGAAGGAATCGTTCGCCTTGATGGACGAGTCCGGGATAAGGCTCGTCGACGCCTCTTCCCTGCAGGTTATCGAGCGGCTTGGATTCTAGTCGAAAATAAATATGAACGATTTTTCATATTGGCTATTGAAAGTATGAATATTCGTTCATATAATAGCCACGTTGAATATGAAGCAATGTTCATATTTTAGGAGGTAGCCTATGCCGAACATGCCATCGGAGAAGATACTCGACAAGATGGAGAACATGCTAAACATCGCCAGCGACTCCACCCGGCTCAAGATCATGTATTCCCTCTCTTTGGGGGAGAAGAGCGTGGGGGAGATCGTGAGGGAAGTGGGGGCGAGCCAGTCGCTGGTGTCGCATCAGCTCCAGGTCCTGCGCAAAGCAAACCTCGTGAGCACCAGGAAGGAGAAGACCTCGGTCTACTACTCGCTTTCCGATGAGCACGTCGTGAAACTGCTCAACCTCGTCGAGGAGCACGTCAAGGAGAAGTGAAGATGGAAGAGAAAGAGAACCGCAAGAAAGAAGCCACCATACTTTTCACTAGGGTTGGCCTTTCCGTCGCATTATTGCTGCTGGGCACGCTTTACCTAAACGAGGACAACTTCCCCTGGTACGCCAACCTGATCGTGATGCTTTCTAGCTACCTGATCATCGCCTACGACGTCATTTTCAAGGCCTTCCGGCTGACTTTTGCGGAGAAAGACCCCTTCAATGAGTGCACCTTGATGGTGCTGGCCTCCTTCGGGGCGTTCGCCCTGCGGGCCTTCGGCAAGGACGAGAACGAGTACCTCGAAGGCGTGCTGGTCATATTGCTGTATCAGATCGGCGAATTCTTCCAAGACCTCGCCGAGGACAAGTCGAAGGATGCGATAACCAAAGCCATCGACCTCCGCGAGGAGAAGGCCAAGGTTCGACTTGATGGCAAGCTCATCGAGAAGGACGCCGAGGACATCCTCCCCGGGGACGTGCTGCTCATCTCCAGCGGGTCGAAGGTGCTTTGCGACGGCAAGGTCGCCTCAGGCGAAGCGATGGTCGACGAGTCCTCGCTTACCGGCGAGTTCGTGCCGGTTAGCAAGAAGGAAGGCGACGAGGTCACCTCGGGCACCATGGTATCGGAAGGCTACCTCGAGGTCGTGGCCTCGAAAGCCTATTCGGACTCGACCGTCGCCAAATTGCTGGAGCTCGTCACCTCCTCGGCGGAGAAGAAATCCAAGGCCACCCGCTTCATCTCGAGATTCTCGCGCTACTACACCCCGATCGTCATGGCCTTGGCGGTCATGGTGGCGGCATTGCCGCCGCTATTCCTGGGCGTCTCCGATGGGCAGGTCTGGGCGAGGTGGATCTACGCCGCGCTAAGCTTCCTCATCGTCTCCTGCCCCTGCGCGGTGGTCATCTCGGTGCCATTAGCCTATTTCTCCGGCCTAGGACTGGCCTCAAGAAGCGGCGTCCTGGTCAAGGGCGCGGCCTACTTCGATCAGCTCAACTCGCTTTACGCGGTGGCTTTCGACAAGACCGGCACCCTGACCGAGGGGCGATTCAAGCTGCTATCCTGCCATCCGCAAGGCATATCGGAAGCGGAGTTCCTCGAATACGCCGCCGCCTCTGAGGCGATATCAAACCACCCGATCGCCGCCTGTTTGAAGTCGCTTTCATCCTTCGACCAGTCGCAGGTGTCCTCCGCCGTAGATCTGGCGGGCGAGGGTGTCAAGGCCGTCTACAAGGGCCATGAGGTGTTCGCCGGCAAGGCCAAGGAAGGCGACTCGCCAAAACAGGAAGGCACGGCCATCTCGCTATATATCGATGGCGAATACCGCGGCTACTGCCTGCTTGGCGACGAAGCCAAGCCCAATGCCAAGATGACCATCGCCGAGCTAAACCGCCGCGGCATACTGACCTGCATGTTCTCCGGCGATAGGAAGGAGAATGCCGAGCGCATGGCTTATAGCCTTGGGCTTAAAGAAGTCAAAGCAGGGCTCACCCCCGAGCAGAAGACCGAGGCCCTCAAGGAGCTCATCGCCAAGAAGAAGGGCGCCGTGGCCTTCGTCGGCGATGGCATAAACGACGCGCCCTCCATCGCCTTGTCCGACGTCGGCATCGCCATGGGCGGATTGGGGTCGGACGCCGCGGTGGCCAATGCCGACTGCGTCATCCTCAACGACGACCCCAAGAAGATAATCACCTTGCTTCGCGTCGCCAGGAAAACCAATAACCGGGCCCTGTTCAACATCCTCGCCTCGCTAGGCGTTAAGGGCGTCGTCATGGCCTTATCGATCGCCGCCTCGGCCACCGGGGCCTTCTCGATGCCGATCTTCGTCTCGGTGTTCGCCGATTCGGGGCTGGCGTTATTGATGACCCTCAGTTCTTTGCTCTTAGGATTTGAGAAGGTGAAGTAGGGCGAATAGACCCGTCAACCCAAGCATTGATTGGGCTGGCGGGTTTTCTTTTTATCCGCAAAGTTATCCGATATTTGCCAAAGTCAGTCGCGATTTGCGTGGTATTTCCTCGATATTATTGTTTCGTAAAACAAGAATATATAAACGTCAATAGAAACTAGGAGTCCGGCGCTTGGCGGCGGCCTAATCCAAAAAAGCTCTTTACTTTCACACTTGCCTACGCGTATCATACACAAGCGCATTATCCGTGCGCTTTATGCGTGGGAGGGCATGACGAAGCCCGCTAACCACTGCATGCAACCATCCAAACAAGGAGGAAAACATGAGCAAGAAAATCGTCAAAGTCGTCAAGATGGAGCTCCCCGGCGGAGAGGCCCATCCCGGACCGAAGCTCGCTTCTGCCGGAGTCGTGATGAACAAGTTCTGCACCGACTTCAACGCCAAGACCGGCGACAGGCGCGGCGAGACCGTCCCCGTCATCATCACCGCCTACGAAGACAAGTCCTACGACTTCGTCATCAAGACCAGCCCGGTCGCTGAGAGGATCCTCAAGGCCGCTGGCATCAAGAAGGGATCCGGCAACGCCAAGACCATCGTCGGGCACATCAGCCAGGCCCAGCTCGAGGAGATCGCCAAGTACAAGCTCCCCGACTTCAACACTGAGGACGTAGAGGCCGCGAAGAAGATCGTCGCCGGCACCTGCCGTCAGATGGGCATCGCCATCGACAAGTAAGGAGAGCAGCAATGAAGAAGCACAGCAAGAAATACACCGCAGCCCTCGCCAAGGTCGATGCCAAGAAGATCTACGACCTCGCCGAGGCCGTGAAGCTCGTCAAGGAGACCAGCGTCACCAAGTTCGACGCCTCGGTCGACGTCAGCTTCAACCTCAACGTCAACCCGACCCTCGCCGATCAGCTGATCAGGGGCACCATCACCCTCCCGCACGGCAACGGCAAGACCAAGAAGGTCCTCGTCGTCACCAACACCAAGATCGAGGAAGCCAAGGAAGCCGGAGCCGACTTCGTTGGCGGCAAGGACATCCTCGAGAAGATCCAGCGCGAGAACTGGTTCGGATTCGACATCATCGTCGCCACCCCGGACATGATGGGCGAACTCGGGAAGATGGGCCGTCTGCTCGGCCCCAAGGGCTTGATGCCTAACCCGAAGACCGGCACCGTCACCATGGACGTCAAAGGCGCCGTCATCGACATCAAGAAGGGCAAGATCGCCTACCGCGTCGACCGCGATGGCAACCTCTCCATGCCGATCGCCAAGGTCTCCTTCTCCGATGCGGACCTCCTCGACAACCTGACCGCCGTCTGCGATCACATCGCCAAGAGCCGCCCGTCCACCGTCAAGGGCACCTTCATCATCACCGCCGCCATCTCCACCACCATGGGCCCGGCGGTCCAGATCAGCTTCCCTGGTCGCAACTAATTCCTAGGTGAATCGCTTCGTATACCTAAGATAGCCGGGGGCAAGTGCCTTAAAAGTCCACCCTGCTGAGGTAGCATTCACAAATACCCACTAGTTATATTGAAGCTTCACATATACAACAAGGAAAGGAGGTAGAAACATGAATCAGCAAGCGCTGCAGCAAAAGAAAGACGCGGTCAAAGCCATCAAGGAATCCTTTGACAAGTCCGCGTCCTTGACGGTCGTCTCCTATCAGGGGCTAACCGTCGCCGAATTGCAGGAGCTACGCCGCAAACTCGAAGAAGTCGGAGCCACCCTCACCGTTTACAAGAACACGATGGTGCGCCGCGCCCTCTCTGAGGAAGGCGCCCCCGACCTTGGCGATCTGCTAAACGGCCCGAATGGATTCGTCTTCTCCGAAGATCTGTCCAAAGGCCCGAAGGCCCTCACCAAGTTTGCCCGCTACCACGAGAAACTCGTCATCAAAGGCGGGGTCGCCGAGGGACAGGTCCTCGATGCCGACAAGGTCAAAGAGATCTCCAAGCTCCCCGACAAGAACGGCCTACTCGCCATGTTCCTATCGTGCTTGAATGCACCCGTCACCAGCTTCGCCGCCACCGTCAAGGCGATCGCGGACAAAGCTTCACCGGCCACCGAGGCCAGCTCTAATTAGGAGGAAAAATCAATGGCTAAGCTAACCAAAGAAGAAATCATCGCCTCTTTGAAGGAATACACCGTCCTCGAGCTCAACGAGCTCGTCAAGGCCGTCGAAGAGGAATTCGGCGTCACCGCCGCGGCCCCCGTCGCCGCTGCCGCCCCCGCCGAGGAAGAGGGCCCGGTCGCCAAAGGACCGGCCGAGGTCTCCCTCATCCTCAAGGGCCTTGGATCTGGTTCCAAGGTTGCCATCATCAAAGCCGTCCAGGCCATCACCGGCCTCGGCCTGATGGATGCCAAGAAGCTCGTCGATGCCATCCCGGCTCCGGTCAAGGAGCACATCTCGCCCGTCGAGGCCGAGGAGCACAAGAAGGCCCTCGTCGCCGCCGGCGCCGAAGTCGAGATCAAGTAATCTCAACCCACAACAACCATGCCCGCCCTGGGAGGGAAACCCCCTGGGGTGGGTTATTGCGCATTAATCAAGGTAACCAATGTCACGCTACTTCGACAACGATCCGAGCCTTCCCCACGAGGACTGCTCCTATAGCTTCGAGATAGCGTCTCGGCGGTTCACCATCTCATCCGATTCAGGGGTCTTCTCCAAAGGTGGCCTTGATGATGGTAGCAGATTGCTGCTTGAAACCATCGTCAAGACCGATCTTGGGACGAACATACTCGACCTCGGATGCGGGATCGGCCCGATAGGGCTGGTCCTCGCCTGCTTCGACCCGAGAAGGCACGTCGTATTGGCCGACGTAAACCTGCGGGCGCTGCAGAAGGCGAAGGAGAACGCCATCGCCCTTGGTGTACAAAGCCAAGTGGAAGTGGTGGAATCCGACGTCTATTCGTCGTTGCAGAAGCAGACCTTCTCCACCATTGTGACCAACCCGCCCATCCGGGCCGGGAAGAAGGTCACATACGCGATGTACGCGGGCGCGCTCAGCCATCTTAATGAAGGTGGCCGATTGATCCTAGTCATCCGTAAGCAGCAAGGCGCCTCGTCTTGCAAAGCCTACCTGGAAAGCCTCTACTCCAAAGTGGAGCTGGCCGCCCAGAAGAAGGGATATCGCATCCTCATCGCGACAAAGTAAGGAGTAAAAAATGCCCGAACAAGACAACATCATCCCCAACACCCATTACGTCTCACCCGACGGCAAGGAATACCCCGTTGGGCTAAACGGCCGCATCGACTTCTCCAAGATCAGCGGCCATCTCGACCTGCCCAACCTCGTCGAGATACAGACCAATTCCTACGCGGACTTCGTCAACAAGGGAATCGACGAGGTCTTCAAGGAGGTTTTCCCGATCGTCAACAACGCCGGGAACATCTCCGTCGAATACGTATCGAGCCGCCTCGAGGACCCGACCTCGACCCCGGCCCAATGCAGGGAGCACTCCAGCGATTATTCAAGCAAGCTGAAGGTGACCCTCCGCCTGCGCTTCACCGACACCGACGAGATGAAGGAGAAGGAGCTCTACATGGGCGACCTCCCGAAGATGACCGAATCCGGCACCTTCATCATCAACGGGGCCGTGCGCGCCGTCATCTCGCAGATCGTCCGTTCGCCGGGCGCCTATTTCAAGGACACCTACGACAAGTCCATCGACGCCCACATCTATAACGGCGAGATCACCCCCAACCGCGGCACCTGGCTGCAGTTTGAGACCGACTCGAAGGGCGTCCCCTTCGTCCGCATCGACCGCCAGCGCAAGCTCATCGCCACCGAGTTCTTCAAGGCCCTTGGCTATGACACCGAGGATGCCCTAATCAAGATTTTCGGCAACTCCGATGCCCTCAAGCTCGCCATCGACAAGGATCAGACCAAGAACCAGATCGAGGCCTTGACCGACATCTTCACCAAGCTCAAGCCCGGCGAGCCGTACACCACCGATGGGCTTTTCGGCTTCATCGCCAGCAAGTTCTTCAACGACAAGCAGTACGACCTCGGCAGGGCGGGGCGCTTCAAATACACCCAGAAGCTCGGCCTCTACGAGAGGATGGTCGGCGTCACCTTGGCCGAGACCCTCGACGACGAGGCCACCGGCGAGATCGTCTTCCCCGAAGGCCATAAGCTCACCAAGGAAGACGTCGAGCACCTACGCGACATAGAATACTTCGAAAACGGCAACAAGGCCGTCACTTTGAAGTCCAACCCGAAGCTCGACGAGCACACCACCGTGAACATCGTCCGGGTCTACACCACCTCGAAGTCCGGCGAGAAGGTCGTCCGCAATCTGGTCGGCACCGACACCAACCTCACCATCGACCGCGTCACCGTTTCCGACATGGTCGCTTGCTTCTCCTACTTCCTCAATGTCATGGATGGCATCGGAAACACCGATGACATCGACCATTTGGGCAACCGCCGCGTCCGCTGCGTCGGGGAGCTTCTCCAGAACCAGTTCCGCGTCGGCCTCGCCAAGATGGCCAAGACGATCCAGCAGAAGCTGACCGTCTCCGATTCGAGCCTGACCGTCCAGCAGGTGGTCAACGTCCGCCCGCTGCGCACCGCGATCAGGGAGTTCTTCTCCACCTCGAACCTCTCCCAGTTCATGGACCAGGTCAACCCGCTGGCCGAGCTGACCAACAAGCGCCGCATCTCGGCCCTCGGCCCTGGCGGACTTACCCGCGACCGCGCCTCCATCGAGGTCCGCGACGTCCACTACACCCATTACGGCCGCCTCTGCCCGATCGAATCGCCTGAAGGCCAGAACATCGGCCTCATCAACTACCTCTGCTGCTACGCCAAGGTCAACGACCGCGGCTTCATCATGACTCCGTACCGCGCCGTCTACCACGTCGGCGAGAAGGCCTACGTCTCCGATTCCGCCTCCGGCTGCCAGTACAAGACCGCCGACGATGAGCGCGGCCTGTTCATCGCCGAGTCCAACATCAACCTCGGCGAGCCGGTGCTCGGCAAGTCCGTCGGCATCACCGACTGCGAGGACGACGAGTACGTCAAGGAGATCCTCGACGACGAGGTCACCGTGAGGTTCGACGAGGACAACACGATGGTCAGCAAGCAGAAGGTCGACTTTGTCGACGTCAGCCCGAAGCAGATCGTCTCGATCGGCGCGGCCTGCATTCCTTTCCTTGCCCACGACGATGCCACCCGTGCCCTCATGGGCGCGAACATGCAGCGCCAGGCCATCCCGCTGCTCCGCCCCTCGATCCCCTACGTCGGGACCGGCATGGAGGCGGTCATCGCCAAAGACTCCGGCGAGGGCGTCGTCGCCTACGAAGACGGCGTCGTCACCTACGTCGACTCCTCTTCCATCAAGGTCAACGAGGGGGCTTCCATCCGCACCTACGAGCTCGAGAAGTTCCAGAGCTCGAACCAGGACACCTGCATCAACCAGCTGCCGATCGTCAAGGTCGGCGACTCGATAAAGAAGGGCCAAGTCATCGCCGATGGCCCAGCCATGCGCGGCGGCGAGCTCGCGCTAGGCCAGAACGTCCTCGTCGCCTACATGACCTGGAACGGCTTCAACTACGAAGACGCCGTCATCATGAGCGAGAGGATGGTCAAAGACGACACCTTCACCTCGATCCACATCTCCCATTACGACTGCGAGTGCCACGTCGGCAAGCTCGGGTCGGATGAGATCACCCGCGACATCCCCAACGTCGGCGAGGAGGCCAAGGCCTTCCTCGACGAGCGGGGCATCATCATCCCGGGCGCCGAGGTCAAGGAAGGCGACATCCTAGTCGGCAAAGTGGCCCCGAAGGGCCAGACCGAGCCGACCCCCGAGGAGAAGCTGCTCATGGCCATCTTCGCCGAGAAGACGAAGGAGGGCAAGGATGAGTCCAAGCGCGTGCCCCACGGCGGCGCCGGCATCGTCCATGCCGTCAAGATCTTCTCCCGCAAGAACGGCGACACCCTCCCCAACGGCGTCTCCGAGATGGTCCGCGTCTACATCGTGCAGAAGCGCAAGATCTCCGAGGGCGACAAGATGTCCGGCCGCCACGGCAACAAAGGCGTCATCTCCAAGATCCTCCCGGTCGAGGACATGCCGTTCCTTTCCGATGGCACCCCGATCGACATCCTGCTCTCGCCAATGGGCGTCCCGTCCCGTATGAACATCGGGCAGATATTGGAAGTCCACCTCGGCCTCGCCTGCCGCAAGCTCGGCATGCGCGTCGCCACCCCGGCCTTCGACGGCGTCTCCAACGAGGAGCTGTTCGACATAATGAGGAAAGCGGGGCTAAGCGAGGATGGCAAGACCGTCCTTTACGACGGCCGCACCGGCGAGCCGTTCGCTGAGCGCATCTCCGTCGGCGTCCAGTACATGATCAAGCTCAACCACATGGTCATCGACAAGCTGCACGCCCGCGCCACCGGCCCATACGCCTTGGTCACCCAGCAGCCGCTAGGCGGCAAAGCCCAAAACGGCGGCCAGCGCTTCGGCGAGATGGAAGTCTGGGCCCTCGAGGCCTACGGCGCCGCCCACACCTTGCAGGAGATGCTCACCCTGAAGTCCGACGACCGCGTCGGCCGCAGGCGCACCTACGAGGCCATCATCAAGCAGAACCCGATCCCGACCCCGGGCATGCCCGAGGCGTTCCGCGTCCTCACCAAAGAGCTCATGGGACTTGGGCTGAGCGTCACCTTGTTCGACAAGAACAACCAGCCCATCGACATGGACGAGCTCGTCAGGCGCAACCTCGACGCCGAGCGTCAGGCGTCCCGCGGCATCCGCGAGGCGATGAGCCCGCGCGAGGAGGAGATCGACCCGACCGCCACCGTGGCCAAGGAAGACGATCCCCTGCCGAGCTTCGACGAGGAATCCTTAGCTGAGGAGGGACTTTCCATAAAGAACTCCTCGGATGAGGAATAAAGGAGGCAATGAAAATGGCTGAAAAAGACAAGAACACCGAAACCTTCGACATAAACGACCTCGCGGCCGTGCAGATCGGCATCGCCTCCCCCGATACCATCCGCTCGTGGTCGCATGGCGAGGTCACCCGCGCCGAGACCATCAACTACCGGTCCCAGAAGCCCGAGAAGGGCGGCTTGTTCTGCGAGAAGATATTCGGTCCCGCCAAGGACTACGAATGCAACTGCGGCAAGTACAAGAAGATCCGCTTCAAGGGCATAACCTGCGAGAAGTGCGGAGTCGAGGTCATCTCCAAGGAGTGGAGGAGGGAAAGGATGGGCCACATCGAGCTCGTCTCCCCCTGCTCCCACATCTGGTACCTCAAGTCCATCCCCTCCCGCATGGGGCTCGCTTTGGACATCCCTCCCAAGCAGCTTGAATCCGTCATCTACTTCAACGCCTGGGTGTGCCTGAATCCCGGCACCTCCAACGTCTTGAAGTACAAGGAATACCTCGATGAGTCGACCGCAAGGGTCGTCTTCGCCGAGGTCATAAAGGACATCCTCGCCCGCGAGGATCCCTTCTACTACGTCAACGCCGACGGCGAGCGCGTCGAGAAGGAAACCGAGGGCGCCACCCCCAAGCCGTGGCCGGTCATCGCCTCCGAGTCCTCCGATGAGGAGCGGGCCAATAGCCTTATCGCCAAGCTCGCCGATCGGACCGCCCCCTTCTCCTTCGCGGAGAACGCGGCCTTCATCTCGCGCTACACCGGCGCCGAGTTCGGACAGGGCGCCGAGGCCATCAAGCGCCTGCTGCAGGAGATCGACCTCGACAAGGAGTTCGTCGCCATCTCCGAGGCCATGAACAACTCCTCCTCCAATTCCTCCGCCCGGGCCAAAGCCGCCAAGCGCCTCGAGGTCATCTCGGCCTTCCGCGACTCCAAGCAGCGCCCCGAGTGGATGATCCTAGACGTCATCCCCGTCATACCGCCGGACCTCCGCCCGATGATCCAGCTCGAGGGCGGGCGCAGCGCCACCAGCGACGTCAACGACCTCTATCGCCGCGTCATCGCCCGCAACTCGCGTCTTCGCCGCCTAATCGAGGCCAACGCCCCGCGCGTCATCTTGGTCAACGAGAAGCGCATGCTTCAGGAAGCCGTCGACGCTTTGATCGACAACGGCCGCCGCACAAAGGGCGTCAAGGGCACCAACAACCGCGACCTCAAGTCGCTGTCCATGGGATTGCGCGGCAAGCCCGGTAGGTTCCGCCAGAACCTGCTCGGCAAGCGCGTCGACTACTCCGGACGCTCCGTCATCGCGGTCGGACCCGACCTGAAGATGTATCAGTGCGGCATCCCCAGAGAAATGGCCGTCCAGCTTCTCCGCCCGTTCATCGCCGCCTTGCTCATCAAGCGCAAATACGTCACCGCCCACAAGCAGGCCGATAAGTACATCGACCGCTACGACCCGGTCGTCTACGACATCGTCGAGGAGATCATCTCCGAGCACCCGGTCCTGCTCAACCGCGCCCCGACCCTCCACCGCCTTTCGATCCAGGCCTTCCAGCCCAAGCTGGTCGACGGGAAGGCGATCCGCCTCCACCCGCTCGTCTGCCCGGGCTTCAACGCCGACTTCGACGGCGACCAGATGGCCGTCCACGTCCCGCTAGGCAAAGCCGCCCAGCAGGAAGCGATCGAGCTCATGCTCGCCTCCAACAACATCCTCTCGCCGAAAGACGGCAAGGCCATCGTCATCCCGTCGCAGGACATGATCCTCGGCAACTTCCACCTCACCACCGAGGAGAGCCGCGAGGACTTCGCCGCCCGCATCGCCGAGCTCAAGTCCAAGCTCGAGAAGGAAGAGAAGGATGGCGTCGCGCTGCTAGAGCACGATGGCATCAAGAAGATGATCGAGGACGATGAGCGCTTCATGGCCGCCGAGGGCAAGGTCTTCGCCACCACCGACGAAGTCGTGCTCGCCTACGAGAACCACGAGGTCAGCCTCCACAACCGCATCGCCATCCCGGCCCGCGCCATCCATAAGGACGAGGGCACCGGCATGCCGTCCGGCGTCAGGGACAAATACCTCGTCACCTCCGTCGGCAAGATAATCTTCAACAACGTCTTCCCGGACGATTTCCCCTTCATAAACGACAAGCCGGGCGCCTCCGAGGAGGAGATGCGCTCCTGGTTCGTCACCCCGGATGAGGTCGCGGAGAAGCTCGGCGACAAGCTCGACAACAGCCCGTCCGCCCCCTCCCCGATCGCCCAGTACATCGCCAGGCAGCCGCTTCACTCCGCCATCGGCAAGAAGCAGCTCGGCCCAATCATCGACATGGTCTTCTCCCGCTATGGCGCGCTAAAGACCTCCGCCGTCCTCGACAAGATCAAGGACCAGGGCTTCTACTACTCCATGGTCAGCGCCGTCACCGTCGCCATCTCCGACATCAAGGACATCGACGGCAAGTACCCGCTGGTCAAGGAAGGCTACAAGAAGGTCGATGAGACCAACCGCTTCTACGAAGACGGCTACCTTACCCAGGACGAGCGCCACAAGCGCGTCGTCGACATCTGGAAGGGCGTCACCAACCAGATCGCCTCGAAGATCCAGGAGCAGATGAAGGCCGACAAGCGCAACCCGCTGATCATCATGGCCGATTCCGGATCCCGTGGCTCGGTCGACAACTTCAAGCAGCTGATCGGCATGAAGGGCCTGGTCGCCAACCCGAAGAACGTCGAGATCGAGCTCCCGATCGTCTCCTCCTACCGCGAGGGCATGAAGGTGAGCGAGTTCTTCATCAACACCCACGGCGCCCGCAAAGGCTCCGCCGATACCGCCCTTAAGACCGCCGACTCCGGGTATCTCACCCGCCGTCTGGTCGACGTCGCCCAAGACGTCATCGTCCGCGAGGAGGATTGCCACTGCGACCACGGCTTCGTCGTCCGCGAGATCCGCGACACCAGCCGCGACACCGTCATCATGCACCTCTCCGACCGCATCGAGGGGCGCTATGCGATGCACGACATCGTCTCGCCGCTATCCGGCGACGTCATCGTGCCGGGCAACACGCTCATCTCCGCCGAGCAGGCCAAGCGCGTCGAGGCGGAGGGCATCAAGGAAGTCGAGATCCGCTCCGTCCTCACCTGCCAGACCAAAGACGGCATCTGCCGCCACTGCTATGGCCTCAATAGGGCGACTGGCAAGCTGGTCGAGAAGGGCGAGGCCGTCGGCATCATGGCGGCCCAGTCCATCGGCGAGCCGGGCACCCAGCTCACGATGCGAGTCTTCCACACCGGCGGCATGGCCGGAAGTGACATCACCCAAGGTCTCCCCCGCGTCCAGGAATTGGTCGAGGCCAGGAACCCCAAGGGCGAGGCCGTCATCTCCGAGATCGCCGGCAAGGTCACTTCCATCACCACCAACGGCGAGAAGTTCCAGATCGTCGTCAAGAACGACAACGAGGAGAAGACCTACGATCCCTACACCGCCTCGCGCCTCCGCGTGCAGGTCGGCGACGAGATCGAGGCCGGCGCCAAGATCACCGACGGCGCCATCAACCCGCGCGATCTGCTCGACTACGCCGGCGTCGAGAAGCTCGAGGTCTACCTCATCAAGGAAATACAGAAGGTCTACGCTGCCCAGGGCATCGGGATCGACTGCAAGCACCTCGAGATCATCATCCGCCAGATGCTCAACAAGGTGACCATCATCGACTCGGGCGACACCGGATTGCTCCAGGGGTCGCGCGTCTCGGTCGAGAGGTTCACCGAGGAGAACACCAAGGCCCTCCTGCAGGGGAAGCGCCCGGCGGTCTGCAAGCCGCTCGTCCTTGGCATCACCAAGGCCGCGCTCGAGACCGACTCCTTCCTCTCCGCCGCCTCCTTCCAGGAGACGACCCGCGTGCTGACCGACGCCGCCATCAAGGCCAAGCGCGACAACCTGCACGGCTTGAAGGAGAACGTCATCACCGGCAAGCTCATCCCCGCCGGAACCGGACTAAGGACCCCGGAGGAAGAAGAGCAGGCGCTCGAGGGATTCGACGTGCTGTCCGCGATGAAGAAGGTCAAGGACCAATACATCGAGAAGCACGACCGGCCCGACAGCCAGGAATAAAAAGAAGGCGAGCTTCGCGGCTCGCCTTTTTCCTTGCCTCACCTTCCCGGGTCGAAGCTCAGGAAGCAGGTTATCATGCGGAGGTCCGGCCGACCCGACTGCCTCCCGGAGAGGACGTAATAGACGGCGTAGGCCTCCTCGCCATCATCGGGCCAGTGCGGCGTGAACGTCTCGTCGAACACCTTGCCTTCGGCCTGCGTTTCGTTGACCGGCAAGAAGATATCCTCCGGGAAGACGAATTCCGGGATGTCGGAGCAGGGGACAGGGGAGAAGACCCCTTTTCCGACGCTCAGCGGCTCGACCACGACGTGGTGGAGCTTCCCGCTTGCGTCGAAGTAGGCGTTGGCCGTCTCCCCTGGGAGGATGTAGTCCGTCCTCTTCCCGCCTTCCTTCCCGATGTAGGCCGGCACCTCGGACAGGTCGAATGGCTGGTAGATGGAGAAGGAGTAGTCCTCGTTCTGGACTATCTCTATCCGATACGGCACCTTGGTGAGCCCATTCGACGAGCAGGAGGCGGCCATGGGCAGCAAGGCCATCAAAAGCAATCCAGATTTTTTCATAAAGCGCATCCTCCTTTGTTCGGCGAAAATGTGTTTCCGCCCCTTTATATTTAAACTATATGTCCAGATTGCTTTTTTGCAATCCGCCCATTCCTTGGCCGCGGCAAAGCGCCTGGAGGTGGGGCGACCCGCCTTTTCTCGTCCTCTTTTACTTAAGGCGAAAAGCAGGATAGACTACTTCCTAATGAAGAGAAGGTCGCTGCTAATCCCATTGTGCCTGCTGCTATGCGGCTGCGGAGAGTCTCTATTTTCGCAATCTCCGATCGACCCGTCGTTTGAGATGGTGCAGGGGGATGGGTATTATCGGCCATCCTCTTTCCTACGCATCGACACCGCCTCGGGCGAGATAGACGTCTCCTCTAGGCAGAAGGCCGTAGAGCTGTCCTCGACTTCCACCGATAAGAAGTACGCCATCCCCTCGACCGGGAAGGTGCCGTTGCTGGTGATCCCGGTTGGATTCGAAGGCTCGGGCGAGGTCGACGTGAAGGCGATAGAAGACGCTTTCTTCGGGGGCGAGGGGTCGACTTCCTATTACTCGGTCGCCGAATACTACTACCTATCATCCGGGAAGCGGCTCTCGCTATATGGGTACGTGTGCGATGAGTTCTACCCGTGCCGTTATGATCTAGAGCATCTAAGCGGCCTAAACGGGGGGACCGCCTGCAAGAACGCCCTCTCCGCCATCTACGAAGACGCGATCGGCTGGGTGCGGGAGAACTACCCCGACTATTACGAGGCCTTGGGCGAGTTCTACGGCGATGACCCGATCCCGGCCTATTTCCTTTACGACGCCCCCTATTCGGGGATGGGCGGCACAATGGCGGACCGCTCATCGATGCTTTGGGCCTTCTCGATCAACTCGCCCGCCCCGATAAGCTGGTCCTCGCTATACATGATGGGCGATTCGATAGACCCCCATACCTACATCCACGAGACCGGGCACCTTCTGGGGCTATCCGACTACTACGACACCGTCGACTCCTCCTTCCTGCATAGCCCCCTGGGCCGGATGGACATGATGGATTGCTCGCTTGGCGACCACAACGCCTTCTCGAAATTGCTCCTAGGATGGGGGATGCCATTCGTGGCGACGGAAAGCTGCGAGATAACCATCCATCAGGCAGAGCTCAACAACGAGATGATCCTGCTCTCCCCTTCTTGGAACCTCACCCCATACGACGAGTACGTCCTATTGGAGCTATACACCCCGAGCCTATTGAACGCCGAAGACGCCTATTCGGGCCGAAGCGATGGGGCGAGGCTGTTCGGCAGGCCTGGCATCAAGGCGTACCGGGTCGACGCGAGGCTTGGGGCATACGAGAACAACAAGCTGCTGGGCGAGGTCGGCCCCAATATGGCGGTTGACGGCAAGTCAGTGGACTACCTAAACGACAACTCGCTCTCTTCGCCTTACCTGATCCAGCTGCTAGACAAGGAGTCCGGCAGCGCTACATTGCCAAGCTACTATGTAGCCGGCGATTCTCCAAAGGACTTCGAGGAGGGCGGTAGGGCGATGCATCAGTCCGAATCGCTTTTCTACGAGGGCGATGGGATCGGTGGATCCGCGTTTTCCGACCTATCCTTCAGCTATGGCGAGTTCCCGATAAGCTTCGAGGTGACGAGCCTCACCTCGACAGCCGCGACCATCCGGATCGAGTTCAATTAAAAAACAATTGACTTGGGGCCCTCCCCTTGACTATACTTTCGCCCGGACGTGAATAGAGGGCTTTGTGCCCTTCTATTTACCCCGGCGGTTGATACGCCGGGAAATGTGTGCTTAGAAAGAACAAGGAGAATCAAGCCAAAATGCCAACAATCAACCAACTAGTTAGGCAAGGTCGCGCCTCCGTGGTCAAGAAGTCCAAGAGCCCTGCGCTCGGCAAAAGGTGGAACTCGTTGACCAAGAGGGCCTCCAATCAGCCTTCCGCCCAGAAGCGGGGCGTCTGCACCCGTGTGGGCACCATGACCCCGAAGAAGCCGAACTCGGCTCTTAGGAAGTACGCCCGTGTGCGCCTTTCCAACGGTTACGAAGTCACCGCCTACATCGGCGGCGAGGGACATAACCTCCAGGAGCACTCGACCGTCATGATCCGCGGCGGCCGCGTCAAGGACCTCCCTGGCGTCCGTTACCACATCATCCGCGGATGCCTTGACTGCGCCGGGATCGAAGCCCGCCGCCAGGGCCGCTCCCTCTACGGCACCAAGAAGCCGAAGGAATCTAAGTAAGGAGAACAACCATGCCAAGGAAAGGTTCAGTCGAGAAGCGGGACGTCCTGCCAGACCCCGTTTACAATTCCAAGCTGGTCACCCGCCTCATCAACCGCGTCATGTACGACGGCAAGAGGGGAACTGCCCAGACCATCATCTACAAGGCCTTCAAGCAGATCGAGGAGAAGACCGGCAAGCCGGCGATCGACGTGTTCGCCACCGCCGTCAACAACATCATGCCTGAGGTCGAGCTCAAGGTCCGCCGCATCGGCGCCGCCAACTACCAGGTCCCGGTCGAGGTCAGCCCCGAGAGGAAGCAGACCCTAGGGCTGCGCTGGCTGGTCACCTATGCCCGCCTCCGTGGCGAGAAGACCATGGAGAACAAGCTGGCCGCCGAGATCATCGACGCCGCCAACGGAACCGGCGCCTCTGTCAAGAAGAAGGAAGACGTCCACAAGATGGCCGAGGCCAACAAGGCCTATGCCCACTATCGCTGGTAATTAGGGGAAAGAGAGGAGTCCTTTATGGCTGAAAACGAAAACGTCATCGCCGAGACCGCTAACTACGATCTCCCCCATACCCGCAACATCGGCATCATGGCCCACATCGACGCCGGAAAGACCACCACGACCGAGCGCATCCTCTACTACACCGGACGCACCCACAAGATCGGCGAGGTCCACGAAGGCACCGCGACGATGGACTGGATGGAAGAGGAGCAGGAGAGGGGCATCACCATCACCTCCTCCGCCACCACCTGCTTCTGGAAGGGCAACCGCTTCAACATCATCGACACCCCGGGGCACGTCGACTTCACCGTCGAGGTCGAGCGTTCCCTCCGCGTCCTTGACGGCGCGGTCACCGTCCTCGACTCCAAAAACGGCGTCGAGCCGCAGACCGAGACCGTCTGGCGCCAGGGCACCAAGTACAATGTCCCGCGCATAGTCTTCTGCAACAAGATGGACGCCACCGGCGCCGACTTCGACATGTGCGTCGCCTCCCTCCACGAGAGGCTCGCCGCCAACGCCGCCGCCATCCAGTGCCCGATCGGCAAGGAGAGCAACTTCAAGGGCTGCATCGACGTCATCGAGCGCAAGTCCTACATCTATGGCGACGACAAGAACGACGCCCCGGTCGAGGGGCCCGTCCCCGAGGAATACAAGGCCAAGGTCGAGGAGTACCGTTCGATCCTCCTCGAGAAGCTGGCCGCCTTCGACGATGACCTCATGATGATGGTCCTCGAAGGCGAGGATGTCCCGTCCGACCTCATCAAGAAGACCATCCGCAAAGCCGTCTTGACCGGCGAGTTCTTCCCGGTCCTCTGCGGTTCCGCCTACAAGAACAAGTGCATCCAGCCGCTTCTTGACGCGGTCGTCGAATACCTGCCGTCCCCGCTCGACATCCCGGGCGAGAAGGGCGAGCTCAACGGCGAACCCTACGTCTGCGAAGCCACCGACAGCAAACCGTTCGTCGGACTTGCCTTCAAGATCGCCACCGATCCGTTCATCGGCCGCCTTGCCTACGTCCGCGTCTACCAAGGCGTCCTCAAGTCCGGCTCCTACGTCTACAACTCCAGCCGCGGCAACAAGGAGCGCATCGCCCGCTTGGTGCTAATGCACGCCAACCACCGCCAGGAAGTGGAGATGCTCCACGCCGGCGAGATCGGCGCCATCGTCGGCTTGAAGTCGACCACCACCGGCGACACCCTCACCGACGAGAGCGAGCCGGTCGTGCTTGAGAACCTCGTCTTCCCCGAGCCAGTCCTCGAGGAGGCCGTCGAGCCCAAGACCAAAGGCGACCAGGAGAAGATGTCGATCGCCCTCACCAAGCTGGCTGAGGAAGACCCGACCTTCCGCGTCCACACCGACCCCGATTCCGGACAGACCATCATCGCCGGCGTCGGCGAGCTGCAGCTAGACGTCCTCGTCGAGCGCATGCGCCGCGAATTCAAGGTCGAGGTCAACGTCGGCGCCCCGCAGGTCAACTACCGCGAGACCATCCGCAAGACCGGTGAGGCCGAAGGCCGCTACATCAAGCAGACCGGCGGACACGGCCAATACGGCGACGTCTGGGTCCGCTTCGAGCCCAACCCGGGCAAGGGATTCGAGTTCGTCGACGCCATCGTCGGCGGCGCGGTCCCGAAGGAATTCATCAAGCCGACCCAGCAGGGGCTTGAGGATGCCCTCTCCCGCGGCGTCATCGCCGGCTACCCGATGATCGATGTCAAGGCGACCCTATTCGACGGGTCCTACCACGACGTCGACTCCTCCGAAGCCGCCTACAAAGTCGCCGCCTCGATGGCCCTTAAGGCCGCTGCGCCGAAGTGCGATCCGGTCCTTCTCGAGCCCATCATGAAGGTTGAGATCACCGTCCCCGACCAGTACTACGGCGACGTCATCGGCGACATCGCCCGCCGCCGCGGCAACATGACCGGCGAGACCCAGCGCGGCAACGCCAAGCAGATCGACGCCGAGATCCCGCTATCCGAGATGTTCGGCTACGTCACCGACCTTCGCTCCCTCACCCAGGGCCGCGGCAACTTCACGATGTCCTTCGACCACTACGGCGAATGCCCGCGCTTCATCCAGGACGCCGTCGTCAAGAAGGCTTCCGGGAAGTAAGCCAATACTAGTAAGTATTGTCAAAGAATTTCGCTTGATTTATCATTATCGAGCCAACGAAATCTGAACCATTTTTGGAGGAAATAGCAAATGGCAAAAGAAAAGTTCAACCGTGACCGCGTGCACATCAACGTCGGCACCATCGGCCACGTCGACCACGGCAAGACCACCCTCACCTCGGCGATCACCCACGTCCTCGCCATGAAGGGCCTAGCCAAAGACATGGCCTACTCGGCCATTGATGCCACCCCTGAGGAAAGGGCCCGCGGCATCACCATCAACTCGGCCCACGTCGAGTACGAGACCGACAAGCGCCACTACGCCCACGTCGACTGCCCGGGGCACGCCGACTACGTCAAGAACATGATCACCGGCGCCGCCCAGATGGACGCTGCCATCCTAGTCGTCGCCGCCACCGACGGCGTCATGCCGCAGACCCGCGAGCACGTCCTGCTCGCCCGTCAGGTTGGCGTCCCGCAGATCATCGTCTTCCTCAACAAGACCGACCTCGTCGATGACCCTGAGCTCGTCGACCTCGTCGAGATGGACGTCCGCGACCTACTCAACAAGTACGAGTTCCCGGGCGACGAAGTCCCCGTCATCAAGGGCTCCGCTAAGGCCGCTATGGACGCCAAGAGCCTCGACGATCCCGCCGTCAAGCCGATCGAAGAGCTCCTCAACGCCCTCGACACCTACATCCCGGATCCGGTCCGCGACAACGACAAGCCGTTCCTTCTCCCGATCGAGGACGTCATGACCATCTCCGGCCGTGGCACCGTCGTCACCGGCCGTGTCGAGCGTGGCATGATCAAGCTCAACGACGAAGCTGAGATCGTCGGCATCCGCCCGACTCAGAAGACCGTCGTCACCGGCCTTGAGATGTTCCGCAAGACCCTAGACTACGCGGAAGGCGGCGACAACATCGGCGCCCTTCTCCGTGGCATCACCCACGACCAGGTCGAGCGTGGCCAGGTCCTTGCCAAGCCGGGCTCCATCGTCCCGCACGACAAGTTCACCGCCACCACCTACATCCTCACCAAGGAAGAAGGCGGCCGCCACACCCACTTCCTCAATGGGTACCGCCCGCAGTTCTTCTTCCGTACCACCGACATCACCGGCACCATCACCCTCCCCGCTGGGACTGAGATGGTCATGCCGGGCGACCACGTCACCTTCACCGTCGAGCTCATCCACCCGATCGCCATGGAGAAGGGAACCAAGTTCTCCATCCGCGAGGGCGGCCGCACCGTCGGCGCTGGCACCGTCGCCGAGATCCTTCACTGATAGGATTTAGCCAAATTAGCCTCTAAGCCTTGCTTAGGGGCTTTTTTGCTGCCCTTATGGTAGAATCCCGTTTGCCATGAACCCAGATTATTCACATAAGCCCGGATACGGGAAACGCGCGCTTAGCTTCCTAATCGATGCCGTAATCTGCATATTGCTGATGGTGGCGGTCTACTTCACCATAGGCGAATACGCCATATCCCGGCCGCTTGGCTACCAATCCAGGATGGATGAGCTTTCCTCCCTGGTAGACGAGTCTGGCCTCGCCGATGAGGCGGGCATGGCCTATGTCTTCCCCGCCTTTGAGGACGGGGAGCTAGGGGCCTCGAGGTATGGGGAGATCGTCTGGGACTACTATTTCAACGTCATACCGTCTTCCTCCTCGCTGCAGTTTTATGGCGAGAACGCCTATGAGGGCGATAAGGCGGACAAGCAGGCGGTGGGGGAATGGATATACAGGGAAGTGTATGGCTACGACGGGGAGAAGATCGACCCGCGGTTTGCCTTGCCCTCTAGCTTCCTGCAGATGCCTTCCTACTCGGAGGAATATTTGTCCAAGCTTGGGGGCGACGGCGCTGAGGAGGCCGCCAAGGAGCTGCTTGCCTTCTACTACGATTACGGCGAGGACGGGTACTCTGGTGCCTACGTCGATGCTTTCGTCAACTTCCAGGGGCAGGAGGCCTATTCTTCGCTATATTCCTACTGCTCGAAGGTCATCTACTACAAGGGGCTGCCCTCTTATTTGGGGGCGCCACTGCTCTGCTTCGTTTTGCTGCCGCTTTGCCTAAGGGGGAGAAGCGTTGGCAAGCTCATATTCAGGCTGCAGGTCGTGGATGAGGGAGGTGGCAAGGCTAGGTGGTACCAGCTGCTAGGCCATTATGGCTACATCGCCGTCTGCTTCATGCTGATGGGGCTGCCGATCGGCTCCTTCATGGGGTTCGTGCTGACCTGCATTGCGCTATTGGTCGACTTCATCGTATTGCTGCTATCGAAGAAGCGGCGTAGCCTCCACGACATGATCGCCCATACCGAGGTGCTGTCGCTGCAAGAGGAGGAAAAAGGCGAAGATGGCCTCTCCGATGGGCTTTCCTCCAACCTGATGCAAGCCAAGGAAGAGCTCTCGGGGGAGCCACCGGAAGAGGGAGAGGTTCCCTTAAGGGAAAAAGATTGAAAAATGTGTTGTGCCCCGCAAAGTGGGGTAGTACAATACACAAGCGCACCAAATCGGAGCGCCTTTGGACCGTTAGCTCAGTTGGTAGAGCAGCTGACTCTTAATCAGCGGGTCGCGGGTTCGAGTCCCTCACGGTCCACCATGTTCGAAGAAAACCTATAATGCTTCGGCGTTATAGGTTATTTTTTTACAAAATCACTTATTTGCGCTATTCGTGCCGTTAGCAAAAATTTTGCCATCCTAAAATTAGGCTTTATCGGAAATTATGGTACGGGCTTGATCGGGATAATGGAGGCATATTCCGAGGAGAAATTACAACCTGCATTTAAGATCATCGATAGGTCCTTCTTTGGGCCCTTCCTAAACTTACCTATAACGTAAATGAGGCAAGGAAAACCGATGTCGGAGGAATGTCAGATTACTGTTTCAACCCTTAAATACATTCGTCGGGAAAAATGCCGTTGAACTTAAATATTCATCCTGAAAAGCGCTAAATAACTCTGATATTCGTAGGAAAAAGCGCCATAGCGTATTGCTTAATTTTAAGAAAGAGGTAAAATATCATTGAAATAAATGAAATATGCTGAAAAGGGAAATAGAAAACAGTCTCAATGAATGGAAAGCCAATCCTGACAAAAAGTGCCTAATCATTAGCGGCGCTAGGCAGGTTGGGAAAACTTTTATTGTCGAAAAATTCGCGAAAGAGAATTATGAATGTTTTATTGAAATAAACTTCGTGGAAAACCCTACCGCGAAAAGAATATTCGATGGGGATTTGGATATTGCAACCATTCTTTCCAATATTTCATTGTACTTGCCGGAAAAGCCGCGGCCGATTCCCAATAAAACCTTAATCTTTCTAGATGAAATACAAGCATGTCCGAACGCGAGGACCGCTTTAAAGTTTTTTGCATTAGACAAAAGATTCGATGTCGTTGGATCCGGCTCTCTTCTAGGGCTGAATTACGAAGAAGTGTCATCCTATCCGACTGGGTATGTCGATTTTCTAGAAATGTACCCCCTTTCATTCAAAGAGTTTCTTATTGCCAATGGCGTTGACGAAAACGTATTTGCAACTTTAAAAAGATGTTTTGACAATAAAGAGCCGGTAAATGACGCGACAAACTCAAAATTACTCGACTATTTTAAACGGTATATCGTTGTCGGCGGTATGCCTAATGTCGTCAATGCGTTTATCAAAAACCATGATTTCAACGAGGTTTTGAAACTGCAAAGCTATATTTTAATAGACTATAAAAACGATATAGCAAAGTACGCGGCTTCCAGCGAAAAAGTCAAGGCAAAAGCCTGTTTCGAAAGCATTCCAGGCCAGCTTGCGAAAGAGAACAAAAAATTTATCTATAAATCTTTTGATAAGAATGGCAAAAGCCAAAAGTATTCAGGCAGCATCAATTGGCTTATTGATGCCGGCATTGTGAACATTTGCAATAACGTGAAGGCTTTTGATCTGCCTTTGATTGCGTATAAAGAAGAAAATAATTTTAAGCTTTATATGGCGGATACCGGCCTTCTTGTCTCTATGTTAGATGAGGGGACGAATGTTCAGATAATGGAAGGCAATCTTGGCGTTTACAAAGGCGCGGTATTTGAGAATGTCATTGCCCAAATACTGCACACCAATGGACATAAGCTTTACTTCTATAACCGAAACAACTCATTGGAAATAGATTTTCTGCTGTCAAAAAAAGGAAAATTGATCCCAATAGAAGTGAAGGCTAACAATAACAAGGCAAAATCTTTGGCTACGATATTGAAAGAACATCCTGATATTCAAGGCATTAAACTTATTTCCGGCAACGTTGGAACGATTCGCAATACGCTGACATTACCATTATATATGGCTATGTTTTTGTAACTCGAACGCCGTTTATTTGCTAGCCTCTTTTCTTTAGAAGCAGGAACGTGGCTAGCCCGGCGACCTCGAATAGCAAGGCGGCCATCACGACTATCAAAACCACCATCATGTCCGCATTGGCGCGCTCAAGCGAAGAGGACAGCAGCATGCCGATCGTGAGCGAGGCCGCGTTGCCCATCACCCCGGCGAATATCCCCTCGGCCGATCTGCCGTCTAGCAGGAATAGGGCCGATGGCTCGATTATGAAGACCAATAGCTCCGCCAATAGGAGAAAGGTGCCAGAATAGTGGAACGCATAGGAGTATAGAAGGTTCATCGTGACGTTGGTGAAGACGTTCAATAGCGCCCATCCTATGAGCTCGGAGGCGCTTTTTCTTTTTAAAAGCAGGAAAAACGGCAGCTCCAGCAGCTGCGTCAACGACAACCCGAGCAATATTCCCATCCCGTTTCCCTGCAAATCCTACGTCTTATATAATAGGACGTGAATTGAGGGGGCTCATATGAGAAGAAGAAAGAAAATGCTGGCGGTCATGCTGATATCGCTGCTGTTTTTGCGCGGGAATGCCCCGATGCCGGGGCCATATTTCTTTTCATCCGACGATTTCGAACTGTCCCCGGACGGCACGCAGATAAAGAACAACTCCGCCGAGCCGCTGCTATATTTCGACCCAAGCCCCTACCAGGATTGCTCTGGCATGCTCATCGCGCCTTCTCAGCAGGTCGAGGCGCCGAAGAATTTCGTTCGCGGGTCGCGCTTATACATCTATGACGAGGAATGCATCTACATCGGCGAAAGCATCGACGTCAGCTATGATGAAGACGGCACGTTCCGCTTCGAGTTCCAAAACCCGGAGGAAGGCAAATACCTCTTCTCGCTCGGCCTTGCCTACGTCGATGAGCAGGGGGTTACGAGGTTCGCTCTTATCCATGAATACGTCGACCCGGGGAAGAAAGAGGCGGTGACGGCGAAATTGCCATTGCCAGCGAATCAGGAATATATGCCGGTCGCTTTGTTCAACAACGACTACTACAACTCGCGCTACCCTGGCGATCCCCATGGCCCTTTGGCGATCGCCGTTTACGCAGTGGGGGGATTTCTCGCCGCCTCGCTTGTCGCGGGGACCATCGTCTTGATAATCAAGCGGAAGCGCCGTTAAGGGCGTCGTCTTCCTCGCCTTTTAGCCGGTATACGGCGTAGATGGCGATCAAGGCGATATCCAATATGGAGCTAACGATGGCTAGCGAGCACACCAATGCGCCGTTGCTCGGCTGGCCGAGCAAAAAGACCAGCACGATGTAGGCCGCTAGAGGCGAGATCAAAGAAAGCAGGGCGGCGACCGCCGACCTCTGCCACAATGAATAGATGAGGATATCGGCTATCCAGACGATGGCGACGACTATCCCGTTGACGAATAAGCCCGCCCAGGAGCCAATTACGTAGAAGTAGGCCATCACGAACCCCGCCGCCCCGTTTAGGCAGGCGAGCAGGAAATACCCTATCGGCGAAAACCGCGACCCCTTGATGAAGAACAGCGGGATGGTCACTAGTAGCGACACCGCCATCCCGAAGAAGCAGAAAGCCATACGCACCCCTCCTATTTGCCTAAATTCTATATTTAAATGGGGCATTTGTTCAATCGACGCCGCGGCGAATGTATAATTTAGAAAAAGATGGGCAAACCGGTCAAAACGCACATAAAGCGCATCGAAGTGGCGCTCAACAAGAGCAAGAAGAAGTTCGTCTCGCTTGCCGACCTGTCGAAGATGGTCGGGGTCTATCAGGACGCCCTGGGGGAGGAGCTTTCCTATTTCTGCCCCCTCATCCGGATCGACTATTCGATAAACTGCCGCGACCTATTGCCCGATCTAAAGAAATTCCTGCTGGAGAAGCAAGAGCCGGCGAAGAAGAAGCGCGAGTACCACCGCAAGGACGCGGTCCGGGCCGAGGAGCTGCAGCAATACAGCTCCACCATGGACTACATCTACAAGCGCCTCACCTCGGTGTCGGGGCTCATCGACCCCTCGACCGCGCTCTCCGACCACGACCTGAGGCTATTGGCCAAGCTCATCGTCAAGGACCGGAAGAAGCTGCGGGCCAAGAAGAAGGCCAAGGAGAAGCAGGCCGCTAAGTAAAAAAGTTAATCTAATTTAATAAGAGCCCCTTTAGGGGCTTTTTGCTTCTTTTCGTTGTCGGGGGGAACCAAAACACCTATACTAAGGCCGCAAGGAGATTTCACTTCTAGAAAATGGCAGAAATCAAAAAAACCATGAAATCCGTCGACGGCAACACCGCTGCCGCGATGGAGAGCTACTACTTCACCGAAGTGGCGGCTATTTACCCGATCACCCCGTCATCCCCGATGGCGGAGCTCGTCGACGCCAAGTCGGCCAAGGGCGACAAGAACTTCTTCGGCGCCCCGGTCAAGGTCGTGGAGATGCAGTCCGAGGCCGGTGCCTCCGGCGCCGTCCACGGCGCGCTGCAGGGCGGGTCGCTGGCGACCACCTTCACCGCCTCCCAGGGATTGCTATTGATGATCCCGAACATCTACAAGTGGGTCGGCGAATTGCTCCCGGCGGTCCTTCACGTCGCCGCTAGGTCGCTTGCCACCCGCGCTTTGTCCATCTTCGGCGACCATCAGGACATCTACGCCGTCAGGCAGTCCGGCATCACCATGATCTGCTCTAGCTCGGTTCAGGAGATCGCCGACCTTACCCCGATCGCCCACCTGGTTGCCCTCGAGTCCAGCGTGCCGGTCCTCCATTTCTTCGATGGGTTCCGCACCTCGCACGAGGTCCAGAACGTCGAGTTCGTCGATGAGGAGGAGTGGAAGAAGCTGCTCCCGATGGACAAGGTCGAGGAATTCCGCGCCCGTGCCCTCAACCCGCACACCCACGCCGTCACCCGCGGCGGGGCCGAGAACGACGATATCTACTTCCAGGCCCGCGAGGCCCAGAACTCCCACTTCGACCACGTCATCGAAGTCGTCGAGAAGTACTTCAAGGAAGCCACCCGCCTCACCGGCAGGACCTATGCCCCGTTCGTCTACTACGGCGACCCCGAGGCCACCAAGGTCATCATCGCCATGGGCTCGGTCACCGAGACCGCGATGGAAGTGGTGGATGAGCTCAACAAGCGCGGCGAGAAGGTCGGCTTGGTGAAGGTCCACCTCTACCGCCCGTTCTCCGCGAAGCACCTCGCCTCGGCCATCCCGGCCACGGTCAAGAAGATCGCGGTCCTCGACAGGACCAAGGAGACCGGCGCCACCGGCGAGCCGCTTTACCTCGACGTGCTCTCCGCCTTGACCGCCGAAGGCCGCAAGTTCGACACCATCATCGGCGGCCGCTATGGCCTCTCCTCCAAGGACACCCAGCCCAAGGACGTCAAGTCGGTCTATGACTTCCTCGACGCCGAGAAGAACTGGAACGGGTTCACCGTCGGCATCAAAGACGACGTCACCCACCTCTCCATCCCGGTCGATGAGGATTTCGTCATCCCGCACAACTACACCTCCTGCCTATTCTACGGCCTAGGATCCGACGGCACCGTCTCGGCCAACAAGAGCTCGGTCAAGATCATCGGCGACGCCACCCATCAGTACGCCCAGGCCTACTTCCAATACGACTCCCGCAAAGCCGGCGGCACCACCAGGAGCCACCTCCGCTTCGGCAAGGAGCCGATCCACAGCGAGTACTACGTCAAGAACGCCGACTTCATCTCCTGCTCGCTGGACACCTACATCTTCAAGTTCGACATCATCTCGAACCTGAAGGACGGCGGCACCTTCCTGCTCAACACCAACATGGACGACGAGACCCTCGTCAAGAGCATGCCCAACCGCATGAAGCACCTGCTGGCCAAGAAGCACGCCAAGTTCTACGTCATCGACGCCAACAAGCTGGCCGCCGAGTGCCACATGGGCCGCCACACCAATACCACCCTGCAGGCCGCCTTCTTCAAGCTCTCCCCCTCGATCATGGATTACTCCGAGGCCGAGAAGTGGATGAAGAAGTTCGCCGAGAAGTCCTACGCCAAGAAGGGCATGGACATCGTCAAGAACAACTGGGATGCCATCGACGCCGGCCCGAAGGGTCTTCGCGAGATAAAGGTCGACCCCGAGTGGATCAACCTCCCCTATGCCAAAGTCGCGACCGCCGACACCGGCGATACCTACTACGACGAGTACGTCGAGGTCATCGACCGCCTAGACGGCGACGAGCTGCCGACCAGCGCCTTTACCAAGCATGAGCTGCTCGACGGCACCATGAACGAGAACATCACCTTCCGCCAGAAGCGCGCCATCGCCGACCGCGTGCCGGTGTGGAACCCGGCTTACTGCATCGAGTGCAACCAGTGCTCGTTCGTCTGCCCCCACGCCACCATCCGCCCCTACCTCCTCAACGAGGAAGAGGTCGAGAAGGCCCCCGCGATCGTCAAGGAGGGCCTCAAGCCCGCGATCGGGACCAAGGACAAGACCCTCAAGTTCCGCATCCAGGTCTCGACCGAGAACTGCATCGGATGCGGCCTCTGCGTGAGCGAGTGCATGGCCAATGCCGCCGCCACTAGGGCCGGCAACGACCACTTCGCCCTCAAGATGGTCGATGCCCACACCCAGTCCGCTCAGCAGGAAGGCGCCGATTACCTCTACTACCACTGCACCGAGAAGAAGGACCAGTTCCCCGCCGCCGTCGATAATGGCGTCAAGGGGCTCGGCTTCAAGAAGCCCTACATGGAAGTCTCGGGCGCTTGCGCCGGCTGCGGCGAGGCCCCGTACTACCGCATCGTCAGCCAGCTGTTCGGCAAGGACATGCTGGTCGCCAACGCCACCGGCTGCTCCTCCATCTACTGCGGCTCGACCCCGCTTACCCCCTTCGTCAACAAGGAGGGCAAGGACGGGCCGGCTTGGGCCAACTCCCTATTCGAGGACAACGCCGAGTACGGCTTCGGCATGAGGATCGCCACCGATCAGAAGCTGTCCCGCATCGCCTCCATACTCACCGCCGCCAAGTCCTCCGATAAGGTTTCCGATGAGTTGAAGGCCGTCATCGACGACTACCTCGCCCACGTCAAGGACCGCGACTACGTCAAGACCATCGTCCCGACCCTCATCAAATTGGTCGATGAGTCCGAGGATGAAGAGGTCAAGGAGGTCAAGCACTATGAGCGCGACCTCGTCGACAAGTCGGTCTGGATCGTCGGCGGCGACGGATGGAGCTACGACATCGGCTACGGCGGACTCGACCACGTGCTGGCCAACGAAGCCGACGTCAACGTCCTGGTCCTCGACACCGAGGTCTATTCCAACACCGGCGGGCAGGCTTCCAAGTCCTCCCAGACCGGCTCGATCAACAAGTTCACCGCCTCTGGCAAGAAGGAAGCCAAGAAGAACCTCGCCCTCATGGCCATGGCCTATGGACACGTCTACGTCGCCCAGATCGCCCTCGGAGCCAACCCGGCGAAGGCCATCCAGGCCCTGAAGGAAGCCGAGTCCTACGACGGACCCTCGCTCGTCATCTGCTACTGCCCGTGCGCCGAGCAGCACATCAAGGGCGGCTTGGTCAACTCCATCAAGGAGGAAAAGAAGGCCGTCGAATGCGGCTACTTCACCACCTTCCGCTTCGACCCGAGGCTGAAGGAGCAGGGGAAGAGCCCGCTCACCTTCGATTGCCCCGAGCCCGACTTCACCAAGCTCCGCGACTTCATCATGCAGGAGACCCGCTTCAGCCAGCTCCCGGTCGTCAACCCCGAGCACGCCGAAGAGCTCCTCACCAAGTGCGAGACCTACGCCAAGCAGCGCTACCTCGACATCAAGAAGTTCGGCGAATAAAGCCAAAAGCCCGCAAGAGTTCATCCCCTTGCGGGCTTTTTCTATCGATTTGCGGCCATTTATAGGCGCAGTGAAGTTAGTGAAGAAAACTACACTGCTACTTCACTGGCTGTGTAGTTCATGCCGTTTTTTGGCGTGAAAACATAGTCTCAAAGGGCTTGTTTTTGGATTTGGAGTGGTGATTGCAGTGAAGTTAGTGAAGAAAACTACACTGCAACTTCACTCCTCGGCGAAATCGGAGGTTCAATCGGCTTTTTCTAAGCCTGGCCGCATCGATATTTGGATATAAAATTCAATTAGAAGTAAGCCAAATGGACTCTTTCCCGATTTGTTGAATATTGGGTCGTGGGCCCTTTTTCGATTTTGATTAGGTGCTGGGATTGGCAAAGGCGTTCTAGGACTTTTTGCCTGAAGTACGACGAGGGCGTGATGCCGAGCTGCTTGGCTATTTCCGCGGCGCTTCTTGGCTTTGGATAGCAATAAGAGAGAATGGCTAGGTCCTTTTTGCCGCTTAGCTCCACGTCGGGATAGATTGCCGGCGACTGATTTTTGGATATTAGGCCTTCCTTAAAGGCCAAATCAGGCAAAGTCAGGGCGAAAAAGTCGGATGAGGAGCTGGCCATTGGGGCGAATTTTTCTCCATAGGGGGCGTAGTCTTCCTCGATCTTATCGAAACCGCTGCCACGCTTTTCCATTAGCTTTAGCAGACTGAAAGCGGCGCAGATAACCTCATTTCGCCTTATGGGCGGTATGGATGAAAGGTTCGTTTCCTCATTCAATTGCCTAAGCCCGGGCAATGATCCCGGCGATACTATCTCGAGGCGATCGGCGAAGCGGTTGATTTCAATCTGCGAGCCGTCCATGAAGTAATTGCGGTGCGCGAGCGCGTTAATAATCGCTTCCTGCAGCGAGCGAGGCGGGAAGCTGATGAGCTTTTCCTGCCCTCCGAAGACCTTGATGTAACCATCGGCCGATCTCTCGCCGATGAAATCGATAATATCCTCGTATTCCCGCAGGAGGTTTGCCTTGATGCTTTTTGTCGCATAGGTGGCGTTGTCGCCTTTGCTTATCCCTTTGTATTCGCTGCAGACGACTAAGGTCTTGTCGCTTTCGAAGCCATCTTGGAAAAGCATGGCCCCTTTGCTGAGCTTCCCATCCTCGGAAATAAAGCCGATTGAAAACAGCTCTTTTTCGCTTATCTCCCTTCCGTTGGCTTTTTTGAAATAAGCTTCAAACAAAGAGAAATCCTGCTTGCGGTATTGATTTTGGGTGAAGGCGGCATCGAAGTGGATGTTCTCGCTGTCGAGGACCAAGTTGCGTATTTCCTCGCTGGTCGCGACGCCGGTCAAGCCAAACTTCCGAACGTAGATTGTGCCGGTGTCTTTGAACTTGACCGTTATAGGGGCATAGGAGCTTCTTTTCACGTCGATTCGCATGACATATCTCGCCGGAGTGTATCCCGGAACGGCAATTGGCGTTATGCGATATGGTATTTCCGGTTCGACGTGCTGTTTCGTCTGACGGTTAATCAGCTGGACTGTCTTGTCGAAAGCCTCGTGATCAAGCGGGTTTACTTCATGGGTGTCGTTTTTGACCCCAACGAACATGGCGCCGCCGGTGGTGTTGGCAAAAGCCGCCAACTCCTTAAGCCACCCGATCTCGAAATAACCTCCGCTCTCGCCGGGCTTTTTCCCTTCTTTGAGAATTTCTTTGAATTCAATGTTGCCGGTTTCTAAATTTACTCCCGGAATCAGCTCTTCGATATACATGCAAATCCGCCTTTCGCATCAATTTTAAACATTTAAATGCCTGTAGTGAAGTAGGACTGAAGTAAAACTACACTGTAACTTCACTGTAAACTTCGCTTTCTCCTATTTTGGCCAGAGAAGGAAAACGTTAGACCCAATCGAAGCTTTTTAGGTAAACAAGACTTGATTTGGCGCTGCGGAGTGAAGTTAGTGAAGAAAACTACACTGCTACTTCACTGGCTGTGTAGTTCATGCCGTTTTTTGGCGTGAAAACATAGTCTCAAAGGGCTTGTTTTTGGCTTTGGAGTGGTGGTTATAGTGAAGTTAGTGAAGAAAACTACACTGCAACTTCACTGGCTTCGGCTTTTCATGTTTTCTACTTTAAAGTGAACCATCGAATAGGATGCGAATCATCTGTTTTGCAACTAAATAAAACAAAAATCCTGATGCTTATGCACCAGGATCATTGTTTTGCCTGGTCGGAACGACGGGATTCGAACCCGTGACCCCTACCACCCCAAGGTAGTGCACTACCAAGCTGTGCTACGTCCCGGCAACGTGTATTATACTCATCAAGGCTCTCATTTCTATAAATTTTTCCCCTTATGGAGGGTTTTGCGGTTTCCGGCTTTGCCTGCAAAACGGATGTTCTCGTCCGATGGCTTGATGAGGATCTGGCTTAGAGGCGTTTTGATAATGGCGAATGCGCGTTAACCAGAAGCGAGGAAACCATGGTTTCCTTCCATTTGGATACGTGTCCACCCTTGAAAGCTAATGTATGCGAGGGTAGATTTCCGGTGAGGATACAACAATGAAAAGCAAAGTCTACTTCACTACCTTCCGCGTGAGAGTGGGGGAATCGCAGACCCACAAGCTCCAGCGCCTAATGGACAAGGCCGGGTTCAAGGACATGAACCTCGAGGGCAAGTTCGTCGCCATAAAGATGCATTTCGGGGAATGGGGCAACCTGACCTTCCTCCGCCCCAACTGGGCCCGGGCCGTGGCCGATAAGGTCAAGGAGCAGGGCGGCCGCCCGTTCCTGACCGACTGCAACACCCTCTACCCGGGGTATCGCAAGAACGCCCTCGACCACCTCACCTGCGCCGAGATGAACGGCTTCTCCACCGCCTCGACTGGCTGCCACATCATCATCGGCGACGGGCTGAAGGGCACCGATGAGGTCGACGTCCCCGTCAAGGGCGGCGAGCTTTGCCATGAGGCCCACATCGGGCGCGCCATAATGGACGCCGACGCCTTCATCTCGCTCACCCACTTCAAGGGACACGAGGAGACCGGCTTCGGCGGGGCGCTCAAGAACATCGGCATGGGCTGCGGGTCCAGGGCTGGCAAGATGGCTCAGCATAACGATGGCAAGCCCATCGTCGACGAGAATAAGTGCCGCGATTGCCATGCCTGCGCCAGGGAGTGCGGCTCCGACGCCATTAGCTACGCCTCGGGCAAGGCCCACATCGACCAAGACCTTTGCAAGGGCTGCGGACGCTGCATCGGCGCCTGCCCATTCGACGCCATCTCGCCTCAGGACAGCTCGTCCAACACCAAGCTCGGCATGAAGATCGCCGAATACGCGAAGGCGGTGGTGGATGGCCGCCCCTGCTTCCACATCACCCTCATCCAGGACGTCTCCCCCAACTGCGACTGCCATGTCGAGAACGACGGGCCGATCCTGCCCGACATCGGGATGCTCTGCTCCTTCGATCCGGTCGCCCTCGACCAGGCCTGCGTCGACCTCTGCAACAAGGCCAGCCCGATCGAGGACAGCCAGCTAGGCGAGGCCATAAAGGAGCACGGGGAGACCGGAAACCACTTCCACGACTCCAACCCGCGCACCGATTCCGAATCCGCCCTCGCCCACGCCGAGAAGATCGGGCTCGGAAGCCGCGAATACGAACTTATCAAGATGAACTGAGATTAGCCGAGGGATTCGATTGTGCGGTCGAAGACCTCGGTTTTTATTTCCTCGAAATTCTCGTCTGATTGCGCGTCGATTCTCACGAAAACCGTTTTTCCGCTTTTGAGGTCGCGCCCATCCCACCTAAATTCCGCATTTTCCCATTTCTCGTCTTCTACCGGGAAGAAGATGATCGCGAGTTGGCAGCCGTCCTCGTCTGATAATATGGCGTGCCACGCCGTATGCTCATAGCCACCATTTTTGTTTTCGTCGAAAAGCGGGAAGCCCCATTTGGCCTCGTCTTCGTATAGGGACGATAGAAATGGCCCGGGACTTTTGGATTTGATTTGAAAGAAGAACGTATATTCGTCCAACGAATACCCGAAAAGCCCTTCATCGAAGTTCAGGTGAGGGGTCTTTGTACCGGGGTATGTTGCTTCTTGGCGCACCAGCAGGTCTTCTAGCTGGGAGTAATCACGGCATGTGATCGCTCCTTTGCAAGTGTAGGTGCAAGAAGAAAGCGCCTGGGCAGCAAGAAGCAGAAGCGGCCAGATGGCCCTTTTCTTAATTATTTCAATAATTGTCATAAAGCAGCCTCTCCCCGTATGTGTCGGCAAAGACGAATTGATCGATGGACAGTCTATTTAGGTTTCTATCTCCAATAGCTTCGGAATTATTCGTTATTCTTATTCCGAACATTCCGTTTTGATTGGTGAATTGTTTTCTTGAGAAACCATTAATTTTTGCTTTTAGCTGCCCAGATTGTATTTCCGATATAAGATTACAGACTTTCTTCCAACCGGCCGAATTGTCTTGCACTTCGATATACGCCTCTGATTCATCAGTTATAAAATATTCGTTATTCCACAGCGCTATGCCCAATTGAGCGGCAGCGCCTAAACACGGCTTTGCGTTGTTCACGCTTAAAGCCGAGACGACAATAGCTAAAAACAAGGAAATTGTCATATATAACCCCTTTTGTTTTGACAAATTCATTATCCAAAACGTTTCGATTTTTGTCAAGGCGGTGCAAAATCGTCATTTCCGGCGATTGCTTAAGTTACCATGGCATCCGCAAACGAAGTTTGCCGTTCCTAGTGTATAATCTTGCCGCTATGGAAAAGAACAATGTCAGCTCCAAGGATTGGATAATCGTCAAAGGCGCGAGGGAGAACAACCTCAAGAACGTCGACGTCGCCATACCCAAGGGATCGCTCACGGTATTCACCGGGGTGTCCGGGTCGGGCAAATCGACTTTGGCCTTCGACACCATCTTCTCGGAGGGCCAGCGCCGCTACGTGGAATCGCTGTCTAGCTATGCCAGGCAGTTTTTGGGCGGCTTCGAGAAGCCGGACGTCGACTCGATAGAAGGCCTCTCCCCGGCCATCTCGATCGACCAGAAGTCGACCTCGCACAACCCGCGTTCCACCGTCGGGACCGTCACCGAGATCTACGACTACCTCCGCTTGCTTTACGCCAGGGTCGGCGTCCCTTATTGCCCCAACCACCACACGCCGATAAAGTCCTTCTCCCCGGTGGCGATGGCCAACGCCATCCTCGCCTACCCGCAGGGCACGAAGATACAGATACTCTCCCCGGTCGTCAGGGACGAGAAGGGCACCCACGCCGACACGATCGACAAGCTCAAGAAGCAGGGCTTCTCCCGCATCAGGATAGACGGGAACAGCTACGTGCTGCCGGTGGTGTCGGAGCTGGAGAAGAACAAGCGCCACAGCATCGACATCGTCATCGACCGCCTCATCTGCAAGGAAGGCATCCGCGAGAGGGTGCTCGAGGACGTCGAGCTCGCCTTGGACTGGGGGCATGGGTATCTGACCATCCTCACCGACGAGGGCGAGCGGCTATTAAGCTCCAAGCACTGCTGCAGCGAATGCGGGTTCTCCATCCCCTCGCTCGAGCCGCGCCTATTCTCGTTCAACGCGCCTTTGGGGTATTGCCCCGACTGCAAGGGCCTCGGCATCAAGCGCGAGGTGTCCATCGATCTGCTAGTCCCAGATCAAAGCAAGACCATCGCCGGCGGGGCGATCCGCTACCTGAGCGGCATCGTCAACACCCCCAACATCGAGTGGAAGGAGTTCGAATACCTGTGCAATACCTACTCCATCCCGCTGGATGTGCCTTTCGCCTCCCTCAGCAAGAAGCAGAAGGACATCATCCTCTATGGCTCCCCGGATAGGCTGGACTACGTATTGACCTCCTCAAGCGGCAACAAGATGAACCGGCATGGCAAGATCGAGGGCATCAAGACGAGGATCGAGCGGCTCTACCGCGAGACCAGCTCGGATTGGATGAGGCAGTACTACGAGTCCTTCATGAGGGACTCCATCTGCACGACCTGCCATGGGGCGAGGCTCAACCAGGCCGCCCTCTCCGTCAAGGTCAACGGGCTCAACATCTACGAGGCCACCTGCCTGTCGCTGGAGAGGTTCCTCTGCTGGATAGACGAGGTGCCGTCGATCTTGGACGAGGAGGGCAAGCAGATCGCCTCCCTCATAATCAAGGAGCTCCGCAACCGGGCCCAGTTCCTGGTCGACGTGGGGCTTGAGTACCTCACCCTTTCCCGGTACGCCATGACCCTTTCCGGCGGGGAGAGCCAGCGCATCCGCCTCGCCACCCAGATCGGGTCGCGGCTCTCTGGCGTGCTCTATGTCCTCGATGAGCCCTCGATCGGTCTGCATCAGCGCGACAACGACAAGCTCATCGCGACGCTTAAGGAGATGCGCGACCTCGGCAACACCCTGATCGTGGTCGAGCACGACGAGGACACCATGCGCTCGGCCGATTACCTGGTCGACGTCGGTCCCGGGGCGGGGGTCCATGGCGGCGAGGTCGTCGCCAGCGGGTCGCTAAGCGACATCGAGTCCTGCCCCCGCTCGGTCACCGGCGACTACCTTTCCGGAAAGAAGAGGATCGAGGTGCCTTCAAATAGGAGGAAGGGCAACGGCAAGAAGCTCACCATCCTCGGCGCGAGCTGCCACAACCTCAAGGGCATCGACGTGAGTTTCCCGCTAGGGACGCTCATCCTCGTAACCGGGGTCTCCGGCTCGGGCAAGAGCTCGCTGGTCAACGAGACGCTGGTCCGCGCCTTGGACAAGTACCTGAACAAGAAAAACGACCCCGAGCCGATTCTGGCCAAGAAGATCAAGGGCATCGAGAACATCGACAAGCTGGTCTCGATCACCCAGGAGCCGATCGGGAGGACCCCGCGGTCGAACCCCGCCACCTACACCGGGGTCTTCGACGACATCCGCGCCCTTTTCGCCGAGACCGACGAGGCAAGGGCGAAGGGCTTCGACAAAGGCCGCTTCTCCTTCAACGTCCCCGGCGGGCGGTGCGAGAAGTGCCAGGGGGCCGGGGTCACCCGGATCCCGATGTCCTTCCTCCCCGACGTCTACGTCAAATGCGACGAATGCGAGGGGAAGCGCTACAACGAGGAGACCCTCCGCTGCTACTACAAGGGCAAGAACATCCACGACGTCCTCGAGATGCGGATCGAGGAGGCGGTCGACTTCTTCGCCAACCGCCCGAAGATACTCAACAAGATCAAGACCCTCTGCGACGTCGGGCTAGGCTACATCAAGCTGGGCCAGCCGGCCACCGAGCTATCAGGCGGCGAGGCGCAGCGGGTCAAGCTCGCCACCGAGCTGCAGAAGAAGATGACCGGCAAGACGGTCTACGTCCTCGACGAGCCGACGACCGGGCTGCATTCCGACGACGTCAACAAGCTCATCGCCGTGCTGCAGCGCATCGTCGACCACGGCGACACCGTGATCGTCATCGAGCACAACCTCGACGTCATCAAGGTCGCCGACTACATCATCGACCTAGGCCCGCTAGGCGGGGACAAGGGCGGGACGGTGGTCGCCACCGGGACCCCGGAGGAGGTGGCCGATAACCCCAACAGCTTCACCGGCCAATACCTCCGCAAGGCCCTCAATATGGATTAAGGAAGGCGAAAGGTTGATACTTATATAACCATGAACATCGCGTTGTTAGTCATCGGGGCGCTGCTGCTAGTCCCCGCCGTGGCCTTAGCCGTACTCTCGCTTAGGCCATTCGTTAAGCGGGTGCGCTATGAGCGCTTCTCGGCCAAGGAGCTCTATTTCCTATTGGGCTCGGCCATAAGCTTCCTGTTTTCCGGGGGGCTGCTAGGGGCCGGGATAATCTATTCGCTTAGCCCCTCCGCCTTAGGCGGGGACGTCGCGATGGCGGTGTCCGGGCTCTCGCTTTTCTTCCTCTTCTTCGCCGCGCTTTGGTGCGCCTTCTACCTCAGGTGGTGGCGCAAAGACGCCGACAAGGCCACGATGAAGCTGGTCAAGATCGCCCTCTATGGGTCGATACCGTTCGCGGTTCTGACGTTCTTGCTATTCACCGAGGGCATCGCCCCCTACCTCGAATACCCGTTGGCTTCCGGCTTCGTGATCTCCTCTTCGGGGCTGCAGCTGGTCAGGGCCGGCGAATCCATCCCTAGCGGCCTCCACATCTCCTGGTATGGCATCATCATCATCGGCGGGGCGATGGTCAGCTACTTCGTCTCCGACCACCGGTTCTATGGCAAATACGGCAAGCACGGGATGCTCGACGGCACCTTGGTCGTCGGCTTCATCTGCGGGGTCATCGGGGCCCGCGTCTGGTACGTCGTCGGCAACTGGAACGGCGATGGGGCGGGCGGCCCGAACTTCTCTGAGGCCATAGCCGATGGCCGCTGGTACGAGATGTTCCAGATCTGGAACGGCGGCCTCACCATCATCGGCGGGGCGGTCGCCGGCATCATCGCCGGGACCCTCTTCGTCTTTTTCACCAAGAAGGAAGTCGACATACGTTGGGGGCTAGACGCCATCGTCCCGACCATCCTGCTGGCCCAGGCCATCGGGAGGTGGGGCAACTTCTTCAACTGCGAGGTCTACGGGGCCGAGGTGAGCGCGGGCTCGCTTTCCTTCTTGCCGAGTGTCATCGTCAACCAGCTGGGATACAACAACGCCGGCTTAGCGCTTGACCCGGGCAGGGCCTTCGTGCCGTTATTCCTGATCGAGTCGGTCATCAACATCGCCGGCTACTTCATAATCGCCTACTTCGTCCCCTTTGTGTGGCGCAAATACCGCCCCAAGGGAGCGCTATGCGGCCTATACATGGTCTGGTACGGCATCGTCAGGATGATCATGGAGCCGCTCCGCGACCCGAGCTTCAACATGGGCGCGGATGGCAACTGGTCTTTCTGGAATTCGCTTGGCTACATCCTGATCGGGCTCGCCTTCATCGGCATCATGTACCTGCTCGATTACCTAGGAAAAAGGAAGAAGAAGGAAGAGGTTAAGCCGCAGATCGAGGGCGAAACCGCGCAAAAGCAGGCCGAAGGCCAGAAGGAAGGGGAATGACATGCATTACGACGTCGCGATAATCGGGGCGGGCCCTGCGGGGATATCCGCCGCCATATATCTGTTGCGGAGCTCGGTGAGCTTCGTCTTGCTCGACCGGGGCGCGCCCGGAGGCAAGCTAAACAACATCCACCGCATCGACAACTACCCCGGCTGCCCGAATATCCCCGGGCCCGAGCTCGCCATGAGCCTGCTCAAGCAGCTGCAGGGGCTAGGCGGCAAGGTTGAGTATGGCAACGCCGTCGAGGTCAGGCCCGACGAAGAGGGGTATCTGATCCGCCTCGAGGACGGGCATAGCCTAACCGCCAAGTCCATCATCGCCTGCTCCGGCTCCTCGGCCAGGCGGCTTGGGGTGCCAGGCGAGAAGCAGCTTTTCGGCAGGGGCGTCAGCTACTGCGCCACCTGCGACGGGGCCTTCTTCCGCAACAAGGACGTCATGGTCTACGGCTATAAGGACTTCGCGGTCGAGGATGGCATCTACCTTGCCTCGATCTGCTCCCGCGTCTATTTCGTCTACCCCCATCCCTTAGAGGCCACCGAGCGCCACCTAGAGGAGCTTCGCTCTTGCAGCAACGTCGAGCTCATCGAAGGGGAGGTTTCCTCATTCTATGGCGAGCAGCGTCTGCAGGGAGCGGCCATCAAGACGAAGGATGGCGAGCGCCGCATCGAGGTGTCCGGGGCCTTCCCGCTGTCGGAGCAGCTTTCCGGGGCGAGCTACCTCGCGCCGTTAGAGCCCAAGCAGGAGAACGGCTTCCTGGTGGTCGGCAAAGACCATGAGACGTCGCTAAAAGGCATCTACGCCGCCGGCGACGTGGTGGCCAAGAAGCTCCGCCAGATAGTCAACGCCGCCTCCGAGGGCGCCGAATGCGCCATAGAGGCCAACAACTACGTTAGGGGAAGATGATGGAAGGGCAGCGGCACATCATATTGCTCTCCGGCGTCTCCGGGGCTGGCAAATCGACGATATCCCACGTCTTCGAGGAATTGGGATATCGACTGATAGAGAACGTCCCCAACGTGGTTTTGCCGGCTTTGTGCGCCGAATTCGAGTCCAACCCGGCCTATGAGCTCACCGTCATCATCGTGGAAATCAGGCACGCCAAGCACGCCATAGAGATACTCCGCTCCTTCAAGGGGCTGAAGTCGCATTTCGTGCTGCTAGACTGCAATAAGTCCGAGCTGCTCACCCGCTACCGGCTCACCCGCCACGTCCATCCGCTGCAGGCCAAGGGCTATCCGCTTGAGGAATGCCTGCAGATGGACGAGCAGAGCATGAAGGAGGTACGGCCTTTGGCCGACGTCTACGTCGACACGACCGGGCTCTCGACCAATGAGCTTAGGCACTTCGCCCTCGCCCATTTCGGGAAATCGGGCGACAAGATGGTCATCACCTTCTCCTCATTCGGATACAAATACGGCATCCCGCAGGACGCCGAGGTGATATTCGACTGCCGCAACGTCCCCAACCCGTTCTGGGTGAAGGAGCTCAAGACCAAGACCGGGCTCGACCCCGAGGTCAGGCAGTGGCTCGACAACCGCCCCGAGTGCGACGTCTTGTTCACCCATATGGTCAATTACCTGGATTATTTCCTCTCCTCCGCCCACGTCGATGGCCGGAACTACGTCAACATCGACCTCGGCTGCTCGGGAGGGCAGCACCGCTCGGTCTATTTCGCCCAGCGGCTTTACGAGCATTACAAGGATCAATACCTTTGCTTCGTCTCCCACCGCGAGATGAGGCGCTACATGGGGGCGAAGAAGTAGTGGGGGCCTCCCCGGTTTCCTTCGCCTTGCAGGTAAAGGAGGAGATTTCCTCGCTTAGCCTGCCCGAGGAGGCGCTGCGCCCCCTTCTTTCGGGCTACGCCAAATGCGCCGGCTCCATCAGGATGAGCAGCTCGGGGAACGAGCTTGACCTGGTAAGCGAATCCAGCAAGGTCGCCAAATTGCTCTACGGGGCGATCTCCTCGATATACGGCTCGGGGGTCAGGTTCGCCTACTCCAAGATGATGGGCTTCCATAAGCGGACCAGGTTCCACGTGCTGGCCAAGGAGGCCGACTACATCCTCTCCGACCTCGGCGTCGATCTTCTTTCCCCCTCTTTGCCAAAGGGGCTGCTAACGGATGAGAAGGACGAGCAGAGCTACCTCGCCGGGTGCTTCCTCGCCCGCGGCTCGGTCAACGACCCCCATTCGAGCTCCTACCACCTCGAGATCGCCCTCGACAGCGAGAAACTGGCCTCTATGGTCAGCTCGCTCATCAACCATTCGAAGTCGTTCCCATTCAATAGCCGGGTCGCCAAAAGGCGGCAGCAGTGGATCGTCTACCTCAAGCGGGCCGAGCAGATATCGAGCTTTTTGACCTACATCGGGGCCACCGCCTCCTGCCTCTACTTCGAGCAGATCAGGGTCGACCGCGACTTCGCCAACCTCGGCAATCGGTTCAACAACCTCGACTCCGCCAACATGGGCAAGACACTCGGCGCCTCGAAAAGGCAACTAGACGAGATCGCCCACTTCGACGTCCACGGCACCTTCCCCAAGATAGAGAGCGAGAAGCTGCGGGCCTTGATGGCCATAAGGAAGCAGAATCCCGACGCCACGCTTGCCGAGCTTTCCGCCCTTCTTTCGGAGCAGCTCAACACCGAGGTCAGCAAGTCGAACGTCAACCACCTATTCCGGAAGCTTCATGAGCTCTACCTGCAGGACAATGGAGACGCTGAGTAAGAAGAGGAGGGCGCGTAGAGGGGAGCAAGACGAGCAGGCCCTCTATGAGCTTTCCAATAGGATAAAGAGGATCAGGCTGCAGAAGGGCCTTAGCCAGCTTGAGCTCTCATTGCGCCTAGGCTGCTCGCCGCATTATGTCTCGGATCTGGAGAACATGCGGCGCAACCCCTCGTTCCTAAGCCTATTGCATATCGCCGAGGCGCTTGGGGTCGGCATCGAAGACCTATTGATTGGATAGGGCCGGCGAAAATATAATCCGAGGTTAAGGAGGCTGTTTTTCAATGGCCAATAGATTCTGCCTAAACCCCATCTCCTACCACGGCTATGGAGCGATCGACTCCATCGTCCCCGAAATCAAAGGGCACCACTTCAAGAAGGCTTTGGTGTGCTCCGACCCCGACCTGGTGAAGTTCAAGGTCACCGCCCACGTCACCGACCTGCTCGATGAGGCTGGGCTGCCTTATGAGCTTTACGACGGCATCAAGCCCAACCCCACCATCGAGAACGTGGTGGAAGGGGTGAAGGCCTATCGCGAGGCCGAGGCCGACTACATCATCGCCATCGGCGGGGGATCGTCGATGGACACCGCCAAGGCCATCGGCATAATCGCCACCAACCCGGAGTTCGCTGACGTCAGGAGCCTCGAGGGCGCCTCGCCGACCAAGAACCCCTGCGCCCCGATACTGGCCGTCCCGACCACCGCCGGGACCGCGGCCGAGGTCACCATCAACTACGTCATCACCGATGAGCAGAAGCACCGCAAGTTCGTCTGCGTCGACCCCCACGACATGCCGATACTGGCCTTCGTCGACCCGACCATGATGTCGACCATGCCCAAGAAGCTGACCGCCGCGACCGGCATGGACGCTTTGACCCACGCCATCGAGGGCCTCATCACCAAAGGGGCCTGGGAGCTCTCCGACTGCCTCCACCTCGAGGCCATCAAGCTCGTATCAAAGAACCTCCGCTCGGCCTACGCGGGGGAGAAGGAGGGCCGCGAGGGGATGGCGTTAGCCGAATACGTCGCCGGCATGGGCTTCTCCAACGTCGGGCTTGGCATCGTCCACTCGATGGCCCATCCGCTAAGCGCCCTATACGACACCCCGCACGGCGTGGCCTGCTCGATACTGCTTCCGACCGGCATGAGGTACAACGCCGACTACACCGGGGAGAAGTATAAGGAGCTCGCCAGGGCCATGGGCGTCCCCGGGGTCGACTCGATGTCGCAGGGCGAGTACCGGCAAGCCGCCATCGAGGCGGTCGCGAAGCTCTCCGAGGACGTCGGCATCCCCACCAGCCTCAAGGGCATCGTCAAGGAGGAGGACCTGAGCTTCCTCGCCGATTCCGCCTTGGCCGACGCCTGCATGCCCGGCAACCCCCGGACCCCGACCAAGGAGGAGGTCATCGCCCTCTACCGGAGCCTGATGGAATAAGGCAACTCCAGGCGTTACCTATAAGGTAAATCGGTAAAAGTTTTGCCCCCTTTCCAGCGGGGCCAAGGATTTGTATAATGTTGCCGCAGTTTAATTAAGGAGGGACAAAAAAGACATGTCCATCAAACTAGCAATCAACGGGTTCGGCCGCATCGGCCGCCTCGCTTTCCGCCGCGCCTATGAGGACGGCCGCTTCGAAGTCGTCGCCATCAACGACCTCGTCGACGCGAAGACCCTCGCCTACCTTCTGAAGTACGACACCACCCAGCACAGCTGGCACGTCGACGACATCTCCGCCGAAGTCAAGAAGGACGAGAACGGGAACGTCATCGAGAACTACCTCGTCTTCAAGGGACACAAGATCCCGGTCCTCGGCAAGAAGGATCCGCACGACCTCAAGTGGGGCGAATACGGCGTCGATATCGTCTTGGAGTGCACCGGCCGCCTCAAGAGCAAAGAGGATGGCCAGGTCCATCTAGACAACGGCGCGAAGGGCGTCATCATCTCCGCCCCGAGCTCCTCGAAGGACATCCCGACCTTCGTCTACGGCGTCAACACCGATAAGCTCACCCCGGACATGAAGATCATCTCCGGCGGCAGCTGCACCACCAACTGCCTCGCCCCCGTCATGGACGTCCTCGACAAGAAGTACCACGTCCGCGGCGGCTTCATGACCACCGTCCACGCCTACACCAACGACCAGACCATCCTCGACCTGGCCAAGGGCAACCTCCGCCGCGGCCGCGCCGCCGCCGCCAACATCGTCCCGACCACCACCGGGGCGGCCAAGGCGATCAAGGTCGTCATCCCCGACCTCGATGGCAAGCTCATGGGCGGCGCCATCCGCGTCCCGGTACCCGATGGCTCGCTAGTCGACCTCTCCCTCGTCCTCGACGATGAGGGTCTGACCGTCGACGGCATCAACGCCTCGCTCAAGGAAGCCAGCGAGGGCTACCTCAAGGGCGTCCTCGGCTACACCACCGATGAGATCGTCTCCAGCGACATCATCGGCTCGACCTACGGCTCGATCTTCGACGCCACCCAGACCGTCGTCTTCACCGACAAGACCGGCCTCCACCACGTCAAGGTCGTCTCCTGGTACGACAACGAGAACTCCTTCACCTGCCAGTACATCCGCCTCGCCGGCGAGTATGGCAAGGTCCTCGGCTGCAAGTAATCCCGACCAACAAAAGCGCCTTCCCCACTGGGGGAGGTGCTTTTTGTTTTCCCTCACCCTTTAGGGTGGTAATATTAACTCGCAAGGAGATATATAAATGCTTCAAACCATCGAATCCCTAAAGGACCTTAAGGGAAAGAAGGTCCTAGTCCGCGTCGATTTCAACGTCCCGCAGAAAGACGGCGTGATCCGCGACGACAACCGCATCCGCGCCGCGCTGCCGACCATCAACTACCTCGTCGGCAAAGGAGCCCGGGTCATATTGATGTCCCACCTCGGCAAGATCAAGTGGAAGGAGCCCGATCCCGCGAAGATCGAGGCCGCCAAGAAGGCCAATGACATGGCCTGCGTCGCCAAGCGCCTAGCCGAGCTGGTCGCCCCGACCAAGGTCGAGTTCTGCCCGGTCACCCACGGCGAGGAGCTCGCCAAGGCCGCCGAGGCCCTACATGACGGCGAGATATTGCTCATGCAGAACACCCGCTACGAGAAGGGCGAGGAGAAGAACGACCCCGAGCTCAGCAAGGAATGGGCCGCTTTGGCCGACGTCTACGTCCTCGACGCCTTCGGCTCCGCCCACCGCGCCCACGCCTCGACCGTCGGCATCCCGACCATCCTCAAGGAGGAGGGCAAGCCGGTCGCCGAGGGCTACCTCATGGTCAAGGAAGTCGACAACCTCACCCGCTGCGTCGAGGTCGCCGACTCCGATCGCCCCTACATCGCCATCCTCGGCGGCTTCAAGGTCTCCGACAAGATCAAGGTCATCGACTCGCTACTCAAGAAGTGCGACAAGATCATCATCGGCGGCGCCATGGCCTATACCTTCAAGAAGGCCCTCGGCGAGGAGATCGGCGATTCCCCGGTCGAGCTCGATCAGCTTGACTATGCCAAGAAGTGCCTCGAGGAGGCCAAGGGCAGGATCCTCCTCCCCGTCGACTCCGTCGTCACCGATTCCTTCGAGCCGAAGGAAGGCCGCATCATCAAGGTCTGCGAGGGAGCCATCCCCGCTGGATTTGAGGGCGTCGACATCGGCCCGAAGACCATCAAGGCCTACAAGGATGCCATATTGACCGCCAAGATGGTGTTCTGGAACGGCCCGATGGGCGTCTTCGAGCAGGATGAGTTCCAAGCCGGCACCAAGGCCATCTGCGAAGCCATCCGCGAGCTCGATGGCAAGGCCTTCACCGTCTGCGGCGGCGGGGATTCCGCCTCGGCCGTCAAGCAGTTCGGCTACAAGAACGACTTCTCCCACGTCTCCACCGGCGGCGGAGCGTCCCTGGAGATGATCGAGAACGACGGCCACCTCCCTGGCGTCGACGTCCTAAGGTAAGAAAATGCGCACCAAGCTACTATTCGGCAACTGGAAGATGAACAAGACCCCCTCCGAGGCGAAGGAATTCGCCTTGGGGGCGGCCTCTCTAGCCAAGCTTGCCTCGGACAACGGCATTGAGGTCGGCGTCGCCCCGACGTTCGTCTGCCTCGACGCGGTTAAGAGCAACATCGACCCCTATTTCTACGTCGCGGCCCAGAACTGCTCCGAGTTCGACCACGGCGCCTACACCGGCGAGGTGTCCATCAAGATGCTACAGGAAATCGGCATCGACTGGGTGATCCTCGGCCATAGCGAGCGCCGCGGCTACTATGGCGAGACCAGCGAGCACTGCAACGCCAAGATCAAGGCTTTGCTTGCCTCCAACATGACCCCGCTTTATTGCTGTGGCGAATCGCTAGAGACCTTCGAGCAGGGCAAGACCAAGGAGTTCGTCGCGGAGCAGATCCGCACCGGGCTTGCTGGGCTTACCCCCGAGCAAGCTATCAAGCTCGTCATCGCCTATGAGCCCATCTGGGCCATCGGCACCGGCAAGAACGCCACCTCCGCGATCGCCGAGGACACCATCAAGAGCATCCGCGAGGTGCTCCGCGATATGTTCGGCGGCGTGGCCGAGGAAATCCGCATCCTCTATGGCGGATCGGTCAAGCCCAACAACATCGCCGAGTACATGAAGATGGAAGACATCGACGGCGCTTTGGTCGGCGGCGCGAGCCTCGACCTGGAATCCTACGCCGGGCTATTGAAAGGACTGTTGGCATAATGGCTTTCGATTCCTTTTCCGGATACGAGCAGCAGCCGGTTTTCGAGCAGAAGTCGCCGGTAAGCTCGGTCGGGAAGGCCCTTGGCCGCAGCTACCTCTACCTGGGGATAGCGTTGCTGGTCACCGCCTTGGTCGCCTTCGTGGTCGGCTATGGATTGACCTACTGGATGACGACTTCCTCCTCCGCCGCGCCCTTCTACGTCTTGATGGGCGCCATCATCGTCTCATTCATCGGGATGGTGATCATCTCGTTTACCATGGTGAAGCGCCTCAACTCCAGCGGCAAATCGCTTTGGCCGGGGTTCATCGCCTATTCCGTCTTGATGGGCATCTGCCTATCATCGTTCATCATCGCCGGCATCGACTTCTTAGTCGTCGGCGAGGCGTTCGGGATAAGCGCATTGGCCTTCCTATCGGTCGGCTTGATCGGCTACTTCTCCAAGAAGGACCTCAACCGCCTCTGGCTATGGGTCGGCGTGTTCTCGATGGTGGTGCTGCTCACCGCCATCGTGGCTCCATTGATGTTCCTCTTCTACTTCAATAGCTCCGCCTATCTTATTTACGACCTCATCATGAGCGTCGTGATATTGGCGCTGGTGCTCATCGTCTCCGCCATCGACTCCTACAACATCAAGAAGATATTGGAAGCGGGGCAGGGCGGCACGAACCTCGAGCTCTTCTGCGCCTTCTCGATGTATGGCGACTTCATCGCCATCTTCGTCAGGGTGCTCTACCTATTGCTGATACTCGGCTCCCGCCGCTCGAATTAGCAAACTGGCCTCCATCGGGGGCCATTTTTGTTGGTATACTATTGTGGTTATGCGGTTATCACTAGTAATCCCAGTCGCGCATACCAAGACACTTAACGAGCTCATCGCCTCATTCCCCACCGAACCGGGGTTTGAGGCGATTTTCGCGCTTGAGCCAGGCTGCGAGGAGGAGAAGTCCATACTCGAGGAAGCCTGCGCGAAAGACAACCGTCTCAAGATGGTGCTCAATCCCGAGCATCTTGGCCCGATGGGTTCTAGGATAAACGGCATAGGACATGCAAGCGGGGACGTCATCGCCTTCGCCGATGCCGACGATGTGCTGCAGGAGGGGTACTTCGCTGCTTTGGAGCGGGAGTTCGATTCCGGGGTGGATGCCGTCTGCTTCTCCTTCTCCTACCTAAAAGGCGATAAGAAGCGCCGGACCTGGCTGCGCGTCGCCAATAGGAAGGTTGTATCCGGGGCCTCGGCGGGGAAGATGCTGCTGCGCGACCTGACCATCCGCGGGTTCCTCTGGGCCAAGGCCTTCCGCCGCGACATATTGCTCAACATGCCCTGCATCGATTTGCGCTGCCGGTTCGAGGACTCGCCTTTTGCCTTGCCGGCTCTCTGCAGCTGCGCCAAGGTGTCGCTGATACCAGATTCCCTTTATATATATAGAAAAGGCAATGGGGGGATGACATCGACGCAGGCCGCGGCCCGTCCCTATGAGCGGATCGCCTCGTTTGCCGCCATCCGCCACTACGAGGACGCCTATTGCCCCGAGCTCAAGCCGCATTCGGCTTTCGCCACGGTGAGAAACTACCTAAGCCTATTGATGGACATCCGCCTAGCGAGGAAGGATGGTCTCAGCAAGAAGGCTATAAGGGAACTCAAGCGGGATTTCCACTTGATATGCTGCAAAGGGATGCTGCCGCTTGAGGGCAGGACCTATTCCCGCTACCTAGTCGGCGCGCTGCCCTATATGCCTATCGCTTTGATTAAATGAGGACGCAGGTATAATAGAGTCGCAAGGAGATATAAAGATCTATGGCAAAGTTCTACATCTGCGATGAATGCAAATCCATCGTGTTGAAGCTCAATTCCGTCGGCGCCTCGCCGGTGTGCTGTGGTAAGCCCATGCGCGAGCTGCACGCCAACTCGGTCGATGCCGCCCAGGAGAAGCACGTCCCGGCCTTCAAGGAGGAGGGCAACCTGGTCAAGGTGGTGGTGGGGTCCGTCCCGCACCCGATGGAGGATGACCACTACATCGAGTGGATCTACCTCCTCACCGACAAGGGCGCCCAGATAAAGTACCTCCATCCCCACGATGCCCCGGCGGCGGAGTTCGCCCTATCCGAGGATGAGGTGGCCATCGCCGTGTATGCTTACTGCAATAAGCACGGCCTCTGGAAAGCCGATATCGAATAAGGACGTTCAAATTAAGGCCTTAGGAGCAATCCTAGGGCTTTTTTTGACGAAATTTATCCGATGGCATCTAGCTTTTTCGAACTTTACAAAAAATTAATGGAAAAAGGTGTTGACGGGTAGGCCGGAAAGAGTACAATTAGCAACGTTCACAACCCGAGGATACCGGGATGTGGATGAGCCAAAAAGTTCCGATGGTTGCTTGAAAAAGTACCAATCGGGGCCAGGATGGAAAAATCGAAATTCGATAAAAAAATCCTTGACTCGCTTCCGCAAAAAGCATAAAGTATCCAAGCACACAAACCCAACGAGAGTTGGGCGGCGAGAGCCCGGTGTGCTGCTGATCTTTGAAAACTAGACAGATAGACAACGAACACTTAACGTCGATTCTTTAAGGAATCAAGAAACCAGATAATTCAATTTGAACTAGATCAACTTATATTTCATTGAGAGTTTGATCCTGGCTCAGGATGAACGCTGGCGGCGTGCCTAATACATGCAAGTCGAGCGAGGGGAGCAATCCCCTAGCGGCGAACGGGTGAGTAACACGTAGGTAACCTGCCTTTGAGTTTGGGATACCCAGGCGAAAGCTTGGCTAATACCGGATAATGGCGCGCGGCGCATGCCGTGCGCATGAAAGTCGCTGCAAGGCGACGCTCTTAGATGGACCTGCGGCACATTAGCTAGTTGGTGAGATAACAGCCCACCAAGGCGAGGATGTGTAGCCGACCTGAGAGGGTGACCGGCCACAATGGGACTGAGACACGGCCCATACTCCTACGGGAGGCAGCAGTAGGGAGTTTTCGGCAATGGGCGAAAGCCTGACCGAGCAACGCCGCGTGAGTGATGAAGGTCCTCTGGATTGTAAAGCTCTGTTACGAGGGACGAATGACCGCTTCAGGAAATGGGAGCGGTTTGACGGTACCTCGCCAGAAAGTGACGGCTAACTACGTGCCAGCAGCCGCGGTAATACGTAGGTCACGAGCGTTATCCGGAATTATTGGGCGTAAAGAGTGAGCAGGCGGCACGGATAGTCTGAGGTGAAAGCGTGGGGCTTAACCCCATACAGCCTTGGAAACTTCCGAGCTAGAGTGCGTGAGAGGTAAGCGGAACTCCATGTGTAGCGGTGAAATGCGTAGATATATGGAAGAACACCAGTGGCGAAGGCGGCTTACCAGCACTGCACTGACGCTCAGTCACGAAAGCGTGGGGAGCAAATAGGATTAGATACCCTAGTAGTCCACGCCGTAAACGATGATGACTAACTATTCCCGTTAGGGAGTGGTGAAGCTAACGCATTAAGTCATCCGCCTGGGAAGTACGGTCGCAAGACTGAAACTTAAAGGAATTGACGGGACCCCGCACAAGTAGTGGAGCATGTGGTTTAATTCGACGCTACGCGGAAAACCTTACCAGAACTTGACATGGAGCCCAAGGCCCTGGAATCAGGGAGATATACGGACTCACACAGGTGGTGCATGGTTGTCGTCAGCTCGTGTCGTGAGATGTTGGGTTAAGTCCCGCAACGAGCGCAACCCTTGTCGCTAGTTACCATCATTCAGTTGGGCACCCTAGCGAGACTGCCGATGTAAATCGGAGGAAGGTGGGGATGACGTCAAATCAGCATGCCCCTTATGTTCTGGGCTACACACGTGCTACAATGGCCGTTACAAAGAGATGCGATATCGCGAGATTGAGCTAATCCCATAAAGGCGGTCTCAGTTCAGACTGGAGTCTGCAATTCGACTCCACGAAGGCGGAATTACTAGTAATCGCGGATCAGCATGCCGCGGTGAATACGTTCCCGGGGTTTGTACACACCGCCCGTCAAACCATGAGAGGTGGCAATGCTTGAAGCCGCTGTCCCAACCGCAAGGAGGGAGGCGTCTAGGGCAGGGCCGCTGATTGGGGTTAAGTCGTAACAAGGTATCCCTACGGGAACGTGGGGATGGATCACCTCCTTTCTAAGGAGAAAGTTGTCTGACTCATAGCGAGTTCAGGCAGTACATTAAATTTACCTATTCGATTTAGTCGTGAAAATCTGGTTGGTGCTCCTGTAAATCTGTCTAGTTTTGAGAGATTAGCGTCTCTCTGCTCTTTGTTCTTTGAAAACCGAATATTACATAACATGTTCTTTCTGTTGTTGTTGCGAGAGAGACCGGTTTTACCGAATATCTTGCAAGGACAAAAAGTAGATCGAAAGATCGAAACAAGAGACAATTACTAAAAGCTGATTTAACTTACGAAGTTAAGTTAATGAAGGCGCACAGTGGATGCCTTGGCACTAGAAGACGATGAAGGACGCGACTACCTGCGATAAGCGGCGGCGAGCTGGATGTGAGCTTTGACCCGTCGATCTCCGAATGGGGAAACCCGGCGGCCCTTACCGGCCGTCACCTCCGCCTTTGGCGGATGGGGGGACACCTGGGGAATTGAAACATCTTAGTACCCAGAGGAAAAGAAAGATTTGATCGATTCCGTAAGTAGCGGCGAGCGAAAGCGGAGCAGCCCAAACCACCTTCGGGTGGGGTTCGGACCACGTTATGGGATGGCAGCCTGGTAGCTGAACGGCCTGGGAAGGCCGGCCATAGTAGGTGATAGCCCTGTAGGCGACATCACGCTGCACCCTAGTGGGATCCAAAGTACGACGGAACACGTGTAATTCTGTCGGAATGTGTGCAGACCATTGCATAAGGCTAAATACTATCTAGTGACCGATAGTGTACCAGTACCGTGAGGGAAAGGTGAAAAGAACCCCGGGAGGGGAGTGAAAAGAATCTGAAACTGTGTGCTTACAATAAGTCAAAGGGCGTTAATGCCTGATGACGTGCCTATTGAAGAATGAGCCGGCGAGTTACGTTCACATGCAAGGTTAAGCCGAAGAGGCGGAGCCATAGCGAAAGCAAGTCTTAACTGGGCGCGAGTATGTGTGCGTAGACCCGAAACCCGACGATCTATCCATGGCCAGGATGAAAGCGGAGTAAAATCCGCCGGAGGTCCGAACCGACGTTCGTTGCAATGCCCGCGGATGAGCTGTGGATAGGGGAGAAATTCCAATCGAGTTGGGAGATAGCTGGTTCTCCTCGAAATAGCTTTAGGGCTAGCGTTTGGCGTGCCGCCTGAAGGTAGAGCACTGAATGTCTGATGGCCGCATATAGCGGTACTGAATACAATCAAACTCCGAATTGCAGGTTGGCTTAGCCAGGCAGTCAGACTGTGGGAGATAAGTTCCATGGTCAAAAGGGAAACAGCCCAGACCGTCGATTAAGGTCCCTAAATTCATGCTAAGTGTTAAAGGAAGTGGAGACGCTTAAACAACTAGGATGTTGGCTCAGAAGCAGCCACCATTCAAAGAGTGCGTAACAGCTCACTAGTCGAGTATCTCTGCACCGAAGATTTACCGGGGCTTAAGCATGGTACCGAATTCACGGATTCTAGAGCGATCTAGAGTGGTAGAGGAGCGTTCTATGCGGGGCGAAGCCGTACCGAAAGGAGCGGTGGACTGCATAGAAGTGAGTATGCCGGTGTTAGTAACGATAAGGGGTGAGAATCCCCTTCACCATTAGACTAAGGTTTCCTGGGCAAGGGTCGTCCTCCCAGGGTTAGTCGGGGCCTAAGGCGAGGCCGAAAGGCGTAGTCGATGGACAGCAGGTTGATATTCCTGCACCCGTGTGCATGCGATGTAGTGACAGATTCGGATAACGGTACCCCTTATTGGATTGGGGGCTAAGGAGTGTGGCTGGCGCGTAGGCAAATCCGCGCGTCAATGCGAGCTCTGATGGCGAGCGAACGGGCAACCTAGTAGCGAAGTCCGCGATGCCGGGTCTCGAGAAAAACTGCTAGCTTAAGTGCACATGGCCCGTACCGAGAACGGACACACGTGGTCAAGGAGAGTATCCTGAGGTGAGCGAGTGAACTGTTGTTAAGGAACTCTGCAAAATTGCTTCGTAACTTCGGAAGAAGAAGCGCCTCCGCGAGGGGGCCGCAGTGAAGAGGCCCAAGTAACTGTTTATCAAAAACACAGCTTTATGCTAAGCCGTAAGGCGACGTATATGAGGTGATGCCTGCCCAGTGCTGGAAGGTTAAAAGGAGGAGTTAGCCGCAAGGCGAAGCCCTGAATTGAAGCCCCAGTGAACGGCGGCCGTAACTATAACGGTCCTAAGGTAGCGAAATTCCTTGTCAGGCAAGTTCTGACGCGCATGAATGGTATAATAATTTGGGCGCTGTCTCGACAGCAGACTCGGTGAAATCTTATTACCTGTGAAGATGCAGGTTATCCGCGACTAGACGGGAAGACCCCATGGAGCTTTACTATAACTTACTATTGAGTAAGTGACTCTCATGCGCAGCATAGGTGGGACGCTTTGATATCGGGGCTTTGGCCTCGGTGGAGCGGCCGTTGAGATACCACTCTTGAGGGTTGCTTATTCTAACGTATGCCTTCACACGGCAGCGGACAGTGGTAGGCGGGTAGTTTGACTGGGGCGGTCGCCTCCCAAAAGGTAACGGAGGCGCTCCAAGGTACCCTCAGCACGGTCGGAAATCGTGCCTCGAGTGCAATGGCATAAGGGTGCTTGACTGCGAGACTTACAAGTCGAGCAGGGACGAAAGTCGGACATAGTGATCTTGCGGTTTCGAATGGAAGAGCCGTAACTTAACGGATAAAAGCTACCCTGGGGATAACAGGCTGATCTGGTCCAAGAGTTCACATCGACGACCAGGTTTGGCACCTCGATGTCGGCCCATCACATCCTGGAGGGGAAGTACCTTCCAAGGGTTTGGCTGTTCGCCAATTAAAGTGGTACGCGAGCTGGGTTCATCCCTATCTGTCGTGGGCGTAGGAAGTTTGAGTGGAGTAGCCCCTAGTACGAGAGGACCGGGGTTAACAGAGCACTGGTATGCCAGTTGTCGCGCCAGCGGCATGGCTGGGTAGCTACCTCTGGAACGGATAAACGCTGAAAGCATCTAAGCGTGAAACCAACCACAAGATGAGACTTCCCATTCGCAAGAAGTAAGAGCCCTCCAATGTCAGGAGGTTGATAGGTCAGAAGTGTAAGCGCGGTAACGCGTTCAGCTGACTGATACTAATAGCTCGAGGACTTAATTTCACTAATTTCTTTCTATTGAAAGATGAGTAAGCTAAGTCGGCGCATTTAGTCAATTGCAATTGTGAAGAACTGTTAGAGCTAATATTCGGTTTTCAAGGAACATTGAGACCTCTGGAAAAAGTCTGGTGGCGATGGCACGGTGGGCACACCTGTTCCCATCCCGAACACAGAAGTTAAGCACCGCAGTGGCGAAGGTAGTCGGGCTCTGGCCCGGCGAGAATAGCGCGCCGCCGGGCTTTTTCTTTTATGGGGGCATATTTGATCTTTCGGCGGCATTCTGGCCGCCTTTTTATTGCCTGGATCAACACATCAATTTTCAGATGATTCCTAGCCCTTCTGCGGGGCTTTTGCGTCGCCTGTGGTAAATTGCTCGAGCCTTGATCGTTTCGCTTTTGCAGCGACTTCTATTGATGCCGTTTTTCTTTTTGGCAAGAGTAAGATTCTTCCTTTAGATGCGGTATGGCATGCTTTGTATTCTTTGATCACGCTAGAAGCAAGCTATCTTATCCAGGCTCCTTTGAAATCACCAGGAGGCGCCTCTAAGCGCCTTCCCATTTGTTCCTGGCTGTTTATTCATTCCGATAATTTCTTACTTTTTCTATATTTATAAAATCTAATAACTGTTATTTGCTAGGTGGTGCCTCTTATCAATGAAAGCGGTTACAACATCGATGATTTCGATGGTTTAAATCCGCTGGTAACTGCTTTTGTGGACTATCAATTTGTCTCATTGATCTGATGCGGCTTTTCATTTTTCCAATTAGGAAACCGGTTTTTCATTTCTCTGGTCTTCCAAATTATTCCGATAAATACTTAACTTTTCTTTGCCTTTGAAGCGCTGGCATTTACTTGAAAGCGGTTACATTCTATAATGTATCGAACTAATTAAAGGAGCAAATAGCAGATGAAGTTCAAAAGTTACTTGCTCGCAGCAGCTTTGCTTTTAGGCGGAGCTGGTGCGGCAGCAGTGGGAACCTCCGTCACGTTGGCTGCGGATGAACCCACAAAAGTCGATGCCTATACCGAAGGTGATGTGTACAAGATTCAAGGCAAACTTGCGAATTATCCTACCGAGAATTGGAATGGCGCCGCAAACCTGATCCTTGATAAGGAAACAACTATTGGCGACGAGAATCCCCAGCCGGCTTTATCTATAACGCTCGACCTTGCAGCTGGCGATGTTTTCAAGGTAGTCAACTCCACTACTAATACTTGGTGCAAGACCGCCAATTTAGGGTTAGATTTTCTAACGCTGACCCAAGACAACGACCAGAATTTCCAAGTTGTAACCGGCGGCACTTATACAATTACAATCAACAAGCATCTCGACACATTCAACGATAATGTTTCTAGTCGGTATTATGTGACGATGGTGACTGCTGAAGCGGTTACCGTTAATCTTGTCGGAGCAAATGGTGAGGTTGCGCGTGTTGACGAAACTACCAACAACGTCATTTATAACCCCGCTTTCTTGTTCCAAGATGGTTTTGTAAACAGGGGATGGTTCTATGACGCTGAACTGACAGATCCATATGACCCGGTTGCTTTGGATGCTGGCGAAATTACTCTATATGGTAAATGGGAAGATGCCGGTCCTGATTTGAAGATTTACTATGAGGGAAGCTATACCAAAGCTTATGTTTGGAACTCAAACGGCGGAGGGGATACGTGGCCCGGCCAGGATATGACCAAATTGGAAAGGTCGTGGGTCAGCGAGTCTGATGTTTATGTATTCATGGTGCCGGCGGAATATGAAGCCGATCGAATCATTTTCAATGGCGTCAACGGGCAAACCGATGATTTGGTTTTAGGGCCGGTGACTGCGGTTTATGGCGACGAGGGGGTTGTCGTCGATTCCGACGATAAATTGGCGGCTATTGATTTTATAACCGCCTTTGACGAGCTTCGCGACGACAACGGCGATATCTGCGGCATTCTAGAAGATTCCGCCAAATACGAGGAAGTGAAGGGCCTATATAACACCATTCAAGACAAGACTTTGGTTGATTCGCTTGAAGATCTCGGCGCTGCCATAAAAGTTGGCGATGAATACGAGCCTACCACTGTCACCATTGGCGACACCATGAATTACCTTCTTGTCACCCGCGGTACCGATGTCGGAACCGGCGCTGGCTTGATTGGTTCTTTCCAGAAGAACGCTTCTGATTGGATCGCCATCGTTTCCATCGCTGTGGTATCGGTTGCCGCCGCTGGTCTATTCTTCTTCATCCGCAAGAGGAAATCGGCCAAGTAATAGGGCGAATATCTAAGGCGCGGGCGCATTCGCTCGCGCCTTTTTGTTTTGCTGATTTTCCCAGTATAATCAAGCCATGAGCCAACACATAGGAATAATCAAGCTGCGGTCAGCCCTATCGGCCGGCGACAAGGAGCTCGTGGGCGAGGCCAACGAGTTCCTTTCATCTTTATCGCCTAATGGCGAATACGAATTCGAGAACGCCGGCAAGGGTAAGATGAACGTCTTCTTGGTCCTAACCGGCGGATCGGAGACCTCGTTTAAGGATTTCTACAAGAACTACGAGGCCCCTTACTTCATATTGCCGACTGGCAAGCGCAACTCCCTTGCCGCCAGCCTTGAGATCGTCTCCTACCTGCATGAACAGGGTGAGCCCGCCATCCTCCTATACGGCGAGGATCAGAAGAAGATGTTAGACGGGGCGGTCAGGGTTTACAACGCGCTCCATGCCCTGCGCGGCGCTAGGCTAGGCGTAATCGGAGGGTCGTCATCCTGGCTCATCGCTTCGAACATCGACCGGAAGAAGGCCAAGAAGGCGCTCGGCATCGATATAGTCGACATCCCGATGAAGGAAGTCCTAGGGTATTACGACGAGCACCTGCTCGCCGACGACACCTTGTTCTCGAGGTTCGAGGGCAAGACCAGACGCAAGGAGGAGCTCCGCGAGGCCCTATACGTCCATGGGGCTTTGAAGAAGCTAGTCAAGACCCGCGGTCTAAGCGCGCTCACCATGAAGTGCTTCGACCTCATCACCGCCAAGCAGGTCAGCGCCTGCCTCGCCTTCGCCTTGCTCAACGAGGAGGGCATCATCGCCGGATGCGAGGGCGACATCCCCTCGGCCCTAACCATGATGATCATGCAATCTTTGACCGGGGAGGCGCCGTTTATGGCCAACCCGGCCTACATGGACGCTGAGCATAGCGAAGCGGTATATGCGCACTGCACGATTCCCATCTCCATGCTGACCTCCTATACCTTGGCCACCCACTTCGAATCGGGGCTTTCCTTCGCGCTTAGGGGGCAGCTTAAGAAGACCACCTTCACCGCGGCCAAGCTTTCGCCCGCCCTAGACGACATCAGGGGCCTGTCCGGACAGATAATCGACAATCCGATCGAAGGCAAGATGTGCCGCACCCAGATAAAGGTGAGGTTCAACGGCTCATTGAAGCCTTTGCTGGAGAAGCCATACGGCAACCACATGATCTTCTCCTACGGAGACTACACCGAGGAGCTGGGCATGCTTTCCGCGCTCCTGGCCCATTTTTGCAAGTGACGGGCATAAGTGTTATTATCACCTCTAGGCTTCTTATAGAAGCGCTTCCCAACCCGATAAATTGATCTGGCAAAGGAAATGAGCATCAAAGAGAACACACCCTACGGGGGAATCAACATCTCGATGGAGGCTATTGCCTCGGTCGCGGGGCGGGCCGCCAGCGAATGCTATGGCGTGCTCGGCCTTTCGTCTAGGTCGTCGTTGAAGGACAACCTATACGAACTGCTCAGGGCAGAGGACTACGTCAAGGGGGTCTCCGCCAAGAAGAGCAAGAAGGGGTACGAGGTGGATGTCTACGTCTGCTGCGCCTATGGCGTCAAGCTTCCCGAGATACTCTCCGAAGTCCAGAAGAAAGTGAAATATGTCCTCGAGAAGACGTTCGAGATGAAGTTCGCCTCGGTCAACGTCTACGTCACCGACATAAAAGAGACAGCAAATGAAAACGATTGACGCGACTACCCTGAAGGGGATGTATATCTCCGCCGCCAATAACCTTTATAACCATTATCCGGAGATCGACCAGCTCAATGTCTTCCCCGTACCCGACGGCGACACCGGCATGAACATGAACCTGACCGTCACCTCGGGCGCGAAGGAGATACAGAACCGCGAGTTCGACGACCTCCACGCGGTCGCCAGCAATTTCAGCCGCGGCCTCCTTATGGGCGCGCGCGGCAACTCCGGCGTCATCACCAGCCAAATATTCCGCGGCTTCGCCCAGGGATGCGAGGGGAAGAAGACCCTCAACGCCATCGACCTGGCCAAGGCCCTGGTATCCGGGAAGGAAGTCGCCTACAAGGCCGTCATGAAGCCGGTAGAGGGCACCATATTGACCGTCATCCGCGAATCCAGCGCCGCCCTCAAGGAATTCGTTAAGAAAGGCACCACGATCGAGGAGGCCTTCGACTATTTCCTCGAGCAGGCCAAGAAGTCGCTAGAGCACACCCCCGAGCTATTGCCCGTATTGAAGGAAGTCGGGGTCGTCGACTCCGGCGGCGCGGGCTTGGTCCGCATCATCGAGGGCATGAACTCCGCGGTCCATGGCCACATCATCGAGCGCAACGCCGACGTCGCCACCGCCGAGCCCGCCGCCCCGCTTTACGCCGGGGCCAAGCTATCCGAGGACGACGAGGAGGCCTATGGCTACTGCACCCAGTTCATCCTCCGCCTAGACGACGGGAAGACCCCGGGCAAGAAGCCCTTCAACGAGAAGAACTTCATGAGGTTCCTCTCCGCCCACGGGAAGTCGCTGGTCACCGTTAGGGACGAGGAGATCGTCAAGGTCCACGTCCACGCCCTTTCCCCGGGCATGATGCTCAACTACGCCCAGCAGTTCGGCGAGTTCGTGACCATCATCATCGAGAACATGTCCGAGGAGCACCACAACATCGAGAAAGGCTACAAAGCCACCGATTACCTCAAGGCCCTCGAGGGCGATGGGGCGAAGAAGAAGGAGCAGGTCCTGCCCGAGCCCGAGGAGGAGAACCCCTCGCTAGACAAGGACATGGCCCTCATCTCGGTTTGCTCCGGCGCGGGGCTAGAGGAGATGTTCAAGGAGCTCGGCGTCGACGAGATCGTCTCCGGCGGGCAGACCATGAACCCCTCGACCGAGGATTTCGTCAAAGCCATAAAGAAGACAAGGGCCCGCAACGTGCTGATATTGCCCAACAACTCCAACATCGTCATGGCCGCCTCCCAGGCCGCCGACGTGATGGAGGGAAGCGAGATAAAGGTCAAGGTCGTGCAGTCGAAGACCATTCCCCAGGGAATCGCCTCCGCCATGATGTACAACCCCGAAGGAGACCTCGAATCGGTGTATTCCGAGATGAAGAGCGCCCTCAAGACCATCCGCTCCGGCTCGGTCACCTACGCTATCAAGGACACCGAGATCGAAGGCGTCCACATCACCAAGGGCTTCTACATGGCCATGAAGGACAAGAACATCGTCAGCTGCGTCAAGGACAAGCTCGAGGCGCTGTTCGATTTGTCCGAGTCGCTGCTTCGCCGCGGCGAGCCGTCCATCATCACCGTCATCGCCGGCGAGGACGTCACCGACGAGGAGGCTTCCAAGGCCCGCGAGGTGCTCGAGGAAAGATACGGCGACGAGATCGAGGTCGACGTCAAGCGCGGCGGCCAGCCGGTATATTCCTTCCTTGTCGGCGTCGAATGAATCCATTGGGACCTAGCGGTCCCTTTTTTGGTGGTAGACTTTCCCTATGAAGCTCACCTCCTCGAAGAAGCTATCGGCCTTGCTCTCCCAGATGGGCATCTACTCGGCCTTAGACGTGATAAACCACCTCCCGCGTCGGTACGAGACGTTTTTCTATTCCTCGGCTGAGGAATTGCGTCACCTGGAGCACGGCCAGCGGGCGGTGATATTGGGGAAGATAATAACCCCGGTGAGGGCGGTGCGCTTCGGCAGGATGTCGGCCGCGAGGTTCTATATCACCAGCCTCGGCATGGATTTCGCCGTCTGCGCCTACAACCGCGCCTACCTCGGCACCAGCTTCAAGGAAGATGACATGGTCAGCATCTCGGCGACCTACGACGCCAAGCGGCATGAGCTATCGCTAATAAGCATCAAGAAGGGCGAGATCGACGAGAACCACCGCATAGTCCCGATATATTCATTGCCCGCCGACTACCCGAACCACCTTTTCGCGGACCTCGTCAAAAAGAGCCTTCTGTCGTTAAAAGGGGAGATATACGAGCACATCCCGGAGATATTTCGCCGCAAATACCGGCTCATCAGCCGGGAAGACGCCTATTGGCGCTGCCATTTCCCGAGGGGCAAAGAAGACGTAAACGCCGGCAGGAGGGTCCTCAAATACGAGGAAGCCCTCCGCTTCACGCTGCATAACCTCCTCATCAAGCGGCAGAACAAGGCGCTAACCAAGGGGCAAAGCGTCCCCATCGATATGGCCAAGGTCGAATCCTTCGTCTCCTCATTGCCCTATGAGCTCACCGGCGACCAGAAGAAGGCGTGCGAGGAGTGCATCAAGGACATGGACGATAGGTCGCTCATGACCAGGCTGCTGCAAGGCGACGTCGGGACCGGCAAGACGCTGGTCGCCGCGGTGCTTTCCTACGCCAACTTCACCCGGGGCTGCCAAACCGCCATCATGGCCCCGACCGAGTCGCTGGCAAGGCAGCACCTTGACTATTTCTCCTCGCTTCTGGGCAAGACCGGCATGAACATCGCCTTGCTGACAGGCTCGACCGATAGGCAGGAGAGGAAGAGGATCCTATCCGACCTAAAAGACGGGACCATCGACCTATTGATCGGTACCCATGCCCTGTTCGGCGAGGGGGTCATTTACCCCAACCTCGGGCTCGCCATCATCGACGAGCAGCACAAGTTCGGCGTCAACCAGCGCGCCAGGCTATTGGGCAAAGGCGAGAAGGCCGACCTGCTATTGATGTCCGCCACCCCGATCCCGCGGACCCTCTCGCTGACCCTATATGGCGACATCGACGTCTCGACCCTTTCCGAGTTCCCCTTCAAGGCCAGGAAGGTGACGACCAAGGTGGTGCCGGAGAACCTATCCCGGGCGGTGGCGACGCTAAAGAAGACGTTGCAGCGGGGCAAGCAAGCCTACGTCATAGCCCCGCGGATCGAGGGGGAGGGCAACCTCGGGGCCATCAGTCTTTTCGCTTCTTTGGACCAGGATTTGCCGGGAAAATGCGTGCTGTTGCACGGCTCGATGGATGAAGGGGAGAAGCTTGCCGCGCTATCTGAGTTCAAATCGGGCGAGCGCCCGATACTGGTGGCGACCTCCATCGTCGAGGTCGGCATCGACGTGAAGAGCGCCGACACGATGCTCATCTTCGGCCCGACCCATTTTTCGCTATCCTCCCTACACCAGCTCCGCGGCCGGATCGGGCGCGACGGCTCCGAGGCCTATTTCTACATGCTCATCTCCGCCCCGACGGAGGAGGAGAAGGAGAAGCTCTCGGTTCTGGTGAATTCAAACGATGGCTTCGAGATCGCCGAGGCCGATCTAAGGCTGCGCGGCCCCGGCACGATATCAGGCACCAAGCAAAGCGGCTTCCCCGAGTTCGCCTTCGCCTCGATCGCGACCGATCTGAAGATGTTCGAATGCGCCAGGCAGGATGCCTCATACATCCTCGAGCACGAGGCCGATCCGCAATTCGCCTATCTGCTTCAGGAAGCCAGAAAATCCTCCCAAGGCATAAGCCTTGCTTAAAAGTTAGGGAAAAACCGGTATACTACTCTTGATGAGCAGCGAATACATGGCCTTGTACAGGCAGTTCAACATCAAGCCGAACAACGAGGAGCTTTACCGGCTGGCCTTCACCCATTCCTCCTACAACGGGATGGCCGGGACCCGCCACCAGGACTACGAGCGGCTCGAGTTCCTCGGCGATTCGATAATCGGGTTCGTCACCTCCGAGCTTTGCTATACCTTCCATCCCGACATGGAGCAGGGGCAGCTAAGCATGCTCAAGGCCCAGTTCATCCGCTCCTCGAGCGAGGCCAAATACTGCCGCAAGCTCGGGCTTGGCCAATACATCAGGGTCGGGGCGAGCTTCGTCAAGGAGGCCTCGACCAACATCTCGCTATTAGAGGACGTATTTGAGTCCTTCGTCGGGGCGGTGTTCCTCGACCAGGGGCTGGTGTTCTGCTACAACCTAGTGAGGAAGATCTTCGAGCAGGACATCAAGAACGCCACCATCGACATCGCCATCAACCCGAAGTCGCGGCTGCAGGAATGCATGCAGGCCGACTCGAAGGAATCGGTCACCTACCGGATACTGAAGGAGGAGGGCAGCGCCGCCGACAAGCGCTTCCTCGCCGGGGTCTACTTCGAGGGCAAGGAGATCGGCAGGGGATATGGCCACAACAAGAAGCTGGCCGAGACCGCCGCGGCCCAAAACGCCTTGGACAAGATGGCGTTGCCGGAAGGGAAGTAGCAATGGGACTTTTTTCGTTTCTGAGGGATAAATTCAAGGGCAAGCCGAAGGATGAGGCCACCAAGACCTACGAGAAAGGGATGGCCAAGTCGCGGAAGGCTTTCGCCTCGAAGCTCGACGAGCTTTCGAAGCGCTACAAGAAGGTCGATCAGGATTACTTCGAGGAGCTCGAGGAGATACTGATCGAGTCCGACGTCGGGGTCGAGCTCTCGCTTTCGCTATGCGAGAAGCTGCTCGACAAATCGGTCAAGGAGGGATTGACCGACCCCAAGGCCATCAACGACGCGCTGGTCGATCTGATGTTCGTCGATTACGCCACCAAGGGCGAGTCGATCGTGAACGAGGTCCGCTTCGTCCCCGGGGTCACGGTGCTGCTTGTCGTCGGGGTCAATGGCGTCGGGAAGACCACTTCCATCGCAAAACTCGCCTATCGGTACAAGAAAATGGGCAAGAAGGTGATGCTCGCCGCCGGGGATACCTTCCGCGCCGGGGCGGTGGAGCAGCTTTCTATCTGGGCTGACAGGCTCGGGATTGATATAGTCAAGGGCAAGGAGAACGAGGATCCCGCCTCGGTGGCCTTCGCCGCCGCTAGGAAAGCCAAGGAGGAGGGCGTCGACCTGCTTATCGTCGACACCGCCGGCAGGCAGCAGACCAAGGCCAACCTGATGCAGGAGCTCGGCAAGATCTCCCGCGTATTGGGCAAGGAGATCGAAGGCGCCCCCCACGAGACATTCCTCATCATCGACGCCACGACCGGCCAAAACGGGGTGCTTCAGGCCCGAAGTTTCAAGGAAGTCACCAACCTCACCGGCATCGTCGTGACCAAGATGGATGGGACGTCTAAGGGCGGCATCATCCTCTCGATCCGCGATGAGCTCGGCGTCCCCGTCCGCTTCATGGGACTGGGCGAGAGGATGGAGGACCTCGAGGAATTCGACCTCGACAAGTACCTATACGGCCTATTGCTGGGGGAGCAGAGCAATGGATGAGCTCGATAGGCGCAACCGCGCCATCGCGCTGTTCACCCTTTACGGGGGTTTGCTATCGAAAACGCAAAGACAGGCCCTCAACAGCCACCTCTGCTATGACCTTTCGATTTCGGAGATCGCGGAGTCGGCTCGTATAAGCCGCGCCGCCGCCTCCGATGCCATCACCAAGGGGATGGAGAGGCTGCAGAAGATAGAGGACGCCCTTGGGCTGCTGGAAAAACAGCAGGAATACGCTTCGGCCATACAAGCCATCGAGCTAGTCGATGACGACAAGGCCAAGCTCAGCCTTTACAGGGCATTAGGGAGGTTATTCACCCATGGCATTTGAATCGCTATCCGACCGCTTCCAGCACGTCTTCAAGAAGCTTCGCGGGCAGACCCGGCTCAGCGAGTCCAACATGGACGAGATGCTCAAGGAGATCAGGGTCGCCTTGCTCGAGGCCGACGTCAACTTCAAGGTCGTCAAGAGCTTCGTATCCGACATCAAGGAGAAGGCGGTGGGCCAAGACGTCTACGACAAGGTCAACCCGAGCCAGATGGTCGTCAAGATCGTCCACGACGAGATGTGCAATCTCCTCGGCGAGGACCAAAGCGACCTGAACCTCCATAGCGGCCTTTCGATCATCATGCTCGTCGGATTGCAGGGAACCGGCAAGACCACGACCGCCGGGAAGCTTTCCAAGCTATTGATGAAGCGGGGCAAGAAGGTGATGCTCGCCGCCCTCGACGTGTATCGCCCGGCCGCCATCGACCAGCTGCGCACCATAGCCACCGAGGTCGGCGCCGATTTCTTCACCAAGCCAGGCAAGCCGAGCGAGCTTTGCCTGCAAGCCCGGGATGAGGCCCTTGCCAAGGGCGAGGATGTCCTTATCATCGATACCGCTGGGCGACTGCAGATCGACGAGACCCTGATGCAGGAGCTGCAGGACATCAACCATGCCGTCCACCCCGATGAGGTGCTACTATTGGTCGACGCCGCCTCCGGCCAGGACGCGGTCAACGTCGCCAAGGCCTTCAATTCCTCGCTCCATTTGACCGGCGTGGTGCTATCCAAACTAGACGGCGACGCCAAAGGCGGCGCGGCCCTTTCGATCAAATACCTGACCGGACTGCCGATTAAGTTCGCGGCGACCGGCGAGAAGATGGACGACATCGAGCAGTTCCATCCCGACCGCATGGCCGATAGGATCCTCGGCATGGGCGACATCGTGACCTTGGTCGAGAAGGCCAAGGATGCGATCGACGAGAAGACCGCCGAGAAGGAAGCCAAGAAGATGATGGACGGCGAGTTCACCCTCGAGGACATGCTCCGCCAGATGAAGATGGTGAGGCGGCTTGGGTCATTAGGCTCCATCGCCAAGCTCATCCCTGGCATGCCCAAGCTCACCGACGAGCAGAAGGCGACCGCCGAGAAGGAGATGAAGATCTTCGAGTCCGTCATCAATTCGATGACCCCTTACGAGAGGCGCCATACAGAGACCTTGCGCTTCTCGCACAAGAACCGCATAGCCAAGGGGTGCGGCCTCGATAACGGCGCGGTCAACAAGGTCCTGCGCAAATTCGAGCAGAGCAAGCAAGCCATGAAGCAGCTCAAGCAATACGCCAAATCCGGCAAAGGCATGGGCGGCTTCGGCGGCTTCGGGAGGTAAAACATGGCAGAGAAGGTCCTATTCAAGCCCAAGGAGCTCTACGATAAGGTACTTTCGAAGTCCTACCACGACGCGGCCGAGGAATATTTCAAGCGGCTCAAGGATTTCTCCAAGGTCGACGAGGGGGCCAACCGCGCCCACGTCGACGACTTCAACAAGAAGAAGGCGGCGGCCGACAAGCAGGCCGAGCGCCTCGGCGCCTCAAGGGCCAAGATGATAACGAGCCTGGTCTTCGGGGTGCTTTTCGCGGTGGCGGGGCTGGTCTCGCTCATCTTCGCCTTCGTGCGGGGCTTCAACTGGATAGCGTTGCTGGTCGGGCTGCTATTGGCTTTGGCCGCCTGCCTGCTGTTCGTCTTGTGCGGCCGATTCCACAAGAAATCCAAGGCCCAGGCCGCGACACTGGAGAGGATGCGGGAGGTCCAGAAAAAGGCCCTCCAGCTATGCTATGACGATATGGCCGTCCTCAATTCGCTCTTCGATGAGTCGATCCCCATGTCGGTCATGGAGAAGGCCACCCCGATAATCGACCTCGACCCGGTCTTCACCCCGGAGCGCCTCATGAACCTCGTCGAGAACTACGGGTATGAGGAGAAGCTCGGGGACGAGCGCTCGGCCCTCGGGGTCCTAAGCGGCCGCATCCAGGGCAACCCGTTCATGCTGCTCCGCCTGCTAGAGCGCGAGGTAAAGATGAAGACCTACACCGGGTCGATCGTGATCCATTGGGTCACCTACACCCGCGATTCCAATGGCCGCTCGAGGGCGGTTAACCACACCCAGACCCTAACCGCCACCACCCAGCACGAGGCGCCGTTCTTCGCCACCGACACCTATATGGTCTATGCCAACGACGCCGCCCCGAGGCTGCATTTCACCCGCTCGCCCAGCAACGCCCACACCCTGACCCCCGATCAAAGGCGGAAGGAATCGGACAAGGCGACCAAGGAACTGGCCAAGAAGGCCGAGAAATCCATCGCCACCGACCGCCCGTTCACCCCGCTGGCCAATAGCGAATTCGAACATTTCTTCGGGGCGCTTGACCGCGACAACGAAGTCGAGTTCAGGCTGCTTTTCACCCCGCTCGCCCAGCAGAACATCCTCGATTTGATCGAGGACCCCAAGCCCTATGGCGACGACTTCTCCATGATAAAAAGCGGTCGGATCAACGTGGTCCGCAGCGCCCACTCGCAGAACTTCAACTACTCGTCCTCCCCGAGCCTGTTCCAAGGCTACGACCTCAAGGCCGTCCACGCCAACTTCGTCTCCTACTGCGATTCCTTCATCCAATCGCTGTTCTTCGATTTGGCGCCGCTGCTGTCCATCCCGCTGTACCAGATGCACAAGAGCCGCGACTACATCTACAAAGGGAACTACGAGCGGAACGTGACCGCCTATGAGCAGGAGTGCCTCGTCAACGGCATGGACAAGCACAACTTCATCCCCGATGGGGCCAACGCCAACCTGCCGCTGATCCTCAAGGTTACCGCCAACAAGAAATTCGGGAGGTCGGATTCCACCGAGGTGGTCGCCTCCTCATACGTCACCACCGACATGGTCGATTACGTCCCGGTCATGGGGGGCGATGGCAGGACGCACAGCGTCCCGGTCCCCTGGATCAAATACGACGAGGTCAGCAAATCGACCCCCATCCAGTTCCGGCCTGTCGGCGGGACGCGGTACGACTTCTTCAACGCCATGTCGGCTTATAAGGGCCTTGGCGACTTCACGTCGGGCTTGGCGCGCTATGAGCGGGGCCTTCTGGCCAAATGCAACGGCGGCCTTTGCGATGGGGAGGAAGCGCCGCTGGACAAGGCCGGCGAGGCCGATTTCCGCAAAACGCTCTTCGATAAAGCAAGCGAAAAGGCAACCGGCAAATAGCGACTGCAAACCTTCTTCGCCCAATATATAATGTAGACACCGCCAAAGGAGGCACTTATGGCCAACGAATTAGACGAAATGACCGGCCCGGTCAGCGAAGAAGGGCGCGACGTACACGTCATACAGAAGCAGGTCGCAGTCAAGACCGACTGGAGGAGCACCTTATTCCAGGTCGCCCTTTGGATCTGCGGCATCATCCCCGGCATCATCTTCGCCATCATGAAGATCAAGGCCCGCAGCTATCTGCAGCAGCTGCAGCAGAAGATCCAGCACGACGCCTCGACCATCGACAACTACCAGACCCAGAGGGTCGTGGTATTGCAGAACTGCGCCAAGCTGCTCGACAAGGCGATCGACCTCGACAAGACCGTCCTCACCGACATCGCCAAATACCGCGGCGGCAACGTCACCGACGAGCAGCGCAACGAGCTGGCCGGCAAGCTGGATGGGCTGTCCCGTTCCATCAACGTCGCCTTCGAGGCCTACCCCGACATCAAGGCCCATCAGGAGATCGCCGACGCCATGCAGCAGAACTCCTACCTCCAGCAGGAGGTCACCGCGGCCCGCGAGGTCTACAACGACACCGTCATGCGCTGGAACGCCGACATCTTCGCCTGGCCGACCAAGATGATCGTGGCCGCCAAGGCCGGCTACACCACCCGCATCCCCTTCACCGCCTCTAAAGAGATGAAGGAGAAGAGCGAATCCGTCTTCTTCTGATAAGACAAACAGAAAAAGCGATGGGGCGACCCACCGCTTTTTTCATTCCTTCATGAAGGCCTTGCCCTTCTCGATGGCCTTCCTTTCCCATTCGGGCTCCTGTTCCGAATCGGCCTCTAGAAGCAGCTTCTTGTCCTGCTTGGAGAGGGTGAGCTTCGCGAATAGGTCGGGGCGGTATTTCCTGGTGAGCAATAGCGATTGCTTCCTCCGCCACTTGGCGATCGCCTCGTGGTTGCCGGAGTAGAGTATCGCCGGCACCTTCTTCCCATCATAGTCGTAGGGCTCGGTGTACTGGGGGTATTCAAGCGCCCCGTCGGAGAAGGATTCGTCTTCTAGCGACTCCTTGGCGATCGCCCCGTCGAGGAGGCGGATGACCGAGTCGGCGATGGCCATGGATGGTATCTCCCCGCCGGTGAGGATGTAGTCCCCGATGGAGATGAGCTCGTCGACGTAGTCGTTGACCCGCTCATCGATCCCCTCGAAATGGCCGCAGATCAGCATTATCGAATCCATTTTCGATAGTCTTACCGCGTCCTCCTCGGTATAGGTCTTGCCCCGGGGCGAGAGGAGGATCTTGTGGGCGGAATCCCCGCCACTAGCCTTGATGCAGTCGACTATCGGCTGGCATTTCTGCACCAGCCCGGCCCCTCCGCCGATCGGGGCAGTGTCGGTCCGGTTGTATTTGTCCTTGGTGTAGGAACGGATGTCCACGGCCTGGAAATCGACTATCCCCTTGCCGATGGCCCGCTTGATGATCGAGGTGGTGGCGAAGCCGTCGAACATGGCGGGGAACAGGGTCAGGACCCTGATCTTCATAGCATCCCCTCCACGACCTCGATGACCATCCTCTTGCCCTCGACGTCGACTTCCTTGGCGAACTCGCCGACGAAGGGGAAGTAGAAGTGGCCGCCGTCGGTCTTCTTGACCTTGATGGTCTTCTTCGGGGCGTAGTCGAGGATGTCGACTACCTCGCCGAGCTTATTGCCGGATTGGTCGAATACCTCCATCCCCAAAAGGTCGGAGTAGCGATAGGCGCCCTCGGGCATCGGGGCATCCTGCTTGTCCATGTAGATTGATTTGCCAAGCAGCTGCTCGGCCTTATCTATTGAGTCGATGCCTTCGAAGGACATCACGTAGGTCCCACCGGCGGGGCGGACCGATTTGAGCACGGCCGGCGTTTTCTCCTCGCCGATCGCGTATTCGTAGCCGACCTTGAAGCGGAGCTCGGGGAAGGAGGTCATCGACACGACCCTGAGCTCACCCTTGAGCCCGAATGGCTTGCTGATCCTCGCGATTATCAGGTCTTTCATAATAAAGAAACGGCGGGAATTACTTCCCGTCGTCCTCTTTCTCGTCCTCGAAGCTCTCGAACTTGAGGTGGATCCTCTGGTCCGAGTCGTCGGCTTTGCCGGCGATCGAGACGATGGCGCGCAATGCGTTGGCCACGGTCCCTTTCTTCCCGATGAGCCTGGCGGTGTCGTCGTCTTCGGCGACGATGAGCACTGTCACGTCCTTGTCATCGCCTCCCGGGAGGGCCCTGATCATTATCGATTCGGGCTTCTCGACGAGGGGGTCGATGATGGGGTGGAGCAATGCTTCGTAATCCCGCTCAGCCATCTTACTTCGCCGCCTTCTTGGTCTTCGATTCGGCGAACTTGGCCATGATGCCCTTCTCCGAGAGGATCGCGCGGACCGAGTCGGAGGGCTGGGCGCCGTTGCCTAGCCACTTGAGGGCCTTCTGCTCGTCGATGAGGGCGCCTTCTAGCCCCTTGGCGGGGTTGTAGGTGCCGATCTGCTCGATGATGCGGCCGTCCCTGGCGTAGTGGGAGTCGGCGGCCACGACGCGGTATATCGGTTCCTCGTGGCGGCCAACGCGGGTCAATCTGATCTTAACTGCCATTTCCTTTGATCTCCTTTGCGTTGGTGATTATCCTTTCTTTGGCATATGGTGTCAAGCGAATTTGCTTAGCAGATGCAAAATGGACTTGAACGCGGACGGGTGTGTGCGTATAGTTAGCAATGCGCGAAAGCGCTACGCAGGCTCCGCTGCCACCGTCACGGGCATGAACCTGAAGAGAACAACTTAGAAGGAGGCAATCACAATGAACAACAATCTAGTCAATGAGATTACCGCCCGTCAGCTTCGCAACGACGTTCCCGATTTCCGCAGCGGCGACACCGTCAGGGTCTACGTTCGCATCATCGAGAACAAGAAGGAAAGGAACCAAGCCTTCGAAGGCGTCGTCATCGCCAGGCGTGGTGGTGGGGTCTCCGAGACCTTCACCGTCCGCAAGATCTCCTCGGGGATCGGCGTCGAGCGCACCTTCCCGCTTCACACCCCCTCCATCGCCAAGATCGAGGTCGTCAAGCACGGCAAGGTCCGCCGCAACAAGATCACCTACATGCGCAAGCTCTCCGGGAAGGCAGCCCGCATCAAGAGCAGGGACTAATAACCCCATATATCTGCAAGTGACGAGGAGCCTAAAAGGCTCCTTTTTTCGTCTGCTCATTTGCTTATGTCCCGATAGGCCCATATAATTCGCTTATGCCAGAACAGGAAGTCGCCAAGCTCCATGGCGCGCCAACCCCCGCCAAGCGGAAACGCCGGTGGTGGATATACGTGATAGACGCCGTATTGCTCGTCGTTTTCCTTTTGGCCTTCGCCGTCTCGGCCAACGTGATATACCTAAATGCCTCCTTCGGCGAGCCCTTCTACGTTAATGGGGCCTCGATGTACCCGACGCTCAACCGCGATGGTTTCCATAGGACCTCCGACGGGGAGCTGGTCCCATTGACCTGGGATTCCTCGCGCAACGGGGTCGGGGACATCGTCGACTACGGCTGGGCCAAGGGCAAGGACAAGCTCGATTGGCATACCGACATCGGGCACTACGACATAGTCATAACCTATTACCCAAGCGACTACTCCGCCGATGGGACGCTCAAAGCGGGCGCCTCGCTGAAGATCAAGCGGGTGGTCGGGTTGCCTGGCGAGACGGTGACGCTTAGCTACGATACAGACAACACCGCCTGGGGCAAGACCACCATCACCGAGCCCGATGGCGATTCCTACGTGCTTCCCGCCCTCTACGACGCCTCGGATTTCCCGCCGATCGACGGATACGAGTATGAGGGTATCGACCGCAACCGGCTCGGGACCTGGACATTGGGCGATGACGAGTTCTTCTTGGTCGGCGACAACCGCGGGGCCAACCACAGCGAGGATTCCCGCTCGCCATCCGTCGGTCCGATCAAAGGCGACTACATCCAGGCCAAGGCTTTCCTTCTTACCGGCATGAGGGAGCTTGAGGAGGATTCCTCCGGCTCGCTTTCGCCAGCCTTCCTGCTGTCGCGGGTCAGGATGCCATGGAATTACATCAATCTAGACGGCGGCATTGATTAGCCTTTTCCCGTCCTTATATCTATAATTTCGGCAATATGAAGCAGCAGGCCGTCCATTATTTCCCCGGGCATATGCAGAAGGCCCTCCGCAAGGTCGAGTCCTTCATCTCCTTGGTCGACATCGTCATCGAATTGGTCGATGCCAGGGCGCCGCTTTCCAGCCGCAACCCACTACTTACCGGGCTTAACCCATCCAAGCCGAGGCTGATACTGCTAAGCAAGGACGACATGGCCGATGGGGAAGTGACCAGGCTTTGGGTGGACTATTTCCGCCAATCGGGCATACAGTGCGTGTCCGCCAATTTGAAGAAGGGCAAGCTCCTTGGCCTGCTGTCCTCCTCCGTCGACAAGGCCATCTACGCCAAGCGCGAGAAGGAGAAGCGGCTTGGCATGAAGCGGCAGCCGGCGAAGGCGATGGTCATCGGCATACCCAACGTCGGTAAGAGCACCTTGATAAACTCGTTGGCCTATAGGAAGGCCGCCAATGTCGGCAACAAGGCCGGCATAACCAGGGCGGAGCAGTGGATAAAGCTAAGCGATGATTTCATCTTGCTCGACACCCCCGGCATCCTCCCGATGAACTACCCAACGCCGGAGCAGGCCGTCCGCTTGGCTTTGCTCGGCTCGATGAGGGAAGACGTCATGCCCAATGATGAGCTGGCGGAGCGCCTGCTGTCGTTTTTGCGGGATAACTATCCCAATAGCCTGCAGAACCGGTTCGAGATAGAGGATATTTCCTCATTGCCGGACGATGAAGTCCTGCAATCCATCGCCAAAAGGCGGGGGCTGCTGGAGAATGGGGCGCCAAGTTCCGCAAAAGCCGCCTATTTGCTGCTAAAGGAATTCAAAGACGGTATTTTGGGGAGGATAAGCCTCGAGAGGCCAGATGATGCTAGATAAGGAAAAGGAATACTATTCCGATGAGGTGAGGCTGATCGCCGGGACCGATGAAGCGGGGAGAGGGCCTTTGGCTGGGCCGGTTTTCGCCGCGGCCGTCATATTCCCAACAGGTTACGCAAACGACGAGATCAACGACTCGAAGAAGCTGACGGTGAAAACTCGCGACAAGCTATTCGACCTCATAAAAAAGGATGCCTTGGCCTATGGCATTGCTTCAGTCTCCGCCAAGGAGATCGATGAGATAAACATCTACGAGGCCTCAAGGAAGGCCATGATGATGGCGCTCGACCAGCTTTCGAGCAAGCCGGACCTCATATTGACCGACGCGATGCCGTTGCCCTCATATCCCATAAAGTCCATCCCGATCATCAAAGGCGATGCCAAGGCGATTTGCATCGCCGCCGCCTCGATATTAGCCAAGGTCAGCCGCGACCGCTACATGGACGAGCTGGAGAAACTGTATCCCGATTTCTCGTTCTCGAAGCACAAAGGCTACGGGACCAAAGCCCACCTGCAGGAACTCGATGAGCACGGGCCAATCGAGGGGGTGCATCGGTATAGCTATGAGCCGGTGAGGGAGAGGGCGACCTCGATTTGGCGATTCATCTGAAACCTTTTGCGAATTGCCTCCTACTTATATGTTAGGAGGGCTGGAAATGATTAAGGCAAAAGAACTTCTGGCATACCTTTCGCTTATCCACAAAGGCGATTGGAACCTGATGTACGACGACATACGCAGGAAGCGTCGATTCGACACCAAGGAGGCGGTATCGATCGTCGAGAAATGCGGGTGCAAGTACGTCACCCTGGTCGATGACGACTACCCGACCATCCTCAAGGAATGCATCAAGCCGCCGCTGGTGCTGTGGTATCGCGGGAACCTTGAGCTGCTAAGCCGCTTCGACCGCAACGTCACGATCGTCGGCTCGAGGAAATGCTCCGACTACGGGGAGCAGATGACCAAGAAGGTGGCTTCTGAGCTCGCCGAGCGGGGGATAGGAATAGTCTCGGGGCTCGCCCGGGGAATCGATACGGCGGCGCTATCCGAGGCCAATCGGTTCGGCAAGGCCATCGCGGTGCTCGGGAACGGGATCGACGTCAATTACCCGGAGGAAAACGCCGCGCTGCAGGAGGAGATCGGCCGGACCGGATTGCTTATTAGCGAGTATCCGGAAGGGGTGGGGCCCGAGGCCTCGCATTTCCCCTGCCGGAACAGGATCCTGGCCTGCCTATCCAAGCTGACTTTGGTCGCCGAGGCCCACGAGAAGTCGGGGACGCTCATCACCGCCGCCTATGCCCTCAACCTCAACCGCGAGCTCGCCTGCTTCCCTTTCAGGGCCGATGAGGGAAGCGCCGGGAACATGCTCATCAAGGATGGGGCGCTGCTGGTTGAGAGCGCCTCCGAGGTCCTCGAAGCCATCGACTACAAGCTCGAAAAGGCAAAAAAGGATAAACGCTGCTAGGGCCCAAAAAAAGTTTTCCGCCCTTTATAAATAATGATTATTTATATGCTCTTGAGGGCTCCTTGAACCGCTTTGACTTTCCCCTCACCGCTATCTATATTCTTGTCGTTTATGAAGTTGGTTATCGTTGAGTCTCCGAAGAAGAGCGAAACAATCGGGCGCTATCTTGGCCCTGGTTACAAGGTCCTTGCATCCGAGGGCCACATAAGGGATCTTTCGACCCGCGGCAAAGGCGGGCTCGGGATCAACATCGAGGCCAATTTCAAGCCAGACTGGACCATCCCCGAGAAGAAGCGCGGGGTGGTGGCCAAGCTCACCAGGGCCGCCAAGGAGGCCGATCAGGTATTCCTGGCGACCGACCCTGATAGGGAAGGGGAAGCCATCTCTTGGCATTTGGCCGAGGTGCTGAAGCTGCCGGTAGACACCACCAGCCGCCTCCGCTTCCACGAGATCACCAAGCCGGCGATAACGCAGGCCATGGAGAACCCGAGCCACATCGACATGAACCTGGTCAAAGCCCAGGAGACCCGTCGCCTTGAGGATAGGATCATCGGATTCAAGGTCTCGACCCTTTTGCAGCGCAACATCGGCGTCAAATCGGCCGGCCGCGTGCAAAGCGCGACTTTGCGCATGATAGTCGATAGGCAAAACGAGATCGATGCCTTCGTCCCGGAGGAGTACTGGACCATCGAGATAATGGTCGAGGTCGATGGGAAGAAGCTGAAAGCGACACTAAGCAAAGTAGACGGCAAGCCCTTCAAATGCTCAAGCAAGGAAGAGGCCGACGCCATCGTCGCGAGGATCCCCCAGATACTGCTGGTGACCTCGGTTTCCAAATCGCCGAAGACCATCTACCCGGCCTTGCCTTTCACGACCTCCACGATGCAGCAGGCCGCCTACACCAAATACAAGTTCTCCAACGCCAAGACGCAGTCCATCGCCCAACGCCTATACGAGGGCATGACGATAAACCAGGAGCACGTCGGCTTGATCACCTATATGCGTACCGACTCCACCCGCATCAGCCCCGAGTTCTTCTCTAAGCATGCCGTCCCCTTCATCAAGGAGGTATACGGGGATTCCTACCTTGGGTTCCTCCGCGAGGAGAAGAAGGGCAAGAACATCCAGGATGCCCACGAGGCCATCCGCCCGACCGGGACCCACCGCACCCCCGAGGTCGTCGCCCAATACGTCAGCAGCGACGAGGCCAAGCTGTATAGGCTAATCTATTGCCGGGCCATGGCCTCCCTTATGGCTCCGAAGAAGGTCGAGAAGACCTCCGTCATCCTCTCTGGGAACGGACTCGACTTCACCTTGTCCGGCTCGAGGACATTATTCCCCGGCTTCGAGGTCATATACGGCGACTTCGAGGATGACAAGGACGAGCCGACTTTGCCAGACATCAAGGAAGGCGAGAGCATCGCCCTGGCCAAGGTCAATCCCGAGCAGAAGTTCACCAAGCCATCCCCGAACTACAACGAAGCCTCCATCGTCAAGGCAATGGAGGAGAAGGGCATCGGCCGCCCATCGACCTACGCCACGACCATCGAGACCTTGATCAAGAGGAAATACGTCACCTCGACCAAAGGCGTTCTGACTCCGACCGATGATGGCAAGAAGACGGTGGTGGTGCTCAAGAAATACTTCCCCGACATCGTCTCCACCGACTATACCGCCAAGATGGAGGGCGAGCTCGACAAGATCGAGGACGGGAGCGTCGAGTTCCTGACTGCGATGAACGATTTCTACGGACCGTTCATGGAGACCTTCGACCAGGCCAAGCAGAAGATGTACAAAGATCCCCCGGTGGAAACCGGCGAGATGTGCCCGGTCTGCGGCAAGCCGTTGGTGGTCAAGACCAACCGCAAGGGCGAGCAGTTCATCGGCTGCTCCGGCTACCCGGCCTGCACCTACATCAAGAAGGCGGAGAACGCACCTGACGAGCCGACTGGGCAGATGTGCCCCGAATGCGGGTCGCCGCTGGTATACAAGACCAGCCGCAAGGGCGAGCGCTTCATCGGTTGCTCGGCCTTCCCAAAATGCCATTACACCGCCTCGGCAGACGGCAAGCCGACCGAGAAGAAGGAAAAGCCCGTCTATACCGAGAAAGACTACGTAAAACCCTGCCCGAACTGCAAAACCGGCTTCCTTGTGGTCAAAAAAGGCCGCAAAACCTCATTCTTAGGCTGCACCAACTTCCCGCGTTGCCGCTACCACGAATGGCTCGACAACAAGAAGGACAGCAAAGATCCGGAGAATAAGTGAATGGGGAAGGCCATCGTTATCGGAGGCGGTCTCGCCGGCTCTGAGGCCGCCTATTATTTGCTTAGGAAAGGCCACGAGGTCCATCTTTACGAGCCTCGTCCGGCCTATCAGGACCAAGCCCACGAGACCAAGCTTTTCGGCGAGCTCGTCTGCTCGAATTCGCTCAAGTCGAAGCGGCTGGACAACGCCTGCGGATTGCTCAAGGAGGAGATGCGTCTGTTCGGCTCGATTATGATGGAGGCCGCCGACCATTCCGAGGTCCCATCCGGCAACGCCTTAGGGGTCGACCGCAACGAGTTCGCCGGCTACATCGATTCCAAACTCCGATCGTTCCCAAACCTAGTGGTTCACAATCAGGAAGTGAAGCAGCTCCCGGAAGACGGACTCGCCATTTTGGCGACCGGCCCGCTCACCAGCCCCGATCTTATGTCGAGCCTCGAGGGGCTGCTTGGCAAAAGCGCTTTGTCCTTCTTCGACGCCTCGGCCCCGATCATAAGGAAGGACAGCCTGGACTTCTCGATCTGTTATTACAAATCGCGCTATGAGCAGGACGATTCCTCGTATATCAACTGCCCATTCACCAAAGATGAATACTATGCCTTCGTGACCGAGCTGTTGGGCGCCAAGAAGGCCTTGCTGCACGAATTCGACACCCATTACTTCGAGGGCTGCCTTCCCGTCGAGATCATCGCCTCCAGGGGCATGGAGACCCTCCGACATGGCCCGCTTAAGCCGTTTGGGCTATCGACCCCCGAGCATCCCCATCCATATGCCGTTGCCCAGCTCCGTCAGGATAGCCTGCTGGGCGATCTATACAACATCGTCGGCTTCCAGACGAACCTGACCTATCCCGAGCAGAAGCGGGTGTTCTCCATGATCCCGGGATTAAACAACGCGGAGTTCGTCCGGTATGGGCTGATGCACCGAAGCTCCTACATCGATTCGCCTTCCTGCCTAAACGAGGACCTGACCCTCAAGAAGCGGGGCAACGTCTATGTGGCGGGGCAGCTCTCCGGGGTGGAGGGGTACGTCGAGTCAGCCGCCTCCGGCATCGCCGCGGCGATTTACCTAGACCGTCGGCTTTCAGGCAAGCCGGAAGCGAAGATCCCCGAAGCCACGATGCTCGGCGCCTTGCTAAACTATGTGTTGCACTCCAGCTCCGCCTTCTTCTCCCCGATGAACGCCACTTGGGCCTTGATACCTTCTTCAAGCAAGCAGACCCGCCTTGAGGATGCCCATAACTGCCTGCTCAGGATGCAGGAGTTTGCGAGGGAGATAAGTGACTAGGCTCGACGAGTACTGCGCCTTCTTGACCTATCAGCGCGCCTATTCGGCCAAGACGGTCGAATCCTATCGGAGCGACATTGAGTTTTTCCTTTCCTTCCTGCAGAAGAAAAAGAAGGCGGTCGACCAAGTCGATGAGAAGGCCATCCGCGATTTCCTCTACAAGCAGATGGACCAGGGGGTCGGCAAGCGGAGTTTGCAACGAAGGCTAAGCGCCCTTCGGTCATATTTCGATTTCCTGCTGCACAAAGGCGATGTGGCAACCAACCCCTTCCGGATGGTGAGCTCGCCGAAGATGGGGCAATCGTTCCCCGAGCGGCTGTTCCTCGAGGAGGTGGACCGCCTTCTTGAGGAGAACTCCCGCCGAGAAGACGAGCTCTCATCGCGCGACCAAGCGATACTGATGCTGCTATTCACCTCCGGCATGCGGGCCTCCGAGTTGGTCGCTTTGACCCCGATGCAGATCGATTTCCGGCGCCTTTCGATCCTCGTCCACGGCAAAGGCAAGAAGGACCGGTACGTGCCGTTTTCCGAGAAAACCGCCGAGGCTTTGCGCGATTATGCCGTAAATTGCCGCGGGAAATTGCTAGAAAGGCGGGAAAAGCCTGGGAGGGTCGACGCCCTTTTCCTGTCCGCCAAAGGCGAGAAGCTGACCGTCCGGGGGCTGGAGTACATCCTCACCTCGATTGAGAAACGCCTTGGCGAGCACCTCCACCTCCACCCGCATCTGCTCCGCCACACCTTCGCCACCACATTGCTCGATTCCGGGGCCGACCTAAGGCAAATACAGGAGCTGCTCGGCCACGAATCGATCAATACGACGCAGGTCTATACCCACCTCTCGACCAAGGATCTGTCGGAGGAATACTCCAAGGCTTTCGACTCCCCCAAGAAGGGCGAATAGCAACTCCCACTTGATACGCGCGAGCGTATGGGATAAAGTTTCCTTCGCGGTTTCATGCCGCCAAAACGCACCCCGTGGATTCGGAGCCTTGTTCCTCTCGGGCCGAAATAGGCTTAAAAATCGAGCAGGTGGTCATCCGTTGGAAGCGGGGGAGGCACAAACAAATGGAGGTCACCACAATGAGTGACGAAATCAAGGAGACCCTCGCCCAGGGGACTGAGCAGGCCGAGCAGGCTGCCCCCGCCGAGGAGAACATCATGGCGCAGGTCATGCACGACCCCAACGCCCCCATCATCACGCTGAAGAAATGCCTTTCCGCCGGCGTCCACTTCGGGCATCAGACCCGCCGCTGGAACCCGAAGATGGGCAAGTTCATCTACGGCGCCCGCAATGGCATCTACATCATCGACCTCAACAAGACCGTTGAGCGCGTCACCGCTTCCTACAAAGCCCTCCGCGCCATCGTCGAGGCCGGCGGAAACGCCTCCGGCCGCGTCCTGTTCGTCGGAACCAAGCCGCAGTCGCAGCAGATCGTCATCGACGAGGCCGTCCGCTCTGGCTCGTTCTACATCACCAACCGCTGGCTCGGCGGAACCCTCACCAACTTCCGCACCATCCAGGGCCGCATCAAGAGGCTCCGCGATCTAGAGACCGCCTCTGAGGATGGCTCCTGGGACAAGCTCCCGAAGAAGGAAGTCGCCCTTCTGAAGAAAGAGCTCGCCAAGCTGCAGAAGAACCTCGAGGGCATCAAGGAGATGCGCCGCCTTCCGAACGCCATCGTCCTCGTTGACCCGACCATCGAGCACAACGCCGTCGCCGAGGCCCACAAGCTCGGCATCCCCGTCTTCGCCATCTGCGATACCTCCGACGATCCGGACACCGTCGACTTCCCGCTTCCGTCCAACAACGACGCCACCAGCGCCATCAAGCTCATCATCGGCGTCATGGCCGATGCCATCGTCGAGGCCCGCACCAACGGCGGCCTGACCGAGATCGCCTACACCGTCGATGAGGGCGAGGAAGCCACCATGGCCGACGCCATCAAGGTCGCCGACATCGCCGCTGAGCAGCGCCGTGCCGCCATCCGCGCCGCCCGCAAGGCCCGCGAGGAGCACTACGCCAAGATGCAGGCTGAGCGCCAGGCCCGCTATGCCGCCCGCAAGGAGGCTGCCGCCAAGGCCAAAGCCGAGACTGAGTCCAAGGCCAAAGAGGAAACCAAGTAATATGCCAGTAACCATCGATCAGATCAAAGCTCTCCGCGACCGCACCGGCGCGGGGATCATGGATTGCAAGAAGGCCCTTCTAGAAGTCGACGGAGACATCGAGAAGGCCATCGACGTCCTTCGCGAGAAGGGCATCGCCAAAGCCGCTTCCAAGGCCGGCCGCGTCGCCGCTGAGGGCCTCACCAACATCAAGGTCTGCGATGCCTGCCACAAGGCGGTCATCGTCGAGGTCAACTGCGAGACCGACTTCGTCTCCAGCTCCGACAAGTTCCACGACCTCGTCGCCCAGGTCACCGATGTTCTATTGAAGAACTGCCCGGCCACCCTTGAGGAAGCCACCGAGCTCACCAAGGACCTCTTCGCCGAGGCCACCATCGCCATGGGCGAGAAGTTCGTCCTCCGCCGCTACGAGATCCTCTCCGCCGCTGAGGGCCAGGCGTTCGGCGCCTACTCCCACATGCAGGGCAAGATCTCCGGCCTCGTCCTTCTTTCCAAGGACGGCGGCGACCTCAACAAGGCCCTCGCCATGACCGTCGTGGCCAACAATCCGTCCTACCTCACCATCACCGATGTCCCCGAGGACGTCAGGGCCCGCGAGACCAAGATCGCCCAGACCGAGGTCTCCGAGGATCCGAAGCTCGCTTCCAAGCCCGACGCCGTCAAGGCCAACATCGTTGTCAGGAAGGTCGACAAGGTCCTATCCTCCTCCTGCCTCGACGTTCAACCTTACGTTTACGACGAGAACAAAACCGTCGGTCAGGTTCTGAAGGAAAACGGCGTCGAATTGCTCAAGTTCGTCCGCTATGCGGTCGGCGAGGGCATCGAGAAGAAAGCCTCCGAGGAATAAGAGTCAACAAGCACTCCCGAAAGGGGGTGCTTTTTTGTATAATCTAGCGCGAGGAACATTATGAAGAGCATTTACAAACGGGTCATTATCAAGCTGTCCGGGGAAGCGCTTGCCGACGAGAGCGACAAGCTCATCCTCGACGCCAACAAGCTGAAGAACGTGGCCCTTACCGTTGAGAAGGTGCTAGCCACCGGAACCCAGGTTGGGATAGTGGTGGGAGCCGGCAACATCTGGCGCGGGAGGCTCGCCGAGAAGATCGGCATCGAGCCGGCCACCGCCGACTACATGGGGATGCTGGGCACCATCATCAACGCGCTTGCCATCCAAAGCGCCATCGAGGAGCGGGGCATGAGCTGCCGCGTCATGAGCTCGATCAACGTCCCGCAGGTCGCCGAGGCCTATATAAGGAGGAAGGCGACGAGCCACCTAAGCAAGGGGATCGTCACCATCTTCGCCGGCGGTACCGGCAACCCATTCTTCACCACCGACTCGACCGCGACGCTGCGGGCGCTAGAAGTGGGGGCGGATGCCATATTGATGGCCAAGAACGGAGTCGATGGGGTCTATGATTCCGATCCGCGCAAGAACAAAGACGCCAAGCTGATCAAGCACCTTACCTTCCACGAGGTCGTCGAGCGCAAGCTGCAGGTGATGGACCTGACCGCCGTGGCGATGCTAGAAGGCAAGTCGGTCGTCATCCGCGTCTTCGACTTCGACTCCCCCGATTCCTTCCTCGACGTGCTAGAAGGAAAGGATATAGGGACAATCATCAGCGAAAACTGATACAATACCTAATTGAGGATTTAAAACATATGGATGCCTATACCCAAGAAGCTTCCTCCAAGATGGGGAAGTCGATCGAATCGCTTCAAAGCAGCTTAACCAAGCTAAGGTCCGGAAGGGCCAACCCGTCGATGCTCGACGGAATCAAGTGCGACTACTACGGGGAGAAGATGGATATCACCTCCCTGTGCTCGATTCAGATGCCCGAGCCGCGCCAGCTCTACGTCAAGCCCTATTCCCGCGAGGATCTGAAGACCATCGCCGCCGCGATCAGCGCCGCCAACCTCGGCGTCAACCCGCAGACCGAGGCCGATGGGATCAGGATCGTCGTTCCGCCGCTGACCGAGGAGCTACGCCGCGACATCGCCAAGAAGGCCAAGGCCTTGGGCGATGAGGCCAAAGTCTCCATCCGCAACATCCGCCGCGACGTCTTGAACCTCCTTAAGGAGGACGACTCGATGTCTGACGACTACAAGGACCGCGTCGAGGACGAGATCCAGAAGGAAGTCGAATCGGCCAACAAGAAGGTCGATGGCATAATCGCCGAGAAGACCAAGGAGATAATGACCATCTGATGGGGAGGGCTAAGCCCTCCTTTTTCTATGCTTTCTCTGGTTATATAATTAGCCGATGAGCAAAGAAGAGTTTGTATTGACCAAGCCGTTGCGCCACATCGCCTTCATCATGGACGGCAACGGGCGCTGGGCCAAGGCCAGGGGGCTGCCGCGCACCTTGGGGCACAAGAAGGCCTGCGAGATGCTCCGCGGCATTTTCGACGCCTGCTACGAGCAGCATATATACGCGATGAGCTTCTTCGCCTTCTCCACCGAGAACTGGAACCGGCCGGAGGATGAGATAACCCATCTCATGGATTACCTCGAGGAGTTCTTCAAGAAGAACATGGATTACCTGCTTTCCAAAGGAGCCCGGGTGATCGTTAGCGGCGACCTCAGCAGGTTGCGCCCCTCGACCAGGGAAACCTGCCTTAGTGCCATCGAGGACTCCAAGGGCAACGACACCTGCGTCCTCAACGTCTGTTTGAATTACGGAGGGCGCGACGACATCGTCCACGCGTGCCGGAAGATAGCGGAAGACGTCAGATCCGGCAAGCTGAAGGAAGATGATATCGATGAGCGCCTTTTCGCCTCATATCTATATACCGCCGGGCTTCCCGACGTCGACCTGCTAGTCCGCACATCGGGGGAGCAGAGGATATCGAACTACATGCTCTATCAGATCGCCTATGCCGAGCTGGTCTTCACCCCGGTGAAATGGCCGGATTTCGACAAAACCGCATTGATCGACTGCCTAAAGGAATACTGCGGCCGCAACCGCCGCTTTGGAGGGCTAAAGAATGAATAGGATCAAGCCCAATGAGCTCGACGAGAAGAAGAAGCACTCGCTTTTCTCCCGCGTCATTGTGGCGGCGCTATTGATCGCCGTCGCCGTGCCCTGCATCTTCCTAGGCGGGTGGTTCTGGTTCGCCTTTTTGACCGTCTTCTTGCTATTAGGCTGCTTCGAGATGATCCGCGCGACCGGCAAGAAATACCCGATCTACGTCTACGTCTTCGCCTATGTCTTCGTCTTGGTGCAGTCCTATTGGTTCATCGGCAAAGGCAACGTCGAGGCGTATTTAGCGGATCCTGAAGCCTATTCGTTCTCATTGTCCAACACCGGCTCCGGCATCGGGGTGAGCATCGTCTTCCTGGTCGCCTCGATAATCGTCTACTGGGCGATAGCCCTGTTCGACCGCCGCTTCGAACTGTTCGATGCGGTCTATTTCCTCGCGGTCGGATTGCTTATCTCGCTTGGGTTCCAGGGGCTGCTCTTCGTTAGGTACTTCCCGCTTTCCTTAACCGAGGATGCTAGCTCATCGTTTGCCTACTATGGATCGGTGACTCTGTTGCTGTTCGTTTGCATCGCCACGGTCATGAACGACACCTGGGCCTACTTCGTCGGCATATTCTTCGGCAGGCACAAGATGATTCCCGCGGTGAGCCCCAACAAAACCTGGGAGGGGTTCTTCGGCGGCTGGATACTCGGCGGGGCCACCTGCTTGGCCTTCGCCTTGCTAACCGACTACTTCGGGTTCCCGCTGCTGGATAGCCTCGCCATCTTCGGGGCCGGCTCAAAGTGGTGGTGGGCCGTGGTGCTGAGCTTCCTCTTGCCGCTAGTCGGCGACGTCGGCGACTTGACCTTCTCGCTTATCAAGAGGCATTTCGGCATAAAGGATTTCGGCTTCATCTTCCTCGCCCACGGCGGCGTGCTGGATAGGGCCGATTCCTTCACTTTCACCGCGATGTTCACCGCCGTTTTCGTGAGCCTGCTTAATAGCGGGTTGGGATTCCTGCTATGAGGAACGTCTGCCTGCTGGGCGCTTCCGGATCGATTGGGACGCAAAGCCTCGACATAATTAGGCAAAACCCGGACCGATTCTGCCTTAAAGCCGTGTCGGTGGGGCGCAATATCAAGCGTCTTGAGGAGATTTTGCGCGATTTTCCGTCCATCGAACACGCCTATGCCATTTCCGAAGACGATATCGCGTCTTTGCGCGGTTTATTCCCTAACGTAAGATTCCTCTCTGGCGAGGAATCCCTCAAGGAAATGGCCGAGCTAGATTGCTGCGACATGGTCGTCAACGCGCTTGTAGGGTTCGCCGGCGTGGCGCCGACTTTGGCTTCGCTTGGCAGCGGCAAGATACTTTGCCTTGCCAACAAGGAATCGCTGGTGGTCGCTGGGGGGCTGGTAAACGGATTGCTAGAAGCGGGGGAAGGGAGGCTATACCCGATAGACTCCGAGCACGTGGCAATAGCCAAGCTGCTCCGCTATGCCGGGAAGGACAACGTCGACAAGGTTCTCATCACCGCATCTGGCGGCCCATTCAGGAATCTAAGCCGGGAGCAGCTTAAGGGCATCACCCCGGAAAGGGCGCTCGACCACCCGACCTGGCACATGGGCAAGAAGATAACCATCGACTCCGCCACCATGATGAACAAGGGATTCGAGGTGATCGAGGCTTGCTATTTGTTCGGCCTCTCGCCCGATGATATTGAGATAGTCATAAACCCCGAGAGCCACGTCCATTCGCTTGTTAAGCTAAAGGATGGGTCGTACCTGGCTGACGTCTCCTCGCCCGACATGCATTCGCCGATCGCCTATGCCCTGTTCGAGTCCGATTATCCATTCGATCCCATGAAAAAGGACAGCCTCGATGGTTATGCGCCTTACCACCTGCTGCCTTTCGACCCGGATAGGTTCCCCTCGGTCGGGCTCTCGCTAAGCTGCTATAGAAGGGGTGGCAACATGGGGGCGACCCTCAACGGGGCCAACGAGGCGGCGGTATACGCCTTCCTCGACCGGCAACTTCCTTTCTTGCAAATAGAGGAAGCCGTAAGCTATGCTTGTAGTCGCGTTGATTACGTCAAAGACGTAGACTACGAGGCGCTGAAGCTCACCGACCAGAAGGCGCGGGAGGACGTTAGGCGGTTCGTGTCCGCAAACGAGAAAAGATAAATGGACATATTGCTCGCAATAATAGAGATAGTGCTCATATTGGGCGTTCTGATCTCGATACACGAGGCCGGCCACCTCTCGATGGCCAAGGCATTCCACGTCTACTGCTTCGAGTACTCGATCGGCTTTGGGCCGGCCATAATCCACAAGAAGCGGAAAAAGGGCGAGACCTATTTCAGCCTGCGCGCCATCCCGCTTGGAGGATACGTCTCGATGTATGGCGAGGATGGGGAAGCCCCCGAGGGCTATGACGCCCCCGATCCATCCCGTAGCCTCAACGCCATCGCCAAGTGGAAGAAATGCATCGTCTTGGTCGCCGGCGTTACCTTGAACTTCGTGCTGGGCCTCGTATTGATCTTCATCTCCGACGTCGCCTTCCCGCAGTACTATTCGGCCTACTCGAGCCCCTACAACGAGACCAGCCAGCGGACCGTGCTCTACACCCCGGCCTCCTATGGGCAGGAAGCATTATCCTACATTGAGGAGAACGCCCTAGAGGGATATGAGCCCGAGGACTATTACGTCGAGCTGCCGGCCAACCTCAACAACACCTACATCATGCTTTCCGACAACGTGACGATGTCGACCACCTCGTCGATCTTCGTCGCGCTTTATTCACCCTCGACCTTGCTCGATTCGCATAACCTCGCCGATTCGGTGGTCTTCTACCCATCGACCGAGGAAGGCGTAACCGATGAGATGAAGGAGATGGGCATCTACCGCCTGCCGGACCAGAAAGCCATCAATAGCGGCGATTCCTTCGACGTCTCCGCCTCCCCCGAGGGGACCACGGCCTCCTTCACCATCAGCCTATTGCCCGTCAGCCAGGACATGACGATGGAGCAGAGCAAGCAGAACGCGATCTCCCTCCCGGTGACATTGACCGCCACCAAGCAGGGCGATTTGGTGAGCTGGGCCGACTACGGCGTCGAGTTCCAGGTCATCAAGCAGTGGCTTGGCTGGAACGGGGCTTGGCGCAAATGGGCGGGCGACGTCCCGACCGCCTGCGGGGCCATCGTCAAGGGCTTCGCCTCGCTATTCACCGCCGAAGGCTTCAACAACCTCTCGGGCATCGTCGGCATGACCGCTGCCCTCCCGGCCTTGCAGGCCAGCGGCGGGGCGGCGAGGATCTTCTATTTCGCCGGACTTCTTTCGATCAACCTCGCCTTCTTCAACCTGCTTCCCTTCCCTGGGCTTGATGGGTGGGCGCTACTAGTCACCATCATCGAGGGCATCACCCGGAAAAAGGTCCCGGCCAAAGCCCAGAGCATCATGTCGGTCATCGGGATGGTATTATTATTCGGCTTGATGATCGCGGTCACGGTCAAAGACATCATTCAGCTAATCATCTAAGGAGGCGGGTTTATGCAAAATAGGATGAAGCGCTTCCTGGATTCCATCGGCATCGAGGACTTCGAGTCCTTCGATATGGATTTCGTGTTCATTGCCAAGGATCCATCCAACCCGGAGCAGATAAACATGGCGATATGCAAAAAGACGCCATGGGACTATGGGCAGTTTTCCCGCTTCTTCCTTGGGCTGCAGCACGTCCATTACCGCTACACCATCCGCTTCTCCTACGAGGAGCAGCCGACCGTAAAGGACTGCAAGGACCTGCTTGAGCCGTGGGGCACCGACCAGTACTTCGGCTCCCGCCCGTTCAACGTCGTCGACGGGGATGGGCTGACAATCGACTTCCCCTCCCTCGAATTCAACGAGGGTGAGGGCTTCAAGAAGGACATCGAGAGCTTCCTCAGGTTCCTCAATTACGATTTCAAACCGTCCTATACCTACTCCTATGCTGTCCAGAAGAAGGAAAGTGAGGAAGCGAGGATGAAGGCAGAGCAGCAGATGCTATCCGCCAGCCGTGAGGAATACCTCTCCGCCAAGCGGTGGCAGAAGGGGAACTACAAGAAGGTCGATCGGATCGACGAGCTTTTCGCCATGGGCCCATGCAACGTCGAGGTCGTCGGCGAGGCATATGGCAACATCGACGTCAGGACCTCGAAGAAGGGGCGCCTGTGGGCGAGCTTTGGAATCGGAGACGACTATGGGGCGATCAACGTCCGGGCCTTCGAGGGCCAGGGGATAAAGGATGTGGACATCAACGCCCTCAACGCCAAATGCAACAAGGGCAAGAGCACCTTCATGGTGAGGGTTTTCGGCGCCTTGCAGGAGGATAGCCGCGACAACCTGCCGTCCATCACCGCCCACAAGATAGAGTTCGACGTCAGCAAGCCGATGCGGGAGGACCCCTATCCCCGCAAGCGGGTTGAGCTGCACCTTCACACCAACATGTCGATGATGGACGCGCTCCCCCCGATGGAGGATTACTGCGCACTAGCCAAGCATATGGGCATGGAGGCGATAGGGCTTACCGACCATGGCGTCGTCCAGGCCTTCCCGGCCGCCCAAAGGGCCGCCAAGCAATATGGGCTGAAGATAGTCTACGGCTGCGAGCTGTACATGTTCGACAAGCACCAGACCTACGTGCTAAACCCCGCAAAAACCCCGCTTAAGGGAGCGAAGTACTGCGTGTTCGACACCGAGACCACCGGCCTATCGACCCGGTATGACCGCATCATCGAGTTCGCCGGCGTCATCATGCAGGATGGGCAGATAATCGACCGCTTCTCCCAATACGTCAACCCGGGCATGAAGATCCCCGAGGCCGCGAGCCGGGTCAACCACATAACCGACGAGATGGTCGCCGACAAGCCGAGGCTAGAGGACATTATGCCCCGGATTCTGGAATTCATGGGGGACAGCATCCTCGTCGCCCACAACGCCACCTTCGACGTCGGCTTCATCAACGCCGCGCTGAAGCGGATGGGGCTGCCCGATATCACCAACCCGGTGGTCGACACCTTGCCGATTTCCCATTACCTCTTCCCGGAATCCAGCCGCCACACCGAGGGGGCGATGCTACGCAACCTGGGGCTAAGCACCTACGACGAGTCCGACGCCCACGAGGCGCTTTACGACGCCGAGCAGCTTAGCCACGGCTGGCTTGAGATAGTCAACCACTTCGAGAAGGAGAAGCCCGGCATAACCCACGAGGACCTCAAGGACCTGATGGTCGAGATCCCCGACGAGAACGATCCGGACAAGGACCACTACCAGGCGGTGTGGAAGAAATACAACGCCTTCTGCTCCCACCTCCGCGAATATCACTGCGACGTCTGGGTGAAGAACGAGCAGGGGCTTTCCGACCTCTACCGCATCGTCACGGAAGGCCACACGACCTATTTCTCGAAGATCCCGAAGACCCCGCGGGAGCTCATCGAGAAGTACCGCAGCAATTTCATAGTCGGCTCGGCCTGCTTCAACTCCGAGATCTTCGAGATAGCCAGGAACCGCACCCGCGAGGAACTCGTCAAGGCGATGGAGTTCTACGACTACATCGAGATCCAGCCGATAGAGAACTACTCCTTTCTGATCGACATGGGCCGGGTCGACGGGCGGGCGAGGCTAATCGAGATACTCAAGGACATCATCGAGGCCGCTTCTATCGCCGGCAAGAAGATCATCGCAACCGGCGACTGCCATTACCTCAACCCCGACGACAAGATACTCCGCGACATCTACATCTCGACCCTGGTTCCCTCGATCGGCCGCCATCCGCTTAACCCCGGCGCGCGGGCCAATTTGAGCTTCGAGAACCCCGACCAGCACTTCCGCTCGACCCAGGAGATGGTCGATTCCTTCTCCGCTTGGCTAGACGACAAGGACTTCATCGAGCAGATAGTCATCGACAACCCGAAGGAGATCGCCGATTCGGTCGATGTCCTAGAGCCGGTTAAAGACGACCTTTTCAAGCCCGATGCCAACCTGCCGCATTCCGACACCACGCTGCGGGAGCTTTGCGAATCCAACTTCGACGCCCGCTACCGCGGCAACCCCGACCCCGAGGTGCAGAAGCGCATCGAGGAGGTCCACCAGAGGCTGGAGAAGGAGCTAAACGGAATCATCGACCACGGCTATGCCGTCACCTACATCATCGCCCACCACCTGGTGAAGATGGCCCACGACGAACCCGAGCACTACATAGTTGGGTCACGTGGCTCGGTCGGATCTAGCTTCGTGGCCACCATGGCCGACATCACCGAGGTCAACCCCCTCCCGCCGCATTACCTCTGCCCGCACTGCCATTACTTCGAGTGGGGCGACAAGGACAAATACCTCTCCGGCTTCGACCTACCCGACAAGGAATGCCCGATGTGCCACCACAAGATGAGCGGCAACGGGCAGAACATCCCCTTCGAGACCTTCCTGGGCTTCGCGGCCGACAAGGTGCCGGACATCGACCTCAACTTCGAGGATGAGAGCCAGCACAAGGCCCACAACTACACGAAGATATTGCTCGGGGAGCACAACGTCTACCGCTGCGGCACCATCGAAACGGTCGCCGAGAAGACGGCGTACGGCTTTGCCATGAAGTTCTTCGAGAGCAAGGGGAAGAACACCTCCGACCCGCTTTTCAAGAACTACGTGGCCTACATCGCCTCGCGCTGCCAGGGCGTCAAGAAGACGACCGGCCAGCACCCAGGCGGCATAATCGTCGTCCCCGCCGACCATTCCCTATACGACTTCACCGCCGTCCAGCACCCGGCCAACGACCTTAGCTCTGACTGGCTCACCACCCACTACGACTTCCACTCGATGCATGATGAGTTGCTGAAGCTCGACATCCTCGGCCACGTCGACCCGATGGCCATGCGCTATTACCGCGACTACACCGGGATACCGATCGAGTCGATTCCGATGAACGACCCGAAGGTGCTTTCGTTATTCACCTCGGCCAAGGAGCTGCACATGAACGGCAACTTCCTGGGCGTTAAAACCGGCGCCAGCGCCCTCCCCGAATTCGGCACCGACCTGGCCCAGCGAATGCTTTTGACGGCCCAGCCGAAATGCTTCAATGACCTGCTCATCATCTCTGGCCTGGCCCACGGCACCAACGTCTGGAGCGGCAACGCCGAGGACCTCATCACCTCCGGCACGACCGACCTGCACGGCGTCATCGGGTGCCGCGACGATATCATGACCTACCTCATCTCCAAGGGCATCGAGCCCCAGATGGCCTTCAAGATCATGGAATCCGTCCGCAAGGGGCGCGGCCTCAGCGAAGAGTACGAATCGGCCATGGTCGCCCACAAGGTCCCGGCCTTCTACATCGAATCCTGCAAGAAGATCAAATACCTCTTCCCGAGGGGGCACGCGACCGCCTACGTCATGATGGCCGTCCGCGTGGCCTACTTCAAACTCTACCATCCGCTGGAGTTCTACGCGGTTTTCTTCTCCGTCAGGTGCGACAACTACGACATCAGGTCGATGGTCGCCGGATATGAGGCGGTGAAGGCCAAGATAAACGAATTGCAGAATAGGCAATACGACCGCTCCAACCCCTTGTCCGACCCCGAGCAGGAGACCTTGGCGACGCTTAAGATCGCCATCGAGATGCTCCAGCGCGGCTACACATTCGCCAACATCGACCTCTACCGGAGCGATGCCAAGATGTTCTTGGTCGACAAGGACAAGAAGCAGCTCATCCCGCCTTTCTCCTGCGTGCCGAGATTGGGATTGGCGGCCGCCAAGACCATCGTCGAGGCGCGGAAGGAGGGCAAGTTCCTCTCCAAGGAGGATCTGCTCAGCCGCACCAAGCTATCGAGCACCAACGTCGCTGACCTGTCCGACCTCGGCGTTTTGGACGGCATGAGCGAGCGGAATCAGATGTCTATATTTGATTTCATTTGACTCCGATGGTATATTTCACTTCGCGCGTAAGCGCATCGGGACGTAGCACAGCTTGGTAGTGCGCCTGGTTCGGGACCAGGAGGTCGCGGGTTCGAACCCCGCCGTTCCGACCATCGTGAAGATTCCTATAATGGCAAAACATTATAGGTTTTTTGTTTTCTTTGCGCGGATGGCCCATAGACAAATGTTTTAAAGAACCTTCCCTAATGTATAATTGACGTTAGCCAAGACTTTTTGGCTATGCAAAGGAGCATCGAAAATGGCTTTCTATGAGTTAATAAAATACGATGGCACCGGCATAGATTGGCTTTTGGCCAAACATCCGGTCGACGAGTTCAACAACAAGAGCCGCCTCATCGTATCCCCTGGGCAGATCGCGATAATCGTCCATTCCGGGAAGATCGAGAAGATCTGCGAGGAAGGAAGCTTCAGGATCAATTCCGAATTGCTTCCGATACTGAAGTCCTTCACCAAGGCCTTCTACGGCGGCAAGAACCCCTATCCGATCGAGATATACTTCGTCAACAAGCGTTTGAAGCTGGACCTGCTTTGGGGCACCAGCGACCCGATTAAGCTCATCGACCCGAAATATTCCATTCAGATCAATGTCAGGGCCAGGGGGCAGATGGGGATAAGGCTCAGCAACTACCAGTATTTCCTGCAGACCTTGGTCGGGACCCTGATGAAAGGATCGGTGGTGGATTTCGCCGCCATCCAGAGCTTCTTCCGCGGGAAGGTCAACCAGATCGTCAAGAAAGAGCTGTCCGCCTTCATACTCGGGAACAAGGTTACCTATTTCGAAATCGACCTGCATCTTGACGACATCTCCAAGCGGATCGGCGACCAGATAAAGGAAGAGCTCGCCGGATATGGCTTCGATATGCTCTCGCTGTCGATCGAATCCATCAATGTGCCCGACGTCGACCTCGATAAACTCAACGAGATTCTGCACAAGAAGGCCGAATACGATCAGCTCGGCGACAAGGTCTATCGGACCGCCAGGGGATACGACGTCCTCGAGGCGGGGGCTGAGAACAACGCCGCCGCGGCCACCATCATGGGAGTGGGGCTAGGGAACAACATCGCCGGGTCCACCGGATCGATCATCCCCGCCTCCGAACCGGAGAATAAGGCTCAGCCGGCCGGGAAGCACTGCCCCAACTGCGGGGCTGCGGTCGCTTCGGGGGCGAAGTTCTGCCCCGAATGCGGCGCCAAGCTATCCGCCACCTGCCCCAAATGCGGGCACGAGATCTCGCCCAACGCCAAATTCTGCCCCAACTGCGGGGAGAGCCTGAAGAAGGAGGGAGAATGACATGAAACTCCGCATCGCCTATCTAGTTTTCGCCATCGGGGTCGCCGGGCTTGCCATCGGCTTGCCGTTTAGCTTTGACAACTCGCTTTTCACCGACTCGATGCTCGGATATTACATCGCCTCCAAGGTGGTGTTCTTCCTGACCCTGATCGCCGCGGTCACCTATTCGCTCGTGTCCAAAGCCCCGACGGGGTCCAGCAGCTGGCTGACCGGCATCGCCTTTGCCTTCCAGCTGGTGCCGCTAGGCCTCCGCTACCTGCTGCTTACCGGCTACGGAGCCGCCGGAACCTGGTGCATCGTGATAATGGTTTTGTGCGTCTTGGCCTTCGTCGGGTTGGCCCTTGGGCTGTCGTGGCAGGACGGCAAGATGGTCAAAAACGACGAGGATAGCGCCGGCAAGACCATCGCGGTTGAGCCGGAGAAGGTTAGCCTGAAGGAGGACGAAAAGAAATGAGCAAGGAATGCCCGAACTGCGGATACGCTTTCTCCGCTTCCGATGCCAAGTGCCCATATTGCGGCACCGCGAACCCCGATTACGTCCCGACCGAGAAGCCGGTCGCAGCTAGACCGGCCTCGCCGACCCAAAACTACCTCTCCAACGCCACGTCCAACCAGACCCCGGCCAAGAAAAAAGAACCCAACTGGATTATCTTCATCATCCTGCTGATAATCTGCTGGCCGATAGCCATCGTCTACCTTTTGGTGAAGATAGCCTAATTTCCTATCGCTTTGTCCGCACTTGGTGATAAAATCACCGTGCTGTCGCTGTAGCTCAGTGGATAGAGCGACCGCCTCCTAAGCGGTAGGCCGGAGGTTCGAATCCTCTCAGCGACGCCATCGCAAAATCGCCCACGGCTTCATTCCGTGGGCTTTTTCTTTGCTTTGAAAGGGGAATTGCGCGGTATTCAGGAAAAAGAAAACCGGCTTTTGCCGGTTGCTTATAGCGATCCCTCGTTGTCGGTTGACTCAAGGACGAACATGCCGCCTTTGATGCTCTTGAAGGAATTGGTCGCCTCGCGGATCATCTTCTTCAGGTCGTCGAGCTTGTCGCTGTCGATGGTGATGAACAAGGTTAGGTTGCCGCTTGGGAGGTCGTCGACCATGGCCGCCAAGGGGATGGCGCCTGAGACGTCGTCTTCGAATTTCGGGAGGATGTGGTGGAGGCCACTGGTCGGAATGACCGTTCCGTTGTAGCCTTTTTCCGATAGCCGGCGAAGCAATTCCTCGGTCGCCGGAACGTGGTCTAGTATCGCGAATAGAAGCTTCTTCATCTTCTTTCCTCCTGCCAAAGGCTAATATATCATATACGCGCGTTTTATAGGCGCAATAAAAAGGAAGGTCAATCAATGGTAAAGATATACGTCAAGGACTTCGGCGTCATGAGCGCCGAGCTGTATTGGGACTCGGCCCCGAATTCCTGCGCGAACTTCGTCTCCGTCGCCAGGCAAGGCCTATACGAGGGCACCGTCTTCCACCGCATCATCAAGAACTTCATGATCCAGGGCGGGGCGCTGGAGATGGTTGGCAAATCGCTTGGCTACACCATCAAGGGCGAGTTCAAGGCCAATGGGGTCGACAACCCGATAAAGCACACCCGCGGGGTGCTCTCTTATGCCCGCACGATGGTCAACGACTCGGCCACCACCCAGTTCTTCATCGTCCACAAGGACTCGCCGCACCTCGATGGGCAATATGCGGCCTTCGGCAAGCTAATCGATGGCTACGATGTGCTCGACAAGCTGGCCAATCTGCCAACCAACTTCCGCGACATGCCATATCCCCTTCCGGTCATAGAGAAGGTCGAGGTCATCGATGAGCCCGAGAGGGAAGTCGAGAAGATAAAATGACCGTCGAGGAGTTCCTTTCCACAGTTTCCGAAGGCCTAAGCATCGATACCCCGGAGGCCCACGCCTTGATGGATTCGCAATCCGCCGAGGCCAGGAAGATAACCGCCAATATCAACGATGGGTACAAGGAGATGGACGAGATCAGGGGCCTGTTCTCCAAGCTCATCGGGGAGAAGGTTGATTCCTCGTTCCGCCTGTTCCCGCCGTTCCAGACCGATTTCGGGCGCAACATCCACGTTGGCAAGAACGTCTTCATCAACTCGTATTGCTGCTTCCAGGACCAAGGCGGCATCTACATCGGCGACGGGGCACTGATCGGCCATCAAGTCGTCTTGGCCACGCTCAACCATCAGCTCGACCCGCTGCACAGGTTCGACATGGTCGCCAAGCCGATCCATATCGGCAGGAACGTCTGGATCGGGTCGCACGCCACCATCCTCCCTGGAGTCACCATCGGCGATGGGGCGGTCGTGGCCGCCGGAGCGGTTGTGGCAAAAGACGTCGAGCCCAATACCGTAGTGGGCGGCGTTCCGGCGAAGTTGATAAAACGGATTTGAAATATGTTGACATCCTCCTCGAGCGCGCATATTCTAATAAACGCGCTTAAGCGCGATGTCCTTGGGCCTTTAGCTCAGCTGGGAGAGCGCCTCCATGGCATGGAGGAGGTCGTGGGTTCGAGCCCCATAAGGTCCACCACATTAGAAGCATAGGTTTGATACAGTAAATATTGCTTATCAAGCCTTTTTTTGTGTCAAAATCAGCAAAATATAACGGATATTTAACATAAATTGAGCATAGAGTTTGAATTTGCTTATCTTGTTTTAAGAGCGATTAAGAGCTCGATTTTGCACTAGAAACTTTTTATAGCACAATAAACTTTTTGTCGCACAATAAACTTTTTGTCTTTTCCTGAATAAAAAGCTCACAAAAGTTAAGGATTTCTATCGTAATATTATCAGTTTTGTGTTAAAATAGTGCTAACGATTTTGAGGTGAACCTATGTT
>CASFCI010000006.1:0-96656 GCA_949293175.1 uncultured bacterium
GAAAGGCCGGGCCGGACATGAGAATGATAGCATCCCGGCGGAAAAACATGGCCCCGCTGCCAAAATGGGGAAACTTCGCGATTACTTTGTCACCTTACGGATGCTTGACTGGCGAATCTTCAGTTGCCTCTATGATAGCCCGGCATTGCATTTTGTTGTTTAATATATTGTTGGTAAAAGTGAGGCGTGGAATGGACAAAGACCGGTTCTGGCGCGACAGCGTCGGCTACATCATCTACCCCGAGGCCTTCGCCGACAGCAACGGCGATGGGATCGGCGACATCAACGGGATCATCTCGAAGCTCGATTACCTTAAGGAGCTGGGCGTCAACCTATTGTGGATATGCCCCCTTTTCGATTCCCCGATGGATGACAACGGCTACGACGTGAGCGACTACTATAAGGTCAATCCGCGCTTCGGGACCAACGAAGACCTCATCAACATGCTCCACGCCGCCCATGAGCGCGGCATCCGGGTGCTGCTGGATTTGACAATAAACCACACCAGCAAGGAACACCCCTGGTTCAAGAAGGCCTTGGAGGATCCCGATTCCCCCGAAAGGAAATACTACTTCTTCCGCAAAGGAAGGCGGGTGGATGGCAAACTGCTGCCGCCGAACAACTGGGAATCTTTCTTCATGACCTCGGCCTGGGAGAACGTCCCCGGCACCGGCGATTTCTATTTGCATCTGTTCTCCTCCTCGATGCCCGACGTCGACTGGAGCAACAAGCAGCTCCGTCAGCGCTACCACGAGATCGCGCGCCACTACCTGGACCTGGGCTTCGATGGGTTCCGCCTCGACGCCTTGGCCCACATCGCCAAGGCCCCCGGATTGCCCGATTCGCCGAAGGAAAAAGACTCGACCGGCTATGTAATGGACACCTCGATGTTCTCCAACCGGCCCGAGGTCTACGATTACCTAAAGGAATTCAAGGACGAGGTCTTCTCCCATTACCATTGCCTAATCGTCGGCGAGGCTGGCGGGTGCATCAGCCCTGAGCAGTGCGCGACGCTCGTCGATAGGAAGTCGGGCTGCATCGACATGGCCTTCAACTTCGACACCGTCTGGGAGAACGGGGCCTTCGGCTCGATCGACAAGGACGATTCGCAGATCAGGACCGACCTCATATCGATGAAGAAGAACTTCATGCGTTGGTACGACGTCTGCCACGGGAGATGCGACATGCCGGTGTATTGGTGCAACCACGACCACCCAAGGGTGCTTTCCCAGTACGGATCGACCGCTTTCCGCAACGAGTCGGCCAAATGCCTGCTCATTACCCTCCTCTTCCTATACGGGACGCCGTTCATATATCAGGGCGATGAGATAGGCATGAGCAACGCCGACTACTCCGCGGTCGAGGATTTCTTCGTCGACGTGGGGGAGAGGAACGAGGTGGCCTTGCTCCGCAAGCAGGGCTATGCCGAGGACAGGATACTCTCTTATCTAAGGCGGACCTCGCGGGTCAATGCCAGGACCCCGTTCCAGTGGGACCGCTCGTACAACGCCGGATTCTCCAGCGGGAAATGCCGCTGCAAGGTCAATTCCAATTACCTCCATGGGGTCAACGCCCTCGACGAGATGAACGACCCGTGGTCGATAATCAACTTCTTCCAGTACGCAATCGGGAAGCGCCGCATCCTATGGATAAACGACAAGGTGCTCAACGGCGAGCTGAAGATACTCGACATGAACCACCCCGACGTCTTCGCCTACATCCACGAAGGCGACGACAAGCTGGTCGTCATATCCAATTTCCGCCCTTATGAGGTCAAGTTCTCCTTCTATTGGCGGATAAAGGACGTCATATTGCATAACTACGACGGGGTCCTATACAGCGACCACGTCTTCACCCTGCGGCCCTTCGAATCGTTCCTGCTCAAGGTGTAGATATGGATTGCCTGCTGTGCGCCAAATACCCGCTCAACCAATCGGCCGTCAGGGGTATCTGCCTTCAGAACGGCTACTCAGAGCCGGAATTTGCGGGCGAGACCAAGGCGCGGTTCGCCATTTCCGACGCCAGCAGCGAGAGCTTGCTTAGGGCGCTTTCCGGCTTGCTTTCCGATACTTACCCGCTCGGGATATTGGTAAGCGGAGTGAAGGGCCAATTCGCCCTCGACCTCTGTGAAGGGGCGCTAAAGCACTTCCCGAACCAGGTCTGCTTCGCCGACGAGGTGATACTCCGCGACACGATCTTCGGCTCGTTCTCCTTCTACCCGAAGCTGCTTTCCTATTTCTCCTTGGCCCGCCCCGAGTGGGTCAAAAGCGGCATCGCCTATCTTGAGCACCGCAACAAGAAGGAAGCCGCAGACTCGCTCTACCTTCACCGCAACTCGCTGCTATATCGGCTAAACAAGCTCAATGAAGTCACCGGGATCGACATCGATTTCGCCCACGATGCCCTTCTTTTGCTGATCTACTCTTCCCTCAACGTCCGCGCGTAGCCCGTCAACGCCATTCTGCCTACTTATATGGTGGAGGCTTGATATGGAAGAAGAACTGAAGGAAGCGAAGACCATGAGGCTTCTTTTCCTGCTGGTGGCCGCGGGGCTCGCGGCCATGGGGGCGTGGAAGTACTTCACCGGCGGGGGATTCCCCGATTTGGGCGGCTACGTCTGCCTTGGCCTATTGGCGTTCCTGCTTGGCGAATCGAGGTATCGCGATAAGAAAAAATCCCTCGAGGACGCCTATAGCGGGGACACCGAGAGGGAAGACGATGGAATCTAGGGCTTCAGCGCTTTCGACAGCGGGGCGTATAGGATCGCGGACACAGCGGCGCATCCTAGGCCCTGGATGAGGTCGAAGGCGGAATTCACCAGGTATGGGGCGCCGAAATAGATGAGATAGCTTGGCAGGTAGCAAAGCGCCATCGCGATCCCCGCGATGAAGAACGACGAATAGGCGAGGATTTTCGACTTGCTTAGCCTCATCAAGGCGTAGGGAATCGCCCCGAGGGAGCCTTTGGCGAGCAAGGTGAACGGTATGAAGATGGCCGAGCCGGCGTATAGGTCGGCCCCGACGCCGGATATCATGCCCACCGCGGCCCCGACGAAAGGCCCGAAAAGGCCGCCGGAAAGCAAGACGAAGCAATCGCCGAAGCAAAAGAACCCCGACCCGCCGGGATAGGGTATCGCCAAGAAGGCGTTGGCGACGAAGCTTAGGGCGGCGAAAACCGCGATCAGGCAGCTATTCCTTAGGGCCTTCCTTCTTTTCGAAGCGTCCCGCTTTCCTATTTCCATGTCCAAATGGCTTGCCGCTGCCGAACTTCTTCTTGAAGCCAGGCTTGCCAGCGTGCCCGCCTTTCCTATCGAATGATTCCTTCTTGCCGAAGCGGCCTTTCTTATCGAATGGGGCCTTCTTGGCGCCGAATCCCTTCTTCGGGAAACCTTTAAAGTTTCCCTTGGCTTGGAAACTGCGCTTCGGCTTGGCCTCGGCTTTGGCTTCCTTTTTATCCTCAGGCTCAATCTTCTTCTCTTCTTTGGGCTCTAGCTTTGCGGTCTCGCGCTGAAGCTTGTTTTCCCTAAGCTTCTGCAGCATCTGCACGGCCTCTTCTTCGTCTATCACCCGGATGCCGGCTTTCCTAAGTCGAGCGCAGGCGATCCCCTCTCCCTCGACCAACTTGCCATCGAAAAGCCCGTTGTGGATCTTCTTCGATCCGCAGGCGGGGGAGTTCTGCTTCATGATCGCGAGCTTTATCCCGAGATATGAGCAGATGTTGAGCGCCTTCGACGCCCCGAGGTCATAGGCCCGGGTCACGTCCTCGCCGCTGTGCAGCTTGGCGTATCCGCGCCGCAGCTCGGCCGGGAAGCGGGGGATGGGCAACCCTCCCTCTACCTCCGGGCAGAATGGGACGACCTCGAAGAACTCGGTCAGGCCATCCAATCCCTCGACGTGGCAATTGCCACCATCGTACCTGCAATTCTCGCCAAGCAAGCAAGCGGAAACCAACACTTTTTCCATACGGCGCAATTCTACACATCGCCGGGGAGGAAATAAACAAAGCCGTGTATAATTACTTCGTTATGCGGACCGCGTACCGTAATTATCAATACCAAGATACCGTCTTCGAGGGGAAGATAGTCTTCATGCGCTGCCGCAACATGACCTTGCGGGCCGACGTGGAGAACCATCGCCTCCGCTTTTCCTGCCCCTATGGCACGCCGGTGTCGACGATCGACAAGACGATCTCCAAGGCCTTGCCTGACCTGGTGAAGAAACTTGTGTCGCGCCCGAAGCCGATACAGGCCGGAACCGCCTATGTTTTGGGAGAGAAGGTGCCTTTCGAAGGCGATGAGGAAGCCTTCGCCTCTTGCTTCAAGCGCGAGGCTGAGCGCTACTTCGAGTCGCGGGTGCGCCTTTATGAGCGGATCATGGGTGTAACCCCGCCTTATAAAGTAAAGGCCAAGTCGATGAAGACTAGGCTGGGGTCGAATTCGAGCCGGACCAACACGATATTCATCTCGACCTACATGTTCCATTTCCCGCAGGAGGTGGTTGACTCAGTGGTTATCCACGAGCTCTCCCATCATTTCGCGATGGACCATTCCGACAAATTCTATGGGGTTTTGCTGAAGTATTGCCCCGATTACGATAACCTCAGGAAGCGGATAATCGCGCATAAGTATGGAAAAGATAACCTCTAAGGACAACAAGCGGATCAAGCGGGCTTATGCCTTGAAGGGCAAGCCGTCCGACGGACTATTCCTGGTCGAGGGCTTTCACTTGGTTGAGATGGCCTTCGCCCATGGCTGCCTCAAGGAGGCTTTCGTCCTGAAGCCCATCGATTACCTAGGCGAGCTGCAATCGATAGTGACCGAGGACATAATCAAAAAGCTGTCGACCTCGCTTTCGCCCGAAGGGGTAGTGGGGGTTGCTAAGGAGAAAGAGCCAGCGGAGATAAGCTCCGACCGCGTTCTGCTGCTGGATAGGATACAGGACCCCGGCAACATGGGCACGCTTTGCCGGACGGCGCTTAGCTTCGGCTTCCGCGACGTCATCGCGACCCCCGGGTCGTGCTCCTTCTTCAACCAGAAGGCCATCCAAAGCTCGCAGGGGGCGATCTTCGACCTCAACCTGCATCGGATGGACGGCGAAGAGGCCGTGGGGCATCTTAGGAAGCTGGGATACCGGATCGTTTTCACCGCCCTCGATTCCTCGACCCCGGCCGAAGGCTATGCCTTCCCGAAGCGGCTTTGCCTTGGGCTAGGCAATGAGGGGCAGGGGATGAGCGATTCTTTGCTATCGCTATCCGACGACCGGCTTCGGATCAGCATGTCCGGCATCGACTCGCTCAACGTCGGGGTGGCCGGCGGGATATTGATGCACATGGCCTCGTGCCAAAAATGATCGGTCGCGTTTTGCGATGCCCATCCGTCTATTCTTGATGGAGGTCGAAAATGAAGGCAAAAAGCATATTTCCAATTCTTGCTACGTTATCGGTCTCACTCTGCTCCTGCGGATCATCCTCCGTGGAGGTTTCCTTCCATACCAATTGCGTCGCGATGGGGATTCTTGGCAAAGGCAGTTTAGCGAATAAGGCCGAGATAGACGTAGGGCTGGCGAATCGGAGGGAATTCGTCAGCGTCTATCGCGATGGCGAGCCGCCCCGGCAAAGCTTCAACGGGGTATACGATGACTTCGCCTACGTTCCAGATGGGGCGAGCTTTGCCTTGGTGCGCGCGATTTATGATTTGGATGGAAAGCGGCTTGCCTATGACGTCTACGATTTCTCTTCCTATTTCGATACCGTCGGCCTAGTTCGCATAGACGATGAGGTCAATGTCACCGACGTAAGCGGAGTCTACGTCTGCTCGGGGTTCAAGGACGATGTGGACCTTGGATCTTTGAAAACCGACGGGGGCTATATCTGCTATGGGGTGGTGGCTTTCGCCGCCAATGAAGCCGTTTGCATAAGCCAAGCCGAGGGAAACGAATGCCTTCGGCTTGAAAAGGGGCCGACCGCGGTTTCGCTTTTCCCCGATTCGTTCGCATATGACCTGGTCGATGGAGTTTTCGACTTCGCCCATCAGCGTTTCGATGACCATTATTCCTATGGGAAGACGCATCGATTCGAGACGTTCCTAGTTGGGTAGCCATATGTAGCTGACATGTCTGGCACAGTTTTGGGGAAGACTAGGGGGTGTTCAGACTTTTTTCATTTTTGCCAATAACTTGGCGTTTTCAATTTTGTGCCGTGTAAAAGTCGGCTTGGAAAAATGGTAATTCGAGTGATTTCGAGCGGTAGGCTTTACACGACGTGAAGCCTTTTAGAAAAGATAATGCATACCCCTTTCTTTGTTTTTTCTATTAAAAGTTAGTTGTCTAGTTGATGTTAGAGGAAATTTATCTACCAATTTATCTGCCAATTTATCTACCACCGTTAAACTCAAACAATTGTCTCTAATGAAGCGTATAGGCTCTAATAAAAACGGTTATTGGAAGATTGACGATGATGAAGGTTAACCTTTATATATTTCAGTTGCTTTGAGATTACGCCGCGTAAAATCCTTAAGGCGTGCGTTATATCAAAATCGTAGCATGAAGGCATTACCGGTTTCCGGCCGGTTTATGCTAAACTTTTCGCATGAAGAAATTACCTTTTGCATTATTGTCGCTGCCCCTGATTCTCGCCTCCTGCGGGCCCGAGACAAGCAAAACGCTCAACGAAGACCAGATAAAATCCGAGTTCGACGCGCTCGCCAAAGCCGAGGAAGCGACGTATTCATCCGACGAATACAAAGCGAAAACGACCACCCCGATATCGGCAAACATCGTCGAGTCGGGCATGAGCATCTCGATCAGCAAGCTTCCGTTGGAAATCAACGTCGATAGCAGCATCGGCGCAAGCGTCGTCTCTAGCGGCGCCGACAGCATAAAGTTCGGCGATTACGCGATAAACAACGCCCCGTTTGCGGTTTATTACGATAAGGAATCGGTCTACGTCGACATATCATCCCCTTCCTTCGCCGCGGTGAGGCTGCTCATTCAGACGGTCCTCAGCAGCTATGGGATGGACGTGACCGTGCCGGGCAAGTTCTATGTGCCGGTCGATGGGGCGTCATTGCCCTCTACCGGCCTCCCGGGCGTCGGCACCGTTCCAGGTCAAGAGGAGGGTCAGGAGGTCGGCGATCTATACGACGTATATCTCGAAACCCCGGACCTTTGGGTTGTGGAGGAGGGCAATATATCCGCCAATATAACCACAATCGATGATTTCTGGCGTTTCGAGGAGGCATCGCTTAAGGCCTCTGGGCTGCAGGGCCAGGACCTGGAGGACGCGAAGAACAGCCTCCATCAGTCAATCGACGGACACGACCTCTATGAATTCAAGTTCTCATACCAATACGGCGACCTATTGACCAGCATGGACCTGAGCATCGCCTTCGAGGGGCTGGCGGCCGTGGAGTATGGAATCGCCTTCAGCTACGACGGGGTGGCGGTTAACCTCCCAGACAAAAGCGAATATCAGGAGTTGGAGATCACCGTCCCGGGAAATGGTTCGGCGAGCATCGCCTAACTTCTTCCATAGTTTCGCTTCCGGGGGTAAAATACCCTTTGGCCCGGCGAAGAGGAGCAGTAACGGGGCGACCTCCCTTACAGGGACGGGCGGATAGTGAGACCGCCCGAGGAAGGTTCCGCGAATTCGCCTCAGAGGGCGGAGGGGTGACCCTCCCGCGCCCTGCGTTAAAGGGAAAAGAGAGCGAGCCGACAAGATTGTTCGGCCCGAACAGGGATGGCACCGCGGAGCATTTCCGTTCCTTGGCGGGGCCTTTTTTTGTTTAAGGAGAGTTATGGAGAAAATCGACGAAGTGGCGTTAAGAGCCAAACAATCGCTGCAGGAGGCGGGCAGCCTCACCGATCTGGAGCGATTCTATGCGTCTTATTTGGCCAAGAAAGGCGAGGTCAGCACCTTGCTTTCCCATATGAAGGAGCTGCCGCCCCAGGAGAAGGCCGCCTTCGGCAAAGAAGTAAACGAGCTCAAGAAAGGGCTATCCGAGGCCTATGAAGCCAAGAAGTCCGAGCTAGAGGCCGAGGCGCTGAAGAAGAAGCTCGAGGCCGAGCGGATAGACATCAGCCTCCCAGGGGATAGCCTAAATAGCGGCCACCCCAACCCGTTCCGCCTCATAATCGATGAGGTGACCGACATCTTCCTCGATATGGGATACGAGGTGTATTCGGGCCGCGACGTTGAGACCGACCTATACAATTTCGAGCTGCTGAACGTCCCCGAGGACCACCCTGCCCGCGACATGCAGGACACCTTCTACCTAGATGCCAATCGGCTGCTTCGCACCCAGACCTCGGCCGCCCAGGCCCACGCCATGAAGGAGCGGGGCGGGCTAACGCCGATCAAGATGATCTCGCCGGGCAAGACCTACCGGCGCGACGACGACGACGCCACCCATTCTCACCAATTCGCCCAGATCGAGGGATTGGTGGTCGACAAGAACATCTCCTTAGCCAACCTCAAGGCCACGCTGGAGCTCTTCGCCAAGAAGATGTTCGGGCCCAAGCGCGAGATCAGGCTGCGCTCATCCTACTTCCCCTTCACCGAGCCCAGCGTCGAGGTCGACGTCAGCTGCTTCAACTGCGGCGGGAAGGGATGCTCGATCTGCAAAGGCTCTGGCTGGATCGAGATACTCGGGGCCGGCATGGTCAACCCCAAGGTCCTGCAGATGTGCGGATACGACCCCGAGGTGTGGTCCGGGTTTGCCTTCGGCGTCGGGGTGGAGCGGGTCGCGATGCTCCGATATGGCATCGACGACATCCGCCGCTTCTACACCAACGATTACCGTTTCCTGAAAGAGTTCAAGGCGAAGTGAGGAATATATATGAAAGTATCATTCAATTGGTTAAAACAGCACGTCGACTTGCCTAGCGACGTGACTGCTGAGGACGTTGCAAAGCGCCTTACCTTCGCTGGAGCCGAGGTTGAGGGCCTTTGCAGGCTCTCTAGCGGCGACCATCTGGTGGTCGGCAAGATATTGTCCTGCGTCGCCCATCCGGATTCCGATCATCTCCATATCCTGCAGGTCGATGAGGGGCCGGTACACGGAGTCCATCAGATCGTCTGCGGCGCGCCCAACGCCCGGACCGGGCTCAAGGTCATCGTCGCCCGGACCGGGGCCAAATTGCCCGGCGGGGAAATAAAGCCCTCCGTCATCCGCGGCGTCGAGAGCGACGGCATGTGCTGCGCCCTCTATGAGCTGGGCGTCGACAGGAAGTTCCTCTCTGAGAAGCAGTGCTCCGGTATCGAGGAGCTGCCCGAGGAGATGCAGATCGGCGACGAGGATCCGCTTAAGAGCCTCGGCTACGACGACGTGAGCCTCGACATGGACCTCCTCCCCAACCGCCCGGACCTATACGCCCTCAATAACGTCGCCCGGGAAGTCGCCTGCCTATACGGCGTGAAGGCCAACCTCGAAGAGGCCGAGCTTCCGAAGCTGCCGAAGCGCGACTTCGCGGTCGATAGCCTCACCCCGTCATGCGACCTGTTTAAGGCCGTGATAGCCGAAGGCATCAAGACCGAGGAATCGCCGCTATGGCTGAAATCGGTCCTCATGGCCTCCAACATCCGCCCGATCAACAACGTCGTCGACGTCGGCAACTATGTGATGCTCGTTACCGGTCAGCCGCTTAACATGTACGACGAGGACAAGCTGCCGGAGAAGCGCCTAACCGTCATCGACGACTACGAGGGCGAGTTCAAGGCGATGGACGGCAAGGTCTATGAGCTGCGCAAAGGCGATCTGCTAGTCTCCAGCCAGGGCCGCGGCATGTGCTTAGCCGGCATAATGACCGCCGATGAGTGCCGGGTCGACGAGAACAGCCGCCACATCGTGGTCGAGGCCGCCTACTTCAAGGGCGCGCCCATCAGGAAGACGTCCTCCAGGATCGGGCTTTCCAGCGACTCTAGCCTCCGCTTCGTCAAGGGAATAAGCCACCTAAGCCAGGACGCCGCGATCGCCTTAAGCGCCAAGCTGCTCGTTGAGGTCTGCCACGCGACCAATGTCTATTTGCCGGAGAAGGAATTCGGCCAGTCCTGCTCGCCTTCGAAGCAGATCGACGTCAGCCTTTCCTACATCAACTCCCGGCTCGGGACCGAGTTCGGTCTCGACGAGGTCGTCGACACATTGAAGAAGGACGGCTTCGGGGTCGAGTCTATCGAAGGCGGGCAAATGAAGCTCCTCTCACCGTCTTATAGGCTCGACATCGACGGGAAGGCCGACGTGAGCGAGGAGGTAATAAGGCTGCTCGGCCTCGACAAGGTCAAGTCAGACCTGCCGGAGTCCAAGCTCTGCCTTACCGGGCTCACGCCTTTCCAGCAGAAGGAACGCCAGATACGGCGCCACCTGCTGAGCCTAGGCATCGACGAGGCCTTGACCTACACCTTGGTCGACAAAAAGTCGGCCGAGAAGTTCGATTACCTCGGCATGGGCGAAACGTATGCGCTCAACAACCCGCTAACCGCCGACCACGAGGTCGTCCGGAAGTCGCTTGCCGCCAGTTTGCTCTCCTGCATCGGCTATAACGCCGCCAGGCAATCCAAGGACGGCGCCTTGTTCGAGGTGAGCGACGTCGACACCAAGTCCGGCTCGGCCACATTGCTATGCCTCGCCGCCTCAGGCAGGCGCGAGCTGCAAGGCAAGCTAAGCCGGAAGAGCTACGATTTCTTTTACGCCAAAGGCGTGCTCGAGTCGGTCATGGACCTGCTCGGCATCATCCCGACCCGCTACACGATAGCCGCCTTCTCGCCCGAGGACGGGCTGCTTCACCCATACCGCTCGGCGGAGGTCAGGATGGGCAAGAAGCGGGTCGCCTACCTCGGCGAGCTGCACCCCTCGCTATGCAAGGAGCTCGGCATCCCCTCGGGGGTCATCCTCGAGGCCAACCTGAGCGAATTGCTCCAGACCAAGGTGGGGCAGGAGAAGTTCAAGCCGATCCCGCGCTTCCCCTCGGTAACGCGCGACCTATCGTTCGTGATCGGCGTCGATGCGAGCTTCGCCTCCATCAAGAAGGCGGTCTCCGGCGCCAGCTCCCTCATCAAGAGCGTCGAGGTGTTCGACGTATATTCCGATGCCAGGCTGGGCGAGGGCAAGAAAGCGATCGCCATCACCATCTCCTTCCTTTCCGAGGAGAAGACCCTGCTCGACGAGGAAGTCAATGCCGCGATGGGCAAGGTCGTCGCCTGCTTGTCCACCATCGGGGCTGAGGTAAGGGGATGAAGGTCTCCAAAAGCAAGGTGACTTTCGCGGTCGACGTCCCCTTAGACGAGGACGTCGATCTCTCCGGAAGGTCATATGGCAGCCTGCTTGGCGTCGATGGCTGCCACATCAAGGGGCTGCTTTACCGCGACGACGACGGAAAGCTGTTTGCCGACGTCGACATCAGCGCGACGCTGACCTGCAAGGACATACATAGCGGCTCCCCATTCCAGCTGCCGTTCGCCTGCTCCGGGGACTATGAGATCCTGGAGAAGGAAGACGGGGAGGGCGAGGGCTTCATCCTGCCTGGGGCAGCGCTAGACACCGCCGACCTCGCCTTCTGCGCCATCATCTTCGAGATGGACCCCTATCCGAGCAAAGGCGATGACCTGCCCGAGTCCGGCGAGGGATACGTATTCTCAAGCGAGTACGTCGAGTAAGCCGCAACGCGAAAATCAAGGTCGCCTTCATGGCGGCCTTTTTAAGTGGGAAGGGGAACAATCATAGAAGCGACGGGGGATTATCGCCTTCTGCGCCTTCCCACCTTTAAATTAAGCGCGCAAAATCGCTTTCTTTTCCCCTTGATGGGTTTCGCTTTAGGTGTTAATGTTTTTACGCAGGGGAAAAAGTGGGCAAAATGTATTTCGGAACTTACCGCCGTACAATCGACGACAAGGGCAGACTGCAAATACCGCCCAAACTGCTATCCAGCGAGGACGAGAAGACCCTTTACATACTGAAGGGCTTCGACGGCTGCCTCTCGGTTTATCCCGAGGAAGCCTTTTCCCGCCTCATGGACAAGCTGCAATCCCTCTCCTTCCGCGACCCGTCGTCGAGGGCCTATATGAGGTTGGCCCTCGCCTCGATGGCTGAGCTCAAGATCGACGCCCATGGCCGGATAACCATCGGGCGCGAGCTGCTCGACAAGTACCGCATCGACGGTGAGGTGACCCTAGTCGGGGTCATCGACCACTTCGAGATCTGGGAGCCCAAGGCCCAGGAAGAGTACTTCAAGGCAAAGGACAAGGAATACGAGTCCCTCGCCTCCGAGGCCAAGTGATGGGTGCCCATTATCCGGTGATGAAGGAGGAGTCGATCTCCCTGCTTTCGCCGCAAGACGGAAAAACCTACGTCGACTGCACGCTCGGCCGGGCAGGACATGCCTCCGAGCTGCTTCGGGCCATCCCGCATGGCCGCCTTATCGCCTTCGACCTAGACGAAGAGGCGATAGGGGAATCAAGGGAGAAGCTTCCCCAGATAGGGGACAACTTCACCCTCATCCACTCATCCTTCGCGAACATCGCGGAGGAGCTGTCCCATCTCGGGATAAGCAAGGTCGACGGAATATTCGCCGACCTGGGCGTCTCTAGCCCCCAATTCGACGATCCGAGCCGCGGCTTCTCCTACCGGTTCGATTCCCGCCTCGACATGAGGATGGACGAGACTTCAAGCCTCTCCGCCTACGAGGTCGTGAACCGCTACAAGGAGGAGGAGCTCGCGAGGATCATCTTCGAATACGGGGAGGATCGCGACGCCCGGCGCATCGCGCGCCAAATCGCGAGGCGAAGGGAGACCAAGCCCATCGAGACGACCTTCGAGCTGGTCGAGGCCATCAAAGCGGCCAAGACGGCGAAGGAGCTCTCCAAGAAGGGCCATCCCGCCAAGCAGACCTTCCAGGCCATCCGAATCGAGGTCAACCAAGAGGAGGAGGCGCTCAAGAGGCTGCTGGAGGTGGGGCCGAGTCTCCTGAACGAAGATGGCCGGATGGCCATCATCACCTTCATGTCGCTAGACGACAGGCTGGTCAAGCGCAGGTTCCATTCCCTATGCGTGGAAGAGGGATCCCGCCACGACATCCGCCTGCCAGAGCGAAAGGAGTTCGCCCTGCTGACCAAGAAGCCAATACTCCCCAGCGAGAAGGAGCTGCTCGAGAATCCAAGGAGCGCCTCCGCCAAGCTAAGGGGAATAAGAAAGAAAAAGGAGGAGGAACAATGAAGGACAAGCTTGTCAAAACCGGGCATCGCCGGTCCTATTACCGTTTCAGGTCGATCCTGATAGCGGGCAGTTTCCTCCTGTGCGGAGCCGCCATCTCCGCCATGCCGATCGCCATCACCTACCAAATGGCGGTGAGCGGCGGCGGGGCGAAAGCGGACGTGGGCAGCGAGTCCTCGCTCACCCAGCGGACTGAGGAAACCTCCTCATCGGAGCCGCTGACCTTACAATAGCCATCACGACCGGCCGGGTGTTCCCTCCACCCGGCCTTTTCTTTTGCTGCCATCGAAGTTTTTCTTCTACTGCATACTTTCTAGAAAACTACTAAAAAACTATCGATAGCCCCTTCCTTAAACGCTTTGGCCATATTACAATATGGAAGTCAATTATGGAACAGCATCAGATAGCCTGTTTGGAGATAGGGTCCTCCGCGCTTAGGCTGGTTGTGGGCTACCAGCTGGGGAACGCCCCTATCGTCACCTACGCCACCACCGTGAAGTCTAAGGACCTCATCAAGGACGATAAGGTCAACCTGACCAACCTTTCGGCCGAGCTCGCCAAACTTCATGACATACGCGACGAGCACAAGCATATCAACATCAAGCTTACCAACGTCAGCCTGGTCCTGCCTTCGGCGGGGCTCAAGGTCTACGCCAACGAGAAGTCGACCAACATCGTCCGCCCCGACATCGGGGTGAGCAAGGTCGACGTCGCCAACGCGGTGAGCCTCGTCATGCAGCAGCAGCTTCCCGAGGGGCTCACCACCATAGACGTCATCCCCGAGCAGTTCATCCTGGCCGATGGTAGCGTCTACTCCAACCCCCCGATAGGCAAGAAGACCGCCTTCCTGCAGATCCAGGCCAAGGTCTATTGCCTGCCGCTAACCGTCAAGGACCTCTACACCAAGGCACTGACCCTGGCGGGCTTCAGGATCAGCAAGACCTGCGTTTCCTCATACACCGCGGCCAAGCTGCTATCGACCTACAAGGAGCTGCCGTCCACCTATGTGCTGCTCGACATCGGCTCGCGCGGCTCGACCGTCTCCTTCATCGGCGAGGGGTCGCCATATGGGGCGCTATATTTCTACCGCGGCGGGGACGACCTATCCGAGCGCATCGCCTCCGACTTCGGAATAAGCTTCGAGCAGGCCGAGTCGCTGAAGATAAAATACGGCTACGAGGCCACCGAGAGGGCGTATTCCCCCTCGCTCGTCGACTATGCAAAGATTACCCAGAAGGACCTCAATCGCTCCATCGAGGGGTTCTTCTCCGAATACATCTCCTCGCTCAACAACGCGGTGGAGACGCTGCTGTCCCAGTACTCCAACCCGCTATACTCGACCCTGCCGATCATCTGCATCGGCGGCGGCTCGAAGCTAAACGGATTGACCCATTTTCTGACCGAGGGGTTCCCCAACCGCCCGATCAGCCGCGTCACCCCGCGCAGCATCGGCGCCCGCGACCCGAGCTACGCCAACCTGCTTGGCATGCTCTTATGCGGCGAATACTCAGGCTCCTTCTCCGACACGCAGAAGGGAGTCGTCCCGGTCAACAGGGTATCCGGGAAGGGCAAGCGGGCCCACGTCGCCCCCTCGCCTGAGGACGACGCCCTGTGATAGGAGGTCAAAGCAATGGCCATTAATGATGATCTAGATGGATTCGAGCCGGTCGTCCGCATCGTGGTGATCGGCGTCGGCGGCGCCGGCAACAACGCCGTCAACCGCATGATCGACGACAACATAGAGAACGTCGAGTTCTACGTTTTGAACACCGACAAGCAGGCCTTGGCCACCTCCAAGGCGCAGAACCGCATCGTCATCGGCGAGGAGGTCACCCAGGGGCTAGGCGCCGGGGGAGACCCCGACGTGGGCCAGAAGGCAGCCGAGGCGAGCAAGGACAAGATCGCCCAGATCGTGGCGGGGGCCAACATGGTCTTCGTCGCCGCCGGCATGGGCGGCGGCACCGGAACCGGGGCCGCCCCGGTGGTCGCCAGGATCGCCAAGGAGGCCGGGGCGCTCGTCGTCGCCATAGTCACCCGTCCCTTCGCCCTCGAGGGGAGGGTCCGCAACGCCAACTCGGTCAAGGGGCTCAACAACCTCAAGGACGTGGTCGACTCCATCATCATCGTCAGCAACGACAAGCTGCTGCAGACCGCCGGCAACGCCTCGGCCAACAAGGCCTTCTCCGAATCCGACCGCGTATTGTCGAGCTCGGTCCACACCGTAACCGACCTCATATTGCTCCCGGGGTACATCAACCTCGACTTCGCCGACGTAAAGGCAACGCTGTCCAATTCGGGCATCGCCCTCATCGGGTATGGATCGGCCACCGGGCCCAACAAGTCCATCGAGGCGGCGGAGAACGCCATCAACTGCCCGCTGCTCGAAGCGCAGATCTCCGGCGCCAGGCGCGCGATCGTCTGCATCACCGCCGGCACCGAGGCCAACCTCATCTGCATCCAGGAATGCGTCGACGAGATCACCAGGCAAGCCGGCGGGCAGATCGACATCGTCCTCGGCGTGTCGCTTAATGAGCGGCTAGGCGACGAGCTCATCTGCTCGATCATCGCCACCGACTTCGCCGAGGAGTTCGACTTCACCTCGATCCCGACCTACGCCCGGGTCAGCAAGGAGACCGCCCTCTCCGGGGTCGACGAGGCCAGGAAGGCCGCGACCGAGAAGGCCGAGGCCGAACGGGGGAGCGACGGGGACGAGGACAACTTCCTCGAGTCGATACTCCCTTCCTTCCTCTCCGATTCGCAGAACAAATAGGATCGCCCCTCCATTGAGGGGTTTTCCTTTCCAAAAAAGCGGGGCGGTGGTATATATTAGCCGTGGCGAAGACGAAGACAGCGCCTTCCCTAAAGACAGAGAGCCCCGCTGAAGCTGAGAAGGGGCGTTGGGAAAGAGATCACTTCCGAGCCTGGGGGCCGAATCCAACGGCCTAGGTCCCCCGGTCCCCGCCGTTATCGGGGGAAACGAGCCCTGCTCTGCAGGGGAATTAAGGTGGTACAGCGCGCCCGCGCCCTTAAGCTGGGCGCTTTTCTTTTTCTGGAGGAACACATGCTCAAAGACACATTGCTGATGCCGAACTCCGCCTTCCCGATGCGGGCGGGGCTGCCGATGAAGGAGCCGCTGCTGATCAAGCATTGGGGCGACATCAAACTATACGAGAAGATGAACGCGGACCGCGATGGCTGCGAGGAGTTCATGCTCCACGACGGGCCGCCGTATGCCAATGGCGACATCCACTGCGGCCACGCGCTCAACCGCTGCCTGAAGGACTTCGTCGTCCGCTACAAGAACATGAAGGGCTTCAAGACCCCCTTCGTCTTCGGGTTCGACACGCATGGCCTCCCCATCGAGGTCATGGTCGCCAAAAGCGGGGTCGATAGGAAGAAGATGGGCGTCGTCGAGTTCCGGAAGAAGTGCGACGAGTACGCCCACGCCCAGGTCGACCGCCAGATGTCGGAGATCAAGCGGCTCGGCTGCCTTGGCGACTACGTTCACCCGTACCTGACGCTGCTACCGGAATTCGAAGCCCGCCAGATCGAGGTCTTCGCCAAGATGGCCCTCGACGGGCTGATCTTCAAGGGCGTCAAGCCGGTGTATTGGTCGCCGTCTAGCGAATCCGCGCTGGCCGAGGCCGAGATCGAGTACCACGACGTGCCTTGCAAGACGCTTTACATCGCCTTCGAGGTCAAGGATGGGAAGGGCAAGCTGCCCGAGGGGAGCAAGGTCATCATCTGGACCACCACCCCCTGGACCATCCCGGCCAACCTCGCCATCACCTTGAACCCGCGGTTCGAGTATGGCCTTTACCATACCCAGAAGGGCGATTTCCTCTTCCTCTGCGAGCTAAAGGACAAGCTGGTCGAGGAGCTCGGGTTCTCTAACTGCCAGCTGCTAAAGACCTTCAAGGGCCAGGAGCTCGAGGGGGTGGTCACCAGCCATCCGCTGTATGGCCGGGGGTCGCCGCTGATCCTCGCTTCCTTCGTCACCTCCGATTCCGGCACCGGCTGCGTCCACACCGCCCCCGACCACGGCCTCGACGACTTCAACGCCTGCGCCAAATACGGAATCAAGCCGTTCTGCCCGGTCGACGAGAAGGGGTATATGCACCTCGGCGCGGGCGATCCGCTCGACGGCATGTTCTATGCCGAGGCCAACGACAAGGTCATCGAATTGCTTGCCGCCAAAGGCGCGATACTGAAGGAGGAGGACATTGTCCACTCCTACCCGCACGACTGGCGGACCAAGAAGCCGGTCATCTTCCGCGCCACCCCGCAGTGGTTCTGCTCGATCTCCCCGATCAGGCAGAAGCTCCTCGACGAGGTCGAATCCATCGAGTGGGTGCCAGCCTGGGGCAAGGGCAAGATGGTCAACATGATCAAGGACCGCGCCGACTGGTGCATCTCGCGCCAGAGGGCGTGGGGCGTCGCCATCCCCATCATCTATAACGAAGACGGGTCGCCGATCATCGACAAATCCGTCTTCGAGCACATCGCCTGCCTTATCCGCGAGCATGGCTCCTCCTATTGGTTCGAGGCCAGCCCGAAGCAGCTGCTTCCAGCTGGATACACCAACCCCGCCTCGCCTAATGGCGCCTTCACCAAGGAGACCGACATCATGGACGTCTGGTTCGACTCCGGGTCGAGCTGGAACGGGGTGCTCCGCGAGCGCGGGCTCAAGTTCCCGGCCGACCTCTACCTTGAGGGCAACGACCAATACCGCGGCTGGTTCAACGCCTCGCTGACGCTTTCTACTGCCTTCTGCGGCAAGTCGCCGTTCAAGACCTGCCTCACCCATGGCTGGGTCATGGACGAGAACTGGCAGAAGATGAGCAAGTCCAAGGGCAACGGCGTCGATCCGACCAAGGTCGCCTCCAACTACGGGGCCGACATACTCCGGTTGTGGGCCGCCTCGGTCGACTACAAGGCCGACGCCAGGATCGGGGAGCGCATCATCGGCTCGGTCGCCGACAACTACCGCAAGATCCGCAACACCTTCAAGTTCATGCTCGGCAACCTATCGAGCTACCACCCCGAGGCCAAGAAGGAGTACTCCTTGCTTGACAAGATGATCCTCGCCCGGCTCGACGAGGTCATAACCAAGGCCACCAAAAGCTACGACGAGTACGACTTCGCCGGGGTGGTCAACGCCATCATCCCCTTCGCCTCGTTCGACCTCTCCTCGCTCTACCTCGACGCCCTCAAGGACGTCCTATACTGCGATAATGCCGACTCGCCTCGCCGCCAGGGGGCGCTAGAGGTCATCTTCCGCTGCGCCAAGTCGCTGTGCCTATTGCTCAACCCGATCCTCCCCTTCACGATGGAGGAGGTTTATTCCTACCTGCCATTGGAGCACAAGGAATCGGTCCAGCTCGAGGACATGGTGCAGGCCAAGCAGCCGGATGGGGAGATGCTCTCCCTATACCGCGAGTTCCTCTCCCTCCGCGAGGTGGCGCTGAAGAGCCTCGAGCAGAAGCGCGCCGCGGGCGAGTTCGGCTCCTCAAGCGACGCCAAGCTCTCGCTAAGCTGCCAGCAGGGCAAGCTCTTCGATGCGCTTTCCTCGCTATCGAAGGACGAACTTTGCCTGCTGTTCAACGTCTCCGACGTGTCGCTAGTAAAAGGCGATGACGCCGCCGCTTGCTGCGCCGATTCCCGCCCAGAATGCGACCGCTGCCGCCGCCATTACGACGAGCTAGTCGAGACCGAGGACGGGCATCTATGCCATCGCTGCCTGGAGGCCTTGGATAAATGAAGCTCAACTACGTCAAGCCCGACAAGAAGGGGATGAGGATGCTCATCGTCTTCGCCTGCGTCGTCCTCGGATTGCTCTTCCTAGACCTTCTCAGCAAATGGCTGGTCCAGAGCTTCGCCGTCCCCGGCGAGAGGATCGAGGTCATCCCGAACTTCTTCTACATCACATTGTCCTACAACACCGGCATCGCCTTCGGGCTGGGGGCCGGGAGCCTCGGCTCGAGGGTGGTCAACATCCTGATCTCCATCGTGATGTCCTTGGCCATCGGCGGGTACTACTTCTACGCCTTCGCCAAGCTCAAGACCTTCGAGCGGATCGTGGGGGCGCTATTGCTTGCTGGGGCGATGGGCAACTTCGTCGACCGCGCCTTCTACTGGGAGTCGACCACCGGCTTCGACGGGGTCATCGACTTCCTGAGCTTCTACCTAGGCGGCGGGCCAAGCGCCAAGCCGAGCTCGGTCAATCCCTTCGCGACCTTCAACTTCGCCGACGCCTATCTCACCGTCGGGGTCATCTTGCTGATCGTCGTTCTGCTCATCGACATGGTCAAGCCGGAGAAGAAGGCCACCCAAAAGCAGCCGAGCGATTCGGCGGAAGAGGGCAAGGATGGGCCAGTTCAAGGCGAGTAAGGAGCTCTCTGGCAAGCGGCTCGACGAGGCGCTTTTCGCCTTCGGGGCCGCCAAAAGCCGGAGCAAGTGCCAGGCCTTGATAAAGCAGGGCAAGGTCGCCGTCAACGGGAAACCCGAGAAGGCCCATTACCCGCTTGAGGAGGGCGACGTGGTGAGCTACGAGGACTACGTCGAGCCCCCGACCGACCTCGTCCCCGAGAAGATGGACCTCCACGTGGTCTACGAAGACGACGACATAATCATCATCGACAAGCCCGCCGGGCTGGTCGTCCACCCCGGGGCCGGCAACTACGACGGGACATTGCTCAATGGGCTCCTGTTCCATTATGGGGAGGAGCTCGCCCCCGCCTCGGGCAGGCCCGGGCTGGTGCACCGGATCGACAAGGACACCTCGGGGCTGCTCGCGGTCGCCAAGACCGAGGATGCTTTGCTTAGCCTGCAAGCCCAGCTAAAGGACCACTCGATGCACCGGGAGTACGTCGCCCTCGCCGATGGCATCTTCCAGGAGAAGCGGGGGAAGATCATCGCCCCTTTGTCCCGCGACAAGGACAACCGCCTCAAGCAGGCGGTAGACGCGCAGTCCGGCAAGATGGCCATCACCCACTTCGAGGTGACGCAAGTCTATCCCGTAGACCGCGTCAGCTTGCTGCGGTTGGTGCTACAGACCGGGCGGACCCACCAGATCAGGGCCCACCTCGAGTACATCGGCCATCCGATCATCGGCGATCAGCTGTATGGGAAGGGCAACCGCCGCCTCGGGGCCAAAAGGCAATTGCTCCACGCCGAAAAGCTCATCCTCACCCATCCGCGGACCGGGGAGAGGATGTGCTTCGAGTCGGAGCTGCCGCTAGACTTCAAGGAAGTCCTGGACCGTCTTAGATAATATCCGCGTTGTGTTCTTGAAGGACACCTTCGCGACCTTGGCGAGGATATCCTCGCCTTTTTCCTTAACCAGCTCCTTGGCGAACCGCTCGACCTCGTCCCCCGCCCCAAATGGGAACTCACAGCCGTATTCTTTGCCTAGCTCCTCCATCTTCTTCACCAGGCAGTGCCGAGCGATGATCGAGGCGCAGGCGACCGAGGGGAAGGCGAGCTCGCCCTTGGTCGAGAAGTCGATGGGCTTGGCGATCTGCTTCTCGTTGCGGAGGTAGGAGAAATAGACCTCGGGCTCGGCGAACTGGTCCTGGCAAAGGGTGGCGCCGGGGTGTTTCTTCTTTAGCCGCAATAAGGCGGAGTTGTGCATCTTGGCCTTGACGGCGTTCATGTTGAACCCTTTGGCGTGGACCTCGTTGTAGCGCTTGGCGCTTAGGCAAAGCAAGGAGTAGTCGATGCGCTTGATGAGCTTCCTCGCCACTATGGCGATCTGCTCGTCGGTTAATAGTTTTGAGTCGGTGGCCCCGATCTGCTTGGCCCAGGCGATGTCTTCCAATGTCAAGTGGGCGGCGCAGACGACTACCGGCCCGAAGTAGTTGCCGGTCCCGGTCTCGTCGGATCCGATCTGCTCGAGCTTGGGCCGGGGGCAGGTGCGGGGCTTGAGGCTCACCTTCTTTTGCTCGGGCTCGCCGTATTTCTTTGCCGCCTCAAATGCGCCCTCGCCCTGAAAGAGGGCCTTGTCCTTATACAGGGTGACGGTTATCTTCCCTTTGGTGGCGAAGAAGGTGGCGTAGCGGGGCAAACTATCCCTCAGGAAGGGAGAGAAATCGCGTATTATGCGCCGCTTCCTATCTTCGGTAAGCGGCAATGAAGCGTTTTCGGCCATATAGGCCGATTATACTCTAGGCCGGCAATAGGTGCTATAATCGGCCCGCCATGGGTAAAGAAGAGCAGCAGCTGCAACTAGACGAGGTCAGGGGGCGGATCGCCTCATTCTGCAAAAGCGAGCGCGGCAAGCGCCGCGCCAATGAGGATGGGTGGCTTTCTAAGGATTCGCTCCGCGTCGAACTGTCCCGCCTCGACGAGATGTCGTTTTTGGTCAGCCGATATGGCATCCCGCCCATCGACTCCTACCTCGACCTCCGCCCCTATCTTGAGCGGGCCGTCAAAGGCGGGGCGCTTGAGCCCTCTGAGCTATTGGACATCGCCTTTGAGGAGGAGGCCGTCAGCTCGCTTAAGGCCTTCATGGAGGAAGCGGGGGAGCCGCCGCTGCTATTAGAATTCGTCAGAGGCATACTTTCCTTTACATCGCTGCGCGACGAGATTCGCCGCTGCATCGACCCCTCGAAGATAATACTCGACCGAGCCTCGGATGGGCTGCGCTACGTGCGCAACCAGCTACGGGCCACCAGGCGGGCGATCGAGGAGAAGCTCCCCAAACTGATCGGGGAGTTCCGCGAGTTCCTCTCCAGCGCCACCCTCACGGAGCGGGAGGGGCATTATTGCCTCCCGGTTAAGCTGGCCTACCGCTCCAAGGTGCCAGGGCTGATCCTGGGGCGCTCCGGGTCGGGCGGAACCATCTTCGTCGAGCCGTCGTCGCTCACCTCCTTAAACGAGAAGCTCGCCGACCTGCTGGAGATGGAGAAGGACGAGGAGGCCAAGGTGCTCCGTCTCCTGTCCTCCGAGGTTTCTTCTTTTTCCTCGGCCATTGAGGACGCCAACGGGAAGCTCGGCTACTTCGACTTCCTATTGGGCAAGGAACTGTTCCGAGAGGACATTAAGGGCCACGTGGCCGCGATATCAGAATCGGGGAACCTAGTACTGCCCGCGGCCAGGCATCCGCTATTAGACAAGGCGAAGGCGGTAGCGAACTCCTTCTCCCTCTCTAGGCAGAACCGGGTCTACGTGATCTCCGGCCCCAACGCCGGCGGCAAGACCGTCGCCCTCAAGACCGTGGGGCTGCTGTCGCTCATGTTCAAGCTCGGCTACCCGCTGCCGACCGAACAGGGGGCGGAGCTGCCTTATTTCGCCCACATCAACGTCGACATCGGCGACTCGCAGAGCATCGACGACAACCTCTCGACCTTCTCAGGACACATACGCAACATCGCGAGGGCCATCGACGGGGTGGGGGAGGACGACCTGGTCCTCCTCGACGAGGTCGGGACCGGCACCTCGCCCCATGAGGGAGAGGCCCTCGCCATCGCGATCCTCAAATACCTGCTTTCCAGGGGCTGCTATGCCCTGATCAGCTCCCACTTCGAGGGGGTGAAGGCCTACGCCCTTTCCACCAAAGGGGCCAAGAACGCCTCGATGGAGTTCGACCTCGAGACCCTCTCGCCGACCTACCGATTGCTCGATGGGGTGCCCGGCGAGTCATATGGGCTATTGGCCGCGACCAGGTATGGCCTATCCGACGAGATAGTCGGCGAGGCCAAGCGGATAGACAAGCAAGGGCAGGACTCCTCGGTCTCCGCCTCGATAAGGAAGCTCTCGGAGACGATTGAGGAGAACGACCATCTGCAGAAGCGTCTATTGGAGGAGAAAGCAGAGCTTGAGCGGCATCTATCCGAGTCAAAGAAGAAGGAAAGCGAGCTCAACCGGCGGCTTCGCGACTTCGAGTCCGAGCTCAAGAGGAAGGAAGAGGACGTCATCGCCAAGGCGAAGCGGCGGGCCGAGCAGGCAATCAAGAGCCTCTCCACCCCCGGGGTCAAGCTCCACGAGGCCATCAAGGCCAAGGAAGAGCTGCAGCGGATGCAATCCCCCCTCGAGTCGCCGAAGGCCATATCCGACCCCAAGCAGTTCAAGGAAGGCGACTACGTCGAGGTGCCCGACTACGCCTTGTCCGGGACCATCACCAAGATACGCGGCAAGAAGGCCGAGGTGAGCTCCGCCAAGGGGATGAGCTTCACCGTCGAGCTTTCTAGCTGCCTCAAGAGAGAGCCCCCCAAGTCGGAGCAGGAGAGCCTAAAGGGCGCGGTGGTCGACGTGGTCGGGAAGTCGGGGCTGAGCCTAGAATGCAACCTGATCGGGCTCCATTACGACGAGGCCAAAGAGGAGCTATCGCATTACCTCGACGCCTGCCGGGTTAAGAACTACAAGCGCGTCCGCATAATCCATGGGCTAGGCTCGGGGGCGCTGAAGCGAATGACCGCCGAATACTGCAAGAACGCAAAATTCGTCGAGTCGATCGAGCCGGCCGGCGAGGCCGAGGGCGGGGCTGGGGCGACGGTGGTGCACCTAAGATGACCGAATTGCTATCCCGATTGATATCGCTGTTGCCCGATTCCCCCGGGGTGTATCTGATGCACGACGCGGAGGATAAGATCATCTACATCGGCAAGGCCAAGTCGCTGAAGAAGCGGGTCAGCCAGTATTTTTTGCGCCCCCAGGTGGGCAAGGTCGCGGCCATGGTGAGCCACGTCCACCATTTCGAGACCATCCGGGTCAATTCGGACAAGGAGGCCTTCATCCTCGAGATGAACCTCATCCAGAGCCACCACCCGCGCTACAACATCATGCTGATGGACGACTCCCATTACCCCTACATCGCCCTCCACAAGGGCAACGACCCGCACCTGAAGATCGCCCGGAACAAGAAGGACCGCCACTACGAGTACTACGGCCCCTACCCATCCTCCTATAGCGCAACCCAGGTCATAGGCTTGCTCAACAAGATCTTCCCGACCAGGAAATGCCGCCACATCCCCGACAAGCCCTGCCTTTACTATTCCCTCGGCCAGTGCCTCGCCCCCTGCATAAACAGAATAAGCGAGGAAAAGGCCAAGGAGCTCTCCTCCTCGATCAGGCGCTTCCTTTCCGGGGATGCCAGCAAGGAGAAGGCCGAGCTAAGGGAAAGGATGGAGAAATACAGCGAGAACCTGGAGTACGAGAACGCCAAGTCGTGCAAGGACATGCTCGACGCCATCGACCACGTCCTCTCCTCCCAGCGGGTCGAGTTCAAGGACCTGCCGAGCGCCGACTTCATGGCCTATTCCGAGCGGGAAGCTCACCTCGGCCTCGCCATCCTCTCCTACCGCCATGGCTGCCTGCTTGGCAAGAAGACCCACGTCGTGACCGCCTTCCTGTCCCCACAGGAGCAGCTTGAGGACCTCATCGAGCAGTACTACGCCTCCCATGAGCTGCCGTCCACCTTGGTGATCGGGCTGGAGACCATGAAGGACAGCCTCGAATCGACCTTCGCCCCCGACCTAAAGGTCGTCGTCCCCAAGGAGGGGAGGCTCCGCGAGGTATTGGGTATCGCCGAGCTCAACGCCAAAAGCGCCCTCGACGAGTTCTTCCTATCCTCGAGGCTGGAAGACGACAACGTGGCGCTATTGGAGCAGCTGGGCAAACTGCTTGGCATCAAGACGCCGTACCGGATCGAGCTCTTCGACAACTCCCACCTGCAGGGCTCGGAGGCGGTGGGGGCGATGGTCTGCTACATCAACGGCGAAAGGGAGAAGAAGATGTACCGCAAGTTCCGCCTATCCGATGAGGTGGCCGGCGACGACTACCACTCGATGGTCGAGGTCGCCTATAGGCGGTATTCGCGTCTCAAGGAGGAGGGGGCCTCTTACCCCGACCTTATCCTAACCGATGGCGGGATAACCCAGGTCAGGGCGGCCAAAGCGGGGCTGCAGCAGGCTGACGTGGATATCCCGGTGTTCGGCCTCCGCAAAAACGACCGCCACCAGACCGACGCCTTGGTCGACTTTGACAACAACGTCTTCCCCCTCGACCAGAGCAGCCCGCTTTTCTTCCTGCTGATGAGGATGCAGGACGAGGTCCACCGCTTCGCCATCTCCTTCCACAAGCAGAAGCGGGGCAAGGCGATGTTTTCCTCGATATTCGACGGCATCAGCGGCCTCGGCGCCAAGCGGATCGAGCAGCTAAAACGGGTATACCAGAGCAAGGAGGCGCTATTATCGGCCTCGATGCTCGAGCTCAGCCAGATACTGCCCTCCGACGTCGCGAAGCGGCTATATGAGAAACTTCACCCCTAAGGGCCCGTTTCCCTTTACCCGGGGTTGGATAAAGTTTAAGATTACCGCGTTGCGCCCGTAGCTCAGCTGGATAGAGCAACAGCCTTCTAAGCTGTGGGCCAGCCGTTCGAGTCGGCTCGGGCGCGCCAAATAACAAAAAGTCCCGATTCGCTCGGGATTTTTTGTTGCGTTTAAGGCATTTTGCTAGCCTTTGTTTGGAATGTTTGGCTCATTTTATTCTAGGCTACGACTAACCGGTCAGCTTCGCGTCTGCGGGCCCAACGTCCCGGCTGAAATAAAAAACCCAGCTCGCGAAGCTGGGGGAGCGTGCCGGGTGCCTAGGAGTACGACACGGTCCTGAGCCTTCCAATGCCTTTTTTCAGACACGAATCTCACGTGCAAGCTACCGGGCTGGCTCTAATGGCACAAAATGTACTATGCTGATTTCCGCATGTCAAATATTTTTGACTTTGTGGCTATAAGCAAGCGACTGCGCCGGTTATTCCAAGGCGAACGCCCCATAGGCGCGGGCTTGCTTTTCCTTGAGGAAGGAATCCATCTTCGAATGGGCGAGGTCGGATATATCGCGCAGGCTCATCAACTCGACCTGCTCCTTGCCTATGACGTCGACCACGTCGATGTAGACCTTGGTGCCGCGAAGCGGGAAGCGGTCCTTCACCGCGTTGGTGTTCTGAATGCAGACCAAGGCGATGGGGCAAGATGACTTCTTGGCCAGGGCGAAGGTCCCCGGGTGGAAGGGGAGCATCCTCGGGTTGGGGAAGCCCTTGTTCCTCGTCCCCTCGGGGCTCACGGCGACCGAGCATAGCCCGTCCTCAATAAGCTTGGCCCCGTGCTCGATGGCCTCGACCCCTTCCTTTAGGTCGTCGCGGCGGAGGTAGATGAAGCCCGCCTGGGAAAGCACCCTGCCGATTAGCGGCCAGGAGGCGATCTCCTGCTTGGCCACCGCGACCACTCGCTTGCCGCGGAAGGCGGACAGCAGGGCGATAAAATCGAAGTTCGATAGGTGGTTGATGGCCACCATGGCGTTGAGGTCCTTTATCCTGCTGATGCCCGACACCCGGACGTGGACCCGGGTCAATAGGCATGCCAGGAAGGCCAGCTCCTCGACCAGTCCGATGAGAAAAGGCGATGGCTTATGCCGCTTCGATACGTCGAAGCGCGCCGAGGCGAGGAATAGCCCCAATAGGAGGGCCGCCAATAGGGCGAGGAAGAAGGCGGGCAGGAGCAATATCGGGACGAAGAACATCCGCCAGTCTTGCTGCAGCGAGAGCTCGAAGTAGGTAAGCAGGCTCAGCAGGGCGGACAACAGTAGCAAGCAGGACGTTAAAGCCATAATGGGGTAAGTATGCGCCAAACCGGCGAAGATGGAAAGTTAGTAGTGAATACTAGGTCGGTGGGGGTTGATTGTGGTTCGCCTTTGAAGTTGAATTATTCCGATGGGAAAAGACAACGCCGAATCGCTCAAGGAAATACTGGGCGACATGTCCTCGGGGAAGGCCGACTCCGCCTTCGCCAAACTGCTTAACTGCCATAAGGAGCTTTTCACCTCCTACCCCAAGCGGACCTTATTGCTATTGAAGGAGCTTTCGATCTACCTAGGGCGGCAGGATGAGGGCGAGCGGGCCATCGAGGGCCTGCGCGAATTGCCTTACGTCGACCAGCAGACCGAGGAGATGCTCCGCGACTTCCCGCTGGAGATCGATCGGTCGAAGGGCAAGGCGGAGGCGATGGGGCTAGAGGATGCCATAGAGATACTAAAGGGCAAGGACGAGAAGCGGGCCAAGAAGGCCATCGACTACTTCTACCGCCACAAAGCCGCCCTCCCCGCGGGGGTGGATGGCCTTCGGGAATATTGCCTGCACGGGGCGGATTATCCCTCCAGGCAGCTTTGCCTGCAGCTGCTCTCCCTCGCCCACGACCCGCACGTCATCCGTTTCAAAGCCGGGGATGCGGAGTTCGTCGGCGCGCCCATTGAATTGCCTAACGCCAAGGACGTCAAGCGGATGGAAGCGGCCAAGAAGACGATCGACCAGGAGAAGGACACCGCGGTCAGGGAGACCGCCACCGAGCTGCTCGTCTCCGCCTTCGCCGCCTATTACCCCTTCTCGCTGCCAAGCTTCAATTTGGCGCTCGCCTGCCTTATCCTCGCCAGGCGCTACCTCAAGCTCTCCGATGAGTCCTCGGAGGAGGCCATTGCCCTGCAGCGGGCCATCGACAGCCACCGTCCGGCCTAGTGCGCACGCGTATTTAGTGCAAAAAGGTTTGGCTTAGCGCCCGTTTCGGGTATAGTATCTTTTGCGTTTATCAGGAAAAGGATATGGAACACAAATTCACCAACCTAGAAGACTGCAAAGTCGAAATACTCTCCACCGTCCCCGCCGACATCTGGAAGGATGCCCAGGCGAAGGCGCTCAAGAAGGCCTGCGAGCAGGTCAGCATCCCCGGCTTCCGCAAGGGCCACGCCCCCGAAGCCATGGCCAAGAGCCACGTCAACGGGCAGAAGGTCATCGACGAGGCCATCAACGAGATCCTGCCGACCATCTTCGCCGATGCCGTCAAGGAAGGCAAGATCGAGCCTTTCTTCCGCCCCGACGTCGAGGTCACCAAGCTAAGCGACACCGACCTCGAGGTCAAGTTCACCGTCACCCTCGCCCCGAAGGTCACCCTCGGGGAGTACACCGGGCTCCACGTCGAGAAGAACGTCCCCTCGGTCGACGAGAAGGAAGTGGCCGACGCCATCTCCGCTAGGCTCGAGCGCAACGCCGAGCTCGTCGTCACCGACGAGGAAGCCAAAAACGGCGACACCGTCGTCATCGACTTCGAGGGATTCATCGACGGCAAGGCCTTCGACGGCGGCAAGGCCGACAACTACTCGCTCGTCCTCGGCTCCCATTCGTTCGTCCCGGGCTTCGAGGAAGGCCTAGTCGGCATCAAATCCGGACAGAGCAAGGACATCGAGGTCACCTTCCCCGAGCAGTACGTCAAGGAGCTCGCGGGCAAGAAGGCCACCTTCAAGGTCGCCGTCCACGAGGTCAAGCAGAAGAAGATCCCGACCCTCTCCGACGAGGCGGTCGCCGATCTCGGCGTCAAGGACGTCAAGACCGTCGATGAGCTCAAGGAATTCGAGAAGAAGGACCTCCTGCAGCGCAAGACCCGCCAGGAGGAGACCCGCTACTACAACGAGCTCGTGAAGCTCATCGTCGACGCCTCCAAGGTCGAGTGCAACTCCACCATCATCGATAACGAAGCCGCCGCCAGCGAGGACCAGCTCAAGAAGCAGGTCGAGAGCAACGGGCTGACCTTCGAGCAGTACCTCGAGATCACCGGGCAGAAGCTCGAGGACCTAAAGAAGAAGATCCACGACGAGTCCGAGGCCAACGTCAAGGGCTACCTCGTCCTGCAGACCATCGCCGCCAAGGAGAAGCTGCTCGTCGACGACGCCGAGCTCGACCATGAGCTCACCAAGACCGCCGAGAAGTACGGGATGAAGGTCGAGGACCTCCGCAAGGCCTATGGGGACAACCTCAACGGCTTCCGCTCGAACCTCGTGAACACCAAGATCCACGACTTCCTGCTCGCCCACAACGCCTAACTAGGCAAATAAGGAAAAACCTCAATAGCCGGGATTAGCACTCGAAACTTGACAGTGCTAAAATTCCGGCTATTATTTACTCCAGCCGATTATTGGGGGCATTGCCCCTAGGAAAGGAGATAGCATGAACAACAACCCAAACGGTGAATCCATACTGACTCTGCCGCTGCTCGTTGCCCGCTCCCTCGTCGTCTTCCCGTCGATGAGCGAGGACATCGAGGTGGGGCGGGAGTTCTCCCTGAAGGCCGTCGAGCAGGCCCGCTCGGCCACCAACAACCTTCTTTTCGTGGTCAGCCAGAAAGGCGAGTCCACCGATTCCCCGACCATAGACGACATATATTCCGCCGGCACCCTCTGCCGCGTGACCTCCTATACCCCGTATGACGGGGGCGTGCGCATCCGCGTCGTCGGCAGCAAGCGGGTCAAATTCGACTCGATGAAGTTCTCCGAGGAAGGAGGCTATTTCGTGGCCTCTGGCCGCGTGATCGAGCCCATCGAGGGCGACAAGCAGACCGAGCTCAAGCTCCTGCGCGAGATAACCCAGACCATCTCCGACCCCGCCTCGGGGCTGCCGCGCCTCAACGCCGGGGCCTTCTCCAAAGGCATCCCGAGCGCCGACCTGCCGGATTCATTGGCGCCTTACCTGCCTTTGTCGCTGCAGCAGAAGGAGAAGCTGCTCGAGATAGAGGACATAAACGAGCGCCTATCCTACCTCCTTGAGTGCCTGCAGGGCGCCAAGGCGGCCGCCGAGGTCGAGGACGACCTCTCCAAGAAGGTCCGCGCCTCGGCCGAGAAGAGCCAGAAGGAGTACTACCTCCGCGAGAAGATGAAGGCCATCCGCGAGGAGCTAGGCGAGGGCGACGACCAGGAGCATTCCGAGGACGCCATCCTCCAGAAGCTCGAGAAGAACCCCTATCCGGAGAACGTCAAGGCCAAGATCAAGGCCGAGCTGCGCCGGTACAAGATGATGCCGGAGTCCTCCCTCGAGGCCTCCCTCATCATGACCTACATCGACACCCTCCTCTCGATCCCCTGGTTCGAGAAGACCGAGGACGACGAGGACCTGCGCCACGTCGAGGAGGTCCTTAACGAGGACCACTATGGCCTGGAGAAGGTCAAGAAGAGGATCATCGAGTACCTGGCCGTCAAGAAGATGACAAAGTCGCTCAAGGCCCCGATACTTTGCTTCTATGGCCCGCCTGGATGCGGCAAGACCAGCCTCGGGCGCTCCATCGCGAGGGCCCTTGGGCGCAAGTTCTTCAAGACAGCCCTCGGCGGCATATCCGATGAGGCCGAGATCCGCGGCCACCGCCGGACCTACGTCGGCTCGATGCCGGGCCGCATAATCCATGGCATGATAAAGTGCGGGGTCACCAACCCGGTGTTCCTGCTAGACGAGATCGACAAGGTCGGCGGCAGCAACTACAAGGGCGACCCCTCCTCGGCTTTGCTCGAGGTCCTCGATCCCGAGCAGAACTTCGCCTTCAACGACAACTACGTCGAGGAGCCTTATGACCTCTCCAACGTGCTCTTCATCTGCACCGCGAACAACCTCGACAACATCCCGGGCCCGCTCCGGGACAGGCTCGAGCTCATCGAGGTCCCGTCCTACACCGAGATCGAGAAGGTGAAGATCGCCAACGGATTCCTCATCCCGAAGCAGGTCAAGCTCGCCGGTCTCAAGGATTCCGACATCAGCTTCCCCGAGCAGAGCATCAAGACCATCATCGAGCACTACACCATGGAGGCCGGCGTGAGGCAGCTTGAGCGCACCATCGCCAGCTGCTGCCGGAAGGCCGTGGTCGAGATACTCAAGGATGAGTCCACCCCGCGCCCGATCCTCATCGACGACGCGAAGCTGCATTCCTACCTCGGCGTCGAGCTTTTCGAGGGCAGCAAGAAGGAGAAGGAGAACCAGGTTGGCGTCGTCACCGGCTTGGCCTACACCGACTTCGGCGGCGACATATTGCCGATCGAGGTGAACTACTTCCCCGGCAAGGGCGGGTTGGTCCTCACCGGCAAGCTCGGCGACGTGATGAAGGAAAGCGCGACCATCGCGCTCGACTACGTCCGCGCCAACTCGAAGAAGTACAACATCGACGACGTCATCTTCGCCAATAACGACATCCACATCCACGTCCCCGAGGGCGCGGTGCCAAAGGATGGGCCTAGCGCCGGCGTCGCCATCACGACCGCCATCATATCCTGCCTCACCCACACCCCGGTCAACGCCAACGTGGCCATGACCGGCGAGGTCACCCTCCGCGGGAACGCCTTGGCCATCGGCGGGCTGCGCGAGAAATCCTTGGCCGCCGCCAGATGCGGCATCAAGGAGATCGTCGTCCCCCTCGACAACAAAAAGGACGTCGAGGAGCTCCCCGAGGAGGTCAAGAAGGCGCTCAAGATCACCTTCATGAAGACCGTCGACGACGCGCTCGATCGCGCCCTGGTGAGGGAGAAGGCGTGAGGATCGACTTCCGGAAGGTGAGGTTCGTCACCTCCTCGGTCGACCTCAAGGGCCGCCCGGGCGACGCCTACCCCGAGGTGTTGGTGGTGGGGCGGAGCAACGTCGGCAAGTCGAGCCTCATCAACGCCTTGGTGGGGCAGAAGATCGCCTTCTCCTCCAAGAAGGCGGGCAAGACGAAGCTCCTCAACTTCTTCCTGATCGACGAGCGGTTCTACCTCGTCGACTCCCCGGGATACGGCTCGACCGGCTTCGCGAACCTGAACACCATCTCCTTCTCGAGGATGATGGAGTCCTATTACGGCGACAAGCGGCTTAGGGCCATCGTCTTATTGGTCGACTTCCGGCGGGAGATGGGCGAGGACGACCTCGCCTTCCTCCGCTACCTGGAGGGATTCCCCTGTGAGCTCATCTGCGTCGGCACCAAGTCCGACACGATGAACCAGAAGGAGCGCGCCTTGGCAAAGAAGCGGGCCGCCTCGGCCGGGATAAAGCAGATCATCTTCTCCGACCTCTCCAGCGCCTCATTGACATCGATCAGGGCCGCGATAGCCTCTAGCCTCGCCTAGCCTTGAACTTGCGCTCGAGCCAACATATAATTCACCCGTCCCGTTGAGGAAGAGGGATTGGGATAGCCGCGAGATAGAGAGCCCAGGACGGTGGAAGCTGGGCGCCCGGCCCCCATGAGTCGCTTCTTAGGGTACGTCGCCCCGCGTTAAGGGGCAGAATCGAGCCATCGCGAGCGATGGGAAGATGGGTGGTACAGCGCGCCGCGCCCCATCGCGGAGCGCTTTTTATTTTCTGGAGGAACCTATGCTAGACAAACGCTACGACCACAAGGCCGTCGAGGAAGGCAAATACGAGAGCTGGAAGGGCAAGGGGTATTTCACCGCGGGGGACAAGGGCAAGCAGCCCTTCTCCATCGTGATACCCCCGCCCAACGTCACCGGGAAGCTGCACCTAGGCCACGTAATGGACACCGTGCCCGACGACATCACCGCCCGCTACAAGCGGATGAAGGGCTTCGACGTGCTCTGGGTCCCGGGCGTCGACCACGCCGGGATCGCCACCCAGGCCAAGGTCGAGGAGAGATTGCGCAAGCAGGGCATAAGCCGCTACGACCTCGGGAGGGAGAAGTTCCTCGAGGTCGCCTTCTCCTGGAAGGAGGAGTACTCCAAGACCATCCATCAGCAGTGGGCCAGCATCGGGCTTTCCGTCGATTACACCCGCGAGCGCTTCACCCTCGACCCTGGGTTGTCCAAAGCCGTCCTTCGCGTCTTCAAGACGCTTTACGACGAGGGTCTAATCTACCGCGGCGAGCGGATCATCAACTGGGACCCGGAGCTATGCACCGCCCTTTCCAACATCGAGGTCGTCCATAGCGACGACCAGGGCGAGTTCTTCTACTTCTTCTACGACGTGGTCGGCGAGGACCGCCAGATCGTGGTCGCCACCACCCGCCCGGAGACGATGTTCGGCGACGTCGCCGTCTTCGTCAACCCCAAGGATGAGCGCTACAAGAGCCTGATCGGCAAGAAGGTCATCAACCCCGCCAACGGCGAGGAGCTCCCGATCATGGCCGACCCCTACGTCGATTTGAGCTTCGGCACCGGGGCGATGAAGTGCACGCCAGCCCACGACCCCAACGACTTCAACCTGGCCAAGAAGTACGGCCTCCCGTTCATAAAGGTGCTCGATGAGCACGCCCGCACCAACGAAAAGTGCGGAAAATACGCCGGGCTCGACCGCTACGAGTGCCGCCGTAAGCTGGTCGAGGACATAAAAATCGGCGGCCATCTGCAGAAGATCGAGAAGATCGTCCACTCCGTCGGGCACTCCGAGCGCAGCGGGGCGGTCGTCGAGCCGATGCTTTCCAAGCAGTGGTTCGTGCGGATGAAGCCGCTAGCCGATAAGGTCATAGAGAGCCAGAAGGGCGAGGGGAAGGTCGAGTTCCTGCCCAAGCGCTTCGAGAAGGTCCTCCTCCGCTGGATGGCCAACTGCGAGGACTGGTGCATATCCCGTCAGCTGTGGTGGGGGCACCGCATCCCGGCCTATTACAGCAAGAAGGACGGCTCGGTCGTCGTCAGCGAAACCCCGCTCGACCCCGCCTTATACGATCAGGACGAGGACGTGCTCGACACCTGGTTCTCCTCTGGCCTCTGGCCCTTCGCGACCCTTGGCTGGCCCGATGGCGGCGAGGATTTTGACCGCTACTTCCCGACCTCGGTGCTTTTCACCGGGTACGACCTGATATTCTTCTGGGTCTCGAGGATGATCTTCCAGTCGCTGCACTTCACCGGCAAATCCCCGTTCAAGGAGGTCGTGATCCACGGCCTCATCCGCGACGAGCAGGGGCGGAAGATGAGCAAGTCGCTAGGCAACGGCGTCGACCCGATCGACGTCATCGAGAAATACGGCGTCGACGCGCTGCGCTACTTCATCACCACCAACTCCACGCCGGGGCTCGACATGCGCTATAGCGACGAGAAGCTTTCCGCCGCGGCCAACTACCTCAACAAGATCTGGAACTCGGCCCGCTACGTCGAGATGTCGCTTGGCGATGATTTCGCGCCTGAGCAGCTAGACAGGAAGAAGCTTGGGACGCTCGAGAAATACATCCTCAGCCGCCTGAACAAGACCATCGCCTCGGTCAGTGCCAAGATGGAGAAGTACCAGTTCGGGGCCGCGAGCTCGGTACTCTACGACTTCGTCTATGACGATTTCTGCTCCTTCTACCTCGAGATGAGCAAGGTGAGCCTCGAGAAGGGCGAAGACAAGGCCATGATCAAGACGGTCCTCTACAAGGTCATCGAGGCCATCGTCAAGATGATCTACCCGTACTGCCCCTTCATCGCCGAGGAGATCTACCTCTCCCTCCCGCTGCACAAGGAGTCGATCATGCTCGAGAGCTACCCCGAGTATGACAAGGCGCTTTCATTCCCCTCCGCCGAGAGGCAGGGCGAATTGCTCAAGAAGATGATCAAGGACGGGCGCTCCTACAAAAGCGAGGCCGGATTGGCCCCCAACGCGCCGATCGAGGTCGACATCGCCCCGAAGGCCCCCTTCAAGGGCATCGAGGACTACCTATCCAGGTTCCTATTCGCCTCGAAGGTCGTCATAGCCAAGCAGATCAAGTCGCTTTCCGCCTACACCTATTCGGGCTTCGTGATCGCCTTCTCCTCGGCTGAGCCGAAGGAAGAGCAGGTCGCCAAGCTGCAGAAGAAGGAGCAGGCCCTCCTATCCGAGATCGCCCGCGGCGAGAAGATGCTCTCCAACCCCGGATTCCTCGCCAAGGCCCCCAAGGCCAAGGTCGAGCTCGAGCAGGGGAAGCTAGAGGACAACCGCAAGCAGCTGCAGGAAGTCAGGAAGCTGCTGGAAAGCCTCGCCTAACCGTTACCCAAACCCCATTGGCCTCCTACTTAATCGGTAGGAGGTCTTTTCCATGGGACTATGCAAACTCAGCCAAGAGGAAATGGAGGGGATTAGGCCGGGGGAGGCGCTTACCCTCACGACCGTGTTCGTGGTGTTCACGGTCGTGATACTCACGATCGTCGCTTACCGCCTTTTCGTCGGAAGCGAGTCGAAGGTCAGCCTCCCCGGAGGCTACAAGTTCGAGTGGGAAGCCCTTCCCTGATGGGCGCGATCAAAGACATCCCAACGCTGTATCGGCCTAGGGAAAAAGCAAGGCGCGACGGCATAAAATCGCTTTCCGATGAGGAGTTGCTGTCTTTGATAATCGGTTCGGGGGTCAAGGGGCATTCGGCGTTGGACATAGCCCGGGAAATGCTTTATGGGATGGGAGGGCTGGATGGGCTTTTCCGCTGTGATATCGACTCGCTGATGGATAGCGACGGGATCTCGGAGGCCACCGCCCTTCGCCTGCAGGCATGCTTCGAGATCGCCGGCCGTTCTGGCGGGCGCGACCCCCGCTTCGATGCGGAGGAGCTCCGCCTATATTGCTTCTCCGCCTCGCTTCGGCCGCTTGGCCACACCATACTCTGCCACAGCCTCGGCGACTCGCTTTCGCTAGACCCCGCCGTGGTGGCGAAGGAAGCGGTGAGGAAGGGGGCCGCCTCAGTCATGTTGGTGCACACCCACCCAAGCGGCGACCCGCTGCCCTCGAAGGCCGATATCGAATTCACGTTGGCGGCCAGATCGCGGCTTTCCTCCCTTTCCATCAAGCTAATAGACCATCTGATCCGGGCCGATGGGCGCCAGTTTTCCTTTAGGTCGGCGGGCATATTGTAGAAAAAAGGCTTCCCTTTTAGGGAAATAGCGACTATACTACCCTCGTTGTCCGCCTTTGGCTTTAGGCGCGCAACCGCCTAGAAGAGGCTCAAGCGGGAAACCCGCCTCCATAGCGAGTCATCAAAAGCCAAGCGCAAAGGAGGAAATGTTAAACCAATGTACGCTATCATCGAAACCGGCGGCAAGCAAGTCACCGTCTCCGTCGGCGACCACATCTACGTCGAGAAGCTCGACGCCGAGGTCGGCAAGGACGTCACCCTCGACAAGGTCCTGTTCCTCGGTGGGGAATCCACCAAGGTCGGCAATCCCTACGTCAAGGGCGCCTCGGTCGAATGCAAGGTCGAGAAGCAGGGGCTCGGGAAGAAGGTTCGCGTCTACAAGTACAAGGCCAAGGCCAATGAGCGCAAGACCATCGGCCACCGCCAGCCGTACACCTGCCTGGTCGTCAAGTCCATCAACGCCTAAGATGATCAAAGTCGAGGTCGAATACAAAGGCAAAGGGTTCCATAGCCTGCTGATAAAGGGGCACGCGAACACCGGCGACTACGGCAAGGACCTGGTCTGCGCTGGGGTAAGCGCGGTCTCCATCGGGGCGATGAATGCCCTCGCCGATCCCGAAGGCGACTTCGAGATCGAGATGGAGCCGGGGATGCTGAGCTGCATCGCCAAAGCCGGTATATCCGAACACGACCAAGCGGTCATCGAAACGCTGCTAATCCAGCTAAAGACAATCGAGGTCTCCTACCCGCAGGCCATCGATATCAAAGAAAGGGAGATATGAAAATGAAATTCGTTCTAGATCTTCAGCTCTTCGCTTCCAAGAAGGGCGTCGGCTCGACCAAGAACGGCCGCGACTCCGCTGGCCGCCGCCTTGGCGCGAAGGCCTCCGATGGCGAGATCGTCACCGCCGGCTCGATCCTATACCGCCAGAGGGGAACCAAGGTTTACCCGGGGCACAACGTCAAGAAGGGCGGCGACGACACCTTGTTCGCCACCATTGAGGGCGTTGTGAAGTTCGAGCGCGTCGGCCGCCGCCAGAAGCAGGTCTCGGTCTACGCCGTCGAAGCCAAGTAAGAAGTAGGGCAATCGGCCTGGGGACTCCCAGGCCTTTTTGTTTACCTTTATAGTTAGGTTCGCACGTGCGATGAAAAAACTTTTTTCGCTTTCCGCAAAAATTGCCAATCCTTATAAATCGGCCGAAAAACGTAAGCAAGCAACTAGGAAACCGGTTGAATAGTGCCATTTTTATGAAAGAGGTTTCAGGTAGCGCTTACAATTGGGCATTTCCATCGATGGAATCGGAATGTAAGGGCTACCACAAAAACTTTACACAACCGCATCGGCTGTCTAAAATAACCTCGTTGATTAAAAGTTACTAAGGGAAAGAAGGGGTTTGGCTTGACTAGTATTAGCTTGAAAGGCCTCCTCCTTATCCCGAACTAATTTTGGAAAGGAGAAAGTAATTAATGATCAACAAGAAGCTTACCGGCATGCTGCTTGCCGTTGCCGGCCTTGGCTTGGTCGCTTGCGGCCCGACCGACAGCACCGAGAGCGATGACTTCACGCAGAAGAGCGATTGGGAGGCTACTCCGATCAATCTGCAGGTCGTCGGCAACACCTTCGGCAACTGGACCCCGTCGCCGGATAACCCGCACTTCACCCTCGTTGAGGGCAGCGATCCCAAGGTCTACGAGCTTGATGTCACCTTCGATGCGCTGACATCGGAAGATGGCAAAACCAAGATAGAATTCAAGTTCGCCTTCAATGACACGTGGGGCGGAGACCTCGCATTCGGCGCCTTAGACCCGAAGTCGCCGGCCTATTCCTCCTTCACTTCGGCCGCCCTCGATAAGGAAGGGAAGCCTGATGCCTCTGGCAACCTCGTGCCGGTCGAAATCGGAACCTATCACTTCGAATACCGCTACTGGTACGCCATGGATTCGGCCAACTATTCCGCTCAGTTCCAGGTGAGCAAAGTCACCGCCTAACCTAAGTTAGAAGGAGATTCAAGCAATGAATAAGAAACTAATCGCAAGTTTGAGCCTCTCGGCTCTCGCCCTAATCGCCTGCGGCGGAGAATCCGGCGGCAGCGACAACGCCAGGATCGTCGTCTGGGGACCGGACAAAGAGGAGCCGGTCGTCAAGCAGGTCGTCGATGCCTACAACGCCGCCAACCCCGATGACAAGATCGAGTACACCTTCGTCCCCATCACCGAGGCCGACGCCGGTACCACCGTCGCCAACGACCCGACCGTCAAAGGCTACCCCTCGCTATTCGCCCTCGCCGATGACCAGCTGGCCAACCTGACCACCATCAAGGGCATCGTCAACCCGCTGGGAACCGCCGCCGCCGAAGAGGTCCGCGCCAACGACGTCGATACCGCCGTCACCGCCGCCAGCATCGATGGCAAACTCTATGCCTACCCGATCTCCGTCGACAACGGCTACTTCCTATACTACGACAAGCGCGTCTACACCGATGATGACGTCAAGACCCTCGAGAAGGTCCTCGAGAAGGCCGCCGCAAACGAGCGCACCTTCGTCATGGACGTCGCAAACGGCTACTACTCCGCCTCCTTCTTCATGTCCCCGGATGTCTGCGGGACCGACTCGCTGAGCTACAAATTCTTCCCCAGCGCCGACGGGACCAAGCAGATCGCCAAGTACACCTGCGATTGGAACAGCGACGTCGGAGCCCAGATGGCCCTCGATTCCTCGAAGCTCATGGTCCAGTATGGCGCCAACACCAGCGATGCCAACTCCACCTGGCTCGCCGCTGACGATAACGTATTGATGGGACAAGGCGCGAAGCTCGCCGCCTGCGTATCCGGCATGTGGATGGCCGACCATCTCGGCTCCACCTGGGGCGCGGGAAACGTCGGGGCCGTCAAGATGCCGACCCTAGCTGGGAAGCAGCTTTCCTCCTTCGCCGGCACCAAGCTATACTGCGTCAACTCCTACGCCACCGCCGACGAGCAGCGCACTGCCCACAAGCTCGCCCAGCTGCTGACCAACAAAGATAGCCAGCTGGTCCGCTATAAGCTGCGCAACTCGATCCCGTGCAACAAAGAAGCCCAGGCTGACGAGAGCTACACCAGCACCCTAGCCACCAACCCGACCGTCGCTGCCCTTCAGAATCAGAGCAATTATGCCGCCATTCAGTCGGTGGCCGCTGAGGCTGCCTACTGGACCGCGGGCGAAGGCATCGGCGATGTCTTGACCAAGGGAACCTACACCGAGAACGAGGTCGTCACCAACCTCGACACCGTGGCTAAGTGGAAGGACTACCTCACTAGCGCTATCTCTACCCTGACCAACCCTGCCGGCCTATAATCATCCCGTCTTTCAAAGGAAGGGGGCTCGTCCCCCTTCCTTCTCTCATTTCTTTCTTCGGATCGCTCCCCTTTGCTATCTAGGTATCAAAGGATAGCGAGTCCGCGTATTGGAGCTATGTATAATGGAAGAAAAAGATTCCGCACCATTGCTCGATGAGCAAGAGGTGTCAAAACTAAAACGCGAGGACGATTTCCTTCCGGCCTATATCTGGGTGCCCGGTGCGATTTGGCGCGTCATTAAGGGCATCGTGCTATGGGTTGTCGGATTCCTGCTGGATATCTTTGCCTCGCTTTGGCATGCCTGCGTGGTGGTCTATCGGGCCGCGACGAAGGGGACCATGGCGCTGTGGAAGGGCATCAAGTCGATCGGCCACAAGTTCCGCTACAACGACATCTGGGGCCGGTTGAGCTTCGGATTGTTCGGCGTATCGCACCTTGCCCATAGGCGGTACTTCAACGGTCTGGTGATGCTCGTATTCGAGATCGTCTATATCGTGTTCTTCGCCCTTAACGGCGTCGGCTCGATCGCTTCGCTGTCGAATCTCGGCGATATAAAGAAGTCGACCGTGGTCGTCGACCCGATCACCGGCATTGGGCAGCAAACCCCGGCCGATAACTCCGTGCTTATACTGGTATACGGGATCCTTTGGATAATCTCTATCTTCCTCTTCCTATATGTCTGGAAGAGATCAATCGATGCCGGGTATAAGAACTACCGCATCACCCATTACGATGATTTCGTCCGCCGCGAGCAGGCGGCAAAGCCGTATTCGGACCTCATCGACCGCGACATCTCCGAGCACGAGCTTTACACATATAGCCTCAATGCCCTGCGCGAGCGCTACTCCGAGGTCTATGCCTCATTAGAAGAAAAAGCCAGCTTGGGCAAAGACGGCAAGCCCCTGGCGATGGATAAAGCCTATTTCCGCTACATCCTAGATAACACCATCGCCTACCGCAAGCAATTCCACTCCGATTTGACCGCGCTCAACCGCAAAAAGGAAAAGATGGAGGCCGATTTGCGCTCTTACCTAGAGGAGCCCAAGGCCGCCGAGAGGGAGGAAGAACTCAGAGCCCAATCCAAACTGGCCAGCGACAAATACGCCGAGGCCATGGAGAAAATCGATGAATTGCCACCCTCGGCCACCCCTGAGCAGCTCAAGCAGGCCAAAGCCGGCATTCACGGGCTCCGCCTTAAGAAGATACTGGCCGAGAACCGTTTGGTTGGCTATTGCCAGTACCGCGGCGATAGGGCCGATAAGCGCCGCGCCAAGATTAGGCTCGTCTCGACCAAGATCGAGGAGCTTGAAAAGAACAACATGTCCTTCTCCACCATCGATTCCGTGGAGAACCAGAGCAGCTTCGGCAAGTTCAACGTCTACTATCGCCGTCTGGCCGACATCGACCGCTCGATCCTCTTCTATGGCAATTACCACGAGTTCGTCGAGGCTTACAATCTCGGTCTGCAGACCTATCAAGAGGCCAACGCCGCCAACATCACCAGCCGCGAGGCGCTGACAAAGGAGAATTCCGAGAAGCTCGCCGCGATCGCCGAGCAATACGACGCCATCGAGGCTAGGCGAAGCGGAATGCTAGAGGAGATGGCCAAGGAGCGGGAAAACCTCAAAGCCGCCCTAGCCGAGATCTCTGCAGATCCCTCCCTTCCCGATTCCGAGAAGAGAGCCAAGGCCGCCGAGGCCAGGGCCGCCTGCGCCTATAACCTCAAGACGCTGAAGGGCAAGATCCTTTCCCTCCCAAGCAAGAAAGAGGTCAAGAATTCCCGCAAAGAGGACGTAGTCAACACCAACCGGGCCTACAAACGCGATTATAAAGGCCTTCGCGTCGACTACACGCCGGAGGAGTACGCCGTCTATTGCGCCGCCAACAAGATGATCGTCGAATATGGCTTCGATTACGTCTTCGCCAACCAGAAGGCCAAGAAAGAGATCAAAGACAAGCCACTCACCGACGAGCAGGCTCAGCAGAAGCTCGCCGAATTCGAAAGCAAGCGCCGCGAATACGTCGAGGCGACCCCCAGCAAGTTCGATGGCAAGCCCAAGACCTTGCTTGAGCAGGCCAAATCGCTGTTCGACGAGAACTTCCATATATTCCTTCTCGCCTTGCCGGTGCTCGGCGTCATCTTCTTCACGATTATGCCGCTTGCCTTGTCGATTCTTGTCGCCTTCACCAACTTCAACAACCAGAACCAACCGCCGACGGCTGGGTTCTCTTGGGTTGGATGGGACAACTTCGCCAAATTGCTCTTTGGCACCGGCACCGGGCAAGGCAGCCTGGCGGCTGGCATGTCACGCACCATAGTCTGGACCTTCGTCTGGGCCATCTGCGCTACCTTCTCCAACTATTTCCTGGGCATCATCATGGCCTTGCTCATCAACAAGGACGGGATAAAGTTCAAGGGATTCTGGAGGTTCATGTTCATGCTCTCCATTGCGGTCCCGCAGTTCATCTCCCTGATCGCGATGAACATCCTCTTGTCCAATACCGGCGCCCTCTCGGCTCTATATCAGGAGCTGACGGGCTCCGCGCTTAACTTCGCCATCGGCCACAACCCGGCCGATGTCACCAGGACGAAGATAATCATCATCCTCGTCAACATCTGGATCGGCGTGCCCTACACGATACTTTCGACCTCGGGCATCTTGATGAACATCCCGCGCGACCTCTACGAATCCTCAAAGATCGACGGGGCCAACTCCTTCGTGCAGTTCACCAAGATCACCCTCCCGTACATCTTCTTCGTCACCGGGCCATCGCTTATCCAGAGCTTCATCGGCAACATCAACAACTTCGGCGTCATCTACTTCCTTACCGGAGGCGGCGCCACCTACGATGAGACCGTCTTCAACCGACTCCTCGGCGAGACCGACCTCCTCATCACCTACATCTACAAAGTCGTAACCTCGGTCAACAACTCCGACTTCGGCTTGGCCTCCACGATCGGTATCTTCGTCTTCGTGATCTGCGCCTTCATCTCCCTCGTCATGTACAACCGGTCAAGCGCCGTCTCAGGGGAGGATACGTTCCAATGAAATCGCAAAAAGCCTCAAAGATCCTATCCTTGACCATCATCTACATCATCCTCGCCGTGTGCGCGATCGTCTGGGTGTTGCCCTTCGTCTGGCTGATCATGCAGTCGTTTGGCTACAACGCCAGCGGCAAGTCGAGCTTCATGCCCGACTGGTCGACCGCCACCTTCGCCAACTACGGCTACCTCTTTACCGGCGGATCGCCCGATTACCAGACGACCGGCGCCTCGCTCAGCATCAACCCCTACAACGGGATGAGCTACTACCTAACCTGGTTCCTCAACACCTTCGTGATCGCGGTCATCTGCTGCATCATCAACACCCTGTTCGTCTTGATGGTCGCCTACGCGATGAGCCGCTTCAGGTTCAAGGGGCGCCAGATGCTCATGAAGCTTAACCTGATACTCGGCATGTTCCCGGGGTTCCTCGGCATGATCATCATGTATTGGGTCATGAAGGAGATATTCCACCTTCAAGGCACCTTCTGGGCGCTGATCTTCATCTACTCCGCCGGCTCCGGCATGGGATTCTTCATCTCCAAGGGCTTCTTCGACACCATCTCCAAGTCCATCGACGAGGCCGCCCAGATCGACGGCGCCAACAAGGCCCAGATCTTCTGGAACATCATATTGCCGCTATCGAAGCCTATCGTCGTCTACACGATCCTAACGGCCTTCATGTCACCCTGGGGCGACTATATCACCTCGAGCTACATCATCGGCTTGCAGAACACCTCGCAGTGGACCATCGCCATCGGATTGTATAAGTGGGCCACCGACCTCAACTACGCCTCGGTCTACTACACCCGCTACGTGGCCGGCTCGGTCGTCATCGCCATCCCGCTCGCGATATTGTTCATCGCGACCCAGAAATACTACGTCGCCGGCGTCACCGGCGGAGCCGTCAAAGGCTAAAAAGGAGAATTATGAAAAAACGGCAGATGTCCTTAGGGGCCTTAGTGTTGCCCTTGGCCACCTGCCTTTTTTCCTGCCAATCGAGCAAAGGCCCGACCGTGGACCCGCTGCTGAACCCGATTGGGCTGGAAGAAGGCGATGGCGACCTCGGGATCTCCTCGACCCCGAATAACGAAGGCGGATCGCTTCATTACGAGATATTCGTGCGGAGCTTCTGCGACTCCGACGGGGATGGGATCGGCGATTTCAACGGGGTGGCCTCAAAGGCCGATTACCTGCAGTCGCTTGGCATCGGCGAGGTCTGGCTGATGCCGATCAACCCCTCGCCTAGCTACCATGGCTACGACGTGAGCGACTATTACTCGGTCAATCCTGACTACGGGACCATGGAGGAGTTCGAATCCATGGTCGACACGCTCAACGACCATGGCATCCGGGTCACGATAGACATGGTGCTCAACCACTCGGCCATCACCAACCCCTGGTTCAACCAATCCTGCGAGGATTACTCCGATGGATATGCCGGGGAGGACTCAAAGGCCGACTGGTACGTGTGGAGCGACACGAAGGTAAACGGGAATTACCAAAGCTATCTGGGCAAATACTACCTGGGGGCCTTCTCGCCCTCGATGCCGGACTTCAACTGGGATTCGCCATCGCTACGCGCCGAGATGAAGAAGATACTCCAATTCTGGATCGGCAAGGGGGTGCAGGGATACCGGCTGGATGCCGTGAGGTATTATTACGAGGAGAACGTCTCCAAGAACATCGAGGCCCTCAACTATATCGCCGAGTGCTGTCATGAGGTCGACCCCGACTTCTACATCGTCGGCGAGAACTGGGGGAATGGGCTCGATTACCTCGATTACTACTCCTCCGACATCGACTCGTTCTTCAACTTCAACACCTCGATCTCCTATTCAAGCGGGGTCACCATCGTCTCCTCGGCCAAATTGCTCAACTCCGGCGATTCCTACGTCGCGACCATCGCCAATAGCCAGAAGGCGGTCAAGGAGAAGAACCCCTCTTCGTACAACTCATTCTTCATCGCCAACCACGACACCGACCGGGCCAGCAAGTCGCTTTACGGCGACTACGCCAAGGTCGGGGCGGCGATCGTCTACCTGTTGCCCGGCACGCCTTATATCTACTATGGCGAGGAGATAGAGCTTTGGGGCGTCAGGGGGAGTGAGAGCACCGATGCGATGCGCCGCCTCCCGATGGTCTGGGGGGAAGGGCACGAGGAAGAGGAGTGCGATTTCCCCGACAAAACCGCCTCCTACCTCAGCTACCAAGCCGAGCAGAACCAGGTCAAGGAAGGGGTCTATGACCAGCTGGAGGACCCGTTCTCGCTGCTTAACGTCTACCGCAAGATTGCTGAGGTCAGGAACAGCTATCCCTTCATAAGGGACGCCGAGATGAAGGCCATCGCCACCAAGACACGCAACTTCTTCGCCTATGAGCTTATCGGCGAGCAGGAGGGCGAGGACATCGTAATCGTCGTCAACGGCGACGACGTGGCCGCCGAGCTAAGCCTAAGCGAATACTCGTCGTTTAGCCTAGACAACGAGGTGCAGACGATGGGCCTAAAGGCCAGCTGGGAAGGCGGCACCCTCGGGCTTGGGGGGTACTCCGTAGCGGTCTTAAGGAAATAGGGAACCCAAGGCAGCCGAAGGGCTGCCTTTTATTTGCTCCTTAGTGCTAGTACAATTAACGCATGCCACGCGCCAAACGTAACGCCAAGCAGATGATGGAGGACATCGACTCCGCCGAGGGGCTTTCGGCCACCCGGATAACCGATGTCGAGCTCGCTAAGCAAGCGAAGAAAAAGGCGAAGGAGGAACGCTCCTCCATCGCCAAGAAGAACCGTCTGTACACCTTGGCCTACGTCCTTATCGCCATCGCCGTATTCGGGCTGGGGCTTTTGGCCATCGCGCTGATGAATCTTGCGATCTACGGCGAATTCGGACTTTAGGCCTTGCCGTCCTCGTCTTTCACGTCCATGCTCTCCGCCGCGGCGAGCCTGGTCACGTACTCGGGGTCGGTGTAGGTGGAGAGCGCCTTCGCCTCGACCACCAGCTCGTCGATGTCGTCGTTGAAGACGGTGCTTTGGTCGTTGTCGATGAGCACGATGCCGGCTATTGTCTCCAAAAACGGCTCTCGCTTCTGGAACAATATGCAGTAAAGCAGGTTGAGGAAGTAGGGGAAGACCAATAGCAGAGTCACCGTGTAGGCGTTGAGGAATATCACGGACAATAGCGGCAAAGGGAGCCCGACGAGGGCCTTGGCCAGGATCCTGACCGCGCTGGTGCGATAACCGTCCTTACCGCAGGTGCCGACGTGGAGCAGGGCGTCAGCGAGGCTGCCGCGGTTTTTTGTGAGGAACGGGATAATCGCCATGAAGGCGGCGTAGGAGAGCAAGAACGACGACGCCATCCCGTACATGGTCGAGGTGTTGAGGTAGACGAGGTTAGCCTCGTATTGCGGGTTTATCTCCTGCAGCATCATATTCAGATAAGAGTAGGCGTCGGAGTAGATCGAGCGGACATCCTCCTCGCCCCTTTTGCCGAGATCGTCGCTTTTGATCCCGATCTGGTTGACGTCGGGGAGCCCATCCACGAGGACGTAGGAGAAATACTGCGTCTTGTAGTTGGTCGGGGTGGGGTCCTCGGGAAGTCGGAGGACGTTGACGTTGTAATAGGCGATGAGGCCATACCCCTCGGGGACGAAGAGATCCTCTATCTGCTTTGGGAACTCAACGAAATAGAAGTCGTCCACCGCCTGCTTGAACTCCTCTTGGCTGCTATTCGACGGCAATTTGAGGTTGAGCGAGGCGAGCAGCTCATCGTTGTAATCGCGGGCTTGTTTGATGCCGGGGTTAGTTATCGTTATCGGATAGCAGATGGCGAAATAAACCGCGATCCAGGCGATGATTATGAAGAGGAAATTCAGCGCCGATCCGCCGAGTATCCTCGGCAAGCCGGCCGGTTCGACCTCGAGGTTTATGTTCCTATGCTTCCTAGGCATCTTCGCTTCCTTTCTTTTGCGCAATTCGCTCATTGAATTCCTCCTCCTCGGCCGGGTCGAGGAACCATAGCGACTCATCCGCTTTGGCCACCACGCTTCCGGCCATGTAGTCATGCAGGGAGCGGTGCTTCTTGGTGAATAGGGCCATGGTGTAGGAGATGAGCAGAGTCGCCCCGAAGGTCGCGACCGCGCCCGCCACCTCGGCTAGGAAGAAGGCGAGGAACCGCCAAACGAGCTTCGGACGCTTGTAGACGTAGCCTTTATCGGTCAAGACGGCGAGCTTCATCATCTTCTTCCCGAAGGTCTCGCCGTTTGGATAGCATAGGGGGACCAGCAGGAAGAAGACGGCCAAGGAGAAGAAAATCACTGGTACGGCCATGCCGATGGCGAAGAAGGCTTCTTTGTTGATGGCCTCGTTGGCCCCTTTTATGGCCTGGTCGTTGGAAAGGCTCTTCATCGCCTTGTCGTAGGTGGTGTAGAGGAAGTCGTAGGCCACTAGCTCCTCCGTCCCTTCCTTGAACCTCGCCCGGTAGATGCCATCCTCGGAATACAGGCTCTCGACCGGGGAGGAGTCATCGCCGATGAGCAGGATCGAGGACTCGAATCCCTGCAGGCTCACGTTCTGGTTGCCAAACCCGCCGGCATTCTCGGTCCAATACACGGTCAGGGCGGTCAGCAAATAGAAATCCTGCTTCCCTCCGTCGTAATAGACGGTGGTGGAGAAGAAGTCTGTGGTCTTCGAGACCGTCCCGTAGGCTAGCGGGTCGACCGCGGCGCCGGAGAATTCGGCATATAGCCCGGAATCGAGCTTGCGCTGGTTTATCACCGATTCGTTGGCTTGGTAGGACTCGGCATCCACCACGAATGGCAGGACGCCAGGGAAATAGATGATGCACGAGAGTGCGATCGCGCAGATCAAGTCGAACAGGAATGCGAAAGCCCTTTTCCACATCCCGCCCAAAACGATTATCTTCGCGGTGTTCTTGGTTCGTTCCATGTTTTCATTTCTTTTATTTAGATAATATGCGCGAATAAATCCTTTCAGGCAAGCCCAAGCGGCCCGTGGCGAGCCCAAAAGGGCAAATCAGGCTAAGTAAACCGGTTTCCTATCGGATGGGGCGGGTTCCGTTTTTCACCTTGAAGGCAGCTGGAGGAGAAAAGTATCGAGGCGGACGAGGAAATTTTTCTTGAAAGCCCTTTCAAAGAAAGCCATAATACACGCTAGATAGGCAGGGCAAGCACCTGTCCCGCGGCGGAGCGAAGTGATCGCATCTGCCAAGGGGTCGTATTTGCGTGCCATCACAAGGAGAGCAAAAAATGGCAGAGAAACTGGAGAAGCTTCACCTCGACGAAGAGAAGATCGAGAAGGAGGCCTCGGCGGAGGAAGCCGACGACGCCCACAAAGGCGCCTTCGTCTCGCTCCGGCACATCGACAAGGTCTACGACAACAACGTCCAGGCCGTGTTCGACTTCAATTTGGACATCGCGAAGCATGAATTCATCGTCTTCGTCGGCCCTTCGGGGTGCGGCAAGTCGACCACCCTCCGCATGGTGGCGGGGCTAGAGGACATCACCCGCGGCGAGCTCTACATCGACGGGGAGCTATGCAACGACAAGCAGCCGAAGGACCGCAACATCGCCATGGTCTTCCAGTCCTACGCCCTCTACCCGCATATGTCGGTTTACGACAACATGGCCTTCGGCCTCAAGATCGCCCACCTCCCGAAGGCGGAGATCGACAAGCGCGTCCACGACGCCGCCAGGATCCTCCAGATCGAGCAATACCTCGACCGCAAGCCAAAGGCGCTATCCGGCGGGCAAAGGCAGCGCGTCGCGCTAGGCCGCGCCATCGTCCGCAACGCCAAGGTCTTCCTCATGGACGAGCCGCTATCCAACCTCGACGCCAAACTCCGCGTCCAGATGCGCTCGGAAATCGTCAAGTTACATCAGGCCCTCGGTGCGACCACCATCTACGTCACCCACGACCAGACCGAGGCCATGACCATGGCCAACCGGATCGTCGTCATGAAGCTGGGCCGCATACAGCAGATCGGATCGCCTAAGGAGATATACAACAACCCGGCCAACCTCTTCGTCGCCGGCTTCATCGGCTCGCCGTCTATGAACTTCCTCAAGTCCAAGGTGACCAAGAAGGAGATTGAGTTCAAGGGCGGGAAGAAGATGAAGCTCCCCGACGCCTTGCTCAAGGGCAAGAACATCGAAGGCGACGTGATCTTCGGCATCCGCCCGGAGGACATCCACATCGCCACCGCCGAAGACAAGGGCGACAACGTCATCGAGGCCGAGGTCAGGGTTGCCGAGCTATTGGGCGCGGAATACTACCTGCACTGCGACTTCGGAGGCATCGATTTGGTCGCGAAGTTCCCGGCCGAGAAGGAAATCAAGCCCGGCGATAAGGTCGACATGGCCTTCACGCTGAAGAAAGCGAAGTTCTTCGACCCAGAAAGCGAAGTCGCGCTATAAGCGATGGGGCCAACGCTTGTTGGCCCTGTTTTCTTAAACGTAGGCCGAATGGCCGTTTTGCAAGGAGTCGTCAATGAAAAAAAGAATTATTGGAATAGCCGCCTCGGCGCTCGCGCTATTGGTGGGATGCGCTCCCGCTAATTCCAGCAGCGATAGCTCGATCAAGGAGCCGACCAGCACCTCGACGCCCGAGGAGACCACCTCCGAGCCGATCAGCAGCTCGGAGACCCCGAGCTCGACCAGTTCCAGCTCTTCGACCTCGGCCAACGATGGCATCTCGGTCGATGACTGGGATGGGATAATCCGCGTCTATTACCGCGGGACCGACGGATCGGAAGCTGGGAAGAACATCTACGTCTGGAGCGAATCGATGGCGGGACTCGAGTACGAGTTCACCGGAACCGAGGATGGGTATGGCGTATACCGCGATTTCGACTGCTCTGACCCGACGTTCGCCGGGAAGTTCACCGAGAATTTCTACTTCATCATCAAGAACCCGGGGACCTGGAGCGGACAGAGCTCCGACACCGTCGTTCCGCTACAGAAAATGGCGACCGGCGGCGAGATAAAGGACGGCCGGCGCTGGCTCTACATCTACGCCGTCGACGGCGAGGGAAGCGACATCGACACCTTCCCGACCAAGCAAGACGCCCTCGGCGACAACATCACCACGACCTACCTGTCCTCGGACTGGAGCAGCATCCACGTCGAGGGCTCAGCGGCCATCGACCGCCTGGTAATCTACGGCTTGAGCACCGAATACTACGAGCTCTCGATCCCGGAGCAGAACGCCCAGCTGCAGAACTTCCTCATCTGCGACAACAAATACGATGAGGACCTCACCGCGGTCGACATCCCGGTGGAGGGCGGGGTCGACCCGCAGACCACCTACCGGGTCACCGCCTACTTCAAGTCCAACCCGAGCCGGGCCAAGACCAAGTACGCGACCCCATATAGGCTTTACGACACCGACAAATTCGCCTCCGATTACACCTACGAAGGGCACGATCTCGGCGTGACATACACCAAGGAGGCCACGACCTTCAAGGTATGGGCCCCGACCTCGGCCCGCGTCAGGGTCTACGTCTACGATTACGGCACCCCGCAGTCGCTGGCCAGCAAGGACGACCCCAACTACGCCCAGCTCGACTACCGCCTCGTCTACACGCTTGATTACCTAGGGGATGGCGTCTTCGGAAAGACCGTCGAAGGCGACCTCGAGGGCAAGTTCTACCAGTTCAACCTCTATTACGACGAGACCAGCCACCTCTCCATCGACCCCTACGCCAAGGCCAGCGGCATCAACGGCATCCGCGGGGCCATCATCGACTTCGACAAGACCGACCCCGAGGGGTGGGACGACGTCTGCTTCGAGCCGCTTAACTCGCCCAATGACCTGACCGTCTACGAGGTCCACGTCCGCGACTTCACCATCGACGAGACCTGGAACACCCGCAACAAGGACGTGAAGCGGGGCACCTACCGCGCCTTCGTCGAGCCCGGGACCACCTACAACGGCGTCACAACCGGCTTCGACTCGCTTAAGGAGCTGGGGGTGAACGCGGTGCAGATCCTCCCCATCTTCGACCAGGACAACGAGGAGCGCACCTACGACACCTTCGATTCCGAAGGCAACCTCATAAGCCATTACGAACCGACCTACAACTGGGGCTACAACCCGGAGAACTACAACATCCCTGAGGGGATGTACTCCTCCGATCCCTATGACCCGTATTGCCGGATCAGGGAACTCAAGTACATGATCATGGAGCTCTCCAAGGCGGGGATGCGAACCATCATGGACGTCGTCTACAACCACGTCTCCTCGGTCGCGAGCCACCCGTTCCAGATCTTCGCCCCTCGCTATTACTTCCGCTATACCGAGGATGGCTACCTAATCGACGACACCGGAGTCAACAACACCGTCAACTCCGACCGCCCGATGGCCTCCTCCTTCATCGTCGACTCGGTCGACTGGTGGGCTCGCGAATACAAGATGAAGGGCTTCCGCTTCGACCTCATGGGCGTCATCGACACCGCCACCATGCGTAAGGTCAAGGACACCCTCTATGACATCGACCCCGAGATCGTGGTCTATGGCGAAGGGTGGACCGGCGGCGGATCCCACGCCAGCTCGCCCTCCGACATCGCCAACGTCTACGCCAAGCTCCGCGACGAGGGCAAAGGCAGCGTCGGCGTCTTCAACGACTGCGGACGCGACGGCATGAAGGGGAACACCACCTGGGCCAACGTCACCCCGACGACCGGCAATTTCCTCGACTCGCTCGCCCCGAGCAGCAATTCGATCTACAACGCGGCCACCATGTACATCGGCGAGAACCGCGACCGGAAGAACTCCGGGCTCGCGACCCCGCCGGAGATGACCGTCAACTACATCTCCTGCCATGACAACTACACCCTCTACGACCAGCTCAACTACCAGCTCAACGGGCCGTCGAGCTCCGGGGTCGACCACCTCAACGCCATCGAGGCCACGGTGGCCTCGACCGCGATGCTGCTTTCTGGCGAAGGCATCGCCTTCATCCACGGTGGCGAGGAGATATTCCGCACCAAGCTGATGAAGCGGGGCGACCCGCTGTTCGACCAGTTCGTCGACACCTACGGGGAGGCCAGCGACGGCACCTCGAGCTGGATCGCCGGCGACGGCGTCGAGATCGACGAGGACACCTGGCTCGTCCGCAACTCCTACATGTGGGGGGACGCGGTCAACTCCTACAAATGGGACCGCAAGTACCAGTACAAGCAGTACTTTGACAAGTACGCCGAGGCGATCCACGCCCGCAACGAGCTCATCGAGGAAGGCTACCTGGGCCACAGCGAGTCCGAGGTCAATTCCGGGGCCGCCGCCTTGCTTTCCACCATGCGCGACGGCTTGCCAGCCATGGGCGCTAAGTTCCTCAACGAGGAAGGCGGCGAGGTCATATCATTGCTCTCCGGCCGCGTCCTCGGCGGCAACATCACCATGCCGCTCGGGCAAGAGGTGAGCAAAGGGACCTACCAGATCATCTACTCCAGCTCGGCCAACCGCCAGGGCGAGACCATTAACCTATCCGATGCCATCGAACTTTCGCGGTTTGAGGCGCTGATACTTCGCTACCAAGGAGGCAGCCTATGAAGAAAGCGCTATTCGCCATCGCCTGCGCCGGATTGCTATGCTCCTGCGGAGGGGAAGGGGCCTCCACCGGGCCGCAGAACACCCAATACCAGACCTTCACCATCACCTTCGTCACCAACGGGGGGACCGCGGTGAAGCCATTGGAGGTCGAATACGGCAAGACGGCGACAAAGCCAGCGGACCCGACCAAAGGCGAGGAGGAATTCCTCGGCTGGTTCGTGGACGCCGTCTGCATAACCCCGTTCGATTGGGATATAGAGATCACCTCCGACTGGACGCTTTACGCCGGCTGGGGCGATGATTCGGCCACCTCTACCACCCCCGAGCCGGAGCCAGAGCCCGATCCCGATACCAGCGATACCACGCCTGAACCCGATCCAGAACCCGAGCCCGAATCGCTCACCATCTACTTCCGCGACGCCAGCTGGTGGAACACCGCGGCGGCCATGACCTACATCAAGGTCGATGGGGCCGGGTCGACAACTATCGGCACCCCGATGACCCATCTCCGCTTCTGCCCGACGGTCAATAGCCAAATCGGCTACAACTACTGGTCCTACACCATCGAAGAATACGACGCCGAAACGACCGTGCAGTTCTTCCGCGGCTCGGACGCCGGGGATGATTGGGGCGCCCACACCGGAGTCATATCCTTATCCGATAGGGACGGCCACGACCTTTACGACATCAAAGACACCGCCGCGACCTGGGGAGCCGACTTCTACGGCGCTTGGGCGGATTACGATGCCTCCGACCTCGGCAACCCCGATGCCCCGGAGGCGATTGACGCCAGGGCCTACATAGTCGGCGAAGGCAGCTTCGCCTCCGCCTCTTGGACCACAAGCGGCGGCATCCCGCTTATAGATGACGAGGCCAACCCCAACCTGGCCAAGGCGACCGGGGTCGAGTTAGAAGATGGCGACCTATTCAAGGTCACCGTCCCCGAAACCAACGCCTGGATCGGCTATTCCGGATTGACCGGGGGCTTAAAGGGCACCAACTTCGTCGAGGCCGGCAGCGAGTCCAACATCGAGGTCGCCATATCCGGCACATACGACATAACCTTCGACTTCTCGTCGAATTCGATAAGCATCGCCTTAGCGGCCTAAGAGGGAACTATGAAAAACAGAATACTTATATTGCCGTTGGCTCTGCTGGGGCTAGGGCTTGCCGCCTGCTCGCCCAAGCCAAGCGTCAGCCATAGCAGCATCCAGGACGGGACCGACTCCACGCCGGCCTCATCGAGCCAGCAGCCTACCTCGAGCAGCTCCTCGACGGGCTCGGAGCCATCAAGCGACTCCTCGTCGAGCACCGAGCCGGATAGGCTGACCTTCACCATCTTCTTCCACAGCAACGGCGGGACCGAGATATCGCCCCAGACCGTCTATGAGGGCGATTTGGCCACCGAACCAGCAGATCCGGTGCTCGACGGGTACACCTTCGACGCCTGGTATGAGGACAAGGCGCTTACCAAGGCGTTCGATTTCGCCACGGCCATCCATTCCGATTGGCACCTCTACGCGGGCTACATCGAGGAAGGGGCGGTGGTCGAGGAACCCGAGCCATTCACCCTCTATTTCCGCGACGCCAGCTGGTGGAGCACCGATGGGGCGATCGCCTACGCCAAGCTTGGCGACGAGGGCGAGGACTACGGCGCGGCGATGGAGAAGATCCGCTTCTGCAACGATGAATACCAAGGGGTCGGCTACAACTACTACAAAGTCGACATACCCGACGTCAATGCCACCCCGACCCTCACCATCTACCGCATGGGGCTCACCGAGGGGCTGCTCAGCTACTGGGGAGCCTACACCGCGACCATCGACCTAACCGAGCGCGGTGACCACAACCTATACGACATCAAATCGACCGAGGCCACTTGGGACGGGGCCGTGGAGGGCGTCTGGGCCGACTACGACCCCAACGACCTCGGCAACGTCGATGCCCCCGAGCCGCCGATAAACACCGACGACGTCTACCTCAAGGGCAGCTTCAACGGCTGGGCCGAGGATGCGGCCTACAAGCTCGAGGGCGACCCCGAGGTCAAGGGCGTCTACTCGATAAGCGACGTCTACATGCCCGAGGGGAGCACCTTCAAGGTCCACGATCTGACCAACAGCATCTGGGCCGGCTACTCGGTCATAAGCGACCAAAGCCCGGTCAAGGATGAGCTAAGTAGCGACGCCGACGGCAACGCCGTCACATTGATGGAAGGCACCTACGACATCACCTATGGCCGCGGCGAGGGTGGGGCTTACCTAATCGTCGACGGCGACCTCAAGGAGCCGGTGACCTATTCGCTTGAAGTAGGCGAGGAATCGCGGGCTATGAAGAAGACCTCAGAGGGGGTCAGAATCGAGCAGACCTTGCTGATGCAAGGCGATGAGTTCGTCATAGCGAGCTCAGAGGGCGAAACCTACGGCTACGACGACCTAACCGAAGCGATCGAGCAGGTCGAAGCGGGGCAAGCAGGCGCCATAAAGGCCCTCAACGATGGGTATTACACCATTTCGCTGTCCTTAGACGACCTCAAGATCGACGTATCCTACATCGGGGAGGAGAAGCTCACCACCGAGATCTACTTCTCCTCGCCCAACTGGTGGAACCAGGCCGGGGCCGCCACCTATGTCCAGCTCGATTCCGAGCCGCAGCAGAAGATGGCCGAGCTACGCTTCTGCCCGACCGTCTCCACCGTCGAGGGCTACAAATACTGGTCGATAAGCATCGACGACATCGACCAATACTCGACCATCACCTTCCTCCGCTGCAGCGCCAGCGGCGAGGACTGGGGGGCCAAGACCGGGGCCATAAGCCTCGAGACCCGCGGCGAGAACGACCTCTACGACTGCTCCTTGGCCGCGGAGGCCTGGTATGGCGCTGGCAACCTCACTCAGGGGGCCTGGGCCGTCTACGACCCGAATGACCGGGGCAACCTCGACGCCCCCGAGCCTAGCCGCGATACCTACCTCATCGGCTCTGGCTCCTGGATCGGCGAGGGCGATGAATTCACCATCGCCTCCGGCATCAAGATGCAGGCCAATACCGCGAGCGAGGTCAAGCTGCTGGGGCTAGCCCTGCAGGTCGGCGACGAGCTCGCCATCTCCGACCTCGGCACGGTATATGGATTTGCCGCGCTCAAGGAAAACGAACTGGTCGGCACCGCGCTCAAGGAAGGGGCGGGTGGCCAGATCGTGGTCGACGAGGCCGGAACCTACGACTTCTATTTCGACTTCAATAGCGCCTCTAGCGGCGCAACAAGCCTTTGGGTTGCGAGGATCTAAGGATGAAGAAAGCTGTTTATGGGCTCACGATAGGCGCCTTTTGCGGGCTTATCATGGGCTGCACGCCGGCGGGACAGGTCGGGCAGAGCGGGAGCAACAACCCGGCCGTGGTCTCGACCGCGCCGAGCTACACCGTCTTCTTCAACGCCCTTGAGGGGAACTTCGCCAACCCCGTGCAGACCTTGCGCGAGGGGTCGGTGCTTTCCGCCCCGACCTACAAGCCGTATTACGAAGGCTATAGCTTCATCGCGTGGTGCCTCGAGTACGACGAGTCCACCAAGATGGGCAAGGCCGGGACCGAGGTGACCTTCCCCTACGTGGTGGATGGCAACGTGGTCTTCTACGCCCGCTACCAGAAGCAAGAGGGCAGCCACCACACTCAGGAGGAGGTCGACCAGTACATGGCCGACCTCGCCAAAAGCAGTGAGGACAACCACCTCTATTACCATTATTACCGCTACGACAACACTCCCGCCTCCTACGCCGACTGGGACGTCTGGGCCTGGCCCTATCGGCCCGAGGCCGCCGAGGGGCATAAGTTCGACTTCGTCGGCAAGGAAACCGGCGCGCAGGCCACCATCGACGACTTCGGCGGGGCCTACGTCGACATCGACCTCTCCGCCACCTACGATTCGGGCTGGGATTCCGCCAGCAAGCAGTTCCTCACCGTCCCGATGAGCTTCGAGGGCTCGACCTCGGTCGGATTGCAGATCGTGAGGACCAGCTCAAGGACCGGCGGGTCGGGCTTCTGGGTCAACGACGGCAGCAACCTCTTCGTCACCCTTTCCGACTACGCCTTGCCGATAGAAGATGGCGGCACCGCCTACCACGTCTTCGTATTGCAGGATAGGGTCCAGCTTTCCGTCTCGCCAACCCCGATCACCGTGACCGAGAGCCCCTTCGACGACGACGACGGGACCAACGTCACCTACGGCGACTCCAAATACGACGACGTCGATTGGGACGCGAAATACGAAAAGATGGACACCGCGCCCGACTTCACCTCGATCGGCGTCGGCTACCAGATAATGGTCTCGAGCTTCGCCGACTCCGACGGTGATGGGTTCGGCGACATCTACGGCATCGAGCAGAAGCTCGACTACCTAGACGACCTCGGGGTCAAGGCGCTTTGGCTCACCCCGATCCAGCTAAGCGACTCCTACCACGGCTACGACATCAGCGACTACACCTTGGTCGACCCGAAGTTCGGCTCGAAGGAGTCCCCGGCCGCCAAGGCCAACGGCGGGGTGGTGAGCGAGGCCACGGCGATGGCCGACTATGAGTCGCTATTAACCGCCGCCCATAGCCGGGGCATGAAGGTCATCATGGACCTCGTCCTCAACCACACCTCGACCGCCAACAACTGGTTCGTCTCCAGCGCCAACCTCGACCAGGAGCACCGCGGATTCTACCAATGGGGCAACCACCTGACCGACGGCGAGCATATCAACGAGGACAACTACTGGTACCCATACGGCGACCACGCCTATTCCTACTACGCCAAGTTCGGCTCGGGCATGCCGGAGCTCAACTACTCCTACTCCGCCACCCGGGACGCCGTCATCGAGATGGCCCTAGACTGGTGCGCGAAGGGGGTCGACGGCTTCCGCCTCGACGCCGTGAAGCACATCTTCATGAAGGACGAAGTCAGCTCGACTGCGGGCGATACCATCGTCAACGACATCTCCGAATCGGGCAACTACTCGAGCGACCTCACCAAGAACCTCAACTTCTTCGATGAGCTCAACGAGGCCGTCAAGACCAAGTACCCGTCGGCGTTCTTCGTCGGCGAGAACTTCGACGGCCACGCCTACCACGTCGCGCCGTACTACGAGTCCTTCGACTCGATGTTCGACTTCTACTCTTACTTCAACCTCACCTCGGCGGCCGCGACCGGGCTAACCAACTCAACCAACGCCTATGGAACCGCCAGCGGGTTCATGCAGAACAGCTCGATCTACACCATCTCGGGCGACCAGAACCCCAACAGCGGCATCACCGCCGGCACCGATGGGATATTCAACCTCGCAAACGACAAGCAATGGAACTTCCCCGCGGTCTACGACACCTACAACGCCTACCGCGGCGACACCTCGTTGCCGGGCCTATTCACCTCCAACCATGACATCGCGAGGGTCATCAACCGCGTGGCCGGCACCGGCAACACCTCGGGCATCCAGGCCCAGGGCAGCGTCAACGCCTACAACTACGCCAAGTACCTGGCCTCCTCCAACCTCGTCAAGATCGCCGAGCTCATGTTCCCGGGCCTCACCTGGGTCTACTACGGCGACGAGATCGGCCTGACCGGCAACTTCCCGGACGGCAAGGACGCCCAGAGCGACTACGCCGACCTCGCCTACCGCCAGCCGATGAAGTGGGCGCAGGGCCAGAAGGTGGGGGATGGCAGCCTCGCCACCGAGTACGGGGTCACCGGCTCGGGCATGGAGGTCGCCCTCGATTCCTTCAACGCCTCGGGCACCGTCAAATCGGTCGCCGACCAGCTGGAGGACCCGAACTCGACCTTGTCGACGATGAAGAAGTTCATCGCCCTCAAGAACTCGACCCCGGCCCTCATAACCGGGGACATCGAGGCCAGCAACTTCGCCTCCGGCAACCTCGCCGCCAACGTGCTCTGCTTCACCAGGACCCTCGGCGACGTCAAGATCAAGGTCGCGATCAACTTCAACAACACGGCCATGTCCGCCTATGGGTTGGAAGGCACCGTCCTCGCCTCCTATAACGGGGCGACGCAGTCGAGCCTGCCCGCCTTAAGCGCCATCGTGGTGCAGGAATAGGCAAAACCGATTAGCCTCGGCAGTAGCCGGGGCTTTTCCTTTTGCCCTCGGTGCTATAATCTATGCAGGTATGAAGCTATCCATCATCATCCCGGTCAAGGACCAATCCGAGGCATTGCTCAATAACCTCAAGCAGAAGGTGCTTCCTTTCTTCGACTCCAAGAAGGGGCTAACCTACGACGTAATCGTCGTGCCAAACGGGTCTAGCGATGAGCAGCGTAAACTGCTCGAGGAGGGTTTCATGGCCCTTCCGGCCAACTGCCATCTGCTCGATTTCGACCCCATCGGGGCCAAGGGAAGGGCGGTGCGCCGGGGGCTATTGGAATCTAGCTGCGACTACGACCTAGTCTTCGACGCCGACCTCGCCACCGACCTGCGGGCCTTCGACGCGATCTACCCGCGCATCGGGGATTACGATGCGTTCCTCGGCAACCGCGACGACCGCCGCTCAATAACCAACAAGCGGCCGCTGCTTCGCAAACTTGGGCATTTCGTGTCCAAATCCATGGTCAAGATGAGGTTCGGGATGAAAGGGGTCGGCGACACCCAGTGCGGTTTCAAGTGCTTCCGCGACCCGGTCGCCAAGGCGATGGCCAAAAGGCAGATGATCGACGGCATCGCCTACGACGTCGAGCACTGCTATTTCCTTTGCCTCAACAAGTTCCGGCTGATATCGATACCTGTGATCTGGCTAAACGACGAGAAGGGGACCTCGATCCCCTTCGCCAAAAGCTCGAAGGAATTCTCCAAAGACCTCGGCCGGATCAAGAAGAACCGCAAGAACTACATCCTGACCAAGCAGGAGAGGGAGGCCATCGATGCTCATAGATAGAGCCGTGATCGAAGTAAGGAGCGGCAAAGGCGGGGACGGGGCCATCTCGTTCCTGCAGGAGAAGAACATGCCCAAGGGCGGCCCCGATGGGGGCAATGGGGGCCGCGGGGGCTCGGTTTACATCAAGGCCGACAAGTCGATAAACACCCTTTTGGCGTACCGCCATTCGAAGGTCATCGCCGCCGAGGACGGCGGGAAGGGCGACAAGAAGCTGCGCTTTGGGGAATCCAAGCCCGACGTCTACGCGCTCGTCCCCTGCGGCACCGTCGTCATCGACGAGGCCTCCGGCCGGATAGAGGCCGATTTAAGCGAGGATGGGGCGACCTACCTCGCCGCCAAAGGCGGTCGGGGCGGGAAGGGCAACGCCTGCTTCAAGAGCTCGCGGCTCCGCGTCCCGAGGTTCGCCGAGAACGGCCACCCGGGGGAGCGCCGCCGCTTGGTGCTCGAGCTTAAGCTCCTCGCCGACGTGGGGCTCATCGGCTTCCCATCGGTTGGCAAGTCGACCTTGCTTAACCTGCTTTCCCACGCCAACGCGGTCACCGCCGACTACCCATTCACCACCTTGGTGCCGAACCTCGGCGTCGCCACCACCCCGGACCGCTCCGAGCAGTTCGTGGTCGCCGACATGCCGGGCCTCATCGAGGGGGCGAGCCAGGGAAAGGGCCTCGGGTTCGCGTTTTTGCGCCACATCGAGCGGTGCCGGGTGCTGGTGCATCTGGTGTCGATGTCGGGCGAGCGCGACCCATATGAGGACTACCTCAAGATCCGCAAGGAGCTCACCGAGTACGGAGCCGGGCTCGAGGATAGGCCGGAGATCGTCGTCGCCTCCAAGATGGACGAGGAGGGGGCCGCGGAGCGGAAGGCCGAATTCGACGCAAAGCTCGGGCATCCATCGATTGGGCTAAGCGCCTACACCGAGGAAGGCGTGAAGGAATTGCTCTACAAATGCGCCGAGCTTCTCCGCAATACCCCGGTTTTCCCTCAGAAAGTGGAGCTGTCGGAGGAGAAGGTATACGACGCCACCAAGCTGCAGCCGCCGTTCGTGATAAAGCGCCCGTCGGCCAACCTATTCGTCATCGAGGGCGAGCAGGTGATGGGGCAATACGCATTGATGAACCTATCCACCGACCAAGGCGTGGCGAGGCTGCTCTCCTACCTCGACAAGCTTGGGGTTGAGCAGGCGCTGCAGGAAAAGGGCGCCAAGGACGGCGACACGGTGCGGATCGGCGAATTCGAGTTCGTCTACGCTTCATAGCGCCGCGATTTGCTCTATAATTCAACCATGGGCGGGAAAAAGGACATATTGTCGCTGTCGGCGCCGCTATTCATCGCCGCCGCATTGCTGCTATTCGCCATCATCTACCTGCTTAGCCTATGATCTATTCGCTTAAGGGAATCATCTGCGACCTCGGCAAGGACCGCGTCGCCATCGACCTCGGGGACATCGCCTACGAGCTTTTGGTCGCCCGCCCCGAGGAATATCGCCTCGGGCAGGAGGCCTTTCTCTATTGCCACGAGTCCATCACCCAGGACGACCATTTCCTGGTCGGGTTCTCATCCAAGCTCGAGAAGGAGGCCTTCCAGTCGCTGATCTCGGTGAAGGGAATCGGCCCCAAGACGGCCCTCTCGGCCCTCTCTAAAACCAACCCCGAGGACCTCTTCAAGGCGATATACAGCAACAACACCGCCTATTTGAAGAAGCTGCCGGGCATCGGCCCCAAGGCCGCGGCCCAGATAATACTCGACCTCCAGGGGAAGCTCGTCACCTCCGGGACGGCCAACGCCACGATGTACGACGAGGTGAAGTCCGCCCTGAAGCAGCTCGGCTTCAAGTCGAAGGAGATCGACGACGCGCTGGCCTCGATATCCGAGCCGGGGCTCGATTCCGGGGAGGTGCTCCGGATGGCGCTTAAGAAACTGCACAGGCAATGAAAGACTCATTATTGGACGCCCACCGCAAGAAGGGGGAGGAGCAAAGCGAGCTCACCCTCCGCCCGCAGACCCTGGACGAATACATCGGGCAATCGGCCAATAAGGCCAACCTTTCGGTCTTCATCCAAGCCGCCAAAAGCCGCGGCGAATGCCTCGACCATACCTTGCTATATGGCCCGCCGGGACTGGGCAAGACCACCTTGGCCTACGTCATCGGAAACGAGATGGGCGGGCACGTGAAGCTCGTCAACGGGCCCTCGATCGAGCGCCCGGGAGACCTCGCCGCCATCCTCTCCGAGCTCGAGCCGGGCGACATCCTCTTCATCGATGAGATCCATCGCCTCCCCCGTGCTGTGGAGGAGGTACTATATGGGGCCATGGAGGACTTCTCGCTCTCGATAGTGGTGAGCCAATCCGGCTCTTCCCGGTCGATAACCATGCCGCTGCCCCCGTTCACCTTGGTGGGCGCGACGACCCGAAGCGGCGGGCTAAGCGCCCCTCTTCGGGCGAGGTTTGGCATCTCGATGAAGATAGATTTCTATTCCGAGGACGAGCTTTTCCAGATCATCATGCGGACCTCGCGGGTATTGAAGACGCCGATCGAGGAAGACGCGGCCCATCTGCTCGCCAAGCGCAGCCGCGGGACCCCGAGGATCGCCAACCGGCTATTCCGCCGGGTCCGCGACTTCGCCACCGTCGAGGGGAAGGGCGTCGTCTCCACCAAGGAGGCCGACAAGGCCCTCTCCGCCCTGCGCATAGACGACCTGGGGCTAGATGAGGTCGACGTCAAGTACCTCCGCACCATAATCGAGAGGTTCCGGGGCGGCCCGGTAGGCCTTGAGTCGATCGCCGCCTCGATCGGGGAGGAGGTCGATAACCTCGAGGACGTCTGCGAGCCCTACCTGCTCATGTCGGGCCTCATCAACCGCACCCCGCGCGGAAGGGTCGCCACCGAGAAGGCCTACGCCCATCTGCACATCACGCATCAGATGCTGCTTTTCTAGATGGCATCGATGTTTTGCCTCAAAACGGCGGGGCAAAGACGCCCAATTGTCTCTTGATGGGCAATAATCTCGATAGTATGCTTTTAAAAGTCGCGTGAATTATTTATAATTCAGCCGAATTCGAAAGGAAGAAACATGCGCCGATATATATCCTACATCATCCTCTGCGCAGCCGCGCTTATCGGGGTTGGGGCCTCGGTGGCGCCGACGATCGAGGGGATGGAGGCCGATTTGGCCTATGCCCAGGGCAAGACCCTCTACTTCAAGGCGTCGCACTACGTCGAGGGGTCGCTTGACGGCAATTACTCGGATTTCCTCGACTCCACCGACATCGATGCCTCGGGCAACCCCGTCATCGAGGATTTGGCCGACACCGTCTCGGAGAGGCTCAACACCTGGGGGATGAGCGAATACGACGTCTCCACCGAGGGATACGACACCATCGCCGTCACCTTGCGCGCCGCCGATTCGAGCCAGACCCAGTACTCCTACCTCGAGCAGTACCTTTCCTTCTCGGGCCAGGACTACGAGCTCGGCGCCTCCGACACCACCCACGATGATTACCCGGACGCCGACGTGCTCTCCGACATCATCGACGGGCAGGAAGCCCGCATCGAGAACATCGACATGGGGCAATACAAGGTCCCGGTCGTCGTCGTTCCCCTGCAGGAGGGCGACGAATACAAGGAAGCCTTCCTCAACCTGATAACCTACTGCAACGACAACACCACCGAGTCGACCACCGACGAGACCACCGGCGAAACCACCGAGGGGACCTCGACCCTACTGGTCGTCTGGGCCAACCGGCAGGAGGGCGATGAGTACTCCCAGGCCAGCGAGGACCCCAACGTGCAGTCCCGCATCCTGACCGTCGAGAGCACCGCCAGCGACAACGCCGTCTGGTATGCCGATGGCGACGAGGACAAGGAGACCCCTTACCTCCAGCTCGTCCCGGCGTCGGAGGCCATCACCAGCGATGGCCAATACGACCCGACCAAGACCAAGGAGGCCTATGAGGCCGCGGTCTTCCTCCGCAACATGGTAAACGCCTCCTCGCTTGGCGAATACCGGCTCAACTTCACCTATTCCGCCGACACCCCGGCGACCGTCGAGCAATTGGTCACCATCGGGAACTACTCCGTATCCCCGGCATTCGGAAGGACGCTGATCTGCGTTATTGTCGGCTTCGCCATCATCGCGATAATCGCCGCGCTGTTCGATAGGATCTTCGCCCTGGCCCACGTCTCGGCGTTGGCGTTATCCGTCTTCGCCGCCTTCGGGACCTTCGTTGCCTTCGGCAGCCAGTTCAACATCGCCGCCTTGCTCGCCTTGGCCCTGGTCGCCGGATTATCGCTATTCGGATCGCTATACTATTCCTCGAAGCTCAAGGATGAGCTCTACAAGGGCCGCACCCTCAAGAAAGCCAACCAGGAGGCCGGCAAGAAGGCCGTCTGGCCGACCGTCGATGCCGGCATAGTCGCCATCATCATCGGCATCTTCGTCTACTTCCTCGCGGGCGACCTCGCCTCGAAAGCCGGCGTCGTGTTGGTCTTCGGCGGCTTCTTCGCCACCTTGGTAAACCTAATATTCACCCGGATCGCGAGCTACCTGCTTTGCACCGATTCCACGATGCAGTCGAGCTTCCCCAAGCAGCTGCACGTCGATTCGAAGAAGATCCCCGACCTCATGAAAGAGGAGAAGCAGACCTACTTCGGCCCCTTCGCCAACCACGACTTCTCCAAGGGGAAGATCTACGTGGGCATATTGACCGCCCTGTTCATCCTCGCCGGCATCGGCACGATGATCGGGTTCGGGGTCACCAACTCCGGCAACATCTATAACGACTCCGCCTACCGCCAAGAGGAGACCGTCCTCCACATCTCGGTCCGCTCCGACTCCGAGGACAGCATCAACGTCGCGAGCCTTTCCGGCATCGAATCGATAACCGGGGAAGACGCGAATGGCAACCCCAACCTGCTGTCCGCCATCAAGATCGGCGACAAGACCATCGAGGAGCTATCCACCGACGTGACCCTCTCCGATACCCCGAAGGCGGTCTATGTAACCGCCGACGCCGGGACCGGCACCACCTACTATTGGTGGTACTACCAGATCACTTTGTCCGAATACTTCCCGCTTTACGGGGATAACGGGGCCGAGGCCCTCTATGAGGTCAGCTACGCCGACGTCCTCGGCGACGATGGCCACCTCACCTTCGGCGAGCCGGTCGAGATCGGACTAAACGACGCCATCAGCGATTACATCCTCAACGAGCTGGTCTCCGAGGAGGATCTGTTCACCGCCGAGTTCGCGACCGTCGTCCCGAGCGTCTCCCAGCCCGACATCGGCCAGTTCTCGCTCGGACTTGGCCTTGGCATGCTGCTATCGGGCATCTACATGATGCTCAGGTACCGGCCGTCCCGCGGGCTATCGGCGCTGCTCATCTCCGCCGCCTCGAGCTACGTGTGCCTGTCGTTCTTCGTCTTCACCAGGATGTCGGTGACCCCGTTGGTCGCCATCGGCTGCCTTGGGGCCGCGCTGCTTAGCTTCCTACTTGCGATATACACCGCCGATAGGGAGAAGGAGCTGGTGCGCTTCAACCGCGACAAGACCCTCTCCGCCCTCGACATCCGCCGCGACGCCGCTAAGCGCGCCACCGGCATCGAGGCCGGCAACGCCTTCCTGCTGTCCGTCTTCATGGCCTACCTCGCGTTGGTGTTCTTCGCCTTCGGCCCGGCGGCCTACGCCTATCCCTACCTCAACGTGCTCCTGGGCGTGTTCTTCGCCCTCGCCTTGGTGCTGTGCGTCTACCCGCTTCTTGAGATAGCCTTCGTGAAGCTCTTCTCCAAGATGCAGCCCAAGCACAAGGCCAAGCACAAGAAGAAGGTCGGCGGCCAGCTCATGAAGAAGAAGGGCTCGGAGCCGGAAGAGGCCGTGTTCATCGGGATCAACGACTGATGGATAGCCTGAAGGAAAGACTGAAGCGATATTATTCTCTTGATGAGGAGGGATATGCCCGCATTTGCCGGGAACCCTCCTTTTCTTACCTCCCATCGCTTTCGAAAAGCCTCGCCGCCCTCGAGGCGAAGTCCCGCGTAGCCGAGGCCATCAGGGAAGGACAGAAGATCCTGATCTACGGGGACTACGACTGCGATGGCATCATGGCCACCTCGATAATGGCCCGGGCGTTATCGCTGCTGGGGGCTAAGTTCGACTTCTTCATCCCCAGCCGCTACACCGATGGGTACGGCCTCACCATGGAGAACGCCAAGAAGATACTCCGTGCCGGGTATCGGCTGCTGATCTGCGTCGACAACGGGGTGAGCTGCCTGGAGCAGATCGCCTTCCTCCTCGACAAGGGCGTCGAGACCATCGTCATCGACCACCACGATCTGCCCGCGGCCCTGCCTCCCTCGAGGGCGCTTATCCACGACCGATTGCTGCAAAGCCTAAGCGTCAAGACCTCAGCTGGGGCGCTATGCTTCTATTTCTCGTGCTTGCTATTGGGCAAGGTCGACGAGGAATCGCTTTTCATGGGGGCGACCTCGGTCGTCTCCGACATGATGCCGATGAAGGGCGAGAACGCCTTGCTCGTCTCTTTGGCCAACCGACTGTCTCGGCAAGGGGTGGGGGATAGGATATGCCGGCTCGCCGACTCCGAGCTCATCGATGAGCGGGCCCTCTCGCTAAGGTGCATCCCCGCGATCAACGCCGTCGGGCGGATCGAGGTGGGGCATAAGGCAAGGACCCTCATCCCGTATTTCGCGCGCCTAAAAGACGACCCCGGGCCGGCATTCGCGTTGCTAAAGGAAGACAACGAGAAGCGCAAGGCGCTGAGCAACGAGGCCGAGGGCAAGGCCAAGGTCGACCCAAGCGCCCCCGGCTGCTTCGAGCTCAGCGACCTCATCGAGGGGCTCAATGGCCTATTGGCCAACCGGCTGCTAGAGAAGACCGGCAAGCCGTCTTTGATCCTAAGCAAATCCTATGCCCATCCCGGCTACTACGTCGGATCGATGCGCGGCAAAGGCGACTTCGACTGCGCGGAGATGGTCGAGCCGATAAAAGACTCGCTATATAGCTTCGGCGGCCATCAGAAGGCGGCGGGGCTGAGCCTAAGCGAGTCCAATCTGGGGCTGCTGAAGGACCGCTTTTTGTCCTATTGCGCTTCCTTGGATAAGCTAGACGACGAGCCGCTGCCCAGCATTCCGATGGGGCTTTCCGAGGCCAACCTCGACTCCTACCGCGTGATAAGGAGCTTCGCCCCCTTTGGCGTCGACCACCCCGAGCCGGTGTTCGAGCTGACCATGGACGCCGCCTCATTGCTCTACTCCAAGACCGAGCGGCTGTGCACCCCGCTAGGCAAAGGGGTCAGGGTGTTCTCGTTCTCCTTGTTCCGCAAAGACCTCCCCCAGATGGGTAAGATCGCCTTCTCCGGGACGTTCTCGCTTAGCAAGAAGATGGGCCGGGCCAGCCTCACTTTCTACGCAAATTCCTATAGACTGCTATAATCTAGAACCATGGAAAGCAAACAAGAGAAGACATTGCTGCCCAACGGCGGCTACCCGATGCACACCTTCGAGGACCTCAAGGAGCGGTATTGCACCTACATCACCAATCCCGCCGACCGGAAGATGATCGAGGACGCCTACCAATTCGCCAAGCAGAAGCACGAGGGCCAGTTCCGCAAATCGGGCGAGCCCTACATCCACCACCCGATCGAGGTGGCCTATATCCTAGCCAGCCTGCAGTCGGGCCCGGCGACCATCGCCTCCGGATTGCTCCATGACGTGGTCGAGGACACCGACGCCACCATCGAGGACATCCAGCAGCGCTTCGGCGAGGACGTGGCGAAGATCGTCGACTCTTTGACCAAGATCCAGCGGATGAAGCTCTCAAGGATGACCGCCGCCGACTTCGAGGCGGAGGACCACCGGAAGATATTCCTCGGGATGGCCAACGACGTCAGGGTCATCATCGTCAAGCTGGCCGACCGGCTCCACAACATGCGGACGCTCGACTCGCTTTCCCCCGAGCGCCAGAAGGGCCTGGCCAAGGAGACGATCGAGGTATTGACCCCGATCTGCCACCGTCTTGGTATCTCGACCATCCAAAGCGAGCTCGAGGACCTCTCCCTTAAGTACCTCGAGCCGGAGAAGTACCAGGCCATACTCGATCTGGTCAACAAGAAATACGAGAACCGCAAGCACTCCCTCGAGGCCTTGAAGAAGCGCATCGCCGACATCATGCTCGAGCACAAGATCCCGGTGAGGATCGAGAGCCGGGTCAAGTCGATCTACTCGATATATAGGAAAATGTATCAGAGGGGCCATAACTTCGACGAGATTTACGATGTTTTGGCCATTCGCATCATAACCAAGACCGTAATCAACTGCTACGAGATACTGGGGATAATCCATTCGACCTACAAGCCCATCCCGGGAAGGTTCAAGGATTACATCGCCATGCCCAAGCCCAACCTCTACCAGTCGCTGCACACCTCGATCGTCTCCGGCGACGGATCGATCTTCGAGGTGCAGATAAGAACCGAGGAGATGGACCAGGTCGCCGAGACCGGCGTCGCCGCCCACTGGAAGTACAAGGAGGGCGGCCACTACAACGCCAAGGAGGAGCAGAAGGAGATCGAGGAGCAGCTGCACTGGTTCCGCGACTTCGTCTCGCTCTCGGGCGAGGCCAAGGGCAAAAGCGCCTCCGAGTACATGGAGGCCCTTTCCAACGACATCTTCGGGGCCAACGTCTACGTCTTCACCCCGCTCGGCAAGGTTATCGACCTCCCGGCCGGGGCGACCACCCTCGACTTCGCCTACAAGATCCACACCAAGGTCGGCGATTCGGCCGTCGGGGCGGTGGTCAACGGCTCTTTGGTGCCGCTAAACACGGTGCTCAAGACCGGCGACGTCTGCGAGATCCGTACCTCGAAGACCAGCCCGGGGCCCAACGACTCCTGGCTCGAGATCGCCAAGACCAGCTACGCGAAGAGCAACATCCGCCGCGCGCTGCAGAAGCGCGACGCGGAGCAGGCCAAGCAGGAGAGGATCAAGCAAGGCCGCCAGATACTGCTCGACTCCTTCAAGGAGGCCGGAATCTCCGAAGAGTCGGAGATGAACAAGCTCCTCGACTCGGAGAAGATGCATAACGAATACCACTTCGACTCGATGGAGGACCTCTATTCGATGGTGGCCCTAAAGAACCCCTCGGTCTCCTCCATCATGGATTTCCTGCGCATCAGGAAGAAGCCGGGCTTCGAGTTCAAGCGGTCCTCGAAATCCAAGACCGACTCCTCGAACAACCCGGTGCTCATCTCCGGGGCCACCTCAGGGCTCGCGATCACCCTCGGCAAATGCTGCTCCCCGATACCAGGCGACGACATAGTCGGCTACATAACCAAGGGCAAGGGGATAACCATCCACCGGCGCAACTGCCCCAACGTGGCCTCCGAGAAGAAACGGCTCATCGACGCTGAGTGGCGGCCCGACCTCGGGATATCGACCTATTCCGTCGACATCGAGGTCTACGCCAACGACAGGGCGGGGCTGGTCGCCGACATACTGCAGTGCTTCGCCGCCAAGGGCGTCGGGGTGAGCCAGATGTCGGCCAAACTCATCCAGGCCACGATGAACGACATCGTCTCGCTCACCGTCTCCGTCCCCAACGCCAAGACGCTGTCCGACTGCTTCGCCGATCTGCTCGGGGTCAAAGGCGTCTTCTCGGTCAACCGCGTGACCCATTGACGTTGCCCCCCGCCTTAAGGCGGGCTATAATCAGCACGAAATCCAACAAGGAGTCTATTCGACATGGCGATACAAGCAGTGAAGGGCACCCACGACCTATACGGCGACGAGGCCTATGCCTACCAGTACATCGAGGAGGTTTTCTCCGCGGTGGCCGAGCTATACGGCTTCAAGCCGATGGAAGTCCCGGTCATCGAGCACACCGAGGTCTTCTCCCGCTCCACGGGGGAGGGCTCCGACGTCGTCAGGAAGGAGATGTACACCTTCCTCGACAAAGGGGATAGGTCTTTGACCCTCCGGCCGGAGTTCACCGCCGGGGTGATGCGCAGCATCGTCGAGAACAAGCTCTACGCGACCCCGGATCTGCCATTGAAGCTATATTACTGCGGGCCGGTGTTCCGCTATGAGCGGCCGCAGCTCGGGAGGTACCGCGAGTTCCGCCAGGCCGGCATCGAGGCGGTGGGGGAGGATTCCGCCTACCTCGACGCCGAGGTCATGGCCCTCGCCGTCCGGGTGCTCGACATGCTCGGGTTCCAGGACGTGAAGCTGTTGGTCAACACCTTAGGGACATCAGAGACCAGGAAGCGCTACCGCGATGCCCTGGTCGAATACTTCGCGCCCAAGATCGACTCGATGTGCGACGACTGCAAGGAGCGCCTCAAGCTCAACCCGTTGCGTATCCTCGACTGCAAGGTCGAGGCGGACCAGGAGATCGCCAAAGGCGCGCCCAAGATGTCCGACTTCCTATCCGATGAGGACCAGAAGCGGTTCTACCTCACATTGTCGATACTAAACGACATCGGGATCTCGTATGAGATCGACCCGACGCTGGTGAGGGGGCTCGACTACTACGGCCAGGTCGTCTTCGAGGTCCACGCCAAGTCGAAGGAAGGCAAGGACTACGGCGCCTTGCTCGGCGGCGGCCACTATGATGGGCTACTAAGCGAGCTCGGGGGTCCGAAGGAATGCGACCACGGCGTCGGCTTCGCCCTCGGGGTCGAGCGGCTCTACTCGGTATGCCGGGACAACGGGCTGCTTGATGACCTCTATTCGGGCGCCGACCTCTACCTGATGCCGCTTGGGGAGAAGGCGCAGGAGGACACCCCGCGGTTAGCCGAGCAGCTTAGGGCGCTTGGCTATTCCTGCCTCGCCCCCTATGCGCTAGGCAAGCTCGGCTCCTACTTCAAGAAGGCCGAGCGGGCCAAGGCGAGATACGCCGTCATCTATGGCGAGGAAGAGCTCGAGAAAGGCGAGGTCCAGCTCAAGGACCTGCGCAAGAAGGAGCAGCTCACCGTGAGGATCGAGGAGCTCCAGGATAAGCTCGACTCCCTATTCGGGGAAGCCGAGCACCATCATCACTAAGAGGGAATTTATGGAAAGAACCATGGGAAACGGCGAGCTTAGGCTCACCAACGTAGGAGAGGAAGTCACGCTGCTAGGCTGGGTCGCCAATCGGCGCAACCTAGGAGGCCTGCTTTTCATCGACCTCCGCGACTCGACCGGCATCGTCCAGCTGACCTGCCTCCACCCAGAGCAGGTGCCGGAGGTCAAAAGCGAGTACGTCATCGAGGCCAAGGGCAAGGTCGCCAAGAAGGAAAACCCGAACAAGAACCTGCCGACCGGCGAGGTCGAGGTGATCGTCGACTCGATCAAGGTCATCAACAAGGCCGAGCTCACCCCGTTCATCATCGCCGACCAGACCGACGCGCTAGAGGACACAAGGCTGCAGTACCGCTACCTCGATCTGCGCCGCCCCTGTTTGCTGCATAACCTCAAGGTCCGGGCCAAGGTCTGCTCCATCTTCCGCGACTACTTCGACTCCAAGGGATTCCTAGAGGTCGAGACCCCGATACTGAACCTCTCCTCGCCCGAGGGGGCCAGGGACTACCTGGTGCCCTCCCGGATCAAGCACGGCAGTTTCTACGCCTTGCCGCAAAGCCCGCAGCTGTGGAAGCAGCTACTCATGGTCGGCGGGGTCGAGCGCTACTACCAGGTCGCCAAGTGCTTCCGCGACGAGGACCTGCGCGCCGACCGCCAGCCCGAGTTCACCCAGCTCGACGAGGAGTGCTCCTTCCTTAGCCAAGACCAGATACTCTCCCTCAACGAAGGCTTCCTAGCCCGCGTCTTCAAGGAGATAAGGGGCGTCGACATCAAGCTGCCGTTACGCCGCATTAAGTATTGGGACGCCATGGACTTCTATGGGTCGGATAAGCCCGACACCCGCTATGGGCTATGCCTGTTCGATCTCAAGGAATACGTCTATCCATCAGGGTTCTCGGGCATGGGCGAGGGCGATTACGTCCGCGCCATCCGCGTCGAGGGGCAGGGCAAGGCCATCTCGAGGAAGCTGCTCGACGAGCTAAACGCCGAGGCCAGGAAATTCGGCCTCAAGGGGCTTTTCTCCCTCAAGCGCGAGGGGGACGAGATCTCCGGGTCGTTCGCGAAGTTCCTCTCGGAGGAGCAGAAGCAAGCCCTCAAGGACAAGCTCGGGATGAAGGACGATGAGCTGATCCTATTCGCCTCTAGCCCCTACCGGCGCGACGTCGACTTCGGGCTGGGCGCCATACGCAGCTGGTTCGCCAAGCATCTTGGCCTCATCAAGCCCAACACCTTCGACCTGCTTTGGGTCGTCGACTTCCCGATGTTCGACCCGGTCGAGGGGGAGCCCGGCAAATACGTGGCCGAGCACCATCCCTTCACCCGTCCCCGCGACGAGGATTTGCCGCTATTAGACAGCAAGCCGGAGGAAGTGCTCGCCTACGCCTACGACATCGTCATCAACGGATATGAGGCCGGCGGGGGAACCCTCCGCATCTACGACCACGACATCCAGTGGAAGATATTCCGCCTCCTCGGCCTCACCGACGAGGACGTGAAGAACAAGTTCGGCTGGTTCATCGACGCCTTCCGCTATGGCGCCCCGCCGCACGGCGGCATCGCCTTTGGGCTGGAGAGGCTATCGATGATCCTCTGCGGGACCGACAACATCCGCGACGTCATCGCCTTCCCGAAGAACCTCTCCGCCGGCGATCCACTCTCCCACGCCCCGTCCCCAGTCGACCCCGATCAGCTCGAAGCATTGGCAATCGAGGTCAAAAAAGGGGAATAATATAGTCAATAGACCACATATCCCATAGGAGGGAAAGCAAATGGAGAAGAAGCACGACCCCAAGCTGACCGTAGCCGCCATCAGGGCGCTGGTCATCGACGAGATCAACCGCGCCAAAAGCGGGCACCCCGGGATGGCGCTAGACGCCGCCCCGGCCCTGTATGCCCTCTTCCGCGACCACCTAATCGCCGACCCAGAGCACCCGGATTGGCCAAACCGCGACCGCTTCGTGCTCTCCTCCGGCCACGCGAGCAGCCTGCTTTACGCGTTGCTCCACGTCTCCGGCTACCCCCTATCGATGGACGACCTCAAGTCCTTCCGCCAGCTCGGCTCGAAGACCCCGGGACACCCCGAATACGGGCACACCCCGGGCGTCGACGCGACCTCCGGCCCATTGGGGCAGGGGCTCGCCCAGGCGGTCGGCATGGCCATCGCCGAGAAGGCGATCCGCAGCGCCTACCCCGAGGGGGAGCGGCTCTGCTCGCATTTCACCTATTGCCTATGCGGCGACGGCGATTTGCAGGAGGGCATCTCCCAGGAGGCCATCTCGCTGGCCGGGCATCTTCGCCTGAATAAACTCATCGTCATCTACGACCGCAACGGCTCGACCCTCGATGGGCCGACCACCGACTCCCTCACCGAGGACATCAAGGGGCGCTTCCTCGCCTCGGAATGGAACGTCCTCGAGATAAAGGACGGCAACAAGGTCGAGGACGTCTCCGAGGCCCTGTCCAAGGCCAAGCGCAGCCGCGCCCTCCCGACCCTCATCATAATGAACACCATCATCGGCTATGGATCGGAGAAGCAGGGCACCAACAAGGTGCACGGCGAGCCGTTAGGCGAGGAGGATGGGCAGCACGCCAAGAAGGTATACGGCGTCTCCTGGGGCGAGTTCGTCGTCCCCGAGGAGGCCTACGCCGACCTCCGCGATTCCTTCGCCGCCCGCGGCAAGAAGGCCTTCGCCCGCTACCAAAACGAGCTGCTTTCCTACCAGAAGGACCACAAGAAGGACTTCGAGGTCTACAAGAGGGCCTTGGCCCGCGATGTCGGCGAATTGCCCAGCCGCGATATATCGGCCGTGAAATCGGAGGCCACCCGGAGCAGCTCCGGGGCCATGCTCGCCCTATATAGGAAGGCCATACCCTGGTGCATCGGGGGCTCGGCCGACGTGGCCGGCTCGACCAAGACCGACGTCAAGGGGCTCAAGCGCTTCCCCGAAGGCGGGGACATGCGCTATGGCATCCGCGAGTTCGCCATGGCCGCCGCCCAAAACGGCATATTGCTCCATGGCGGATTGCTTTCCTACTGCGCCTGCTTCCTGGTCTTCTCCGACTACATGAAGGCCGCGATCAGGATGGCGGCGCTCGAGCATCTGCCCGCCATCTACCTCTTCACCCACGATTCGCTCGCGGTGGGGGAGGATGGGCCGACCCATGAGCCGATCGAGCAACTAGCCGCCCTAAGGGCGATGCCCAACCTCAACCTCATCCGCCCGGCCGACGCCAAGGAGGCCGAGGGGGCCTACGCCATCGCCTTCAAGAGCCGCCGCACCCCGACCGCCATAGCGCTTACGCGCCAGGCCTTGCCGGTGCTAGAGGCGACCGACGCCGCCAAGGTGGCCCTAGGCGCCTATAAGGTGCTCGAGCCCAAGCGCGACAAGCCCGACGTCACGATAATCGCCACCGGATCGGAGGTTTCCTTGGCCTTGCGGGCCGCCGATATCCTCATCAAGCGCGGCTACGTCATGGAGGTCATCTCTGCCCCCTGCCTAAGGCTACTAGACGAGAACCCCTCCTACGCCAAGAAGCTCCTATCCACCCCCTATGCCAAGCGGGTCAGCCTCGAGATGGGCTCGACCTACGGGTGGGGCAAATACGCCAAGTTTAACATCGGGGTCGACGACTTCGGGGCCTCGGGGAAGGCCGATGAGGTCCTCGCCGAATACGGCTTCACCCCGGAGAAGGTGGCCCAGAGGATTGCCTCCTTCCTGCCGAAGAAGTAGAATTCGCATATGAAAGACTACGTCCTCATCAATAACTATTCCCGGCTTGGGAAGCTAGGCATCTCGCGCAACGCCATCGCCTCGGTGGCCTCTTATGCCGTCGAGACCTTCGCCGGGGTGGCCGTCAGCAAGAAGAAGGCGCTCTTCTCCATCGAGCGGGGCGTCAAGGTCTCGCTCACCCGCGAGGGCAAGGCCATCGTGAAGATCGACATCGACGTCTCGGTCGACGCCCCGGTGCAGACCTTGGCCACCGCCATCCAGAAGGAGGTCGCCTCCGCCATCGCCCTTTCCTGCGACACCGTGCCGCTGGAGGTGCAGGTGCGCGTGGCGAAGATATCTTGAGGTTCGACCGCCTCCTAATAGCCTACCAGAAGCTGACATTAGCCCCGATTATCGGGGCTTTGCTTTCGCTTATAAGCGAGTTCCTGTCCTATTTCGAGGTCCCCTATGGCGGGTCGCTCCGCCTTGGGCTGGTGGGGGCGCTGGAACAGTATCTGCCGGGCTTCACCCCGATACTCGTTAGCCTGCTGGTGCTTGCCTTCATCGTGCCGTTTTGCCTATTCGCGGCCAAAGGAAGGCTAGCTTTCCTTTTCCCGGTGATCGGCTACTTCGCCATCGATTTCGTCTGCAGCTTCTTCGCTGCCGCCCCGCTAGGGGAGAAGGCAATCGACATCGCCAGCCGCTTCCTGATCTTGGCCTTGCTTGGGGTGGATGTGCTGCTTTATTTCCTGGCCAAGCGCGAATTGCGCAGGGAAAAGCTGAACAAACATAGCTAGTTTTTTGGCCGACGGCGGCTACAATAGAATGAAAAGGGGATATCAGCCGGATTAGGGGACGATCAAATGCTCTTCCGTCAGCAAGAGATTTAGGAAAATAGAGGCCGTTCGCGGGATTACGCTGCTGGTCAATAGCGGCGAGATCGCTGCTCTTATTGGCCCCAATGGGGCTGGAAAATCCACCTTGATGAAGATGATGGTCGGGCTGGTTAGGCCGGATTCGGGTACGCTTGAAGTAGGGAAGGAAGGGGATGGCGACTGCGGCTTTATGATAGAGGAGCCGAGCTTCTACCCGCACCTAAGCGGGCTGGACAACCTTTCCATCATCGCCTCGCTTTTCCCACCAAGCCGGAAGCCGGATGTCAATTGGGCCCTTTCCCAAGTTGGGCTATCAAAAAGGGCGAAGGACCGGTACGCGACTTATTCCCTTGGGATGCGGCAAAGGCTATATTTCGCCCTCGCGATCATGTCGAGGCCGTCCTGCTTGGTGCTCGACGAGCCGTTCAACGGCGTCGACCCCATCACTGTGATGGTCTTCGAGAGGCTCATACGGGAGATGGCGGAAGACGGGGCGGCGGTTCTTGTCTCCTCCCATGAGATAAGGGAGCTGCAGAGCTTCGTCGACTCCGCCTACATGATCGACCGCGGCCGGATAGTCTACTCGACTTCCGACCCAAAGGGCGACGATCTGTTCGCGCGCTTCGTCGAATTCGCCTCCTCCGGGGAGATAGAATGACCGCCAGGGTTATGAGGTATAAGGCCGTCCAGGCCAGGGAATACCTCCGCTACATACTCTTCTTCCTCTTCCTTTGCCTAGCCGGATTGGCCGCCTATTCCGCTTTGGCGTCCTTCCTGCCCATGGTCTCGACGGAAGGCGACCTCGCCTTCAGCCTGCTGCTAAGCCGCCAGTCGGTGGAGCAATCCGGCGTCCTTCTTAGCCAGGGATCGATCAGCGAGTCGCGATACCTCTGCCTCACCGCCTTCGACCGTTTCTTCCTAGATAACGGCACCGCCAGGTATATGTACCTGAATGAGAGCAATCTGGTTAAGGGGCTAGGGTATTCGAGCGTCTGCCTGTTCACGCTAACCACCGCCTTCCCCTTCCTTGGCCCCGCGCTGGGGGTGTTCTTCGGGTACCTGCTTTTTGGCAAAGACATCGCCGATGGGGCCATCAAGAACGTCTTCCAAGGCGGGCTAAGCCGAAGCGAGGCCTTCTCCGGTTCCCTCCTTTCGGCCTTGCTGCTCCCGCTTTCGCTGCTTTTCCTGGCCTTCCTCTACCTCTTCCTTTCCTCCATCCCCCTCTTTGGCATGTCCTTCCTTATCCAGGATGGGGAGAGGATCGTCGAGTGCCCGTCGTATTTGGCCGCGCTTCTGTCCTTCCCCCTCTCGGGGATAGGATGCCTTATCTCCGCCTCGATGGTCGGGGCGTGCGCCTTGGCCTTTCGGAGCCCATTGCTATGCTGCGTCCTTCCTTTCTGCGCCTTCGTCCTGCCATTGGCGTTGTCGTTTGGCATCGCCAAGACGCCGGCGTTCGAATTCCGGTCTGCGCTCGCCTATTCGGCCATGCCTTTCTCCGGGCTGATGCTAGGATGCAGCGGCGGCTGCTACGCCCCGACATACGCAAACGTCTCAGTTAGCCTCATCTTCGCCATCTTGCTGCTTGGAGGGGTGAAAAAAGCCTACGGGAGGGCCTCGTTTTGAATTTCCGCGGCTTGGGTAGGGCGATTCGGGACGCGGCCAAGTCGTTTCGGTATTTCTTCTTGCGGCTATTCCTCGACAGGAAGGCGCTTTTCTCGATCCTATTGGTCGAGCTGGCCTGTTTGGCGTTCTGCCTTATCCTAGCGAGCTCGTTCGGCACGAGCCTCTCGGCCCATCAAAGCCGGTTCGATTCAATGGCCGAGGAGGAGTATGCCTCGTATTGCCTTTCCGCCCTTTCTAAGGCCGGCCCCGGGTCATTGGAAGGCAGCTTCTTCGGGCTGATCGCGGGAACCGGGATAAGGCCGAAGGACTATTTCGTATACACCGGCGAGAATTACCTCGATGCCTTCCGCATCGAGAACTCCGACGCCTACCAGGTCATCAGCTTCGCCCCAGCGATCTCGGTCCCGCCCATTTACCTCCTTTGCTATTCGCTCCTAGGCTCCCCGGAGGCCAGGAAGGCGCAGAAAAACGCCGCGGAATCAAGGATTGGCGCCCGGATGTTCGCCCTCGGCGGTATAGCCCTATACTTCGCCTTGGCGCTGCTGGTAATCTGCTTGACCATGCTGCCCGCAGTGGCCTTCAAGGTCCCGGCGCGCTGCCTGCTATTGGGGGAAGGCGGGTATTTCTTCCTTCCGTCTTCTCGGATATTCGCCTTCAAGGCGGCGGATTCGCTGCTGCTAGGCTTGATGCTATCGAGCCTATGCCTTTTCGCCTGTTGGCTTTTCCATAACCCGATGGACTCCCTTGTTTTCGGCTTTGCCTGCTGCCTGCTGCTTTCCTCCGGGCTGCTGGTCGCGTCGATCTTCGACCTTGGGTCGGGGCAAAGCTGGACGAGCTTCATCCCGGGATTCGGGAAGGGGTTCGAGCCCTTGCCGATGGGCAGCAAGGCAATGCTCGCCGCGCTGGGGTCATGCGCCCTCTCCGCCTGGCCGGTCAAGGGCCTACAACGCGCCTGGTAAGGCCATCGAAGCGCATTCACTACCCCCTAGGCCGTTACTATGCTAAGATAAGCCGACCCATGAGGGGGTAGTTCTAAAATGGAAGACAGAGAAGACGAATTTGCCATGGCCGGCACCGGCCGCAACGCGATGCAGCGGACCGCCATGACGGCGATCTACGATGCCCTGACGTATATCTCGATGGGGCAGGAAGTCGACGTCGAGGGCATCGTCTCCGCCCTCTTCGACGATAAGCCATATCAGGACTGCGATTACTTTGTAAAAGCCTGCCTGATCATGGCCATAAAGGAATACGCGCCGCTGGTCAAGATGCTGAATGACCATATGAACCATTGGACCTTCGATCGCCTTAACCGCGTCGAGCAGGCCATTTTGCTGCTTTCCTGCGTCCATTACCTCTACGTCGAGCCGGAAGTTGAGAAGGCCGTCGTCATCAACATCGCCATCAAGCTTTCCAAAGCCTACCTGGGCGACAACGACTACAAGTTCGTCAACGCCATCCTGGACAAGGTCCTGGTGAGGGAAGATGCCTAGCCGGGTCTACTCGGTATTTGAGCTAAACGAAGCCATCAAGGCCCGCCTTGAGGGCGACGAATCGCTGCGCGGCATCGGGCTGCGGGGCGAGATAAGCAACTACAAACTTTACCCATCCGGGCACGCCTATTTCTCGCTTAAGGACGATAAAGGCGTCATTTCCTGCGTGATGTGGAGTGGGGACCGGATGAGGCTTTCCTTTTCCCCGAATAACGGCGACGAGGTCGTCTGCTATGGCCGGGTCGGCGTCTATTCCGCGCGCGGCAACTACCAGTTCATCGCCATGAAGATGGAGCGGTCTGGGCAGGGAGAATACCTCCTTCGTCTCCGCGAGCTAGCCAAAAAGCTGCAGGCGGAGGGCCTTTTCGACGAATCGCGCAAGCGCGAGATACCCTCCTTCCCCAAGCACATCGGGGTGATCGCCGGGGCCAATTCTGCCGGCCTGCGCGACGTGATACACAACATAGACATCCGTTACCACCTCGCTGAGATAACCGTTTTTCCGTCTTTGGTGCAGGGCAAACTAGCCAAAGACGACCTCCTGCGCGCCTTCCGCTTGGCCGCGAGCAAGGACCTCGACGTCTTGATCGTCGCCCGCGGCGGCGGTGCCGCCGAGGACCTCAGCGCCTTCTCAGAGGAAGCCGTCGTCCGCGCGGCCGCCGCCTCAAGATGCCCGGTGATCTCCGCCGTGGGGCATGAGGTCGACATATCGTTATTGGACTATGTGGCGGACAAACGCGTTTCGACGCCGACCGCGGCCGCCGTGGCGGCGACCCCGAACTCCGCGGACCTACTCGCCTATATAGACGATTGCTTCGCTAGGAGCAAAGAGGCGATGGAATCGAAGATATCCGCCTATTCGGAGAAGCTCGATTCCTACCTTAAGCGGCCTTTGTTCTTGCATCCGGAGGCGATATACGGCGACAAGATAGACAAAGTGAATGACTTATTCCGCCGGATCAAGGCCAGCATGGATGGCCGAATTAACGTCCTAGAGGCCCGTTTAAGCGGCTTAAGGCACTCCCTCGAGGGAGTTAGCCCCCTGTCGGTATTGCGCCGCGGATACGGCCTATTAGAGGATTCTAAGGGCAACGTGATAACCTCGGCCGCCCAGGCGAAGCCAGGCGAGGAATTATCGACTAGGATGAGGGATGGTATAATCCATTCGAAGATAGACGAAGTAGAGGTTAACGACGATGGAAAGCAAAAGCTTTGAGGAACGCCTTAATAGGCTCGGCGAGATAGTGGGGGAGCTCGAGGGGAAAGCCTTGCCCCTAGACGAGAGCCTGAAGCTCTTTGAAGAGGGCAAGAAGCTTTGCGAAAGCCTTTCGAAGGAACTTGAGGAAGCCAAGCTTAAAATCGAAGAGGTCACCGGAGACGTTAAAGTAGGAAATAAGTAAATAATTAGTATATTTCTAGTTATGAAAAAGTCCGACCCCATCGAAAGAATAGACATAACTGGGTTCCACGATGACCCAAACAAAATCAAAGATCTAAATTACCCCGAGATAGCTATTCTTTGCCGCGACCTTAGGCGGGCGATCATCTCCGCCTGCTCGACCTATGGCGGCCACCTATCCAGCAACCTCGGCGTCGTGGAGCTCACCGTCGCCCTTTTCCGGGTTTTCGACTTCCCCAAGGACAAGCTGATACTCGACGTCGGCCATCAGTCATATGCCTATAAGCTGCTTAGCGGACGTTCTTTGGAAGGCCTTAATACCCCGGGGCACACGTCTGGTTTCCAAAAACGCTCCGAAGGGCCTTACGACTGCTACGAGGCCGGGCATTCGTCGACTGCCATCTCGGCGGCCGAGGCCTTCGCCTATGCCCGCGACCAAAAGAAGGAAAACTACCAAGTCATCGCGCTTGTTGGGGACGGGGCCATGGGAAACGGGCTCTCATTCGAGGGGCTTAACGACCTTTCGTTCCGCGACCATAAGGTGATCATCATCCTCAACGACAACGACATGTCGATCTCCAAGCCCGTCGGGGGGATCGGACGGCTGTTCCGCCATATCTCGACCGGTCGGTTATACAACCGGATGAAGCGCGATTACCGTAATATTATGTTAAGAAGCGGTTTCGGGCGAACCGTCTATTCTTGGACTTATTCCTTCAAAAACTCGATAAAACGCCGGTTTATCCCGCTGACTTTGTTCGACAACCTCGGTTTCACCTACATGGGACCGTTCGATGGGCATAATGTGAAATTGCTGGAAAAGAACCTCCGCCGGGCCATGGTTACAAACAAGTCCGTCGTGTTCCACGTCAAGACGATAAAAGGCAAAGGCTACGCCCCGGCCGAAGACGACAAAACCGGTTATTGGCACGGCGCATCGCCTTTCGACATCAAGACCGGGCTACCTAAAAACACGCATCCGGGCTTTATTACCTATAGCCATCTTTTCGCCGATCTGACGCTCCAAGAGATGGGAAAGCATGAGGATTCCGTGCTCATCGTGCCGGCCATGATGAAGGGATCCCAGCAGGATAAGGCCTTCGAGGCCTACAAAGACCGCTGCTTCGACGTCGGGATTCAGGAGGAGCACGCCTTGACCTTCGCCGGGGCTTTGGCTCTCAACGGATACCATCCGATCGTCGATATCTACTCGACTTTCCTGCAAAGGGCCTATGACGAGCTGCTCCATGACTGCGCCCGACTTAACATAAAAATGACGCTTCTTATCGATCGCGCCGGATTCGTCGGCAAAGACGGCGAAACCCACCACGGGATATTCGATCCGGCCTATCTATCAAGCATCCCCGGAATAACCCTCTCCATGCCTTCGACCAAGGAGATCGCCGCCGAGCTTTACGATCTATCATTTAAGCAAAACGGGATATTGGGAATACGCTATAGCCGCGAGGCTTTGCTGCCAGACGAAGGCGATATTAGTCCAAAGGAATTGAATATCGGCGATTTCGACCTGATATCTAAAGCCGAGGATGAGCAGGCGATCTGCCTTTGCGTAGGCCCAATGGGACGGGAATTAGCCAAATCGGTAAACGAATACCGAAAGCCGGTGACCTGCATCGACCCGATATTCATCAGCCCTTTATCCGATTCTTTGCTCGATGTTTTGCTTCAAGCCAAGCGGATATTCGTCTACGATCCATATTCGACCTATGAGGGATTCTGCTCGCAGGTTTCCCTTTCCTTGGCCCGCAATGGATATGGCGGCAAACTGAAGCTGGTCTCGATTCCCAAGGGATTCTACCAATCCGATGCGATCGCCAATCAGATGAAGACGGCCGGGGTCGACGTCGAATCGGCCACGTCCAGGCTCGACGAGCTGCTCGAGGATTGAATTCTTAGTTAACATAATCTTACTAACGCGTTAGAATGGTCTCGTGCCGAAGATCATAATGCACATAGACCTCAACGCCTTCTTTGCGTCTGCCGAGGAGATACGCGACCCTTCGCTTAAAGGCAAGCCTATCCTTATTGGCCATGAAGGCCGCTCTGGAATCGTATCAACCGCCTCCTACGCCGCGAGGAAAGCTGGCTGCCATTCTGGCCAGCCGATGTTCCAGGCTCTGTGGCTTTGCCCGAAAGCGAAAGTGATAGCGCCGGATTTCTCCTATTACAAGGTCCTTTCGGTGTCCTTCTTCTCATATCTGAAGGAGTATTCCCCGATAATCGAGCAGGCCTCCATCGACGAGGCCTACGTGGATATGAGCAAACCGCTCGGGAAATGCGCCGATCCGATAGGCTACCTAAGATCTATGCAGTTCCGGCTCAAGAAGCTCACTGGGCTAAGCTGCTCGATCGGCATCGCCCCGACCAAATGGCTGGCCAAGATGGGCTCCGACCTGCATAAGCCGATGGGGCTCACCATCATAAGGCGCAAGGACATCGGCAAAACGATATTGCCGCTGCCGATCGAGAAGTTCTGGGGAATCGGCAAGAAGACCTGCCCGGAACTCAAGGCCATCGGCATAAAAACCATCGGCGATCTGCGGGATAGGCTAGTGCAAGAAGACGAGGATGCCATGAGGATATTGGGCAAATTCGCCTACACGGCCCTCTCCTGGATGTCCGGGCGCGGTGACGACAAGGTCCAGGTCGAGGCCGACGACCCCAAATCGATAGGAAACTCCACGACCTTGCCGATCGATTGCTGCGGCTACGACGAGGTCGCCAAGGCGGTATCCGACCTCTGCGAGGAGGTGTCGGAGCGGGCCAAGGCCCAGCGTAAGGCCGGCTTCACCATCACCTTGACGGTGAAGGACACCGCCTTCCGCCTCCACACCCGCGCCGCGACCCTCAAGGAGCCCACCGACGACGCCAAGGCCATCAAATCCAAGGCCGAGGAGCTATATAAGCGGAACTTCGAGGCGATGGACGTCCGCCTGGTCGGGGTGACGCTCTCCAAGCTGGTCGACCCCTTGAAGCGAACCGTGCAGATGACCATATTCAACTACGAATACTACGAGCAGGCCGACAAGACGAGGATGCTAATCAATCAGATGAACCGAAAGATGAAGAAGCCGCTGCTGATGCGGGGCTCGGAGGCGAAGAAAGATGGAGAAGATTGAGCTAGACGAGGCGCTTGGGGAATACTCCCGCCACCTATTGGTCGAGAAGGGGCTTTCCCGGAAGACCATCGACGACTATCTGGAGGACTACAAGATATTCCGCGAGGACTTCCCCGAGGCCAAGACGACCGACGACCTAAACGAGGGGATGATTGAGCAGTTCGCCCTCATCGAGGGCTCGAAGGGGAGGTCTTCCTCCTCCATCGCCCGACGTCTGAGCTTCCTGCGAGGACTGTTTCTTTTCCTTTCCAAGCAAGGCTATATGGCCTACTCGGGCGAGAAGGTGCCGCTGCCCAAATCCGGGCGCCATCTGCCCGCGGTCCTCGATGAGAAGGAAATCGAGGCCCTGCTCTCCGCCCCCGACCGCGAGAAATCGGGCGGATGCCGCGACTACGCGATGCTGCTATGCATGTACATGGCCGGATTGCGCGTGAGCGAGCTCGTGTCGCTGAAGCTCTCCGACATCTCCTTCGAGAAAAGACTGATCAAGGTCAAGCACGGCAAAGGGGACAAGGAAAGGCTCGTCCCGATCGGCGAGGAGGCGCTTGAGGCCATCGGGGAATACGCCTCGACCTTCCGCAAGCAGATCAAGGGATCGGACAAGACCGACTACGCCTTCCTAAACAAGTTCGCGGAGCCGGTCAGCCGGAACTACTTCTTCATGCAGGTGAAGAAATACGCCGCACAGGCCGGCATAGAGAAAAGCATCAGCCCCCATACCCTCCGCCACTCATTCGCCACCCACCTGCTTAGCCATGGCGTGAAGCTAAGGGCCGTCCAGCAGATGCTCGGCCACGCCCATCTAGAGACCACCGAGATATACACCCACATCAACCCCGAGCAGGCCCTCTCATCCTTCGCCAAGGCCTTCAAAGGCAAATAAGGCGACTTAACTTTTCCTTTGCTGTATAATGCTGCCGAGGTCAAAGAACACATGAAGCCATTCAAGAAGATATTCGTCGTCGTGGCCGATTCCGCCGGCATCGGCGAGATGGAGGACGCCGCGCGCTTTGGGGACGAGGGATCGAACACCTTCGCCCACGCCGCCGAATCCGTCGGCGGGCTCAAGGTCCCCAACATGGAGGCCATGGGCCTCGGCGAGCTAGATAACATAATGGGGGTCAAGAAGGTCAGCGACCATCCGCACGCCTACTCGCTCCGGCTAGCCGAGCTAAGCAACGGCAAGGACACCATGACCGGGCACTGGGAGATGATGGGCATCGAGACCCTCAAGCCATTCAAGACCTTCACCGACACCGGCTTCCCCAAGGAGCTCATCGACGAGCTGGAGGAGAAGACCGGCCATAAGGTAATCGGCAACGTCGCCGCCAGCGGGACCGAGATCATCAAGCAGCTCGGGGAGCAGCAGATGAAGGAGAACAGCCTCATCGTCTACACCTCGGCCGACTCGGTGCTGCAGATCGCCGCCCACGAGGAAGTCACGGGCCTGCAGGAGCTTTACCGCTGCTGCGAGATAGCCCGGGAGATCTGCATGCGCCCCGAATACCTGGTGGGGCGCGTGATCGCCAGGCCCTACGTCGGCAACCCCAAGGACGGGTTCGTGCGCGACGGGGCCAACCGGCACGACTACACGGTCTCCCCGACCGGGAGGACCGCCCTCGACGTGCTGAAGGAGCACGGCTTCACCGTCTCCGCCGTCGGGAAGATAAACGACATATTCAATGGCGTCGGCATCACCAGGACCATCCACACCGCGACCAACGAGCAGGGGATGGATGAGGCGATCAGACAGCTTGGAGACGACTACACCGGGATATGCTTCGTCAACCTGGTCGAGTTCGACTCCGAATACGGCCACCGGCGCAACCCGGTCGGCTACGCGCGCTGCCTCGAGGCCTTCGACAAGCGGATCTGCGAGTTCATCGCCAAGATGGGCGAGGACGACCTATTGATGGTCACCGCCGACCACGGCAACGACCCAACCGCCCACGGCACCGACCACACCCGCGAGAAGGTGCCCCTGCTTTGCTATTCCCCGCGTTTCCGTTCCGGGCATTGCCTCGGCGAGAGGAAATGCTTCGCCCAGATCGGCGCGACCGTCCTCGCCAACTTCGGATTGCAGAAGGAAGGGAACATGGTCGGCGAGCCGATAGAGGAACTATTGGAGCATAACGCTTAACAATCAGTCCAAACCGTCCGATAATAAGCGGCGTTTAGGAGTTTCTACCAACAATGTTCACCAAGAAAATCACCCCGCTGGCCTTGGGGATATTTGCCCTTTGCGCCTGCGCCCCGTCGACCACCACGACCACCTCTTCGTCAACTGAAGAAGAGGAGGAATTCAACTGGGTCTCCCCGGTTGGCATCCCGGCCATCGCTTTCTTCAACCAAGGGGAAAACGAGAACTGGACATCGACCAGCACCCCGGCCGCAATCATCCCGAGCGCCTTCGCCAACGGGACCTTCGACGCCATCGTCTTCGATGGCATCAATGGCCTCAATCAGGTAACCAAGAAGAACGCCCCCTACAAGATGGCCCGCTGGATCAGCGGCGGGACCTATTACCTAGTCTCGGTAAAGCATGATTCCGCCGAGGACCTCACCAGCGCCTCAACCATCGATTCCTTCGTTCAAGGCGGCATCGCCGATCAGGCTTTCCTAAGCCTTTCCGAGGATGCCTGGGGAATAGCCGATTACACGGGCATCGCCTATGAGGAAGGCGTCGCGGCCACCATGGCAAAGCTCACCAGCAACCCGGAGTCGTTCGATTTCTTCCTCATCTCCCAGCCTCAGCTGACCCAAGCCACCGCGGCTTTGGCCAAAGAAGGTAAGACAGTTAACATAATATATAATCTCCAGACCGAGTGGAAAGCCGAGTACGGCGCGGATGCCGAGATCCCGGCCGCCGGGCTGTTCATCTCGAACAAGGCCGTCGAGGAGAAGAAAGGCAAAGCCGATGAGTTCCTCGACATGATCGAGAAGAACATCCATACCGCGGTCGGCAATCCATCTGAGGTCGTTTCCTCGCTCGATGCCTACGAAGCGCTCGACACCACCTCGGATGCCGACGTCCAAGCGCGCTTCGGCTTCACCCAGACCTTGGTCAGCAAGCTGCAGGCCAACGGGGCGAATGGATTCAACCTAGTTGATGGGGAGGCCGATGCGATGACCATCGCTAATTCCTTCCAGTCGACCATCGGCGGAACCGCCTACCCCGAGACCGCCTTCTTGAAGTAAAATCATAGACATGATTAGCAAACGAGCCTTTTGGATAAAGACAATCGCCTTGGTCCTGGGGCTCGTTTTGTTTTTCGCCGTCTGGTACATCTTAGCCTATTGCCTTAAGCAAGCAGGCAACATGATCCTCCCATACCCTCACGAGACCTTCGTCAGGGCCTTCGAGCTGCTTTTCATGCGCGAGGCGGTCAGGACGTGGTACGCCATCGGGAACACCACCTGGCGCGTCGTCCTCGGCTTCGCCATAAGCTTCCTTCTAGGCGGCCTTCTTGGGACCTTATCCGGACTATTCAAGTTCGGGGAGTTCTTCTTCAAGCCCGGGGTTGGCATAATGCGCTCGATACCGACCGCCGCCGTGGTGATCGTGCTGCTAGGGATATTGTTTACCCCGAGCACCCTAAGCTGGCTCAACTACGTGCCGTGCATACTGACCTTCATCGTGGCGTTCCCGCTTATATATGAGGCGTTCCGCGCCGGGATAGCGTCAGAGGACAAAGAAGTCGTAGACGCGTTGAGCATCGATGCGGGGAAGAGGAGCCTAAGGGGCACGTGGAAGGTTTTGCTTCCCGATGCCTGGCCGTTCGTGGCCTTGGCCATCGCCCAAAGCTTCGGGCTCAGCTTCAAGACCGCCATCATGGCGGAGGTGCTGAACAGCTCGAACGCCGCCAGCCCGGGGATCGGGACCATGATTTTGCTTTCTAGGCAGACGGGAGACCTAGACGGAATAGTCGCCTATGCCTTGATCTCTTTGGCCGTGATGGCGGTAGTCGACATCCCTTGGCTGATATTGAAACACCTTAAGGAGAAGAAAGACGAAGTAGGGGAATCAGGAAAATAATACCGATTAAGCAATTAGCCCTTCGAGCATGGAGGGCTTTTTAGTTTCGGGCAACAGGGGGAGAGCATCGCCCCAAACGATGAGGCCAGGCCTGAACCCGAGTCTGAATCAGCAAGGTAAAGAAGTCGGAAAAGCCCGATCAAGATGTTCATCAATTGACTAAATAATCGTTATAAGCAAATCGACTTAATCGATAAAAATTAAAATAGACATAATTCGTTCGGAAGCGAACTATCCACAAGGAGCGGCTCAAACACATTTTTCTACCGACGATGGGTCTAAAAATGCCTTTAGTATTTATTTAGTAGTTTTATCAAAGTTAGGAAACTGCATATTTGGACGCTATAAAACAATGGAGATAAAGTAATGATTGTACAAAAAGACGATAATCAGTGCCCTTTTATCTTGCTTTAATTAACATAATGGACATTATGCGAAGTTAAGAATCGAAATTAAAAAGCCCCAACTTCCCGTTGAGGCATTTCCTTAATAAATTGACGGACATTATTTAATGGGATTATGCGTTTCCCTATTTCTTCAAGCCGTCGATCTTGGTAAGCGAGCTCACAAGCTGCTCCAGACCGAACTCTTTGCGGTTGACGTCTAGGAAGATATGGACAATTACCTCCCCCGCTTCCACTATCATCCATCCGGAATCGGGCGTTCCCTCCTTTAGGGTCACCTCGACGCCTCCCTTCTCGAAAGCATCCTCTAGCAGCTCGGCGTAGGCGCCAAGGGCCCTGACGTTGGGCGCGGTGGCGAGCACGTAATAGCTGGCGAAGGGGCTTATCTCCCCCACTTCGATGGCCTCGATGTCGATCGCCTTGTGCTCATCTAGGCAATGCTTGGCGATCTCCAACTCTTTCAACTGTTCTTCCATTTATCAATCTCCTAAATATAATTCGCAGCATTTCTTGGTCAGGGGGTTATCTATTTGATACCCCCTCTCCCCAAGGAACTCCATGTTGGCTTTGAGAACCTCGAGGAACCCCGTGTAATAATTCTTGTAGCAGGCGTTTATCAGCTTCGAGGAGTCGTATCCCCTGGTCGGCTCGATCTTGTCGGAGGAGTAGATTATCTTCGATAATGGCGGCATATGGGCGTCGCCGGTGGCGTGCCGCGATATGGCCTGGAGTATCTCCTCATCCTCTATCCCGAACACCTCCTTGGCCTTGGCCACGCCGGTGAACTGGTGGTAGCTCCATTCCGGCATCGACACGAATTCGGGGTAGTCGCGCCGCATTATCGATAGCGCCTCCTCCTTCGGTAGGTATTTGCCGATGTCATGGAGCAATCCGGCACAATAGGCCTTATGGTATGACGGGTTCTTGTTCCGGATGGCGATCGAGTAGGCCAGATGCCCCACCGAAATAGAATGCAGAAGCCGCTTCGGGGTCAAAAGGCGCGACAGCTTCTGGAAATAGTACAGCCCATGCTGCTCGATGTAGGACCTCACGCTCATCGGGATGTCGGACGACTGAAGCCGCCTGACGTCGGAGCTAGACACCTCGCCCGACTTGCTGTAGTCGAGCCGGATCATCCTAAACCTCGAAAGGGCCGCGTCGTCGACCTTTACGCCCGGACGCGGGACATAGACAATCCTGGCCATCTTGGCGATGAGGTCGGGATCCTTCCATTTGGGGAAGGAATTGGCCTCGTCGGCCCCGATCAGCAGGTAAAGCTGCCGTTTGCGGTACTTCCTCGCGAAATAGGCGACCGTATCGACCGAATAGTTGATCTCGGAATCGCTTTTCAGCTCGAAGTCGCTTATGAAAAACGACCCGGAGCCGTTCTCGTTCAAAGCCAGTTTAAGCATCGAGAGCCTCTGGGATGGACTCGCCATCGGATTCTTCCACCGCGGCGACTTAGACGGCACGAAAACCACGTCGGCGTTCAGCAGCAGACTGGCGGCCCGGGCCATTCTAAGGTGTCCGTTATGTATTGGGTCAAACGACCCTCCGTAAATAAGAAGCGACTCCATTATGCCGGCAAGACGATCTTCCTGTGCTTCTTCGATGGCCGATACAAGACGATGACCCTTCCGATTATCTGGACGAGCTCCGCGCCGAGCTTGGCAGAGATCTCCTCACCCAGCTCCTTCGGCTTGGATTCGGAGTTCTGCAATATCCCGACCTTGATGAGCTCGTTGGCCTCCAAGGCTTTGTCTAGCTGGTCAAGGAAGGAGTCGTCCGGCTCCTGCTTGCCCAGCAAATAGCGGTGGTCGATGGTATTGGCCAACCCGCGAAGATACGATAGCTGTTTACCTTTTAGCATTTATTTAACCTTCGATCTGGTCGTGTAGACCGCGACCCCCTTGGGGACGAATATGCGCCAGGTCTGCCTGTCCCCTTGGAAGCAGAACCATCCCAGGCCCTCGATGCCGATGTCGCGGAGCCCTTCCTCCTCGACCTCGATGTCGAAGGCATCGAAGGATTGGCTTTCCCCCTTCATGGCCAGCAGCGGCCGGTACGCCCCGGCGGAGAGCTCAGCAAAGTAGCCGTTTCCGCCGGCGAGTTTGTTGGCCGGACGCTTGGACAGGTCGAGCGTCGGGGCGAAGTAGCATCCAACCTGCTGCTTGTTCCCCTTTAGAAGGACCAATAGGCCCAGCCCACCCATGGCGATGCCGTCGCCCTGCGAGAGCGTTATGTTGCGGCGTCTAACCGGCTCCGAAGGATAGACTTGGCGCGCGGCGTCGAGATTCATCTTCGATTGGATGGCGTTGTCGGTCGGGATGCCCGGGGTATCGTATAGGTAGCTCGAGCTGTCGAGCGGTATCCGCATGACCCTTAGCCGGGTCCCTGGATAATTTACGGTGCTCACGGCCTCGCCGGAAACGTTGGTGTAACCGCGAAGGAAGGAGTAGATAAGCTGCGTCTTGCCGGCCGCGACCGCGCCGATAACGTAAACGTCATGGCGGCGACGGCGCCTCTCGATTTCTTCCCTTATCGCGGAGACGTCGTAGGTCGAGGTGAGGGAGGTCAGGATGACATCGTCCTCCTTGACCTGCAGCCTGGCCATCCGGAAGCGGTGGCTGACATAGCGGCGGAGCTCTTCGTCGGAGGCGGATTCCGGCAGCAGATCGCGCTTATTGGCGATCACCAGGATGTTCAGTCCCTCGATCTGCCTGGTTATCGAGGGGGCGAAGGAGCTCTCGAAGGAAAAGAGATCGACCACGTAGACGATCAGCGAATCGGAGGCCTGGGCATCTTGGAGCATGGTAAGGTATTCGTCCGAGATGCTTGGGCCCCTAGGGGCGAAGTTGTAGCGCTGGGTCGACCAGCATTTGGCGCAGAACAGCACCGTCTCGTCCCCGCCTTCCAATAGGCGCGGCTCGATGTAGCCTTCCTTGCTCTCGTCCTCGCATTGGAGGATGGCGCCGCAGTTGTAGCAGCGACGCACCACTGACATCTTGCTCATATTGCCTCCTTAAGGCCCTTCAGCAGGCCTTTCTTACTAAGCTTTTTCCGCCATCTTCTATCGAACAGGCGGTTGAATCTGGTCGTGAACGGCTCGTTGTCCGGATCAAGCGGGTCGGTGAGGACCGCCCTGATCCCCGCCCCGTTGGCGGCGATGACGTCGGTTGTGATCTGATCGCCGACCATAAGGCATTCCCCGGGCTTGGCGCTTAGGTCAGCCAAGACCCTCTTGAGCCCTTTGGAGAGCGGCTTCAGCATGAAGCATTCGGCCCGCACGCCGAGCAATTCGGCGTAGCGATGGACCCGCTCGCCGCGGTTGTTCGAGCAGATTAGCAGCTCGATGCCGGCGAGGCTAAGCGAGGCGACGTAGTCCTTGACCTTCTGCGAAGGCTCGGCCTCATGGTATGGGGATAGCGTGTTGTCGAGGTCGGAAAGCACGTATCTCACGCCGGCTTCCCTAAGCAATTCCGGGGTGAGGTCGAAGATGCTTTCCTCGTGGGCGAACGGTACGAGCCTGTTCCACATGAGCCCATTTTACGCCTAAAGGCGGGCGCGGGCGAGAGGAAGGAGCTCATCCAATACCATTTTATTGCTATAAATCTACTAATAGTTGATAGTTTATTACTACGTAATAATTAATTATCGAAATCGAAGTCGTCAAATATGGATATTTGCTCGTATTTCTCGTTGACCCCGTCCGAATCGTCCTCGACTATCGAGGAGTCGGATTTCTTTGTGACCTCGTCCTCGGGGACGGCGTCTTCCTCCACCTTGCCTTCTTCATCGGGCAGCAGGCTCTTTATCGAATCGTCGACGTCCTCGCCCCAAGTCGAGTTGACGTCGGCTATGGTCTGCCCCTTGGGGAGCTTGATCTCGCCTTTGGCAATCTTGTCCATCGGGGTCAGGAAAAGGTCTTGGAAAGTCACGTCTATGTAGTCCCCGCCGGAGCAGGTGGCATGGAAAGTCAGCGGCGCTTCGTCCTCCTTCTTGACCCTATAGGCGAAGATGAGCGAATTCGGCTCCTTCTTGAAGGATTTGAATATGGTGGTGGCCTTGTTGAGGCGCCCGCTCGGCTTGACGTTTGAGGAGGACAGAACCCTGGTGGCCCCCTTGTCGGTTATCAAAGCGAACTTGCAGCCCTCATCGGGATAAAGGGCGAACAAGGCGACCACATCCTCGCCGTGGAAGCTCGCGGCCTTCACCCCGCTGGAGCCGGTTGAGGTCGGGGTGATCTCGGATTCGGAGTAGTTGGCGCATAGGCCATGCTCGGAGAAAAGGAACAGCTGCGAGTTGCCTGAGCTTATCGCGGCGCAGGAAAGCTCATCCCCGGAAAGAAGCTTCATCGCGCGAAGCGGCTTGCCGAGCCTCGATGATTTGAAGCTTGATAGCCTTACCCGCTTGATAAGTCCCTTGCGCGAGGCCAAAACCACGAATAGGTCGTCGCGCCAGCTCTTGATGCAGAAGGCGCGGACGATCTTCTCCTTGGGGCTAAGCGAGGCGGTGTAGTTTATGTGGATGCCTTCATCAAGCCATTTGTTGGCCTTCAAAAGGTGCACCGGCAGCTCGATGTATTGCCCCATGTTGGTGAAGATGAGCAGATGGTCGGTGGAAACGCATTTGTCGATGTAGACGAAGGTGTCCTTGCTCTTGAGCCCCGGGAGGACGCCATTATGTCCCCCGCTCCCTTTATAGGAGGCGATGGAGCTGCGCTTGACGTAGCCATCGCGGGTCAAAGCGACCATTACCTCCTCCTTGGCTACCAGATCGCCGCGGTTGATGACCTTGAGGCTGTCGTCTTCTTCCTGTATCTGGGTGCGGCGCTTGTCGGCATAGGCCTTGGAGACGGCGCGCAGGTCGGAGATTATCGACTTGTTAAGGACTTCCTCGGAGCCGAGCAATGCGTTGTAACTGTCGATGTCCTTATGCAGCTGATCGCGCTCCGCCATCAATACGTCTATGTCCGTGTGGGAAAGCTTGTAAAGCGGCATCATGACGATGGCTTCGCTCTGCTCCTCGTTGAAGGCGAACCGGCTTTGCAGGTTGATCTTGGAATCGGCCTTGTCCTTGCTGGCCCTGATGACGGCGATGACCTCGTTGATGATCGAGGCCGCCTTGATGAGCCCGTCGACGATGTTGAGCCGGGCCTTAGCCTTGGCCAAGTCGAACTTGGCGCGCCTGGTGACCACGTCCTTCTGATGGGCGATGTAGGTGTCGCAATAGGTTAGGAGGTTCATCGTGACCGGCCGTCCGTCGACGATCGCGACCATATTGGCCGAATACGAGGTGCGCAGCTTGGTCTTGGCCATGAGGTAGGAAAGCACCGCCTCCGGCTTGAAGCCGTTCTTCAGATCGATGGCGATCCTCATGCCGGACCTATCGGTCTCGTCTCTCACCTCGTCGATGCCGTCGATGTCCTTGTCGTGCCTTATCCGGTCGATCGAGCCGACTAGAGCGCTTTTTATGACGCCATAGGGAATCTCGGTGATGATTATCTGGTTGATTCCATCCTGGGTGGTCTCGAAATGGTATTTGCACGCCACGGTTATCGAGCCGCGCCCGGTGAGGTATATGTCCTGAAGGCCCTGAGACTGATAGATGACCCCGCCAGTCGGGAAATCCGGGCCGGGCACGAAGCGCATCAGCGACTCGATTGGGCAAGACGGCCTTTCAAGGCGGTATATGACCGCGTCTATGACCTCTTTTAGGTTGTGCGGCGGGATCTCGGTGGCGAGGCCGACCGCGATGCCGCTCGCCCCGTTCACAAGCATGTTCGGGAAGCGCGCCGGCAGCACCAGCGGTTCGAATTCGCTGTCGTCGAAGGTGAGACCCATGTCGACCGTGTCCTTATTCAGGTCGCGGACTAGTTCCTGGGATATGGCGCTCAGCCTGGCCTCGGTGTAACGGTAGGCCGCGGCGGAATCGCCGTCTATTGAGCCGTTGTTTCCCTGGAAATCGACTAGGGGCGCCCTCATGCGCCAGCCCTGCGACATCCTAACCAAGGCATCGTAAATCGAGGAGTCGCCGTGCGGATGGTATTTGCCCATGACCTCGCCGACTATGTGGGCGCACTTCTTTGTCGGCTTGTCGATGGTGTTGCCGGTCTTCCACATCGCGTAGATGATGCGGCGCTGGACCGGCTTCATGCCGTCCCTCGCATCGGGAATTGCGCGGTCCTGGATTACGTCTTTGGCGTATATGTCGAAACGCTCGCCCATCAGCTCATCGAGCGTACCGGGCTGAATAGTCTCGATTATCTCCGCCTTCTCCGGCTTTTTGCGTGCCATTACCTGTTAACCTCGTTGATGAAGTCGTCCTTCTCGTTGAACTTGACGTTCTCCTCGATCCACGTGCGGCGCTGCGAAGGGTCCTTGCCCATGAGGATCGATATCCTCTTCTCAACGACGAGCGGGTCGTCTATCTTCACCTGAAGCAACTGCCTGGTGGCTTTGTTCATGGTGGTTGAGGCAAGCTGTTCGGCGTTCATCTCGCCGAGTCCTTTGTAGCGGTTGATCCCGTATCCGGGGCCAATCTTCTTCTTCGCCGTCTCGAGGTCCTCGTCGCTCCAAGCGTAGACGAACTCCTTGGATGGGTTGCTCTTCTTATAAACGCGGTAAAGCGGGGGGCAGGCAAGATAGACCATGCCATGGGTGATGAGCGGCTTCATGTAGTTGTAGAAGAAGGTCAGCAGCAGTATCTGAATATGGGCTCCGTCGGTATCGGCATCAGTCATGATTATGATTTTGCCGTATTTGGCGTCTTCGACGTCAAAATCAGCGCCGACCCCAGCCCCGATAGTCGAGATGATGGTCGAGAACTCGACGTTTTGCAGCATTCGCTCCATGGTTACGGAATCGGTGTTGAGCGGCTTGCCGCGCAGCGGAAGAATCGCCTGATGGAGCCTATCGCGCCCGCTTTTGGCCGAGCCGCCTGCGGAATCGCCCTCCACGATGAACAGCTCGTTCTCCTTATAGTCCTTGCTCTGGGCCGCGGCGAGCTTATCGGATATGACGAGGTCCTCTTTCTTCTTCGATTTCCCGGTCCTGGTTAGCTCCTTGGCCTTCCTCGCTGCATCCCTGGCCTCTTTGGCGGCCTGGCATTTCTTGATCAAGTCGATGGCGAATTCCTTGTGCTCGGCCAAATAATGGACAAGCCTATCGTAGGCGAAGTCGTTGACGGCCGAAAGCGCGGCCGGGGTGCCGAGTTTCCCCTTGGTCTGCCCCTCGTATTCGAGCAGCTTCTCGGGGACCTTGACCGAAATGACGGCGGTGAGGCCTTCGCGGATGTCGGATCCGTCAAGCTTGGCGGTTTCCTTTATGACGCCGTTTTGCGTCGCCCAGTCGTTCACCGCTTTGGTTATGCCGAGGCGGAGTCCGGTCTCGTGGGTCCCGCCATCGTGGGTCCTGACGGAGTTTGCGTAAGAATAGACGTTTTCGTTGTAGTCCTTATTGCACCACTGCATCGCCAATTCGATCTTTATCGCGGCGTTGTCGTCGTCGAAATAAAGTATCGGGCCTAGCGGCTCCTTGTTCTGCGTAAGGTTGGCGACGTATTCGCGCAGTCCCTGCTCGTAGTAGAACTCGCGAGATAGATTCGCCCGCTCATCCTTAAGGATGAAATGGACCTTCTTCAACAGGAAGGCCTCTTCCTGGAGGTGATTCGAAATGGTATCCCACTTGAATTCTACGGTCGTGAAGATCCGCTTATCGGGCTTGAAGCGGACCAAAGTCCCGTGCTTTTTGGTGGTCCCGAGGTCCTCGAGCGGGGTCACAAGCTTCCCGCCGTCCTCGAATCGGATGTGATAAATATGCCCCAAGCGATAGATGGTTATGTCGAGCCATTCCGACAGCGCGTTGGTAACGGTTGCGCCGACGCCGTGAAGGCCGGCTGAAACCTTGTAGTTCTGATCGGAGAACTTGCCGCCTGAATGAAGGGTCGTGTACAGCAATTGGACGGCGGGTACGCCGGTTTGGGGGTGAATATCGACCGGGATGCCGCGGCCCTCATCCTCAACGGACACCGACCCGTCCTTATGGACGGTAACGGAAACTCGGTCGCCATAGCCGTTCACGGCCTCGTCGACGGCATTGTCGACTATTTCCCAAATCAAGTGATGGAGGCCGGTGGCGTTGGTTGAGCCGATGTACATGCCGGGGCGCTTGCGAACGCCTTCCATCTCGGAAAGCAGCTCAATGTTCTTGGCCGTATATTCCTTTTCTGCCTTCTCAATGTCCATCGCTAAAGAAAATCCGTCTTTTTGACGAAGGCATTATATCGCATACGCGCTTCAAAAATAAGGGTAAAACCATCATAATTACGCCGGATAACATGAGCATTTACCTAGCAAACGCCTTGACGGCCATCGCCTGCATAGTCGGCGGATACCTACTTGGTTCCATACCAAACGGCGTCATCATCGGGAAGGCCTTCTTCCATAAGGATCCCCGCGACTACTACTCCCACAATTCGGGCGGAACCAATGTTGGCAGGGTCTTGGGAAAGAAGGTCGGCATTTTGGTAATATTCCTAGACGCCATAAAGACCTCCATCCCCCTATTCGCGTCCTTCGCGGTGCTTTCCTTTGTTCCCGGCATCGCGAAATACATGGTATGGGGCAATGGCTACAACGCCGCCCCCCTTTGGTATTGGCTTAGCGGCTTCTTCGCTTTGGTCGGCCATTGCTTCCCGATATACCTCGGGTTCCGGGGCGGGAAGGCGGTGTCGAGCTTCGTGGGCCTCGAGATCTTCTTCAGCTATATCGAGGTTGCCCTCTTCCCGATTCTTTTCTTTGGGTGCCTTAAGAAAACCAAAATGGTTTCGTTTTCGTCAATCATAGCCAGTTCATCCTGCGCGGTCGTCACCTTGGCGACATCAATTGCGCTTGAGGCTCTCCATCTAACTGACTCAATCGGCTATTACCTGACGTGGTCGTTTGGCGGATTCTACCTCGAGTTCGGGCTGGAGGCCGGAATCGTTTGCTTCCTATCCGCCGCAGTCTTGGTCATAAGGCATATCCCGAACATCATTCGCATCAGGAACGGCAGCGAGAGCAAGATAAGCTGGATGAAATAACGCTTAGTTGTTTATTAGTAGTTATTTAGTAAATATTGTTCATCGTTAATAAATCGTTGAAAAGAAATAGTTATCGAAAAAACAGACGATTAAAGGCCTGTTTTTTATTGACTAATTTTTTGCAAGCAACACTTTAGTCGCAAATTTTCCCAAAGAAGTTTTTTGCAGCAAAAAAGGCGGCAGGCAATAAGCCCTACCGCCATTTCCAATCAAAGGTCTGAGTTCTTCCTCATCGAATTCATGACCGCCCGGATCTGCGCTTCGGTGGGCTTGCGGCCCATCTGCATATACATGGCCCGAATGGTCTTTTCATCGATCGGAGGATGCTTCTTCAGCTCCCGCTTTATGAAGGCGCGAGCCCCGAAGAAGCCAACGACTAAGCCGATTATCAACGCGGCGATTAGAAGGCCGAACCAGCCTCCATCCCACGCCATCAAAGCGTCAATCAACATTAAGCTCTCCCGTCGTACTTACCGGTGGTGGTGTCGACGCTGACCTTATCGCCCTGGTTGATGAATAGCGGGACGCGGATCTTGAGCCCAGTCTCGAGGGTGGCATCCTTGGAGCCGCCGTTGGTGACGGTGTCGCCCCTGACGCCCGGCTCGCACTCGGTGACGGTCAAAGCGACCTTGGAGGGGAGCAATACGCCGAGGACTTCGTCCTCATAGGAAACGATGGTGACTTCGCTGTTGGCGGTCAGATACGGGATCTCGTTCTCGAGGTGGCTCTTCGGGAGCTCGATCTGCTCGTAGGTCTTGCCATCCATGAAGCAGAGGGTCTCGCCGGTGTCGTATAGGTACTGCATGGTCTTCTTGTCGACGTGGACGTCCTCGACGCCATAGCCGGAGTTGCGGGCCAATTCGGTGATGGCGCCGGTCCTCATGTTCTTGACTTTGACTTTCGCGACCATCTTCCTCATAGCGGTCTTGTTGAGGAGGATGTCGATGACCTGGTAGAGGTTTCCTTCATCGATGAAGTAGTTGCCCGGTCGGAGTTCGGTTACATTGATCATTTCTTAATCTCCTTGAATATTGGGGTGTCACAAAGACCTTGGTATTATATACCAACAAATTGACTAGAAATAGGCAAATATTGCCTTAAAGGGCTTTCGTAAAGTGACAGACTCGTTTTCACACCCATGAAAATCCGTGAAAGAAAATCCCGGTCGCTTTCACGTTTTCGCCTTCGGCCTGATTTTTGCTACCATG
>CASFCI010000007.1:0-65501 GCA_949293175.1 uncultured bacterium
CATGGTAGCAAAAATCAGGCCGAAGGCGAAAACGTGAAAGCGACCGGGATTTTCTTTCACGGATTTTCATGGGTGTGAAAACGAGTCTGTCACTTTACGCGGTTAGCCGGGAATAGGAAAAAACTTGATAACTTCCTAAACCGAGTATATAGTTATCGAGCCGAAAAATTCGGCCCATTGCGGGATGGAGCAGCCCGGTAGCTCGCCAGGCCCATAACCTGGAGGCCGGTGGTTCAAATCCACCTCCCGCGACCAGATATAAACCACAGTTCTGATACATTCAGGACTGTTTTTTGTTTTAGTGAATACAATTGGTTATATAATTAAGTAAGAAAAGTAGGAAAAATAAGAATATGAAAGACGTACAGCAGAACCGGTTTATTATAAGTGTCAAAGTTGGACCAAAAGGGCAAATCACCATACCAAAGGAAGCCAGGGAAATGTTTGATATCAAAGAAGGCGAAACGTTAATGGTCTTAGGTGACAAAGATAAGGGCATCGCCATTTTGAAAGCAGATGCTTTTTATTCCTTGGCGGAGGAAAAAATGAAATGAGTACTTTGTTGAAAATAGATAAAATCAGAAAAACCTATCCTTCTTTTTCTTTGAAAGATGTGTCTTTTGAAGTGAAACCAGGACAAATCGTTGGATTTATCGGACGTAATGGTGCGGGTAAAACCACAACGCTAAAATGCATCATGAACCTCGTTCATTATGAAAGCGGGAAGGTTTTTGCATTCGATAGCGACATGAATGAAAACGAATTAGAGAACAAGCAGAGGATTGGCTTTGCCTTAAGTGAGCTTAATTACTATCCCAACAAAACCATTCGTCAACTGATGAATGTTACTAAAAGATTCTATAAAAGATTCGATGAGCAAAAATTTAATGAAGCATGTCGCTTATTTAATTTGAATATCGATAAGAAATTAGAGGAACTAAGCAGTGGCATGAAAGTTAAATACTCGGTGGCCATCGCTTTGTCTCATCATGCAGAATTATTAATTTTAGACGAACCAACTTCAGGACTTGATCCGGTTTCCAGGGATGAGATCTTGGATATCTTTCGTCAAATTGTTAAAAACAAAGATAGAGCAATTCTTTTCTCTACGCACATAACTAGCGATTTAGATAAATGTGCTTCGGATATTACTTATATTCACGATGGAGAAATCATCTATACAGGAAGCAAGAGCGATTTCATTAATTCGTATTTATTTATCAAAGACAAATCATGCAATAAAGATCTATTGAATGAATACATTGCTTATAAAGAATTTGATGATCATATTGAAGGACTAATTTGCATTAACAAAAAAGAGGTTTTCCTTAATAACAATATCGAACCACAGGAACCAGATTTAGAACAAATCATGGTCTATATCGAAAGGAACAAAGAGCAACATGAAAGCTTTGATTTATAAAGAACTAAAATTATCGATGCATCCGATTTGCTATATTTTTATCCTTTTATTCCCTTTTATGATTCTTATTCCCTCTTATCCGATGGGTATCGGATTCATCTATGTATTAGCTTGTTATCCAGTCCTCTTTTTAGGAGCGAATAAGGGCCAACAAAGCAACGACTTACTTTATTCGACCTTGCTGCCAGTCCGCAAGAAGGACATCGTCATGGCAAGGATTATAACCATCATTCTAATGCAAGTGGCTTTTATTGCCATTACGTCGGCTTTATATCCGCTTGCCCGCATAATCAATACCAACATATTGCAATCAGCGGAGCATCCAGAAGAATACACCGTTCCTGGCTTAGGACTTAATAGTTATGTTCTTCTTCTTGCAATCGCCATCATCGGCTATGCCATCGCGGATTTGATATTCTTTCCCATTTATTACAAAAAAGGAAAGTCGATTGTCGCATCGACGTTATTGACCATCCTAGGATTTGTTATCTATATCGGCGTGTTCACCGTTGCCTTGCCCTATGTTCCTGGATTGGAGTTTCTCGATAACCTCCATATCGGTATCCAATTCGGCGTGTTAGCTGGGGCATTAGTTGTTTCATTCGCCCTTCACCTAGTTGTTTATAAAGTATCTTCCAAACGTTTAGAGAAAGTCGATTTCTAATAAAATAAGAAAGCGGCTTCTTTCTTGTAGCATTTCAAGGTGCTTTGTAGCATTTTTTGTCGAAATCCGTTTTTGTATCAATCTTAGAGCTTATTGCCACGAGACCATAGGCGGCCAAAAGCCGCCTTTTTTCGTCCCAAACGCAAACGTGTATAAAAATAGTTAGCAGTTATTAACAAAGGGTTTAGGGTAGTTTACAATCTTGCCGGTATGAAATTATCGGCATTGAAAGTTGGAATCTCGAAGAAAATCACGAAAGTGGGGGGAGAGGGCTCGATGCGCCACCGCCTGCTGGAGATGGGGATAATCCCCGGGACCCAGGTCCTCATAACGAAGAAGGCGCCGCTGGGCGACCCCATCCAGATCCACATCAGGGGTTATGAGCTTAGCATCCGCAAAGACGACGCCGACCTGATCGAGGTGGAGGACTGATTATGCTGGTCGCCCTCGTCGGAAACCAAAACTGCGGCAAGACCACGCTTTTCAACGCCCTCACCGGCTCCTCGCAGCGGGTGGGCAACTTCCCCGGCGTCACCGTCTCCTCCAAATCGGGCTTCATCAAAGGGGCCAAGGAGAAGATCGAGGTGGTCGACCTGCCGGGCATCTACTCGCTTTCCCCTTACTCGAATGAGGAGGTCGTGACCCGCGACTTCATATTGAAGAACAACCCCGATCTGATACTTAACATCATCGACGCCACCAACATCGAGCGGAACCTCTACCTAACGATGCAGCTGATGGAGCTAGGCAAGCCGATGCTCATTGCCGCCAACATGATGGACGAGCTCCGCAAGGCCGGCAACTCGATAGACCAGAACAAGCTCGAGGAGGGACTAGGCATCGAGATCTGCTCGATATCCGCCTCCAAGGGCGAGGGCATCGGCGAGCTGGTAGAGCACATAAAGCGCATTGGAAGCGAGCACAACGTCCCCAAGAAGCTCGACTTCTGCCCGATAGACTCCCCGGTGCACAACGCCATCCACGCGACCATGCACCTGCTTTCCGATCACGCCGACCGCTACCATCTGCCGATCAGGTATCTGGCCACCCGGCTCATCGAGGGCGACGCCCCGCTTGAGGAGCAGGCTGGGCTCACCGACAACGAGAAGGACATGATCGGCCACATCGTCAAGGAGATGGAGAAGGACTCCGGACTCGACCGCGAGGCCGCCATCGCCAGCATGCGCTACCAGTTCATCGATTCGCTGTGCGCGACCTGCGTCCACCGCGTCAACCAGATGACCAATAGCCAGATCAGGTCGAACAAAATCGACAGGATACTCACCAACAAGTGGTTGGCCTTCCCGATATTCATCTTGATAATGGGGGCGGTCTTCGCGCTCACCTTCGGGGTCGTGAACACGTATGTCTCGGATTACCTAGGGCTCGGCATAGACTACCTGGTCAAGATCATAAGGAAGGCCATGAACGGCGCCTCGGTCAATCCGGTCGTCGTCTCGATGGTCTGCGATGGGGCGATAGGGGGCATCGGCTCGGTCGTTTCCTTCGTGCCGACCATCGTCGCGCTGTTCTTCTTCCTCTCTCTGCTGGAGGATTCCGGCTACATGGCCCGCGTGGCCTTCATCATGGACAAGCCGCTGCGCAAGCTGGGGCTAAGCGGTAGAAGCTTCGTCCCGATGCTGATCGGCTTCGGCTGCTCGGTCCCAGCGGTCATGAGCTCTAGGACGCTCACCAGCGACCGCGACAAGCGGCTCACGATATTATTAATCCCTTTCATGTCCTGCTCGGCCAAGCTGCCGGTATTCGCTTTGTTGACCGCGGCCTTCTTCGGGGTCTATTCCCCCTTGGTGATGATCGCCCTATACGTCATCGGGGTCGCCATGGCCGTGTTGGCCGCGGCTGCCTCGAAGGCGATAGTCAAAGGCAAGCCGAGCCCCTTCATGATGGAACTGCCGTCATACCGCTTCCCAACCCTGCGCAACTCATTGATGCTTATGTGGGACAAGGCCAAGGACTTCATCAAGAAGGCCTTCACCGTGATCTTCGTGGCCACGATGGTCATCTGGTTCCTGCAGTCGTTCGACTACCACCTAAACTTCGTGACCGACAACGAGCAGAGCCTGCTTAGCTACATAGCCCGCTTCATCACCCCAGTGTTCCGCCCCCTCGGCGTGACCGACTGGCGGGTCACCTCGGCCATCCTGACTGGCCTAACCGCCAAAGAGAGCATCGTTTCGACCCTGTCGTTGCTTATCGGTGAGGCGAACCTCACCAGCGTCATGAACGGGCTGCAGGCGTTCTCGCTGCTCATATTCGTCTTGCTCTACATGCCCTGCATCGCGACCTTCGCCGCCGAGCGGCGCGAGCTCGGGTCGACCTGGATGGCGGTGGGGTACATGGCCTTGCAGACCTTGATAGCCTATGTGGCCGCGACCCTGGTGTTCCAGGTCGGCAACCTCTTCGACAACCCCTCTTGGCTCGACATCACCATCGTCTGCGTGGTGTTCGCCGCCCTCATCGCCGCAATAATATTTCTCATTGTCAAAGGCGGGTGCCGCAGCAAGGAATGCGAGGGCTGTGCCTACTATTCCGACTGTTCAAGGAAAAGGAAAAAGTGAGGTTAGACAAGGTTCGGCCATTTTCTAAATAAACCGCAAAAGCCGGATGGAATTGGCTTTGTCAAAAGCCTGCAAAACCCATTCGGTTTTTTAAAACCTGTTTACCTAGTATTCAAAACCAAGTTATCAAAATATTTAGTAAACACCGCGATTTTACACGTTGTTTGTGATGTTCAAAGGTTTGACACGAATATTTATTTGTATAGAATAGCCCCGGAGAAACTTTTCGATGGTCATTACTTTTATTTGTGACGTCCTAGGAGAGGAAAACAACGGGACGACAATCGCGACGATGAACGTCATCCGCTCATTGCGGGCCAAGGGACACGAGGTCAGGATCGTCTGCCCGGATGAGGATAAAAAAGGCAAGCCAGGTTATTACGTGGTCCCGCCTATCTGGTTTGGCCCATTCAAGCATTACGTGCAGTCAAACGGGGTCTGCCTCGCCTCTAGCAAGGGGCTAGACGTGGTCAAGGAAGCCCTGCAGGGAGCCGACATCGCCCACTTCAATTTCTGCGGGTTCATGTCGGGCAAGGCCTGCGACCTTGCCCATGAGATGGGGATTCCATGCACCGCGAGCCTCCACACCCAGGCCGAGAACTTCACCAACCACTTTGGACTTGAGAACGTTTATGCCGTCAACCTCGCGGTCTACCGCAAACTATATAAGTCTCTGTTCAGCAAGGTCGACGCGATCCATTACCCCTCGCAGTTCATCCACGACCTATTCGAGAAGAAGAACCATTTCCATTCCAAGTCCTATGTCATATCCAACGGCATCCAAAGCGCGTTCCAGCGCGAGGAGGTGAAGCGGCCTGCGGAGTGGGAGGGCAAGATAGTCGTGACCTACACCGCCCGCTATTCCAAGGAGAAGGACCATCGCGTGTTGCTTAAGGCCATGAAGTACTCCAAGCACCGCAAGGACATCCTGCTGGTTTTGCCAGGCGCCGGCCCGCTGGAGCATCAGCTGCGCCGCGAGGCCAAGAAGTGGTGCGTCAACGAGCCGGTCTTCGGCTTCCATTCAAGGGCGGAAATGGTCAAGATACTTAATTGCACCGACATCTATTGCCACGTCGGAACGGTCGACATCGAACCGGTTTCCTGCCTGGAGGCCATTTCCGTCGGCATCGCCCCGGTACTGACCGATTCGCCTCGCTCCTCGGTCTCGACCTTCGCCATCGACAAGAAGCTCAACGTCTACAACCACCGCTCAGCCAAGGACCTGGCGCGGCACATCGACTACTGGATCGAGCATCCCGAGGAGAGGAAGCAAAACGCCGATGCCTACCTTGGCTTCGCCTCGCGCTTCGACTTCGAGAAGTCCATGGACGCGATGGAGCATATGTTCGAGCAGACCATCGCGGACTACAAAGCCAAGAAAGGGCAACCCGTCAAATGAAGCCGAGCAAGATCGTCTACTACGACGACCCGCTGAACGACGAGTTCTCGGGTACGCATATCGCCCATCGGCCTTTGCCGAAGAATTTCAAATACCACCATACCAATTGGCTTTATCGCGCTTGCGCCTGGACCCTCTACTATTTCATCATCTACCCCTTCGGCAATCTGATATACCGATTGTTCCTCCATTACAAAGTGGTCGGCAACAAGCGGATAAAGGGCATTATGGGCAAGCCGGTTTTCTTCTATGGGAACCACACCCAGATTGCCGATGCGGGCATCGCCCAGCTATTGGCCTCAAGGGCCAAGCGGACCTACATCATCACCAACCAGGACACCACCTCGATCAAGGGGATCCGCGGCTTGGTCTGCATGATCGGGGCCATCCCGACGCCCGAGACGCCCGAGCAGCGGCAGGGGTTCGTCGAGGCCATCAAGTACCACTGCAAGCACAAATGCGGCATCGCGATCTTCCCCGAGGCCCACATCTGGCCCTATAGCACCCACATCCGCCCCTTTGGCGACGACTCCTTCGTCTACCCGGCGGAGATCGGCGCCCCGGTGGTCGCGATGTGCACGACCTACCGACCGCGGCGGTTCTTCAAGAAGAAGCCCCCGGTGCCGACCTTGCACATATCCAAGCCGATCATGCCGGATATGTCGCTTTCGATGCAGCAGAGGAAGAAGCAGCTCCGCGACGCGGTCTACGAATACATGGTTGATACCTCCTCCAACGAGACCAACGTGGAGTGGATCGCCTACGTTAAGCGCCCAGAGGGCAAATAAGGAAATCACAGCGCGTTGCGTTTTGCTTCCTTTCCCCGCCGCATTGCCTATAATTAAGACGAATCCAAAGGAGATATAACAATGGAATTCAAAGGATCGAAAACCGAAAAATGCCTGATGGAAGCCTTTGCTGGCGAATCCCAGGCCCGCAACAAGTACACCTACTTCGCCTCCAAGGCCAAGAAAGAGGGCTACGAGCAGATCGCTGCCATCTTCCAGGAGACCGCCGACAACGAGAAGGAGCACGCCAAGCTCTGGTTCAAGTACCTCGAGGGCGGCGACATCCACAGCACCGCCGAAAACCTAAAGGCCGCCGCCGAGGGCGAGTACTACGAGTGGACCGATATGTATCCCTCCTTCGCCAAGATCGCCGAGGAGGAGGGCTTCACCGAGATCGCCGCGAAGTTCCGCATGGTCGCCGAGATCGAGAAGCACCACGAGGAGCGCTACAAGAAGCTGCTCAACAACGTCAAGGAAGGCGTCGTCTTCGTCGGCAATGACCTAGCCGTCTGGAAGTGCCGCAACTGCGGCCACATCGTGGTCGGTAAGTACGCCCCGAAGGTCTGCCCGGTCTGCAACCACCCGCAGTCCTACTTCGAGCTCTCCGTCATCAACTATTAAGTTCGGTGAAACGGGGTCTGGCATAGCCAGGCCCCTTTTTCTTTTATCCCAATTGCCTTATGGCCTATAATTCTTGCCATGGATATCGCTTTCTACGTTTTGACCGCCCTGATCGGGCTCGTGCTCCTATGGGTGCTTTTCCTGCTCGGCTTCCAGTTCCTCTTCATCGCCTTCGCGCCTTTAAAGGCCAAGAAGTTCAAGGGGGACGGCAAGCTGCGCCGGTTCGCCATCATCATCCCGGCCCATAACGAGAGTAGCGTCATCGAGGGGACCGTGAAGTCGCTTCTACACGACCTCGATTACCCCAAGGACCTATATGACGTCTATGTCTGCGCCGACAACTGCACCGACAACACCTTCGAGCTGGCCAAGAAGGCTGGGGCGATAGTCTATGAGCGCCACGAGGACGACCCCAACAAGAAGCGGGCCGCCTATCCGATAAAGCTGCTCATCGACGAGGTTCTCAAATCGGATAAGGGCTACGACGCGGTCGTCAAGTTCGACGCCGACAACATCCCCTGCAAGGACTTCCTGCACGCCATGAATAGGGCGCTAGGCGATGGGGCGGAGATAGCCCGTGCCCACGAGGCCCCGTCCAACATGGGGCAGAACCTCTGGACTTCGGTTTCTAGCTGCTACTACGCCCGCGACTCGCGGCTTGCCTGCAACTTCCGCGAGCGGGTCGGCTGGAACTCGATGATCTCCGGGGCGGGCATGATGGTCTCCACCAAGGTGCTCCGCGAGATCGGAGGATGGGACTCCATGAGCGGGACCGACGATGCCGAGTTCGCGGTCAAGCGGATGGAGGAGGGGCGGCACATCAACTACGTGCCCGACGCCATCGTCTACGAGGATCAGCCTTCCTCGAAGCAGGATTCCGCCGCCAGGAACGCCAGGATGGCCAATGCCCTGGCGAAGCTTTACAAGGAGCACGCGCCGAAGCTGCTGGGGATGTTCTTCAAAACAGGCAAATTGACCTACCTCGACATGTTCGCCCAGCTCAGCTTCGTGCCGCTTCCGCTGATCCTTGGCATAAGCTTCCCGATCTACTTCGCCTTCTATTTCATAACATTGGGCCTGCAGGCCGGGGGGATAATCATCTACCCAGAATACCTGTTCACCCCTGGACTCGGTGGAACCGCGTTCATGGCGATAGTCATCATGCTGATCGCCGCGGCGGCGGCCCTGCTGTTCTATTACGTCGCCTGGACCTATCAATCATGGCTTGGCGTATACCTCGACCGGAAGATACTCGGCAAGGGATGGTACAAGGATGCCAGCAAGGGGATATGGCTCGGGGCGTTCGCCATGGTGGCCTACGGGCAATCGGTCTCGAAAGGGTCACGCCAGAAGAAGGTGGCCTGGAAAGAAATAAAGCGGAACAGGTGATCCTATTCCGCTTTTTCTTCTTCGTCCGTTTTGGGCTCCTTTTGCGGCGTTTCCTTGTTCCCTTCTGGATTGGAAACTTCCGAGCTTTCTGATGGGATTTTGCCCTCCGTTTGCGGGCTTTCGGCGTCTAGTTCTTCTAGCTTATGCAGCAGCTCTTCCTTCTTTTTCTCGCTCTTCGCCACGTCTTTCTTCAACTTTATCTGGAAGCCAGATTCGAACACAATCACGGCCACCAGGGATAGCAGCAGCACGAAGTAGAAGGTCAATAGGCGCCAGAGGAGGGAGATCGTGTTGCCGATCGATGATAGGCTTTCCACCCCGGGCAGCACCGCCCCGACCGCGATGGCGAAGGCGAACTCTATCCCGCCGGTCCCACCTGGGGTCGGCATCCAACACATGGCCCCGGAGGCAAACGAGGTCACCATCATAGTCTCGAATATCTTCCCCGGGCCGAGCTGCAGCCCGACGGCGTTGATTATGAAGTAGGGCAAGGAGAAGTATATCCCATAAACCAAGGCCTTTATCAGGAAAGCTAAGGCGACTGATTTTTTGTGCTTGAAGACCCCTCTAATCGTAGATTGCACGTTTTCGCAGTAATTCTCGAATTTCGGGATCTTCGGGCCGAGTATCTTCCCAAGAAGGTTCCACTTGCAAAGCCACTTCGCCACATTGACCAGCCAAGCGGCGAGCTTTTTGCTGCACCCCAAGGCGATGATGAACGCCAAGAAGCCCAGATTGAAGACATATCCCATGATCGCGACGCCGATGAACCCCCAATACATGGTGCCGTTGAAAGCTCCGGTCGCGGCGTCGGTGCAATAGGAGACCATCGCCTGATTGATGTCGGGCCAATAGATGAACGCCAGAAGCTCGTAGGCGTTAAGCACGATTAGGTAAAGCATGAAATTGGTGAGGACGAGGCCCGTGGCCGTCCCGGGATTCATGCCCTTCTTGGCGAAGTCGTATATCTGTATCGGCTGTCCCCCGGCGGCGAATGGGGTTACCCCGTTGAAGAAATGCTCGCCCGCGCCGATGAGGTAGGCATCCGATTTGGACGAGCTCTTGTCGTATGAGCGCGACAGTATGAGCAGCGATAGGGGGTAAATGGCGAAGAAGGCGATGGCCGCGGCGAACCCGCCTATGAGCCAGACGTAGTTATTCCCTTGCCCAATTTGGCCGACAGTATAGGCTATTTCCTCAATCTCTGAGGTCGAGAGCATCACCGAGAGTACCATGATGATCATCATCACGAGCAAGACGACGCCGGATATGATGTTCTTCTTGGTGGCTTTTCCTTTGGGATTCCCAAGGGCCAGCAGCTGGGCGTTTATCTTCTCGCGTTCCTCGGCTCTTCTTGCTTCCTCTTGCGCATCAACGGCTTTGGGCTTGGCCGGCTTTTTGCGCGGCTTTTCCGATGGTTTCATATTACTGGGCATTTTAACCAAAAAAAGCCGTCGTTTCTAGACGATATATGCGAGCAGGCGCGCTTGCGCGATGGTTTTGCCTTTACGTTCTTTTTACCTTCTTTTACCCTGCCTTAGTGGAGCGCGGGCGGCGTTTGAATCATACTAGTGGCGTCAAAGGGAAATGGAAATGAAGAAAACACTGATCCTCGCCGCCATCGCCATTGCGCCGATCGCCTTGGCATCATGCGGCCCGAGGGAATTCGATCCGGAAAGCAACATCACCGTCGTCACCCGCGAGGACGGCTCGGGCACCAAAGGGGCCTTCATGGAGATACTTGGCCTGAAGAACCAGCCCGACGTCAGTAAAGCCGTCGTGCAGAACTCGACCGCCGCCGTCTTAGCCGAGGTCGAGTACAACCAATACGCCATCGCCTTCGATTCGCTTGGCTACCTCGACGATTCCGTCAAGAAGCTCACCGTCGACGGGGTGGAGGCCAATAGCGCCAACATCAAGTCCGGCGAATACTCGATCTCGAGGCCGCTGAACGTCATCTACAAGGAAGCGACCATCACCGGCTCGCCGCTATACACCGATTACCTGTCGTTCCTCAGCTCTAGCCAAGCTCAGGGAATCATCGCCGACAACGGCTACGTCTCCATCGTCGATGGGGCAAGCGAATACGAAGCCAACACCTCTCTATCCGGGGAGATCGACATCTCCGGCTCGACCTCGCTGCAGCCGCTTATGATCCTGCTCGCTGAGGAGTATCAGCGCCTGAACCCCGACGTCGTGGTCAACGTCTCCGGCGGTGGATCGGGGACCGGCTATTCCAACGCCGAGGCCGGCGTGAGCGCATTCGGGATGATTTCGGAGGAGTTCAATTCCGAGAAGGCCGCCAGCTGCACCCCGTACACCGTCGCTAAAGACGGCATCGGAATCATAGTCAACCTCAGCAATCCGCTGAACGACATCTCCAAAGAGGACCTCGCCCTCATCTACAATAGCGAAGCCCCAGAGGGAGAGCAGATAACCAAATGGAGTCAGCTTCTAGGCTAACCTCGCATAGGGGTCAGGCTAGGGAGCAGATCGTCAGATGGGCGCTGTTTAGCTGCGCCCTTTTCGGCGTTTTGGCGATGATATCGATCGCCTGCTTCCTTTTCGCCACCGGCGTCCCCTTCATGGCGAGGGTCGGGTTCGGGAGCTTCTTCCTCGATAGCGACTGGCGCCCGCTTGGCAACCCGCCGCTATACGGCATCGCCGGGATGCTGCTAACCACCATCCTGGTCACCTTGCTATCGACCGCGATCGGCGGGGCTTTGGGTCTTTTGACCGCCATGGCGCTATTCAAGTTCGTGCCGCGGGTGTTCAAGCGGCCGGTGAGCTTCGCCATCTCGATACTCTCCGGCATCCCCTCGGTCATATACGGATTGTTCGGCATGACGGTCATCGTCCCGTTCCTGCGGGATTACATCTCGCCAAACGGGGTCGGCTATGGCATACTCGCCGCCTCGATAGTCCTCTCCATCATGATTCTGCCGACCATGGTGAGCTTCACCCTCGACGCCCTCGAAGCGGTCAACCCTTCCTATTACGAAGGGGCGTTGGCCTTGGGGGCGAGCCGCGAGATGGCTTGTTTCAAGGTCGTCATGCCCGCCGCCAAAAGCGGCATCTTCGCCTCGCTGGTCCTCTCTAGCGGCCGCGCCATGGGGGAGACGATGGCGGTCATCATGGTCATAGGTGGCCGGGCCTCGGTCCCGTCTTCTCTATTTCAAAGCACCCTGACCCTCACCGGGGCCATCGCCATGGGGGCCACCGAATACACCGCCGAGGCGAAGACCAGCCTCATCGCCGTCGGGGTGGTGCTGTTCGTGCTGACGTTGCTTTTAAACGCCGCCTTCATGGCCATAAAAGGGAGGGACAAAAAATGCTGAGCGAGAAGTCCTTCCGCCGCAGAAGGGGAATATATTATTCGTTTTTGGGCGGGTCCTACCTCGGCATGGGCATCTCGCTTGCCGCCTTGGTGGCCCTGGTCGTCTACATCGTCATCCAAGGTGCGCCGAACCTTTCGCTCGAATTGCTATTCGGCGAGTACTCCAGCCGCTCGCCCTCGATCGTGCCGGCCCTATTGGGGACCTTCTATTTGGTTCTTATATCGCTAGGGATCGGGGCCCCGATCGGCATATTGGCCGCGGTATTCCTAAGCGAGTACTCGAAGAGCAATTCGCCCATCGTGAAGGTGATCCGCTTGGCGGTGGAGACCCTATCCGGCATCCCCTCGATCGTCTATGGCCTTTTCGGGTATCTAGTGTTCGTCGCTTACCTCAAGATGGGCTATAGCCTGCTCGGCGGGGGCATTACCATGGCCTTGATGATATTGCCGGTCATAGTCAGGGGCGTCGAGGAGAGCCTGCGCGCGGTGCCCAATTCGCTCCGCGAGGCCTCATTCGCCTTGGGGGCTGGCAAGGCCGACACGACCTTCCGCATCGTCTTGCCCTGCGCGATGCCGGGCATCATCACCTCGATCATCCTCTCGATCGGCAGGGTGCTAAGCGAATCGGCGGTGCTTCTTGTCACCGTCGGCATGGTCGTCAACCGCGTCCCGGCCTCGCCTTTATCCCCGGGGACGAGCCTAGCCCTCGACATCTATTACTTCGCCTCATACGGGTATCGCGAGGAGGCGAGCGCCACGGCGTTGGTGTTGCTTGTCCTCGTATTGGCCTTGGATGGGTTATCGCTGTTATTAGGGAAACTGTTATCGAAAGGGAGGTCATATGGAAGCAAATAAGAAGATCGGCGTCCGCCACCTAAACCTCTACTATGGCAAGACGCAGGCACTCAAGGACATAAACATCGACGTCTACGACAAAGAGGTGCTGGCCCTCATTGGCCCCTCGGGATGCGGGAAGAGCACTTTCCTTCGCTCGCTAAACCGGATGAACGACCTCATCGAGGGCTGCCGGGTCGAGGGGGAGATAGTCTTCGATGGCGAGGACATCAACTCCAAGAAGGTCGACGTGAACCTATTGCGGAAGCGGATCGGCATGGTATTCCAGCGCCCCAACCCCTTCCCGACCTCGATCTATGACAACATCGCCTTCGCCCCGAGGCTATTCGGCGTGAAGAAGAAGGACGAGCTCAATCAAATAGTCGAGCAGAGCCTCCGCCGCGCCTCGATATTCGACGAGGTTAAGGACCGCCTAAAGGAAAGCGCCTTGTCGCTTTCGGGCGGCCAGCAGCAGCGGCTTTGCATCGCCAGGGCCCTAAGCGCCTCCCCCGAGGTGCTGCTCATGGACGAGCCCACCAGCGCCCTCGACCCCATCTCGACCGCCAAGATCGAGGAGCTGATGGGGACGCTTAAAAACGAGATGAGCATCGTCATCGTCACCCACAACATGCAGCAGGCCACCAGGGTCGCCGACAAGACGGCTTTCTTCCTGCTTGGCGAGATGGTCGAATACGCCCCGACCAAAGCCTTGTTCTCGACCCCGAAGGACAAGCGCACCCTTAATTACATAACCGGCAGATTCGGGTAGAATGGAGCACGTATGGAGCGCATAGAAGAAGAACTATCTTCCATAAGGGAGAGGCTGACCAAGCTTTTCTTCCTTTCCAACAAGGCGGTCGGCAAGGCCGTCGACTCATTGCTTAATGGGGATATAGCCGCCGCCAGGGAAGTGGTGGAGGGCGATGAGGAGGTCGATAGCCTCCACCGCGGGATAGAGAAGAGCTGCTTCTCTTTGCTCTTGCTAGATTCTCCCTATGCCAATGACTTCCTCTTCTGCTCGGGGGCCTTGAAGATGATCACCGACCTCGAGCGGATCGGCGACTACGCCTCCGACATCGCCGAGGAGGCGCTTTACCTATCCAAGGGCAAGAAGGTCGAGCACCCCGACCTCACCTTGCTATCCTCCTACGTCAAGTCGCTGCTTGAGCTGGGACTGCGCGCGTTCCTGAACTCTGACCTAGAGCTCGCCAGAAGCCTCGACAAGGAGGACGAGAAGATAGACAACCTCTTCCTCAAGGTCAGGCAAGACGTCGCCGACGGGGTTAGCAAAGGGGAACTCGAGGCCGACGAGGGCATCGTGAGCGCCCTGGTCGCCAAATACCTTGAGCGCATCGCCGACCATGGGGTCAATCTGGGGGAGTGGGTCGATTACATGCTAACCGGCGCCCACATGGAATCCTGATATGCCAAACATAATCTACGCGGTCGACGACGACCCGGCGATCCGCGACCTCTACGCCTGCGCCCTCCCGCTTGGGGGGTTCTCCTTTTCGACGCTTTCTAGCGGGGCGGAGCTTTTCGCTTCGCTGAAGAGTCAAAGGCCAAGCCTCATCATCCTCGACCTGATGCTGCCGGGGGAGGATGGCTTCGAGATACTCCGCGACCTGCAGTCCAACACCCTCTATAGCGACATCCCGGTGATAATCGTCTCCGCCAAAAACGGGGAATCTGACAAGGTCAAGGGACTCGAGATGGGGGCCTCCGACTACATGGACAAGCCCTTCGGGGTGATGGAGCTGCTCGCCAGGTGCAAGGCCAACATCAGGAAATCCGGCGCCCAATCAGCCTCCTTCAAGGGGCTTAGCTACGACGCGGGCAAGCAGCGCTTCCTGCTCAACGGCTCGCCAATGCAGCTCACCAACAAGGAGATGGAGATACTAAAGGCCCTCTTTGACCACCATGGCAATTTGGTGAAGAAGGACGACCTCCTTCACCTGGTCTGGCCCGATGCGGTCGACGTCGAGACCCGCACCGTCGACGTCCACATCTCGATGATCAGACGCAAGCTCGCTCCATATGGCATCGCCATATCCACCGTCAGGGGAATGGGGTATATCCTGGAATGAGAAAAAGAATCGCCCTTATATCGGCCGCGGTCATAACCGTCATGGAGGCCGCCTGCTTGGGTGTAACCGCCTCGCTGTTCTCCAAGTCGTCTTTGTCCTCGGTTAAGGAGGAGGCGTATTCCTATGCCAGTCTATATGCATCTAGCGAAGATCCTTCCTTGGTGCCCTCGCTAGATGGGGTGAAGGTCGCTTTCCTCAACGACGATCTAGAGCCCGTCTACGAAGTCGGGGAGTTGCCTGAGGAATACTATCTTGTGCCCGAGGTGGAAGAGGCGGTGGCTTCCTCAGAAGGCATCGGGAGCAGGGGAGACGGGATATCCTCCTCGACCGGGATCTGCTGTCTGAAGGTCGATTCCGGATCGTTCACCTATGTCTATGTGGAAGCCGCAAATCCGACTTTTGGGACCGACTTTGCGTGGTTTTGCCTATATTCCGGCATAGTATTCGTCGTCGTTTTGGCCGCTGGGGTGGCGTTATCGCTATACCTTCATTCCTTATCAATCAAGCCGATTAAGCTGAGCCACCTCCGCTTCGATGAGCTCGCTAGCGGGGCCACCGAGCTCACCCCCTTCCCCAAGACCAATTGGGCAAGGGCCAATCGGTACTACGAGGCGGTCGATGCGGCCAGCCGGCAGCTCATCGATGCCAAAAAGACGATGCAGGAGGAGAAGGAGGGCATCCGCAAGGTGCTCGACTCCGTCAGCGACCCCATCATCATCGTCGAGTACAACCTCAAGCTCGGCTTCATCAACGAGGCCGGCGCGAGTGCCTTCCGCCTCGACCCGAATAAGGAGCACACCCTATTTGATCTGGGGCTGGAGGAAAAGGTCGAAGGGAAAATCAAGAGGTATGACCCGGTGGAGTCGCTTATATCCATCGCTGGCAAGCACTACGCGCTTAGGGGATACAAGGCTTCGATCGGCTATGTCCTTTGCCTTGCCGACATAACCTTCGAGGTGAACGGCGAGAAGCTGCGCTCCAACTTCTTCTCTAGCGCCTCCCACGAGCTCAAGACCCCGCTTACCTCGATACTGGGGCAAGCCGAGATCTTGTCGCTACAGAACAAAGACGAATCGCTTGATCAGCCCATCGCATCTATAAGCGCCGCTGGCAAGCGGATGCTCCGCCTGATTCAGGACATGCTCTCGCTATCCCGAATCGAGTCTGGTGCCAAGAAGGTCGAGGGGCCGATCGAGCTATCTGAGGTCGCCGAAGAGGTTAAGAAGGAACTGCTCCCTCTTTCTAGCCAAACCGGGGCCGAGGTGACCATAGAAGGCAAGCTAAGCTATCCAATAAACCGCTCCGACGCCTATGCCGTCATAAAGAACCTGGTGGAGAACGGCATAAGGTATGGGAAGCCCAACGGCCACGTGAAGGTCTGTTTCCTAGATGACGGTTTCTATGTCGAAGATGATGGCATAGGGATAAACGAGGAGGACCAGCAGCACATCTTCGAGCGGTTCTATCGGACCGACAAGGCACATTCCTACGATGGTGGGACCGGCCTTGGCCTAGCGATCGTCAAGCACGTGATGCTCAATTACGGGGGCAAGGTGAGCGTCAGCTCGAGGCTTGGCGAGGGGTCGAGGTTCACCTGCACCTTCCCCTTAGCTAAATAGCTAAGAAGAGGATTGGAAAAACGTCTACTTTCCTCTTGAAAACGCGAGGGCGCTTGCGGATAATATGGAAGCGCCTTTAACCAAGGACCATTGGTGTAGCGGCCTAACATGCTTCCCTGTCACGGAAGAGACCGCGGGTTCGAATCCCGCATGGTCCGCCAGGCGTTGGCCCGATAGCTCAGTTGGTAGAGCAAGGGACTGAAAATCCCTGTGTCGGCGGTTCGATTCCGCCTTGGGCCACCAACCCGAAACGAATGTCTGCTGCTCGAAAGAGTATGCAGACTTTTTTGCCTCAATTCCAATAGTTATTGCAGTTTTCTAGGAAGTTCCGACGTTTCCGGGACTTATTGCAGTTTCCTGTTGGGAAGTTGACTTAAGTTTTGGAATTCTCAAAAACATTCTAGATTATCGACAAAGATGAATGCCGATGATAAAATCTAATGATTTGAAGCAAAGATACATACTTCAGATGGTCGGCTAGGGGGAAATTTATCGCTTAAGGAGGTTTTAAGTATGTATCGTTTTGTAGAGGACAAAAATTTTCTTAAAAGAGCTCAAAATTCCTGCATTAAGGATTTGCAGGAGTTGGTTCATTTATTGCAAGAGAAAGGCATTAGTTCTCAATTTATATTAGTTGGAAGTGGAGGAAGGAACATGGTCACTCAAAATGAAAATGGTGACATCGATCTTGATTACAACCTTCTGATTCAGAAATGCGAGGATATCAATGACTGCCAATATCTAAAGGAAACTGCAAGAAAGTGCCTCAACAAGGTAATGAGAAAGCAAAATCTCAGAGACGTCCAAGATTCAACATCATCTTTAACTACTTATCCATGCCATTTTAATGATTATCCCGACATCCAATTTAGTATGGATGTTTGTATCATCGCAAAGGATGATGATGGTAACTGGTATCGCTTGATTCACAAAAAAACCGGGTTTGCTGACTCTGACAATTATTTTTGGAATCAAGTGCCTGACTCAAGCGAAGTATCACAAAAGGCTACAGCACTTAAAGACAATAACTTATGGGAAGAAGTAAGAGGCTGCTATCTTGACAAAAAGAATCTTTATTTGAGTAGGAACGACCATAATCATCCATCATTCATTTGCTACATAGAAGCTGTGAATGAGGTCTATTCAAGATATAAGTGGACCAGAAAACAATAGATATGGTGACTGAATGAATAGTGAAATCGGAAAGCAATATGGCTATCTGACTGTCCTTGAGAATACGGGAAAGAAGTACCATTCAACCAAGATCTATAAGTGCCGATGCGTCTGCGGAAAGATCATCGAGGTCAACATCAACGAGCTCCACACGGGCCATGTCAAGTCATGCGGATGCAGGCGTTTCAGATGGAAGGATCTCACGGGTCAGAAGTTCGGCAGGCTGGCCGTCCTTGGATTTGCCTTTACCAGGAACACAAAGAACTATTGGGAGTGCCGGTGCGTCTGCGGGAACAACTGCTGCGTCTCTACTTCTCAGCTTACCACCGGGGAGACCGTTTCCTGCGGCTGCAAGAACGACGAGAACAGGGCGAACCTTCCCAACCTTGATAGGGGACTGGTCGATGGGACTATGAAGTGCGGGATCAAGGCCGACAGGAAGCTCAACAGAAACAACACGTCGGGCGTCAGTGGCGTTCATTTCGATATGCGGCGAGGGTTATGGGTGGCCCAGATTATGTTTCAACGCAAGGCCTATCTCTTGGGCAGATTCAAATGTAAAAGAGATGCCATCAAAGCAAGGAAAGCGGGAGAAGAGAAATACTTCGGACAATATAGGAGTTAATAAATTATGAAAAAAGAAACGGGAATATGTTCAATATGCTTAAAAGAAGAAATATTGTCTGATGATCATGTTCCACCAAAATGCTGTGGAAACAATAAAGACTCGTACTATAGGAGATTTACACCCGAATATTTGGCAGAATCCTCAAAGTTAGTACCAATACATTCTCAAAATGGAGTTAAGCTGCGAACTATCTGCAATAAATGCAATAATGACTTGGGTGCTATTTATGATGTTGAACTAGAGAAGTTTTATAAGAGTTCCTTGGCACAATTAAGCAAAGAAAAGGCATTTTATCCTTTTGATTTATTAAAAGTTGTCAAAGCTGTTATTGGACATTTTTTAGCGTCAGCCAAACCGCAAAACATTTCTCAAGATAACGATATGAGGAATTTCTATAATTCGGATGACGAGAAAACTATCAAAGCGTTTAGTCAAAAATATTCTTTGTTATGCTTAGGGTACCCCTATAAAGCTTCTATTTTTATTTTAAGAAATTATGCTACAGCTTATTTGAAGACTTCAGAAAAGCAAATTCCAGGTTTATTGTCATCATTGTATTTCTATCCATTCGCATTTATCTTTACCGGGAAATGTTCCCTTTCATATGGTACGGATCTTTTAAATTTTCTTCTTTCCGATGACAAACAGCTATTGTCTATTTCACTTACTGATTGGTGTGAGACAGATGGAAACTTGTTATGCCCTACTTGGCCCGCTGTTGCAGATGATTCGCATATTTTAATCATTACATCGGCTGCAAAAGAATCTGCTTTTAAACCTAAATAATTACGCCGTGAAAAACCTTTAGGGGTGTGCACAGTATCAAAAGCGTAGTAGGAAGGCAACCCGAAACTAGATGCCCGATGCATTTCGGAAGATTCCGGAACGGTCGGGCATTTTTTATTTTGTCGTGTTAGTGTAATTGTACTTTGAAAATATAGATGACAATCATCCTTTTCTAAAAGTTCGAGAAAAGTCTCGTCTGCTTTTTTTTGAATACAACGTGCCTTATAATGCTTATCTATGAAGAAAACTTGTTTGCTGGTACTGCCACTATCATGCGTTTCCTTAGCTTCGTGCAACTATATGGTTTTCAGCCATTACGTCGACGAAGATTACAATCTGAGGGTCTTGCAGTACAGCAGTTATAGCAAAGACTTGGCCGTCGACGAATACTATTACCGCGAGGATAAATACGATGGTGAGATAACCATCGACATCAAAATACCCGAGTCGATTGGAGGAATGCCGATTTACCACTTCGGCCGATATAGCACCACGGAGGTCGGCGATAAGTACTATCACGACGGACTCCAGATGAACCGGAGCTCCGACATCAATTTCGCCATAGTATGCTCTTCCTATTTCGAAGAGGGCACCATGCTCAACATCAATATCGATATCGAGGCCGACTTGGAAGTTTTCAACCTGTTCGTGCCTTACTATGATCCTGACTATGGCTATCTAGAAATCATCAACAACAACGATCTCAATGCAAACCGCGGCTATGCCCCTGAGTGCAACCTTTATATTTCGATATCCGATAATTCGACCAAATACTACTCAGTCGATGGCGAGGTCTACGAGAGGCGCAGCGATGGTGAGGACGAAAAGCTGTCCACGAGAAATCCCAAGGTTTACGCGCACGGGAATCTATGGTGATTTCAACCCATCTTGAAAAACCCAAAGCCAGATAAGCCATTTCAATTTTCTATAAACATAGCACCTATGTTTAATCGCTCTTTTAAAGCATTTTTTCCTATTTGATTTCGCGTGCTTAAAGGACAATCTATTTCGGACAGCAGTGTATAATATAAAAAACAAAAGAGATTTGTGGCTTCAAGATTTCATTTCTTTTTTTGGATAAAGAGGGGCATTGCATGAAACAGTTTACGATGAAAATCCGCGATAAGTTTATTTATGCAATTAAGACTGGCGTTAAAAAAAGAGAATATCGACTCAACGATGAAAAAAGGCAAGAGATAACGGCGGGTGACGTAATAGTTTTGACTTCGACCACTAATCAATCCAATTATGTGCGAGCAATGGTGGTTGGCCGCACAAATTATCCAGATTGGGAGCAAGCTCTTGCTCCTCATTGGAAAGAGGATTTCAAAGGAATATATTCTTCCGTTCCTGAAGCGGTTCGTGATTGTCATCGTTTTTACTCCGCTGAAGAAGTCGCAAAATACGGCCTTGTGGTTTTTGACATCATTCCAGAGACTTTGGAACTGAAAAAATCCGTCGTCCTTCTGGATACAAATATCATCATTCAACGCGAGAGCCACGAAAACGTGTCTTTTGAGGTAACGAAGCTCTATCGATGGCTCGACAAACTTGAATGCAAGAAAATGATACACGAAGCTACGAAAGAGGAATTAAGTAAGTACAAAGAGTCCAAAGTCAGAGATAACATGCTTTTAAAGCTCAATGCCTATGAACTTTTAAATCCAGCAAATAACCCCAAGCAAGATTTCGAAGATGTTGTAAAAAAATATCCGATAAACGATCACAGCAAAATTGATAATTCTCTTTTGCTCCAAGCGTATTCCGGAGCAGTTGATTTTTTGATCACAAACGACCGCGAAATGCTAAGAAAGGCCAGCGATCTTAGAATACGGGATCACGTATTGAATGTTGCCGAATTTTTAAATAAAGCCGAAACAGCATTTCCGTGTCTAATTAATTACAAGATGCTTAAAGTGAAGAAAGTTCATTTTGGAGACGTAGATTTTAACGCCTCGTTTTTCGACACTCTAAAAGAAGACTATAAGCCAGGATTTATTCCTTGGTTTGAAAAGAAACGAAAGGAAAATGAGGAAGCTTACGTTTTTTACGAGGACAATGTTTTAAAGGGATTTTTATACATCAAGGTTGAGGATAAAAACGAACGATATGACGATATAGTCCCGGCCATGCCAAGCAAAAAGCGGCTCAAAATTGGAACGTTTAAAATAGAATCAACCGGCCTTCGGGTAGGCGAACGTTTTCTGAAAATTATTTTTGATAACGCAACAAAGCAGGATGTCGACGAAATATACGTGACGATGTTCGAAAACAAGCGAGATGAGGTTCTCGCTTTAAGAAATCTTTTGGAAAAATGGGGATTTGTTAGATGGGGCGCGAAAAACAAGAACGAGTCCGTATTCGTCAAGAATATGCGTGAGTATAGAGAAGACGAATCGCCCAAGTTTAATTATCCTTTGGTAAAAGAAAATCCACGATATTGGTTCCTGCCAATTGAGTCGGAATATCACACCGATCTTTTCCCCGATTTAATTCTTTCGACCGAGGACCAGACTTTATACAACCAAGACAAAGCGCATCGCTATGCCCTTGAGAAAGTCTATGTTTCCGGGGTGTGGAAGGTCGGCGCAAGGCCAGGAGATTTCCTTTTAATCTATCGGAAAGGCAACCGCTGGCCAAAGAAATACTCATCAGCAGTAACGGGAATTGCAATTTTCGAAGAAGCTTTATTTCCCAAGACTCTCGGTGAATATCTGAAAGTTTGTAAAAACATAACGATTTTCAGCGAGCAACAATTAAAGGTTTTTTATAGCAGCAGACAATATCGTTGCATAATCAAATTAATTGATTACAAGAGATTCGATAAGGTTGTTATTTTGGATGAGTTAATAAAAATGGGAATTATTGGTCCGGAAAGTGGTCCTAGGCAGTTCGATTCAATAACCGAATATCAATTTAGTAATATAATCAAGAAGAGCAAAAAACAGCAATGAACGAAATCATCTTATCCATTAATCCGGAATATGTAGACAAAATCATAGCTGGGTCAAAAAAATACGAATTTCGTACCCGCGTTGCCAAAGCTTCCGTGAAGAAAATCATTATTTATTGCACTTTCCCTAGAATGAAGATTATTGCGGAAGCGGAGATAAAGGGGGTCTTGGCGCTCCCCCCCAAGGACTTATGGGAGAAAACCAAGCAATATGCAGGCATATCTAAAACCGGGTTCTTCAAATATTTTAAGGGCAGGAAAATCGCGTACGCTTACGAACTCGGAAAAGTCAAAGAATATTCAAAGCCAAAAGAACTCATAGAGTTTGGGTGTCACAGTGCGCCTCAATCATACGTGTACGTAAAGCCCTCCTATGCGCACTGATCTTTTCACTCAAAAACGTCGCTGGCTTATGAAGATAAATTGCCATGGCAATCGAAGGTGAATGCTTAACGTATATAAAGAAAATTTCTTCTCTTATGCCAGAGCAGGTTTTTCGCTATTGGGATACAAAAGGCCGGAAAGAAAAATATATTTTCGTTTTCTTCTTTGAAGCGTTTAAGGCCTTAGAAGTCTTTGCAGACGCGATTAATGATACCGGCTACTCACAAGCAGCAATGATTCTGCGACAAGCATTGGAAGAGATCTCGCTTGTTTCCTTTCTTATTAAGAACAAGGACAAGGTTTTAGATTCGTTTATAACTCACTTTGAATTTAAATTTTCTCTTGTCAATTTGCCTATAGATGAGAGAAGAAATATGGTTAAGTCTTTTTCCGGAAACAGAAAAAATCCAAATGTATTTGTAGATTACGGATGGATGGAGCCCATAACTGGATCTTCGATAGGCCCGGAAAAACTTGTTGAGACAGCGGGATTTCCTGATCTTGTTTCCTGGCGGAAGGTATTTAATTACTTTACCCATGGAACAGTCGTTATGCCTCAATTTTCTTGTTATGGATGGCAAAGAGTTGGACGTGATCTTATTAATATTGGATCAGCTCTTCTCGATTCGCTGTGTTGCGAATTTCACAACTTTACAAAATTTGATTTTGTTTTTGATGGTGAGCCTCTTTTTGAGGAATTTAGGCATGCTTATAAAAAGCTAATTTCAATGATTAATAACGAAAATGGCAGTCCTGACACCAAGTTAACTAATTAGATTATGTTTTAGCAAAAGCCCGCCTCTTAAGGAATTTTGCAAATTTGGAGGATGTCCGCTTTTGATTGGGCGAGGCTTTCATAATGATCGGCATAGTGGCCTAAGATGATTTGGCCAATAACAGTATCGGGATCCTTGATGTTGGCGGCGACCTGCTGAACTAAGAGACGATTAAGGAAAGTGGATCCCTTTTTTGTTGGCGTATTTCGGCGTGCCCGACATTGTTTTGGTCGGCGAAATATTCGATTGCCTTTGAAAGAAAAATAAAGAAAAAGGGCAGGGTTCCTGTAAGATTTGTTTTGCCGAAAACCGAAAGGAACCCTGTGCGGCTGGTTGTAAGGGAATATCGAATCAAGGCGGAGGCGAGAGTCCGAAACTCGCGACTAGGAAGGCTGCATCCATCACGGCGAAGGAGGCGATCGTATCCCTTTCTTCGACTAAGTGCTCGCCATTTCTTCGACTAGCCGCTCGCCATTTCTTCGACTAGCGGCTCGCCATTTCTTCGATTTCGGTTGTTAAATTGGGCGATTAATTATAAAATAGCGCCATGAAAAAAGAATATTTGCCGCGTTTGTTTGATGAAATGCTTGAGTTTTCCTTAAAAAGCAAAGGCGCAGTTTTGGTTGTTGGGCCAAAGTGGTGCGGGAAGACGAGAACGTGTTCCCAACACGCTAAAACCATCATTGAAATGTTGCCGTTGGACACAAGAAGGCAAAATATTCTGTTTGCCAAAAACTCGCCTTCGCTATTCTTGTCTCAAGGCCCAAAGCCAATACTGATCGATGAATGGCAAATCATTTCGTTCATTTGGGATTCGATTAAGACGGAAGTCGATAAAAACGATGAGTTTGGCCAATTCATTCTGACTGGAAGTGTGACGGATCGGCTTGCTTATGACGGCGGGGAAAAGGAAGAGCAGGAAAGACATACCGGAAACGGAAGAATAACCATCAAAAAACTAAGGACGATGTCTCTTTTCGAAAGCGGCGATAGCAATGGCTCCGTTTCCCTTTCCGAATTGGGCGATGGTAATTTCGCCCCGGCCATCTCAAACGCCGATATCGAAGATTACGCTTTTTGGATTTGCCGTGGCGGTTGGCCGCTTTCAATAGGCGAAAAAGAAAACGTCGCTTTGCAGCAAGCCGTCGATTACTGCACTATGCTTTGCAGTGAAGACATGTTTTCGATAAGAGATATCGAATTTCGGAAAAACATAGATGTTGCCGAAAGAGTGATTCGATCATATGCCAGAAACATAGGTACTTCATGCCCAAGTTCGCTGCTTGTCGATGATGTTGGAATCGACAAGGAAACGATGAATAAGTTCGACGAAGCGCTGCAAAGGCTTTACATTCTTGACAACGTTAGGGCTTGGAGCACGAATTTAAGAAGCAAAACCGCCATAAGAACAAAAGACGTCCGCTATTTCGTCGACCCTTCCATCGCGACCGCCGCTTTGGGATTAACGCCTTCCTCGCTTTTTAAGGATATGAACTATTTCGGCTTTTTATTCGAATCGTTGGCCATTAGGGATCTAAAGGTATATAGCGAATCGATAAACGCGAAGCTTTACCACTATCGAGACAAAAGGGGGCTTGAGGCCGATGCGGTCCTTGTCTATAAAAACGGCGCCTATGCCCTAATCGAAATAAAGTTAGGCGACGATGAAGCAATCGACGAAGCGGCGAAAAACCTGCTTAAGCTCCGGGAAGATTTAATCCAAAAGCCCCTTTATCTTATGGTGATAACGAAATCGCGCTACGCCTACAAAAGAGATGACGGGGTATACGTCGTCCCGCTGGCGACCCTTCGCAATTGACGTAGCTATTAGCCAAAACCAAGGATATTCGTTTTCTTTCGCATAACATTCATCCTCGGTCCACTTTCATTCGATAGATTATTGCCATTTTGGCTTATCGATGATTCAAACTATCGACACTATAAGCTGGACCCCGTAATTCGGAGTCTAAAAGAAAAGGGCTAAACGAGAACGGCCTCCGTTTAACCGGAGGCTTTCCTTATCTCAAAGGTGCCGTCGACCCCAAGCGGGTCAGGCCTCACTGCCTAGTTATTTTTCCTTTGATGGCCCTTTTTGTTTTTCCCTTATCGACTACTTGATATGGGGTCCACTTCGTTTTCTTAATGATTAACAAAAATAATTTTCAACTAATTAACTAAAATCAAATTTAGCTAATTAACTAAAATGGATTGAAGTTAAATTGATATGCTTTACAATTTAATTGCAATTGGAGGACGGCTATGTTTGTCGGAAGGGAAAGAGAATTATCAAAGATAATACGCCGGATAAAGCAGCCTGGATTCAAGGCCATCTTGGTCTATGGAAGGAGGAGGATCGGCAAGACGCAGTTGGTGAAAGAGGCTTTAAGCCAAGTCGATATCCCATCCCTTTCCTTGCTCGCTAGGGACGTTGATTCCAAGATCAATTTAGCTGATTTTTCCCTCGAGGCTGCTAGCTTCATGAAAATATCGTCTTTCCGCCCAAAGGATTTCTATGAGTTCTTCTCAAACCTCATCGAATACAGCAAATCCAATCCTTTCGTTTTGTTCGTGGATGAATATTCGTTCCTAAAGGAAAGCGCCCATTCCATCGATTCCTCGCTGCAGAAGGCGATTGAGATGCACAAAGATGGGGCCAACATCACCATCATAATATGCGGATCGTATGTCGATGTGATGGCTAGGCTCGTCGATTACGATGCGCCGCTATATGGCCGGTTCAACGAGATCATCGCCCTGCGCCCATTCGATTATCTCGATTCGGGAAAGTTCTTCCCGTCCTGCTCTTTGGAGGACAAGTTCTCCTACTATGCCGTCTTCGGTGGGGTGGCCTTCAATCTAACCTGTCTAGACCAAAGCCTATCGTTTGAGGAAAACCTCATCGAATCGTTCGTGGCCCCGAATTCGCTATTCGAGGGCGAAGCCGTCTTGATAGCCAAGAAGGAGCTTGAGAAGGCCGATAAGCTCAACACGATATTCGAGCTGATCACCCAGGGGATGAACACCTACAAGAAGATCGACGACTTTTTGGGAAGCGACGACAAGGCCAGCTTCCTTTGGTATATAAAGCGGCTTGAGGCGATGGATCTCATCGATAAAGCGTATTCCTTGACCGACGCCAACAAACGAAAGCCGATATACCGATTGAAGGACAAGATGCTTGAGTTCTACTATACGTTTTTGTTCAAGAATCAGTCGCAAAGGGAACTCATGACCCCGGAGCAGTTCTTCGTCACGTATATCAAGCCAAAGCTGTACCTGGATTATCTGCCAAGGCGATTCGAGGAAGTGGTTAAGGAATACGCCATCCGGGAGAACGGGATGAAGATCCCGCTTTTCACCGATGCGGGCAACATCGTCTATCACGGCAACATCCATGGGCAGAAGATAAGCCGCGAGTTCGATCTGGTGCTAAAGACCGACGAAGGGCTGATACCGATCGAATGCAAGTATCGCAAGTCGCCCCTTTCAATGGCCGATGTGCACGAAGAGATGCAGCAGTGGGACAACCTGCCTTTCAAGGTGAGGCAGTATGGGTTTGCCTCTAGGTCGGGATTCGATGAGGAAGTCAGAAGCAGATCGGATCTGCTGCTCATCGATATGGACGATCTATATGCTATAAGGTGAAATCCATCTCCAAACCGAAAAGCAAGATGCGAGTTGCTGCCAACCCATCCCTAAGATGCGCATCGGCAAGCAGGCCAGCTTATTCGGCGTTTGGATTTTGGTTTAATTTGGCTTTTAAGGGCGATTCGCCTATGCTCTTCCTGTATAAGAGGCAATCTAATGGACTTGAGCAAATTCTCCTGGATAAGGGAGCCAAAGAACTATAAAGCGGGGCAAGGGAAGCTGGAGGTCATCACCGAGCCGGGCACCGACCTATGGCAAAGGACCTATTACCACTTTCGCAACGACAACGCCCCCTGCTTTCAGATGGAGACGGAGGAAAGGTATTTCTCCTTCGTGGTAAAGACGAGCTTCAAGGAAGCCAAGCACCGCTTCGACCAGTGCGGAGTCATCCTTTATCTAGACAGCGAGAACTGGATCAAGGGGTCCATCGAGCACGAAGACGGGGTCATAGAGCATCTTGGCAGCGTCGTCACCAATAACGGGTATTCCGACTGGGCGACCACCGAAATCCCCGATTCGGTCAGGGAGATGTACTACCGCCTCTCAAGAAGGGAAGACGACTACAAGATCGAATGCTCCACCGATGGCGTCCATTTCCAGCAGATGAGGATCTGCCATCTAGATAAAGGAAAAGGCAGGATAAGGTTCGGCGTCTACGCCTGCTCGCCCGAGCAGTCATCCTTCAAAGCCGAGTTCTCCGATTTCCGTTTCGGCGAGTGCCAGTGGCTCGCCCACGACGGCCAGCAGCCGGACGAGGAATAAAATCCTTCAAACCGGTCCCCCACCGGTATATTCTCCCTAGACAGTTCGCGACCAACTTCCCATTCTGCTCCGACGGCATGGTCACCTTCGGCCGCGCCATCCGCCTCGGCCAGATGTCGACCTACACCGATGACTTCGAGAAGCTCGTCGGCCGCAAGCCGCTGACCGTCAAGGAAATCTTCGAGCATATGGAGGAGCACCTCATCGGCTCGAGGACCTCGACCGAGAACTAAGGTATCAAACAAGCCGTCTCCAAGGGCGGCTTCTTCTTATCCATTTGACATGGAGTGGACTCGATGTTTTAGATTTGTGTCATGAAATGCGGACTGCTGTTGCTATCGACCTTGCTCCTGTCCTGCGCCCCAGGCTCATTTGGGTCGCCTTCGGTTAACCCTTCAAGCGAGGAGACAACTCCATCGTCCAGCGCGGCGTCCGGGGATATCGAGGGAAACACCATGAGGATAATCGCCAACGGGAACGAGCTGAAAGCCAATATGGAGGACAACGAGTCGACGCAGGCTCTTTATAGGATGATCCAGGAGAACGGCGGGCAGATAAGCGTCTATCTAGAGGCCTATGGCGGCTTCGAGAAGTGGGGCCCTTTGCCTTATGCCCTGCCATCCAACGACGTGTCCTATTCGGCCGTCTGCGGCGACATATTGCTTTATAACGACTCCAACATCGTACTCATGATCGGGAACAATTCCTGGAGCTACACCAAGCTCGGGCATATAGAAAACGCCTCCCGGGAGAGCCTTATTGCGGCCCTCGGGGAAGGCGACGTCGAGATTGCCCTGACTATATAGTGTGGAACAGCAGGTCCCCGTAGGAGGGGATCGGCCAATAGGACTTGTCGACAATGAGCTCCAGCGCGTCGAGGGGCGCGCGGAGCTTCCGCATGTCCTCGACCAGGCTCGACTTGGCGAACAGCGCGAGCTGCATCCCTTTGACGTGGGCCGCCTCGTCGATGTCCTTCTCAAGCATCAACAATGCCTTGCTGGCCTCGTCCATCAGCTCCTTTATCCTCCGGATGCGGTCGAGGGCGAAGCTCGGGAGGAGCTCCCTGCACTGCAGCGCGTCCTTCTCCTCGGCGATGAGTGAGGATAGGTAGCGGTTGGCGGCCGGCAACAATAGCTTATTGGCGATGTGCGACATCGTCTTGGCCTCGATTAAAGCCCGGCTTGAGTAGGCTCCATAGCTTATCTCGGCCCTTGAGCGCAGCTCGGATTCGGAGAGCACCCCGGTTAGGGTATAAAGCGATTTGGCTCCGCTTTCGTTGACGGCTTGGATGGCATCGATGGTGGTGGGGATGTTCATCAGGCCGCGGGCTTGGGCTTCCTTTGCCCAGGAGGCGGAATACCCGTCCCCGGAATAGACGATGCGGCGGTGGGCGTTCATCTCTTTCTTGATCCAGGAGATGATGGCAGAGCGCTTGTCCGCGGCGTCTTTGGCTGCCTCGTAGGCCTCCTGCAGCTTCTTGCCGACCGCGGTGTTGAGCACGGTCGCCGCCCCGGATATGTTCTGGTTCGACCCGACCATGCGGAACTCGAACTTGTTGCCGGTGAAGGCCAAAGGCGAGGTGCGGTTGCGGTCGATGGTGTCCTTATATAGCAAGGGGAGCGACTTGGCCCCGGTGTCGATGATCTCCTTCTTGCTTGGCAGGCTTCCGTGCTCGAGGTCATCTAAGGCCTTCTCCAGCTCCTCGCCCAGGAACACCGATAGTATCGCCGGCGGGGCCTCATGCCCTCCCAGGCGGAAGTCGTTGCCATAGCTCGATGCGGATAGCCGGAAGGCGGGGGCGTATTCGTCGGCCCCGGCGACCATCGCGGTCAAAAACAGGAAGAACGGCAGGTTATCGCCGTTTTTCTGCATCTTGAATAGGTTCAGCCCTTCTTCGGTCCCGAGGGAGTAGTTCACGTGCTTGCCCGAGCCGTTGATGCCGTCGAACGGCTTCTCCTCAAGCAGGCAGACCAGCCCCTGCTTCTTGGCCACGCGGCGGAGGACCATCATCACCAGCTGGTTCTGGTCGGCGGCGATGTTGGTGGGGGAGTAGATGCAGGCGAGCTCATGCTGGCTCGGCGCGACCTCGTTATGCTCGGTCTTGGCCATGACCCCAAGCCGCCAGAGCACCTTGTTGACCTCGGCCATGAAGGCGGAGACCTTCTCCCTGATCGGCCCGAAGTAGTGGTCCTCGAGCTCCTGTCCTTTCGGGGATGGCGCGCCGAATAGGGTCCGCCCGGTGTAGGCGAGGTCCTTGCGGCGCTGGAAGTTGGCGGAGTCGACCAGGAAGTACTCCTGCTCGGCCCCGGCGTATGGGATGACCTTCTTGGTTTCTATGCCTAGCAACGACAAGGCCTTCTTGGCCTGTTCGTTGACGTAATCCTGGCTGCGGAGCAGCGGCGTCTTCTCGTCCAGCGCCTCTTTCGTGTAGGAGCAGAAGGCGGTGGGGATGTAGAGGACCGCGCCGTAGTCGTCGTGGATGACGAAGGCGGGGGAGGAGGTGTCCCAGGCGGTGTAGCCCCTGGCCTCGAAGGTGGCGCGCAGCCCGCCAGAGGGGAGCGAGGAGGCGTCGCCCTCTCCCTTGATTAGCTCCTTGCCGGAGAAGGAGATGATCGCCTTCCCGTCCTTATCCTCGCCGGAGATGAAGGCCTCGTGCTTCTCGGCGGTCAATCCGTTGAGCGGCTGGAACCAGTGGGTGAAGTGGGTGGCGCCGCGGGAGATGGCCCACCTCCTCATCCCATCCGCCACCTCGTTAGCTAGCTTTCCCTCGAGCGGGGTGCCGTCCTCCATCTTGGCCAGCAGGGCCTCGTAGGCCTCTTTGCCGAGGAACTGGCGCATCGCCTTCTTGGTGAAAAGGTCGCAGCCGAATTCCGATTGCAAATCGAAGAATGGTTTGTCCATCGCTTGTGCCTCCTTCTACAAAACTCGTCAATTATAAAAGCAGAAAACGATTGTGTATATAAATCCTTGCTGCACCTTCCTCTATTTTACAAAATCTTTGCAAAACGTTTTTGCTTTTTCCCTGCCCTTAAGGGCAATGCCGAGAAAGTTCCGCAGAAGCCGTGAATTTCCTTGCAAAATTTCGTAGCGAGTTTTTACTACTGCCATGGAAGGAGAAACCATGAAGCCACTTAAATTTTCGTTTATTTGCCTGATGTCCGTCTTGGCCCTTGCCGGGTGCGATGGCAAAGCGACTACCACCGCCGAATCGTCAAAGGATGATGGAGCCTCCTCAACGGGCACCGTTTCCAATACCGACACCGGCGGCGATGTCGCCTCCTCAACCACCCCCGCGGTCGATGTTGAAGAGGACATCGAGCTGTTCATGATGGGCGGTCTCTACCTCAACAACATGCGCTCGATCTACGCCAAGCTGCCAGAGGGCGTGAGAGGAGAGGTCGAGTGGACCTCGAGCAATCCCGCCTCCGTCACCGCCACGACCGTCACCTCGACCGCTTTGCCCGAGTGCCTGCTCTACGCCAAGGGCGTCGGCGAGGCCACCATCAAGGCCGAGATCAAGGATACGGATGGCAACGTCCTCCATTCCGGGTCCTACGACATCGCCATAGAAGAGGGCGAGCAGATGCCGAAGGAGCTCTTCTCCAAGCTGACCGGATCGATGAGGATCACCTCGACCCAGAAGCTGCTCAACTACGACGCCGACTACGATCCGACCGTCGAGGAGGAATACGAGCTCGTCACCACCTATCAGGAGACCGTGGAGAGCCCCGACTTCTGGAATGGGGAGGAGATCACCGACCGCTACAGCCTCAAGGAGACCGTCAAGTCCACCGGCGAGGTAAACGAGTACACCTACGTCCGCTCCCCGGGCGATTCGGTCGCCAAGGAGAAGATCGGCAAGGACAACACCGTCACCTATTCCGTCGTTGAGGACGACGAGGGCTACGCTTTGGATTGGGACAACTCGCTTTACATCAACATGTGGGGCGATTCCGACACCATCGACGAGACCTACTTCCGGACCTTCGACGGCGGGAAGACGTACCACTGCCTAAGCGCCTCGCTGCAGCAGAGCTACCTCTGCGCCTCGATGTTCCTAACCGACCTCACTCCCGATGACCTCTACCTCGAGGTCGTCGACGACGGAGATATAACCCTCCACATCGACGTCGACCCGTATAACCGCGATGCCGAGGCCACGGAGAAATACGGCCAGACCATCGTCGGGGTGATAGACGAGATCGGGACCGCGGTCGTCCCCGGGCCCGAGCCCTATGCCCACGAGGCCTACCACGATGGCATCAAGGCGGCCATCGACAACATGGCGGGGCTGAAGAACTACCGCGTAGACTACACCGTCCATTACCAGGACAGCGGGGATTACGAGTACACCTACATCTTCACCGACGACACCATCGACCGGACCACGACCAAGCCGGATGGCACGATCGTGCGCGATGGGGCCCATAAGGAAGACGATACCCACTACTACGAATACTCCGTCGTCAACGGGAAGATCGCCGTCGGCGATGAGCACACTTCCTACTGGGATTCGCCGGAGAACAACGTCAACCGCTACCCGACCTTCGACTTCGCCGCCGAGATCTTCGCCCCCGAGGGGGAAGACGGCTACTACGCCTCCAGGGGCGGCACCGGCGAGTTCTTCCGCTACCTGACCTACCTGCCCGACGCCACCTCCTACTTCAGCCTAGGCGACGGAAGCATCAAGCTCGATGGCGCCAACCACATCGTCGCCGCCAAGATCGAAGGCACCTACTTCGATGAGGACGTCTCCATCGATATGGCTTTCTCCAACTTCGGCACCGCCGATCCGGAGCTCGACTTCGCCGCCGTCGACCGCTCGGAGCCGACGTCCTGGGAAGAGGATCCCTCGGGCATCATCGACGACATGCATAGGTTCTTCATCGACGGCGAGACCATCGACAACTTCGTTCCCTACACCTATTGCTCGGTCGGCTATGGCGGATACGTATACCACCGCAACTCCGACCCGACCATCGCCTACTTCGACACCGACGAGTTCGAAACCGTCGACGGAGACAGCGACGACGCGGCCCTTCAAGCCTTCATGGCCGATTTCCAGGCCAACCTTCTCACGGCGGGCTACGCACTCACCTCCCGGGTGGAGGAGGAGAACGACGGCGGACTGGTCTATGAGAAGGACGGTGTCAGCATCTCCATCGGGCGCCCGGAGAACTACGCCGGGACCGGATACCTCGACTATTGCCGAATAGTCATCAGGGTCGACGATGCCGCCCGCTTAGATTGGACTTCGAATTGGTAGGCAACGCCCGGCTTCGGCCGGGCTTTTCCTTGCTTAAATCGGCAATGGGTTTATCTTTAAGGCGTGGAAGAGATAAACACTGCATTCGCGACCATGAAGTCGCACGGCGCCCTGCCGTTAAAAAGAAGGGTCGAATTGCTTCATTCGCTCTACGATGCGCTGAAGAGGAACGAGGATGGATTGCTGCAGGCCATCAAGGAAGACCTAAACAAATCTGACCAGGAAGGCTATATGTGCGAGCTGGCCTTGGTCTATTCCGATATCAAGTACATGCTAAAGCACGCCCTCAAGGCGGCTAAGCCGCACCGCGTCGGCATGACGCTGGCCTCCTTCCCCTCTGACGGGGCGACCATCCGCTCCCCATATGGGACGGTGCTCATCGTGAGCTCCTGGAACTATCCTTACCTCTTGAACTTCCAGCCGCTGGTCGGGGCCATCGCCATGGGCAACCGCGCGATAGTGAAGCCAAGCGAGCTGAGCCCCAACTGCTCCCTGGTGATCAAGAAGGTGGTCGAGGAGGCCTTCAAGGAGGATGAGGTCAAGGTGTTCCTCGGCGAGCGGGAGGTTTCCTCCGCCTTGTTCGCCCTTCCCTTCGACCTGCTCTTCTTCACCGGCTCGACCAAAGTGGGGCGGATCGCCTACATGGAGGCGGCCAAGCACCTCGCCCCCTGCGTGCTTGAGCTCGGTGGGAAGTCGCCGTGCTTAGTCCTCGACGATGCCGACCTAGAGCTCACCGCCAAGCGTATCTGCATGGGCAAGGTCATCAACGCCGGGCAGACCTGCGTCGCGCCCGACTATGTCTTATTGCCCAAGGGCAAGGCCGACGAGTTCGTCTCCATCTTCAAGAAGGTCAAGCAGGAGATGGTCCCCGGCGGGGAGCTCAATTCCCCCTTCTACGCCAAGATAATAAGCGAAACCCACCTCAAGCGGCTGCAGGGCCTTATCGAGGGCGAGCAGCTCTGCTTCGGCGGGAAGGTCGACTCGGGAAGGATGGAGATCACCTTGCTTAAGGCTACTGGCGAGAGCAAATCGATGCAGGAGGAGATATTCGGCCCGATCCTGCCGATAATTGAATACGATGGGCTCGATGAGGCGCTGCAGTTCATCGCTAGCCGCCCCCGGCCATTGGCCTTCTACGTCTTCTCATGCTCCAAGCGCCGCGCATTGCATCTTATGGAGCAGGTCGACTTCGGCGGCGGGGCGATAAACCACTGCATAATGCACCTGGCCAACCACCATCTGCCATTCGGCGGGGTCGGCAATTCGGGGATCGGCCGCTACCATGGCCAAGCCTCGATCGAGGCCTTCTCCTACCAGAAGGGGGTGCTCGTGTCCGGGAAGATGGACAACTCGCTCCGCTACCCGCCCTACACCCACAAGAAGTTCCTCAAGGTCAAAGGCCTTTTGAAGTAAATGTTTACCGCCGTCCTCTTATGAAGGACAATAGGGGGCAAGCGATGGAATCGATCGATCAACGTATCATACGCCTGGCGGAAGCGTTGACCCGCCTCAAGGCGCGGCTAAGGCAAGGGAAGCTCGGCTTCGCCTCCGAAGGCGAAGGCGCTTTATTGCTCAACATCGCTAGCCACGGCGGGAAGCTAAGCTTCCTGCAGGCCCGGAAGGCCCTTTCCTCGGTCCCAAGCCGGGTCACCGCCTTGGTGAAGTCGCTGCAGGAGAAGGGATTGGTGGAGAAGAGGCAGTCGGAGGAAGACCGCCGTTCGCGCTACCTGGTATTGACTGATAAGGGAAGGGATTTCGTCGAAGAGGTAAAAAACGAGATAAACGACTCCTTCCGCGACATGTTCGCCAAAGTGGGGGATGATGAGGTCGAATCGTTCCTTTCGACTTTGGAGAGGATCGTCTCGTAGAATACATTTAGTTTGAAATACTAGATGCATGTATCTAATATAAATTCAGGAGGTTTCGAATGCGCAGGATAATCGTAGATTCGGGCTCATCGATAAAGCCCAATGAAGCCAAGGAGATGGGGATCGACGTCATCCCCCTCCGCATACAGCTAGGCGGGAAGGAATACCTCGATGGCTTCGACATCGACAGCTCATTGCTATATAAGCTCATCAAGGAAACCGGGGAGTTCCCCAAGACCAGCCTTCCCCACCTGGACAAGGTCGAGGAGCTGTTCAATTCATATCTAGAGAAAGGCGACGAGATACTCTACCTCAGCCTCTCCTCGAAGCTTTCCTCGACCTATTCAACCATCGCCGCGATGTTCGTCGATAACCCTAAGGTCAGGGTATTCGATACGCTTAGCGCCGTCGGCGGGGTCAGGATGCTGGCCATAGAGGCCTTGTCGAAGCCTGAGCTAAGCCTAGACGACCTGGTCGAGGAGCTTACGCAGTCGCGTGGCAAGATCCGCATCTGCGCCATCCCCGAGACCCTCGATTACCTATTGAAGGGCGGGAGGCTCAAGAAGAGCGCCTGGATGCTCGGCACATTGCTCATGATCAAGCCGGCCCTCGGGTTCATCGACGGCGGGATCGTGACCTTGGCCAAACTCCACGGCATCAAGAGGGGGATCGCCTACGTGGCCGAGCACCCGATTGAGGACCACATCGACACCAGCAAGCCCATCATCGCCTCCTACACCGAGAGCCGGGTCAACCTCGACAAGGTGGTGGAGCTATTGAAGAAAAAGGGCATCGAGCCGACCGGCTACGATGACCTCACCCCGACCATCGCCGCCCACTGGGGGCCGAACGCGTTCGGGCTCATCTACATGGTGAAGTGATCCTTCTCCCGACTGTATTCGAACAAAGCGATCGAAGCGGCGTTGTCTAGGTTAAGCGAATCTAGCTCGCCGCTTATTTTTATTAATAGCGGCGTCCCGACATGAAGGAAGCTCTGGTCCAGCCCCTTGGCCTCGTTGCCGAAGATGAGCGAGCAGGGGAACTCCAGCTTCTGCTTTCCCAACAGCTTGCTTGCCTGAAGCATGAAGGGATATAGGCTATGGTTCGGGAACTCGGCTTGGTATTCCTCAAAGCTTTGGTAGCGGTGGATCCTAAGCGAGAATATCGTCCCCATCGAGGCCCTCACCGCCTTGGGGTCGAAGTAGTCGGCATTGGGCCCGATTATGGCGAGGTCCTTGATGCCGAAGGCAAGGGAGCTACGCATTATCGTGCCGATGTTGCCCATGTTCATCGGCTGGCAGAGCACGACGTGGTCCTTGTTCTCAATGAGCTTATCGGAGAACTTGGAGAACTCGCCGATGGAGAGCACGTTGTCCTTGCCGGAGAGCCCCTTGAAGGCCTTGGCGTTGTTGACGATGACCGGGATGTTGGCTTGCCTCGCCAAGCTTATAAGCCTTTGCCTGGTCTCCCCTTCCTCCAGCTCCGGGGAAAGGTAGAGCTTCCTGGCTGAGCCCCTCTTCTTGTTAAGCAATTCGAAGCACAGGGTTATCCCCAGGCAATATGAGGTGCCCTCGTCTTTCTCGTATTTGATCATGCGTAGCCTTCTTCCGGTTATTAGCCTACTAGTTGGGGGGAGGGAAATGAAGATGGAAAAAACCGATCTGCGGGTGGGGAGGGTCTTTAGGGCCCTTGAGGATGAGCTGGGGCTTAGCCTATGCATCGACGTCGGGCTTTACATCGACGAGATGGGATTGTCGCGGCTTTGCTTAGATAACCCGTCGGGGTATCTTTCCTCGGTGGAGCGGATAAAGCAGATGGCTAGGCGCCCGGATTTCATTAGCCTTGGCTTGAAGCAGGAGATAAGCCTCGCCAAGATATGCCTATTCGAGGATGGGGTGGGGATAGCGAAGGCGACCTTTTCCCTCAAAGGGCGGCCGAAGCGTTATTGCCTAAGCGAATACTCGCTTTTAGGACGGGTGAAGGCCGTTGGCTTCAGGCCTTTTCCTTGCCAAAGGAGGAGAGCAGCCCATCAAGCAGCACGAAGGCGAGCAGAAAAATGAGCGAGCAGGCCAAGAAAGCGGCATCGTATAAGATGCAGAGGTAACTGTCGGGGACCATGAAGAAGTAGGGGTAGTCGGTGTTGTCGAGCAATACCGAGTTGTTCCAGATGTAGGGCCTGATGTAGACGAAAAGCAGGTATATCAATACATAGCCCTCGGAGAAGACGGCGCTGTAGAGGCGGACGTTCCCCTTCTGCTCGAAAAGCAGGTAGTCGATGAGGATTATAAGTAGCAGCGAGACGTGGAAGAATATCCCGAGCCACCCCGATTTGTCGCTGCCCAGGTTGAATATAAGGTAGGTGAGCGACCCATAGCAGCCATAGGCCATGACCGGCAATGCCAATGGCATATACATGCCCGCCGGTATCCCCCTGATGCCATGCCGGAGGTCGATCGCGTTGGATATTATCGCGAAGAAGAGCAGCATCGCGAAAAACGCCCCGGCCTGGACCGAGAGCAGGCAGAACCCGGCATAGGATGGGCCCGCCGCAAGCACGAACTCGACTAGCGAGGCCAAAAGCCAGCCTAACAGCAGGCAGCGGCAGAGCAATGGGAACAGGCGGTTTCGGCTTATCATCGCGGTAATATTAGCACCTAATGCCGACTAGGGCGTATCATTATGGCCCGATGAAGATATCTTTGCACCTGCTAGACGACCAATACCCAGCCAGGCCGACTACGGAAACTAGGAAAGTGGCCCGGGTCTTCGCCTTCAACCCCGAGGGCAAGCTCGCCATCCACCTGGTGAGCCGCGACGACATATTCGGCAAGCAGAGCTATCGCGAATCCCCCGGCGGCGGGGTCGACGCGGGCGAGTCGTTTGAGATGGCCGCGATCAGGGAAGCCAAGGAGGAGCTCGGGGCGAAGATAACCCTGCTCGAGGAGCTCGGCTCCTGCGTCGATTTCTACAACCTCATCGGGAGGAAGAACGAGAACCGTTTCTTCTTGGCCCGGATAGACGGCTACCCTTACGCTAAGCACGCCTGCTCCAGCGGCGACACCCTCATTTCCCGCACCGACTATCTGACCGGCGAGGAGGCTTTGGAGGCCTATCAGAAGATGGACGATTGGGGTGTTAGCAAGCTGGTCAAGCAGCGCGAGCTCCCTTTTCTAAGGCAGGCCATCAAGCGGATGGGGGCCTATATAAGGGACAAGCGTTAATTTCTTCTTGTTAAGAAGCGAATAGAAGTCTATATTAATCACGCTGTGGCGCGATTGGTGAAACGGTGAACACATCCGGCTGTGAACCGGACATGAATGGGTTCGACTCCCATATCGCGCCCCATTCTGAGAAAAACCTATAACTTCTTGGTTATAGGTTATTTTTTTGCCGAGTTTTAGCGATTGCGTTAGTCATTATCCGCTTAAATTCGCTGGCCGTTTATGCCATTGGAAATAGTCAACATTCCCCTAAAGGCGAAATATGTGGCAATGCGTTCACCGCAATGGAACTCAAGCGGCGACGCCTGGGCCACCGCGCAGATCGAGGCGAGCGCAAACACATTTATGAACGAATCGCCCAAAGCACAATAAAGACCATTTGATCCTACTGGCGATGGTAGGGCTGAACGGTCTTTTAATTTATATAATCCGCCAAGCAAACGTAATCTGGCGATTTAGCGAACGGAAGATAGACGTCGCTAGGCAATTCCTTTGGATAAGCCTTGTACAAAATAGAGCCATCATTGGCTATCCTGAACTCATATTCGTATATGGGGAATTCTTTGTAGAGATATACGAGTTCCGATTCCCACCACGAGCGGTAGAACCTTTTGGGGTCAAATGCGATGTAGATATTTTTTGCGCAATTCAGATGGTCTTTAGTGACCGATAATTTAAAAGAAGCCTTTATATCCCGCATCTTTTGGATTTCGTCAGGAGATCCGAACAATTTCGAATATCGCCTGCAAGTGCCGTCGTACCAGCCAACGGCAACGGGCTTTTTATTCAATAACGCTCGTGCATCTTTGAGTTCTGAGGATTCGAGCATCAACGCCCATAGCAATTGCTTTTTGGCATAATCGGCTTCCAAGCAAACCGCATATAGATGATCGCCTTTGAGGGTTCTTCGGACGATGACGTCGCCTTTTTGGAAATCAAGCTTCGGCTTTTTTGGATATATGATGCGCTTTGGCGGTTCGTCCAGGCCTTTAAGAAACCGATAAGCAATCTTTTTGCGTTTGCATAAATCGGATGGCGATAATCCCAAGCTGGATAATCCGGCCTGGTCATTTTGGATGAGCTTGTCTTTCTCTTGGGGATTTAATCTATATGGGAAGCCGATTTTATGCAGGGATTTCAGCAAAGCGAACGCAGTGGTTGCCCTCACATAGCCATCATCCAATGAGCCTTTATAGATCTTCTCGGCGATCTTATGGGCCTTTGTCCCTAGATCGTCGTTGCCTTCAAGGGAATTGTAATAAGCGAAGAACGAGTCGCATGCCTCTTTGTATTCGTCGGAAGACGGTATGCTCAATGACCACATTCCCATATCTCATTACTTCTTCGCAGCTATTATTGGAAGAACGAATCCCGGCTTTGAATTATAAACTGCGGGGGCGATTTCTTCTAATGCTTCAATTGTCGATAAGCGCGTAACTACATAGCATGCCGACTTTGGCAATGGTGGGGCTGAACACGTATGGGCTCCAGGGCTTCATCCTCGTGAGCAGCTACTTCAGTTTCTTTAGGACATGCGTTTTTCCGCACTTTCTTCAGAAATTTCGACATGGTCTCCTACTTTAAAACCGTAATATGTATATCTTTAAGCAAATAGTTTCCTTGTTCGGCTCAAAGAATTGACGGAAAGAGCTTGAGCAGCACCGACTATTATTATTTCAGGTAGTCGGATATGAGGCGGTCCAATGTCTTTGCTTTGCACATAAGGTTCTCTTTGCAGGTTTCGTAGTCACCAAAGCAACTTGGCATAGGGTAAAGGCAATCAGACATGTTTATGTATTCATCAACTATGGCTTTATCTGTGCATTCTTTTTTGAAGGCTTCAAAATCAGTAAGGCGAATAGCCCTTACGGCATTGTATTTGTTCAACAAGTATGAAAACATGCCCATGTTTTCTTTGCCTTCTCTTCTAATGTAACGCAAATCGCGATTTCTAATTTTTGTTATCTCTTCTCTATCTTTAAGCCATTCAATCCATATCTTCGAAGGATGCTTGAAAAAGTCAGGCATGGTAGGGAAAACGGTAATTTCCGATGTCTGATTTTCAAGATCTAAAACTATTTCGACAAATTCTTTTGGCTCGCCGAAATTGCCAATAGTGCACAGGATATTGACCTGTTTGTCATCGCAGGAAAAAGCAAAAGCCAGATGGATTTCTTTTTTGATTTTAAACTTATAGGGATGAAAAGGGTCGCTGTTGAGTCGATACGTGATGGTTTTATTATTGATTATAAGAACGCCATTCGGAGTATGGTCGGAACGCCAACCATCTGGAATGTTCATCTCGGCAACTATCCTGAATTCCTTGAAATCGAACATGATGGCCTTGGTCATTTTCAAAAACAGGCATAAATCCTGGTTGAAGAAATGAACAGACTGTATAGCTCTTATCTTGATGAACTGGCTGGATTCTGTTTCGAAGTCGTAGACCTCTATGCCCTTGTCGTAATTAAACAGGCAGATTCTCTTCTCCAGCAGAATAGGCTTCACCGGGACATAATCAACTTCTTTTAGATATCTCAGTGTGAGATTGATTTTCCTATCGCCGTTAATTTCGAATGTGTAATTCGTCCCTTGGTTTCTGTACGAGATAAAATTGTTATTTGCATCTATATAATTCATGTTTAATTCCTCTTAATTATTGTAACTCAAAAGGCTGCGATCAAAGCGTTTAATCGCAGCCTGTGGATGTCATAAAGATTAAATGATTATAGGATATACCGTTTGCATGAACTCCTTAGCAATCGCCACAAATCAGCAGTGGCTTTTTGGCTCCTGACTTCTGCGGAAGTCGCAATGCAGGCAGTGGCATTCGATGTTTATAGTTTCTAATCCTCCACAAGAGAATGAATTTAATCGCGTGAATAATAAGCGAGGCCACAGATTATATTTTTGTGGAAACACATAGATATTAAAGCCTAAATTTTCCGCTTATATTAATTTGCCCAATAGACTTGGATAACCATCTAAAATTTACTAAGAAGATGGGCAATCTTTAATGCGGTAGGGAGAAATCATAGGGCTTTTTGTGGATAAGCGATTACTACTCGGGAGCTCGGCGGTTCGCTTAGGCTAGGTTACACTAGGACGCTTTACGACTTGATGCCCGTTCAAATAATACGGACACGCAGCTCAGTCGTTAATCCCAAGACTTATTTGGTCATTGGTGATTTGCTTCCCAAGCCTTATATGTCGCTTTTTAGTAAGTATAAGGAACTGCATCACGTCTGCTATTGTTGCTTTATACCGAATCCTAGGCTAATAAACTTGGAGAAAATTGAATAACGCTTGCTCTATTTTGACAATTTATAAGAAATTTGAAGGCGAAAACGTTATTGATATAATAAAACCGAGGATTCGATCAATGGGAAAAACGTTACCAACGTTTGTGCTAGCACTATCATTGATTTTGCTGTCGGCTTGTTCTTCTACATTGGCAAATTCTGAATCTTTAAATAATGAGAGTCAGTTAGAGCAAGTAACTTTAACGTTTGTCCAACATACATTTTTAAGATTTTCATATGACGACAATCATGAGAACGATGGTTATTACTTTTCCAATGATGAATTAGCCAAAACCAGTTTCAAATTTGATAAAGGCCATTATCTTTCGACGGAAGAAATTGATGATTTTGATGCATCATCTCTGAATTACAAATTGCCTAACTTAGAAGGGGATGGATATTGGTCGTTTACTTTTTTCACCACTTCTTTTGACGAGGATTCTGGGTTTTCAGGTGATTTTTTAGAACCATGTGTATTAGATAAAGATTTGATTTTGCATTTCGCCATTTATGGATAGGGGAACTAACGCGAAAAACATCAAGGTTTTAATTGGAAGCAAAATGAAGTGATCCCAATGTCGAGTCGTCGATAACAGGAAGGCAAAAAGGACTCTCGTCGAAAAAGGCTAGGCAATGATGGGCGGACCGTTTCGGCTGCCCGTTGGGAGATGACCGCAGGGGGCGTGGTGGCTGCAGTGATAGTGGTCGATGCATTCGGGATCGCGGCCTTGCCTCCTCTAAGCCGCCGCATCCACGGAGCGGATCCCGTCTTTGAGGAGCATTATTGCCTTATTTAAGAACGTAAACCTGAAAATCTTTCGTTTGACCTCCTACGCATTTGGTCAATACGTCTTTCTCCCACCAAGGCAAAATATCTTCTTCAAGGAGTTCAAGGAAAGCGCCACGCTTGATTCCGGGTTGGTCGTCAAAGCATTCGAATTGGTGGCTGTTCTTCAGAAATAAAGCGACTTTTGTTTGCTTTATCCAGAATAGATCCATCAAAGAATCGGCCAGCCCATCGATATTGTCCTCGGGGAACAAAGCGATCCCGAAGGCCGTCTTCGCAAGCTTATAGAATGATTTCCAATTGTTGTGGCACTTAGCACCATCAAGTTCAGCAATAAAAGTGTCTGAGCGTTCACTTAATATTCTCTTTAGAGTTTCGTATTCATTCTCGGAAGTTAGATGGTGAATTTGATTCATGATATTCTCCTTTCAAAACCGAGACGTCGCGTAAGATGACTAGGCACAACTATTATTTAGTTAAAGATAATCATAAAAGCAAAGCATCGCAAAAAATAAAAATGAGACACCGCAAAACACAAAAACGAAATACCGCAAAACACAAAAACGAAATACCACAAAAAGCAAAAATGAAATACCACAAAAAGCAAAAATGGCTTTGATATAAATGCATGAATTTGCATGCGTCGTTTTTGCCATCCAATTGGCTGTTTGAAAAACTAGAAGGTTTTTGTTCGGATAAAATGTGCCAGACGCTTAGAGCCTATAAGGCAACCGCGCTCATTTGGATTATGCCGTCTGCAATAAATCTTTTCGTTTGAGTTGGCTTTGCTAGTTGCCGACGACATAGTTCGCTAAAGCGTTGCTTCACATAGCTCTGTATTGAAACCTTTATGGGCAATAAAACCTCAAGTTTACGATTCATAAATTAAAGCAAAATTGATGACTATGGCTGGCCAATCCCTCAATATTAGCCATTAATAATTCATTCACTGGATAGTCTTTTAAAAGCGAAATTTCCGTTATTTCTTCGATTCGATTTTTGTTGATTTCGTCCTCCAATCGCGCTTGAATTCACTTTTGTGCCAAGGAGGATGCACATGAAACTTATAGCGAAAATAGGTATTGGAATCGGAGTTGGGGTCGTCGCGATCGCCGCGGTCGGTACCGCAACGGTCTACGGGCTATGGCATAACGAGCTCAATTCCATGTTCTCGATAAAGAAGGTCGTCGACGCCCACCCTGACAACAAGGCCGGGGCGGTATATGAGATGACCATGGACGGCGGATTCTACTTCGACGATTTCCTTAAGAAGGGTGGGGCGAGCAACGACGGCGACCTCATCGACTTCATCGTCTCCAACCTTACCAAAGGACTTTTCGAGGTCCATCTGGATCAGCCGGAGGTCGGATGCAGCTCTTTCACCTGCATCGATGAGAACGGCAACAACCTATTCGGCAGGAACTATGATTTCTCTTCGACAAATTCCCTCATCCTGCACACCAATCCGGGCAACGGGAGGCATGCGACCATCTCAAGCGTCGACCTGCAGTTCCTTAGCCTTGAAGACGGCATTAACTCCCTCATGGACAAGGCCACCGCGATCGCCGCGGCCTACGCTCCGCTAGATGGGATGAACGATGCCGGGGTAAGCTGCGGCATCTACATGTCCTACCAGGGCCCGGGCGACGTCTCCGTCTCGACCGACCAGAACACCGATAAGCCCGATCTGACCTCGACCACGATGCTCCGCCTGATTTTGGATTATGCCGACGACGTCGACGAGGCCATCGATCTCGTCAAACAATACGACTTCCACGACTCGGCCAATTCGTCGTTCCACTACATGGTGGCCGATAAGTCCGGAAAGAGCGCCATCCTCGAATGGGTCGCCGATGGGGTAACCGACTCCACCGACACCGATGGGTCGAATAGGTCGCTCCGTGTCTACTATAACGATGCCGACTCCGCGCTTGGCGAGAAGGAAGCCGCCAATAACTTCCAGTACATCACCAACTTCATCGTCACCCCGGGATACTACGATGGCGAGCCCGCCGACTCAATGAAGGGCAAGGACCGCTACGACTACATCCCCGCGACCATCAACCCCGACGGCAGTAACCCCGAAGGCAAGTTCTCCAAAGAAGGCGCCCTAGGATTGCTGCAAGACCTCGGGAGGCGGTATTGGAACGCGCAGGTCGGCTCAGACTCGAACAACATCACCGTCTGGAGCTCGCTATATGACCTAGACAACCTCGAGGTCACCTGGGTCAGCAACGAGGAGTTCGACGAACCCGGCAGCGTCTTCCATTTCTCTCTTAAGTAAATAACGAGCCAAGCCCTGGGCCAATATGCCTAGGGCTTTTTCGTAGGCGCGCCAAAGCCTCATGTTTTTCGAATTGCGCTGTTTTTTGATTTGCGCTGGCTTTTTGCGGCGAAATGCCCACTACATAACGGCCATAAGTGTCCATTTTCTTTTTGCCAATGGGTCGCGGAAGTGCTATAAAGACGCCGTTATGAAGAAAACCGTACAGCAGAAATTGGCCGATAAGAAGTACAAAATCCCCAATGCGTTGGTCTACAAATTGCTGTACAAATTGGTCGTCAAAGGCTCCTTGGAAAAGAAGTACAACCCGACCTATGAGATAAAGGACAGCCCCGCCGATTGCAAAGGGCCGTGCTTCGTCATCTACAACCACCAGTCCCGCATCGAGTACGTCTGGCTGATGCACGCCTGCTATCCAAGAAGGCTCAACTTCATGGTGGGCTACAACGAGTTTTTCCGCTCGCACCTCAAGTTCATCCTCCGCCTGGCCCACGCCATCCCGAAGAAGAACTTCGTCTTGGACCTGCCGGCCATGAAGGCGGTCGATACCTTGGTCAAGAAAGGGGCCGCCATCTGCTTCTCCCCCGAGGGCATGAGCTCGATCTCCGGCCACAACCAGCCGGTTGTCAACGGGCTGGGCCGCTTCTTCAAGAAATACAACATCCCGGTCTACATCGTCAGGCTGTCTGGGGCATATCTAACCAACACCAAGTACTGCCTCGATGAGCGGAAGGGCCTCATCAAGGCCAAGGCCGAGCTGCTCTATAGCCCGGAGTACCTGAAGTCCGCCACGCCAGAGGAGATCGAGGAGAGGACCAACCGCGAGTTGACCCACGACGATTACCTCTGGAACAAGAAGGAGCAGAAAAGCTACGACGGGCACGGCCGGCTCGCCCATAACCTGGAGCAGCTTTGCTACGTCTGCCCCAACTGCGGCAAGGAATTCACCCTCAAGGGGGAGGGCGACGAGATCAGCTGCCGCGAGTGCGGCTTCAAGGCCAAACTCGACGACAAGTACAACCTGATCCCGGTGGAGAAGGCCGATAAGCTGCCCGCCACCCCGAGCGCCTGGTTCGATATGGAGAGAAAGCAGATCCGCGACATGCTCCACAGCAATCCGGACTACGTCTACGAGATGCGGGTCAAGCTCGGAAGGCTGCCATCCTATAGCTACGTCACCAACATGAAGACCTCGATCCCCTGCGGGGAGGGCGTCGTCATCATCGACAAGGAAGGCTTCCATTACGAGGGATACAAAGACGACGAGCCTACGATAATGGAGCTCGACTACGAGCACATCTGGACGTTTGGGATGCCGCTAGACGCGAGCTATGTCTCCTTCTACTACAACGGCGACTACTATGACCTCTTCCCCGAATCGGGATACGCGATCAAGATGCTCTTGGTATTGGAGGAGTTCCACCGCCTGATGGCCAACAAGTGGAAGCGGCTGGAGTCCGAGGCCTGGATGGATGAATGAAAAACCCGAGATGCCTCGGGTTTTATCTTACTTACTTCGCTATGTCGCGCGGCTTTAGCTTGGTTATGGCCTCGGATATCCGGGAAAGATACCTTCCCTCGTAGTCCTCGATGGTGCCGCTGTCGCAGCGGGCGGCTAGCGCGGAATCGAAGGGGATGCCATCTATCACGTCGATGCCGTATTTGCTGGCGAGCTTCTCCTCGTCGATCTTGCCGAAGGGGTAGATCCGCTCCCCGCAGTGGGGGCAGTCGAGGTAGGCGTAGTTGTTGATGAGCCCGATGACCGGGACGTCCATCATCCTAGCCATCTTCAAGGCCTTCTCGACGATGAGCGAGACTAGGTCCTGGGGCGAGGTGACGATGACGATGCCATCCACCGGCAGCGACTGGAAGACGGTCAGCGGCACATCCCCGGTTCCCGGGGGCATGTCGACGTAAAGCTCATCCACATCGCCATAGGCGACGTCGGAGTAGAACTGCTTGATGAGTGAGCTCACCACCGGCCCCCTCCAGATGACGGGGTCGGTCGGGTCGTCGGTGAGGAGGTTGAGCGACACCGCCTCGATGCCGGACTTGGTCTTGACCGGGTAGATGGCGTCCTCGCTCCCGGTGCATAGCTCATGCAATCCGAAGATGGTCGGGATCGAGGGGCCGGTCACGTCGGCGTCCAAGATGGCGACCTTCTTGCCTTCCCTCTTCGCATTGACCGCGAGCAAGGAGGTGGATAGGCTCTTGCCCACCCCTCCTTTGCCGGAGACGACGGCAATTATCTTCTTGATGTTCGAATATGGCCCTTGATGGATGAGGAAGGACTCGGGCGAGGTCCTTTCCCCGCACTCCTTGCCGCAGGAGGCGCAGTCGTGGTTGCAATCAGGCATTGTTTTTCCTTTTCTCTAATTCCCCCAGCAGCATGAATATTAGGCTTTTCCGGGTCACCAAGCCAACGAATACGCCCTCCGAGTCGACGCAGGGGACATAGTTCTGGTTGGCGATGAGGTCGGCGATTGACTCGACTTCGGCCTCTAGCGAGCAGGCGGCGATGAGCCTAGACAAAGGCAGGCTCGAAAGGTTGTCCTCCTCGGCCTGCTTGATGTCGCGGATGTCAGCCATATACCGCAGCACGTCGGTTGAGGAGATGGAGTAGAGGTAGCGGTTGCTCCCCTTCTCCAGTACGGGGATCATGGTGAAGCGGCATTTCGCGAAGGCCTCGGCCGCGTCTTTGATCGACGCGTCGGCGTAGACGAAGTTCACGCTTCCTATCCCAGTCATCAGATCTTTTGCTTTCATGCTAGGGATTATAATTCAAAAGCGCTTTCCTTGCCCACCCCTATTGACATGTGGGTTAATATACCTTCGTCATGCTTGAGGTATTCATCGATTCATTGCTCGATTCGCTGAAGGTGTTGGCCTTCGTCTTCGCCTTCCACTTCGTCCTATCCTTCTTCGAGGGTAAGGTGGCGAGGTTTTTGGAGTCGCGCCACAAAGCGGCGCCGGCCATCGGGGCGGCGTTTGGATTGATCCCGGAATGCGGCACCAGCGTGGTCGCGAGCGACCTCTACCTCGCCGGGCATCTTAGCCTCGGCACCCTGGTCGCGGTTTTCCTTTCCTGCTCCGACGAGGCGCTGCCGATACTCTTCTCCGATTTCTCGGGCAAATGGTACATGGGGCTAGTCATGGTCGGGGTTAAGTTCCTCATCGGCACATTGGTGGGGCTATTGGTCGACCTATTGATGCATAAATCCCTCACCAAGGTCGAGGAGCATCTGGAGACCTGCGAGAAGGAGAACGATTCCCACCTCGGCTGCTGTCATCACGAGATCGAGGGGCAGGAGGGCGAGGGGTTCCTCAAGGCCCATTTGCTGCACCCGGTGATCCATTCGCTTAAGATCTTCGCCTACGTGTTCGTCATAACCTTCCTGTTCGGGATAATGGTCTACTACGTCGGCGAGGACAACATCTCCTCGTTCGTGTCCTCCAATTACTATCTGACGCCGCTACTATCGACCGCGGTGGGGCTCGTCCCCAACTGCGCCTCCTCGGTCTTGCTTTCGACCCTATACATCTCCGGGTCGCTGCCTTTCGGGGCGTTGTTAAGCGGGTTGCTTATCAATGCTGGGCTAGGGACGATGATGCTTTTCCGGGGAAAAGGAAAGCTGAAGATGGCCTTCTTGGCGCTAGCCATCTGCCTAGTTTCCGCTATAGCCTTTGGCTACGCGTTCCTCTTCATTCCTTTGCCCTGAGCCCGAGCTGCCCGGCGTAGATCCGCTTATCGGCCTCCTCGCCGGCCTCTAGCTTCACTATGGCGTGGGCGAACTCGATGGAATAGCCCATCGAGCGCCCGGTAACGGTGAGCCCGTCGACCACGACCGACTCGTCCTGCCAATCGGCTTCGCCTAGTTCAAAGCCCGGGAAGCAGGTCGCCTTCTTGCCCTTGAGGTAGCCGATGCGCCCGAGTATCGAGGGGGCGGCGCAGATGGCGTGCACGTGCTTGCCTGCCTCGATGGTCTTCTTAATTAGCGACATGGCCGGCTCGGAGGCATATAGCCCCTCGACCCCGGCTTTCCCGCCCGGGATGACCATGATGTCGAAATCATCGGTCAAGGAATCCCTTAATAGCTTATCGGCCTTCACGATGAGGCCGGAGGAGCTTTTGACCTCAAGCCCATCCATGTCGGAGAGCAGGATTATATCGAATGCGTGGGAGCGGTGGAGGATGTCCATCGTGGCGAGGGCCTCGGTCTGCTCGAAGCCGTCGTGGAGCAAAATAGCGATTGTCTTCATAACGCGTACCATTCTACCCTCGGCCTTACTATAATCAATGCCATGGCGACCTATCGGCATCCCAAATACCGCAAGCACGCTGACCATGCCGTCCTGCGCAAGGCCAATCTGACCGGCGAGGACATCGATATGCTCAATGAGAAAAGGGAGCGCCTAAGAAGCGACTCCCCAAGCTATAAAGACGATATCGACGGCGCTTAGCAGCCCTCGAGGTATTTCCCGATGAGCTTCGCGATCTCGGCGGTCTCCTTGACCGGGAAATCGTAATCCAGCGGCACGTGCACCAATAGTGCGACGTGCTTTCCCAGCGCGTGGTAATAGGCCTTGTTGGCGACGAACCTGCCCGGGTCGAGGCCGAGCGCGGCGGCGTAGCCTTCGCTCGAAAGCAGCTGGTTGATCCCGGAAAGATCGATGTCGGTGGCCCTTGACGCCGGGCCGTCGTTCTCGATCTTGACCTTGGTCTTGACGACGTGCTCGTTGTCCTCCTGGACCGAGTCCATCTCGTTGTAGGCGTAGCGCTCGAGGGTCGGCTGCTTGGCAAACGGGGACAGCGCCAATATGACAATGGCGTCTGCCTTAGCGGCCTTCACGGCCTTGTCGAGCTCGCGGCTCACCTTGCCATAGCTAACCGGCAATATGGCGGTGGGGTAACCGGCCTCAGCGAGGATGTGGCAAACCGCCTCGGAAGGGTTTTCCGGGTGGGCGGCGAAAGGGGGGAATCCGGCAAAGAGTGCTTTCATTCGTGCTCTCCTATATGTTGATTGGCTTCAGTCTAACCCCCGATTCGGTTTTTGTGAAGCGCCTATATCCCGTAGATCCTCTCGGCGTTGAGGTGGAAAAGATGCTCCTTCTCCTCGCTCGTAAGCGGGCAATCCGGGGCGAAGTAGGCCCGATACATCGGGTTGGCCAAGGTGTCGAGACCGTCTATGGGGTTGTCAGTGCCGAACATTATCCGGTCGATCCCGACTTCGCGCAGGACGGTCAAGGTGCTTTCTAGCGGCACCCAGGCGGTGTCGGCGTAGAGGTTATCCTGCCTCTTCATCGCGCGGATGGCGCGCTTATTGTTCGAGCACAGCTCGAGGTGGGCCATCACGAAGTTGAGTTCAGGATATGATTTGGCAACCTTGACGATGAAGGGGACTGCTGAGTATTCATCGGCGGCGGTGTGCACCAAGACCGGCATTTGCAGGATTTTTGCAAGGTTAAGCCACTTCTGCAGCTTTATCGATGAAATGCGGAGGTGCTCCTCATAGGGATGGAACTTCATCGCCCTCACCTCGTCGCGGTGCTTTTTTAAGAAATTGAACAGCTCGTCGTCTGGCTGCTCATAGTAGGGCCTGATCCACATCGCGGACGATATTTTGTCTTTATGCGCCTTATGGAACGAAAGGGTCTGCTTCAGTATCTCGATGGTCCTCTCCATCTTCGGGGTGGGGTCGCCGACGGAGGGGAACTCGGCCCCGTCGCAGTTGGAGATGAGGCTATGCGAGATGCCGTATTTGGCCATCGAGCGCAGTATCAAAGACCTCGTCGCCCTGATGGTCGGCCAGCTAGAGATGTGGGCGTGCGCGTCTATGATTCTCATTTGCCTTCTATCCGATTGCTTATCTCGGAGATCAGGCGGTCCATCTGGGCGTAGTCGATTCCCGAGTTGGATGAGTTGTTGAATATGAAGTCGGCCTGGTCGATGCCGCGGGCGACGTATTTCTCGTGCATCGGCTTGACCGAGGTCAGGTATTGGTTGATGACCGACTCCGGGGTCCGGCCGCGCAGGCTGGTGTCGCGGAGTATCCTCCTGGCCAGGCGGACGTCGCTTTCGGCGTCGACGTAGACGACGTAATCGTAGATGTCGCGGGGCAGCTGCATCGCCATGATCCCCTCGACGATGATGACCTTCTTCGGGGCGAAGGGCTTGCTGACCCGGCTTCTGGTGTGGGAGGCGAACTCATACTGTGGGACGTCGATGATCTTGCCGTCGCGCAGCATCTTGAGGTGCTGCAGGAAAAGCTCCGAATCGAGCATGTCGGGCGAGTCGTAGTTGAGCTTGTTGCGCTCCTCCGGCGGCAAGGCGCTTTGGTCCTTGTAGTAGCAGTCGTAGGAGAGAACGGCCGAGTCGTAGGACAGGTTGTCGTGGATGGCCCGCGAGATGTAGGTCTTCCCCGATCCCGAGCCGCCGCAGACGCAGATTATGAATGTCATCGATTTCCTCCAAAGGATATTGTACGCCAAGGCCGGATAATCGACACTCAAATTGAATAGCGGCTTCGCAAGTGATATCCTCATTCACGTTATGAGATTAGCCGCCTTCATCCTTTGCCTGCTATCCGTCATCGCCTGCGGGCTCTGCATCGCCCCGTTCTTGATCTTGGGCTTCATGCTCTTGACCGGGTATGCCCTCAACGCGCTCGACCCGGGGATGCCGGAGGCAGTATCGCTTGTCTATGGCATATTCTTCCTGATAGTCGGCTTCTACATGCTTCTGCCGCTTGCCTATGGCATCCCGATGACCGTCTTCTGCTATCGGGCCTACAAGGGGACGTACCAACCTAGCATCGGCTTCTCGATCTGCGTCCTTCTCTTCCTGAACACCATCGCCGGCATATTGCTGCTGATCGACTGCGAATCGAGGAAAGAAAAGCAAAGCAATCCCGAATGATCCGCCCTTGATCTTTCGCCAAGCCGCCTCCAATGGCGGTTTTCTTTTCGATTCCTCAAAGTGGTTTACGGCTTCGCTTTGCCGTGTTAACTTAAAGAAGTTATGAGATTAGCCGCTTTCATCCTTTGCCTATTAAGCGTCATCGCCCTTGGCGTATGCGGGGTATTCCTTATCTGCGCCTCGACGGCTTTCCTTTCCGGGGCGCTTGTCCCCGCCGAAGGCCCAAGCCCGGAAGCGGCGGTGTATGCCGTCACGGGCGTCATATTCTCGGCAATGGGGCTAATTTTGGGCATCGCGATGCTCGTCCCCCTGATATACGGCATCCCGATGACCGTTTTTTGCTTCAAAGCCTGCAAGGGGACCTATGACCCAAGCACCGGGTTCTCGATTTGCCTATTGGTGTTCTTCAACTTAATCGCGGGCATACTCCTGCTGGCCGACGCTGGGGAAAGAAAAGCAAAAGCGCCGGAGAAAATTGACTGATTACCCCATCGGCACTATAGTCTTAGGCATGAAAAACAACAATACCTTGGCTACTATCGCGTTTGCGTTCGGCATCATACAGATAGTTGGCGCGATCTTCGTCGCGTTGGTCTACGTCATCTTGGGCATCTCGATGTATTCGCTTGACATCCCGGAAGCCAGCTTCTTGGGAACCACCTACATAACCGGCGGGGTCATCTCCTTGGTCACCTTGGCCTGGGGCATCCCGATGACGCTTAGGATGAACAAGATCCGCAAGGGCGAGGACGTTGGCGGAACCGCCTTCTGCGTTTGCACCTTGCTGTTCTGGAACATGATTTCCGGTATCCTTCTTCTAGTCGATCAATCAAAAAACTATTGAAACGCGCGGCAAGGATAGTAAAATAGCCGTTGCCTTGGGGTGTAGCCAAGTGGTAAGGCATCGGACTCTGAATCCGAGATACGCTGGTCCGATCCCAGCCACCCCAGCCAGGTAGAAATTGCATGAACCCCATACGTTGCGAGTATGAGGTTCTTTTTTTGCCCTCTGGTAATACGATGAAAACGAAACGAAAGATAGATCATATGCTTTGCATATCTTCTCTGGTTTTTAGCAGCTTATTGGCACACTCGAATTTATGAGTATGCCAAAATGGCACAAATCAACAATTGCATGTGCCAAATTTGGCACGGTCGTACGATATGCTGCTGCCATCCAAAGGCGATCTTAATGGCAGTCGAGGAATCTAAGCCTTTATTCAATGTTTCCCATTCAAAGCAAAAGATATCTCAAATTCATGGCGGATAGCGTGTTCGCTTCAGCGGAAGCTTTTGCATCCTTATAGGCATTACAACGTCATGAATATGAGGTTTATTTTCATATAGAAACGAGAAAATATTTTTTATGAACGCCAAAAACTGCGGTTTCTAACAAAATATGACAATTTTTAGGCTATTCGGAAAAAGTGTATAAATTAAAGCCCAAAAACTTGGAAAAAGTGTAGAAAAATGTAGTCAGAAATTTGGAAAAAGTGTTAAATCTAGTTGTGGCTTATGTTCTATAGGAAAATTTCAAAGATAATCGAAGAGTACTTCGAATCCGATGATGGACGGATACTATGCATCGATGGCGCAAGGCAAATAGGCAAGTCGTTCATAGTCAGGGAGCTTTCGAAGAGGCGCTTCAAGAATTACATAGAATTGAACATGGCCGATGACTTCGCCGGGGAAAGGCGATTCTCAAACGTCAGGAACAAAGACGATTTCTACCTGCAGGTTTCCATATCCGACGGAAATAAGCTTGGAAGCAAAGATGACACCATAATATTCATCGATGAAATACAAATCTACCCAGAGCTGCTGACCCTATTGAAATCGCTATCCCTCGATGGGCGTTATCGGTACATATGCAGCGGTTCAGAACTCGGATTAGCCATGTCCAAGACCACCTTGATCCCGATGGGATCGATAAGGGAAGTCAAAATGTACCCCATGGATTTTGAGGAGTTCCTGCTAGCCAATTCGGTATCAGAGACGGCGATCGGCCATATGCGGGACTGCTTTTTGGAACGCAAGATGCTAGATGAAGCCACCCATCAGAATATCCTTTACCTGTTCAAATGCTATCTGTTCGTAGGCGGGCTTCCGGATGCGGTAAAAGCCTTCGTGGAGGATAGGAACGTCTTTAAGGTCAAGCAGATACAATCCGACATCTCGAGGTATTACGGAGACGATGCCTCCAAATACGACCGCGAGCACAAGCTGAAGATCAAGCGGATATACGAAATGCTGCCTTCCGTCATGGAGAATAAGGTCAAGCGCATTCGCTTCAATCGGATCGATGGCAATCAAGGCGATCGATACGATAGCTACCAAGACGAGTTCGAATACCTCACCTCTTCTGGCATCGCGTTATGCTGCAAAGCCATAACCGAACCGAAATTCCCTTTGCTGCAATCCAGCCGAAAGAACCTGCTGAAGCTTTATCTTAGCGACGTCGGATTGCTCTCCAACGCCTTATATGGGCCTAACGTCAACGCGATCCTAAACGATAGGAGCGGGGTCAACCTCGGGGCGGTCTACGAGACGGCTTCGGCCCAGGAGCTTAAATGCCATGGCCATGAGCTTTACTATTACGACCGGAAAAAGGTCGGCGAGGTCGATTTCCTAGTGGATGACTATGACGAGCTTTCGATAGTCCCGATTGAGATAAAGTCGGGATCGGATGAAAGGAACTATAAGGCCTTGCCAAAGCTTATCGATGATGCCAACTACCGGATTTCCAAAGCCTTCGTTTTCTCCAATGAACGCGAGGTCACAACTCAGGGCAAGATAATCCTCATGCCGATTTATTACCTCATGTTCATCTGACTTGGATATTGGCCTTTTGCGCGTTGATCCAACACAAAAGCAACACAAAAACCGCCCTTTTGCGGGCGGTCTTGCTTAAGCACGGAGGATCTGCTTGACGATCTCGATCATCAGATTGAATTCCCTGACGCTCAGGAACTCGTAGCGGCCGTGGTGGTTGTACGACCCGGTTCCGAGGTTGGGGGTGGGGCAGCCCTTGAAGGAGAAGGTGGCCCCGTCGGTCCCGCCTCTTATCGGCGGGTAGGTCGGGGTGAGCCCGAGCTTGGCGAAGGCCTTGGCGGCCCGCTCCTTGGCCTCGGGGTGCTTGTCGATGACCTCCTTCATGTTGCGGTACTCATCGCGGATGTCGAGGCTGACCTCGCAGCCGGGGTAGCGCTCGACTAGCTCCTTGGCGGCCTCCCGGAATTCCTCCTTCTGAGCCTCGAGCTTCTGGCCATCATGGTTACGGATGATGTATTCCATCCTCGCCTCGGCCACGTTGCCCTCGATGGAGTTGAGGTGGTTGAAGCCCTCATGGCCATCGGTGTATTCCGGGCGCTTGGTGGCCGGCAGCAGCCGGTCGAACTTGAAGGCACAGGTGCAGGCGTTGACCATCTTGCCCTTGGCTTCGCCCGGGTGGATGGCCTTCCCCTTGATGGTGACGGTCGCGTGGGCGGCGTTGAAGGTCTCGTAGGCGATCTCCATCGGGTCCCCGCCGTCGACGGTGTAGGCGTATTTGGCGCCGAACCGCTTGGCGTCAAAGTGCTCCGGGCCCCTTCCGATCTCCTCATCGGGGGTGAAGCAGAAGCATATCGGGTGGTGCCTATCCTCTGGGTGCTCCTTGAAATAGCTTAGGACCGCCATGATGATGGCGACCCCGGCCTTGTCGTCGGCCCCCAGCAGCGTATCGCCGGAGGTGGTGACCAAGGTGTCGCCGACGAACTTCGAAAGTATCGGGAACACCTTCGGGTCGAGGGAGTACTCTTCGTTTAGCTTGATGATGCCGCCGTCGTAGTTCTCGACTATCTGCGGCTTGACGTCTTTGCCGGTGAGCTCGGAGGCGGTGTCGACGTGGGAGTTGAGCCCGATCGGGTCGAGCCCCTCCTCGCCCTCAAGCTTGCCATAGACGATACCGTATTCGTCTAGGTAGGCGTCGATCCCCATCGATTTTAGCTCCTCGAGCAATTTCCTGGAGAGATCGAGCTCTTTGGCCGCCGATGGGGTGGCGGCGCTGCTTGCGTCGGACTGGGTGTCGATCTTCACGTAGGAGAGGAACCTTTCCAAATTCTTGTCCATATTTATCCTTTCGGGGGCAATTCTACACTAAGTTGGCGCGCATAGAAGTTGCAAGCGCTCCCAATTGGTGTACCATAGCCTGCGAAAGGATACTTAACAAATAACGATGATAAAAGAACTAACCCCGTCTTGGCTCAAGGAAGAAGCCAAGCAATACGCCGGCGACCGCGGCAACGCGATGCTCCGCCACGCGCTATCGAGGACTTCCCTCAGCAGCGCCATCTTCGTGAGCCAGAGCAAGCCCAACGCCATGGTGAGCCTCGACCTCAAGACCATGCCGGTCTGCGACCAGCATGCCTCCGGGAGGTGCTGGATATTCGCCGGGCTCAACCTCCTCCGTGAGCTCATCGCCGCCAAGCTCGGCGCCAAGTCATTCGAGCTCAGCCAGAACTACATCGCCTTCTTCGACAAGATCGAGAAGAGCAACTTCGCCCTCGAGTCGCTGCTGTCCCTATCCAAGGGCGAGCCGGGCGAGCGGGTCTACATGCACATCCTAAACGACCCCGTCTCCGATGGCGGCCAGTGGGATATGTTCGTCAACTTGGTCCTCAAGTACGGCTTGGCCCCAAAATACGCCTACCTAGACACCTATCAGGCCTCCAACACCCGCGAGACCGACTTCCTGGTCAACGCCGCGATCAGGGGCTTCGCCGCCAAGGCGCATAAGCTCGTCCACGAAGGCAAGGAAGAGGAGGCCAGGCAGCTCAAGGAGCAGACCATGGCCAGCATCTACGCCATGTTCCTCAGCGCCTTCGGCTTCCCGCCCGAGTCCTTCCGCCTCGTCTATGAGGACAAGCAGGGCAAGCGCGTCGACAAAGGCGAATACACCCCGAAGTCCTTCTTCGAGGAATTCCTCGGCAAGGAGAAGCTATTGTCCTACCAGTCGCTGATCAACTCGCCGACGCAGGACAAGCCCTTCATGCGAAACTTCACCATCGATTACCTCGGCAACGTCATCGAGGGCAACCCGATAAACCACCTCAACGTCACCATGCCCCGGATGGAGGAGGCCATCATCGCCCAGCTCAAGTCGGGGACCCCGGTCTGGTTCGGCTCCGATGTGAGCTTCAACCGCGACCGCGAGCTCGACTATTGGGCCACCGAGACCCACGACTACAAGGGGTCGTTCGGCTTCGACATCGCCTTCGACAAGGGCGACATGCTCACCTTCCGCCACTCGGCCATGAACCACGCGATGCTCATAGTCGGGGTCGACCTCGACGAGCAGGGGCATCCGCTAGCCTGGAAGATCGAGAACTCCTGGGGCGAGAAGACCGGCGACAAGGGCTACTTCTACATGTCCGAGTCCTGGTTCAAGACCTTCGTCTACCAGGCGGTGGTCGATAAGGCGTTCCTAACCGAGCAGGAGAAGGAGGCCGCCTCCAAGGAGCCGACCCATCTCAACCCCTGGGATCCGATGGGAACCCTGGCCTGCTAAATCCATCTTCCCCATTTGGGGAATTGGTAATAAAATCGCCTCATGGCCAAGCGGATCGGCACCGGCGCCCTCCTCGCCAAGAAGGCGCTTCGCCAGATAAAGGGCGAATGGAAGCAGTTCCTTTCGATTTTCCTGATGGGCGCGATCGCCATGACGCTGTTCGTTGGGCTTTTCTCCAACGCCGACAGTTTGTCCAATAGGGTCGATGAGGCCTACGAAGAGGGGAATTACCCCTCTTTGTTTGTATTCACCTCTTCCCACGCCGCCTCCGACCTCGATGGGCTCAGGTCGCTTTTAGACGATGGCGACGAGATCGACAGCCGCCTCGAGCTCTCTGGCAAAGCGCAGGGCAAGGGCGTCTACTTCGCCCTGACAGACGGCTTCCCCGAGCTCTCGAAGCCCTATAACCTGCAAGGTGAGGTCGGTGAGGACTTCTTTTTGGTCGACTATGCTTTAAGCGAGGAAGCCAGCGCCCTCACCACCCCGATACTGCTAGGCAAGCAGGCGGAGATAACCCTCCCGCTAGCCTCTTTCGGGCTCTCGTCCTACGCCGAGCTGTTGGCGTCCTACGTCAAGCCGGGCAAGCAGAACATCCTCGCCTCCGATGAGCTTAGCTTCTTCCTCACCCCGACCGGCTACATGGATAATCCCGAGAATCTCTCGGTTTCATCCTACTCGTCCTCGACGGTATGCATCAGCAAAGACTACTTCCTCTCGGGGATACTAAGCGAGATCGAGGATAACTACGATTCCTCCGCCGTCGCCTTGATTAACGAGACCATCAAGTCGCTACTAGGCGACAACCTATACCTCATCAAGCTCAAGGACGAGTCGAAGCTGGATTCGCTGAAGGCGAAGATCGAGGATTACTTCGGCCGCAAGGCGATTTACGGCGGGGAGGACAACCTCCTCTACGTCCTTTCGGGCGAGCAGTGCCCCTGGGCCAGCAACATCGAGGTCGAGGTGTCGGAGGCGACTTCGCTATGCTTCCTCTTCCCGGCGGTGTTCTTCTTCGTGGCCTTGCTGGTCATCCTCACCACCTTCTCGCAGATAATCATCAAGGAGCGCCTGCAGATCGGCACCATGAAGGCCATGGGCGTCAGCCAGTCGGAGATCAGGTTCCATTACTCCTCGATGGTGGCGGTGCTCCTATTGCTGAGCTCCATATTCGGCTTCGTGGCCGGGCCGCTGATCATACCGGCCATCATGGGGCAAAAATACGATATCCTCTATAGCCTTCCCGCCCGAGGCGCCTTCGTCTTCCCCGCCCTCCCGGCCATCCTTTCCTGCCTGATATTCCTTGCCGCCGGGATAGCCTGCGCATTGTTCGCGACCCACAAGGAGCTGCGACTATTGCCATCGGAGTCGATGCGCGCGGCCCCGATCCACTTCAAGGGGCGCGGCGGCGAGGTCAAGGAATCCAAGCCCAAGGCCAGCCGGCTATCGGCCAAGATGGCGCTGCGCAACATCCGCAGCGCCCTGTTCAAGTCGTTCATGGTCGTCGCCGGGGTCGCCGGCTGCGCGGCTTTGCTCCTATGCGGCTTCGGCATCGAGGACACCATAGACTACGGCATCGACAACGACATCGCCTTGGCCTATAACGGCGACGTCACCGGGTCGTATGCCGGGGTGAGCTATCAGAAGACGCAGTCCTACTTCGACCTGCCCGGCATAGCCAAAGTCGAGCAGAGCTACCTCTCGAGCGGCGACATCCAAAGCGGGGAGAGGACCTTCCTCTCCTCGGTGAGGCTGTTTCAGGCCGACCACCCGTGCTTCGACTTCGAGATAACCCCCGGCACGGTCGCCGTATCGCTGAAGGTGGCGGAGCAATTGGGGGTTGAGGTCGGGGACGAGGTCAGCTTCCCGCTGCTATCCAAGACGGCTAATGCCAAGGTCGGGGCAATCTACAGAGCCTTCTCGGTCAACGGGGTGGCGGGGCTGTACTCGGATTTCTTCGCCGATGGGCAATACCCATACAACTACGCGACCATCACCGCCGAGCCGGGATATTCCGAGGAATCCATCAAGCAGGAGATAATCGACTCGGATTCCGCCTCGATGTTCGCCTCGCTGCAGACCAAGCAGGAGGTATGCGGCCAGATCGAGTCCATCACCTCCGGCATCAAGGTCATGACCAACGCGGTCAAGGTGTTCGCGATACTGCTGGCCTTGGTGGTTCTGTACAACCTGACTTTGCTCAACTTCCGCTACCGCCAGCGCGACATAGCGACCCTCAAGGTGCTCGGCTTCTCCAAGTCCGAGATCGGGCTTTCGTTGACCTTGGAGTCGGCGATCCTCTCGATCGTCGGCTTCGCCATCGGATCCCTGCTTGGGTTCCCCTTCATGTACGCGACCTTGAAGGTCAACGAGGTCTCGCTGGTCCGCTTCCTATACCACATAAGCTTCCAGAGCTACATATACGCCTTCCTGCTGACCTTCATCGTGGCCATCGGGGTGAACGTATTGCTATCCCTATACACCGGTAGGGTGAAGATGGTGGAGAGCCTCAAGAGCGTCGAGTGAGCAACTCCCTTGCTTAAAGCAAAGATGGCGGTATGATTAGTCGCGGAGGGGAAAAGCCAATGGAAACCAAAGCCAAGAAATACCGCTGCACCGTCTGCGGCGCGATCGTCACCCCCAACCCGGATGGAAGCTGCCCGCTCTGCGGGGCGCCCTTCGAGTTGCTGGTCCCGGTCGACGACGACGGCAACGACATAGTCGAATAAGCTTTGGGCCCGGTGCACCCGGGCCTATTTTTCCCCAGGAGGAATTAACTATGATTAACCCTAGGAAAGTCGTGGTCATCGGCGATGGGGCGGTGGGAAGCACCATCTCCTTCGCCCTCATGCTCGGCCACGCGGTCAACGAGATAGTCATCGTCGACGTGAACAAGGACAAGGTCCAGGGCGACGTCCTCGACATGGTCGATGGGATGAGCTTCGTCTCGGTGCCCAAGACCATAAAGTGCGGCGACTACGCCGACATCGAGGATGCCCATATCATCATCATCACCGCCGGGGCGGCCCAGAAGCCCGGCGAGACCCGCCTCGATTTGCTTCACAAGAACGCCTCGATCATGTCCTCGATCTGCGACAGCATGAAGCCGCACCTCGACGAGCACGCGATAGTGATGGTGGTGTCCAACCCCTGCGACGTATTGTCCTATCTCGCATACAAGAAGCTCGGATTGCCATCTGGCCAGGTGTTCGGCTCGGGGACCGTGCTCGATACCTCGCGTCTAAAGACCGCGATCAGCGAGGACACCGGCATCGACCCGCGCAACGTCCACACCTTCGTGGTCGGCGAGCATGGGGATTCCGAGGTCGCCGCCTGGAGCGCCACCTCCGTCGGCGGTCTGTCCTTGCTCGACTACTCCGCCCAGTATGGCGAGTTCAACCTAGCCCATCTAGACGAGCTGCACGCCAAGGTCAGGGACGCGGCCTATCAGATCATCTCCAAGAAGGGCGCGACCAACTATGCCGTCGCCCTCGCGGTCTCGCGCATCGTCTCGGCGGTACTAAACGACGAGAAGAGCGTCCTCACCGTCTCCACCTTGCTGCAGAACGAGTTCGGCGGGGCGCTTAGCGACATCTACCTGTCGCTTCCCTGCGTCGTCGGCTCTAGCGGCGTCGAGCGGATCCTCCATCCTTCCTACTCCAAGAAGGAGCAGCTGGCCATCCTCGATTCGGGGAAGGCGATGAAGGGGAAGATCGCCGAGCTTGGGCTAGATAAGTAAGGCAAGAAGCCGGGTCAATATGGCCCGGCTTTTTACTTTGTAAAATATTTTTCTTCATCAAAATGTTCCAAAAAGAAATACCTTCGATGGGAACTCGTGAATTTCCGATTGGGTGATTTTTGACGAACCGCTGACGGTCGGTGGATAACCTTTTTGGGCTTGATTCTCTCTCTCTCTCTCTCTATGATGGCCTTGAGCGGACCAAGATGGGAAAGCGACTGATCGAAGGTATAGTGCTTGCTCTAGGGGCTTTCTAGCCTCTTTTTTCTTGTTTGCTCGAACATTCGCCAGGCCTATATAGAGGCTTTGGCGGGAAAGAGGGACATATATGTTCAACAAGCGAAAGTCTCTGCTTCTCGGGATCCTCGCGGCTGCCACGGCCACGGGGCTTGCCCTCGGCGTCAACGGCGTCGTAGATGCGTATGTGGGGGAGCCGGTTGAGGTAAGCGCGGCCTCACAGTCCTTTACTAGGACGATGACTTCTTTTGCGAAGATTTCCGGTGATTTGGATGGCGATCCTAATTTGACTTATCTGTCCGAAAAAGGAGGCGGAACAACCGCTCCGGCTATTTATAACAACCAGATCCGGCTGTATCAGCAAGGCAAAAATGGCGGTGATGGTGGAAGAATAACAATCACTGTTTTAGGCGATTATAAGATAACTTCTGCAACTATTGGAAGCTCATCGGCAACCACCATACGTGTATTTGACAATGACGATGATAAGAGTGCAAACGACAAGACTGGCATTTCAATTTCGAAAAACGGGACTTACGAAATTACTGGGCTCGAGGCATCTTCAGTTACTTTTGTGTGTAATGGCACCTCTAGCGATACTAGACTTAACGTCAATTATCTGAGCGTTACATACGAATCTAAGACCGCTTCTCCAGATGATGAGGAATTGAAGTCAATAATACTTGATAGAGGCACTGGAGCCGATTTTGTTTATCAAGGAGAAGTTCTAGATACTGATGGATATATTGTTACCGCTGTATACGGGTCTGATTCGAATCCGGAATATTCTAGGGAATCTGTTATAGCTTCAGACGATGAGGGACTTATCTGGAATTACGATTCTTCGGAAATAGCGACCGTCGATCTTAGCGTTACATATCAGGGAGTTACAAGTAATATCTTGACCTTAAATGTTATTGAGATTCCTGCGATAAGAGAGTTTGTTGATACTATTGTTCTTGATGATTTGGGCCTTAGCGGTAATAGCTACGAAACATTTAAAAATATTGTTCCTAGCGAAAGCGGATCAAAGGCAAAGTATTCCGGGAAAGCCTATAAAAACGGAAATAACATCCAATTAAATTCTGGAGATGATCGTGGATTCTTTGTCTCATTCTCTGCTGGAACTGTCAAAGCGATTGATGCCACATACGCTAGCGGTTCAGGAGAATTGACCGTTTATTCCGCTGACAAAGCTGGATCGACTATAAACGACTACACCAACTTTGAAGGAACTATAACTAACCAAAGCACGCATATTGATCTTTCCGGAAAAGGTATTAAATACTTTGGACTCGAAGCAAATGCAACCTGCCAATTTAAGAGCATAGTTGTCACTTGGGAAGTTGATACCGAGGAAATTGACGAGTTCGTTTCTTCGTTCTTCGAAGGCGTGACCTGCGATGGCGGTGTTACCGAGCCTGATGTTGATATGTGGGGAATTGCCGGACTCTACTATGCCGACCTATCCGATGTTCACAAAGCCGAAATACAAGAAGTTACTCCGAATTATGAAGATACTTCTACCATCGCCGGCGTTCTTGCCCGCTACGACTACATCGTCGGGAAATATGGAACCGAGAAGTACAACGACTTCATGGGTCGCAATCCTTCGCCAATCGCTTCCGCTCTAAGCATTCATAGCACCGATGACCTCATGGACATCGCGATCATATCCGCCCTTGCCGTCGCCGGCATCGCCGCCGCTGGGGCGTTCGTGTTCCTTAGACGGAAGAAAGAGGCCTAACACTCTTATTCCATAGTCTGCCGAGAACCCTTAATCGACAGGCGGAAGGCTGCCTTTGGCGGCCTTTTATTTTTTTACATATGTAAAAATATTTTTAAAAGCGGGGCTAAAACACGGCTTCCGCTGACATTGTATCGATGGAATGAATCTTTTTTTGAACTTAACCCTGACTGGCAATTGATTGTGGGAAACTTTCCGGGGCTTGATTCTCTCTTCCTCTATATCTATTATGGTCGCGAGCGGAAGGCTTATGGGAAAGCGTCTAAGTGTTAGGTTAGGTTGCTTCTTAAGGGGCGAATAGCCCCTTTTTTAGTCTTTTCGTTCAGTGCAAAGCATCGCCTTATTCGTAGGAAGAAAAGGCGAAGAAAGGGACAGCACACATGATTACGAGGAAACGTAAGACTTTTCTTCTCGGATTGCTCGGGGCAGCCACAGCCGCCGGGATGGTCCTTGGCGCTACCGGCGTCATTTCGTCAGCTGTGGGGAAACCTGCTGAAGTTAGTGCGGCCGATTCGGACATTCAACTAGCGGAATTGACATCGGTTTCGTCAATTAATCCTGATGGAATTTACATTCTTGGTGCATATGTTGACCAAACATTTTATGGATATTCTAGCGGTATAAGTTCTTGGGGCGAATGCTCAACCGATTCAAATAGTTGGGCAATGTGGTCGTTGGAGGCTGTTGATTCTTCAAATAATTCTTTTACTGCTATAAACGATTCTGGCTATTACCTTACTGTAGGGTCGAAATGGACTTTATCCAAATCGAAAACAACTGTTTACCTTAATACTTCGGATCGTTCTATATCTAGTTCAAAAAACGGAAGCAACATTATTCAATATAATGATGCTGGTGGTTTGCGTACATACAGTCACAACAGTAACATGCCTATTGCCCATTTCTATGAAATGGTGTCAAACAGCGTTACTGGCATTGAAGTTACAGGCGAGTTCAACACTTCCTTCCATGAAACCGATTCTCTATCTTTGGACGGAATGGTTGTCACCGCAAAATATGATGACGATACCGAAAAGGAATTGTCTTCTAGCGAATATACAATTTCTCCGGAACTTGGAACCGTTTTGGATCCAAGCATAGATAAGGTTACTGTTTCATATACTTATGTTGGTAAGACTGTCACTGCCGACATCGCTATCGACGTGACTCCTCGCGTTGTCACCAGCATTAATGTTTCTTCTTTGCCTAACAAAACCGAATATGTCGTTGGCCAGTCTTTGGACACCACTGGTTTGGTAGTCGAGGCTGTTTATGATTATGGAGACCCGGTCGATGTTACCGATGATTGCGTCGTCGAAGACGTCGAACTTACAGAGGCCGGAAATAAGACCATCTCCGTTTCTTATGGGGAGTTCAGCACCTCATTTGAAATAACGGTAATTGATAGGGCAATTGAAAAGCTTAGCCTAACCGAGAAAACAACTAGCTTTGCCAAAGGGCAGAAGTTCACCTTGGGCCCGGCTGCTAAGTTGGTGGCCATTTGGAACGATGGAGTGGAAGACGAGATCACGCTCGACACCGAAGGCGTCTCGGTGGAAATGCTTGATTCTTCTGATTCCGAACTCGGCACTGGCAAGAAGATCGATTCAAGCTACGTGTTGACCCTTGAAGATAATGGGAAATACATTTCTATAACCTATTTTGGAGTCAAGGCTAACAAGTATCAGATTTCTGTTGCCGATCGCCTTGATGCAACTAGGGGATTCTTTAAGGAAGTTACCAAGGAAAACGATCTTAAAGTCGGCGATTACATTTTGATCGCCCACGAACAGAACGTCATGGGTCAGCAGAGCGGTGATATACGCGAATATGTGACTTTGAATTACACTCCCAATGGGAAAATAACCATCGACAATGATGGCGATTATCAGATTGTCAAACTTGAGGAAGGGAGCCAAGCCGGATCTTTCGCGCTGCGAGTTGGTAACGAATACCTTGAGTACCATGGTACCAGCAACAAACTTTACACTGTTGAAAAAGAGGGAAACCTCATCTCCGACTCGATGAGTTGGAACATAACATGGATCGAGAAAGACGGAAATTTCTCTATTCAAAACGTAGACAATAACGCAAGGTATCTTCAATTTAACAATAACACCAAGCAGGAAAGATTCGCTTGCTATACTGGTACTCAGGAAAATCCATCTATCTATAAATTTGTCGATGTCGAGTCAATAAGAGAATTCGTCGACACCTACATGCACATGTCCTCAACCGCCAACGAGAACAAGTGCTATGGACCCGACGGCTACTATGCAAAGGCCAAGGAAGCCCTGGTGAAGCTCACCGACGAGCAGATCGATCTATTCAAGACCGATTCCGAGTTCGCCGATGCCAACGCAAGGTATCTCGCCTGGGCGGCCGCCAATGGCGACAACAGCCCGTACTCCGGCGAGTACGTCTCCCCGGCACTGAGCATTCGCAACTCCGATGACATGATGGACATCGCCGTCATCTCTGCTCTCGCGGTCGCCGGCATCGCCGCCGCTGGGGCGTTCGTGTTCCTTAGACGGAAGAAAGAGGCCTAACACTCTTATTCCATAGCTTCACCCCGATCCCTTAGTCGGGGTGGGGCGGAAGGCTGCCTATACTGGAGTAGTCCACAAAAAGTAGACAATCCGCAAAAAGCCTCAATACCCCATGTCGGTCCTGTACTGACGTGGGGTTTTGTATCCCAGGCAGCACATGGGCCGTTCGTTGTTGTAGTAATCGACGTAGGCC
>CASFCI010000008.1:0-65282 GCA_949293175.1 uncultured bacterium
ATAAGTCAAACTTGTGCAAACTCATTGCAACAGGAAAGGCGAATTCGCCTGTTATCATCGAAATTTAAAATTTTGTTGCGTTTACTTTGCTATCTAACAAATTTTTTTGCCTTGTGCGTTTTCTTGGATTTGGCTTTAAGTTCCTTATACGGCCCGATGCAATCAAGCAAATCAGAGCCGCGGTAAATAAGGGTCATTGAGTATGGCGACGGGGATTCCTCGTCTAGCAGGGGGAGGAATATCCTATCGCCTTCCCACATCGGAACCTCGCCCATTCTCGACGATTCGACGAACACCAGTTCCCCCTCATCGCAATCACGCGAAAGCTCGCCATCAACCGCGTCAACGCGGAAGAGGTACATCCGTTCCACGCAGTTTTCGTTGACGAAATCTATCTTGGCGATGTACCGCTGCTTCCTCACCGTCAAGCCGGTCTCTTCGAAGAACTCGCGCTTCGAGGCCTCTAGGTAGGTCTCTCCGGCCTCGACGTGGCCCCCGATGCCGATGTACTTCCCCTGATTGAGGTCGTGCTCCTTCTTGTCGCGGTATAGCAGCAGGTATTTGCCGTCCTTCCGGTAATACGATAAAGTCGTCAGCTCCTTTATGCGCCGGCACCGGTTTAGGGCGGAGCGCCTGATCTGCACCGCCTCCTCGACTTCCGACTTAACCCGCTCCAGGTCCTTGTTGACCTCGAATCCCCAATAGCGCATCACCTTGTACCCGCGCCTAGCCAATTCGGCGTTGACTTCCTCGTCGCGGGCCATGTTGCGCATGATCTTCGGTATCCAATAGTCGCGGTGGCTCTTTATCTTGGCCTCGTTCTCCTCGAAGCGATACCCATGCCAAAACTCCGAATCCAGAAAAACCGCCACCCTCTCGCGGCGGAACAAAATGTCGGGGTGGCCAAAGGCCTTCGAGGAGCAGCAAAGGAAGCGGAAGCCATCCTCGAAAAGCGCCTTGCGGAGCTTAAGCTCGATTCCGGTGTCCTTCCCCCTTATGGCGGACATCGTCTTGGAAACTATCCTCGGATCGCGGCTCATTCCTTTTTCTTCTTGGCCTTCTTAGGCACCTTGTTGCCAGATTTGCTTTTCAGCGCCTCGATCTTTCCATAGACATCTAGCAGCTTCTCCGATGACTCCTCGAGGCTCGAGCTGAGCTTCTCAGGGTCGAGCCCGCCGATGAGCTCGGCAAGCCGCTTGCCCTGCTCCTGCACCCCGGATAGCCGCTTGGCGGCATCGGTCAGGCGGTCAAGGGCGCCGGATAGTGCGTCGAGCTTGCCGCTGATGTCGTTTATGGTCGAGAAGAGGCCCTCGACGCTTGACTCCATTTCCTTCAGCCGCTTGTCGAAGCGAGATTCAACCTCGGCTATCGAATCCAGGCTATCCGACATCTCGTCGAGCCTGGTCAAGGTCTTTATCAGCCTGTCGTCAGCGTTTTCCATCTTCTTTTTCCTCCTTTTTCAGCATTTTGTCCTTGCCGATTATATCCCTCACATACGAATAGGATAGCAGCGTGAAGAAGAAAGTCTTCTCGTGGAAAGTCGACTTCTCGACGATCTTCCTGAACGAGGATAGCGCCGCCTTGCGGTCCTCCGCCCTGACTTGGGAGAGGAAATCCAGCTTGGCGTTAAGCCCCAGATCGAGGTAGGCGCGCTCGAGGTTGCGGTAGTCATTCTCCTGTATAAGGAAGTCGATGAAGCGGCTTTGCCAATCGCCGCTTTCGTGGCGGCCAAGCTTGGCCATGTTATCGATGTAGAACTCGGCTTTGGACAGCAGCGATTTGGCCTCGGGGTCGGGCAATGCCCTGACGAACGCCCGCCTGGCGCCTTCGTAGTCGCCATCGCGCAGCAGAACCTTCCCGTGGCTCTTCCACCTTTCGGGGTCGATGGAATTGGAGAATATCGACCTGACGTCCTCTAAGCGGAACTTCTGCAGCGATGACAGCAGCTTGTCGAACGACCCCTTCGGGGCATTGGATTCGGTTATCAGGATCCGGTTCTTGGCCCGGGTCAACCCCACGTAAAGCCGGTTGAACATCATCCGGAGCGAGGTCACGTGGCGCCCTTTCTTCTGCTCGCCACAGAGGCACTCGGCAAACTCGGGGCCGAACTCGGTCAGGAAGTCGACGAGTATCACCCCGTCCCATTCCCTGCCCTTGGCCTGCTCGATCGGTAGGAAGGAGGTATCCGCGTAGTCGCCGATCCCCTCGAGCTTGCCTTTGACCGCCTCCTTGGCCCGCTCGCAGGACTCCAAGGAGGGGAAAAGGAAGACGAAATCCTCGTTCGACTTGAACGCCAAACTCACCAATGGGCAGAGGTCGGAGCCGATGTCGAGGTAGCTCACGAACAAATCGTCGGCGTCGAGGCGAAAGCTGGTCTCCGGCTCGTCGAGTATCGCCTTCTGCGCCCCGATGCGGTCGCGCTTGATGGCCTTCATGCCGTTTATGAAGCCCAGCAAACTCGGCCCGGTGCGGTAAGACCCGCTTAGCCTATGGGTGTCGATGCTGATCGGCCTTCCGAAATGCGAATAAAGCAGCTGGTTGGCTTTCGAAAGAGAGAAGATGGTCGGGTTGACCGACTGGTTCTCGTCCCCGTATAGGTAGAGCGGTATCAGCTTGCAATCCGGCAGGTAATCCAATAGCGAAAGGAACTGCAGCGGCGTCAGATCTTGATATTCGTCGATGATTATCGAGTCGAAACAGAGGCTTTTGCGCTTCTTTTGCAGCAATAGCAAAGCCAGATCGTTGTCGGTTAGTTTGCCTAGCCGCCTTATCTCCCTCTGGTAGTCCTCGCCAAGGTCATAGACCGCCTCGGCGACGTCGAGGGGGTAGCCTTCCTCCGAGGTGAGGTAGGCGCAGAAGTCCGCCTTCTTCATCGGCCTAACGGAGTTGGAGTCGGAGCCGAAGAGGTAGCCGCGGATGTAGAGGTAGGCGATCCGGCCCTGCTCCTCTTTGTCGGCGCTTAGGGCGGCGAAGGTCTTCTCCGACTTGCGGTATCGCGCAAGGTAAGTCGAGAAGAAGGAGAGGAAATCCTCCTCGAAGGAGAGCTCATGCTCGCCCAGCTCGGCGGTCGAAAGCGAGATGAAGGTATGGCAGACCACGTCGCCATGCCCCATCTCCTGCAGCTTGTCGGCGGCGTAGTCGCGAAGGCTCGGCTCATAGGTGAGGTAAAGCGTCCTGCCCTCGCCTTGCAGGCATAGGCAGTTCTCGATGGAAAGCAGCGTCTTTCCCGTCCCGGCCGAGCCGATGAAGGCTAGAGGCGGCAGGCTGACCAGGCTCTTGACCAAGGCGAACTGGCGCTTCGAGGGATAGGCGATGGAGTCGATCTCCTTGCTGTTGCCCCGCTTAAGCAGCATCCGTTCATATAGGTTGTCGGTGTTTAGGCGGCTAAGGAGCAATTCGGCGAACTCGCCCTGCTGGTCGTGCCTAGAGGGCGGGCAGATGTCTAGCAGGAAGAAGTCCGAGGCGCAGTAGAAGCGGTCGGAGAACTCCCCGGTCGAGGAGAAATCGTATCCGCGGCGGTAGAAGACCCGCGCTGCCTTGTACTGGCTGCCGTTGAGGCGGAACTTCCTGACCTTCCCGGTCTGTTTGATCTCCTTGTTGTTCCTTGAGCTCAGCATCTGATTGAGGGCTGGCTCGGAATAGGTCAATAGGCGGTGGATGAGCTTTGATATCTCCTGCTCCGCCTCGGGGTGGTCGGAATATAGCTGCTTGGCGCTTTTAAGGAAATAGGCGGAGGCGAAGACCCGGCGCTCCTCCTTCTCCTGGTCGATGTAGTCGGAGATCGCTTCCTCGATCTCGTCCTTGTTCTGCGTCTCCTCGGGCTCGGCTTTGGGTTCCTCGCGCTTGGGCTTGGGCTTTTGCTTCTCCTCGACGGCCTCCGGGGAACGCTGCGAGCGGGAAAAAAGATCGAAGAACGTCGCCGAGGAGAACTGCCCCTCGACGGTGCAGCCGTGGTCGGAATAGGCGAAGATGATGCCGGTTTTCCTGTCCGGGCAGAGGTTTATCACCAGCGATGGGTCCTCGCCAAGGCAAAGCAGCATCGCCCCGACCTGGCTCTTGTTCTGGTCGGTCAGGGCCACCAGCGGCACCCATTTGTCGGCCTCAAAGGGCTTAAGGAGCGAATATATCTTGTCATCCGTCTCCGGGACCGGGGAGAAGATGGCGTTGTTGTAGAACCTGGCCTCGCTTATCCGGCTTAGGGCCTTGGTCGCCATGGACAGGACGTATTCGTCGCGGTATGGCCCAACCAGCTGCGATAGATGGGAGAGGATCGGCTTCCTGGGGTTGGGACGGAAGTCATATTGGGCGAAGCACATCCCCCTAGCCTGCTTGGGCGGACGGTAATTTGGGTTGGCGTTTAGGTTCGGCACCGCCTTCTTCGAGTACGGAGAAAAGGCCTGCTTGACCTTCTTTATGTCAAACGGCTTGGGGGTTTCATCCGGCTCCCGCGTGGCTGGCGAGAGCCTATCGCCTTTTGGGTCGCGGATGGCCTTGGGCTTTTTAGACGATGAGGGCACGAAGCTTGGCCTAACGACCTCGACTTTGGGGGCCGGGGAATCGTCTTCCTCCGCTTCTTCCTCCTGTTTCTGGCTGGTTATCCGCTTGGAGAATGTGTTCTTGAAGCTTTTCTTGCTTGAGGCGGCGAAGTAAGAAGGCACCTCGACCTTCTCCGCAGGCTCCTCGTATTCCTCGTCATCCTCGCTTGGCGAGGGGGTGAAATAGCCGAGGTTTGCGACCTTTCCCTGCTTCGTGGGGGCGAATGATTCGGGCTGCTTGGCCGTCTGCTCGTCACCGAAAAGGAGCAACAGGTCGCTATAGGTGTACTCCTTGCCATCCTCGACCAATCCGAAAGGCTCGTAGATGGCCTCCTTTATCAGTCCGGAGGCGGTGATTACGTAGGCTGGGAGCAGCGATCCGTTATGACAAAGCAAGATGTCGTCGACCTTAGAGGAGGACACCCTGACCGCGACGCACTGATAATCAAGCGGATCGAAGCTGGCCACCCGCCTCTTCTCTTCTTCGTCAACCCGGTGATAGGAAGGCACGAAGACGGTGTTTAGATCAAACCGCAATGAAGACAAGGCGAAGAGATCGTCATCCACTTCCGGATAGCGGTCCTCGCCGGTCGTGAAGACGAACCGGAACCTGACCCTAGAGGACCTATTTGAACCATTTGACTCGAATTTGTACATAGATTGATGCTGCGATAAGATAACCCCATGCAGGTTTTCCGCAAGGCCGTTTCGCGCGATTCCAAATCGATAGAAAAGCTGTTGGGGAGGGTGGAGCTGTCCCTGCAGGAGGACCATCTCCCGCCCTACTTCCCCTATTATACTTTCGATTCGAACGATTTGGATGGCGTATATGTATACGCCGACCGCGGGAAGTGCGTCGGGTTGCTTAGCTTCAGCCGCACCCTAGAGCCGATGTTTTCCGGCAATGGCCGATACCGGAAGGAGGACGACCTCCTCTCTAAGATCGCCTACAAAGGCGAGGACATCGCCTTGCTCCGGTTCCTCTGCGTCGACCCGATGGATAGGCGGCAGAAGAAGGGGACGGAGATGTTCAATTCGCTGTCCTGTTTGCTTTCAAAGACGACCTTCTTCGCCCCGATAAGCCGGTTCAACGCGCCGGGCATCGAGTTTTTGAAATCGCTTGGCTTCTATATGGTAAGCGAGGGAGCGGAGATGGACATCCCCGACCGGACCGGCATCATCATGGCCAAGCCCTACGTCAAGCAGGGCATCTGCTCCGACCCGAGGTTTTAGGAAAGCTGCGAGTCGTATAGCTCCTTGAAGAACCCGCCTTGGGCCATGAGCTCCTCGAAGTTCCCGCGCTCGATTATCTCGCCCGACTTCATCACCAAGATGAGGTCGGCGTTTTTGATGGTCGAAAGGCGGTGGGCGACCACGATCGAGGTCTTGCCCCTCATGAGCTCATCGAAGGAGGCGCTCAGCTCAAGCTCGGTCCTTAGGTCGATCGAGGAGGTCGCCTCGTCGAGGAGGATTATCTCCGGGGCGAGCAGCATGATGCGGGCCACGCAAAGCAGCTGCTTCTCCCCCATGGAGAGCCCCGAGGCGTTGGAGACTATGGTGTCGTATCCTTGCGGCAGGCGGCGGATGAAGCCATCCGCGTGCGCCTTCTTGGCCGCCGCGACTATCTCCTCCATGCTGGCGTCGGGCTTAGCGAAGGCGATGTTGTCCTTAACCGTCCCCGAGCAGAGCCAGCAATCCTGCAGCACCATTCCGATGTGGCCGCGCATGCTGCGCTTGCTTATGTCGCGGCTATCGACGCCATTGAAATAGAATCCGCCCTTTTGGGGGTCGTAGAAGCGCATGAGCAGGTTGATGATGGTGGTCTTGCCGCACCCGGTCGGGCCGACCAAGGCGATCTTGTGGCCTTTGTAGATGTCGATTGAGAAGCCCTTGATTATCTGCTTCTTGCCATCGTAGGAGAACCACATGTCCTTGGCTTCTAACGAATCGACGGCTCCTTCGATTGAGGCTTTCCCCTCATCGAGGTCGTCAAGCGAGGATAAAGCCGCGTCGACCCGCTGCAAGCTAGTCAAGGCGTAGAAGACGTCGCTCGCGGCGTCGGATATCTCGTTGAACGGGGTCATGTACTGCAGCGAGTAGGTTAGGAAGGATGACAATGCCCCGACCGAGAAGGAGACGCCGAGGCTGTAGTTCTTAACCAATAGATAGGCGCCGAGCAGGATCACCAAGGCGTAGATGAGGTTGTTCACCAGCCTCGTCCCGGGGTTGATCCAGCTGGCGGCGAAGGAGGCCTTGAAGTTGGCGGATAGGACCTGCTTGTTCAGCTCGTCGAAGCTCTCCTCCTTCATATCGGCTAAGCCATAGGATTGGATGGTCTGCAAATTGGAAATCGACTCGAGGCCATAGCCGTTTAGGATGCCGCGCTTCTTCGACTGCTCGTTGAAGTACCTGGCGTTGCGGGAGGAGATGAACTTGGAGACCACCACCGAGATCGGGGTGAGGATGATGACCAATAGCGCCAAGGCGTAGTTAAGATAGAACATGAAGCCGAGGGTGATGAGGATCTGCACCGCCCCCTCATAAACCGCCCCGGCCCCGGTGATGAGCCCGGTCTGGACGTTCTCGATGTCGGTGACGAGCCGCTGCAATAGGTCGCCGTGGCTGCTCGAATCTATGTAGGAGATGGGGGCTGATAGGTATTTGCGGTAGACCGCGTCGCGCATCCGCTTGACCACGGCGTTGCCGATATAGGAAAGCGAGAGGTCGAAGGCGTAGCGGAAAACCGACCCGGCAAGCAGCAGCCCGATCATGGCGATCAGGTAGGGGTAGATGGCGAACTCGCCATCCTCTAGCATGTCGACGCATAGCCCGGTGAGGAAGGGGATGGCCATCTTCGAGGCGACCGAGATCAAGGCGAAAAGCACCGATAGTACGGCCAGGGGGTAGGACCCCTTTAGGAAATGGAGCAGAATCTTCACGCGCTTCATATCAGTTCACCTGCGCCTCAAACGTCTCGCGGTACACCCGGCAGGAGGAGAGCAATTCGTCATGCTTGCCAACCCCGACCAGCTTCCCGCCGTCGAGGACGTATATCCGGTCGCAGTCCTTTATCGAGGTGGCCCGCTGCGAGATCAAAAGCACCGACACGCCTTCGATCTGCGACAAAGCGGACCGCACCTTGGCGTCGGTCTTGTAGTCGAGGGCGGAGGTCGAGTCATCGAGGATGAGGATGCTCCGGTGCGACAATACCGCCCTGGCGATGAGAAGTCGCTGCTTCTGCCCGCCAGAGAAGTTCGCCCCGCCTTCCTCGACCTCGTGGTCGACCCAATCCGGGTAGCCGGAGACGAATTCATCGGCTTGGGCTATGCGCAGGGCTTCCTTGATCTGCTGCTCGCTATACTCGCGCCCCAGGCAGATGTTGTCGCGGATGGTTCCTTTGAAGAGCTCTTTGTTCTGCAGCACCAAGCCGACTTGGGCGCGCAGCTGGTCAAGCTTCAGTTCCTTGAGGTTTACGCCGCCATAAAGGACTTCGCCCACGCTTGGGTCGAGGAAGCGCATCAATAGCCCGATGAGGGTGGATTTGCCAGAGCCGGTCCCGCCCAATATCCCGATCCGCTCGCCCCTATCAAGATGGAAGTCGATGCCGTCCAAGGCCCGGGATTCGCCGCCATAGGAGACCGAGGCATGCTTGAGCTCAAATAGGGTCTCGCCCATCTTGACCTCCGGAAGGTCCTTGTCGCCGCTTACTATCGAGATCGGCAAAGTCAGGAACCCGTCGATCCTGACCTTGCTGGCGTAGGCCTTCGAAAGCGAGGTGACGAGCCTCGAGAACTGGATAAGCGAGGTTAGGGACTGGGTCAATAGGCTCATGATAGCGACTATCGAACCGACCGAAAGGCCAGAGTAGTCGAACTGGTAGGAACCGAGGTAGAAGATCGCGACGATGGCGAGGTTGACCAGGCCGAAGGTCAGGGGGTTCAGGAAGGCGTTGACCCGGGCCAATGAGTTGCTCTTGGAGCGGTAGGATTCGCTTAGCTTCACGAAACCCTCGGCCGAGCTTTCCTGCTTGTTGAAGCTCCGTATGACCCTCGCGCCGGAGATCGCGTCGCCTCCGGAGAGGTTGATCTTATCGAGGTCGGACTGGATGGCCTTGTACCGCTTCGGGGTGATGAGCAATATGGTCGCCACCACCGCGGCGCATAGCGCCAAAGCGCAGACGACGGCGATGCCGGCATAGACGTTCAATATGAAGCTCGCCACGATCGAGCCAAGGGTCAAAAACGGTGCCCTGACGAGTAGCCTCATGAACATGAAGAGGCCGTTTTGCAGCGAAAACGAGTCGTTGGAAAGAAGGTTCAGGGCCTTGGCCTTGCCATAGCTTTGCAGCTGAAGCGAGGAGACGGCGTTCATCTTCTTGTATATGCCATCCCGCAGGCGATACCCGAACTCGCAGCTCACCTTGGAGGCGACGTATTGGGTGACCATCGTGGCCCCGAAGCCCAGGAAGGAAAGGGCGAGGATTATCGAGGAGAGGGTCAAGATGTAGGAGGCGTCGCGGAAATGCGAGCCGTCCTCGGAAAGCCCATTATCGATTATGGCTTTGACCAAAAAAGGGACGACGAGTTCGCAAATGCACTCGACGACCTTCAGGCAGGGGGCGAGGATGGTGGCGGGGATGTGGCCTTTTAGATAAGACAAAGACTTCATTTCGGCTGGTTCCTCGATGGGGAGAACCTGATCCTTCCGCAGGGGGTCTGCTCCTCGACCCCGTTGTTGACGAGGAAGAAGTCGATCTCGTCGGCGTAGGCGTGCATCGTCATGAAGACGAAATGGCCGTCCTCGATTGGGAGATCGGCGTACTCGACGTCGCCGAAGGTGAACTCAACCCCATCCTCTATCCGCTCGCAGCACATATTGCCGATATCGACGGCGAGGTAAGGCAAAGGCATGTAGAAATTGAAGCTGAGCGTCCCGGCGTCCTTAGAGAAGGAGATATTGGTCATCTGCCCGATGACCGGTGTGGAGAACATCATCATCGTGTCGCAGAAGGTGTCCTCGTCATAGACGATCTGCCCTTTCTTCCATCCCTGCGCCTCGCCGAAGGCTTGGATATAGGACTTTATGCTCTCTGTCAATTTCTCATCGGCCCTGTCCGAGCTCGAATATAGGTAATCTGTCATGGTAAGCAGCGCCCCGGCCCGGTCGATGTTGACCGCGGTGAATGCCCCGTCGATGAAGTAGTTCGAGAGTCTATAGCAGACGTGGGCGAACGGGAGGGCGAACTTGGCGGCGTTGGAGGAGTAGAGGCTATAGAATGTCTCGTAGCACTTCATGTACATCCTAAGCGCCAGCTGGCGGTCCATCATAACCCCGACCCCGGTGTCGTAGAGGTCGGCGAGCATGAAGAGGGCGTGGTCGGAGCCGAGCAGCACGGCTTTGTTGAGCGTCTCGGCGCATTTAACATCGCTGCGGCGGTGATGCGGGGTGCCGGTCGAAAGCAGGTTGGCCCTAAACCGGAGCGCCTCCTCGTTGTAGTCGAGCCGCTTGGCGAAGAAATAATGCCAGGCCTTGTCTAGATCGGCGGGGGTGTTCTTCGAGCCGTAGAAGTAGAACCGGCCGAGGTCCATCGCGGCCAGCACGTCGCCCTTGCGGTAAAGCGAGTCGCAGTATTTCAGGAACAGCGCCTCATTGCTCTGGCTGTCCTCGACCAAACCGTTGACGTAGGCATCGCAGAAATCGTAGATGTCGCGGTGGGACCGAGAAATCGCCCTCGGGTCTTCCGATATCGACTTGATCGTCTGCTCGTCAATCGATAATCCGGAGGCGTCCCCCACCACCGTGGCCATCCCGCAATGCGGGCACCTAGCCGATATCGAATTGGGAGTGGAATCGTCCCACTCCTTGACCTCCCTGGCGTCGAATACCCTTCCACAGGAAAGGCAGCCGGCTTTTCTGGAGGACACAATCTCAAGCTCGTTGTTGGCGGCGTGCTTTATGTACTCGCCGATTGCTTGCTCGTCTAAACTCTTTTCCATTGCCAGCGGATTATATCATGCCTACGCGCGGGTATGTAGGGAGTACGACTCCTGCCATCGGCCACATCGACGATTGAATAACGAGTCGGGCGAAGCGCAAAATATCCATCGAGGTAAACCATATGAAGATCCTACTTGATTGCCTTGGCGGGGACAAAGCGCCGGAAGAAGCCATAAAGGGCATCGCTTATGCCCTAGGGAAAGACAAAGACATCGAGATCGCGGCGATCGGCCCGGCCAAAACCATCAAAGAAGGATTGGAGAAGCTTGGCGCCGACGCAAGCCGCGTCAGCTATATCGAGGCGACCGAGGCGGTGCTAAACACCGACCACCCGTCGCTATTCCTCAAGCAGAAGCCGAACTCGAGCCTCGCCAAAGCCTACGAGGAGCTTAGGGGCAAGGACGAATACGGGGCCTTGGTCTCCGCCGGCCCCACCGGCGCCATCCTCACCGGGGCTATACTCCGCCTTGGAAGGCTAAAAGGCGTGAGCCGCCCATGCCTGATGGCCACTTTGCCGACCAGGACTGGGAAACTAGTGAGGCTATTAGACGCCGGGGCCAATATGGACTGCAAGCCCGAATACCTCCTGCAGTTCGCATTGATGGCCGACACCTACCTCCGCTGCATCGGGATAGAGAACCCGCGCATCGGACTGCTCAACGTCGGCATGGAGGAAGGCAAGGGAAACGAACTTACCAAGGCCACCCATGAGCTGATCAAAGGGGCCGGGCTGAACTTCGTCGGCAATATCGAAGGGGACCACGTCTTAAAGGGCGAGGCCGATGCCATCGTCTGCGACGGGTTCGCCGGCAACGTCTTCATCAAGTCGACCGAGGAGGCCTGCTACTACATATCCGACATGTTCAAGGAGGCCATATTCAAAAACGCCCTGACCAAGTTCGGGGCCTTGTTCCAGATAAAGGGCCTCAAGGCGGTCAAGAAGCCTTTTGAATTCGCCAGGAAGGCCTGCGCCCCGTTGTTAGGCACCAAGAAGCTGGTCCTCAAGTGCCATGGCAAAGCCAACGCCGAGACGTTCGGCGAAACGCTTCTGGAGGCCAAGCGGCTATTGGATGTCAATATCCTCGCAAAGATAGGCGATAAAATCGCAAATAGCCTGCAAACCGCCGCTAAGTAAATAGAAATCGCAAAAGCCCCGCGGATTATGCGGGGTTTTGCTTATCATCAACCTCGCTTGTGGCTCCGAACCGCCTAATTCTGCAATCGGCCCATCAAATAATCCTGAAGAGCCCTTTTCGCCTTCTGAATACGGTCCTCTGCGTCTATTCCAGATTCGTCTTGCGCGAAATCGATTCGGCCTAGCTCTTTATGCTCATCATCGCGGCTTTCGATCACGAAGGCGCGGTTTTCCGCCCTGACCCGGAAACTATCGTAAAGCAGATACTTCCCTTTGCTGTCTTAGTCTATGTGTTATTCGCCGCCGACTTCTTAAAGGAATGCCTAACGAGAGGTCTCGGAGACATTCCGCTGCGTAAGCATGGTCGTTATCAAATAAGGTTTTTCGCTTTCAATCCAATACTTGCCATATCGGCCAGGCCGGAAGGACTGGTAGGCAACGTAGTAATAACGCCAGGCGAAACGGTGCTTCGCCTTGCAATCATCGACGAATTCCTGCGCCATTCGCCTCAAGCCTTCATCGCTTAAATCATCATTGCTTAGCAATTGCCTGACGATATCTTTGGTCCTATCGAAGAATTCGCGGGACTTCGATCTATGGAAGAGGCTTTCCCAGGCGCTTGAGTTTCTGCTTGAGCCGAACTGCCAACGCCACCCATTGGATTCCCTTTGCCCATAGTTCCCTATCGACATCAATGCACAGTCGATGAGGTCGAAGCGCTCGCGCACTCAAAAATGACGCTTGACGGAGGAAAAACGTAAATTTATATTACTTGGCAGGAGGGGAACCCGGTAACTTGCGCGTGAGATTCGCGCCTGGAGAAAGGCTTAGTAATCCCCAGGACTGTGTCGTACTCCTAGGCACCCGACACACTCCCCCCTGCCTTCGCGTGGGGGTTTCTTTTTATCCATATCAACTAAACCGCGCTGGCCAATCCGACATTGGCTTGAACTGCTTAAGACAATCCGCTATATTACATTTGGACTATGGAACGGCGCAGATCGTTCCCCACGGCTTCGGCCGTTGGCCTGGGCTCCGGTCGGACGGAGCCATTTTTTATGCCGATTGCTTGCAAAGAAATCGTCTAATCAATGCAGATTGCGCCTAAGCATTCAGATGCAGACTTATCGGAAACTCTGAATGAATGTAGCGTTGCCGGCAAAAAAATAAGAAAAAATGCCGTTTGAACGGCATTGATTTCATGTGGCGGAGGCGTCGAGATTTGAACTCGAGCGCCGGGAAATCCCGACCTAACAGGTTAGCAACCTGCCCCCTTCGGCCTCTTGGGTACGCCTCCGTGCCGGTAAATAATACAACAGACGGGAAAATAAAGTAATAGGGAATCTCGATTTGCCACCAATAACCGTCGATAGGCGTTTTTGTATAAGAAAGGCCCGGATGCAATCATCATCCGGGCCATCTTATCAATAGGCCTTGGCGAAGTAGACGACCTTGGTCGCCTTCTTGCCGCATATCGGACAGGTCGATTCGAACGGCTCCTCGCCCTCTCCGATGCACCGCGCGGTCCCGCCGGCGGTGATCTCCTTGACCTTGAGCTCGCACTCCTCGTCTCCGCACCAGCACATCTTGGCATACCCGCCTTCGTTGAGTATGGCTTTTAGCTCCTCGACGTCGTGGGCCTCCTTGATGTGGCTATGCAGGAAGTCGAGGGCCTTCTTGTACATATCCTCGTGGATCTCGTCGAGGATCGAGGGGATGGCCTTCTCGATCTCCTCGATGGGGGCGACGCGCTTCTCGCCGTTGACCCGCTTCACCAGGCAGACGTTGCCCTGCTGCAGGTCGCGCGGACCGAGCTCTAGACGCAGCGGCACGCCCTTCATCTCGTATTCGGCGAACTTCCAGCCCGGGGTCTTCTCCGAATCGTCGAGTTTGACCCGGATGCCCATGTTGGTGAGGGTATCCTTGATCTCGCGGCACTTGTCGAGGATGCCCGGCGCATCCATCTTGATTGGGACGATGACGACCTGCACCGGAGCGACGCGCGGGGGCAAAACCAAGCCATTGTCGTCGCCATGGACCATGATGATGGCCCCAAGCAGCCTAGTGGAGACGCCCCAGCTGGTCTGATGGGGGATCTCGAGCTTATTCGACCTTCCCAGGTAGCGGATGCCAAAGGCATCGGCGAACCCCTGCCCCAGGTAATGGGTGGTGCCGGATTGCAGCGCCTTCCCATCGTGCATGAGGGCCTCGATGGTGTAGGTGGCGACCGCCCCGGCGAACTTCTCGTGGTCGGTCTTTATGCCCTTGACGAAGGGGATGGCCAGTAAGTCCTTGCCGAGGTCATCGTAGACCTTGAGCATGTCGCGGGCGTTCTTCTCGGCCTCCTCGCGGGTCTCGAATAGGCAGTGTCCCTCCTGCCAGAGGAACTCCGAGCCGCGTAAGAACGGGCGGGTGGTCTTCTCCCACCTGACGACCGAGCACCACTGGTTGTAGATCTTCGGCAGGTCGCGGTAGGACGAGACGAGCCGCTTGTAGAGGTCGGAGAAAAGCACCTCCGAGGTAGGACGGATGATCAGCGGATCGGACAGCTTCTCGCCACCACCATAGGTGGCCACCAAGGTCTCGGGGGCGAAGCCCTCGATGTGGTCCTTCTCCTTATTGAACAAGGATGAGGGGATGACCATCGGCAGGTAGACGTTGCTCGAGCCATGCTCGGCGAACCGCTTGTTCAGATACCCTTGGATGACCTCCCACATGGAATATGAATAGGGAAGGTAGTTGATGAACCCCTTGACGGTGGAGTAGTCCATGAGCTCCGCCTTCTTGCACACATCGGTGTACCACTGGGCGAAGTCGACGTCCCGCGGGGTTATCGAATCGTTTTTCTTTGTCGCGTTTGCCATAAATTGACCTCAATTGCAAATCATACTCTATCTTTTGAACTCGGCTACCCGCTTTATCGCCTTTGGCGCGACGGGCAGTATCATCTCCGAATAGGGGGCGAAGCACTCGGCCGAGATGAAGTCGAGCCCGCTTCGGACCAATAGCTCCAGCGATGCCCAGCCCTCGATGTCGTTGGCGATGATGGGCTTGTGGTACTTGAGCAGCTTCTCGACCATCACGTGGAGCTGGCTTCTGACCAAGGCGTCCATGTCCTTGGCGTTGCCGGCGAACATGAAGTCGCAGACGAAGAAGTCGAAGGCGTCGTATACCGTGGTCGGCAGCCCCAGCTCGCCCTCGTTTAGCTCCAGGGCGACCGAGTATCCCTTGGCCTTGATCGAGCGCATGTCGGAGTAGATGTCCCCCGGCGCGGTCGGATTGAAATGGGCCTTGATGTCGGTCTCGTTGAAGAGGAACACGATCCGGCTCGTCTTGGCCTTGGGGAGCCTGGCGAAGGTGGTGAGCATATATGGCCGCTCCTCGGTGCGGACCGGGAAGAAGAGGGCCTGCTTGTCATCCTGCCGCTCGGAGACGTATAGCGGCATGGTGTTCCTGGCGATGGTGGAGAATAGGTCCCCGAGGTCGTCGGTCCTGGCCGCGTAGTCCTTTAGCTCGTCGATCGAGTCGAAGTAGGTGTCGACCGGCTTGCAGCGGGTCAGGAAGCCGATGGTCGCGGCGGAGTTGGCGCTGTAGATCGGGCGGAACTCGTACTTGAGCCGCTTCTCGTTGATGATCCGCTCGACCTCGGTGCGGTAGCTCGAGTCGTTGAGCGGGTTGACCGATTTGCGGCCCTTCTCATAGACCAGTATCTGCTCATCGTCGTCGAAGGCGATCTGGGCGGTCTTCCTGGCGTAATCGAGTATCGCCTCGCCGTTGCCGTCGAAGAATTGGTGCCCGACCAGCCCCACCCTCATGTCGATCTTGGATAGGTAGCCGGACAGCGCCAGATAGCGGTTCACCGCGGCGATGCAGGAATGCACGAAGTGGCTGGCCTCCTGCTTGCTGGACAGCTTGACGTCGGATACCAGCAGCTCGTTGTGGCTCGCCTCAAGCAGGTAGCGCCGCTGCTCGGTCAGACCATATAGGGTTGTCTTGATGTGGGTCCAGACCAGCGGCTCGATCTCAGCGTCCTTATCCGATATCTTCCGGTACTGGAAGCGGAAGCAGGCGGTGAACCCCCGCTTCTTGCAGGCGTTGAGCGCGGCGATCACCTGCTTCGAATTCGAGGTGCCTTTGAACCCCTTAGGCGATTTCTTGGGGACGATGTACTTAAGCTTATGACGCTGAAGGTGGATTATCTGGTGCTTCCTGTCGACGTGGTCGACCTGCAATAGGTAATAGAACTGCTTCCTGGATTTCGATGGGCCCTCGGTCTGGACATTGGTCTCCAGGAAGTCGGGGGCATCCGACCCCTTGTCCAGCAGCGAATTGACCCACTCGATGACCCGGGTCTGCTCGTCGGAGGCGAAGTGGGAATAGAATTCGCCAAGCGATAAATGGCTGGCCTCGGAAAGACCGCTGGAGCTGAAGGTGGTCACGTTGTTGTGAGCGACGTCAAGTATGTAGATTGAGACGGCGTTGCGGCTATCGACCAGTTTGGCGCGATAATTGCGGCTCTTCCTTTTCCCGGCCAAAAAGAACGCCAGCAACGCGATCAGCAAAACCAGCAGGCAGACCTCTATGGCCATCACCGGGATGAATTTCAAGTCTAAAAGCGCGTTCATCTGCTGCATAAGGATAGCACAACTTCCCACTCGCGCGCATACTTACGCCCACCTAGGCAACTTTCGATTGTCTAAAGGGAAGAAGGGTGATAGTATTAACGCCGCGACCCGGAGAAGTACCCAAGCGGTTGAAGGGGTCAGTTTCGAAAACTGATAGTGGGGCCCTGCTCCAGCCGGGGTTCGAATCCCCGCTTCTCCGCCAGCAAGAAAAAACGGCGAGCATTGCTCGCCTTTTTTGTTATTTTATCGGCTTGATGTAGAAGTGCCCGTATACCTGCTTTAGCTCGGTGACCTCGACGAAGGTGTTGGGGTCGGTCTCGCGGATGACCTTGACGGTCCGGCTCAGCTCGTAGGAGGAGATGACCATCTCGATGATCGTCTTCTGTCTTCCGGAGAACGCGCCCTGGCCGTGGATCACGGTCGCCCCGTGCGGTATGTTGGCCATCAATACCTGGACCAGGCCCGGGTTGTCGGTTACGACCTCAACCTTCATCTTCTTGTTCCGCAGGTTGATCATGTCGATGACGCACATGGAGACAATCAGGTAAACGATTGAATACAGCGCCGCGGCGACCACGTCAAACGCCGACTTGTCAGCCCAGCCGATGTTGGTGGCGGCGAGGATTGAATAGACGATGAGGATGCCGGCATTGATATAGGCCGAGTATTTCCCAACCAGGGTGGATTTCTTCAGCGCGATGTAATAGGCGACGACGTCGATTCCACCGCTGCTGGCGTCGACCTTAAAAGTCAAGGCGCTGGAAAGCCCGGTGCACACACCGGCGAATATAGCTCGGGCCAGCAGTCCTCCATTATCCTCAACATAAGTGGCAATCGGATCGATGATTGTATTCTCGACCCATTCAATTGACAGCAAATTGGTGAAAAGGGATATCTCAACGATATTGATCAAGGTAATGATGGTGAAGCGCTTACCAACGCCAACCCAAGCCAGGATGACGATAGGGACGTTGACAAGAAAGTAGAGGATTGAGTAAATGAGGTCCTCGTTTTTGACTACCAGGTTGGCAAACGAGTCGGGAAAAAGCTCGAGAGCCATGATGATGGTTTGCGAAAGTCCCGAAGCCCCTCCGGATACTAGCCTCAAAATGGGCTCGTCGCCGACTCCCGATCCGCCAATGACGTCGCGCGGAACCAGGAAGAACTTGTACCCGATGGTGAAGATAAGGGCGCTGACGGTGCAGATGAACAGGGCATAAGTCCAGGAAACGGTGGACTTTAGGCGACTATGGTCGTATAGGAAGTCGTTTATCTTAGACAAGGGACCATGTCTTTTTGACTTTGGCATACGTGCGCATTATAAGAATGTTAAAGCTACTAATAAAGTGGGAAATTCGGCAAATGGACTAACCTCCGTTTTTGTCTATTTTGCCCTTTTGAAAAGTGAATAATTCTTTGTAATTCCCCGCAGAAACTCAATTAACCCGCAAAACCTTTCCAAAAGCCCAACAAGAAAAACGGGGAATTGCGAGGCTAATATCGGCCCTCCCGGCCGCGCCCAAATACGATGTTGCCTAGCAAAAGTGCTGATGGTATCATTAACCCGCTGTTTAGTAATAAACAGGCCGTTTCATTCGGAGGAAAGTAATGGTCATATTGAAATCGATTGGCGCCTTCTTCACTAAGCTTTGGCGCTGGATCAAGGAGACCGCCTGGGTGCAGCCGCTGCTAATCGTCGGCGCCATATTCGCGGTCATATTCTCTATCCCGAAGATCACCGACTGGGTCCAGTCCATGGGCTTCGGCTCGGCTAGCCGCTACTACGCCGCCTTCCAGCTCAACCTCGAGGGCGAGACCAGCGACATCTTCCAGTTCAACACCAAGGCCGACGAGGCCACCAAGGCCATCAACGACTGGTCCAACTTCGAGGACACCTACGCCACCTACGACGAATACATCGCCGCAATGGAGCAAAGCGAGGAGAACCCGATCGAGAAATACGGTGAGAAGTTCTTCCTCGTCTACGTCGAGGGTGAGGATTGCGCCAACTGCGAGGCCGCCCAGCCGGGCTTCGAGACCCTTCAGAACTACTGGGGCACCCGCTACGTCGCCGATGATGGCCGCCCGTTCAAGATGTACACCATCTTCGCCGACGAGGATTCCTCCAACGACGATGACTATGACATAGAGGATGACCAGAAGGCCTTCAACCGCTACCTCGACAAGTTCGCCGACAACGACTTCTTCTCCCAGGCCGGCGGACGCCTTGCCGATGAGACCCCGTACAAGATCAACGCCTCCATCGGCGATGCCGACTACGAGAACTTCACCAATGCCGACCACACCAGCTTCGCGGTCCCGACCGTCTTGCTCATCGACTTCTCCGAGCAGGCCTTCGACCTCCGCAGCTCCCGCCCGGGCGTGAGCGAGGTCATCTTCGGGGTCACCGGCAACGACTCCAACGCCAAGGCCGAGCTGCTCCTGCAGATGTGGAACCACACCTCGAACGACATCACCAACCCCTTCACCGATTACTACGTCAAGGGCTAAGCATAACCAAACGGCCTCCGCACGGAGGCCTTTTTTCATGCCGATAAGGAAGGTAGAATATTCAGGCAATGGAAAACATAATCATCAAATCCGGCCCGCTTAAGGCCATTACCACCACCAAAGGCAACCCAATCGACACCGAGACCATCGTCGAGGACTACGCCTGCTATTCCGACACCTCGATGAAGCTCACCATCCTCTCCAACGACGACATCCCGCTGTTCTTCGCCATCCCCGGCAAGATCATCGGGGCGATGAAGATCGGCAAGGACGAGATCGAGACCAAGCAGCTCACCGCCAACCTCCGGTCAAGCCTGGTATCCTTGGGACTGGATGCCACCGAAATGCACTGCATAATCGGACCCTGCCTAACCTTCTCGCACATGCCGGTCGAAAGGAAAGTCATCGAGAAGCTATTGGACGACGGCTTCATGCTGGCGGCCAAGCGGACCGACGGGGTCGATTTCCTCGACCTGCCGGATTTCGTCCTCACCGAGCTGCGCCATCTTGGGGTCAAGATGGAAAACATCGTCATCGGCGACTACGACACGTTCGAAAACCCCGAGATGCTCTACTCGAGGCTGCGCGGGGATAAGGAGCTGAACGCCACCACCGCTTACTTGGGCTGATTCTTGGTCAGCTCGAACATCTTGACTACCGACGGGGGGACAAGCGAAGAGATGTCCGCCCCGTTTTTATGTAGCTCGAGGATGGTCGAGGAGGATATGAAGCTGGTCTTCGAGCCGGCCATGAAGAAAACCATGTCGATGTCGGGGTCGACGTAGGAGTTGGCGGCGGCGAACTGGAACTCGTACTCGAAGTCTGTCACCGCCCTTAGCCCGCGGATGATATGCTGCGCCCCTACTTTCTTGGCATAGGCCACCGTCAGCCCGGAGGTGAAGTCGACGTCGACCTTATCCATCCCGGCAGTCGCCTCCCTCATCATCTGCAGCCGCTCATCGACGGTGAAGTTGCTCTTCTTCCCGGGGTTGACCGCCAATAGGAGCGTCACGTGGTCGAATACCTTGCAGGCCCTTTCCAGGACATCCAGATGCCCGTTGGTTACCGGATCGAACGATCCAGGATAAACTGCTTTCTTCATTTTGCGTTCCCCTTCTTGGCTATGATCACCTTGCTGTAGCCGTATTTGTATTCCTTGGTCCAATCGAAGCCGGACAGGTCCAGTTCCAATTCGCCCTCGTATTCTATAACGACGGCCGACTCTTCTTTAAGAAGATTTCCGCCACTCAGCAAGTCGATGGCCTGCTGATAGTATTCCTTTTTCGCATAGGGCGGGTCCAAAAAGACCAGATCCAGCGAAGCAGGCGGAATCGATGATAGGGCATCCTTGAAATCGGCCCGGAGCACCTTCTGCGTTTCCTTTAGGCTGGCAAGGTTCTTCTTGATGACCGCGACGGCTTCGGGGGAATAATCGACGAAAAGGCAACTAGTCGCCCCGCGCGACAAAGCCTCGATGCCTAGCGCCCCGCTGCCGGCGAATAGATCAAGGCAATTGGCCCCGGGCAGGTAGTTGCGGATGGCCGAGAAGATGGCCTCGCGGGTCCTCGACTTGGTCGGGACGGTGCCCTCATCTGGTATCTCGATGTTCCTTGAGCGGTATTTACCGCCGATTACCTTAACCATGATGCCTCCCGCAGGCCTTAGATGGGACCTCGACCTCAAACAAGGCCTTGTTTACCTGGTCTAACAGCCTTCTGTATCCGGAATACGCCTTCATGTAGGCCCTGGATTCAGGAAGCTCGTCTATTTCCTTCTTATAAAGATATAGGGCGTGCTGCTCCGCTTTGGATTGCTCCGATTCCTCGCCGAAGTGATTGAGGGCGAACTCGAGTTTCTCCTCCTGCTGCCTGATAAGCGCGGAAAGTCTGTTGGCCTCAGAGGAAAGGTTAAGCTTCTCCTCGGCAGAATTTAGCGCGATCGCCTCTTGGCACCCGCTTAGGTAATCCCTGACCGCGCATAGGCGGGCAACGGTGGCTTCTTCCATCGGGGAAGATTTTACTTATTGTTGGCCATTTAGGCAAAGAAAGTGAACAATCCGCGCCTTTGCACTATAATCTCATGGATATGTTGAAGATAGTCAAAGACACCAACCCGAAGCTAAGGCGCAAATGCGATCCGGTGGAGACCCCGCTGGATGAGGAGAACGAGGCGATAGCCCTATCGCTGCTTTCATACCTCAAGGACTCGCAGGACCCCGACTTCCTCGAAAAGCATCCCAAGGTCCGCTCCGGCGTCGGCCTCGCCGCGCCCCAGGTCGGGGTGAGCCGGAGGATGATCGCCGTCTACTTCGAGGATGAGGACGGCAAGGAGATCTGCCACGTGCTGGCCAACCCGAGGATATTGGCTTCATCGGTCAGGCAGTGCTACCTCGCCGGGGGCGAGGGATGCCTAAGCGTCGACGCCCCGCATCAAGGCAACGTCTACCGCGCCTATAAGATAACCGTGGCCGCCTATGACGTCTTATCCAAGAAGGACGTGAAGCTCGTCGCCCGGGGATATGAGGCCATAGTCCTTCAGCACGAGATGGACCACCTGGATGGAATCCTCTTCTACGACCACATCGACCATCCAGACAAATCCATCGACGTAGATGACGCGATCCGCATCTAAAACAGAAAGCGTTTACAGCCGCCCTAATGCTCTTCCACGGGGCGGCTTTTATGTTATATTTACCGCGAAGCAACTCACATAAGCGAGATTCTTTATCTAGAAAGGAACATTATTATGGTCAAAGACACGCCTATAAGCATCTATGCGCTTGGGGGTTTAGGCGAGGTCGGCAAGAACACCTACTGCTTCGAGGCCGATAGATCCCTCATCATGGTCGATGCCGGGGTCCGCTTCCCCGAGGCAAACCTACCGGGCGTCGACTACGTGATACCCGACTACACCTACCTCCGCAACAACCGCAGCAAGATCAAAGCATTGTTCATCACCCACGGCCACGAGGACCACATCGGGGGAATCCCCTTCCTCGTCAGAAGCGTCTATATCCCGGTCATCTACGCCCCGCGGCTAGCCGCGGCCCTGATCCGCCATAAACTCGAGGACAACCGCATCAAGGACCCGGTCAAGATCGTCGAATACGACCAGGACTCGGTAATAAAGATCGGCGACGAGTTCACCGTCTCCTTCTTCCGCGTCACCCATTCCATCCCGGATTCGTTTGGGATATGCATCGACACGCCGCAAGGCAGAATCGTCGAGACCGGCGATTTCAAGATCGACCTGACCCCGGTCGGGCCGAAGTTCGAGATCGACAAGCTCGCCAGGCTTGGGTCGGAGGGCGTCGACCTGCTGATGGCCGACTCGACCAACGCCGAGCTAGAGGGCTACACCCCAAGCGAGACCAACGTCCGCGCCGGCGTCGAAGAAATATTTGAGAAAGCCCCAGGCCGCATCATCGTCTCCACCTTCTCGAGCAACATCAACCGCATCCAGCAGGTCGTCGAGGTGGCCGTCGCCCATGGAAGGAAGATATGCATCCTCGGCCGCTCGATGAAGAACGTCATCTCCATCGCCCGCGAATACGGCTACATCAAGATCCCCGACGCCTCGATAGTCGAGGAAAGCAACCTGCGCAACTACAAGCTCAACGAGATCTGCATAATCTGCACCGGGAGCCAAGGCGAGCCGATGGCCGCGCTCTCGCGCATCGTCTCCGGGGACAACCGCAACACCTCGATCCTCCCCGGCGACACCGTCGTCTTCTCCTCCAACCCGATCCCGGGCAACGGGATGCTAGTCGATAGGCTGGTCAACAACCTCGTCAAGCAAGGGGCCGACGTGAAGCAGAATTCGATCGCCTTCTCGCTGCATTCCTCCGGCCACCCGTCTAAGCAGGAGCTCCGCCTAATGCAGCGGCTCGTAAACCCCGCCTTCTTCATGCCGGTGCATGGCGAATACAGGATGCTCGTCCTCCACGGCCAGATCGCCAAGGACCTCGGCATGGACGAGAAGAAGGTATTCGTCTGCGACAACGGCGACGTGCTCGAGCTCTTCCACCACAAGATAACCCGCAGCGGCGCCCACATCCCGGCCGAGGATGTCTACATCGATGGCAATGACCTCGATGGGGTCAACGGGGCCATAATATCCGACCGCGACGTGCTCAAGTCCGAGGGCATGATCGCCGTAATGATGACCATCTCGGCCTCTAAGGGCAACCTGCTGATCCCGCCGATAGTCTATGCCCGCGGCTTCGCCGCCAGCGAATCCACCCACGTCGTCCGCCACGCCCAGATCCGGGCCGAGGAGGAGGTCAGGAACATACTTGCCCACCATGGGTCGTTCGCCGATATAAAATCCGGCGTCAGGAACGTCGTCAGCAAATACGTCGAGCGCAAAACCGGCCGCAAACCCGTCATCATTCCGATGATAATGGAGGCCTAAATGCTGATACTCGCATCAAGCTCTCCCCGCCGCAAGGAGCTGCTCCAGCTCATAACCAAGGACTTCGTGGTCTTTGCCTCGCACGTCGAGGAGAAAGACCTCCAGGTGTCCCCGGAGCAGACCCCGCTGCAGGAATCGAAGATGAAGGCCTACGCCGCCTTGCAATCCCATCAGCACGACGAGATACTCGCCTGCGACACCGTGGTGATACTGTCCAACCGCGTCCTAGGAAAGCCCAAGGACCGGGAAGCGGCCATCAACATGCTCCTCGCCCAATCGGGAAAGAAGCAGGTAGTCGTCAGCGGCTACACCTACATCGGCAAAGGCCGCGAGATAACCCGCTCGGTCGCGACCGCGGTCTACTTCAACAAGCTCACCAGGGAGCAAATCGAGGAATACGTCGATAGGTTCCGCCCGTTCGACAAGGCAGGGGCCTACGGCATTCAGGACGATTATCCCCTAATAGAAAAGATAGAGGGAAGCTATTACAACGTCATGGGGCTGCCGGTCGAGGACATAAAGGCCCACGTCTTCAGCCAAAGATGACCTTGTAGGCCTCCTCGGCATTGCCCTTTATGACCAAGGTCAGCTTATCCGACATCATTATGAAGCCGTCGACGCCGGCTTCTTTTAATTTCTCCTTATCGAGCTTGGAGTAATCGGCAAGCCTAAGGACGATCCTCGAGCCGCGGAGCTCCTTCTCGATGATGTTGGCTTCTCCGCCAAGAGCATCCAAATACTCCGACTTCGAGGCCAGTTTCTTCACTGTCTTCTTGCCCTTCCGGAGGTAATAGGAAAGCAATATCGCGGCCGCGGCCGCGACTATCAGGGCCGCGACCCCGATGGCTAAATACATGCCATAGTCGCGAAGGAAGTCATTAACGTTCGCATACATCATAGATTTATCCCCCACTCAAGGAAACGTTGCTATAATAGCACACGAGGAAACAAACTATGTCCAACGCCATTGAAATCGAAGCCAAAGCATTGGTGAGCCAAGACGACTACCGGAAACTGGCCAAGCTGTTCCCGGATTCGCCCCGCTACACCCAGACCAACCATTATATAGACTCCGACGAGCGCATCCTGTTCAAGGAAGGCATCGCGCTCCGCATCAGGGAGAAGAACGGCCAGTACGAGCTGACCTTGAAGACCCCGCTGTCGCAGGGATTGCTTGAGAAGAACTGCGTCATTACCAAGCAGCAGTTCGACGACTTCAAGGAGAAGGGGATATTCCCCAAGGGCGATACCTCCCGCTTCCTGACGATGCTCGACATCGACATCGCCACCTTGAAGATATTGACCTCCCTCACCACCGACCGCATCGACGTCGAATACAAAGGCGGGTTGCTCTCCATCGACCGGAACTGCTACTCCGGCAAGACCGACTACGAGGTCGAGTTCGAGTACAACAACCTCGGCGGCGCCAAGAAGGTCCTCTCCGACCTCTTCGAGGAAAATGGGATCGCCTATACCTTCACCAAAGCCTCCAAGACCCGCCGGGCCATGGAAGCCCTCGAGGCAAAGTAAGCAAGGCAAAAACAAAGAGCCCTCATTGATGCTCTTTGTTTTACTTTAATGGTACATCGAATGGCTTTCTTTTCTTTAATGCATCACGTATTTTTATTTGCTTATTTCCAATTGGTTCATAAATTTCAAAATAATCATAGTTTATATTTTTTGCTTGAATCAAAGGTTTGCCATCAATCATATAATCATTAATATCATCAACTCCACTTAAATATCCTAAGTCATGTTCATCGCAGAGCCAAATTGTTAAAACCTCATATGGAAAACTCATTGTAAAAAACATGCAAACATATTTATTCTTTTTTTTACAATAATCGATAATTTCTAGTGCAGTAGGATCTTCTGGAGTAGAGGTTGGCTTATGGTAAACTAAATCACCAAATTTATACTTCATCTTAATTCTTTGGGCTATCAGGATGTGTTACAGCTACCTCATCTTCATTTGGAGTTCTTTTTTTTGTTTACCGCGAGACCGATCAGAGGGTCACCGAAGGTATGGCCTCGCCCTCTGGCTCCTCGTAGATGGCCTTGGCCCGGTAGCAACTTAGCCCCAGCACGGCGATACCGGTAAGGGTCGGGAGCAAGGCGATGAACAGCAGGAACAAGCCATCGAGCCGGATGAAGTTCTCGAAGTCCTTGATTAATTCCTGATAGGGGATGAACAGGCCGGTGGCGGCAAGCCCCGCGATGAAGGCAATCACCCCTAAGGCAACCGATAGCGGGCTCCGGCCGGAGGCATTGCAGGCGATGATGGTGAATAGGCCAAACAGGAGGACGACCCCGTATCCGATCAAATAGCCGGGGATCCTAAGCGATGAGAGCGAGACCGACGAGAAGTCGAATATCTTGCTTAGCGAGGCGAAATCGAAGCCAACGAAGTAGACGACGGCGCTCATGGCTCCGGCGAGGCCAAGGAAAATAGAGGAGCATAGAATGACCGGGCTGCTCTTGGCGAAGGCCCCGATCAGCATGGAGATGAGGCACACAAGCCCGAATAAGGCGATAGCCGAGTAGAAGGCGGCGTTTCCGAATATGTCGTATAAGACGTCGATCGATAAGGCTTGGCCTGGCTGCAGGCGGGGGTCGGAAAAGGCGTCGATGACCTGCTCGAAGGCGAGATAGCCGATTACGGCGAGGAACATCAAAGATGCCAGGGTGGCGAACAGAAGATAAACCGGCGAGCGGAGCTTGTTGGAAACCATACTCAGTCCTTTCTCCCGTCTTCCTTGTTGTCCAAGGCATGCTCACAGACGGAGTAGCGAGGGCAATCGGTCGGATTGCAGTAGAAGGCGGCCAATTGGCGGGCCCTAGGGATGAAGGTCGTTATATCTTCCTCATTGTAACCAACTTGAACACGGCGGTCATCAACGATTATCGGGCGTTTGAGGACCGAAGGGTTCTTCCTTATGAAGGCGATGAGCTCGCTTAGCTTCATCGAATCGAAATCGATATTCTGCTCGCTGACGATTTTAGACCGCCGGGAGATGATGTCGTCGGTGCCGTTCTCGCATTTGGTGATGACGTCATAGATGTCCTTTTCGGTAAGATCGGGCGAGAAGATGTTCTTCTCGGTGTATTCGATGTGGTTGTCGTCGAAATATTTCTTGACCTTCCGGCAGCTAGAGCACGACGGCGATACAAAAACGGTAATCATCTTGAGCAAAGTATATCACTTTTATACTCAATAAAACTAACTTGCGTACGCTCGCACACGCGGAAAGTGTGGTCTATAATGTGCGCCAGGGAAATATGAAACGTATATTGAGCGGAATAAAGCCGACTGGGAACCTGACCCTCGGCAACTACATCGGTGCCCTAAAGCACTTCAAGGATTTTCAGGACCAAGGCGAGGTGTACATATTCATCGCAGACCTCCACGCCTTGACTTTGCCGATCGATCCAGAAAAACTCCGTGAGAACTCCATTGACATCGCCTGCTTCTACCTAGCCAGCGGCCTTGATCCCGAAAAGAGCGCCATCTTCCTGCAAAGCTCCGTCTCGGCCCACGCTGAGCTCAACGCGATACTGCAGAATTACCTCTACATGGGCGAGCTCTCGCGCATGACCCAGTTCAAGGACAAGAGCGCCAAGATGGCCAAATCCGCCATCGGTTTGGGCCTATTCGCCTACCCGGTACTCATGGCGGCCGACATCGTGTTGTACAACGCCGACATCGTCCCGGTCGGGGCCGACCAGACCCAGCACGTCGAGCTTTGCCGCGACCTGGTCAAGCGCTTCAACTCCCGCTATGGCGACATCCTCGTCACCCCCAAGGCCCAGGTCGGCAAGGTCGGCGCCCGCATCATGTCGCTGGTGAACCCGCTGGCCAAGATGTCCAAATCCGACCCCAAGGGCGACATATTCCTAAAAGACGATATGGCCTCCGTCAGGAAGAAGATAATGTCGGCCGTCACCGACTCCGGATCGGAGGTCAAATACGACAAGGAGAACAAGCCCGGCATCTCGAACCTTCTCACCATCTATGCCTCGCTGAAGGACATGAGCATCGAGGAGGCCGAGAAGTTCTTCGTCGGCTATCGCTATGGCGACTTCAAGAAGGCCGTCGCGCAGGCCGTCGTCGACGAGCTTGAGCCCTTCCAGAAGCGCTACCAGGAGATTAAGGAGAAGAAGCTCTACATACCGGTTCTGCGCCAAGGACGCGAAAAGGCCACCGCAATCGCCAATCAGACCTTGAAAAAGGTGCAAAAGGCCGTTGGATTGCTCGTTATCGATGAATAAGGCCGTCGTCATAGACGTCGACGGCACCTTGCTGTCGACCCGGGGTAGGATGGGCGCCAAAACAAAGGCCGCCCTCCGCTACCTTCATGGCAAAGGCTATTTGGTCATACTTAATTCGGGGCGGCCCAGGAGGAATCTTGAGCCGCTTTTGGGTCAGCTTGGGTTCGACGCCCCGCTGATCTGCTACAACGGAGCCGAATGCATCGACCAGGACGGGACGGTGCTTTTCAGGCACGACCTATCGACGGTAGGACTAAGGAGCATATACTCGCAAGCCAAGGGATTCCTCACCTCCTTCGCCTGCGAGGACGAGACGACGATATACGCAATGATGAAGGATTCCTACCTATCGCACTACTTCCCATTCGCCGGCATGAAGCTTTCCTTTGGCGCTGCCACCCCGCTTCCCGAATCCGGCATCATGGCCTGCCTGCTGCGCTGCCCCCACCGCCATGACGGGAGGCTGGAGGAGATATGCACCAAGTCCGGATTCGACTATCGCCACTGGACCTCATCGACCTATTCCGAGGTATGCAGGAAGGGCGTGGACAAAGCTTCGGCCCTACGCTTCCTCATCGACAAATACCATCTGCAAAAAGACGGGATATATGGGTTTGGGGATTCGAGCAACGACCTAGGCTTCCTTTCCCTGTGCGGGCATCCATATTGCATGGCCAGCAGCAAGAACGAGGCCATGAGGAACGCCTTCCCCCTGACTAAAAAAGGCAACTCCGATGACGGAGTCGCCTTTGAGTTGATTGAGGTCCTAGGCCTTTAGCCCGAGATAGGACCGGATGGCGGAGTTGAGATCATCCGCCTTTTTCTCTAGACCCAAGCCGGAATCGCGGCTGATGGTCTCGATGTAGAACTTTATCTTCGGCTCGGTGCCGCTTGGCCTGATGGCCAGCGTGGACTCATCGTCGAAGCAGTATTTGATGACATCAGAAGCGGGCAATCCCTTGATCTCCTCAACCTTGCCGTCAGCATAGGTCCGCTTGGCGGAGAGGTAATCCTCGACGTAGGCGACCTTGCGTCCAGCGAGTTCCTCAAGCGGCTTGTCGTGGAGCTCGGCCATGAGCTTCTTCATGGTCGCGTTGCCCTCCATCCCCTCGAAGTAGCAGTCCTTGGTGACGGTGAAGTGATAGCCGATCCGCTTCTCTAACGCGGCATAGGCCTCGTCTAGATGAAGCCCCTTGCTCTTGTAGTAGAGGGCCATCTCGGTGTAGAGGAGGATGGCCTGCGTGCCGTCTTTGTCCCTGACGAAGGGGGCGATTAGGCAGCCATATGATTCCTCATATCCGAAGACGAAGGTCGGGCCTTTGCCTAGCTCCTCATAGTGGCGTATCCGCTCGCCGATGAACTTGAAGCCGGTCAGGAAAGACTCGCATTTAACGCCGTATGAGGCGGCGACTTCCCTTCCGAAGGAGCTGGTGACGATGGTGTCGTAGATGACGGCGTCGGATGGCAATGTGCCCTTTTCCTTCTTGCAGGAGAGCAGATAGTCGATCAGCAGCGCCCCGGACTGGTTACCAGTGAGGCGCTTATAGGTGCCATCGCTCGCCAGATAGGCCAGACCGCAGCGGTCGCCGTCGGGGTCGGTCATGACCGCGAGGTCGGCATGGTACTGCTTTGCGTACTCGAGGCTCTTGGTCCAGGCGGCCTCCAACTCGGGGTTGGGCGAGGCGGTGCCGGAGAAGGATGGGTCGTGGGTGCATTGCTCAGCGACCGGGATGACGTTGTACCCGCATTCCTTGAACACCCTCATCGAGACCTCATAGGAGGCGCCGTGCTGCGGCGAGTAGATAAGGGTGAAATGGCTCTTATCGAGCTCAGGGTGCTCCTGGCATCCCTTAACCAGCTTGATGTACTCGTCGTCGATGTCTTTGGCCAGCATCACCTGCTCGCCCCGCTTCCGGGCGGTCGGGACCTCGTAGGAAAGCTCGTCGGGAAGCTTGGACAGGATCTCAAGCATCGGCTTTATCTTTGAAGGCACGAGCTGGCAGCCGGAATCGTCATAGACCTTGTATCCGTTGTATTGCTTCGGGTTGTGGCTGGCGGTGATCATCACGCCGCCGGCGGCATGGAGGTAGCGGACGGCGAAGCTAAGCTCCGGGGTCGGGCGAAGAGAATCGAATATGTAGGTGTTGATGCCCATCTGGTTGAGCAAAGAGGAGGTGAGCAAGGTGAATTCGCGGGAGTTGTAGCGGTTGTCATGGCTTATGACGACGCCTCTTGATGCCGCCTCCTTGCCGCCTTTCAGTATGAACTCGCCGAAAGCGACGGTCGCCCGCCCAACGGTGTGGGAGTTCATCCGGTTGGTGCCGGGACCCATGACGCCCCTCATGCCGGCGGTCCCAAATTCGCAATCCTTGTAGAAAGCGTCATTGCGCTCCTCTTCGGAAAGGGAGATGAGCGCTTCCTTCTCCTTCTCGGAAACCCGAGGCGAGGATAGCCAGCGGCTGTAGTTCTCTTTAACGTCCATAGGTTGCCTCCTTATTGAACGGCGCTATTATGTCGATTGGGGCAGGTTATTTCAATAACCTGTTGGTAGCTATCGGGCAAAGGCGAGGTGAATGTCTTGCCGCTTAGCTTAGCTAGGGCTCCGGATAAATTGCCGAACACCAGCTTATAGGCATGCAGGAACTGCGAATCCAAGCCGGTCTTTAGCTCAATGGCCTTATTGAGCTTGAAGTCGCCGTATTTGTCGTCGCCGATTATCGGATGGCCGATGCAAGCGAAGTGGACGCGCAGCTGATGGGTGCGTCCGGTGCATAGCTTGGCCTCGACCAGGGTGAAGTCGCCATATCGTTCCTTAACCCGGTATTCGGTTATGGCGGTTTTGCCGCCGTTTTCGATTGATTGGGGGAAAGCGCGGCCCTTTTGCGGGTCTTTTCCAAGGGGGATGTCTATCCTTCCCTTGTCCTGCTCGAGGTCGCCTTTGACGAAGGTGAGGTAGTATTTCTCAATCTGCTTCCTCTCCTTGAATAGGTCGGTGAGCGCCTTTAGCCCGGCATCGGTCTTGCCGTAGCAGATAAGCCCGGATGTGTTCCGGTCGAGCCGGTGGGCGGGCGAGGGGACGAAGGAGGCGTTGCTCGGGTCGTATTCGCCCTTCATGTAAAGATAATCGAGCACGGCGTTGCCGAGCGTCTCCCGGCTTCCGGTCTTGTCGCCATACACCAGCACGCCCTTGGGCTTATCGACTATCAGGACGTTCTCGTCCTCATAGACTATGCGATATGGCAGCGGCTTGGCCGAGACCGGGCGCGGCTTATGGAAGTCCTCCAGCTGCTGGTCGGTGACGTAGATGCGCACCACGTCCCCCTCCTTCACCACCGCGTCCTTCCTGACCCAATGGCCGTTGATCTTGATGTCCTTTTTCCGGAAGGCCTTGTATATATACCCTAGCGGGGCCTCGGATAGGAATTTCCTGACGAACTTCTCAATCTTCTGCCCCGAGGAGCTATGGTCCACCACTACTTCTTTCATGCGGCGCTATTCTAGCAAATGCAAAAAGCGATTGCACCTCGGTTGGCGTTAATCTATAATTCCTTTGCCTATCAAGGCAAACGGAGGAATACCCAAGAGGCCGAAGGGGCGGGCTTGGAAAGCTCGTAGTCCCTTAACCGGGAGCTAGGGTTCGAATCCCTATTCCTCCGCCAGCATGAGGCTATACGAACCCTGTACGTCGCTGTATGGGGTTCGTTTTGCATTGTGTCCCTCTCGAGCACGGCAAAAGGCGCCGTAAATATTAGGCAAACGGAAGGTTCAAAAAAGAAGTCCCATAGGGCCTTAAAACGGCGTTGGGAGCAGGCTTAATTGGCATGACCGATCCGATACCCCACAAACCGCAATCAAGATACTTAAAGTTCTAGGTGTAACAGTATTCGCTAAAGCAAAAACGCATTGGTGAATATCGCGGGTTGGCCGAAATAGCGAAGCTTGGATAATAAGAATTCTATATCTGCATTACGATAAGCACCGATAAACTTAATACATGAATATATTCTGGAAGATTTCCGTGGCCTTCTAAACTCACGAGGTAGTTGCAATGGCTGAGATAAAAATCATAAACGCCGAAAACAAAAACGACATCAATATTCCGAATGAGCCTTTTCCGTTGTTTGGGAAGATCGTTCCCTCTTTTTCGAACGCAAAATGGAGCTACAAATTCATTTCATACCCTAAAGAGCAAATCACGGAAATGTGCTTTCCGAATGAAAATTATGACTATGACGCTTTGCCCGACAACATCTTTATCGGCGCATATGACGGCGATCATTGCATCGGATTGGCCGTTCTCCGCCCTGGCTTTTTTAAATATATGTATCTCTACGATTTAAAAGTAAGCCAAAAATATCGTGGTCGGCATATCGGGAAAATGCTGATTGAAAAGGCCAAAGAAGTCGCTGCTGCCCAAGGTTATTGCGGGTTATATACACAAGGGCAAGACAATAATCCTGGGGCGTGCCTGTTCTATATGAGCGTTGGTTTTTACATCGGAGGATTGGATACAAACGTTTATCGGCATACGGAACAGGAAGGAAAATCAGATATGGTTTTCTATTGCGATATCGCCCAATGATTAACCGGGCATAGTCTAGCAAGCTTCTAGGAAAAGACGATCGCACAAAGAGGAAAAACAACTTACAAGAACCGAATAAGGAGCGATTAACCATGCCACAGCATATAACCGTCGTAAATTATGACCCGGAATGGCCCTCGAAATATGCACGAGAGCGGGACTATATTGCCCAAATACTAAAAGACAATTGCATTTCTATCTACCATATTGGCAGCACATCCGTTCCAGGGCTGGCCGCCAAGCCGATTATCGATATTATGGCTGTCGTTAGAAGTTTAGAAGAGGTGGATGGGGTTGCGGTAAAGTTTCAGGAGTTGGGTTACGAATATCTCGGGGAATTTGGCATAACTGGCCGACGCTATCTTCGCAAAGGCGGCGATGAGCGAACCCATCAAATTCATATTTTCCAAGCGAACGATTGGAACAATATCAGCCGGCACCTTGCATTTCGCGATTATATGCGAACCCACGAAAAAGAGCGGGACGAATACGCAAAAATCAAGATAGGCCTTGCGCAAGAGTTCCCCAATGACATAGGTGGATATTGTGATGGGAAAGGGGATTTTGTTCACAAGATCGAAGAGCAAGCGCTTGCTCAATACGATGGGGCGTGGGACAAATTGTATATTGCCGCAAGGAAAGCGCAGCATGAAAGAAAGCTCTCTCCGCTGATTGAGGCAGGGGGCGTTTCCGCCGCAGTTCTTTCGGCAAAAGGGAATATCTATACCGGGGTTTGCATTGACACAGCCTGTTCGTTGGGAATGTGTGCGGAAAGAAACGCGATTGCGAATATGATAACAAACGGAGAGAGCCAAATCGCAAAAATAGTCGCTGTCATGCCGGATGGAAAGGCGGGTATGCCATGTGGGGCTTGCCGAGAATTTATGATGCAGTTGGATAAAACAGCAGGCGAAATAGAAATTTTGAGCGACTATGAAACGAAAAAGACGATACGCTTAAAATCTTTAACTCCAGAATGGTGGAGCAAAGACCAAATGGAAATGAACGAATAATGGTCATTGCATTGAAAGAATTCATTTCGATGATTAAGGAAAGCCAAAAACCCAAAGCAGAATAAAATACTACCCCCAATCCTTTAGCGCTTGAGCAACTTCCTTTTCCAATTGCGCATATCCCAATACAATTCAGGAAAAGGAGAAACCATATGCGCTACATAATCGTGGGCGGAGTGGCTGCCGGGGCCACCTTCGCCACCAGACTACGCCGCCTAGACGAAGAAACCGAAATCGTCATCTACGAGAAGACCGGCTACATATCCTATGCCACCTGCGGGCTTCCATATTACATAGGCGGGGCCATCAAGGACCGGGGAGCATTGACCATCGAGACGCCAGAGCACATGAAGGCCCGCTACAACGTCTTGGCCTTCGTGAACCACGAGGTCACTAGAATTGACAAGGTAAATAAGACGATCGAGGTGAAGGACCTCCGCGACGGGACCGTCAAGGTCGACCATTACGACAGGCTCATCCTCTGCCCCGGGGCCGCCTCGATAAAGGTTGCGCCCGAGGAAGGCAGGGTTTTCGGCCTCCGCAGCATCGAGGACGCCGACCGGATGCTTTCCTTCATAGGAAGCAAAAGGCCCCGCTCCGCCATCGTGGTAGGCGGGGGCTTCATCGGGCTCGAGACCTTGGAGAACCTCGCGATGCGCGGCATCGAGGTCACCCTAATCGAGGGCTCACGTCACATCCTGCCCAACCTCGACGAGGACATGGCTAAAATCCCCGAAGGCATGATGCGCCAAGCCGGGATCAAGGTGCTGACCGGGGTCAGGGTCAACGAGATAAGCCAAGACGCCGCCTCGGTCACCGCCCACACCGACCTCGGCGACCTAAAAGCCGACATGCTGGTGCAGTCGATCGGGGTCCGCCCCGCTTCCGCTTTGGCCAAGGACTCATTGATGGGCATCGAGGAGAAGGGATCGATCAAGGTCGATGGGCTGCAGGAGGTCGAGAAGGACGTCTATGCCCTCGGCGACGTCGCCAGCCGGCCGGACTTCTTCTCCGACAATCGGGCCTATGTCGCTTTGGCGGGACTAGCCAACAAAGACGCCAGGTCGCTCGCCACCCATCTGGCCCTAGGCGAGCAGCAAGGGGCCATGAAGCCGCTTGGGACCTCGATACTGAAGCTATTCAACCTCGCCATCGGCTCGGTCGGCCTGACCGAGGCCAAGGCCAAGGCGCTGGGGAAAGAATATGGGAAGGCCTACCTAAGCGCCGCCAACCACGCGACCTATTACCCCGGTGCTGGCGAACTGCTGATCAAGGCGCTATTCGACAAAAATACCGGCGAGATACTCGGGGCGCAGATCATCGGCGGGGAGGGCGTCGACAAGCGGATCGACGTGCTTTCGCTATCCATCCGCCACCACCTGACCTACAAAGATCTAAAGAACGAGGAGCTCAGCTACGCCCCGCCGTTTGGGGCGGTGCGCGACCCGATAAACGCCCTGGGCTGCCTGATCGAGGACCTCTTCAAGGGGCTATCGACCCAGGTCTACCCCGAGGACGTCGAGGCGCTACTGAAGACCAACGTACAGGTAGTTGACGTCAGGACCCCAATGGAGTTCGGCGCAGGCCACATCGAGGGGGCGGCCAACATCCCGGTCGACGAGCTCCGCGCTCGGAAGAGCGAAATAGACAAATCCAGGCCGGTGCTCCTCATCTGCCATAGCGGGCTGCGCAGCTACGTGGCGATGAGGGTGCTTAAGCAATATGGCTACGATTGCTCCCACCTCGCCGGGGGATGGCGCTTCTACAAGGCGTTCGGGCACTAAAAAAGGCGCAAGGTTTAAATAAACTGGACCCCGTAAATCGGAGTCCTAAATAAAAAGGTGTCCCAAAACGCGGCCTTCAATGTTAGTGGCGCCTCAACGGCTATTTGCGAAGCTTCTCGGCCAAAAAATGCATGCAGGCTGCTATTCCGCCTTCAGCCAAAGCGGTTCGCTTATCTCGATCCCGCCTTTGTCAAGATTGGCAAAACCGGCCCCGCCAAGCAAGTCGACATAATTTCCCTTAGGCAAAACGCCTTCCGGCAATGGCAAAGGATTGCCTGAGAAATTGAAGACGCCCCACTCGCTATATCCCTCGAAGCGGTTCTCAACGACGAATAGCTCACCTTTGGAATCGGGGAAAAGAGATTCGCGAAGCTTTTCGTTTTCCTTCCTCCTCTTTAAGCTGATGAGCTTGGATACGTATTCAAGCGTCTCCTCCTTCCCCAAAGGCGCCCAATCCACTTTGTCGGAATCGAACAAAGAGGGCTGATGGGCAACCCCATATTCCTCCCCGGCATAGACGAAAGCCGGCCCTTTGGTGAAGAAGGAAAAGGCCAATAGGCCATGGTGGCGGGCATCGCCAAGCGAATAGGAGGCGAGGCGGCGCTGATCGTGGTTTTCCAAGGCCCGGGTTATATAGGAAAGGGAAGAGGGGATGGCCGCCTCCTCCAGGATGCAGGCCGCCCGGTAAGAGGCAAGATCCTCCTTCCGCCCATAGGCTAGGTAGTCGCGGAGCCAGGGGAAGGAGAAATAGGAATAGAAAAGGGAGAAGCCATTTAGCGACAAGACGGCGTTGCAGGTCGCGTTATAGCCAGCCGACCTCGCCTCCAAGGCGAAAGAGCCCTCGATGGATTCGGCCAGCAGAATGACATCCCTATTGGGGTAGCGCGTCTCCAAATGGCTTTTAAGCGAAGCGAAGAAGGAGGCGGGTATCAAGGAGGCGACGTCGAAGCGGAACCCATCCGCCCCAGCGTCGAGGAATAGATCCAATATCCCAAGAAGGTAGTCGATGAGCCCGGGCGCGCCATAATCGAGGTCATAGACGTCGGACCAGTCGCCGATTTTGTTGCCAAGCTCGCCATTAGGCCCGCGGTAATAAAATTCGGGGCGGGCGGAAAGAAGGACGCTATCGCGCGAGGTGTGGTTAAACACCTGGTCGACGATGACCTTGAGCCCCTTTTCGTGTGCCTCGGCAACAAGCAGGCGGAAATCGTCCCAGTCGCCAAGTTCTGGATTGATTTTCGAATAATCGGAGATGGCATAAGGCGAGCCGAGGCTCCCCTTCCTTCCCTTCACCCCGATTGGCTGAACCGGCATGAGGTAAAGGATATCTGCCCCTAGCCCCTTAATCCTGTCCAAATCGCCAACGAGGGCTTTCAAAGTCCCCTCCTCCGTGTGGTTCCTCACGAAAACCTGGTAAATGACCTTATCGGCGTATTCCATCGCTTATTCCCTCCATTTTCACAAGCCCACTATAGCAAAAAGAAGGCAAGGCATCTGCTCCAATCGTCCTTTGGTTTTATGCGTTTTGCCCGCAAAAACGGGAAAAGGGCCGCAAAAACGGCCCTTAGAGATTGATATTCGCCTTTAATCAAGCGGCCCAATTGACCGAAATGGAGACTCCCTCTTTATACGAATAAGCCCAATCGTCGTCCCATCCTTCCGGCTTGCTTTGCACTAAGCAGGAAATGGAAAGATCGACCCGGTTTTGGTTGAAAACGAGCTCGCCCATGGTTAGGACGCTGGAAGGAATGGTGATTTGGCTTAGCGAGGCGCCGGAGAAGGCTTGATCGCCGATTGAAACGAGGCTAAGGCAGTCGCCAAGGTTAGCCGAGGTGAGGGAGGCACAGGAGGAAAAGCCGCCTTCCCCGATGCTTTGAAGCGATTCGGGCAAGCTAAGAGAAGAGACCCTAAGCTGGGCGAAGCTACGCGACCCGACGTAGCTTAGACTCGATGGCAAGGAAAGGGTGGCGACCGACTTGGCCCGGCTGGGGAAAAGCGAGGCGTCATTCCCATCGGCTGCCCCAATCGTCCCCTCTTTGACGGCGAATTCGGTGATTTTGACGTTTTCGACCGCCAAAAGCCAGTTGTCGAGGTAAAGGCCATTTCCCTCCCAATTGGCGGTATCCTTATAAAGCGCGGTCCCGGAGAAGACCCCATAGCCGATTCGGTTAACGGAAGAGGGGATGTTGGCGGTCTTTAAGCTGGATAGCGAGCTGAAAGCCCCGCCCCCAATGAAAAGCAAACCATCGGGAAGGGTTATGGATTCAAGCTTCTTGCCGTTGTTCGCGAAGGCTTTCTCGGCGATGGCGATGGTCCCGGGCTTAACCGAATAGGAGGAAACCGCGGCGAACTCGGCGTTGGTGGCAACCAAATACGAATCGACGTAAAGGACGCCCGAATCCCAGGAAGAAGGATCGTTGTAGTAGCCGGTCCCATAAAAGGCGGTGCTTTCTATGGCGATGGCTTGACTAGGCATGGTGATGGAATAAAGGGAGGAGCAGCCGCTGAAGACGTAGCTTCCTAGCTCTAGAAGCGAATCGGGCAATGAGATGGAGGAAAGCAAGGCGCAGTTTTCAAAGGCCATGTCGCCAAGGCTAGTGACTTGTTTGAGATCGACTTCGGCAAGGCTAAGGCAATCCTTGAAGGCATAGGACCAGATTTCCTTTAGTGAAGAGGGGGCGGAAAGGCTTTCCAATCCGGAGCCGGAAAAAGCCTCGAGCCTAATTTGGACCAAGGTCTTGGGAAGCTCGATGGAACGAAGGGAAGCGCAGCCCTCAAAGGCATAATCCGGGATGACGGTGATGCCAGAGGGCAAATCGACCTCTTCCAATAAAGCGCAGCCGGAGCACATCCGATAGCCAAGGGATACGCCATCTGGGATCGAAAGCTTCCTAAGGTAGTGGTTGTCGCGGAAAAGGTCTTGCCCTATTTGCTTAACGGCCTGCCCATTTACTTCTGAGGGGATAATGACCTCGGAATTGGTTTCGCTTATCCCTTCCACCGCGGTCAAGGTGCCGGAACCGTCGACTGTAAAGGTTATCCCAGCCGGCTCATTTTCCTCCCATTTGGCGTAGAGGGTTATGTCCTCGGTTATTTCCAATGGGAAGCTGGCTTTGGAGGAAAATGATTCGTCGAAATACCAGCCAAGGAAGGTGTAGCCCTTTTTTGTCGGGATGGGTTCGGTCTCGATGCGGCCGGTCTTAAGATCGGATACCCCAGTCCCTCCATCGAGTTCAAAGTGGACGTCGTAGGCGTTCTTCTCCCATTTGGCGTAGAGGGTTATGTCCTCGGTTATTTCCAATGGGAAGCTGGCTTTGGAGGAAAATGATTCGTCGAAATACCAGCCACGGAAGGTATAACCTTTCCTCGAGGTCTCCGGCTCATCCTCGATTTTGGAGGTTACGATAGGCTCAACTGGCGTTCCCCCATTGGAGACGAAACTCACCTGGTATTCCTCGGGGATGTCCTCAATAAAGGTGTAATAGGCGTAGACGCTCACATCAGCTTCCAAAGGAAGGTTTTCATAGGTATTCGGATAAAGCCGGTTTTCGAAAGTCCCATCATCGAAATACCAACCCTTGAACTCATAATTGTCCTTATTAGGGGCCTCGGGAAGGGAAAGAAGCTCGTTGCCGGCGGTAAGAAGGCTCGAATAAAGTTCCCCGTCGACAAAGAAGAGGATGGTGAATTCCTCGGGGGCGGGTTCTTCCTTGGCTAGGTAATAGGCGAAGCTGTCGAGGTCGCCATCGATATCGTGGGATAGGAAATAATCCTCGGTCAGCCGCTGTTGCCAAACGCCCTCATCCAAATACCATCCCTTGAATTCCGCATCTTCCTTTTCCGGGGCTATGGGCAATTCAATGGTCTCGTTGCCCTTTGTCTTCAAGCTGCTTATAAACGTGTCCCCATCATAAAACGAGATGGTGTATTCGATCTTGGAACTGTATTCCCGGCATGAGGCAAGCATGATAGCCGCCAAAGCGCATATTCCCATTAACCGGATTTCCTTTTTCATAACTCGCCTCCTGAAAAGCCCACATACTATATAACAAGAGGGAAAAGAAAAACACTAAATGCGCTTTTGCAGGGCATTTAAGGGCTTTTTGACCCGGAAAAATCTGAAAAACCCCGCTTAAAGGCACTAAAAAAGGCCGCTTGGGATTCCCCAGGCGGCTGTTCTTATGGCCTATTCGGCGTATTTGACGCGGGTGAGGTCCTTCTCCGGGACGACGGGCTCGCCATCCTCATAGCCGAGGCAGCAATGGCCGATGCCGATGTAGTCCCCCTCGATGCCGAGCTTCTTGAGGATGGCCTTGCCCTCCTCCGACTCAAGCTCCTCCTTGCCGCGATGGACCCAGATGTTGCCTAGCCCTAGCTCAGTGGCCTCAAGCAGCATATACCCGAGGCACAGCGACCCGTCGTAGACGGCGGTGTGGGCCGAGGCGTCGACGTAGACCAAGGCGACGGCCGGGGCGCCGTAGAAGGGATCGATGCCCTCGCGTCCCATGATCTTGGCGTTGAGGCGGGACAGTTCGTCGCGGATCTCCTTGTTGGCGATCATGAGGATGTGGACCTTCTGCGAGTTGGAGCCGGTCGGGGCCAATAGCCCGGCCTCGACGACCTTCTGCAGCTTCTCCTTCTCCACCATCTTCGGCAGGAACTTGCGGCAGCTGTGGCGCGCTTTGATGCAATCGAATGTATTCATGTTTTACCTCCAAAAAAAGCCGGGCGAACCCAGCTTATCGTCATTTGGCTTGATTATCCTCAGCCTTTGCTTGCTCAACCGGGGCCACCCCAAGGCGCTGGGCGCGGCGAAGGGCGCGCTCGGCATCGCGGTCGCCCTCCCTGGCGAAGACGGCCAGGCAGATGACGGCTAGCAGGCTGCCGATGAGGAAGAGGATGAGGCCGAAGGTCCGATAGCTTAGCCCGGACCAGTTGGACAGCCACATCGGCTCGGAGTAGAGGATCCAGTTGTCGGAATAAACGACCGGGAGATGGTCCCCCACTATCCCGAGGATCAGGAAGAACAGACCCGCGAGTGCAATGAAACCGGAGATGCTGTACCAGACGATCTCCTTCTTGGAAAGTTTCTTCTTGCTGCTTGTCTGCATAAATATCTCCTATGACTATTAGGCGGCGGGCTTCTCTATGGCCTGCTGCTTGGCCTCGCGGTCCTTCTTGACCTGCTCAAGCAAAGCGGCGATGAGCGGGCTGTAGAGGGCGCGGAACGCCGGCTCGGCGTCGCGGATGTAGAGCTGGATGGTCTCGACGGTCTCGCGCATGACCTCCGGGAACTTCTTCCCGACGGGGAGGTCGCGGCGTCCGGTGATCATCTCCATGAGGGCGAAGATCTTGTCCTCCATGTTCTTGTAGACGAGGTTGCTCTCCCTGGCCGATCCGCGGACGAAGTTGATGTTCTGGATTATGGTCTGGATGTCGTTGGCGATGAACTTGGAAGAGGGCGACTCGGCGCCTTTGGCTTCCTGGCGGGCCTTGTTGTACTCATTGAACAGCCCGATGAGGTCGTTGGTGAGGGTGAGGTAGGCAACGCCGCGGAACATGGCATCCTCGGCCTTCCAGGTCTTCTCGGCGTCGGCGACGTCGATGTTCTTGGCGTGGGCGTCGTTGATGATGCCGCGGATCATCGAGTTGATGTTCTCGTGGATCGGCAGCACGCCGCGGTAGATCGGGAGGTGCTGGTTGTGGTCGACGCGGAGGCCGTCGTCGGCGAGGTGGAGTATGGTCGAGTTGTCGCCATAGACCTCATCGTAGAAGTCGCGGATGAGCTTCTCTAGCTTCTGGCCGTTCTCGCCCGAGCGGTCGATGATGTCCTTCAGCGGGGTGTGCTGGTCGACCTCGATGAGGACGGCCCGCTTCTTCTCCTGGAAGAGCTTGGTATCGTAGGTATCCTTCTTGAGGCAGTACTCAAGAGTGTCCCTGACCGAGACGTTGTAGTGGATCAGGGTGGTGATGACTTCGCTTACTTGGTTCATTTGCTGATTTTCCCTTCAATTGCGGTTAGTCCTATCCAACCGATGGGTATAGGATCTGCTCTAGATCGGCCACTTTGTCGATGACGTGGGCCGCGTGGGCCTTCACCGAATCGGGGGCATGGCTCATGCAGTAGCTGTTGGCATTGAAGCAGTCGAACATCGAGACGTCGTTTCCGGAGTCGCCGACAACTAGGATATTATCCTTTGAAATTCCTAGGTAATCAAGATATTTGATGACCCCGCTGGCCTTGGTGCACCCCTTCGGGGTGACCTCGATGAACTGATTGAGCCAGGTGAACTCGAAATCCGGGTATTCGCCTTTCAGCTGCTCGGTTAGCCGCTCGGCCTCCTGCTTCTTCTTCGCCCCGATGCCGACGAGGATCATGATCTTCATCGTCTCGCCCTTCTCGATCTCGGCGTAGAAGACGTGGTCGCTCCGCACGAACGGCTCGCGGTAGACGCCCTGGAAAGCCTCATAGGCGAAGTAGCCGAAGTTGGTCAGCTTGTTGACCCGCGTCTTGGTCATGACGATGGGCCGGGTCTTCGAGGTGAGCAATAGCAAGGCCGGGTCGATGCGCTTCCTTATGTCGGAAAGGAATGCCTTAAGCGGCTTGGGCTCGAAGAAGGCCTCGAAGATGAGCTTCCCGCCGACGTTGACGAAGGTGCCATCGCAGCCGATCCAATCGATCGGGCGCCCCGCTTTCCTGATGAACTTGTCGTGGAAGTTGTGCGAGCGCGAGCTGGCCACGACCAGCCTCCCGCCTTTGGAGAAGAAAAGGTCGAGGAAGGCGCGGTTGGCCCGCGGGAGCATCTTTATCGGGGACTTCGGGTAGAACAGCGTCCCGTCCAGATCGGTGGCGATTACCTGTATCATCGGGAAGATTCTACGCTTTTTCATAGCCAAAAAGAAAAAGGGGCCTCCGAAGAGACCCCCAGTATCAAGGAGGAAATCCTTATTTGAGCTGGTTCTCGGCCTGGATGACGCCATAGCCGCCATCGAGGCGCTTGTAAGCGACCGAGATCTCGTTATCGTCGTCGTCGAGGTAGACGAAGAAGGAATGCCCGAGGGCCTCCATCCTGGTGATGGCCTCGTCGATGGTCATCGGCTCGAGGTAGATAGACTTGGTCCTGACGATGGTCTCATCGCCGTCATCCTGCTCCTCGAAGTTCTCGAAGGCGAGGGCCTTGCCAAGGGAATCGGCTTCCTTGGTGCGGTCCATGCGGGTCTTGAGCTTCCTCATCTGGCCCTCGAGCTTGTCGATGGCGAAGTCGACGGCGGCGTATAGATCGTTATCGCGCACCTCGGTGCGGAAGGTCATCTGCTTGGTGAAGATGGTGATCTCGACCTTGGCTCCCACCTGGTAGGAGCGGACCACGGCGCGGCATAGCACGTCGTCGTTGATCACGAAGTACTTGTCCATACGGGCAAGCTTCTTCTCGATGTCTGCGCGGATAGCATCGGTGACATCGATGTTCTTACCGATAATTTGGAATTTCATATATTCTGCCCCTCCTAAGGGCTTACACCATTATTTTACGTGAAATTGCCTTTTAGGAAAGAGCGAATGTAAGCCCTTACTCGAAAACCGACTTATTTGGCCTTGGAAGCGAAGAAATCGCGCAAAACCTCAACCTTATCCAATTTTTCCCATGGCAGGTCGAGGTCAGGGCGACCGAAGGCCCCGTAATTGGACACATCGGCGTAGCGGAAGGTGGGCTCGTTGAGCTTGAACTGCTTGATTATCGCCATCGGGCGGGCGTCGAAATAGCGGTCTATCGCCTCAAGGATGACGGAATCCGGGACCTTCTTGGTGCCGAAGGTCGATAGCGAGATGCTAAGCGGCTTAGCCACGCCGATGGCGTAGCTCAGCTGTATCTCGAGGCGGTTGGCCGCCCCGGCCGCCACGAGGTTCTTGGCGATGTAGCGAGCGTAGTAGGAGGCCGAGCGGTCGACCTTCGAGGGGTCTTTGCCGGAGAAGGATCCGCCGCCGTGGCGGGATGCCCCACCATAGGTGTCGACGATTATCTTGCGCCCGGTGAGCCCGGTGTCGCCGGCCGGGCCGCCGATGACGAAGTTGCCCGTCGGGTTGATCAGGAAGATGAAGTCGGTGTTGAGGCCGAAGCTCTCCGCCACCGGGACCATGATCTGGTCGTGGACGTATTCCTTGAACGCCTTGCGGTCGATGTCCGGGTCGTGCTGGATGGACATGAGGATGGTGTGGATGCGCGGCTTGTCGCCCGAATAGTCTATGGTAACCTGGCTCTTCATGTCGGGGCGGGCGCCCTTGAAATCGCCGCTCTTCCTCTTTGAGGAAGCGACCCTAACCAGCTTATGGGCGATGGTGATGGGAAGCGGCATGTAGCCGTCGCTCTCGTCGGTCGCGTAGCCGAACATGATGCCCTGGTCGCCGGCGCCCATGTCGAGGTCATCAGCCGGGTTGACGCCCATGGCGATGTCGCCGCTTTGCTCCTTGACCACGACCTTTATCTCGCAGCTGTCGGCCCCGATGCCCTTCTCGGCCTTGTCGTAGCCGATGCCGCGCAGCACTTTGCGCGCAATGCCCTCATAATCGACGCCTTCGACGCCGGAAATCTCCCCGCCGATCAGGATGAACTCGGTGGTGGCGAACACCTCGCAGGCGACGTGGGCCCACTTGTTGCGCGACAGGCACTCGTCGAGGATCGCGTCCGCGATCTGGTCGCAGACCTTGTCGGGATGGCCTTCCGAAACCGATTCGGAGGTCAATAGGAATTGCTCTTTGTCCATGTTTTCTCCTTCCGACGAAAATATCGTTGCCCCCACATACGGAAGCGACTTCGCCGGTTCCGTCAGGCATCGTTCCCCAGTGGGTTTGGGGCTATGGCGAGCACTTACCGCTATAGCGGAGTTGCTAGCGCTCTGGTTACGCCACAGGAAGCGCTTCTTGATGCCTGACTTTCGTCAGTGAGGCTAATATACTGCCTCCGCCTTGCGTAGACAACAAAAAAGTAGGCCGGGCGGCCTACTTGTTCATTTCCTTTATTTCCCTAAGGGCGATCGATATCTGATCGGGGCAGGAGGTCATGCGGTTCCTCGACCCGCGGCATATAATGCCGGACAGCCGATTTATCGCATCGTCGATCTTCATTCCCTCGAGCAGTTTCCCAATGCCCTGCAGGTTGCCATGGCATCCCCCTTCGACGCGCAGCCCCTTGATGACGTCGCCTTCGTATTCGATCGTCATCTTGCGGGAGCAGACGTTGGACGGGGTGAAGACGTACTCAGCCATTATTCCTTGTGGCAGCAGTGGCCTTCGCCGTGGTGGCAGCAGCAGTCGCCTTCCTCGCCTTCGCAGCAGCAGGAATCGGACATGTATAGGATCTCGCCGTAGACGGTCCCGCCGGCCTCGGCGGCGTTGCTCTCGTCGGTGTCGATGTGCATGGCGAGCGAGAACTTCTCGCTGACGCGGATGATGGTGTCGCCGTAGATGGTGGTCCTATCCGGGGTCTCGATGGCGACGTAGACGGAGTCGCCGTCCTTGACGTTGAACTCCTCGGCGTCCTTCGGGGTCATGTGGATGTGGCGCTTGGCGACTATGGCGCCTTCCTTGAGCTCAAGGGTCCTTCCGTTGAGCGGGTTGACCAAGGTGATCGGGGCGCTGCCCTTCACGTCGCCGGAGAGGCGGATCGGGGCGGCGATGCCGAGGGTCCTGGCGTCGGTGGCCGAGACCTCGACCTGGTTTAGGCTGCGGAGCGGGCCGAGGATCGAGACGTTCTTGATCTCGCGCGGCTTGCCGGTCTTCGGGTTGACTGGGCCGACTAGGTTTAGCCTGACGTCCGAGACGTACTGGCCAGGCTGGGATAGCGGCTTCCTGACGTTGAGGGTGGCGTGTTCGCCCTCGGCGGCGCCCATCAGGTAATCGAACGAAGCCTGATCGAGGTGAATGTGGCGGGCGCTGGTCTCCACTAGAATCTTCTTTTCCATTTTTGCTCTCCTAAAGCGCCGTCATTATATGACGAGCAAACAACTTTGATAAGCATTTTGCCCTTTTCTTTGCCCCACTGTGGTGTCTATGATTTAGCGGCGGAGGTAAAAGCCATGGCCGAAGAGGAAAAGCTCAACGAGCAGATCGTCAAGAAGACGATAGACAGCGAAGAGCTGGAAGAAATAATAAAGTCCAAGGACAAGAAGAAGCTGCGCGACCTTTTCGTGACCATCCCGGCGATCGATTTGGCTGAGGCGGCCAACGACATCCCCGACGAGGACCTTATCTATATATTCAGGACGGTCGAGAGCGCCTATACCGCGGATTTCTTCGCCGAGCTTTCCGGCGACGCCAAGGAATCGCTCATCAAGGCGATGACCGATAAGGAGCTGGTGAGCGTCATCAACGGGCAAAGCGCCGACGACGTCACCGATGCGGTCGTCGATTTGCCAGCCAACCTGGCGAGCCGCGTCATGCGGGCCGCCGACCCCGACATGCGCAAGGACATCAACACCCTGCTCAACTACAAAGAGGACACCGCCGGTGCCTTGATGACCACCGAGTACCTCGAGTTCCTCGGCGACATGACCGTTGAGGAGGCGATCGAGGCCATAAGGGCCAAAGGAAAGGACGCGGAGACCATCTACACCATCTTCGTCAAGGACAAGCAGCGCCATTTCCTGGGCACCGTCGACCTCGACGATCTGATCTTCGCCTCCAAGGAGCAGAAGCTCTCCGACATCATGAACAAGGACGTGGTGAGCTGCCTCACCTCGACCGACCAGGAGGAGGTCGGGCAGATGTTCGCCCGCTACGACCTCAACGCCATGGCCGTCTTAAATGAGGACAAACGACTCGTCGGCGTCATCACCATCGACGACGCGGTCGACGTCTTGACCGAGGAATCCAACGAGGATGTCGCTAGGCTCACCAACATGGAGCCGACCGAGGTCCCGTATATGGAGCTCAACACCTGGGAGAACGCCAAGCGGTGCATCCCCTGGATCATAATCCTGCTGGTGCTAGGCACCTTCGGCTCGATGATCCTCTCCTTCTTCCAGGATAAGCTCGAGACCCTCGCGATCCTCGCGGCCTTCATACCGACGCTGCTAGACACCGGAGGCAACTCCGGCGGCCAGACCACCGGCTTGATGGTAAGAAGCCTCGCCCTCAAGGAATTCGGCCCGAAGCAGATGCTCAAGGTCCTTTGGAGGGAGCTGAAGGCCGGCATCGTCGTCGGCGCGATCGTCGCCTGCTTCGCCTTCGCCTGGTTCACCATGGAGCAATACACCGGGATCGTCAGCAACGGCGAGTTCGACGGGGTCAACATCTGGGCCGGCAACTGCTGGAACATGGCCTTCTTTGAGGCGACCATGAAGATATCAGCCTTGGTGTCGCTGACCGCCTTCCTTGCCATCACCCTAGCGAAGGTGATAGGTGCCCTATTGCCGCTGACCACCGCGGCCATCAAGAAGGATCCGGCCTTGGTGTCGCAGCCGCTGCTTACCACCATCATGGATATAGTCACCCTGATCGTCTACTTCTCGGTCGCGATGGCTTTCTTCCCACAGCTGGCGTAAGGACAAAAAAGAAATATTTGATTGTCCGGCGAGGTAACTCTATAATTACCCTCGCTGCGGGAGTGGCGGAATTGGTAGACGCATACGTTTGAGGGGCGTATGGGGCAACCCGTGTGAGTTCAAATCTCATCCCCCGCACCAAGAAAAATCAAATGACGCCTGGAATCAGGCGTTTTTTGTTTTATACATAAAAACACGCGCACCCAACGGGATTGCATCGAAATAGCGGCAAGGTTTCTTCGGGTTTGATTCAAAACTTGTTATTAAAGTTTTTGATAATGTTGTTATAGGTGAAGGGCTATGAATCTAACCAACGACATTTCAATTATCTGCGGCGTATTGCAATTAAGCGAAGCCGAACTTGCCAAAAAACTGGGTGTTTCGATTGAGACGATAGACAATTGGAAAAAGGGGATAAATGAGCCATCGGCCGCGAATCTAGAGAAGTTTTACTCATTTGCCTATTCGAGCAAGATAAACCTGAATAACGTCTATGAGCAACTTTTCAAAGAAGAAAAAGAAACCGACGGGCATGTGGTCTTATTTCATGGGGCCAAGAAGGATTTCTCCTTGCCTATAGATTTCCTGTCAAACTACAAGGCCACCAATGATTTCGGGGTCGGATTCTATTTGGGGGAGACGTTCGAGCAAGCCGCGAATTACATTTCGGTTTTAAATCGCAATTTCGTCTATTGCTTCTGCCTGAATACGAAAAAGCTGAAAATCTACAAATTCGGAGTAGATACCGAATGGATGATTGCCATCGCCTACCATAGGGGATGGCTTGAGAATTACAAAAACAGCCCGTTGGTGGAAAAGATAGTCGGCAAGCTGCCTTCTTATGACATCATCATCGCCCCCATTGCCGACAACCGAATGTTCGACATCATCGCGGAATTCGTCGAAGGCGAAATCACCGACGAGCAGTGCAAGCACGCGCTTTCGGCGACGAATTTGGGCTTCCAATATGTATTGAAGACCAGTAAGGCTTTGGAAGGCATTGAGCTGCTTCGGGAAATGTATGTATGCGAAAAGGAAAAGAGCATGTGCCTTGAAAACAGGCGGCTGCTCGCGGAAAACGGGTCGCAGAAAGTAAAAATCGCAAGAATCAAATACAAGAACCAAGGCCATTACATCGAGGAGATACTGAAATGACCCCGCTTAGTTTCATCGAGTTAAAATTATGCCAGGCACAGGCCAAAATATTCGAAGCCTCGGTAACTAAAACCGACTACAGCTCGCCGATCTTCATAAGGCGCTTCGCATATTCCTCACTCGCGAAATCCTTTGACGACAAGGTTTACTTATACCGTTCTGATTCCATAGACGAGGCCATAGGGCTCATCGACGAGGAATTTGGCAAAGCCAAGTATGGCAAAACAAAATACAGCGCCGACCAGATGTTTTGGATTGGCTATATCTATCGGTGCATCTGCATTAAGTACAACTTGTCCAGCAAAAGCGTCTATAGGCTTTTCGATGGCAGAAAAATCGTCGATTATTACAACATCTGCCACACTTTCGACATAGTCGATGCCGCCGAAAGGATGATGGAAAGCATCAACTATGACGATTCTTCGCCTCAGCAGAAAGCCTACAAAATCGCCAAACGACTCCTTTATACGCAGAAGCTAATCGAATTAATTGGCCAGCACGTAAAGGTTATCGTCGATCGGCCGATAGGATATATCCATAATGGAATTGCCTATAAATTAAACTACGGCTACATAAAAAACCTTAAGGCAATGGATGGCGAATATCAGGATGCCTATGTCCTTGGGGTCGATGAGCCAATCGATGGCTTCGAAGGCCAAGTGATAGGCGTAATCCATTGGAAAGACGATATCGAGGATAAGCTCCTCGTAGCCGGTGCATCAGCGAATTACTCAAAACAGGAAATCAAGAAAGCGATCAATTTTCAGGAACGCTATTTCAAAAGCAAGATCATCCTCCCCGAGAACTTGCCTAATAGCATAGCCGCGGATTGAGCATTACTAATCAAGCCACATTTAAATGACGTCTTCCGACTTTCCTATTTTTCCCATCGCCTAGCCCTTGGAGTCGGGACGAGGTATCATACCTGCATGGAAAAAAGCGGAGTGGAATCCGGATATAAGAAAGAATACCTCGACAGGCTATCCCGGCACGACCGCTCGATAAAGATCGCCCTTTTCGTCATCCCCTGCGCCCTATTGCTCATCATGACCATCGGCATGTTCTTGCCGATCTTCGGAATAAAGGATGGGCCTAAGGACGACACGGTCGAGAACATATCCCTTTTCAAGGCCCACGCCTTCTACTTCTCACATGCCGCCTTATCGATAAACACCTTCGCCATCGCCGCCGGGATGGTCTATCTGATATTGCCTTCCACCCCGGAATACCGCTTCGCCAAGATCACCTATTTCACTTTGCTTTCCCTTGCAATATCCGTCTCGGTCGCCAGCTATTGCCTGGATTGGATGAACTTCGCATTGGACAAATAGCGAACAAAAAAGGCGGGTTTTGCGCCCGCCTTTGATAATCCGTCCTTAATCTAGAGGGTTTTTACTTTTGCAGATCCTAAGCGCCCCATAGGCCATAAGCCCGGAGGCCAGGAAGAGGCATATGGTGGACAGCAGCATCATGACGTCGAACTTCCCGTCATTCACCAAATCCATGATCATGATGACGAAGTAGGCGACGATGACGTAGATCGCGTAGACGAAGCAGGACCAGCCGAAGATCTCGCCGAATATCCATTTGTGGAGGAACACGAACAGGAACCCGCAGAAGACGATCAAGGTCGCCGCCCCGGTGGCGATGGCGCTGACGATCCTATTGATGTCGGCTTGGACGCTGGGCATCGAGTATTGCCCCATCACTACGAAGATGACGAGGGCCGGGGCGAGGGCGCGGATGGTTCCGGTTAGTCCCTTGGGCGAGAAGACCATGTAGCAGTAGAAGCCGATGGCCGAGATAAGCACGATGAGGTCGACGACGAAGGTGATGATGCTCGCGACGTCTTTGCCTAGCGAAGGAACGCCTTTGGTGAACAGGTAGTAGAGAAGCAGCAGGAACCCAGAAATCAAGAAAGCGATGTGGGCATATGGAAGCGTCTTTTTGGTGGTGGATGAAGATTTGGCCATTAATTAGCCCTCCTTAACGAGGACAATTATACTTCTCAGAACCGATTTGATAACCGCAAAGCGAAGTTTTTGGGCAACTATGCTAACATTGTCGGCGTTATGGCGCTGCTAGAACTACAGGAAATAGAATTCAATTATTCGGATAAGGAGCTGTATCGCAAGGTCAGCTTGCAGCTGAATAGCGGCGAGCACGCCTGCCTGGTCGGGGTAAACGGATCAGGCAAGAGCACCCTGCTTTCGATAATCGTCGGCGAGCTGCGCCCCGACAAGGGCAAGGTGACCTGGCAGCCCCACGTCAGCTATTCCTACCTCGACCAGCAGCTGAAGGTCGAGCAGGACATGGCGACCAACGACTACCTCTATGGCGTCTACGCCGACCTATTCGCCAAAGAGAAGCAGATGGAGCAGCTCTACGAGAAGGCCGCCTATGCCGAGCCCGGCTACGAGAAGCTGCTAGATAAGGCCGAACGGCTTGGCAACGAGCTGACGGATAAGGGCTTCTACTCACTTCAGGAGAAGGTCGGCAGATTAACCGATGGCCTAGGCTTCGACAAGGACATGCTCTCGCGCCCGCTTTCGAAGCTCAGCTCCGGGCAAAGGGAGAAGGCCTACCTCGCCAAGATGCTGCTGCAGGAGAAGGACGTGCTCATCATGGACGAGCCGACCAACTTCCTAGATCAGGGACAGGTGGCTTGGCTTGCCAATTACCTAAACGACTACCCCAACGCATTCCTCGTAGTGAGCCACGACGAGGAGTTCCTCCGCAAGATCGCCAAGGTAGTATTCTGCCTCGAGAACAAGACATTGACCCGCTACAAAGGGGATTTTGAGCATTACCTTGTCCAGCACGAGCTCGACAAGGAACAATACCAGAAGAACTATCTCGCCCAGCAGCGCTACATCAAGAAGGAAGAGGACTTCATCGCCGCCCACATCGTGAGGGCCACCTCGGCTAAGGCCGCGAAGAGCCACCGGGCCCGACTCGCCCACCTCGAGGTGTTAGATGCCCCAGGCAAGGACGAGGGCAACGTGCATTTCGCCTTCCCCTTCACCCACGACGTCGGGATCAAGCCGCTACAAGTTGAGGAGCTTGAGATCGGCTATAACGGCGTGCCCCTGCTTCCGCCGATATCGTTCATCCTCAACAAAGGGGAGAAGATAGCGATATTGGGCCAGAACGGGGTTGGCAAAACCACTTTCCTCAAGACCATAATGGGAAAGCTCAAAGCCATATCCGGTTCGTATAAATGGCTTGAAGGCATCGACATAAACTACTTCGACCAGGACGAGAAGATCGACCTGAACATGACGCCTTTCGAATACGTCAGGGCCCACTATCCCGATCTGGACAACACCAAGGTCAGGACGGCCCTGGCGGCGGTTGGGGTCAAGAAGGAATTGGCCCTTAGGAAGATGAAGGAGCTATCCGGCGGTGAGATGACCAAGGCGAGGTTCGCGGTCATGACGCTGCGCAAATCCAACTTCCTGATCTTCGACGAGCCGACCAACCACCTCGATCAAAAAGCGAAAGACTCGCTTTTCGAGGCCATCGAGAACTATCCCGGCGCGGTCATAATCGTAAGCCACGAGAAGGACTTCTACGACGGGCTGGTCGACTACGAGCTCAACTTCTAGCCTATCGGCTCGGCCGCTTTGAAGCCGAAGAGGTACATGAATATCTTGAAGCCCATGGCACGGCGATAGTAGTCGTAGGCCGCGACGTCGGCGTTGTATAAGGCGACGGTCGTCCTGAAGAACCGCTCGAGGTCGGCGAAGGCGTTCTGCGAGTAGCGGAACTCCTCCGACTTGGTGGCCCATTTGTTCGACAGCGCCAAATACGAGAGGGCGGATTTGGCCCCGATTATCAGCGTGGCGTTGTACATGATTAGCCCCACCGCCTTCTTGTCGGAGCTCACCTGATTGAGGGCGGCCACCGTGTCGGCCTCCTGCTTCGAGTAGGTGACCGAGGCGGATTTGAAGATCGAGTCAATGGAAAGCAAGGTCGAGGCCATCTCCAGCTGTATCAAGGAAAGCATCTCCCTCTTCCGCGACAGCGACCTCCGGAAATCAAGCGCCTTGGAAGTCACGTAGAAAAGGACTGCCAGATAGCAGAAAACCACGCAGGCCGCGATGAGCAGTATTACTTGATACGCTTGCATGGACGAGACTAAGGCTGGCATAGGCGAAATTGTATTTCATTGGATGAGTTTTTCAACAAAAAGTGGTGAATTTGCAAGGCAAACTCTATTTATTTTATAATTGCCTCGAATGGGGAACGACGATGAATAAGAAGCCTATCTGCGCAATACTCTACGATTTCGACTCGACTTTGGCCATCACCGACATGCAGAACTTCGGCTTCATCCCGGCCATGGGGATGACCCCCGCGGAATTTTGGGGGAGAACGACGAAATTCTCGGAGGAATCCGGTTGTGAGAAAATCCTTTCCTACCTTTACACCATGATCGACGTGGCAAAGGAGAAAAACATCAAACTTACGCGCGAATTCCTGCAATCCTGCGGCAAACCGATCAAATTCTTCCCCGGCGTCTCCACCTGGTTCGAGCGGATCAACCGCTATGGCGAGGAGCATGGGGTCCGGGTCGAGCATTACCTGGTGAGCTCCGGCAATAAGGAGATAGTCGAAGGCTGCCAGATCGCGAAGGAATTCAAGATCATGTATGGCTGCGAGTACGTATACGACAAAGTCACCGGCGAGGCCATCTGGCCGAAGCTCGCCATCAACTACACCCAGAAGACGCAGTACTTCTTCCGCATCAGCAAAGGCGTATACGACGCGACCGACGACGTCGGGGTCAACGAGAAGCGCCCGACCCGGCGGATACCTTATTCCAATATCATCTACATAGGCGACGGGATGACCGACATCCCCTCGATGATCATCGTCAAGAACAACGGGGGCAAGTCCATCGCCGTCTACCCCAAGGGCAAGGAGGACAAGGTCGCCAACCTGTTCGAGGATGAGCGCGTCAACTACGCCTGCCCCGCCGACTACTCCTCGGGGAAGATGCTCGAGAAGATACTCCAGCTCGTCATAGAGAACATCGCCATCAACGAAAGCCTCCGCTCCCACGAGAAGGAAAAGCTCTACGACGATTAAGTAAAACCTTTTCGGCCGATTTGGTTTACAATATTTGCCTATGGCAAAGAAAGCGTTCGCCATATTGCCTTTGGGCGGTTCGGGGCAGAGATTCGGCTCCGATAAGCCCAAGCAGCTGATCCCATTCAATGGGAAGCCGCTTTTCCGCTACGCCTTCGACGCCTTGGCCCACTCCGAGCTTATATCGACCATCGTCTTGCCCTGCCTTGAGGGGACGGTAGACGAGGTCGCCAGGTCGATAAACGGCTTTGATAACGGAAAGGACATCCTCTTCGTCAAAGGCGGGGATACCCGCTTCGAATCGGTGCGCAACGGCGTGATGGCGCTGCCGGATGGAGGCTATGTCCTGATCTGCGATGGCGACCGCCCGTTCCTCAACGAGGACCTCATCGCGGATTGCCTTAGCCAAGCCAAGCTAACCGGCGGGGCCATCGCCGCCATACCCAGCTCCGACTCGCTACTTCAGATAGGCGAGGCGCCCCACTACGTCGACCGCAATTCAATCATGCGGGTGCAGACGCCGCAGTGCTTCGACCTAGCCAAGCTAAAGGATGCCTACGCCAAAGCGGATGGGCGAAATTATTCAGACGAGGGATCGCTATTCATGGCCGCCGGCTATAAGCTTTCGGTGTCGAAAGGCGACATCCGGAACATAAAGGTGGACACGCCCGCGCACGCCGCGCTATTCTTCGCCTTGGGAGAGAAAGATGAATAAGCTTCCAAAAGTCGGGGAGACATACATCGGGACCGTGGTCTCGGTCTATACCTCCTATGCCATAATGCTATTCGATGAGGGCTGGACCGGGCTATTGCACATAAGCGAGGTCTCAACCTCATACATCAGGTCATTCGCTTCCTACATCACCATCGGAAGCATCTATAATGTGAAGGTCATCGCCGTAGACGAGAACTCTGGCCAGGTCAGGGTGTCGCTCAAGCAGATGACCAACTCCGAGAGGAGGAAGTCGTTCCGCCACTGCCCTGTGGACAGTCAGGACATCGACTTCGCCCCGCTTGCGAAGATGCTCCCGCTTTGGATCGCGGAGGAAAACGAAGGAAAGGAAACAAAAGCAAATGATCAAGACTGATCTTAGCCACCTGCAGCTCAAGGAAACCGTCGAGAGCTACGCCGAGAAAGTGAAGTCGATCAACAAGATGATCGATGAGAAGACCGGGGAAGGGAACGACTTCCTAGGCTGGGCCGATTACCCGTACACCTACGACAAAGAGGAATTCGCCCGCATCAAGAAGGACGCCGAGTACATCAGGAACAACTTCGACATCCTCGTCGTCTGCGGAATCGGCGGATCCTATCTTGGCGCCAGGGCGGCCATCGATGCCCTAAACGGCATCCACCCGACCAACAAGGTCGAGATAATCTACATGGGCCAGACCTTCGCCGCGAGCTACGTCAAGCAGGTCCTCGATTACCTAAAGGGCAAGAAGTTCGCCATCAACGTCATCTCGAAGTCCGGCACCACCACCGAGACCGCCGTCGCCTTCCGGCTGCTGCGCGAGCTGCTCGAGAGCCAGGTTGGCAAGGAAGAAGCCGCCAAGGCCATCTTCGCCACCACCGACAAGGAAAAGGGCGCCCTGCTCGAGCTGTGCAAGAAATACGGCTATGAGCGCTATGTCCTCCCCGATGACGTCGGAGGCCGCTACTCGGTCTTCACCGCGGTCGGACTGCTCCCGATGGCCGTCGCCGGCATCGACATCGACGCCTTCATGGAGGGCGCCAAACAGGAGAAGGACGAGCTCGACAACGGCGAGATCAACGAAGCCTACAAGTACGCCGTCGCCCGCCACATCCTCTACAAGTCCGGCTACGCGGTCGAGATGTTCGTGACCTATGAGCCGCGCTTCGTCCAGCTGGGCGAATGGTGGAAGCAGCTCTTCGGCGAGTCCGAGGGCAAGGACGGGACCGGCCTATTGCCAGATTCCGCCACCTTCACCACTGACCTCCACTCGCTGGGGCAGTTCATCCAGCAGGGCTCAAAGGTCCTGTTCGAGTCGATCCTAAACATAGTCCACCCCGAAGAGGACGTCGCCATCCCCGGCGACCCGGACAACCTCGATGGCCTAAACTACCTCGAGGGCAAGACGCTCGACTACGTTTCCAAGAAGGCGATGGAGGGCACCATCGACGCCCACGTCAACTCGGGCAAAGTCCCCAACATCGTCGTCGACGTCGAGAAGATGGACGCCAAGCACCTGGGCGCGATAATGTACTTCTACATGAGGGCCTGCGCCATGTCGGCCTACCTCAATAAGATCAACCCGTTCAACCAGCCGGGCGTCGAGATCTACAAGAAGAACATGTTCCACCTCCTTGGCAAGCCAGGGTATTGATAAGAGGCCGGGAAACCGGCCTTTTCTTTTCGCCGATACATAAAAAAGCCATTGGCCTAAGGGCCAACTTGGCTATTGCTTCCTTGATTTAGTGTGATATATTTATCAAGCGCGTTTTGTGACCCGCGGATGCTTAGCTCAGCGGGAGAGCATCGCCCTTACAAGGCGGGGGTCGCAGGTTCGAACCCTGCAGCATCCACCACATTCGGGCAGCGCGCAAGACAACGTGGGTGAATAGCGAAGTGGCCAAACGCGGCTGACTGTAAATCAGCTCCTTCGGGTTCGGTGGTTCAAATCCATCTTCACCCACCATTTCTTTATCTTGGGGTGTAGCCAAGCGGTAAGGCAAGGGACTTTGACTCCCTCATACGCTGGTCCGATCCCAGCCACCCCAGCCAACAGCCCTCCGTTAGCTCAGTGGTAGAGCACTTGACTTTTAATCAAGGGGTCGTGAGTTCGAGCCTCACACGGGGGACCATCGGAATATAACTTGCCCCGATTCGCTTAAGCGGATCGGGTTTTTCTTTGTCCTTATCCGATTTACCTACGTAGGCGATTGTGATAAATTCTTCCTGCTGCCCGAGTGGCGGAATGGTAGACGCAAGGGACTTAAAATCCCTCGGGGGCGACTCCATACCGGTTCGAGTCCGGTCTCGGGCACCATAATGCAACAGGCCTGATGCTTAGTGGCATTCAGGCTTTTCTTTTTATTGCCGCGATAATCCAAAATCTTTTCTGATTTCCGATGCTTGCCCAGCGCGAGGCGGCTAGGTCGCACGCAATCCACCTTATTGGATTGGGCGCTATAGGAGGTTGGAAAAAGCAGCATTTATCCCTTCTTTCTCTTAAACTGCGCATATATTTCTAAACCCCGTTGACAATTTATGGTGCTAAGCGACAATCAAGCATTGGAAATGGAGACCCTTAATGAATAAGAAAAACGTAGCCTTCGCTCTTGCGGCGTTATCGCTTGCACTCGTTTCTTGCAACCATCACTCTGATGGTTCCGCTTCGTCATCCGTGGAAACCGACCTAAGCTCAAACTCATCCTCCGACCAATCATCCACCCTGCCGGCGGAAGACCACAATCCGCTTAAGCAAGCCGCCTATGACTTCATATCCACCGCCAGCAAATCGGTGAACTACACATACGGATTAAAAGGCGAAGGGGGCGCGATCGTCTCCAAGGCCATAGTCACCCCGGATTACATCGCCTATCCCGAATCTGGCTCGGCCACGGTCGCCCTACCTTCCTACACCGGGGAGGGAAAAATCCTATATTCGGCCGAGAAAGTCGATGGGGCCTACGGAATTACCTCCGCCTTGACCTACACCGATCCGACGACTGGCGAGGTAAGCAGCTACGCCTCCATTTCCGAGCTGGATTATCTGGATCTGCTGCTCCGCTATGGGCTAAGCGCCGACTCGTTCACCTACCAAAGCGGGTATCTGCTAGTCGAGGACGCCAACCTCGTGACCATCTTGGCCACGATGTTTGGACTTTCCTCGTACGTCGATTACATCATGCGGATTTCCATTAGCTACGACCAGACCGCGGGCAAGATGGAAGTCGGGTTCGTCTCGAACTTCAAAGACGATGGATCCGCCACGCAGATATTGGATGCGACCATCGGGGTCATAACCGGGGTCGGCACCTCGGTCGATGAGGAGGTTGAGGGATTCGTCTACAACTACGCCCTGCCCGGGGATTCCTTGCCGGAATCTGCCTTGGGTTATCTAGATGCCGATCAAATCACCTACAAAGCCGAGCTGAAGCTGTTCCTGGATGGCAACCTCTATTCGGATCTTTCCGACATGACGATGAGCATCGACTACGCATCCAAAAAGGCCAAGATCGTCGACCGCCTGACCGGGTATGAGGACACCAGCTATTACCTTACCGATGAGAGCGGCGTCGTCTACGAGACCTACATCGGGCCGGATGATAAGCTGAAGGAATCGACCACCGATACTTCGTTTGCCGACTTCGCCCCATCGCTCGCCCCGCTTATCGACCGCGAGGCGTTCCTGCAGACAGGCGAGAACACCTATTCGTATTTCGGCTATCTATACGACCACCTCGTCAAAGGGCTGACCCGTTACGAGGCCGGAATGGGCGTCGTCACCTCCATGACCGCCAAAACCGATGGCCAAGGCCGGCTAACCGAGATAACCGCCAGGTCGCGCGATGTATTGCTCATCGGGACCGGCACCTTCCATTACGAGATGAAGCTGACCTTCATGGACTATGAGCAGATCGGCGACATCGACGTATACAAAGACGAAGAGGACGTTACCATCAAAAACGCCTTCGCCCACTTCAATTCCGCCGACGGATACGAGCTGACCGCGTATCGGGTCGATCAGCCATCCTTGACCAAGAAGGTCACCGTGATGGGCAACCTCGCCCTTTACGACACCGTCTCGATCGACCAGACCCCGGGTTCGGGAAACGAGCAGATCCACATCTACGATGGATACGCGTTCCACGAAGGCGGGGTCGCCCCATTCAAAGTCGGTGAGGACGGCAAGGCCGCCTATTACGATGAGCCGGAAACCGGGTTCGCCTCAATCGACGATTTCCTGACCTATGACGATCTCGATCCAAAGGCCTTCTACCTAGACGGGGACACCATCAAGGCGCGCCCCGGCGTCAAAGGGCTGGCGGACACCCTGTTCTATGGGCCGAACGGCGATTTGATGATCGAGGGCAGCCTGCGCTTCAACCTAGACGTCAATTCCGGGACCATCGTCTCCTATGCCTACGACACCGACGGGCTTGGTGAGGAGGTAGTCGAGGTCTCCTACCGCGGGGTCAGCTTCCCATCGAATATCGACTTCTCCTCCCTCAACAGCGTCTTCGTGCCGCCCGCAACCTGGAGAGAAGGCGTGCCCAACGTATACGAGGCCCTATGCGCGATAAGCTGGGTCGGCGAGGAATACGCCGATGAGGTCCCCTTCCTCTACGATGCCGTCTTAAACGATTACTGGTATCCGGGCAACTACGCCCCCGAAGACGGGATCCGTCCGTATATCGAGCTGAACATCGTCAACAATTACTTCCTGACCGGGAACCAGTATAACGTCGACTACATGAACGACTACATCGACCTGTTGCTGGAAAAGGGCTTCACGGTTGGGGTTACCGAAGGGGTCGATCCCAACGTCTATTCCCCCTATGCGCGCTATGGGAAGGAAGGGCTGCCATTCGTGATCCAGGTCAATTCGCTTGGAGCCAACGGGATGCCGCAGATATCGATAAAAGACGCGCTCTACTTCCCCTTCATCCCGCAAGGCGAATAAGCGAATCGCCACTATCCAAAAGGAGGTTTTCGCGCCTCCTTTTTTCGTAGAAAAGTCAGCAAAATTCTGAAACTTTTCATCGATTTCCTATTGCAAACGTTTGTCCCTAGCCTAATATGCCATCATCATCCCCGTTGGAACTTGGGAGGGCCTTATGAAAAAGAAATCGCTTCCTATCATCGCCATAGCCGCCATTTTAGGCTTGGCCTCCTGTGCCGAGGCGCGAACATCGCCTATAGAGAGCGGCACCCCATCCGATTCAACCTCGGAAGTGAGCAGCTCTTCAGCAGTGCAGGAATCCACTTCCACCTCAACCTCGACCTCTACTTCAATCATACTGCCGGTCGAGGTCACCATCTTAGACGTTGAAAGCACCGAGCTAGAGGTCGGCGCCACGCTCACGCTAGAAGTCAACGTTAAGAACAACATCGATGACCTTCCGGTCGTCTATTCGTCTAGCGACGAAGGCATCCTGACGGTCGAGGACGGAGTCGTCACCGCGACCGGGCTAGGAGAGGCCACCATCACCGTCACCGTCGGTGAGGCCAGCGACACCCTTACTTTGACGACCACCATGCCTTCAGCCATGATCGGCGAGTGGGTTGGCAACGATGGCAGCGCCTACCATGAGCTATCCATCGGTAAAGATGGGTTCGTCCTGAATGGGGAAAAGCTCGAGGTCGTCGAGACCCTCACCCTCATTTCCACCGGCTTCCGCGCGAAAGTACTAATCGATGATGCAAACTACATCCTCGAATACTATGTGAGCCCGTTCACCGGCGAAATCTACGTCGAGATGACCATGATCGGCGGGTCGAGCGGAATGAGGCTATACAAGGAAGGGTCGGTTGAAGATCCATATCCCCCGCTTCCCGCTTCTTGGGCCGGCACCTACACCGGAACTCGCCCCGTCGAGGACGACACCCATGTCTACACCTTGGTCATTTCTAACGATGGCAAGGCGAGTCTCGACGGCAAAGACGTCCATTGCCTTGCCTGCGATCAGGTAGGCGCCGCGACCGTGCTTATCGAGGATGAGGAATATACCTTGGCCAAAATAGGCGATACCATCACCCTCTGCAAGACAGGCGAGGATTTCATCTTGATGCTCGATAAAGAAGCTGAAGGCGAGCAGCCGGAGCCCGGGGTCTACGAGCCCGAGGACGCCTCTTGGCTCGGCACCTGGACCGATGGGACCCATACCCTAATCGTCAACGAGCAGTGGAACTGGTCGCTAGACGGTGATTTGGCCGACAAGGTCTGGGAATACGAGTCCGGCGAGATAGTCCTGCAGTTCAACGGCGCCGGAAACAGCGTCACGCGCTACTACCTAGAGAGGACGCTGATCGATGGGGTCGACACCGTGGTCGTCTCTAGCCTCACCATGGGCCAGGATGATTACTGGCATCTGGTCAAGGAGGTTGCTGAGCCGGTAACCTTGCCAGAAGAGGCCGTCGGCGAATGGGTCTCTGACTTCGCCTACGCCCCGACCTTGGTCGTGAACGAGGACGGGTCCATCACCTTGGGCGGAGTCACCTCAACCCCGGAGATAACCGATGATGGGACTGGGGTCCTCTGTTGGGAGCTCCCCCACCCCGATGAGCCGTCCATGATACTTGCCTTCGTCTACACGCCGGAAAAAGACGGCAACCCGGCCACCATAAGCTACAACAACGGAAACATCGTCTATACCAAGAAGGACGAAACCGCTCCGATCGTGGTGCCAGACGTCCTAATCGGCACCTGGACTGGAGAAGACTATAGCGGAAACGAAATAACCGTCGTCATCGCAGAAGACGGCACCGTTACGGTAAACGGCGAGCCAGCCAGCTTCGAAGACCCGTTTGTGGATGACGGATCTTATCTTTCGACGCACATATACTACGACGGCGCCAGCCACACGTTCGATTACGTCCTCAGCAGCGGCGAGATATACCTAGGTTTCTTCACCCTGACCAAAGTCGAGGAGACCGAGGAGCCTGATCCCGAGCCGACCATCGTGCTTCCTGAGGGCATAGTCGGAACCTGGAAGAGCGAGGACACCGGATCGGTAATCGTGATAGGCGATGACGGGTCGATAACCGTCGATGGGGAGCCCGCGTCGTTCGTCACTGATTTCGAGGAGCAGTACGGTAGCTCGTTCGTGGCCGACGTCGAGGTAGGCGGGGAGACCGAGACGCTCGAATTCAACACCGCGTTCGGCTCGATCTACTTTGGATGGGACGCCTACAAGAAGGTCGAGGAGACCGAGGAGCCTGAGCCTACTCCGGCCATCGAATTGCCTGATGGCATCGTCGGTACCTGGGAGGATGCCACAACCGGGTCCGTCATCGTCATAGGCGATGACGGCACGATCACCATCGACGGGGAGGAAGCCGCGTTCGCCGGTGAGTTCGAGGAGCAGTACGAGGGTTCATTCGTCGTCCAGGTCGAGGTCGGAGGGGAGACAAAAACCCTGGAATTCAACTCAGCCTTCGGGTCCATCTACTTCGGCTATGGGTCGTACAAGAAGGTCGAGGATACCGAGGAGCCAACGCAGACGACCTTCCCGGCTGAACTCATAGGCACTTGGACCGGCACCGATACATTCTATGGCGGCTCCATGACCTTGATAATCGCCGAAGACGGGACCGTCACCTATAACGGAACCGTCGCCACCTCCGTCGCTGCTTATAACGAAGACACCGGGCTGTTCACCTTCGTCATCAACGGCGATCAGTTCCGGGCCACGGTCCAGGAAGACGTCATAAGCCACGAGATCACCATCACCCTTTCCTGCTTAGGCGGGTTGACGATGGTTCAGGGCAAATTGACAAAGGCCGCGTGACGGTAAGACCGGATATACAAGATAAGCCATCCTCACGGGTGACTTTTCGTGTTTGTTTTGCCTGAGTATAACGCTACTTTGCCAAGCTTTTGCCGCTATATTCAGCATCGGCCTGATGGCTTTCCTCGATCTTAGGGGTATCGATGTCCTTGAACGCCTTGCCTTTGATCAGATAGATGTAGATGCCGACGAAGAGGATCAGGAAGGCGAATATCCAGGCCAAGGAATCGGAGAAGCAGACCGAGACGAAGGCCTTGTCGCTTACGGGGTTGGATGGGTCGACGAGCCTCGGCATGAACTCGGCGCAGGCGATGCGCCCGACCAGCTCGCAAACGCCAGCTAGGAACGGAAACAGCGACTTGCCAATGCCCTGAAGGTAGTTTCTGCCAACGAAGAGCAAGCCAAGCGAGAAATACATGCACGAATCGACGATCATGTAGGTCGAGGCATAGAACCTCACCCGGTCGTTGTTGTTCTCAGCGCTTAGGAACAATCCGGTGTAGAAGCCATTTATCGAGCAGGTCACCCCGATCACGGCCAGGATGACGTAGATGATGAGCATCAGTATCAAGGCCTGCTTCAGCCCCTTCTTTAACCGCCCCACGTCCTTCGAGCCGTAGTTCTGCCCCGAATAGGATAGGCAGGCGGTCCCAAGCGCCGTAAGCGGGCACATCAGGAAGTCGTTGAACTTGACCGCCGCCCCATAGGCGATCTTGCAGTCGAACACCCCGTCGCCATGCCCGATGTCGAACAAGACCATCGCCTTCTCGAGGGTGATGAGCCCAATCGCGAGGATCGAGAACTGGAAAGCCAATGGGAGCCCGAGCTTGAGGTGGCTGTACATGAACTTCCAGGACATCTTGAAATCGGATAGCTTCACCCGGAAGAACGGGTATTTCACCAGCGAGTAGATCAAGCAGGCGATGAAGGCGACGAACTGCGAGAAGATGGTGGCGAAGGCCGCCCCGGCGACGCCCCAGCGGAATAGCAATATGAAGGCGAAATCGAGGGCGATGTTGAGGATCGTCGAACCGATGAGGAACAGAAGCGGGGTCAAGGAGTCGCCGATGCTGCGTAGCACGCTCACCATCATGTTGTAGAAGACCTGGGTGAACAGCCCGATGTAGATTATGAGCAGGTACATCTGGGCGTACTGGTAGTCTTCCTCAGACGGCTTGAGGTCGATGTAGGCCAATAGCGGCTTGATGAGCAGCACCGCCAAGATGGTGAGCACCACCGAGATTACCGCGGAGAGGAATATCTGGGTGGCGAACGACTTCCTTATGCCCTCCTCGTTCTTCTCGCCGGCGTAGTTGCTCGTAATCACCGAGAAGCCACTTGAGCATCCGAAGGCGAACTGCAGGACGATGTAGATAAGCGAATAGACGACGTTGACGCCGCTGACCTCGGCCGCGGAAAGGTATTGCCCGACTATCGCGGCGTCGGAGATCGTGTAGACCTGCTGGAAGATGTATGAGATGAGGATCGGGATCATGAAGATGATCAGCTGCTTGTAGGGCTTACCTTTGGTAAGATCCACCGGTTTGAACAGGTTTTTGATCGATTGAGCAGCGTTAAATCTCATACTGGCCTTCCCCCAAGGCAAGTTATTTTATGCAAATCGGTTCCCGAGTAAACACCGAGCTTAAATGGTTTTAGGCAAAACTAAAATCGGCGCCTCGCAAGTCATAAAAATCCTTAGACCGAAGGGAGGATAAACCGCGTCTATATAAATATAGGGGATAGCGAATATAATAGCGAAGACCATGGGCGAGAGGACAAACGGCTTGCATACCAAACCGGCCAGCTTCGATTGGCAGAAGGCGTTTTGGTCCATATTGCCATACTTAGCCATCGCCGCCTCCACCATAGCGGTTTTCTACATATGGATAGTCAACCCCTTCCTCACCGGCGGGGACGACTTCACGACCCACCTCGGGATAGTCTACGACCTGGCATATGGGTTCAAGCATGGGTTCGTCTTCTCCACCAACCACGTCTATCTAGGGATATTCGCCTACAACACCTCGCTTTTCTACGGGATGCTGCCCCATTATTGCGCGGCCATATTGGACGTATGCTTCAGCTTTGCCGGGGCGAATATCATCGGCTCAATGAAGGCCGTCTCGATCCTCTTCGCCTTCCTAGGCGGCGTTTACGCCTACAAGCTCTTCTATAGGGTGAGCGGCAACCGGGTGATCGGCATGGCCGGGGGTATCGCCTTCTGCTTCCTGCCCTACCGCATCTACTGCTACATGTACCGGTTCGCCTGGAGCGAGGCCATCGCCCTCAACTTCATGCCGATGTTCTTCTATGCCGTCTACGCCTTGCTTCATGACGACCGCTTGAAGGTCGGTCCCTTTGTTACCTTGGTGGTGTCGCTCGCCCTATCGGTGGTGAGCCACCCCTTCACCTCGATATTGACCTTATGCGGCGGGGCGATATTGGCCCTATGCAATCTCAAATTGGTCATAAGGAAGGTCAAGGATTGGCGGTTCGACGTCTACCTCGGATGCTCGGTGCTGCTGGAGATCGGCATGGTTTTCTTCTTCGTCTTCCCGATGCTGCAGGCAACAAGCAGCGGCTTATACCGGGTGAGCTACGACTCGATCATGTGGACGACGCTTGAGCACATAATCTGGTCGTTCGTCCAGACAAACCAGTTCTCTGGCCTGCTCAACTTCGAATGGGCAGCGGGGATTGGCATTTCGGTGACCAAACTAGACGCCGCGGCCTATTGGATCGTCGGCCTTGTCCTCTTCCCGTTGCTATGCGCCCTTTCCTACATCGCCGATTGGCTTATCGACAAGAAGGTTCCATTGGATTGGAAGATCAAGCTCCCGATTAGGATGGCGGCCTCGTTCGCGATATTGTTCGTGCCGTTATTCGTAATCGGCCAGCGCATCGAGGTATTCATCGCGATGGGCCTTTACTACGGGGTTTATGTCCTGGCCTTCATGCTGCCGATAAGGCAAAGCGCCACGGAGGGAAGGAACATAAGGGAATCGCTTTTCGACTTGGCGAAGGACGGCAGCTTCTACGCCTGCGTAATACTGGCCTCGCTGGGCTTCCTCTATCTTTACACCTCCTTCATCTGGGAGGTTTCGCCATCGGTCCTATACACCGCCCAATTCGCCTTCCGCTTCTGGGGGATAACCTCGTTCACCCTATTGTTCCTATTCATCTTGGTGGTCAAGGCCTTCGCCAAGTACAGGGCGGCCTGGATGGCCTCGCTGATGCTGTCGGCCTATCTATTCACTTTGTGCATGGGCGTGGTCGATAAGCGGATCTACAACGTCGAGCACGGCTATAGCCAATCCTTCGAGCCGGACCAGTCTTGGATAGAGGGGCGTTACCAATTCGGCTCACAGAACGAATACATGCCCCAGATCATCTATGACATCTACTATGGGGATGCGGAGCTGTCCTATCCGGATTCGCAGGCCAAGGCAATCGGGACCTTGATGATTGGCAGGAGGAAAGTGCTATTCGGCGAGGATAGCTACCTTGCCTACCTTGGGATGCTAGATGGCGATTTCGAGGTCAAAGGCATTGAGAACCTCAACACCCCAGACGTCGACATATCGATTTCAGCCGCCAGCGAATCGCTGCTGCAGATACCGCAGTTCTACTACGAGGGCTACAAGGCCACCGCGGTCTATGAAGACGGAGAAAAAGTCAGCTGCGAGATATCCAATGTCGATGGCCTAGTTGCAATAAGCCTGCCCGAAGGCGACTACACATTGGAAATAAGATACCCGGGGCCGGCTCTACGTATTGCGGGATTCTATATCCTCGGATTCTCGATTGCCGGGGTTATTGCGATGGGGTTAAGTACTTCAATAGGGAGGAGAATTGCCGCCGGTAAAGCCCGCAATTCAGCATCAAAAAGCGCAAAAGAGTGATGTCTTGGTGAAAATAAGAGAGCAAATATCTACCATTGTTCGAAAATATTCTCATTGATTTGCGGTCAGTCTATTTGCATAGATTGCGTTTGATTATTCCTAAGCTAACTAAAAGTCATAGTAATGACGATTTTTAGGCTTTTTGGAACGTTAAGTGACAATGTAAAAGCGACGTAGGCCCCTTAATTCGTGCCCTTGCCTGAATTTTCTGCCCATTTTCGCGATTGTCCTGTCAAAGTTTGACTAA
>CASFCI010000009.1:0-57107 GCA_949293175.1 uncultured bacterium
GTTTTGTATTTTCTGACGCATTCCAATTTGAATTCTTTCGTAAACCTCATAGAAAAGAGACCCTCCAGTTGGAAGTCCAACTTTTGGGTCTCATCTCATGATTTGCGGCCGTCTTTTGTTTTAATTGCCCCCAATCGCCATCTTCTTGACGAAGACGTCGGGGACGCAGAACCCGCTCGAATCAAGCTTGCAGCGATTGTCCAAGCCGGATATCTGCGAGAGCATCTTCAGCAAGTTGCCGGAGAGCGTGATCAAGGCGATTGGCTTGTCGAACCGGATCTTGCCATCCTCGATGGCGAACCCTTCGGCTTGGCAGGAGAAGTTGCCCGATTCCGAGTTCATCCCGGTGCCCAGCCCGCCTAGCTCGGTGATGTAGACGCCTATGTTGATTTTGGCGGCCAGATCATCGAGGCTTTGCTTGCCCGGCTTGACGTATATCGACCCGTAGTCGGTTCCGATCTTTCCGGACTCGATTGAGCCGTTCCCGGTGGTCTCGCGCCCATCCTTCTTGGCCGTCTCGCGATTATAGAGGTACGTCTGTAGGAAACCCCGCTTGACTATGTCCTTCTTCTTGGTGGCGACCCCTTCGTCGTCGAAGTAGGAATAGAACGGGCCCTTCTTGAGGGGATCCTCGGTGATGGTTACCTTGCCCGCGGCGACTTTGGTGCCTAGCCGCCCCTCCAGGAAGGAAGAGTGGCGCTGCACCGTATCGGCGACCGCCGCATCGACGTAATAGCCAAGCAGCGAGGCGAACACATCGCGGTCGAGTATGACCGGGTAGTTTCCGGAGTCGACGCTGCTTCCGCCCAGCTTGGCGATGGCCCTGTCGACAACCGTTTTGGCCAGCTCATCCGGATCGAACGACTTGAGGTCTTGCCCAAAGTAATCCTGATAGTAGGTCTTGGTCTCGCCGTCTTTCTTGACGACGGCCCCGCCTATGAAATAGAAGAAGTTGTTCTTGTTCTTCAGCTTCAGCCCAAAGGAATTGAGCATCGTCATCTCCGATTCGGCCTCGGCGTAGGAAACGCCATCCGCCTCAGACACGAGCTCGCTTTGGGACAATATCGATTTCTCGAGCTTCCTTAGCAACGCTATTTTTTCTTCGAGGCTTATCGCGGGGAGCTCCTTGTTGTAGCAGTTGCGCTTCTTGTAGCGCTCCTCGCCTTGGAAGATGCTGACGATGTCGGGCTTGTCGTTGTATTTGGCTGAGAGGATGATGGCGTTCACCAGGTTCTCGAAAGCCTTCGAATCGAGCTTTTCGGAATAGGCGAACCCGCGCTTCCCCTCGTAGATGCCGCATGCGTAGATCCGGCTGCTCTGGCTGACCTTGAATTCGTCAATCTCGCCGCGGAATAGCTTTATCTTGGTGTTTGAGTTCTTGCATATCTGAAGCTGGCATTCGCTTATTCCGCTCTGCTTTGCCAGTTCAAAGAATTTGCTGGTGTTCATTCTAGCTTTCCTCCGCGACCGCCGACGGTGATTTCCTTTATCCTGATGGTTGGCTGGCCGACGTTGACCGGAACAAGCCCGGATACCGACCCGCACATGCCTTGTCCCAATGCCGGGTCGTTGCCGACGCGGTCGATGTTCATCAAGACCTCCTTGCCCGAGCCGATCAATGTGCAGCCCTTAACCGGCTCGCAGATCTTGCCGTCCCTGATTATGTAGGCCTCTGATGCCGAGAAGTTGAACTCCCCGGTGGCCGGCTCAACCGATCCGCCGCCGAAGCTCTTGACGTATATCCCAAGCGGGGTGTCCTTGATTATGTCCTCCGGATCGTCTTTGCCCGGGGCGATGTAGGTGTTGGACATCCTCGAGGTCGGGGCGAAGGCATAGCTTTGCCTCCTCGAGCAGCCGTTGGGCTCCATGTGAAGGCGCCTGGCCTTGAACTTATCGACCAGGAAGCCAACGCAGATTCCGTCCTTGATCAGCTGGTTCTTCTGGGTGACGTGCCCTTCGGAGTCGATGTTGTTCGAGCCCCATTCGTTGGGGATGGTGCCGTCGTCGTAGGCCGAGACTATCGGCGAGGCGATCTGCTTTCCTATCGAGTTTGAGAAAACGGAGAGCCCCTTGGCGGTGGCGGTGGCCTCTAGGCTATGCCCGCAGGCCTCATGGAAGACGACTCCTCCCCAGCCGTTGCCGATGACGACGGTGTAGCGCCCTGAGGGGCACTCTTTGGCAGTCAGTAGGGCGATGGCCTTCGAGGCGGTCTCGCGGGCTTGCTTTTCTATGTCTATATTTTTTGTGAAGTATTCCCATCCGGCGAAGGCGCCTGGGCCATCATAGGCGGACTCGATCTTCTCGCCTTCCCTGGCGACGCAAAGAAGCGACAGGCGGCCGCGCTCCTCGGAGTTGGCGTAGAATTTTCCTTCCTCGCCCTCGGCGGAGTAGATCTCGATTCTCTTCTTGTAGTCGCTCCAGCCGATCCTGACCCTCACGATGCGCTCATCATAGGAGGAAGCGGCGTCGTAGCCTTTCTTCAGATAGGCGATCTTGTCGTCTATCTTCACTTCGTCTAGCGGCTCGGAAATCGGGTTGATCTTCTTGACCGACTGCTTCTTTATGGATTTTACCTCTACGACCCTTTCGCCCTCGAAGCTCTTGCTGAGCTTGTTGGCCAGGCTCAATAGCCCTTTCTTGGTCAGGTCGCAGGTGTATCCATAGGTGCACCTGAGCCCTTTCAAGATCCTGATGCCGGCCCCGTAGGTGACGGGGCAAGACACCGATTCGATCTTTCCGTTTTCCGAAACCAGCGAGGTCGAGTGGTTCTCTTCGGCGTAGATTTCGGCGTAATCGCCTCCGGTCGACAGGGCTTCATTGAGGACCGATAGCGCCAATGCTTTGGATAACATCTTGGTTGTTGGCCTTCCTTTCTCTTAATTGGAAAACGCCCATTAGTGTATCTTTAAATAGGTTAATTTCAACTTAAACGATGGGACAGCTATTGGAGCTATTGGACAAGCAGCGGCAGAAGTGGGCCAAAGACGTTTTGTCTTTGACTGATGCCGACAAGAAGGAGATCGCCCTCAAAAGAGGGTTCGACAACGCCATGATCGACTTCTTCTCGTTTCGCTATCACAAGCGGGAGAAGCTCATCGAGCAATCCACGGTTGAGCTTGGGTATTGCTTCAAGGAGGTGCTGAGCTCCTCAAACGATCCGGTGGCGCTGACCTATGTCCTTTTCTCCCCTTCGGCATCGGTTTATGAGGACGAGGGGTTTCTGCCGCAAATCGCCGCAAAGCTTTTCGATTTAGGAAGAGAAGAAATCAAAAAGCACCGCAGAGACCAGCTTTTTTGGAAGATGCGCGATTCGCTGGCAGAGGCCTATTACTTCCAATTGGATGAAAGGTTTGCGGCAGATAAATTGGTGTACCTATCGATTTTCGAAAGGCGGCTATCCGAGTTCCCGTATTTCCATCTTGGCTACAATTTGTTCTTGGCCAACAAAGGCGTGAGCAAGGAGATATTGCTGCTCCCGAAGCGATACTTCACCGCCGCCTGGGAGGGGTATTATTCACCTAAGAAGGAGGAGAAAGATGGCTAAGCTTTTCTATCAAGGGCATGCGTCGCTTAGGATAACCACCAATTCCGGCAAGGTGATCTTCGTCGATCCCTTCGCGGGCGAGGGATATTCGGTCCCGGCCGACTTGGTGCTGGTCACGCACGACCATTACGACCACAACGCCCTGAACCTCATAAACCACAAAGAGAGCACCATAGTCATAACCAACAAGGAGGCCCTATCCAACGGGACCTATTACGACTTCGATTACTATGGCGTCCACATCCAGGCGGTCCCCGCTTGCAACAAGAACCATCCGATAGACCAGTGCGTCGGCTATCTGCTTACCGTCGACGGGGTGCTTATCTACATCGCCGGCGACACCGACTACGTGCCTTATATGGACGAGATTGGGAAGATGGGCGTCGACTATTGCTTCCTCCCGATCGACGGCGTCTTCAACATGGGGCCAGAGGAAGCTACCAGGTGCGCGAACATCATCAAGCCCAAGCACCTCATCCCATATCACAGCAAGCCTGGACGCCTCATCGACATCGGCCAGGTCATGAAGGTGAGCTACGATCATTGCCTGCTTGTCAGGCCCAATCAGGAGATAGAGCTGACCAAGTGAACCAACCACCAATAAATTGGTGTTGATAGTTTGCCTCAGTTTGTGTATCGTTACCCTTGGACTCTCTGTGCGAGCTTTATGCCGCACGGCGAAAGGAGTGAAGAAAATGAAGAAAGACATCCACCCGGCTTACCACAGGTGCGTCGTCACCTGCACCACCTGCGGCTCGACCTTCGTGACCGGCTCGACCCTTCCCGAAATCAAGGTCGACACCTGCGCCAACTGCCACCCGTTCTACACCGGCAAGCAGCGCTTCGTGGCCGCCGATGGCCGCATCGACCGCTTCAACAAGAAGCTGGCCAAGGCCCAAGCCGACAGCAAGAAGTAAAAAAGTCGCTGTTAGATGGTAAAATGGCCGCGGAAAAAGCCGCGGCTTTTCTTTTCCTTCCAGGAGAAACTATGAGCAAGAAATTCTACATCACCACGCCGATATACTATCCCTCGGCCTCGCCGCACCTCGGGCACGCCTACTGCACGACCCTATGCGACGTCATAGCCAGGGGCAAGAGGATGCGTGGGTTCGACACCTATTTCCTCACCGGCACCGATGAGCACGGCGAGAAGATAGAGGACAACGCCAAAGCCAAGGGAATCACCCCGCAGCAGTTCGTCGACGGCGTGGTGAAGAGCTTCTCCTCGCTTTGGGAAGCGACGAAGATCTCCAACGACGATTTCATCCGCACCACCCAGGAACGCCACGTCAAAACCGTCCAGAGGATATTCTCCAAGATGCTGGAGAAAGGCGACATCTACCTAAGCTCCTACACCGGCTGGTACTGCGTCCATGAGGAATCGTATTGGACCGAGACCCAGGTCGGACCCGAGCACCTTTGCCCCGAATGCGGCCGCCCGGTCGAGAAGAAAGACGAGCCGGCTTATTTCTACGCCTGCTCCAAATACAGCGATTGGCTGCTTGATTTCTACGCCAAGAACCCGAATTTCATCACCCCGGAATCGCGCAAGAACGAGATGATAAACACCTTCATCAAGCCGGGATTGCTCGACCTGTGCGTCTCGCGCACCTCCTTCGACTGGGGAATCCCGGTCAATGAGGACCCGAAGCACGTCGTATACGTCTGGCTTGATGCGCTAACCAACTATATCTCCGCCCTAGGATACCTCCAGGACGACGACTCCAAGTTCAAGGAGTTCTGGGAGGACCCAGATTGCGAGATCGTCCACGTCGTCGGGGCCGACATAACCCGCTTCCACACCATCTACTGGCCGATGTTCCTCCATTCTTTGGGGCTTCGCGAGCCCAACCGCGTCTTCGTGCACGGGCTATTGATGATGAAGGACGGCAAGATGAGCAAATCCAGGGGAAACGCCATCTCGGCTTATCCTCTGATCGAGAGGTACGGCGTCGACGCCGTCAGGTATTACCTGGTCGCCGAGGTCCCGTTCGGATCGGACGGCACCTTCACCCCCGAGCAATTCGTCATGCGCGTCAACCAGGACCTTGCCAACAACATCGGCAACCTATTGAACCGCACCGTCTCGATGATCATAAAGTACTTCGATGGCGTGATCCCCGAATACAAGGGCAGCGTTTCCCCGCTCGATGGGCCGCTCCACGACAAGTGCCTGCAGACCATAAAGGACTATGAGGCCCTTTCCGATGAGCTCAAGGTCACCGAATCCTATGAGAAGGTCATGGACCTGGTCAGGGCCGCCAACAAATACATCGAGGACAGTGCCCCTTGGGCTTTGGCCAAAGACGAGTCCAAGCGCGCTGAGCTGCAATCGGTGATGGCCCATCTCGCCGAGGTGCTTTTCACCTCTGGGAAGTTGCTTGAGCCGATATTCGTGACCAAGTCGGAGAAGATATTCGATTCCCTCGGCATGAGCCAAGAGGAAAGGTCATACGAGAACGTCGGGAAGTTCGGCTTGCTCAATGGCCATATCATCAACAAGCAGGCTCCTTTGTTCCCGCGTCTAGACGAGCAGAAGGAGATCGAATACATCGCCTCTTTGATGGCCGCCCCCAAGGAGAAGGCCGCGGCTTAATATGCCCTCGCTCCCGAAGAAGATACTTTCCGGCGCCTGCGTCGACCTTTCCTTTGAAGGCAAGGGCGTCTTTAAAAGCGGCAAGGAAGTCGTTTTCGTCGAGGGCATGTTCATCGGCGAGGAAGGCGACGTCGAGCTTAGCTATAGGAGGAATGGGGCGAACTTCGGGAAGATAGTGAAGCTGACCAAGGTATCCCCAGACCGAATCCAGCCGCGCTGCAAGATATGCCACGCCTGTGGCGGGTGCTGCTTCCAGCAGCTTGCCTATCCGGCCCAGCTCTCCTTCAAAAGCGCCAAGGTAAAGGATCAGTTCCGCAAGATCGCCCACATGGACGTGAAGGTCAACCCCTGCATCGGCATGGATGATCCTTACTATTACCGCAACAAAATCCAGATGCCGTTTGGCAAAGACGACCGGGGCAACCCATATTGTGGGTTTTATAAAGCCTCGACCCACGTCATAGTCCCGGTTGAGGAATGCTATATCGAGGATAGGCGAGCCAAGCCGATACTCGATGCCATAAAAACGCTGCTCAAGTCGTTCCGCATCGAGCCATACGACGAGGACTCCGGATACGGTTTGCTTCGCCACGTATTGATCAAGACCTCGTATTACAAGAAGCATGTCATGGTGGTTTTGGTGACCAGCAGCGATTTCTTCCCGGGTCGTAACAACTTCGTTAAGGCGCTGGTGGAGAAGTGCCCCGAGATAACCACGGTCATCCAAAACGTCAATGGGCGCCACACCTCGGTGATACTCGGCGAGAAGGAGCGGGTGCTATATGGCAAAGGCTATATCGAGGACGCCCTCTGCGGCGTGTCCTTCCAGATATCGTCGAAGTCCTTCTACCAGACCAACCCGGTCATGACCGAGAAGCTTTATTCCTATGCGATGAAGCAAGCCAAGCTGACCGGCAACGAGATTGTCTTCGATTCCTATTCCGGCATCGGGACGATCGGCCTTATAGCCGCCAAAGACGCCAAGGAAGTCATCTCCGTGGAGATAGTGAATGCCGCGGTCAAAGACGGCATCAACAACGCCAAGCGCAACCACATAGAGAACTTCAGGATGTATTGCGACGATGCCTCTTCGTTCATGGTCAAGATGGCAGACAAAGGGGAGACGGTCGACGTGCTTTTCATGGATCCGCCGCGCAAGGGGTCTGATGAGCGTTTCCTCAAGGCGGCGCTTAAGCTGAAGCCGAAGCGGATCGTCTATGTTTCCTGCGACCCAAGCACCCTGGCTAGGGACGTTGCCTACCTATCAAGAATGTATTCGGTTGATGATGTTCAGCCGTTTGATATGTTCCCGCAGACGTTCCATGTTGAGACGGTGGTCGGTCTTTCTATCAAAGACAAATAAAGCCCTTAAAATCAGATATAAAGAGAAATAGTTTGTTTTTGCGGGCTTAAATTAAAAACGGTTTTCTTGTTTGGCGCCGCGAACAATTAACCCAACCAGGAAAATTGATTGGTTTGTCCCACCGCGATGGCAAACGTGGGATAATCAATTGATGAAATTCTTCCATTGCGCCGACATCCATCTCGGTTCGAAACTCGACACCAAATTTTCCCCCGAGCAAGCCGACCAAAGGGCATCTGAGATTCGCGCCACTCTATCTGACCTAGCCGATAGGGCCGATAAAGAGGGCGCCAGGGCAATCCTGCTTTCCGGCGATGTCTTCGACGTTCCTTTGCCTAGGCCGTCTGACACCCAGTATTTCTATTCGATAATCAAAAAACACCCCAATGTCGATTTCCTCTACCTTCGTGGAAACCACGATACCGCCCAGATCCATCTTGAGCACCCGGACAATCTTAAGCTTTTCGATAACTCCTGGGGACATTATAGCTATGGGGATGTCGATATTTACGGCAGGGAGATAGGCAACGATGTGCCCGGCGACTTGGCTAGCAGCCTTGCTGTCGACCCAAGCCGGACGAACATAGTCATGCTCCATGGATCGGCCGGATTGGTTAAGAGCAAAGGGGTTATCGACCTTCGCGACTTCGCGTCAAAGGGCATCGATTACATAGCTCTTGGACACATCCATTCATATTCCTTCGGCAAAGTGGATTCGAGATGCTCATACGCCTATTCTGGTTGCCTTGAGCCCCGAGGATACGACGAGCTTGGTCCCAAAGGCTATATCGAAATTGAAGCCGATGGAGGCGTTTCTTTCAATTTTGTGGAATTCAGCCGGCGAAGAATAGATTTGCTTAAGTTTGACGTATCAAGTTGCTCATCGACGCTAGATGTTGTATCCGCCATTAAGCAGCAAGTCACCACCAGCCCCAAAAACATGCTCCGTATCGAGCTTTGCGGTCAGGCGGGATTCGATAGATCGTCATTAGTGGCCGACGTATATTCCAATTTGGAGAACGGCTATTATTCTCTTTCGGTCAAGGATGAAACGGAAACGAAAATCGACCTCGCGACCTATCGGGAACAAAAGTCGATAAGAGGGGAATTCGTCCGCTTGGTCGAGCAAGACGATAAGCTCACCGACGAGCAGAAGGCGAAAATCATAGAGCTCGGGTTCGACGCATTGCGCTATGGGGAGGGCAGATGATGAAACTCATAAAATGCCACATCAATGGATTCGGCCATCTCCGCGATTTCGACTTCCGCTTTGATCCATCATTCACTTCCGTCACCTGGAACAACGGCGAGGGGAAATCCACTCTATGCGCTTTTGTGAAGGCGATGTTATTTGGCATGCCGACCGCTAGGAAAAACGGGAAAGAGGACTTTGACCGTATGCATTATCTGACCTCGCCTTACGGGGGGTCGCTAGATTTCGAACACGGTGGGGCAACATATCATCTTGAGCGCGATTTCGACCAGGCGAAAGAAGCCCTCGACTCGGTTAGGCTTTATATCAACGGCACGATGAAAGACGGGGATTTCAAAAATATAGGAAACGACCTATTCGGGATAGACGAAGAGGCCTTTTTCTCCACATTGCTTATTTCTTCCTCGTCCTTGGAAGTGGAGTCGACCGATTCAATCGCTAGCAAACTCAATGCTGCCGCCAGCGGCATAGTCGAGCTATCGACATTCAAAAAAGCGGTGAAGTACTTAGACGATCAAAAAAGGCCTTTGGGAAGCCGCTCGGCGCCGCAAAAAGAACTGAACAAGAAAATTAATGCCATCTCTAGCCGAATCAATGAATGCCAGCCGATCATCGATGGCGCATCTAAGCTTTTCGAAGAGCTGAAAGATCTAAGCGAAAGCAAAAAGCGACTAAGGGACGATTTTTCCAAGGCGTATACGCTGAACAACGTTTTCGATGATTGGAATAGATTCGATGAATTGGACAAGAAAGCCAGAGACGAGAAAGCCAAGCTGGATGCGTTCAAGCCAACTGTCGGAAACGCGACGATAAGCAAAGTTGCCCTGGGAGAACTAAGGGCAAAATCGCTCGAATTGAATTCGGCCCTCACGAATATCGAATCCTCTAAATTCCCGGCGGACAAAGAAAACGAACTGCAAATCCTCAACAAAAAATACGAAAAACTTCAGGATAAACTTCCTTTGCTCGGGGAAATGAAGGATGTCTGCAAGAAAATGGATGTCTTGAAGGCAAGACTATCTTCGCTGCAGGAAATTGCCGTAGGCCAGGAAAAAACAAACGTCGACGGCTTTGCCAAAGCCTTCGAATCCGCACGGAAGATTAGGCTAGACGTAATCGATCTGAAGCAGAGGTCTGATTCAATTCGCCTTCATTTCTTTGATAGGCCTTGGGTGCTTTATGGGCTCATGCTGGCTTTTGCGGTTTTCGCAGCTGCCGGGGTTGGGCTTCTGTTCATCCCTTCGATGTTGCCTCTTTCGATTGCTTTTATCTCAGTAGGGTCCGTCTCCTTGGTTTTGGCCGTTTTGATATTCCTCTTCCGCGCCAATAAATCGATTCGCGGGTCCATGTGGGAAAGGAAGAAAAAACTACTATTGGAAATAGAGGGGAAACTGGCTGATCTAAACAAGCTTATGAGCTCCGTCGACTCCAAATATGCCTTTGGAAACGAAGCCGAGGCAGAAGCCAAATTCGATTTGTTCGCATCCGACTTTAAAAGAAGCGAAGAAGATAACGAAAAAACCAAGGCCAACGACGAACGGATAAAAGAAACGCAGCGGCAGATAGATGAATGCAAGCTGTCTTTGGACGAATACCTGCTTTGCTTTGGAATGAAGGCGGCCGCCGGCGACTATTCATCCTGTTTGGAAAACATAGAGAAGGATAAATCCAAACTTGCAATGCTGACAGACGACAAATCAAATTCCGTCAGATTGCTCTTCCTTCATAGCAACAACAAGAATCTGATAATGAGCTCGATCAGCTCTTATTTAGCGCCACTGGGCATATCGGTTAAGAACGAAGCCGACATTCAATCATTAATCAATGTTCTGGCCAACGATTTAGATATAAAAACCTCTTTAGAAAACAATGCTAAAAAGGCCTATGAGGATCGCGACAACTTTAAAAAGGAAAAAGGGTTAACCGATCGCCCTGAGGGCTCGAAGCAAGACCTTAGGGCTTTGAAAGAACAAGAGGACGAAATAACAAATCGCATCAGCAAAATCCACGATGAACTAAAAAGCGCGATCGAAGCCTCGAACGTCCTTTCAGAAGCCGAAAAAGAGAAGGAGCGCCTGCAGCAAATCGCATCGGACAACAAAGCTGAATATGAATTGCTTTCGAAAGCCCAAGCTTTGCTTGAACAGGCCAATAGCAACATCAGGAGCCGCTACGTAGCGCCTATCAAAACGGCTTTTGACAAATATGCCAAGCAACTCTCCTCGTTGTTTGGCGACGACGTCGTCTTGAACGCCGACATGAAATTGACTTACACCAAAGGATCAAAAGTGATTGAGCAAAGGTTCCTTTCGACCGGCGAGCAGGCGATGACCTATTTCTGCTTGAGGTTGGCGTTGATAGAACAGATGTTCAAGGACGAGCAGGTCTTCGTAATTCTTGACGATCCCTTCATGTCGCTTGATAACGATCATATGGATAAGATGAGGGAGCTAATTAGAAATATCCCGACCGCCAATCAGATGATTTATTTAACTTGCTCAGATAGCCGAAAAATCTAAGCGCGAAAAAGCCTGAGAATTTTTTCCTGCGAGGTTTTTGCGCTTTTCGAAATTACAAAAGTTCAAATGTTCTAATTTGGAATTTATTCGATGTTCACTTGTGTTTTTTGCTTTTTCTTAATTTATTTTTTGAAACAAGAAAAAATGCGAGCAACCGAGATTTTCGAAATTATGCCCTTTTGTATTTGAAATATTCGTTTCTTCGTTCACAATATGCTTGAGGGAAAATATATGAAATTGAAAAAACAAGTCTGGGCAGTCTTGTCCATAGTGGCATTGCTGCTGGTTCTCGTCTGCGGAGTGGTCGGGCTCGTCGTGCCGTTCTTCTCCAACCAGGAGATGTTCCGCTCCGGCCTAGGTTCCATTCTTTCGATGCTCCAATTCAAAGGGGACCTTGTCGGAAACGCGATGAAGGCAATGAGCTATGTCTATGCCGGAATTTTCTACGTGTTCTGCTTGGCGTTCCTTATCTTGCTCGCCGCTACGCTTGCGAGCAGGAAAATGGCGAAGCTCATACCGTCGATTATCTTTATGCTGGCCACCGTCGCCTTTGCCTTCATAGGCGGGCTGAGCGTCTACTACTGGGATAATTCCGCCGCTCAGATGGTTAAGATCATCCTGCTGGTCTTCTCAATCGTTTTGATCATCAGCGCGGTGCTTTGCGCGATTCTGTTCCTTCTTTACGACGGCGAAGGGGAAGTAGCGCCGGTTGCCGCGGAGGAAGAGGATGCCCCGGCGGTCGAGGAGAAGACCGAGGAGAAACCCGTCGAGGCTGCCGCTCCTGTCGCTGAAGAAAAGCCCGTTGAGAAGCCGACCGAGGTTGAGGCTAAGCCCGATGCGGCCAAAGAAGAAGCCGCTGCCGAAGCGGCTGAGCCTGCCGAGGAAGAGTTGCCCGCCAAGGCTGCGAAGCAAAGCGGGAAATACGAGGTCTTCCCCGAAGCCGGGTTCTTCAAATACCGCCTTAAGGCAAACAACGGGGAGACGCTCCTTGTCTCCAATGGCTATAAGACCCGCGATGGCGCCAAAAACGGCATTGCGACCCTTAAGAAGAACCTGAATACCGCCGTATTCCGCATCAAAGTAGACAAGAACGGCTATGCTCAGTTCCTCGTCTTCACCTCCAACGAATCGCGCCTGATCGTATCTGGTGAAATATACCAGAACGAAGCGCTTGCCAATTCGGCCTTGGAGTCCGTGAAGAAATTCGGGAAGGCGCGTAGGATAGTCGATTTGGACGAGATACCCGAGGCGGAGATCAGGGAATGGAAGATCGAGCTTCCTCCCGCGACCCCGAATCCGAACGGCAAATTCGAAATCTACATCGATGAGTCCAGCAAGAAATGGAAGGGCCGGCTGCTCGCCAACAACGGCGTAATCATAATGGTAACCGCCAATTACTCTAGCAAGAACGCCGTGCTAAATGCCTTCGAAAACATCAAGACCAAAGTCGCCGGCAATTCGCTTTCTATCTCCCGCGACAAAATGGGCCGCTACCAGTACCGGGTCTATTCCGACAACGGGGCGGTGATGGTCATGGGCGAGACCTATCCGTCATACGACTCCGCCCTAAGTTCCGCCACCTCGGTATCGAAGTTCATCGCCGATGCCAAAGTCATCGACACCACCAAGGTTGCCTAAATAACCTGGAAGCCGCCAAGAATCCATTGGCGGCTTTTTCTATGGAAAATCGCTTTTGACTGCTTTTGCCCTCCTTAGATGTATAATTGCGGAGAAAGGAGAAAAACAACTTCCACCCAATATGTACAAAGACGAGAAGCCGTCATCTGATCTCGCTGAGTTGATCAACCCGTTCGACTACCTGATCGTTGACACCTGCTCTCTCATGGATCCGAATTTCCCGGATTGGATGGACATACTCGAGAACGCCCGCGAATACCGCAAACAAGGTCAGCCGATCTATGTGTTCTACAAATGCTTCGAAGAGCTTAAGAAACACGCAAAGAACAAGCTTGATGACACCAAGCGGATCGCTGCCAAACGCGCGCTGAAGATCCTCCGCCACGCCAGAAGGAGAAAGCTGCTGACGCTGACGAAGAAGGAAAAGAACCAGAACTTCGCCGACAACGCGATATTCGTCCAGGCATCTACCGACCGCATCAATATGCGCTTGGCCGTCATAACCCAAGACAACAAGTTGGCCAGCGACCTATTGAAGCTAAACGAGCAGATGTCGCAGAGGGGTCACAACGTCTATGTCTTCCGGATCGGCGAAAAAGGCGTCCTAGAACGCAACCGCGGATTCCGTGACAAGAGAACCCCGGCGAATGGTCAATTCGCCAAACAAAGCTTTGTCAGGGACCAAAAGCCGTCCCAAAACAAACATTATGAGCCGGAGAGGAGCAAACCGCTCGATACCTCTGCCGTGCTCGCCGCCGATGAGGTCATCAAGATCCATTCCGGCGATTCCTCTTATCCGACCGAAAGCCTGATCAAAGAGGTCAAGGACCAGCTAAGGGCTTTGTCCAAGTTCCCTTATGCCCAGGTTAAGACTATTCCTCTGAAGGTCAATGTGACTGAGCTCAACCGCATAATTCGCGAAGCCAAGCCAGCCAAGCAGGATAAGCCAGCCGAGGCGAAGAAGCCCGAGAAGCCGGTTGAGAAGGAAGCCCCCAAGCAGGATGTGGCCCCTTCGGCTCCATCCCAGGCCACCCTGACCATTGCCATCCACCCAGTTCAGAAGAAAGCGAACGCCTATTCTTGGTATGGATTCGGCCATAGCGTCAAGGACGCCGTCTTGGACGTCGCCGGCCACTACGGAATCGTTTTCCGCGACTCGACCCTCCCCTATATCGCCGTCGCCCACGGCCCGCTTGATGTCACCAACCTTACCCTTCAAGGGATAGTCTCCGACATCGAGCCGAAGCTAAAGGACACCGAATCTGCCGAATATATGGGCAAAGGGTATTCCTTCCGCATCGAAACTGCGTTCAAGGGATTCCGCGCCTATATAAACATTGGCGAGCAGAAGAGGGAAGATACCCCATCAAAAGCCCCACAAAAGACGGAAAAACCAATTGCAAAACCCGCAAAAGCCAATCCTGTTGAGCAAAAACCTGAATCCGAGCAGCCAAAGCAGCCTTCTGGGCCAACCGTCCAGGAAGATGCCGCGGTCCCGGCTGGCGCCTCGCTAGTCGTCGGGATACCATCCGAACGGGTGAAGAACCGCATCGAGCGGAAAGCCAGGATGGAGGATCCTTCCCAGCCCGCCGCCGCGCCCAAGAAGCGCGGGCGCCCGGCCAAGAAGGCTTCAGTGGCTGCCGATAAGCCTGAATCCGAAACGAAGAAGGCCCCGGCAAAGAAGGATGCCGCCAAAAAGCCGGCCAAAGCCAAGGAAGCGGAAAGCAAACAGCCCGCCGCCGAAGCCAAGCCGACCAAGAAGCGCACCGCGAAGAAGACCTCCGCTGCCAAAGCCGGGGAAGTCAAGAAGCCCGAGGAGAAGAAGGAGGCCAAAAAGGTTTCTGAAAAGAAGCCGACCACCAAAAAACCTGCGGCCAAAAAACCTGCTTCGAAGAAGGACGAACGCACCCCATTTGAACAGGCCAAGGCCGCTGACGTGAGGCTGAAGGCCGTCATCTCCAATTCCAAGTACTCCGCCGAGGACAAGGAAAAGGATCTTGAGGCCCAGCTGGAGCTGCTTAAGAAGCTGACTCCTGAGCAGCGCGACGAGCTTAACTACGGCATGGATGCCATCAAAGGCATGCTTGCCATATCGAAAGGCTCAAAGTAGACAAGAAACAGGCGTCTGTTCATTCAGGCGTCTTTTCTGTTTTACAAAAAATAGTTTTCGTAGAAAATATCTATATCGTCTTAAATAAGGAGAACAATGATGGCGAAAAAGAAAACTTCCTCTTCGGCGTTGCCCGGCATTTTTGCTTTGATGACGCTTCTACTCGGCGTGCTGGGCGTGGTGCTTATGTACACCTTGGAGCTTATTGGGTTTGGGCTCCAGCTTGGGGACAACAAGTCCGATGCGGCGATGATCGTCGGGAAAGACGTTATGTTCGGAAGCAAATCGCAATATGGAGATCTCGATTTGCTCAAGCCGACTCCGATGGCCGTTGTTTCCTGGGTGCTGCTGCTTGCCGGCGCGGCCCTCGCTTTGGTCGCTTTGATCTGCCTGCTGCTAAAGGCCAGGAAGCTTTCCAAACTAATGATGCTGCTTGGCGGATTGGTTCTTATCGTCGGTGGGGCAATGGTGTTTGCCATCGGGCCGAATTTCTCTTCGGTCAATTTGGTTGACACCGGCGAATTCGATCTGTTCTACACCACAATGGGAATCGGCGGCTGGCTAGGCGGAATATTCGGCATAGTCGGCGGATTGCTCGGACTGGGCGGCGCAATAGTCAAATAACCAACTAACTGTGTTTGTTTGGCCCCTATTCCTAGGGGCCTTTTTGTATCCGTTTTAGCGTGGCGGTACTAGAATATCGGCGTTATGGACAAGACAAATGTGATGCGGCTATTGGACGCCGCTAAAATAAAATACGAAGAGATGACCTACGACCCGGAAACGGTTGATGGCATGAGCGTGGCCTCCTCTATTGGCGAGGACCCCGACTGCGTATTCAAGACCTTGGTTACCGAGAATCAAGACAAGGTTCATTTCGTCTTCTGCGTCCCGGTAAACGCCGAGCTGGATCTTAAGAAAGCCGCCAGGGCATCGCATAGCAAATCCATCGTTATGATTCATCAGAAGGAGCTGCTGCCGCTAACCGGCTATATACATGGTGGATGCAGCCCAATCGGGATGAAGAAGCCGTTCAAGACCTTCATAGACGAGACCGCCCAGCTGTTTGACGAGATATACGTCTCGGGCGGCCGTCGTGGCTTCCAGGTCAAGCTGAACCCGCTCGAGCTGGCCAAATACGTCGGGGCTGAGTTCGTCGATTTGGAAAAATAAAAATTTTTAGCACTCAGCACTTGACACTGCTAAATTTAAGCCTACTATTTAGTTAGCACTTGAGATAAGCGAGTGCTAAACAGGAGGCATTCAAATATGGCTTATAACATCAATCGTTACATTGGGAACTTCCTCGATCCCTTCTTCGATGACTCGTCGAGCTTCTTCGACGACATCAATTCCGAGTCCTTCGGCTCCATGCCGATGAAGACCGACATCCGCGAGCTCGATGACCGCTACGTCATGGAGATCGACCTGCCGGGGTTCAACAAGGACAACATCAAGGCTTCGCTCAAGGATGGCTATCTCACCATCACCGCCAATGTCAGCCGTTCCATCAAACCGGAAGGCGGCAAGAAGCACAACTTCGTCCATCGTGAGCGCTTCTCCGGCTCAGTCACCCGCTCCTACTACGTCGGTGATATGCGCCAGGAAGACATCAAGGCGTCGTATAAGGACGGCGTCCTCTCCATCGAGCTGCCGAAGCCGGAAGCCAAGAAGGAGTCCGACACCCAAGCTATCGCGATTGAGTAAGCATAAAGAAAGGTCGCAGGGTATTAGCTCTGCGACTTTTTCTTTTATTTCATGATCGGGATTATTTCCTCTTGCCCCCCGGCAACCACTATCGCCTGGCGGTTCCTGATGTGTATGTTGGTTTCGCTCCTCATTCCGAAGTCGGGGGCATATATGCCGGGCTCATCAGAGAAGGAGGTGCCCTCTAGAAGCTTCCTATCGTCATGGGTCTCGTAATTATCGAGGTTTGCGCCAGGTCCGTGGGGCGAGACGTCGACCGCGATGTTGTGCCCAACGCGGTGGAGGAAGTATTCGCCATACCCGGCATCGGAGATTATCTTCCTAGCGACATCGTCGGCCTCGTAGGCGAATACGTCCCTATTCGGTATCTCGCGCTGCAGGAACTCTATTACCCCCTTCCTCGCGGCTTTGACGATCTCAAAGCGGCGAGCGTATACCTCGGGTACCTCTTTCCCAATGTATCCCATCCAGGTTATGTCGGCGTAGACACCGTCTTGGTCGTTGAGCTTGGCCCACATGTCGATGAGGACCAGGTCCCCCTCCTTTAGAACCGCGTTGCGGTTCTCGTCCGGGGAGTAGTGGGGGTTGGCGGCGTTTTTGCCATTAGCCACCAACGGAGCATCGTCATAGGTCATCCCCTCTTCAACGAAGCGCTTGGCTATGAAGCGCTGGACCTCCAGTTCGCTGGTCTGCCTTTTCTCCTCGATTTGTCTTTTTATGAAGGCGAAGGCCTCGTCTTTGATCGCTAGCGTCAATTCGCAGGCTTTTAGCTCTTCCTCGTATTGCCTATCGGTCAATACGGCGGTCATCGACTGCAGCAAGTCGCCGGAGCTTTCGACTTTGATGCCAAGCGACTTCACGAATTCGACTGACCCGGCGTCGGCGGAGGCGACCCTCATAAGCAATCCGTTCTCCGAATAATCCATCAAGACGGAACTCAGGTTCTCAAGGGCCTTTCTCTCCCCGTCCAGCATTTGCTGCCATGTCTTGTATTCGATTATGTCAAAGCGCCGATCTACTATGCCGTCTTTAAGCAGCCCGCAGTCTATCGAGTGGGCTATCAAGGCCGGCCGCCTATTTGCATAGAAGACGGCGATTATCTTCCTGGTCAGCATCTTGTCACCAACTAGTTGGCATAAAGCCTCGTTCTTGTTTTCGTAATCGATGGTTATCCAGGCTTGCTTCCCCAACGAAGCGATGAGTTTTTGTATTGTTTCTATTTCCATGGCATGCGAAGTATAGCACTGATTATGGATATGGGCTCGCCATAGGCCTCGCCTGTTTTTGCCGGCCTTGCTTTGGGATAGAATTATCCCATGCCAGAAAAACCAAACGAATTCCCCCTTCAATTCCATCCCGACCCCTATTTTCGGCGCGATAAATACGCCCTGCTCAATGGGGAGTGGGATTTTGGAATCACCAAGCAAAGGGAATTCCCGTCCTCATATGCCAATAAGATCATTGTTCCTTTCGCGGTCGAGACCAAGGAATCCGGGGTTGGGGCCCGGGTCGGGAAAGACGACTTCCTGCATTACCGGAAGCTGTTCGATTCCCCGTTTGGCCAAAGCCGGGCCTTGCTAAGGTTTTTCTTCGTCGATCAGGTGTGCGACGTCTATTTAAACGGCAAGAGGCTTGGCCATCACGAAGGGGGCTATCTTCCGTTTTCTTTTCTTGTTGACCTTAAGGAAAAAGGAAACGATCTCCGGGTAGTGGTGCAAGATGACGTCGATTCACCAATCTACCCTCGCGGCAAGCAGTCATCCCATCCGGGCAATATATGGTATACCCCCACCTCGGGCATCTACGGGTCGGTGCTGCTGGAGAGGATTGGGGAGGATTTCGTCCGCTCCATCAAGCTTCACCCGGATTTCGATTCGAAATCGCTATCGATAGAGATAAACTCCGATTCGCCGAAGCCGCCGCATTATCGAGTTTTCCTAAAAGGTCAAAAGGTCTTAGAAGGCGATGGTACAAACCGCATAGACTGCTCTAACATATTCCTCCCCTGGACGCCAGAAGAGCCCAATGTATTCGACCTCGACCTATCAGTCGGCGACGACCTTGTGCACAGCCAGTTCGCTTTCAGAAAGATTGGGTCGGTTTTGTCCAACGGGCATCGGGTGCTTGCGCTGAACGGCAAGCCATATTTCCTTTCCGGCGTCCTCGACCAAGGGTATTGGCCGTCCACAGGGCTTACCCCTCCTTCGTTGGAAGCCGCCGAATTCGACATCATCAAGATGAAGGAACTGGGATTCAACTGCCTTAGGAAGCACATCAAGGCTGAGATGCCATTCTTCTACGCCCTCTGCGACCGGCTCGGCATGGCCGTCATCCAAGACATGGTCAACGCCGGGGCGAAGTACAAGACTTACCTCCTATTGAGCGCGCCGTTCATCAGCTATCGGTTCGACGACACAAAGCAATCAACTATTAAGCGGCTTGGCCGCGGCGACAAAAAGTCGCGCGATTTCTTCGTTTCCACCCTTCCGGGTTATGTGGATTATTTCTTCAATTTCCCCTGCATACTAGCCTATACCTTGTTCAACGAGGGCTGGGGACAATTCAATTCGGCGGAATTGACCGCAAAACTAGCGTCTTTGGACTGCAATAGGCTGATAGATTCCTGCTCGGGCTGGTATGACCAAGGCGCCGGGGACTTCGATTCGCACCACGTTTATTTCAAAAAGGCGAAGCTGCATAACGATCACAAGCGGATCCTCTCCCTGACCGAATTCGGGGGCTACAAGCTTCCGTTGCAAGGCCATATCCAGGGCGGGGCGTCGTTTGGGTATGGGACGGTCAAGGACGAAGCTGAACTAACCAGCCGGATTGAGAGGCTATATACGGATCAGGTGCTGCCCTTGAAGCGCGAGGGGCTCTGCGTGTCCATCTACACCCAGCTAAGCGACGTCGAAGGCGAAATGAATGGATTGCTGACCTACGATAGGGCAATATTGAAGGTCGATGGGAAAAGGATCAGGAAGCTCAACTCGCTGTTAAGGCAAGAAGATGGGGAATGAACTGAAGGCGGCCTTCTTCGACGTCGATTGGACTCTATATGACCACAAGGCCAAACATTACGTTGCGTCGGGCATAGAGGCGATAAAGGAACTTAAGCGGCGCGGGGTGAAGGTTTTCATTTGCTCCGCCAGGCCTTACGAGTCGCTTCGGCTGTTCGGCGTTTTCGATCAAGGGGTCAAATGGGATGGATTCATAGCTTGCGCCGGGGCGTATGCCGTGGTGGGTGGCAAGACCATCAGGAAGCTATCGATGCCCAAGGGGCAGGTCAGGACGCTGGTTAATTTGGCTAACCGGCACGGCTTAGTGATCCAGCTCGTGACACCGAGGACGAGGTTCCTCACCGCGGCGCGCAACGAATACGTCGACTCATACGAGTCTAGGTTCCATGACGACGTTTATAAGGTGCACCCATATTATGGCGAGGATGTCGTTGGCATGCTTTTGTTCGCTCCCGAGGAATACGACGAAGAGTTCATATCTGCCTGGCCCGGCACCGGCGTCTTCCGCTTCGACGAATACGGCGTCGACGTTTACGACGTCGAGCACGTCAAAGGCGAGGCCATCGCCGATGTCTTATCCCATCTAGGCATTCCAAAAGAACAATCGATAGGCTTCGGCGACGACGTCCAAGACGCCTCGATGAAGGGAGTGGTGGGGACTTTCGTCTGCATGGGCAACGGCAAGCCCGAGGTCAAAGAGCAAGCCGATTACGTAACCAGCCGGATAGATGAGGACGGGGTTCGGGAAGCCCTTCGCCATTTTGGCTATATAGACTGATTGCATGAGCGCGGGTAAGTAGTAGACTATTGCGCGATGGCCAAACTAGATCAGCGCCGGACGCCATTCCTAGATTCGATAAAGCGCTACGCCTCCAAAGACGTGGTTCCATTTGATGTGCCCGGACATCACATGGGCAACATAGAGAACAAGGCAACCAAGCTCTTCGGAAAGAAGCTGTTTAGGTTAGACGTGAATTCGCCGATCGGGACCGACAACCTCGCCCATCCAAAAGGCTCGATTTTGGCTGCCGAAAAACTTTTGGCAGATGCCACCGGGGCCGATGAGGCCTTCTTCCTGATAAACGGGACGTCATCGGGAATAATCGCCATGATCTTGGCCGCGGTAAAAGCCGGCGAGCGGATAATCTTGCCGCGCAACGTCCACAAATCGATCATCAATGCCTTGATCCTCTCCGGCGCCATCCCCGAATACGTGATGCCGGCCATCGACTCCGATCTCGAGATAGCCAATCAGCCATCGGTTGAGGATTACGAGAAAGCCATCCTCCGCCACCCATCGGCCAAGGCGGTCTTCGTCATCAATCCGACCTACTTTGGGGCGGTTGCCGATTTGAAGAGCATCGTTGAAGTTGCCCATGCCCACAATATGGCTGTATTGGTCGACGAGGCGCATGGGGCCCATTACTATTTCCATGCCGAAGGCAGCCCGATCACCGCCATGGACGCCGGGGCGGACATGAGCTCCGTATCCTTCCACAAGACCGCCGGTTCGCTTACTCAAAGCTCGGTTTTGCTCGTCAAGGGGAAGCGGTTCTCCCGCTATGAGATACAAAAGGCCCTGAACATCACCAACACCACCTCGCCGTCTATGATCCTGATGGCCTCGTTGGATGCCGCCCGCAGCTATATGGCGCTAGAGGGCAAGAAGAAGCAAGAGGAGACGTACGGGCTGGCCGAATATGCCTACGACAAGATAAACAAAATCGACGGTTTCTATGTCGCGGGGAAAAAGCATTTCCTCAAATACGGGGCTTACGACTACGACAAATCTAAGCTCGTTATAGGGCTAGACCACCTCGATATCGACGGGTTTCAGCTCTATTACCTGATCAAGAAGGACTACAACATCCAGTTCGAGCTGGCCGAGACCTACGCCGTGCTATGCATATTCGCCATCGGGACGAAGAAGGAGCACGTCGATCGCCTCGTCGAGGCCTTAAAGGACATTTCCGCCAAGCATTACCATCCCGACGTCACGTATCCAGACCATCATTTCGATTCGTCGTTCCCCTATATGCTGCTTCGCCCAAGGGTCGCGTTCCATGCGGATGGCAAGATCGTAAAGCCCGACCAAGCGGTGGGGTGCATATCGAAGGAGATGGTAATGGTGTATCCGCCGGGAATACCTCTGATCTGCCCGGGCGAGGTCTGGACCAAGGAATTGGTCGACCGCGTGAAGTTCGTCACCAAGACCGGGGTTTCGGTCATGAGCACCTATCCTCATGGCTTCGAGGTGGTCGACACGGCGAAGTGGAAGAAATTCCCAATGTACTCAAAACGGCTGTTCGATTATCTGAATTCGAAGACCACCACCCCGCTAGGCGATGGTTTCCGCATGCCTTTCGAGGGCGACAAGCACAAGGCGACCGTCGTTTTGCTGCCCTTCCGCCACGATACATGGAGGAACAAAGGGGTTCCGGCTAGGGAGGCCTTCAAGCAGGTTATCTTCTCCATCGCCAAGTTCGAGCCGGTAATAGTCGGCATCCATCCGGCCATATACGATGAGGTCATCGCCGATTACGCCGACAAGAAGAACATCAATCCGATAAAGATCCGCTATAACGACTCCTGGGCCCGCGACAACATGACCATCTTCGTCAGCGACGGCAAGCAAATCCGCGGCGTCGACTTCCGCTTCAACGCCTGGGGCGGGGACGTCGACGGGCTTTATAAGAATTACCAAGACGACGACCGTCTTTCCGCCACCTTCGACAAGAGGTTCAAGATAAAGGACTACCATCTCGATTCCTTCATCTTCGAAGGGGGCTCGATCGCGGTAGACGGCAAAGGGACGGCGATCGTCACCTCGGCCTGCCTGCTCTCGAAAGGTCGCAACCCGACGATGAGCAAAGAGGAGATCGAGGAGGTTCTTAGGGAATACCTTGGCCTATCCAAGATAATCTGGATACCGCACGGAATCGTCGAGGACGAGACCAACGAGCACGTCGACAACATGCTGGCCTTCGTCAAGCCGGGCGTGGTCGCCCTTTCCTGGGCCGATCCTCGCGACGAGCTGCAGCATTCCTACTGCCAGCAGGCCTATGACGTGCTTTCTAGCGCCACCGACGCCAAAGGCAACAAACTCGAGATCGTGAAGCTGCCGCTGCCTTATCCCGCGCTCACCATGACCAAGGCCGAGGCCAAGGGCATAAGCTCCGCCATGAAGGCAGGAGCCAAGCCGCGCTGCGATGGCGACCGCCTCGCGGCCAGCTACGCCAATTTCTACCAAGGCAAGAACTTCGTCATCATGCCGGGCTTCGGCGTCGATGCCGACAAGGAGGCTTTTGAGGTGATGAAATCGCTCTTCCCAAAGAAGAAGGTCATTCAACTCAATACCCGTGAGATACTATTGGGTGGAGGAAACATCCACTGCATAACCCAGCAGATCCCGGAGGTCAGCAAGAAATGAAAGTAGCCGCCATTCAGATGTCGATGTCGACCATGTATGAGGAAAACATCGCAAAAGCAGACAAAATGGTTCAGGAAGCCGCCGCAAAGGGCGCAAAACTCATACTTTTGCCTGAGCTTTTCGAAAGGCGCTACTTCTGTCAAATCGAGGATTACGCGCGGTTTGACTACGCCGAGGATGCCGAAAACAGCAAGACGCTCTCGCACTTCTCCGCCTTAGCGAAGAAGCTAAGCGTCGTCTTGCCAATCTCCTTCTTTGAGAAGAAGAACGCAGCTTATTTCAACTCCATCGCCATCTTTGATACCGATGGGTCGTTGAAAGGGATATACCGCAAGTCGCATATCCCAACCGGGCAATGCTATGAGGAAAAGTTCTATTTCTCTCCCGGGGATACCGGATTCAAGGTATTTCAGACCTCCGTTGGCAAGATAGGCATCGGTATATGCTGGGACCAATGGTTCCCGGAGACCGCGAGGATCTTGGCTCTAAAAGGGGCGGAGATATTGCTGTTCCCGACCGCCATCGGCTCCGAGCCGGTGCTCCCGAAGGACTCGAAGGCCCATTGGCAGAATGCCATGATAGGGCACGCCGCCGCCAACGTCATTCCGGTCGTGGCCGCCAACCGAGTCGGCCGGGAAGACGACGTCAACTCGACCATGACCTTCTTCGGCTCAAGCTTCATAACCAACCAATACGGAGAGAAGCTATCCGAGCTTGGCCGGGAAGAAGAGGGCATCATATATTCGGAATTCGACCTTCAGGCAATAGACGATGAAAGGCGCGGCTGGGGCGTGTTTCGCGACCGCCGCATCGATCTGTATTCGCCTTTGCTGACCTTAGACGGCGTCAATAAAGAATGAGGTAAAGCAAGACGGCGACGGCCGTCAATCCAATCAGGACCGGTGGTATGTAAAGGTACCAGGGTGGCCTTTGGTTTTTCATCATTGATAGGGCGAGAATCCGCCTTGCCCGGACGCGAAGTCGTCGGCGTCTATGACCCCGCCGAGCTCGTTTTGGATGTAGTCAAAGCTCAGGTCCATCGGATAGGTGGCGTAAGAGGCGATGATCTTCCCGTCGCTATTCAGCGAAGGGAAATAGTCGTAGGATTTCGATTCGCTTTGGTGGGTGGCCAGGTAGTCGATGGCTGCCACCTGATAGTATTCGGTGAGCTCGATTGAGGCAAAGGCGTTTTCTTTGTCTGTGTAGGCGCAGTTGCGGCCCAGCATGCTCACTATGTCGACGCCCTGGACCTCGATAATGCACACCTCGTTGGTGAATGGGGTGGCTTTGTATAGGTCGGAGTAGGTTATATCGCCTGGGTAGAGGGAGGCGCGCTGCGAGTTCTCGATGGCAAACATGATGTCGGGGTATTTCTTAACGTATTCTTCGTATATAGCCCTCGCCCCGAGGTTGCCGACTTCGGTTTTGTTCAGCTGCCCATTCAAGGTGCCGGCCACGCGGTTGGCCATCGCCTCGAAATCCTCGTCTAGGTAGGAATCGACCACCGCCTCGATTTCCGGATCGACGGTCCAAGACGGCGAGGCTTCGATGATTTCCTTATCGGTGCAGGTGACCTCGAGGTCCTTTATCTGCAAGGTGAAGTGGGAGATGTATTCCCCGTTGCAATAGCTCTGGACGGCCGGTACGCCATCGCCGATGAAGGTCAGGTTCTTGCTGTGGCTATGCCCGGTGAAGACCCCGTCGACGTAATCCTTGATGTCGCTGAAGCCATATAGCGACCTGACGTCGTCGTGGATGAGGAGGATGATCATCGAGCATCCCTGAGCGCGAAGGCTTTCCGACTCCTGCTTAATCAGCTTTTCCGGATTGGCGAAGTAGCAGTTGGATATGCAAGCCCCGGTTATCGAGGTCTCGAGGGTGCCGCCGATCATACCGATGATGCCGACTTTGTTGCCGCCCCTTTCGATGATGGTCGAGGCCTTGATCCTGTCGTCGAACGGCTCATCGGTTTGCCCGCCGTCCCATTTCAATATGTTGCCCCCTAGGAATGGGAAATCGGCCAGCTCGATATTGGCGAAAAGCTTATCCTGACCATAGTCGAACTCGTGGTTGCCTATCGCCATGGCGTCGAATCCCGCCTCGTTCATGGCGTCGACCACGACCTGGCCGTAGTAATAGTTGCTCTCAAGCGATCCCTGGAACATGTCCCCGGCGGAGAAGATGAAGGTGTGCTCCGGATCGGCTTCCTTAAGCTGCTTTAGCTTCGAGAAATATTTCTTTATCCCCGATTCGTAATATGAATCGTCCCTTTCCAGTATCGAACCATGGAAATCGTTCACGCAGTAGAAGTCGTAAACTCCGTCTTCGGAGACGATCGGCTGCTGGGTGGTGGTCGCCGAAGAGCTCTCCTCGCTGCTGGTGGAGTTTTCAACCGAGGAAGAAAGGCTTTTCGGCGCGCAGGAAACGGCTAAAATCCCAATGAGTGGGAAAAGCAGGAAAATCTTTGAATATTTCATATGTTGATTTTACACTTTTTGAGGGATATACAAAGTATGGGGATCGTTAGGATAGGCTTATCGGTGCAAGGCGGGGGTACCCGCGGCATTTACGCTGCCGGAGCCTTGGATGTTCTGCTTGAGCATAACGTCGAGTTTCCTTTCGTCGCCGGCACCTCAGCCGGTTCGCTTTCCCTGGCCAACTACCTGTCGAAGGACAAGGGCAGGACGAGGTTTGTGATCGCCGAGCTGATGGGCGATCCGCGCTTCGTTTCGGTTCGAAACGCCATCTTCAAGGGCACCGCCTTCGATTTCGATTACCTTTTCTATGAAATCCCGAAGAAGGAAAGTCCGTTCAACTTCGAGCAGTTTGCCTCCAACCCAGCCGAGTTCGCCATCTGCGCCACCGATCTGAATACCGGAAAGCGGGTCGATTTCCTTAAATCAAAGACCCCCGACCCGTTCAAGGCGCTTCAGGCTTCCAGCTCCTTGCCGCTTCTTTCCCGGCCAGTGTATGTGCAGGGCACGCCATGCCTCGACGGCGGCCCCGCCTGCAGCCTGCCTTACATGGTTCCTTTGGAACATGGCATGGACAAGGTGGTGGTCATCGCCACCAGGGAGAAGGGGTATCGCAAAAAGCCGATCAAGCGGCTATCGATGTCGATTTGCCGCTCGATGTATAAGTCTTTCCCGGAGTTCATCGAATGCTATTCGAAGATGCCCGATACCTATAACCGCCAGATGGAGGAGCTGGATAAGCTCGAGCGGGAGGGCAAGGCCTTCGTCGTATATCCTTCCGTCCCGCCGACGGTTAAGGTTGCCGACAAGGATAAGGAGAAGCTCAACGACCTTTATTATCTCGGCAAGAAGGACATGGAATCTGCCCTCGGCAGGCTAATGGAGTTCATAGATGAATAAGAACGACAAGAAAGCTCATCGCGGCAACAAAGGAATAATCGATCCGCGCACCATAAAGGACTTCCCGGTGTATAAGGAAGCCGAGCTATTGGAGTTCCTTTCTTTCAAGATGCCATCAACCCCGAGGAAGACCCTGAAGGGGCTATTGACTCACCATCAGGTCGCCGTCGGCGGCGTTCCGGTTTCCCAATACAACTACAGGCTTTACCCGGAGGACGTCGTCACCGTCTCAAAGAACCCAATCGCCAAAAGGGAATCTAAGGGGCTGAAGATAATCTACGAGGACAACGACCTGATAGCGATCGACAAGCCATCGGGATTGCTTTCAACCGCCACCGAGCGGGAGAAGGGCAAGACGGCTTATCGGATGGTGAGCGACTACTTTGCCAATAAGCGCGTAGGCCGGGCGTTCGTCGTGCACCGCCTCGACGAAGACACATCCGGGGTTTTGGTGTTCGCGAAGTCCTATGAGGTCAGGGAAGCGCTGCAGAATTCGTGGCAAAGCATAGTCGGAAAGAGAAAATACTATGCGATAGTCGAGGGGGAAATGGAACGCGAAGAAGGGATTTTGCGGGATTATCTATACCAAGATTCGTTCCAGCTCGTCCGCGTTACCAAAGACAAGGACAAAGGCAAGCTCGCCATAACCAATTACCGGGTAATCGCCAAAGGGAATGGGATGACGTTGCTCGATGTCGACATCCATTCCGGAAGGAAGAACCAAATCAGGGTTCAGCTGGGGCACATAGGCCATTACGTCATAGGCGACGATAAGTACGGCGAGCCGATCGACCCCATCAAGCGGCTTGGCCTGCATGCCTACGAGCTTTCCTTCACCAATCCGCTAAACGGCAAGGAATATGATTTCGTCTCCCCGATGCCTCAATGCTTCAAAACCCTTTTCTTCAAGAAGAAGCCGATGACGGAATCTATCAAAAAAGCGAACTCGGTTCAGAATAAGCGTGGTCAGAAGACCAAATCGATGATTAAGATTGAGAAAGGGAAGCAAAGGAGGGCTCATAGATGAAACAATCGGCAATCAACACTCTCTACAAGCTCAAGGAAAGCTGCTTTTCCACGTTGCCTATCGCAATCGTCATCCTCATTGTTTTCATAGTGGAGAAATTCGCCATCAAGGAAGGCACCATCGCCGAAAGCTACCTGATGACCAATTCAGACCTCATCGGCTTCCTTCTTTCGACGGTTTCGATAATAATCGGCATGACTTTGTTCAATCTCGGGACCGAGCAGTCGATGACCGAAATCGCCCTCGTGATAGGCGGATCCTTGGTTAAGAAGAAGAACTTCTTCCTGGTCATATTCATGACTTTTGCCCTCGGGGTACTGGTCACCATCGCCGAGCCTGATTTGACCGTGCTTTCGGGCCAGATTGGCATCGATGAGCAGGTGATCATATGGACCATCGGCATCGGGGTCGGTATTTTCCTCGTGGTCGGGGTCGTCAGGGTATTCTTCGGCAAGAACCTCAACATCATGCTGCTTGCCTTCTATGCGCTCGCCTTCGCCTTGGCCTACATCATCGACCCGCGGTTCCTGCCGATATGCTTCGATTCCGGCGGCGTTACCACCGGTCCGGTCACTGTCCCCTTCCTTCTTGGATTCGGTCTTGGCATCGCCTCCAGCCATGGCAAAGAGGGGTTCGACGACTCGTTCGGCTTCACCGCCCTTTGCTCAATCGGGCCGATACTCTCGGTCATAGTCATCGCCGCCATCATGAAGGCGACGGGGCAAAGCCTGCCATCGGTCGATGATTATGTCGACCCGCTTTCCTCGATCGGACCGAACCTATGGGCCAACATAGGACACGCCTGGCTGGACAGCCTATATAACGTGGCGCTTTCGGTCGGCCCGCTTTTGCTCTTCTTCCTGATATACCAATTCGCCTTCATCAGATTGCCGCGGAAAAAGCTTCTCCGCATAGTCGTCGGGATAGTGATAGTCTATTTCGGCTTGGTGATGTTCCTTTCCGCCGTCGAGTACGGCTTCATGCCGATAGCCTCAAAGCTCGGCCAGACGCTTGGCTCGTCGGAATCGTTCGTCTACATCGCCCTGATATTGGGCGGCCTATTCGGCCTATTCGGCGTTTTGGCCGAGCCGGCGGTTCACGTTTTGGTCGATCAGATCGAAACCGTATCCGACGGCACGGTCAAGAAGAAGACGATGCTATTGGTCATGTCGCTTTCCATCGGCACGGCCGTGTGCCTGCAGATAATACGGGCCTATTTCCAGTTCGACCTCATGTATTACCTTATCCCGGGATATATCATCGCCTTCGTGCTGTCTTTCTTGGTCCCGAAGATCTACACGGCCATCGCCTTCGATTCCGGCGGCGTGGCTTCAGGGCCTATGACCTCGACCTTCATATTGCCTTTCTGCATCGGGTTCGCTTATGCGCAAGGCGAGGATCCATACCTTTACGGGTTCGGCTTGGTGGCCATGGTCGCCATGATGCCGATCATCGTCGTGCAGGCGATGGGGCTGGTTTCGACCGCCAAGATCAGAATATCCGTCTCCAAGACCAGGAAGCTACTGATCCAGGAAGGCGACGACCAGGTCATACATTTCCCATTGGGAGGAAGCGAAGATGGAAAAGAAGCCATTTGAGGAAACGCACAATCTCCATAGGCTGCTTTTGGCCACCGCGATCGTCGCTCAGGGCCAAGGCGACGCCATCGGGAAGATATTTCACGACAACGAGGCCTACTTCACCGTCCATACCCATGGCCACGGCACCGCGCCCAGCACGATAATCGACATGCTCGGCCTCTCCGACACCAAGAAGACCATCGTCTTCTCGGTGGTGAAGGAAGACCGCTGGCCGATAATCCGCCAGGCCTTGGAGCAGCGCTTCTCGGTCTCTAAGCTGAGCAAGGGAATCTGCTATGCCTTGCCGCTTGATGCGGTTATGGGCGTGTCGGCCTACAAGATGCTTTCCAATTCCGGGTTCGCCGAGATAAAGGAAAGCCGCAAACGTCGTTTCTGGAGGAAAGAAAAATGAGCAAGCACGAACTGATCATCTGCATCGTCAATCACGGGTTCACCGACCTGGTGATGGAATCGGCTCGTTCCGCGGGGGCAAAGGGCGGTACGGTTTTCTCCGGACGCGGCACCGGGAACAAGGACATGGAGAAGCTGTTCGGGGTCGTGATTACCCCGGAAAAGGAGGTTGTCCTTATTCTGGTCGAGGAATCGATCCGCGACGCGGTTCTTAAGAAGATTAACGAGGGGGCCGGCATCGCCACCAAGGGGCAGGGAATCGCCTTCTCGATACCGGTTAGCGACGTGGTCGGCCTTTCCGAATCAGCAAAACCCGAGAGCGCTTCCCATGGGGAAGATGCTACAATAGCCTCCGTTAACCAAGATGGCGGAGAGCAAGAGGAAGAAGCGCGGCGGACTGAGTAGCTACCGGTCCGGATTTTCCTTTGGCGCGTTCTTGCACGAGCGCTGCCCTTTCCTATTCGACTGGCAAAGCGTTTTCTATTTCGGCGTCTCGATAGTCGTCATCGGCTTCCTCTTCATGGCCGCCGGGCTTTTGTACAACAGCTTCTCCAGCGCCTATAACTGGGACTACTCCCACCAATACCTTCCCTTTGCCTACGATTACCGCGATACCTGGATAACGTTCTTCTCGACCGGCAAGTTCCCGCTTTACGACCCGCTGGTGTTCATCGGGAACGACAACATCGGGGCAAACGCATACTATGGGCTATTCGACCCCTTCATAATACTGCTCTGTTTTTTCCCGCGTTCCTGGATCCCCCAGATGTTCGCCATCTTCACGGTGGTCAAGCTGCTCATCTGCGCTTTGGGGGCCAGGGCCTATCTCAAGTATCTCGGCATCAGGGAATGGACCGCGAGGTTCGGGGCTTTGGCCATGGCCTTCTCCGGGTATTTCGCCTTCATGGTCGGGTTTCCTAGCTTCGTCTCCGCCTTGGCTTACGTTCCCCTGGTCCTGCTAGGCATCGAGAAGACCATAGCCGAGGGGAAGATCGGCTACTTGGTGCTCGGGCTGTTCATGATCGAGGTCTCCTGCTTCCTGCTGCTCGTCCCGATGTGCATCTGGGGGGTCATATACGCGCTTTGGCGTTTCTTCCTAACGGTGAGGAGGCGCAGCGGGGCGGAGAACGTCAGGGCGATGCTCCTCGGCGTATCCGGATTTGCCTTGGGGCTAATGCTTGGGATGTTCATGCTGCTGCCAAGCCTTAGGCAAAGCTCGCTTACCGGCCGGGCCAATTCGATCGGCGGGGCGTATCTAAGCTGCATGCTGGAATCGCTTAAGAGCCTCGATGCCGCGACCTTCCTGTCGCTGCTGTTCGAGGAGGTTGGCGACAACCCGGCCCGGGAGCTGATGCCACTTATCTCATTCCTTTTTCCGACCGCCGGTTTCCAGACCTTGCCCTTGCTGGTTCCCGATTCCAGCTCGGTCTACGACGCCTGGACGGCCTCGCTATACTGCTATACCCCATTCATAATCCTCTTCTTTTCTTCGATCCTCATCTCGATCAAGGAGAGGAGGTTTGACCATTTGATCGCCATCCTCGGCGGGATGTTCCTGCTATTCACCACCTTCGCCTACTATTTCTTCTTCGCCTTCTCCGGGAATGGCTACGGGCGATGGTTCTTCGTGCTTATCCCAGAGATAATCGCCTATGGATGCTATGGATTCGACAAGCGGAAGCAGATCTCACCGTTCTTCTATCTCTATGGGGCGATAACCGCCGTAATCGTGACGGTCGCTTCCTATGCTTTGATCTACGTAATGCTGCAAAACGTCACTATCTCCAACCCGAATGGCCTGACCTATTTCTTCAGCAAATATCTGATGCCGGACGATGATTCTTACCTTGGGTTATCGAGGGAATACTATCTCTATTATCAGCTTTCGATGCTCGGGCTGATTGGCATCGTGATGTTCGTTGGGGCTAAGAAGAATTGGCTGCCGAAGGCGTTATATGCCGTCATCGCCATTGAGGTCATAGCCGCCGGCAATTGCGCTTACAACTTCATCTCTACCTGGGACATCTCCACTCAGTTCATGGGCGGGGCATCCAGCCTAAACGACAACACCAGGATGGCGGACAACATCAAGTCTCTGGACGATGGCTTCTATCGGGCGAGCTTCGATTCCGCCGCCGGGGTCGACAACTATCAGTATGCCGTCGGGCTTCCCGAGGCCAGCTCCTTCCACTCGCTGATGAACTTCGAGGCCGAGGACTTCGCCGTCATGAACGGGATGAAGTACAAAGCTAGCACCCAAACCACCTATGGCGACAAGAAATACCTCAACCCCGGCTGGAGCGCCCAATACCGCGGCAAGCGGTGGGGCGTGGACAACGTGCTTGGATACCGCTACTACGTCACCAACAACGAGAACGGGAGGATCAACAAGACGATCTGGGCCGGGGAGAACATCCCCTTCGGCGCCGAGGAGGTCCCATCGCTTTCGGTGAATCGGTATTTCTACCGGGTGTACCGCGTGAATGAGGAATACCTCCCCAACCTGGGGCATGCCGTCGACAAAAGCATGCTGTATCGCTTTGAGAAGGACGAATATGGTTCCTCGCCTTTGCTTAGCGCCCCCGGCAACTCCGCCGGGTATATGCGCAGCCGCATCCAGACCGCCGAGATCGAATCCCGCGGGGCGGTGTTCGACGACGACGCCATCCTGCCGGTTGGTTTCTCAACCACCACCATACCTTCAGTCGCCACCGACGACGCGCTATACCAGCTTTATGGATACCGCCGTTATGGATATGGGGTAACCGGCGGAGGGATAACCGCCTTCAAATACACGCCCAACGAAGGCGATTTCGTCTTGCCGGCCGACGACGCGGAATACGCCGACGAAGGGGCGGCCTACATCATAGACAACTACGCCTCGCGCAAGGTCTTCTCCTCTGGCGACTCCCTTAGCTGCGGCACTGACCATCTGGTGATAACGCCCTCTTCGGGTCCGTATTTCAACTCAAGCTATGACGGGGCCTACATCGAGTTCAAATACTACAACTCAACCTCATATTACGGATCGTCGACCTCGCAATACGACTACATGCCCCGGGTGATGGCGATCGGCGAGACGATGGATGAGGACGGCAACATCAAGGAGAACCAGGTGCTGGGATTCGAGGGCAAGGCGCTTAGCAACGTGGCCGCCATCGACAAGAACACCTATTCCAACTCGACCATCGGGCTATACGCCCATGGGCGGGTCAAGCAGATCGTGCTGATCTGGCCCGAGCACAAGGACTCTAGCGGCGCCTACATCCAGCAGAAAGTAAGCCTCTCGACCCTGACCTTTGCCATAAAGGACAGGGAGCAGTTCGACGAGGACGCGCTTTATATCTCCTCTAGGGGCTTGCAGAACGTCGTCCGCCACGCCAATTCGTTCACGTTCGACACCTCATATGACGAGGACGAGATCGTTTGCACCCAGCTAGGCTACGACAAGGGGTGGAAATGCGTCGCCACTTTGGAAGACGGAACCAAGATCGACTGTCCGATGTATAAGCTTAATGGCGGTCTGGTCGGCTTCTTGGCGCCCGAAGGCGAGGTCAGCTACGTCCTTTCCTACTTCACGCCCGACCTGAACAAGGGCTTGGCTTTCTCCGCGGTCGGAATCATCGGCACCGCCGCCTATGTCGTCTATCGGGAAATAGAAAAGCGGCGCAGGAGGGACTTCAACAAGATCTTCCCGCGTCACTTCTGATTAAGTTCAAGGTATAGCGAATAAACCGTCTTTTTGCGGACCTGCAGGCTTTTTGCGGTCTTTTCTACGGCATCTTTACCGCTTAATCCGGCCTTTATGCAATCTAGCAGAGCCTGCTTTATCGTTTCCTCTTCTACGGGCTTTTCTTCTTGCTTGGCCCCTTCGATCACGATGACCATCTCGCCTTTGAGGGTTTCCTCGTCTAGGGATACGAATTCGCCAAGCGTCCCGCGGATGAATTCCTCGTGGGCCTTGGTGAGCTCCCTGCCGATGACGGCCCGCCTGTCGCCGAAGGACTCGTAAAGCGATCGCAGGGTCCGCCTGATGCGGTGGGGCGATTCGTAGAGGATGACGGTTTCCTTCCTTCTCTTCAGGTCGTCGAGCTCTTTGGCCTTGTCGCCTTCTTTGGCGGAGAGGAAGCCGAAGAAATAGAAATGGGCGCTGTCTAGACCCGAGGATGCCAAGGCGTTTAGTGCGGCGTTGGGGCCGGATACGGTCGCGACCTTTATTCCGTTGCTAAGGCAATTGGCAACCAAGCGGCTGCCGGGGTCGGAGATGGCGGGATAGCCGGCATCGGACATATAGCAGACCTTCTTACCTTCCTTGAGTAAGGAGACGATTCTCGATGAGCTTTCCTCCTCGTTGTGCTCATGGCAGGATATGAATGGCTTCTTTATGGAGAAGAACGAAAGCAGCTTCCCCGAGTTCCTGGTGTCTTCGGCCGCGACGTAGTCGCACGATTTGACCACCTCGATCGCCCGCGGCGAGAGCTCGGAAAGGTTCCCGATGGGGGTGGCGATCAGGTAAAGTATCGGGCTCGGCCCGGAGAAGTTCAGCTCCCTATTCATTGCTTCCGCTCGGCTTGGGGCTCCTTTGATGGTGCCCATGGTGGTGGCGGTGCCGGTTGCGGTTCCCGCCTTGCTGCTGGTTAGATTGCTGGCTTGCTTGCTGATTGCTTCCGTTTTGCGGGCGGCTTTGGCCTTTGCCGCGGCGGTTGTCGCGGTTGTCGCGGCGGTTGTTGCTTTGCCCGTCGCGCTTGGCGATGTCGCGGAAATTGCCTTTGTTGGAAGATGGGTGCATGCCGCCGTAGGAGGCATCCTTGACCCCGGTGGCGACGATGTTGAAATCGGGGAGCGAGAACTCGTTCTCCTTCTTGGTGGATTCGACTTTCTTATAGGTGCCGTTAATCATGGCCTTCACGTCGTCTAGCGGATAGGTCTTGTAGTCGTCTTTGGCCGCCGTAGCCAGCCTCACGGTCCTTGAAATGATGTTGAAAGAATCGACTTTGTACTCGATGCCGTCTAGCTTGACTGCCGTGCCGATGCGCGGGAAGTCCTTCTTCTCGATTGTATAGGTATCGTCTTCGTAGGCGAGGCAGCACATCAGGCGGCCGCACTGGCCGGAGAGCTTCGGGATGTTTATCGATAGCATTTGGTTTTTGACCTTCGATATCGATATGCCCTCGAAGGCGCTTAGGAAGGTCGAGCAGCATAGCGGCAGCCCGCATGACCCGAGTCCGCCGATCATTTTGGCCTTGTCGCGGGCGGCTATTTGGCGCAGCTCCACCCTGCCGTCGATCTGGTGGGTTATTATGTGGAGCAATTCTCGGAAGTCGACGCGCTTCTCGGGGGTGGTGTAGGTTATCGTGACCTTGCTGCCCTCGAGGTTGTAAACGGCCCCGATGAGGTCCATCGGGAGGTTGAGTTGCTTTATCCCTTCTCGGGTGATGTCTAGCGCCCTGAGGGCCTGCTGCTTGTTGTACTCGAAGTTGTTCTTGTCCGACTTGCTGGCGACCCTTAGTATCGGCTTTAGGGCCAGACTGCTGGAATAGGTTGCGACCGAGCGCGGCAATATGCAGACGAAAGCCGCCTCCTCGCCGTTTGGCGTGTCCACGACTACCATGTCGCCCAAGGCGAGCGTGCCGATGGTGGTCGAGAAGTAATAGGGTTTGTCGGAGCCCTGATAATGGAGCCCCACATAGTAAAGTTTCGTTTCTTCCATGGATCAATCCTCCCCCAGTTTGCTGGAAAGGTGGGTCAATAGCAACCCGGGGTTGACGTTCGTCTCTATCTTCTGGCGAAGGGTCAACGTCTGCAATAGCTTATCCTGCAGGTTCGTTACCGATTTGGATAGGCCTGAGGCCATTATAGCAAAGCTCGGCAGCTTCTTCCCCCCGTCTATGCTGTCTTGGAGCACCAGGCAGAGCAAATCGAAGAACATCCTCAGGGCCGGTTTCTTTCCGACCGCGGCCGTTACGTCCTTCTCCATGACGAACCTGGCATAGTCCTTGCCTTGGCCATAGGCGTCCAGCAGCTGCTTCAGGGCTTCCTTGGCGGCTAGGTAATCCGGGTTGGCCATCGTTTCAAGGCAGACCGCGGCATCGTTGTATAGGCAGGAAAGCAACTCGACGTCTTCCTCGCCGATGCTAAGCGGCTTGCCATCGCCAGTCGGCATCGATGCCGCCTTTTTCCGAAGCTCTTCCCTGACTTGCTCTAGCGGCAACAGGCGCAGGCGGAACACCTCGCAGCGGCTTATTATCGTCGGCAGGACCTTGGACTCGTTGTTGGCGGTCAGGATGGCGTATGTGTCCTCGCTTGGTTCCTCTAGGAACTTCAATATCGAGTTGGCGGCGTCGGGGGTCATGTTCTCGATCTGGGTTATGACGTAGACCATCTTCCCGCCTCTTTCTAGCGGGGTCTTGGAGAAGTCGTCCTCGATGGAAGTCACCGAATCCTTCTTGACCGATTCGGTTTCTCCTTCCACCAGCTTGAAGTCCGGGTAGTCGTTGTTGGCTATGCGAAGACACCTCGAGCAGGATTCGTCGGCCAACGGGTCGGGATGCAGGCAAAGCATCGATTTGGCTAGGTATATGGCCGTCTGCTTAAGCGGCACGCCCTGTTCGCCAAGAAGGAGGTAGGCGTGTCCGAGCCGGCCTTCATGCAAGGCGTTGGAAAACATCCGGTAGAGGACCGGCTGCGCGTTTTTCACATACTCGCCGAATCCCATCAGAGCCTCTTTATTATCTGCTCCAAGGCCGAGTTCTCAACTTCCTCGCGGCTCTTGGAGGCGTCTATTCTGACGTAGCGGCCGGGGAACATCTCCATGAGCTTGAGGAAGCTGTCCCTGACCTTGTGGTGGAAGCTTAGCTTCTCTAGATCTAGGCGGTTTACCTCGCGGTTTGAGTTCTCCTCGATCCTCTCAAGGCCCACCTCGGGCTCGAGGTCGAAGAAAAGCGTGAGGTCGGGGTATTGGCCGTCGATGGCGTATTGGTTCAAGGCGAGTATCTTCTCTATCCCGAGCCCCCTGGCCCCGCCTTGGTAGGCAAGGGAGGAGTCGAGGTAGCGGTCGCAGAGGACGATCTTCCCCTCGCGGAGGGCGGGCAGTATCTTCTGCACCAGGTGCTGCCTCCTGCTGGCGGCGTAAAGCAACGCTTCGGTCATCGGATCCATGTCGGTGTTGGCTTTGTCGAGGATGACGTTCCTTATCTGCTCGGAGATCGGGGTGCCTCCCGGCTCGCGGGTTATCACGACCTCGTATCCGGCGTTTTGCAAATCCTTGGCTACTTTGGTTAGGCAGCTTGACTTTCCGCTTCCCTCCCCGCCTTCGAATGTCACGAAAAGACTCATAGCTTCTTCCTCCCGCTTAGCGCACGTTCCAAGGTAAGCGAATCGGCGTAGTCGAGGCTCGCCCCGACGGGCAAACCATAGGCCAGCCGGCTAACCACGACGTTTTTGCCCTCTAGGATTCTGGAGATGTAAAGGGCGGTCGTCTCCCCCTCGATGGTGGGGTTGGTGGCGATGATGATCTCCTTGATGCCCTCTTTGTCGATCCTGCCTATCAGCTCGTTGATCCTAAGCTCGTCCGCGCCTATCCCTTTGGATGGCGAAAGCAAGCCGCCGAGGACGTGGTAGACTCCTTGGAAGCCGTTTATCTTCTCGAAGGCCAGCGCGTCTTTGGGCGAGGAGATCACGACGCAGGTGGAGTGGTCCCTCGTCGAAGAGGAGCAGATCTCGCATTCGCCGTTTTCCATGTAAAGCCCGCAAATCGGGCATTTGCTGACCCGGTTTTTCGCGTCTTGGATGGCTTTGGCGAACTCCTCGGCGTCCTCTTCCCCCATCTCAAGGACGGAGAAAGCCATCCGCTCGGCGCTTTTCCTCCCGACGCCGGGCAGCTTGGAGAAGGAGTCGACCAAGGCGGAGTAAGTGGGCAGTTCCTTCATGTTAGAACGGCAGGTTGGCCTTGCCGGTTATCCTCTCCTCGATGGCATCGCGCTCAGCGGCGATCTGCTCAAGGCATTCGTTGATGGCCAAGGCGATGGTCTCGGAAAGCATCTCCGCGTTGTCGGGATCGATGGCGTCTTTGTCGATGTCGATCTTGGCTACCTTGTTGTTGCCGGTCATGGTCACGGTGACCATCCCGGACTTCGAGGCGGTGAATTCCTTCTTGTCGAGCTCGTCGTTGGCTTTCTTGAGCTCGCGCTGCATCCTCTGGGCCTGGGCGAGCATCTGCTGCATTGGGTTCATGTTTTCTCTCCTTTATATTCTTGGGATATTGAGTTGCACCTGGTCGCGGTGGGGCAATTCCCCGGTCTGCGACATCTGGGTGTACATCGTTAGGTATTTGTTCGACCCGATCCGGTCGAGGGAATAGACGAAGACCTCCCTGCCTAATAGTTGCCCTAGAAGCGAGGCGATGGTCTTCTGGTTCTCCTTCAGCACCGCCTTCTCCCTCAATCGGGGCGAGTTGAAGCTGAGGATTATCGCGTCTTGGCATAGGGCCATCGGCTTTGACTGGCTGAGCAATGCCGCCGCATCGCCGATCTTGGGATCGAGCTTCATGTCCTGGAAGGCGCTCCATTTCTCGACCAGGGTTTTCCTCTCGACCTTGTATTTGGAGGCCAGGACGAGGACGCCGATGATGGTGGCGTCGTCTAGCTCAAGCGGCTCGCCTTCGCCGACTAACGAGGTGGCCTTGATGGCATTGACGTCTATGGCGGGCGACTTCTTCTCTTCCTTCGTCTCCTGCTTGGGGGCTTCTATCTTGGGCTCTGGTTTGGCCATCTTGCTTGCAACCGGCTCCTCGGCCTCTAGCTCCTCATCGGATTTTAACAGGAAATCGGGTATCGAGGTCCCGTTATAAATCCCGCCTTTGTATGGTTCGGGAGCCTCATTCGGCTTCGCCTCCTGCTTGGGTTCTTCCGTTTTGGACACAACCGGGACGGGTTCTGGCTTCTTGGCTTCCTCTTGTTTGGGCTGCGGCTGTTCCTTAGGCGATTCCTCGACCTTGGGCTTAGCCTCCTCGGCCTTGGGCTGAACTGTCGGCTCGGCTTCCTCGACCTTGGCTGGCGCGGGCGTCTCTTGCTTAGGCGCCTCGATTGGCTTGGACGGATTGACTGCCTCAACGCATTCGGCCGATATCCGGAGCAAAGTCAGCTTGAAGAAGGCGCGGATGTTGCTGACGTTGCGGTAGTCCATCTGGGCGTCGAGCAGCTGCTCTATCATCTTGCTGGCTAGTAGCGGCGGGACCGCGGCGGAAAGTATGTTGGCGTATTCCTCGCTTAGCGAGTCCAGCAGCCCGGCGTTTTTGGTCCTCGAGTAGATGAGGTCGTCCTGCAGCATCGTGAGCATCGCCCCGGTCAGGCGTTTGACGTCGATTCCCCCCTGCTCGAAGCGCTCGAGCTTGTCGAGGATGTCGATCACCCTGCCTTTGGCCACCGAGAGGATGAGCTCGACGGTCTCCTTCTTTGAGGAGAGGCCGAAAAGCTCCCTTATCCCGTCGACCGTCAGCTTATCGCCGCAATAGGCGATGGCCTGGTCAAGCAGGGAGAGGGCGTCCCTCATCCCGCCGTCGCAAAGCTCGAAGATCTCCTCTAGGGCCTCCGGCTCATACTGGATCTTCTCGTTCTGCATGACGAAGCTCAGGCGGCTTATGACGTCTAGCCGGTCGATCTTGCCGAAGTCGTAGCGCTGGCAGCGGCTTACTATGGTCGGCAAAACCTTCTGCGGCTCGGTGGTTGCCAGGATGAATATGACGTGCTCCGGGGGCTCCTCCAAGGTCTTCAGCAAAGCGTTGAATGCGCCTTGGCTCATCATGTGGACCTCGTCGATGATGTAGACCTTGTAGTGGCCCTTCATCGGGGCGTAGTTGACCTCTGATATCAGGCTCCTGACCTGGTCGACGCCGTTATTGGAGGCGGCGTCTATCTCGATGACGTCGGGGTGATTGCCCTCGGCGATGGCGAGGCAGTTGGAGCAATGGCAGCATTGATGGCCGATGCCCTCCTCGCAGTCCAGCGCCTTGGCGAAAAGGCGGGCCAAAGACGTTTTTCCGGTTCCGCGCGGCCCGCAGAAAAGGTAGGCGTGGGCGATTTTCCCGGAGGCTATCGCGTTCTGCAGCGTGCGTACTATGTTCCTTTGACCGGCGACCTCTTCGAAAGTGCTGGGCCGGTATTTGTTGTATAGCGCTTTATATGACATTGCCGTCTAAGATTATACCTTCGATATCCCCCTCTTCCTAGGGCTAATCAAAGATTAGGAGATATAGCAAACAATGCTATAATAGCCGCGCAAATACGGGATTTGATATATGGAAGACAGCATGAGGAAACGCCTATCGGCGACCAAGGAAAGATATGAGCAGATCGAGAGCGAGCTGTCCAGCGAAGACGTCTCATCTGATTTGAACAAGCTTACGAAACTTAGCAAGGAAAGGGCGGATCTCAAACAGGCCTACGACCTATACGAGGAGTACCTGAGGCTCGAGCAGAACGTCAAGGATTCCTTTGAGCTTGAGAACTCCGGCGACCCGGAGATGGCGGAACTCGCCAAAGAGGAGCGCAAGGCCGATCAGGCGAGGATGGAGCAGATGGAATGCGACTTCAAGACCATCCTTTTGCCGAAAGACCCAAACGACGGGAAGAACATCATCGTCGAGATCAGGGGCGCAGTCGGGGGAGATGAGGCCAACATCTTCGCCGGAGACCTCTTCCGCATGTACGACAAATACGCTGAGAAGCAGGGGTGGAAGATAAAGATCCTCGACGCCTCGCTTGGGGCGGCCGGCGGCTATTCGTCGGTCTCCTTCATGATCAAAGGCGAGAACGTCTATTCGAAGCTTAAGTTCGAATCGGGCGCCCACCGCGTCCAGCGCGTTCCGAAGACCGAGGCCAGCGGGCGCATCCACACCTCGACCGCGACCGTTTTGGTCATGCCGGAAGCCGAGGAAGTCGACGTCCAGATAAACCCCAACGACCTAAAGATAGACACCTACCACAGCCAAGGCGCCGGCGGGCAGAACGTCAACAAGACCGAGTCGGCCGTCCGCATAACCCACCTCCCGACTGGGCTGGTCGTCAGCTGCCAGACCGAGAAGGCCCAGCTGCAGAATAAGGAAATCGCCATGCAGATGATAAGGGCAAAGGTCCATGCGTTCTATCAGGAAAAAGAGGATGCTAAACGGGCGAATGAGAGGAAGCTAAAGGTCGGGACCGGCGAGCGGTCAGAGAAGATAAGGACCTACAACTACCCCCAGAACCGCGTCACCGACCACCGCATCGGGTTCACCATCAATCAGCTCGACCGGGTGATGGAAGGCGAGCTTGATCCAATACTCGACGCGCTTATCCATTTCGACCAGGAGCAGAAGCTGCTTGAGGAGGAAGGGCATGAGTAAGATACTCGATGTCTATTCGAAGGCGCTAAACGAAGGAAAAGACAAAGGCATATTGTCCGCCGACCTGCGAATCTTGCTGGCCCATGATTTGGGATTTAAGACGCAAATCGAGGTCCTATATCACAAAGACGACGAGATAAGCCAAGACAAAATCGATTTATTTAACAGCCAATTTGCGAGGCTTTTGAACCAAGAGCCAGTCGAATACATCATCAATGAAGCCAACTTCCTCGAGCATAAGCTCTATGTAGATAAAAACGTGCTCATCCCCAGAATGGAGACCGAGGAGCTGGTCGCGAACATCTCCGAGAGGATCCTCGATTACTACGACCCTCGGAACTACCTGGTGGTCGCCGACATCGGCACCGGCTCGGGGGCGATCGCCATCGCCTTGAAGTCGCTTTTCCCCTCTTGGCTATTAACCGCTTCCGACATTTCGAAGCCGGCTTTGGATATAGCCAAAAGGAACGCCGAGGACAACGGGACCAAGATATCGTTTTTGGAGGGGAGGTCGCTTGAGCCTTACATCAAGGCCAACATGAACCTTGACATAATCGTCTCCAACCCGCCTTATATAGCCTCAAAGGACAAGGCGCAGGCCTCGGTTAGGAATTTCGAGCCTTCCAGCGCCTTATGGCTAGATAAGAATGATTCCGTCTATGAAGGCGTATTGGCCAACATCGATAAGGTCAAGAAGGGGACTTTGCTCATCTGCTTCGAGATAGACGATGACATCACCGATTTCCTCGATGGGCTGATGGATAAATACCTGACCGGAATATACCGCTACAAGAAGGAATATATTAAGGACATGAACGGGTTCGATCGGTTCCTGTTCATCTTCCTGGAATAGGAGTCATTCATGGAAACCAAGATCATCGGATTCGACCAGGTCGACCTCGCCGTCAAATCGTTAAACGAGGGGAACGCTGTTTGCTTCCCGACCGAGACCGTCTTCGGAATAGGCGTCAAGGCCGACAAGCAGGAGAACTTCGACCGCTTGGTCGCCATTAAGCGCCGCCCGCCGGAGAAGCCTTTCACCTTGATGTGCGCCTCGCTTACCCCGATAGCCAGGCTCGCTGAGGTCGATGCCTATTCCATCGCGGTCATGAAGGCGTTCATGCCTGGGATGATCACCGTTTTGCTTAAGGCAAGGGAAGGCGTGCCACATTATCTAACGCTCGGGTTGCCGACAATAGGATTCCGCATCCCCGACGATCAGGACGTCATCAACATGATAGACAAGGCCGGGTACCCGCTTCTGGTCCCTTCGGCCAACCCCTCTGGTTTGGCGCCGGCTTTGGACTCGAAGACCGCCAAAGGTTATTTCGACTCCAAAGTGGAATACGTTATCGACGGGCAGTGCCGCTCCAACACCCCATCGACCATCGTCGACCTATCGGTCAAAGGCAGCCCCAAGCTCATCCGGGAAGGCCCGATCAAATTCGACGAGATAGTGAAGGTCTATAACCAAAAGGCCCCATCTATCGCCCTTGGCTGCGATCACGGCGCCTTCGCCTTGAAGGAGCATATCAAGAGCCACCTTGCCGAAATGGGATTCGATTGCCTAGACGAAGGCACCCACAGCGCCTCTTCCTGCGACTATCCAATATTCGCCAAGAAAGTGGGGGAGGACGTTGCTGACGGCAAATCGGTGCTAGGCATAGTCTGCTGCACTTCCGGAGAAGGGGTGTGCATCGCGGCCAACAAGGTCAAGGGCATAAGGTGCGGCATCGGATACGACGACGTCGTCACCGGCAAGGTCAGGGAGCATAACGACGGGAACGTCATAAGCTTCGGGGCCGCCTACATGAAGGAGGAAGACGTGCTGCGCCGGGTCGATATCTTCCTCACCGAGAAGTTCTCCAGCCTGCAGAAGCACCATCGCCGCGTCGACGAAATAGAGTAGTTACCAATTCTGAATCCGCACCTACTTGTTGGATGTGGGTAAATCGTTTGTCTGCGAGCGATGCGGAAACTCCGATGAGCGCTTCATCGGGAGGATAAACGGCCGTCCGTATTGCCGGAAATGCATTTCCTTTTCCGGCGAGGAGGCCTCCTTTGAGCCTAAGCGGGAGAAGACGGTCAACCTCTCGCTTTCCTATACGCTTTCTAGGCAGCAGAAAGAGCTAAGCGACAGAGTCCTTTCGAATTTCATCGAAGGGAAGGACACCTTGATCTATGCCGTCTGCGGCTCGGGCAAGACGGAGATAAGCTATGCGGTTTTGGGATATGCCATGAGCAAAGGGCTCAGGGTCGGATTCGCCTTGCCTCGACGCGATGTGGTCATCGAGCTTTTCCTACGCCTTAAAGAGGCGTTCCCGTCGAACAGGATAGTCGCGGTCTACGGCGGGCACACATCAAAGCTCGAAGGCGATTGCGTCATCCTCACCACCCATCAGCTTTTCCGCTACCCAAACTACTTTGACCTGCTGGTGATGGACGAGGTCGACGCTTTCCCGTTTAAGGGTTCCGAGGTTCTCCTTTCGATGTTCAAGCGGTCGGTCAGAGGCCATTTTGTGATGATGTCGGCCACCCCATCGAAACAGTTGGTATCGTCTTTCCGCGGGCCTGGCAAGGACATGCTCACTCTCCACACCAGGTTCCATCGTCATCCAATTCCGGTGCCTGCTGTTTGCCTGGGCCCGCCCCTATTTCAGCAGGCGGCGATAATCAGGAAGCTGAGGCAGTTCCAAAAATCTGGCAAGCCATCATTCGTCTTCGTTCCATCCATTGCAGAATCCGAGTCTTTATACCGCAAAACCTCGCTGTTTTGCAAAAAAGGCAATTTCGTGAATTCCAAGCGGGCAGGACGGGAAAGGATAATCGCCGACTTCAAGGCGGGGAAGCTGAATTACCTTGTCACGACGGCGGTGCTCGAAAGGGGGATAACCGTCAAAGGCCTGCAGGTGCTCATATACAACGCCGACTCGCCAATCTATGACGCCGCGAGCCTGATACAGATTTCTGGGCGGGCGGGACGGAAGAAGGACGCCCCCGACGGCGAGGTGGTTTTCTTTGCCAAATCGGAATCGAAAGGAATGCTGGATGCGAGGCTCGAAATCCAAAGATGCAACATGTTTCTGCCTAAACTGCTTCAAGCCGATAAAGCCAATTAGCTTCCGGTCGCTATTAGGCGATCTTTGCCTTTGCCCATCCTGCCATCGACAATTTAATCCGATGCTGCTCCGCTTCAAAGTGGGCGATGTGAAGGCGATGGCGCTTTATGAATATTCCGAGGCTTTCCGCAGCGCGCTTTATCAATTGAAAGGCTGCGGGGACATCGAGCTCGCCAAGTCCTTCCTATCGTATTTTCTCCCGGTTTTGAAGCTGACTTTTCATGGATATGTGATCGTCCCGGCGCCATCATCGAAAAGCCATGATGAGCGACGGGGATTCAATCAGGTGGTCGAGATAGCCAAGCCGCTTGGATTGCCGATAATCAACGTCCTTGCCAAAGACGAAGTCGAGAAGCAATCCAACCTTTCAAGGGAGCTCAGGCTAGAGGTCGGAAAGCACATCCGCCTGCTCGACGGGTCAGCTCTTTCCGGCAGGAAGGTATTGCTGCTCGACGATGTGTACACAACCGGTTCGACGGTCAAAGCCTGCCTTCGTTTGCTTAAGCTCGCCAAGCCAAAAAGGCTAAGGGTTTTGGTGGTCGCCAAAACGCCCACCAAAACTCACGAAATCACTGATTGAGCCATATTGTCTTAAATGTTATCATTTAAACGCTGTTTTTTAGGGAGTCCAAAGTGGCCAACATCATCGAATCAATATTCCATCTCGAAAAGCGCGAGCTGAAACGCTATGCCCGCGAAGCCGACCGCGTCATCGCCTATCAGGACGAGATGCGGGCCCTCACCGACGATCAGTTGCGCGAGAAGACGGCTAAGTTCAAGAAAATGCTCAAAGAGGGCAAGACCATCGAAGATATCAAATACGAGGCCTTCGCCGTCGCCAGGGAAGGGGCTTGGCGCGCCATCAAGCAGTTCCCGTTCAAGGTTCAGATAATCGGCGCTTTGGTCCTCAACGATGGCAACATTGCCGAGATGAAGACCGGCGAAGGAAAAACCCTTACCGCCACCATGGCCGTCTACCTCAACGCCCTCACCGGAGATGGCGTCCACGTAGTCACCGTCAACGAATACCTAGCCACTCGCGATGCCGAGTGGATGGGATCGATTTACCGCTTCCTCGGCTTGACCGTCGGCGTGAACCTATCGTCGAAGTCATCAAGCGAGAAGAAGGAAGCCTACCTTTGCGACATAACCTACACCACCAACTCGGAGCTCGGCTTCGACTATCTCCGCGACAACATGACGCAGTCGTTATCCAACCGCGTTCTTCGTGGATTGAAATACGCCGTCGTCGATGAAGCCGACTCGGTTTTGATCGATGAGTCCAGGACCCCGCTTATCATCTCCGGCGGTCAGAAGGCCGCGGCCAGCCAATACATGGTCGCCGATCGCTTCGTCAAATGCCTTAAGCCCGAGCGCGATTTCACCGTCGACATCAAGACCAAGACCTGCTCTCTTACCGACGCCGGGGCGGACAAGGCCGAAAGGATGTTCGGCGTCCGCAACCTCTACGATCCGGGGAACCAGGAGCTGGTCCACCGCATTCACCAAGCCCTTAAGGCCAACTACGTCATGCACCGCGACGTCGAATACATGGTGGACAAGGATAGGACCGTTCAGCTCATCGACCAGTTCACCGGACGTATCCTAAAAGGCCGCGAGTACAACGACGGACTTCAGCAAGCCATCCAGGCCAAGGAAGGCGTGGAGATCAAGCAGGAGACCACCGTTTTGGCCACCATCACCTATCAGAACTTCTTCCGCCTCTACAAGAAGATGTCCGGCATGACCGGCACCGCCAAGACCGAGGAAGAGGAATTCGAGAAGATCTACAACATGAAGGTCATCGTCATCCCGACCAATCGCCCGATTGCCCGTATCGATGACATGGACTACATCTACGGAACCCACAAGGCCAAGCTCCGCGGCCTAGTCGACGAGGTCAAGGCCCGCCACGAGAAGGGCCAGCCGGTCCTGATCGGCACCGTCTCGGTCGAATCCAACGAGGAGATTTCCGCTTTGCTGACCCAAGCCGGGATACCGCACGAAGTATTGAACGCCAAAAACCAGGCCCGCGAGGCGGAGATCATCTCCCACGCCGGCGAGAAGGGCGCCGTCACCTTGGCCACCAACATGGCTGGTCGCGGCACCGACATCAAGCTAGGCCCTGGGGTCAAGGAGCTCGGTGGGCTTTGCGTCCTCGGCACCGAGCGCCATGAATCCCGCCGCATCGACAACCAGCTACGCGGCCGCGCCGGACGTCAGGGCGACCCCGGGTATTCCCGCTTCTACGTCTCCTTCGAAGACGAGCTCATCCGCCGCTTCGTCGATGACAAGCGCCGCGAGTTCTTCATCAAGCAGCTAGGCGACGACCATTTGGAGAACAAGATCATCCAGAACGTCGTGACCAATGCCCAGAAGCAGATCGAGGGCCGCAACTTCGATACCCGTAAGAACCTGCTCGATTACGACGACGTCTTGGCCAAGCAGCGCCAGATCATCTACGATCGCCGCGACTCCATATTGCTAGCCAAAGACATCGAGGACATGATTCACGACTTCTTCGCCGAGACCGGCCTCTTCCTCGCTAAGAAGGCCACCCAGAAAGGCAAAGACGACGGACTCATCGATGCCGAGGCGCTGCGCAAATTGGTCGAGCCGGCCTTCGTTCCCGAAGGTAGCTTCCCGTACAAGGCTTATGACGAAGCCCCGGTGGATGAGGGCGGAGCCGACCTTGGCGAGTTCCTATATGGCCGCTACTTACAGCGGAAGAAGGACTGGCCCAAGGAGGTCTCCGATCAGATCGAGCGTTCCATCTCGCTTTCGGTCATCGACCGCAACTGGACCCGCCATATCGACACGATGTCGCATCTACGCGAAGGCATTGGCCTGCGTTCCTACGCCCAGACCAACCCGCTTCAGGATTACGTGAACGAAGGTTATGCCTATTTCCGCGAGATGAACACCAACATCTCCGTCGACTGCGTGTACAACTTCCTCAACGTCAAGCCGCGCATCAACGTCGCGCCCGCCGCCCCGAAGAAGGAAGAGCAGCCTTCTTCCGAGGAAAAGCCTGCGGGAGAGAATAAGCCTGCTGAGGAAACTAAGCCCGCGGTGGAGCAGAAGCCGGCTGAAGAAGCCAAGGCCGAGCCTGCCGCTGAACCGGTTAAGGAGGAAGCCAAGGCCGAAACCAAGTAGCCTTGGCCTTCTCACTACATACGTTTATAAAGAAGGGAATATATGAAAGAGCTAGTCGAGTTAAAACAGAATGCCCAGTCGCTGGGCAAACTGGTTTCGCAGCTCGGTGACTCTCTTTGACCAGCCTAGGATAGAAAAAGAGATCGCCGAATTGCAAGCCAAGCAAGCCCAAGAGGGCTTTTGGGACGATCAGAACACGGCAAAGGCCGTCTCCAGCCGACTCTCATATCTGGAGAAGAAGCTGGACCGCTATAAAAAGGCCGTCTCCACCTATCAGGATATACTGGCGATGCTTTCCGACGACGGAAATCAAGACCCGGATATGCTTGAGCTGATTTCCATGTCCGAGGAAGAGCTTTCGTCTGAATGCGAGGCCCTTCGCCACGAATTGCTTTTCACCGGCGAATACGATTCGCTCAACTGCACCTTGGAAATTCATCCGGGAGCCGGCGGGACCGAGGCCCAGGACTGGTCGCTGATGCTGCTGCGCATGTATCAGCGCTGGGCTGAGCGAAACGGATTCAAATTCCAGGCCATCGATATCCAAGACGGCGACGAGGCCGGCATCAAAAGCGCCATCGTCAAGATAAGCGGAGATGATGCCTATGGCATGCTGAAATGCGAGAAAGGCGTTCATCGTCTAGTCCGCATTTCTCCATTCAATGCCCAGAAGAAGCGCCAGACTTCCTTCTCTTCAATCAATGTCATCCCCGAGTTCGGCGCCCTTTCCGACATCGTCATCGACCCCAAGGACCTTCGAGTCGATACCTTCCGCTCGGGCGGCGCCGGCGGGCAGAACGTAAACAAAGTATCTTCCGCCGTCCGCATCACCCATATCCCGACCGGGATCGTCGTGCAGTGCGAGATCGAGCGGTCGCAGCTTATGAACAAGGCCACGTGCATGTCGATGCTTACCGATAAACTCATGCAGAGGAAGATCGAGGAGCGCGACGCCAAGCTCAAGTCCATTGTCGGAGAGCAGAAGAACATAGAGTGGGGCTCGCAGATAAGAAGCTACGTTTTCCAGCCTTATACTATGGTCAAGGACCTTCGCACCTCCTATGAGACTGGTGATGTGGAAGGGGTAATGGATGGGAACCTGAATCCTTTCATGTACGCCTATTTGGAGATGGAGGCCAAGGAGAATGACGCTAAAAAAGCCAAAGCTGAGTAAAAAGGAAATCTACGGGATGGTCCGCAACTACGCTTTGATGGTCGTGGGCGCGTTCCTGTTGGCTTTGGGCAATGCGGCTTTCATAGTTCCTTCGCAATTGGTCACCGGAGGCGTCTCCTCGATCGGCGTCATAATCCAGTACTACATCGATATGGCCGGCATACAGTTCGAAGTGGTCGATATCGTAACCGCTGTTTTGACGGTGGGGCTTTTCCTGGTCGGATTGCTGGTGCTAGGCAAGAAGTTCTCCGCGCACACTTTCGTGGCCTCGATCCTTTATCCGGCCTTCTTCGCCTTGCTTTACCGCACCGACGCGGTGAAGTTCATCTATGATCCGCTTGTAAGCTTGGATGAGCCGATGATCGGCACATTGCTATGTGGCATCTTCGGCGGCGTGCTGGTCGGCATGGGGGTTGGCATAACCTTCAAAGGCGGCGGATCGACCGGAGGGGTCGATATCCTATGCGCCATAGTCGCCAAATACACCCCGATCAAGGAATCGACGACCTCTGTCGCCATCGACGCCACTTTGGTCATCATCGGCATGGTTTGTCGCTACGACATCCCGAATAACATCCCAATGGGGCTCATCGGCATAATGTCAGCCTTCATGGCATCGCTGCTAATCCAGATTACGTTCGTCTCGGGCAACACCTTCATCCTCTGCGACGTCATATCCGACAAGTATCAGGAAATAGTCGATTTCATCCAAGACGATCTCGATCGCGGCTGCACGATTCTGGATACCACCGGGGCCTATACCGGCACCCCGCGCAAGATGGTCAGGGTCGCTTTGAGCAAGACCGAGGCCCTGGAACTGAAGCGTTTCATTGCCCAAGCCGATCCCAAGGCCTTCTTGACAATGGTCAACGCCGCCGCGGTAAACGGCGAGGGTTTTGCGCCGATTGTTTATCGAAAGAAGCGCCAATCCGGGAGCAAAGAGCATGAATGACGAGAGCAAGCCTTTCAAACTTGTCTCAAAATTCAAACCGACCGGCGACCAGCCCGCGGCCATCGAGAAGGTCCTAAAGGGAATAAACGAAGGCAAGAAGATCCAGGTTATTCAAGGGGCCACCGGAACCGGCAAGACCTTCACCGACGCCAACATAATCGCCGCTTTGAACCGGCCGACTTTGGTTATGGTCCACAACAAGACGCTCGCCTCGCAGCTGTATGGTGAGTTCAAGGAGCTTTTTCCAGAGAACCGCGTCGAGTATTTCATATCTAACTTCGATTTCTACCAGCCAGAAGCCTATCTTCCTAAATCGGACACCTATATCGATAAGAACGCCGTCACCAACGAGGAGCTCGACATGATGAGGACCTCAGCGATGAACTCCGTCCTCAGCCGCCGCGACACCATCGTCGTGGCGTCGGTCGCCGCGATTTACGGATTGACCGACCCGGCCGAGTACAAGGGGCTTATCTTTGAGATCAGGGTTGGCGAGGAGTTAGACCGCAAGGACCTATATAAGCATCTTATCGATGCGCAGTACACTCGGAACAACTTCGATTTAAAGCCCGGCACATTCAGGGTCCACGGGGATGTCATCGACATCGCGCCGATGACTCATGACCATTACATAAGGATCGATTTGTTTGGCGATGAAGTTGAGAACATCTTACAGATCAACACCCTTTCCGGCGAGATAGAGAGGACCTACGCCACCTATCCGATATTCCCGGCCTACGACCACGCTTCGACCAGAAGGAGAATCGAATCCGCGTGCAAGACCATTTCCGCCGAGCTTGACGAGAGGCTGGCCTACTTCAGGGCGAATGGCAAGCTCCTGGAGGCGGAACGGCTCGAGATGAGGACGAGGCAGGACATGGAAAGCATGCTTGAGTTCGGCCGTTGCCCGGGGATAGAGAACTATTCGCGCCACATAGACGGAAGAAAGCCGGGCGAACGCCCATTCACCTTGATAGATTACATGCCGAAGGACTACCTGCTATTGCTAGATGAGTCGCATGTCACGATCCCGCAGATACGAGGCATGTATAACGGCGACAGGTCGAGGAAGGAAACGCTGGTGGAGTATGGCTTCCGCCTTCCAAGCGCTTTGGACAACCGGCCGCTGAACTTCTCGGAGTTCGAAGCTCTTATGCCATCCTCGGTCGTTTGCACTTCCGCCACGCCGGGCGACTATGAGCTTGATAAATGTGGGCATGAGGTGGTTGAGCAAATCATACGTCCCACCGGACTGCTCGATCCGATTATCTCGGTTAGGCCGCCTAAGGGTCAAATCGACGATCTTTTGAATGAGATACACAAGCGAATCGATCGCAATGAGAGGACCATGATAGTCACGCTGACTATCAAGATGGCCGAGGACCTAACCGAATATCTTAAGGAGAAGGGAATAAAGGTTACCTATCTTCACAACGAGACCAAGACCCTCGAACGCAGCCAGATAATCTATCAGCTGCGCAAAGGAAAATACGATGTCTTGGTCGGCATCAACCTGCTTAGGGAAGGGCTTGATATACCCGAGGTTTCCCTCATCGCGATACTTGATGCGGACAAGGAGGGGTTCCTCCGTTCCACCCGGTCTCTTATCCAGATAATAGGGCGGGCTGCCAGAAACGCCAACGGCATGGTCATCATGTATGCCGACACGTATTCCGATTCGATGAACGAGGCGATTGCCGAGACCATGAGGCGGAGGAAGATCCAGGAAGCCTACAACGAGGAAAACGGCATTGTCCCAACCACCATTATAAAAGAAATAAGGCCGCCTCTATCCAACAGCGAGGACGAGACGAAGCGCATAGTCAACAAAGACGGCAAGACAAGCCGCAAGGAGATGGAACGCTATATCGCCGAGCTTGAAAAGGAGATGAAAGCCGCTGCAAAGGTTTTCGACTTCGAGAGGGCGGCTGAGTTGCGAGATATCATGTTTGAGGCGAAAGCGAGTTTGGAAAAATGAAAAAACACAGCATCTTTTTCTTTGATTTTGACGGCACGCTGGCCGACACCAGGGAATCGCTGGTTCCAGTATACCGGGCTGGCTTCGATTTGATTGGGATGCACGTTAGCGAAAAGCAATGCGCGCACTTCATGCATCACAATCTTCTTGAGACCATGCAGGAGATGAAAGTTAAGCCGGAAGACTATCCCAGGTTTGTGCAGCGGATTGTCGAAGCGCTTGACGAAGAGGAATCGCTAAAGCTGATCAAACCGTTTCCTGAAGTTGAAAAAATCCTGCAAATGCTGCATAAACGTGGAGATATCATGGCTGTCGTCTCCGGAAACGGCTCAGAGCATATCGCTTTGATTCTCAATCGTTTTGGTTGGAGGGATTATTTCAAAACCATCATAGGATCCGATATGTATAAGCACGGCAAGCCTTCGCCAGAGCCGCTTTTGATGGGCCTTAGTCACCTCGGCAATCCCCAAAAATCGGAGTGCATATATGTTGGCGACTCCATACAAGACGCGATGGCGGCCAAGGCGGCAGGACTCGACTACATCTTGGTCGACCGCAACAAAGAATACGACGGCAAAGGCCTTAACATCGTTTATTCATTGGATGAATATTGGGAATTCAAAGAGTGAATTTTACAAAATTTTACATGTAACTTTCAGAAACTATGATTGAAACAACGCTTAGTTTGCAATTATCTAAGTTGCTTGTTTCAGTAAACGCTTGGAAAAACACGTCATCAAACTGCTGGATTTAAATTGGCATCGAAATGCATAAAAACGCGAAAAGGCACCGGCAAAACCAAATAAACCGGGCTTAATGTTCCAGTTGTAAAAACAAGGTTTTTAGTCTATGTTATTACACGCATAGCCGCAAGGAGGGAAATGAATGCAATTGCAATGGTATGACATCATATTCATCATTGTCAGTTTGATAATCATCGTTTTGTCCCTTCTGCAAGGCGGCAAATCGGAAGGCGCTTCCGGCGCCATCACCGGCGGCGGCTTGAACGTCTTCGCCAAGACGAAGGAAAGGGGTTCGGAGAAGGTCATCACTTGGCTGACCTTCGGATTCGCGATCGTCTTCCTCTTCCTGGCCTTGATAATCTCGGTCGTCTCCTCGACCTCCGCCAGCGAAGCCGCTTCGTCCGTCAGCTCCTCACTATAAATCCAAAGGCGCCCCAACCGGGGCGTTTTTCTTTGGTGCTAAGTATTTTTCTTTTCCAATGGTACAATTCTTTTCCGATGGACGTTAAAACCTATGTTATGAATAGAAAGCAGGAGCTTCGCTTAGAGGCTTCCCGCTTGTCGCGCAAGCCGACGCTTTTGATAATTCAGGCCAACGACGACCCTTCATCCAATTCCTATGTTAGGGGAAAGCTCAAGGATGGGGCGGAGCTTGGCTATGATGTGCTGCTAAAGAAATTCCCAGAAACCATATCCGAAGACGAGCTTCTTGCCGAGGTGAGGAAAGCCAACGCCGACGATTCCATAGACGGATTCATCGTGCAGCTCCCGCTCCCTAAGCACATCGACGAGAAGAAGATAAAGCTGGCCATAGATCCGGACAAAGACGTAGATGGATTCCACCCGTTGACCAAATTCATACCTTGCACCCCCAAGGGCATAGTTGAATACCTTAAGGCCGCCGGCTTCTCCTTCAGAGGCAAGAACGCGGTGGTTTTGGGGCGCAGCGATATAGTCGGCAAGCCGATGGCTAAGCTGCTGCTCAGCCTAGATTGCAACGTGACGGTGCTCCACTCCAAAACCAGCGAGGAGGACAAGGCGGCCTACATCAAGATGGCCGACCTCATCGTGGTGGCCATCGGCCGCATCGGGTTCCTCGATGGCCGGTTCGAGTATAAGCCGAGCGCCTATATAGTCGACGTCGGAATAAGTAGGGGAGAGGATGGCAAGCTCCACGGCGACGCCATGCCAAACCTGCCGGTGGCGCTGCAAACCCCGGTTCCGGGTGGGGTGGGGCTGCTCACCAGGCTTGCCCTTATGGAGAATCTTATGGAGGCCGCTAAATGAATTTCTCAATCAGCAATTACTATGTCTATGGGTTGGAGAGGGCCGTCAAGGCCTCTGGCAACCCGATGAGGACCAAGATCGATACCTCGGAAGCCACCGACAAGGATTTCCTAAGGGCCGCCAAGCTCGGTTCTTGCCAGGGCGGCGAAGGCCACGACAACTATCTCAAGGGCATAAATGTCCAGCTTGATGTCAGCGCCCCCCTTTATTGGTGGAAGGAGGCCCAGAGATACCACTGGTTCGAATTCATATCATCGCAGTCGACCATGCATTGCCTGCTCAAGTTCGACATCGGCTCGCAATGCGTAGACGAAACCGATCCTTTGATAATAAAGAGGATGGGGGAATTGGTCGGCGAGTACAACGCCATACCCGATGACGACGAGCACCGCGACCAGAAGAAGGCCAAGTGGAGGGTGCTGGTGGCATCGCTTCCGTGCGGCTTCTGCCTATCCGCTACAATGACCACCAACTATCAGCAGCTGAAGACCATGTACCACCAAAGGCGGAACCACAAGCTCAAGGAGTGGCATGTGTTCTGCGACTGGTGCGAGGGACTGCCGCACTTCAAAGAGCTAATCGGCATAAAGTGATCAACGCCCGCTGAAAAACGGGTTTTAAATGCGAAAGGCCACGCTTGATATGGCTTAGGCTATTGGGGAGTAAAAAATAACCCACAATGCCATGCATCATAGGTGTTTTTCCAACATGTGCTTGGAAAACGCCTTAAATGCCCTCAAAATTAGAAAGCGAACGCCTTTAATGTCTTAAGAAAAATCTTCTATTCTTATTTTTATTTGATTATTTCCCAATAGCCGCCTTTGTCTGGCCCTGAATGCTTGATAATCTTTCGCTCATGTAATTTTTTAGATAATGCCTAATGCTTCCTTCTGTTTTATGCAAAACAATAGCTATATCTTTTCTAGAGATTTTTTCATTATTTTTAATTAATTGAATTATTTCCTCTTCTATGTTTTCTGGTTGTTTTGTGGTTGTTTTTCTGGTTGTTTTATCAAAACCTTCTCTATTAAACGGGATTACTACATCGATGAAATATTCAGAAAAAACATATGCCTCTTCACCATAAACTTTAACAACCGAAGGAACACCGTGACCACTTTCTTCAGCGAAATCGCACGCTTTAAATATATCAAATTATATCCATATTTATAATTTGCGAAAATTCGAACCCGAAGTACTATTGCGGTGTGCGTATTGCGGTGGTTCGAACATTTTGAGGTATTTTTGACTATTTTCGACGGTCACGATAGGACCATAAAAATTCAGGATGCGACATAGTGAGCACGAATTGGTAATTTTTGATAAAAAAATAACCTACAATGCCATGCATCATAGGTGTTTTTCCAACATGGTGGAGCATATCGGGATCGAACCGACGACCTCATCGTTGCGAACGATGCGCTCTCCCAACTGAGCTAATGCCCCGAGCCGCCTTATTATATACTTCTCAACCCCTGAAACAAGCATCTTGTTTTCATAAAAATGAAACATCCGTGAAACGGGTACAGGCATTATTCCGCTTTCTGCTCGGCGGTCGCAATCGGACTTTGGCAAGAGCGAAAAAGTTGTTTTGAAATTTGCCTGATGGCTTCTATGCAAGCCTTTGCCGGGGCATAAATCAAGACTGGTAAGGAAAGTTTTTATTCGTATGATTTGCCTTACCGGAGACGAGCATGAGAAGAGGGACTTACGCGGTCATAGATTTGAAAAGCTTCTACGCGAGCTGCGAATGCGCTTGCCGCGGTTTGGATATTTTCTCGACCCCTTTGGTGGTGGCTGATCCCACCAGAAGCGCCAATACCATCGTCATGTCGACGACCCCCTACCTTAAGGAGAAATACGGCATTCCCAACGTTTGCCGGGTTAAGTCGCTTCCTGACGTCCCTGGCATGATATTCGCCAAGCCAAGGATGGCTTATTATCTGCAAATGTCCGCAAAAGTCGTATCGATATTTTTGGATTTCCTCAACGAAGAAGATATCCACGTCTATTCGGTGGACGAGTCATTTCTATACTTGACTCCATATCTGAAGCTATATGGCTGCAGCGAGGAGGAACTCTGCTTCAAGATAATGAAGCGGATCAAGGACGAGCTTGGGCTGGTCGCCACTTGTGGCCTTGGCCCCAATATGTTCCTGGCAAAGATATGTTTGGATAACGAAGGAAAGAAGAAGCCACCCTACCTTGCAAGATGGACCTACGACGACGTTAAGACCAAGCTTTGGTCAATAAGGCCGATAACCAAGATATGGGGGATAAGCGACGGCATATCAAGCCATCTATATCGTCTCGGCATACGCGATGTGGAATCGCTGGCCAAGGCATCGCCTTATTTGCTTAAGCGTGAGTTCGGCGTCTTGGGGCAGCAGCTTCATGATTTGGCCAACGGCATAGACAACAGCGACATCCGCGAGAAATACGTTCCTAAGGAGAGGAATATATCGATTGGCCAGACGCTGATGCGCGATTACGATGCCAAAGGGGCGAGGCTTGTTCTTCGGGAGATGAACGACGACCTTTGCCTTCGCCTGAGGATGATCGGCAATAGGGCGAGCCGGATTGGGCTTTACGTCGGCTATTCGGATTGCTCGGGATTCTCTAGGCAATGCTCGTTCGACATCCCGACCGACGACAACGATGACCTCTATGGCCATATCATGCATCTTTTCGAAAAATTCATTGAGGACAAGCCGATTCGCGGACTGGGCATAAGCTTCGCCAAACTGTCCTCTTACTCGTACCGGCAAAACAGCGTGTTCGTATCGGATGAAGAGGCTGAGGAGCGTCGGCACCTGCACCTTATGGTGGATGCTATACAGAACCGGTTCGGCAAGGATCTTTGCCTAAGGGCCTCTAGCCTTTGCAAGGACTCGACCATCAAGCAGCGCCATAAGCAGATAGGAGGGCACAACGCATGAATTCCGATCGCGGGATGATGAAATGGATGCCCTATCAGTCGCTGGTGGAGCAGGCCAGCTATCTTTCTTTGATGCGGCGGCAGAAAGCCAGGATATCCAAGCCGCGCATCTCCAATGAAAGGGCGGAGAAGATAAACGAGATACTTACCACCTATTGCGGTGAGAAAGTCAAAGCGAAGTACTATGACGACGGCTTCCTCCATTTCCTAGACGGCACCATATCGAAGATAGACGCCACGTGGCGCTACATATTGCTGCAAGGGAAAAGGATTGAATTCCGCAATCTCATAGATTTGGATAGGCAGTGAAAAAGCCCGCCGACATCGGCGGGCCCTGTCAATTCGGACTATTATAAGCTTGCGTAGAAGCCGAAGCGCCCTAGCGAATAGCTGGTGTAGAGATTGGCTATGGCGCAGGCATACTTGCGGCAGACATCGACCTTTTCAATTTCGTCTTTGTCGGGGCGCTCTTCGTAGTCCTTGAAGCGGTATTCCTGATTCATGGTCTTTCCTCCTATCATTCTGTCGGCGGGCTTTTTCACCGACAGCATAAATATATGGATGTTTATAAAAATGGAAAGTTTGTAAGCGTTTCCTGAAAAGGCTTACATATTTTGACAAGTGAAAACAGGCTTTTTATCGAATAAAAAAGCTATAAAAGTAAGCGCTATCACTAAAAATATGAAAAAATACAGAATTATGAAAGCGTTTACAAAAGAAAATTGACGTTTTTGGCCTTTCGGGAAACAAAAAATGGATAAGGTTTGTCAAGGGGGCCTAATGGCAATATTCTAGGCAATCCGAAAACCTACGTCCCCTAGATTTCGCCTTTCGGATTGCCTAGAATA
>CASFCI010000010.1:0-55484 GCA_949293175.1 uncultured bacterium
TTAGTCAAACTTTGACAGGACAATCGCGAAAATGGGCAGAAAATTCAGGCAAGGGCACGAATTAAGGGGCCTACGTCGCTTTTACATTGTCACTTAACGGCCAGTCAAGCATCCGCCGATCCGGATGGACTCGCGTTTCCCCGCAAAAGGCCGATATTCGCTTTTCCCTGAATTTCGTAATGGACGGAAACGCATACTTTAGTATGATTATCTCTTATGAAGAGCTTGCTGAAGACAATGCGGCAGATGATCAAAGGCACCGGGGTCATATACGCCTTCAACTTCGTATTCCAGCTATTGATGTGCATCTGCTCGGTGTGCTCGACTTTCCTAGTCAAGGTGCTGGTCGATGCGCTTAATAGGGAGCTCGACCGGGCCGAGGCCCTCGAGAAGCTCATCATCCGCATCCTCTCCAATGGGCAGGGGCCGGATTTCATCTACGACAACCTCTACATCCTCCCGATAACCATCGCCGGGTTCGCCGTCATCGCCTTCCTGGTCTCCATGGGCCGCGGATTGTTCCGCTTCCGGGCCTCTAGCTCCATAAACAAGAAGATGCAGCTCACCCTCTTCGAGCAGCTCGAGCGCCAGCCCTACCCCTACTATAAGCAGAACAAGGCCGGCGACCTCATCCAGACCTGCACCCGCGACGTCGAGGTCCTCCGCCGCTTCATCATCATGGACGTCAACCAGGTGACCTACACCTTCTTCATCGCCGCCCTCTGCATCGGGGTGCTGCTTTCGCTTTCCTGGAAGCTCACCGTGGTATCGCTGTCCGTGCTGCCGATAATGTTCGTCTATTCCTTCTTCCTCATCAAAAGCGTCCGCGCGAGGTATAGGAAAACCGACGACGCCGAGGCCGCGATGACCGAGAAGATAAGCGAGAACCTCGCCGCCGTCCGCATCGTCAAGGCCTACAACGCCGAGACCTTCGAGATAAAGCAGTTCGGGAAGAAGCTCGACGACTTCTCCTACAAGTTCCGCCGCTGGAGGGTCATGAGCTCCTTCTTCTTCGCCTCCAGCGACATCTTCATCTTCCTCGCCCGTTCCATAGCGCTGGCCTACTCGCTGCTATTGGCCGTTCAGGGCGAGATCATCGCCGGCACCGTCGCGGTGGCCTTCATGTTCGTCAACATGATGGTCTGGCCGCTGCGCTCGACCGCCACCACGCTTTCCAACCTCGGCCAGGTCATAGCCAGCAACGACCGCGTCAGGCGGCTGCTAGACTCCCCCATCGAGGACATCGAGTCGGGCGAAAGGCTCGCCATAAAGGGCGACATCGAGTTCGACCACGTGAGCTTCGCCTACCCCGACGACCCGGATAACCTCGTCCTCGACGACGTGAGCTTCCACCTAGAGGAGGGCAAAACCATGGCGATCCTTGGCAGGACCGGGTCGGGCAAATCGACGTTGGCCGCCCTATTGACCAGGCTTTACGAGCCGACCTCGGGCCGGATACTCATAGACGGCAAGGACATCAAAGGCCTATCGAAGAGCAGCCTCCGCCAGCAGGTCGTCCCGGTATTGCAGGACCCATTCCTTTTCTCGAAGACCATCGAGGAGAACATCCGCCTAGCGCACCCCTCATCCAGCGATGAGGAGATAAGAAGCGCCGCCAGGACCGCCTCGGTCGAGAAGGCCATCGAGGGCTTCCCCCGCGGCTACGCCACCCCGGTCGGCGAGAAGGGCGTCACGCTCTCCGGCGGCCAGAAGCAGCGCGTCGCCATCGCGAGGACCGTCCTCTCGAAGGCCCCGGTGCTCATCTTCGACGACTCGCTTTCCGCCGTCGACACCGCGACCGACCTCCAGATCAGGAAGCGCCTCAAGGAGGCGGTCAAATCCACCACGATCCTCATCACCCACCGCATCATGTCGGCTAAGGACTCCGACCTGATCCTAGTCCTCAACCGCGGTAAGGTCGAGGAGATGGGGACCCACGCCGAACTAATAAAGATACCCGGCACCTACTCGCGCATCGCGACCATACAGGAGAGGATGGCATAATGGCTGGTCATTTCGCATTCGAGGAGGAGAAGCTGCCCGAGAAGGTCAACCTCTCGGTGTGGCTCAAGGTCCTCCGCTACGCCAAGAAGGAATGGAAGCTCGTCGTGGCTTGCCTTTTGACGACCGTCTTCGTCACCTACTACGACTCGAGCTTCATCCCGCTGATGAACGCCGCCGCCATCCAGGGCTGCACCGACGCCGCCGAAATGGGCATCACCTCGATCTTCGACATGACGCTGCCGGTCAAGCTGTTCTTCTTCTTCAAAGTCGAGCTGAGCTACGCCTGGTATGCGGGGATATTGGTGATCATGCTCCTGATCAGGGCGGCGATGGTCTTCTTGCTCTTCTACACCCAGAACATCCTATCGATGAAGATAATGAACGCCCTCCGCGAAGACACCTTCGAGAAGATCCAGCTGCTCCCCTTCTCCTACTTCGACCGCAACTCCAGCGGCTGGCTCATCGCCAGGATGCAAAACGACACCGCCTCGATCGGCGACGTGGTGTCCAACTCGCTTAGCTCGGTGCTATGGGCCGTCTTCGATTTGGCGTTCACCGTAATCACGATGTTCATTTCGAACTGGATGCTCTCCCTCGTGGTGCTGGCCTCGATACCCCTGGTGGCCATCATCGTCCCGATCTTCGAGCGCCTGCTTCTGACCCGCCACCGCACCGCAAGAGCGGCCTATTCCCATTACGTGGGCTGGCTCGCCGAGGCCATCGACGGGGCCAAGACCATCAAGACCCTCTCGGTCGAGGACCAGATCGACGCTGAGGCCAAGGACATCACCGAGGACATCCGGCATAAGAGGTGGCGCGCCATGCGGGTCAACGCCTTCTTCTCGCCTTTGCTCGAGCTCATATCCTCCGCCATGATCGCCATAATCGTGAGCTGCGCCCTCTCCGGGCTATTCCCGCTTGAATCCGCGACCTTGCCGGCCCTCATGGTGCTCTTCGTCGGGTTCGTGCAGTCGATCTACTCCCCATTGCAGTCGATATCCGAGGTCTTCGGGGACATCATGGCCTCGCAGGCCGGGGCCGAGAAGGTCATGCAGCTGCTCGAGGCGCCAATCGAGATAGTCGACACCCCCGAGGTCATAGAGAAGTACGGCACGATCCTTAGCCCCAAGAAGGAGAGCTATGAGCCGCTAGAGGGCGACATCGTCTTCGACCACGTGAGCTTCTCCTACAACCCCGAGGTCGAGGTCATCCACGACCTATGCCTCCACGTCAAGAAGGGGACGTCGCTAGCCATCGTCGGGGAGACGGGATCGGGGAAGACCACCACCGTCAACCTCCTCTGCCGCTTCTACGAGCCGACTAGCGGCCGCATATTGGTCGACGGCGTCGACTACAAGGAAAGGTCGCTAGGCTACCTCCGCAGCAACATCGGCTACGTGCAGCAGACGCCTTTCGTCTTCGAGGGAACCTTCTACGACAACATAGTCTACGGCAACAGGAACGCCACCAGGGAGCAGGTCGAGGAGGCCGCCCGCATCGTCGGCATCGACTCCTTCATCCGCTCCACCAAGGACGGCTACGACACCTACCTCCATGACGGCGGCGGGATGCTTAGCCAAGGCCAGAAGCAGCTGGTGAGCTTCGCCCGCGCCCTGCTCCGCGACCCCTCGATACTCATCCTCGACGAGGCGACCTCCTCGATCGACACCGAGACCGAGGCTTCGGTCCAGAAGGCCATCGGGAAGCTGCTGCAGGGACGGACCTCGATCACCATCGCCCACCGCCTCTCGACCATCGTCGACTCCGAGAGGATCCTGGTCATGGACAAGGGGAGGATCGTCGAGGACGGCGACCACAAGTCCCTCATGGAGAAGAAGGGGGCCTACTATTCCCTTTACATGAACCAGTTCAAGGAGCTCTCGATCTACGACCAGGAGAAGACCTATCAGGAGCAGATCGAGGACAAGGGGGTCAAATTGTAGATTCATTTCACTACCCCTTGGGGAGGGAAATGTTCTAAAATCATGATTGCGAAGACAAATAGGAGGAAATCATGTTAGTTAACGCAACAAGGATGCTTCGGAAAGCCCACGAAGGCCACTACGCCGTCGGGCAGTTCAACATCAACAACCTGGAATGGACCAAGGCGATCCTATTGACCGCCGAGGAGCTGAAGAGCCCCGTCATCCTGGGCGTGAGCGAAGGCGCCGCCAAGTACATGGGCGGATTCAAGGTCGTCGCCGCGATGGTCAAGGCCCTCGACGAGTGCCTCGGAATCACCGTCCCGGTGGCCCTCCACCTCGACCACGGCACCTATGAGGGCGCCAAGGCCTGCGTCGCGGCCGGATTCACCTCGATAATGTTCGACGGGTCGCACTACCCCTTCGAGGAGAACGTCGCCAAGACCACCGAGCTCATCAACCTCGCCCATGACCACGGACTATCGATCGAGGCCGAGGTCGGATCGATCGGCGGGACCGAGGACGGCGTCACCGGCAACGGCGAGATCGCCGACCCCGAGGAGTGCGCCAAGATCGCCGCGCTCGGCGTTGACTTCCTAGCCGCCGGCATCGGCAACATCCACGGCATCTACCCGGCCAACTGGAACGGCCTGCACTTCGATGCCCTCGAGAAGATCCAGAAGGCCACCGGCGGGATCCCGCTGGTCCTCCATGGCGGCACCGGCATCCCCGATGACCAGATAAAGCACGCCATCAAGGACGGCATGAGCAAGATCAACGTCAACACCGACTGCCAGCTCGTGTTCGCCGAGGCGACCATCAAGTACTGCGCCGAAGGCAAGGCCGACCCGACCTCCGAGAACAAGGCCAAGGGTTACGACCCGAGAAAGCTCCTCAAGCCGGGCTTCCTCGCCATCCAGGCCAAGGTCAAGGAGAAGATGGAGCTGTTCGGCTCCGTCGGCAAGGCCGCCGATCTCCTATAAGGAAAGGCAATGGAGAAGTCGCGCAGCAAGCGCGGCTTTTTCTTTGCAGATTTCCTATTTCCTTTCGCTCTTTTGAGAGAATATTAATGGCTATCGGACGGATCGCCAAAGCAGTCAAAGGGCTTCGATTTGCCTTTGCAAAAAAAGGGGGTAATATCGAATTAAGGAGAAAAATATGAGCAAACTAATCGCCTGCCTATCCGTCCTCAGCGCGATCTCGATGACCATCTGGATCCTCGGCCTTGGAGACGAGAACATCCAGTACCCGGTTTACGCCTTCTTCCGTGCCCTCTTCTTCATCTGCCTGGCGCTGCTCATCGCCTGCATGCTAGTCTGCCTAGCCGACGTGATCACCAAGAAAACAGCAGCCATCAAGGAGTTCAAGCAAGGCAAGAAGAAGGACTAACCCTTTCACCGCCCTACCACTCGATCGGCTTTGATAAAAACCGCAAAAGCGCGATAGATTTGCGTACAAATCAAAATCCGACAACAAAAAATGAGCCGTTTGGCTCATTTTGTTTTGCTTAGGAGGTAATTCATGACGGCCTTCCGGGTAATGATCCCGATGAAGACCCCCTTGTCGTCGACCACCGGCACGAAGTTCTGCGCGACGATGAGGGCGATGAGGTCATCCATCCGCTCATCGATCTTCACCGGGGCGTAGCTGCGGTGGACCCCAACCTCCTCGAGGCTGTACTTCGAGCTCCCCTCGACGGTGATCGAGTTGCTCTTCAGGAAGAACAGCAGGTCGCCTTCGGAGAGGGAATGGAGGTATTTGCCGGTCACGCGGTCGATGACGGGAACCACGTTGTAGCGGTGGTACTCCATCTTCTCGATGGCCTGGCGGACGGTGCAGTCGCCCTCAACGAACTCGATCTGGCTCTTCGGGGTGAGGAAGAACAGGATGCTTTTCTCCATCAATAGCCCTCCTTCTGCCTATTGTAGTTCACCTGCAGCTTGCTTTTGTAGGCGCTGATGACGTCGTCGACCGAGTAGTCGAATAGCGGGATGAGGTTTAGGAACTGATCCATCGCCTCGCGGTAATGGTCGGGGTCGAAGTGCTCGTATAGCCCCACCGCCTTCTCGTAGGTCTTCAGCAACGCGGCGCTTAGGTCCTTCTCATCGACCGCGAAACGATGCGAGAAGTGGCTGACCCCAAGCGCGACGCCTAGCGAAAGCAGGAAATGCAGCGCGTCGGCGTACTCGTCGAGGATCCGCTCCTTGGGGCTCGGCCCTTTGTTGGACCAGTACTTGAAGCAGCGGGTCTCGTTGGCGAACTCGCCTAGCTCCACCAGCAATGCCAGCACGCGCCTATCCTTGGTTGAGGGATAGTCGACGCCGTGGGCCCTCGCGATCTCCTCGTCGAGGGCTGATTGCAGCGGGAACAAGGGCGAGAGGTCGATCCGGTCCTCAGTCATTGGGGGACACCGTCAGCTTCTGCAGGTGCCAGACGTCGCGGTTGTACTCCTCGATGGTGCGGTCGGAGGTGAAGTAGCCCGAGCTCGCCATGTTCATGATCGAGGCTTTGGCCCAGCGCGGCTTGTCCTGATACATGAGGTCGGCCTCCTGGCAGGCCTTGTTGTAGGCGTTGAAGTCGGCGAGGACGAAGAACTGGTCGTTGCGGGCCATGATTTCGTCGAAGATCATGCGGAAGCGGTTGGGGTCGCCCTGGCACCAGGGGCCGGAGAAGAGCGAATCCATGATGTTCTTCACGCGGATGTCGGAGTTGTAGACGTCCCAAGGCGAGTAGCTGCCCTCGTCGGTCATCTTCTGGACCTGGTCGGCGGTAAGGCCGAATATGACCTCGTTCTCCCGCCCGGCGAAGTCGGCGATCTCGATGTTGGCGCCGTCAAGCGTCCCAAGGGTGATGGCCCCGTTCATCATGAGCTTCATGTTCGAGGTGCCGCTGGCTTCCTTGCCGGCGGTCGAGATCTGCTCGGAGATGTCGGCGGCCGGGATGATGCGCTCGGCGAGCGTGACGCCGTAGTTCTCGACGAAGACGATCTTGATGAACTTGCTCACGTAGGGGTCCTCGTCGATGACCTTGGCGACCGCGAGGATGAGCTCGATGATCTTCTTCGCGTAGACGTAGCTCGGCGCGGCCTTGGCCCCGAAGACGTAGGTGTGCGGGGTGATCTTGAAGGAGGGGTCCTCCTTGAGCTTCTGATAGAGGTAGATGATGTGGAAGACGTTGAGCAGCTGCCTCTTATAGGCGTGCAGGCGCTTTATCTGGACGTCGATGATCGAGTTGGGGTCGATCTCGATGTCGTAGGCCTTCTTGCAGAAGGCGGCGAAGTCCTTCTTGTTCTCCGCCTTGATGGCCATTACCTCCTTCTGGAAGGCCTTGTCGTCGGCATAGGCCTTGAGCTTGCCGATCTCGTGCTCGAAATCGGTGGTCCAGCCTTCGCCGATGCGCTTGGTGATGGCCTCGGCGAGGCGGGGGTTGGCGTACATCAGCCACCGGCGGTGGGTGACGCCATTGGTCTTGTTGTTGAACTTGCTCGGGTAGAGCTCGTAGAAGTCCTTGAAGGTGTAGGTCTCGAGGATGTTGGTGTGGATCTTGGCGACGCCGTTGACCGAGAAGGCGACGGCGATGGCCATGTTGGTCATGTGGATCTGCCCGTCCTTGATGATCTGCATCCTGTAGCGGGCGGAGTCGTCGATCTTCTGGCTGGAGAGGTAGGCGTTGAAGCGCCGATTGATCTCCTCGATGATCATGTAGATGCGCGGGACCAGGGTCGAGACGTAGTTGACCGGCCACTTCTCGAGGGCCTCGGGCATGACGGTGTGGTTGGTGTAGGCGAATAGCTTGGTGACTATCTTCCAGGCGTCGTCCCAGCCATAGCCGTATTCGTCCATGAGCAGCCTCATGGCCTCGGGGATGGCGAGGATCGGGTGGGTGTCGTTGAGCTGGAAGACGTAGGACTCGGCGAAGGTGTCGAGGGTGTGGTAGCGCTCGAAGTAGCTGCGCATCGCGGACTGCAGGCCCGCCGAGACCAGGAAGTACTGCTGGCGGAGGCGGAGCATCCTGCCGTGCTCGGTGGAGTCGTCCGGATATAGGCCGTGGCAGATCTCCTTGATGGTCTGCAGGTACTGCTCGAAGCTCTGGTCGGTCGGGAGGTTGTTCTCGCTCGGCTCAGCCGACCAAAGGCGGAGGGTGTTGGCCACCCCATTGCGGTACCCGGGGACGGAGACGTCGTAGGGGACGGCCCTGACCTTGGTGGCGTTGACGGTGCGAAGGCCATATCCGCCGTCGGGCTTCAAATAGGTCTCGGCGTTGCCGTAGAAGCTCACCTCGACCGCGTGCTTGGGCTTCCTGACCTCGAAGACGAAGCCGTTGGAAAGCCACTGATCGGGCAATTCGACCTGCTGTCCGTTGATGAACTTCTGGCGGAAGAAGCCGTATTCGTAGCGGATGGTGTTGCCATGCCCCGGGTAGCCTAGCGAGGCGATGGAGTCGAGGAAGCAGGCGGCGAGGCGGCCAAGGCCACCGTTGCCTAGCCCGGCGTCGGATTCCATCTCCTCGAGCTCGTTGATGTCGATGCCTAGGTCGGCAAGGCCGTCCTTGGCGATCTTGTAGATCCCGAGGTTCTGCATGTTGGATAGCAGCAAGCGGCCCATCAGGAACTCCATGGAGAAGTATATGAGCTGGCGCTTGTTCTTCTGCAGTATGTTCTCGCGGCAGGCGCGCCAGTTGTATCCGGCGTAGTCGCGGACCATCTCGCCGAGGATGTCGTAGCGCTCGGTGATGTGGGAATCCTCGACCGTGCGGCCGTATTTCTCCTCCAGGCGACGCTCGAAGGTCTGCTTGAAGTCTAGTTTGTTCTGAAACATGTTGTCTCCTTATATCGCCCTACTCGGCCTTCTTCTTGGCCGGCTTCTTGCTGGGCTTCTTGGTTGCGGTTTTCTTCGCCGGGGCCTTCTTGGCCGCGGGCTTCTTGGCTGCGGCTTTCTTCGCCGCCGCTTTCTTGGCAGGCTTGCTTTCCGGCTTCGGCTCGGGAACGGGCTCAGCCTTGGGCTCTTCCTTTTCCGGGGCGGGTTCCTCTATCTTGGGCTCCTCGTGGCGCTCGACGCGGAGCTTGAGGATCAGCGCGCAGTAGGACCCGAGCTTGATGGTCACGTGGTATGGACGGTTCTCCGGGCCGCCGGGGTAGGTGTAGCAGGGGGCGCCGTTGTACTGGTTCCATCCGCCGTATACGTCCTTGTCGGAATTGAACAGCTCGTCGTAGACGCCCGGGGTGTAGGCCCCGACGTCGTATTGCTCGTAGTAGTTCGGGGTCATGTTGAAGACGAACAGCAGCACCGAGTCGCCGTAGCTCCGCTCGAAGGCGAACACCGACTGGTCGGCGTTGTCCACCATGGTCCAGCGGAAATGGGCGGGGTTGTACTCCTCGACCTTCATCGCGTCCTCGGACTGGTAGATCAGGTTGAGGTCGCGGCATAGGCGCTTGACCGAGTCGTGCTTGGGGAAGCCAAGCAGGTTCCACGGGAGGCTCCGCTGCTCGTTCCACTCGTCGAAGGAGGCGAGCTCGTTGCCCATGAAGTTGAGCTTCTTGCCAGGGTGGCCGTATTGGTAGGTGTAGAGGTTGCGCAGCAAGGCGAACTTGGTGTCGTAGTCGCCATACATCTTGTTGATGATGGTGCCCTTGCCGTGGACGACTTCGTCATGGGATAGCGGGAGGAGGAAGTTCTCGGAGTAGAAATAAGCCATCGAGAAGGTCAGCTTGTTGTGCTCCCACTTCTTGTATATCGGGTCCTTTGAATAGTACTTGAGGGTGTCGTTCATCCAGCCGAGGTCCCATTTGTAGTCGAACCCGAGCCCGCCGTACTCGATCGGGTGGGTGACCTTGGTGAAGTCGGTCGAGTCCTCGGCGATCATCATGATGGACGGGTGGCGCTCATGCAGCTTGTAGTTGAGCCGGCGGATGAACTCGGTGGCGCCGGTGTTCTCGCCGTGCTCCTTGTTGCCGTCCCAATAGACGATGTTGCTCACCGCGTCGCAGCGGATGCCGTCGAAGTGGAAATAGGTGAGGAAGTAGTTCATCGCCGACATCAGGAAGCTGCGGACCGGGTCCTTGCCGAGGTCGAACTGGGCCGAGCCCCACGGGGAGAGCGTGTGGGCCGGGTCGCCGTATTCGTAGAGGCAGGAGCCGTCGAACTCGCGCAGCCCGTAGTAGTCGGAGGCGAAGTGGACCGGGGCGAAGTCGAGGATGACGCCGAACCCGGCCTGATGCAGCCTATCGACGAACGACATCAGCTGCTTGGGGTTGCCATAGCGCGAGTCGACCGAGTAGAAGCCGGTCGCCTGATAGCCCCAGGAGCCGTCGAACGGGTACTGGGTTATCGGCATGATCTCGACGTGGGTGTAGCCGGTTTCCCTTAGATAGGGGATCAGGTAGTCGGCCACTTCCTCATAGCTCGGGTAGCGGTCGCCGATCTTGCCCTTCCACGAACCCAGGTGGATCTCGTAGATGGACATCGCCCTATCGAAGTTGCGGTCGCGGGTCGCCATCCAGTTCTCGTCGTGCCAGATGAATCCCTCGACGTCGAATAGCCTCGAGGCGGTCATCGGGCGGTATTCGGAATAGAAGGCGAAGGGGTCGGCCTTGTCGACGTATTCGCCGCGGCAGTTCTTGAAGTGGTATTTGTACGACTGGTAGTCGTGGAGCCCGCCGACGAAGCACTCGTAGACGCCGGAATCGTCGATCCGCTCCATTTTGTCGGCGCGGACGTCCCATCCGTTCCATTCCCCTATCACCGAGACGTCCTCGGCCAATGGGGCGTAGAGGCGGAAATAAACGCCGTCGACCATCTTGCCGTCGAATTCCTTTTGGCCATAGTGCGCACCGAAGTACTTGAAAGCGTCGATGCTCTGGCCCATCAGGTAGTCATATAGTAGTCCGTAAGCCATTTGGGTTTATTACCTTCCTTGCAAACGCTTTGCATTATAACCTTTTTGGCGACGGGCAAGAAGAGCCCCAGCGGGAAATCGGTTTCCTTAAATATAACGGGCGTGCGCGAAAGACGATAATCCTTATTGACGCAAAGCGGGTTGAGAATGTGCTATTATTGCCTTGTTTATCTGGAGGGATGGTTTCATATGGCCAAAGTTATGGCGGTAAACGCCGGCAGCAGCTCGCTCAAATACAAGCTTTTCGAGATGCCAGAGGGCAAGGTCCTCTGCTCCGGGATGGCGGATAGGATCGGGCACGACGACGGCGTGTTCAAGATAAAGTTCGACGGGAAGGAGCTCAAGAAGACTCTCCCGCTGCACGACCACTCGCAGGCGGTCAAATTGCTTCTGGAGGCCCTCACCGAGACCGGCGTCCTCAAGGAGCTTGACGAGATAAAGTGCGTCGGGCACCGCGTGGTGCAGGGCGGGAAGTACTTCTCCCGCTCGGCGGAATTCGACGAGGACACCGCGAAGAAGATCGCGATGCTCACCCCGCTTGACCCGCTTCACGCCGAAGCCCACCTCACCGGCTGGAAGGCCTTCGTTCAGGCGCTCCCCGGCGTCCCGGAGATCGCGGTCTTCGACACCGCTTTCCACCAGACCATGGAGCCGGAGGACTATGTGTTCCCGATCCCCTATGAGTACACGACGGAGTACGACTGCCGCCGCTATGGGGCGCACGGCACCAGCCACAAATACCTTTCCATCAAGGGGCAAGAGGACTTCCTGCAGGGCTATGAGCACACCCGCATCATCACCTGCCACCTTGGTTCCGGCTCCTCGCTAGCCGCCATAAAGGACGGCAAGTGCGTCGCCACCTCGATGGGCCTCACCCCGTTAGGCGGGGTCATGATGGGCACCCGCACCGGCGACCTCGACCCCTCGGTCATGGATTACCTATGCACCTGCACTGGCAAATCCGCGGGCGAGATGTACGACATATTCAACAAGAAATCCGGGTTCCTGGGCGTCAGCGGCGTCTCCAACGACACCCGCGACGTCGAGGACGGGGCGCTACAGGGCAACGAGCGCTGCCAGCTCGCCTGCGACCTATTCGCTAGGCGCGTCGCCGACTACATCGGGCAGTACTACGTCCGCCTCGGCGGGGCCGACCTCATAATCTTCTCCGCCGGCATCGGCGAGAACTCCGGCTTCTTCCGCCGCCTGGTCCTCAAGCGGGTTGAGGAGGCGCTCGGACTGCATATTGACTATGAGAAGAACGAGCCGCTCCGCGGCGAGGAGGCCCTGATCTCGCTTCCGGATTCCGCGATAAAGGTGGCCATCATCCCGACCGACGAGGAGAAGATGATCGCCACAGACTGCTACAGGAGGATAACCGATGGCCTTGAATAAGAAGCTAGACAAGGAGATCGTCGAGTTCGCCGAAGCGCACAAGGACGTATACTCCAAAATATATAAGGCGATAGAGAAATACGACCGCATCGTCGTTTTCCGCCACATTAAGCCAGACTTCGACGCGATGGGTACCCAGATGGGCCTCTACACCTTCCTCAAGGACAACTTCCCAAACAAGGAGATCCACTTCGTCGGCGACAACCACGTCACCTTCACCCCGCGCCTGTTCCCGAAGACCGAGGAGCTCCCCTCCTCCTTCTTCGACGACCATAACTTCCTCGCCATCGTCGTCGACGTCGGCGACCCCGAGCGCATCGCCGACCCGCGGTTCAAGCTGGCAAGATGCAAAGCCAAGCTCGACCACCATCCGTGCAAGGTCGAGATCGCCAAGGGGCGCACGGTCTGCGACCTCGATAAGGCCGCGGCCGCCGAGATCGTCGCCAACTTCCTATTGTCATGGAAGGGCAAGACCCTATCCAAGGAGGCGGCGAGGTACCTCTACATCGCCCTAGTCGGCGACTCGGGGAGGTTCATGTTCTCCTCCACCACCGCCCACACCTTCGCCATCGCCAAGGCGCTCATCGACACCGGGATCGACATCCGGGAGATCTACCTATCCATGTACGAGAAGACCATCGACTCGCTCAAGAGCCAGGCCTACGTGCTGTCCAACTTCCACGTCTCGCCCCACGGCGTCGCCTATTACCTATTGCCCTGCGATGTGCAGGAGAAGCTCAAGATCACAACCGAGCAGGGGAAGGAGAACGTCAACATGTTCTCCAACATCGCCGGCATCAACGCCTGGTGCTCGATCACCGAGGACCCCGACCCGAAGGAGCCGTGCTGGAGGATATCCATCCGCTCGAAGAAGGCCGACATCTCGCCGATCGCCTTCAAATGGGGAGGCGGCGGACACGCCCAGGCCTCCGGGGCCAAGATAAAGGACCTCTCCGAGCTCGACGCCTTCATCGGCGACCTCGACGCCTTGTTCGCCTAAGGGGGAGCGATGCAGCTGCTGTGTTTGCGTTGCTATACGGGGGACAGCCTGCTTTCTAGCGCCCTGAAGTGCGCGGACATCGTCGATAACAGCGCCAAATGCGGCCTCCGCTATGCCGCCATATGCGACCAGGGGAGGCTAAGCGCCTTCCCGGAGTTCGACTCGTTATGCGCGAGGAAGGGGATATCCCCGGTTTTCGGCATGGAGGTGAGGCCCTATTTCGGGGGGAGGCTCTGCCTATTCGTTTCCTCCGAGACGGGATACCTCAACCTGCTGCCTTTAGAGCGAATCGCGGTTAAGGGGCAGGCCATAGAGAAGGATTTGCTCTCCTCGCGCTGCGAGGGCCTTTTCGCCGTCTATTGCCCCGATTCCTCCAAAGGGCTTGAGGAGGTCGCGCTATACATCGCGGAGCTTTCCGCGCGCTATGGGCGGTTCTATCTCGGCATCCCCTACTCCTCATCGTCTTCGTCATTGGCAGACTCGATAAGGGAATACGCCGAGCTCCACGGCCTCCTAACCATCGCCTTCCCCGAGGTCAGGTACAAGAAGAGGGAGGACGCCATCGCGCTTTCGATGCTTAGCGCCATCAAGATGGGCTCCAACCTCACTGCTCAGGAGGAGGAAGGCGACCTGCACTTCCTCTCCGACGAGGAGGCCTCCGCCTACTACCGCGAGCAGGAGATCCACGCCGCCACCCAGCTCGCCAGCGCCTGCGAGGGCTTCAAGCTGGTGAGGAAGAGAGGAAAATTGCTGCAGTTCCCGTTAGAGGGGGAAACACAGGACGAGGCGCTCCGCCGCTTGGCCTACCAGGGGCTTGATAGGCTGGTCCCGGGATATGGGGAGGAATACCGCGAAAGGATGGAGAAGGAGCTCTCGGTCATAGAGAAGATGGGCTATAGCTCCTACTTCCTCATCGTCGCCGACTACGTGAACTACGCCAAGACCCATGACATCCCGGTCGGCCCGGGCAGGGGGTCGGGCGCCGGGTCGCTGGTGAGCTTCGCCCTGGGGATAGTCAAGCCGGACCCGGTCAGATTCGGGCTGCTTTTCGAGCGCTTCCTAAACCAAGAGAGGGTCTCGATGCCGGACATCGACGTCGACTTCGCCGACGACAAGCGCGAGCAGGTCGTGAGCTACCTCATGCAGAAATACGGCAGCAGCCGGGTTGGCCGGGTATTGACCAAGCAGACCATCGGGGCCAAGCAGGCCCTGCGCGACGTCGGCAGGATCTACCGCTACCCCGACCGCCACGTGGAGCTCGTGCTCCGCGCTTTGCCATCCGACCCCAAGATAAGCCTGCGCGACGCCTACCGCCGCGGAGCGGATTTCCGGAAGCTCGTCGACTCCGACCCCTACTACCTCAAGATGGTATCCCTTGCCGCGAAGATCGAGGGGCTGCCACGCCAGATGGGCATCCACGCCGCCGGGGTGGTGATAGACGACGAGCCGCTTGAGAAGGCGGCCCCGGTTGAGGACAGCGAATACGGTGAGATCGTGGAGATGGAGAAGGACTACCTCGAGATGCAGGGTTTCCTCAAGATGGACCTGCTGGGCCTAAGGAACCTCTCGATCGTCGATAGCTGTTTGAAGCGGCTTAAGGCCGAAGGGAAGCTCGACATCGGAAGCTGGGACATCCCCTACGACGACATTGAGGCTATAAAGAAGATAATCGGCACCGGCAAGACCGAGGGGATATTCCAGCTCGAGAAGCCCGGGATGCGGCGGGCCATCGCCGAGATCGGAATCGACTGCTTCGACGACATCGTGGCCCTCAACGCCCTATACCGCCCCGGCCCGATGGACTTCATCCCGACCTACGCCAAGCGGAAGAAGGGGCTGCAGCCGGTTAGCTACCCCTGCGAGCAATCCAAGGAGATACTCGCGCCGACGTATGGCATCATCGTCTACCAGGAGCAGGTCATGCTGCTGGTCATGAAGATGGCCGGCATGAGCCTAGGCAAGGCCGACGTCTTCCGCAAGGCCATATCGAAGAAGGACGCGATGCGGATGGCCTCATTGAAGGAGGAGTTCCTCCTCGGCTGCAAGGGCAACGGCATAAGCGATGAGGACGCCAAGCGGAGCTTCTCCTTCATCGAGCGGTTCGCCTCGTATGGCTTCAACAAGTCCCACAGCGTCTGCTACTCGATGCTATCCTCGCAGATGGCCTACCTAAAATGCCATTATCCAGAGGAGTTCTACGCGAGCCTGCTGCAATACCTGCCGAGCTCCGACCCCAAATTCGCCGCCGCCATCAAGGAGATGAAGGGCGAGGGGATATCGCTATGCTGCCCAAGCATCGACTCCCCCAGCCGGGCCTACGAGAACGCCGACGGGAGTAGGATAAGGCTGCCATTATCGCAGATAAAGGGGCTGCCGTCCGACCTGATAGACGGGATCGTAAGCGAGCGCGGGAAAGGACCGTTCGCCTCGCTTGGGGATTTCGCCAAGCGCCTATTGCCGTACGGGCTGAAGCTCGAGTCGCTAATCCGTCTGATAGACGCCGGGGCGCTAGATTGCCTAGGCGCTTCCCGGCCGAGCCTCAGGCTCAACGCGAGTCAGGCCATAGACTACGCCAACCTGCTCTCGGGCGGGTCGATACTATCCTCGCTCGGCATCCCCGAGCCGGAATGGAAAAGCGCCCGCGACGACCGGCTCGGCGACCTATCGGCCGAGAAATCCGCCTTGGGCCTCATGGTCTCCGGCAGCCCGCTTGAGGGGAAAGCCCAGATCATAAGGCAGAGGGGGCTACTAAGCCTCTACAACCTGCCCCGCCGCTACGACTGCGCCTGCTACGTGGTCGCGGTCCGGGCGAGGTCGACCAAAAACGGGTCGAAGATGGCCTACCTCACCGCCTCCGACGGCGACTACGAGGTCGAGTTCACTTTGTTCTCGAGCGCCTACTCTGAGGCCTACCCCTATCTGAAGGAGGGCGAGGTCATCGAGGTGATCGGGCATCAGGACAGCTACGCCGGCAGGCGGCAATACATCGCCGACCAGATAAAGCCGCTATAGGAGGAAATATGAGGAAAATATACGTAATCGACGGGAATTCGCTTTTGTTCCGGGCATTCTACGCCACCTACATGGGCGACCCCAACGCCATTATGAGGGCGAGCGACGGCACCCCGACCAACGCCATCTTCGCCTTCTCCAACATGCTTTTGAAGATCCTCTCCTCCTTCCAGGGCGGGGAGTACATCGCGGTTGGCTTCGACACCGACTCGAAGACCTTCCGCAAGGAGCAATACGAGGACTACAAGGCCAACCGCAAGCCGGCCCCGCCCGAGCTCATACCGCAGTTCCCGCTTTCCCGCGAACTGCTTGATTGCCTGGGCATCCCCCACTTCGAGCAGCACGGCATCGAGGCCGACGACATCTGCGGCACCATCGCCAAGAAGGCCGAGGCGCTCGGCGACTTCGAGGTTCAGGTCTACACCTCGGACAAGGACTACCTGCAGCTGGTCGACGAGGACATAACCGTGAACCTCCTCAAGACCGGGATGAGCAACATGGTCGAGGTCACCCCATCAAAGATGGAGGAGCTCTTCGGCTTCAAGCCCCGCCAGATAATCGACTACAAGGGCCTTTGCGGGGACTCAAGCGACAACCTCCCCGGCATAGCCGGCATCGGCGACAAGACCGCCAAGAAACTCATCGCCGAATACGGGAGCTTCGACGCCATCGTCGAGGCGGCCAAATCGGGGAAGATAAAGGGCAAGCTCGGTGAGAAGATAGTCGCCGGCGAGCCCATGGGTAGGGAATGCTACAACCTCGCCACGATGCTGACAGACGTCGATCTCCCCTTCGGGATAGACGACCTGCTATATCAGGGTATCGATGAGTTGGCGGCCAAGGAATTCGCCGCCAAATACGGGCTGCGCCAGCTTTCCGCCAGGCTGCCAGCCAGGCTGTTCAAAGGGGCGAAGGAGCAGGAAACCGCGCCGGGGTTCGTAGAGGGCCGCTTCGAACTAGAGGGCGAATTCTCGATCTGCCCCGACTACCGCGACTCCCAATACCCGCGGTTCGGCCTCTCGGGCTTGGCTTTCAGCGACGGCAAGAGCTGCTTCTACCTGACCTCTGAGGAGCTAGAAAAGGACGAGGAAGCCAAGAAGGCGCTAGAAAGCGAAGGCATAAAGAAGATCTGCTACAACGCCAAGCAGGCCTATTGCGGGCTCCGCAAACTCGGCGTTTGCCTTTCCGGGGTCGAATTCGACCCGCTATTAGCCGCCTACATAATCGACTCCAACATGGCCTCCTCGCCCTATGACGCCTTCCAAAGCATCGGGGTGGCGCTGCCAGAGGGGCTAAAGGGCAAAGAACTGTCCATGCAGGTCGCCTACATGGGGGCTTCGTCCAAGGCCAAGATGGAGGGGTCGCTAAGGGAAAACGACCAGCTTAAGCTATTGACCGACCTCGAATTGCCCCTTTCCAAGGTGCTTGCCAGCATGGAGGATGAGGGCTTCCCGATCGACGAGAAGACGCTGCTTTGTATCGGCGCCGAGTACCGGAAAAAGCGCGACCAGGCCGAGCAGCAGTTCCGCGACTCCACCGGCAGCGACATCAACCTCGCCTCCTCCAAGCAGGTGAGCGAATTGCTTTACACCACTCTCGGATTGCCCAACAAGCACAAGGGGTCGACCTCGGTCGAGGCGCTGCAGCAGCTGCTCCCGCTGCATCCCTGCATCGGGGCATTGCTGGAGTACCGCAAGTACTCAAAGCTGGTGTCGACCTACATCGATGGGCTATTGCCCCACATCGACGGGGGCCGCATCCACACCACCTTCAACCAGACATTGACCACGACCGGGAGGCTCTCGAGCTCAAGCCCAAACATGCAGAACATCTCGACCCGCGACGAGGAGAGCCGGCTCGTCAAGAAGGCCTTCTTCTACCCCGATGGGCGGAAGATACTCTCCCTCGACTACTCCCAAATCGAGCTGCGCATCCTCGCCGCCCTATCGGGGTCAGCCAACTACAAGGCGACTTTCGAGGCGGGCGAGGACGTCCACGCCTCCACCGCGAGGCGGATATTCGGGATACCCGAGGGCGAGGAGGTGCCGTCAGCATTGCGCCGTCGGGCCAAGGCGGTCAACTTCGCCATCATCTACGGGACCTCGGCCTATGGGCTCTCCGAGCAGATCGGCTGCCCGGTCTACGAAGCCAGCGACCTCATAAAGGCCTTCTACCGGCACTACCCGGAGATCGGCGAGTACCTGCAGCGCATCGTCGACGAGGTCGAGAAGAAGGGATACGTTTCGACGATACTCGGCAGGCGGCGCTACCTGCCGGGCGTGCAGTCGTCATCCTATATTGAGCGGGAGGCCGCCAAGCGGGCGGCGCTCAACGCCCCAGTCCAGGGCTCGGCCGCCGACCTCATCAAGCTCGCGATGCTCAAGGTCGACGAGTATCTCCGCAAATCAGGGCTCAAGACCAAGATGGTCCTGCAGATCCACGACGAATTGCTCTTCGCCATACCAGAAGATGAGCTTGCCTTCGTCCCCGCAAAGCTCAAGGATATAATGGAGAACGCGCTCGACATCGGCGTCAAGCTATGCGCCGAGTCGGGGCTCGGGGACGATTGGTACGGAGCGAAGTGATATGCCAGAATTACCGGAAGTCGAGACCTTCAGGCGGATACTTGAGGGGAAATTGGTCGGAAGCCAGGTTGCCTCCTACGAGCTTTTCTACCCGCGCCTATTGCTCACCGAACCCTCATCCTTGGATAGGATAGTCGGGGAGCGGTTCACCAAGATCGGGCGCAAAGGGAAGCACCTGATATTCTTCCTAACCGGCGGCGTGGTCATGGTCGCCCACCTCAGGATGGAGGGGAAGTACTTCGTCAAAGACGAAGGCGCCCCCAAGGAGAAGGCCGATGAGCTCTTCATCCACCTCGATGGCGGGAAGAAGCTCGTCTATAACGACGTCAGGAAGTTCGGGGTCCTCGGGGTATACGACGAGGCGAATTACCTGACGGATAGCCCCTTGGCCAAAGTCGCCAAGTCGCCTCTAGAGATGGATGAAGGCGAGCTTTTCTTGGCTCTTCATAAGCTGAAGAAGCCCATCAAGGAAGGGCTGCTCGATCAGACCCGGGTCGCCGGGCTAGGCAACATCTACGTCGACGAGACGCTGTTCAAGGCCAAGGTGAACCCCAATGAGCTCTGCTGCGAGCTAGCCGAGGAGGAATACTCCGCCATGCAGGAGGCGGCCAAGGCGACATTGCTGCAGGCCATCGACCTCGGCGGGTCGACCATCCACTCCTACCACGCCGAGGAGGGGAAGTCCGGGAACATGCAGAACCAGCTGCTCTGCTATGGCCGCTCCCCAAGCCCCTGCCCGCGCTGCGGCTTCCCGCTGATGAAAATATCGATCGGGGGGAGGGGTACCACCTTCTGCCCCATCTGCCAGAGTAGAAAGCACCGCCCCTTCGTCCTCGGGGTGACTGGGAAGGTTCATTCGGGAAAATCCACCGCCTGCGAGTACCTCGCTTCCAAAGGCTACCGCCTCATCGACTGCGACAAACAGATAGCCAGGCTTTACGCCGATGCATCGTTCGCTTCGTCGGCCAAAGAGAAGTTCGCGGAGCTCCATGTCGATGAAAACGGCATCGACAAGGCCTCGGTGTGGAAACTGCTTGGGTCGAGCAAGAAGAAGCAGTTCCTCTCCTTCGTCTACGCCGCCCTAAAGGAAATGGTCGAGCAGGAGATCGGGGCTGACAACGGCAAAGTCGCCTTGGAGGCGCAGCTGCTTTACGAATCCGGCTTCGACGACCTCTGCGACGCGGTGCTGCTGCTCGACGCCCCGGTGGGCGAGCTTTCCTCTAGGCTAATAGATGAAGGCAAGGACGCGGATAAGTATCTAAAACTAAACTCCGCCTTCAAGCTAGGAATAGACAGGAAAAAAGCCGGCTTCGTCATAACCAACGACTCCGGCAAGCAGGATCTATTCAGCAAGCTCGCCGCCTTGAAGCTGCCCTAATCGATCGGCAGCCCGGAGATGTCGTATTCCCGGCCACACCTCTCCTTAAGAAGCATCTTCAGCTGCCTGGCCTTTACCTCCCCGATCTTCGACTGGTACATCTTGGCGATGTCATTGAATCCGAAATCGGAAGTGAAGAAGGTCGGCAGCTTTTCCCTTGCCCGGCTCGAGAGGATTGGGAAGAGGATGTTCGAATACACATACTCGGTCTGATATTCGTTCCCGAATTCGTCTAAAACCAAAAGAGGGCATTCCTGCAGCCTTTTCAGCTGCCTCTCGAATTCGGCTTTGGAATTGATCGAAAGGGATTTGAGGTCTTCGAGCAGGCGCGGGGTCGAGGCGATGGCGCAGCCAGGATGGCGCTTTGCGTACCTAGACGCGAAATAAGCGGCCACGAAGCTTTTGCCCGATCCAGATGACCCAGTTAGGTATACCCATTCCCTTTTGCCGCTGCATGCGTCTTCCAAGGCGGCGTAGGCCTCCGCGCGAGAGTACTGCTTTATGTTCAAATCATTGCTGCCATCGACCCATTCCCTAGGGCAAGAAAGGAGGAAGAACCGGCTTGAAACCAGGAAATCGCCCTCCTGTTTCTCGCAGACCGAGTAGTTGCGGGTCAAGGTGCCATCCTCGTTCCTAACCGGGATTATGATGCGGCGCTTCATCGTCTTGGGGCAGTCCTTCTTGTCCTTGCAGGCAAGGCAGGTGGCACGGTCGTCTTGAACCTCAAGCAGCAAGGCAAGGTTGTCGGCGACCTCTTTTTTCGTCAGCTTCAGCTCCTTCCGTATGATGTTCGACATAATCGGATCATCGGAAAGGGACTTCATTGACTCGCTCTTCATTTTGGCTATTTCCGCCGAATCGGCCTTAATGGCATCGGCGGCGGTTTTTATCCTTGGCGGCATCTTCGGCCTATTTCGAATCCGATCCATAAATCCTCCTAATCACCTCATCCATCTGCTTCTTCAGCTCTTCCTTGGTCTTGGTCTGCGTTGGCTGCGGCTCGTCGTCATCAAGATTCGCGTCTTGGTTATCGTCCATCTTGCCGTATCGGCGATAAGAGCCGGACTTCGCGTCCTTCTCTTCCTTCCTCTTGCGGTTTTCCATTTCATATGAGGTAAGGAACTCTATGGCGTCGCGGGAGGTCGATATGCGGTTACGTAGCAACACACCAGCCATGGTCTCGACGTATTTCGGAGGGAGGGTGTTGTGAAATTTGTCCAAGGCAAAGCTCAAAAGACCATTGGTAGCCGGGAAGGGAAGGCCCATCTCGACCGCAACCTTATGGGCCAAGGCTTGATCGGCCTTGCTTATCGCCCCGCCGCCTTGGACGTTGGAAAGGAATTCGGTTGGCGATATGGAATCCAACAACCTGATGGTGTCGGCTTTGCTTGAGTGGTTGCCTTTGCCGACTGGGCTTTTCTCGGCTTTTCGGTGCAAATATGGAAGCCCTTTGGAAAGACGGCTCAGCGATTGCTCGAAAGTCTCGAAATTGATACGGTTGCCCATCTTCCCAAATGGGCTGAACGACTCAGCGGCTACTTGTCCCGTCACCTCATCGTCGACCGAATAAAACGAGGATAGAAGAGATATCTTCTTAATCTCGTCCTCCGATAGGGATTTCGCCTGGAATCCGCTGGAGGAGAAGAACGCTTGCTCGAACTTGCTGCGATCGAAAACCACTCTAGGTTTCACTAATTTCCTCTTAGGGAAAAGGCCGTATATATCCTCGAATTTGGCTCCGATCCGAGTAAACGTGTCTAGAGGCAACCTATTGCCGAGCAGCTCAGCTTTCAGCGATTTGAAATCCTCTTCCCCCAGGCTATTCGACAGCTGGCGGCTGAGCAATTCGGAGGAAAGGAAGGATTCCGCCGGCAGCGGTGGGTTCATAACCAGGCAATACACCCCGGCCTTCCCATCCTTATAGGAATCGACCAGGCCGATTCCCTCAAGCAAGGTAAGCGAGCCCTGCAGATCCTGAAGCGTGCTCCAGCAGCAGCGAAGCAGCTCCGAGGCGTCGTGCGGGGCCATCGATGACGGGATGGAGGAAAGCGAAAGGTAAACCCCCAGGGCCTTCGACCCGATTATCGGGCCATATAGCCTAGGGAACGAGGGCGGGATCACGATCTCGCCCGAATGCTGGAGGATGAATTTGTCTTCGCTGCCGATGATGTCCATTTACGTTATTGGATTTTACCATCATTGGGCTACGCCTAATAGGAATTATCTTAGGCCTTAGGGATGGCGCCGCAATCCAATCGGCAAAGGAGCAAGTGCTTATACACCTGCGCGCGAAGTAGGGTATAATCAAGCCGAATTTCCAGAAGAGGTGCAACAACATATGATCCACAAAATCGGAGTTCTTACTTCCGGCGGCGATGCCCCGGGCATGAACTGCGCCATCCGCGCGGTCGTGAGGGCCGGCCTTTCCTATGGCCTAGAGGTTTATGGAGTAAACGACGGATACAAAGGCCTGGTCGAGGACGACATCGTCCCGATGGACCGCTCCTCGGTTTCCGATATAGTCAATCGCGGCGGGACCATCCTGCAGACCGCGAGGCTGCGCGAGTTCAAGGAGGAGAGCGTCCGCCAGATCGCGGTCGATAACCTCCGCCGCCGCGGCATCGAGGCCCTCGTCGTCATCGGCGGCGACGGCTCCTACATGGGCGCCAAGAAGCTCTCCGAGATGGGCATCAACTGCGTCGGGCTCCCCGGCACCATCGACAACGACATCGCCTCGACCGACTACACCATCGGCTTCGACACCTGCCTGAACACCATCATCGATTGCGTCGATAAAATCCGCGACACCACCGAGTCCCATCAGCGCTGCGCCGTGATCGAGGTCATGGGCAACCACTGCGGCGACCTCGCCTTGTTCTCCGGCATCGCCGAGGGCGCCGAGATGATCATCACCCCGGACCACCCGATCCCGGAGGAGGAGATCATCGCCTCCCTCCGCAAGCTCCACGACCAGAAGAAGAAGCGTGCCATCGTCATCGTCTCGGAGAAGATCTACCCCGACATCCACGCCTTCGCCGCCAAAATCGGCGAGCAGACCGGGTTCGAGACCAAGGCCGAGGTGCTCGGCCGCGTCCAGCGCGGCGGGTCGCCCAGCGCCTTCGACCGCGTGTTGGCCGCCAGGATGGGCGCCTACGCCGTCGATTGCCTGCTAAGCGGCAAGTCCGGCATCTGCATCGGCTTCGTCAACAACAAGATCGTCGACTACGACATCTACGAAGCCCTCGCCCTGCCCCGCGACAAGCACGTCTCGATGCTCCGCCTAGTCGATATCCTTAAGTAAATAAACCAAAGAGGCTCAACCATGCTGCTGAACATTTCCAAGAAGACCAAGATAGTCTGCACGATCGGCCCCGCCACCTCGACCAAGGAGAAGATCCTCGACCTCTACAAGGCCGGCATGACCGTCATGCGCATCAACTTCTCCCACGGCACCCACGAAGAGCAGCTTGCCAAGCTAGAGATCGCCCGCGAGTACGAGAAGCAGGGTATCTATATCCCCGTCGCCCTCGACACCAAGGGGCCCGAGATCAGGACCGGATACATGAAGGACGGCAAAGTCCCCGTCAAGACCGGGCAGAAGATGAGGGTCCAGATGGAGGATTGCCTCGGCGACGAGACCCGTTTCTCCGTCTCCTACTCCGGCCTATTCGAAGACGTCAAGGTCGGCGACCACCTTCTCATCGACGACGGCAACCTCGATTTCGAGGTCACCGGCAAAGACGATGGGAAGCGCGAGCTGCTCGTCGAGGCCAAGAACAACCACGTCCTCAAGGACCAGAAAGGCGTCAACGCCCCGTTCTCCCGCCTCTCGATGCCATTCATCTCCGAGCAGGATGAGAAGGACCTCGCCTTCGGCTGCGAGCACCACGTCGACGCGATATTCGCCTCCTTCGTCCGCCGCCCGGAGGACGTCGCCGACATGCGCGCGATCCTCGCCAAATACGGCGACCCGGACATCCCCATCTTCGCCAAGATAGAGAACCCCGAGGCGGTCGAGAAGATCGAGCAGATCGTCGATTGCTGCGACGGCATCATGGTGGCCCGCGGCGACCTCGGAGTCGAGGTCCCGCCCGAGGAGGTCCCCGTCATCCAGAAGCGCATCATCGACCTCTGCCGCAAGGCCGGCAAGCCGGTCATCACCGCCACCCAGATGCTCGACTCGATGGTCACCCACCCCCGCCCCACCAGGGCTGAGGTGTCCGACGTCGCCACCGCCATCGCCGAGAGCAGCGACTGCGTCATGCTCTCCGCCGAGTCCGCCTCCGGCGCCTACCCGGTCGAGGCCGTGCAGATGCAAGCCAAGATCGCCCAGACCATGGAGAAGTACCTCGATTACGAGAAGCTCGCCCGCGAATCCTACGAGACCAGCGAGCACTCCAACAACGACGCCATCTCCAACGCCGTGGCCAACACCGCCCTACTGATCGGCGCTAAGCTGATCATCAACTTCACCGAGACCGGAAAGTCGACCATCAGGATCTCCAAGGCGAGGCCCTGCTGCCCGATAATCTCCGTCACCAACCGCCGCAAGACCGCGATGGCCGGCGCCTTCATGTGGGGCGTCTACTCGGTGTTGCTGAAGACCTCGATGCCCGACTTCATCGAGGAGATGGAGGTCTTGGCCCTCAAGATCGCCCGCGACCTCGGCTTCAAGGAAGGCGAGCCGATCATCATCGCCGGCGGCACCCCGACCGGCGCGGGCAAGACCAACTTCATGCGCATCGTCAACGTCAACTCGATCCAGGAGCTAGACTGATGAAGAAGGTCATTTCCCTAGACATAGGCGGCACCAACACCCGGGTGGCGCTCATCAACGAGAAGTACGAGATCGAGACCTCGCTGATCCTCCCGACCGAGGTCGGCAACCTGCAGGCGTTCCTCAAATCCGTATCATCGATAATAAAGAAGGCCATCCCGAGCCTAGACGGCGTCTCCGCCATCGCGGCCGGGGTCCCCGGAAGGGTCCGCCACGACGGCTACATCTACGCCTTGCCGAACATCCACGTCGACCAGATCCCGCTTTCTAGCTACCTATCCAAGGAATTCGGCTTGCCCTGCTACGTCAGGAACGATGCCGAGGTCGCGGCCCTCGCCGAGGCCAACCTAGGCGAGTACAGCAAGGCCAAGTCGCTATACTTCATCACCATCTCCACCGGCGTCGGCGGAGCCCTCACCATCGGCGGGAAGCTGGTCAACTCCTCCTACGAGGTCGGCCACACCATGTTCCCCTACAAAGGCGAGATCCACGAGTTCGAGCACATGGCCTCGGGCACCGGGATAACCAGGCTCTGCGACAAGAACGGGCTCTCGGTCTCCTCCGCCAGGGACTTCTTCGCCCTGGTCGAGAACAAGCACCCGCTGGCGCTGCGCGTCTACCGCGACTGGATCGGGCTGCTCTCCTCCTTCATAAAGATGGTCGATGAGGCGTTCACCCCCGAGGTGTTCACCCTGACCGGCGGCGTCATGAAGAGCGAGAAGGTGTTCTGGAAGGACCTGCTCGCCGCCTGCCCGGGCATCAGCATCAAGCGCTGCTCCTTCGAGCAGAACGCCGGGCTTGTCGGGGCCGCGGTATACGGCTTCCAGATGATCGAAGGCAAGTAACCAACCAAAAGAAAAGCGCCGTGCAGACGGCGCTTTTTTCGTTATCAGTCTATGTTTTCTAACGCGTAGGCGACCCCATCCTCAATGCAGGGCTTGGTGATTAGCTTCGCAGCCTTTTTCACCTCTTCGACCGCGTTGCCCATGGCGATGCCGTAGTTGTCCTTTATCATGCCGAGGTCGTTTAGCTCGTCGCCAAAGCAATAGGCAACGTCGGCATGCGCATGCTCTTTGGCTATGCTCACGCCGAACGACTTGTCGACTCCATTGGCCAGTATCTCGAAGAACACCGGCGAGCTGCGGGTAACCTGGTAACGCGGGTTGTCCGGGAAGCTGATGGAGGCGCTCACCTCCTCATCCGCCCCGATCATGACCTTGGCCACCTTGATGGAGGGGGCGTCCCCCATCATCTTCGCAGGCACGATAAAGGGGCTAGGCAGCAGATTGAGCTTGATCTCGAGGCCAACGTACTTCCCAGGCTTGAAGCAGGCGATCCGCCCATCCTCTAGGTAGGCGTAGACGTCGTAGCATTCCTCGGGGAAGAGCCTTTTGACGTAGTAGAGGTCCTCTAAGTCCAGCAGACGGTGGCCTATCAGCTCGTGGCTTGGCGAGTAGACCAAGGCCCCGTTGTAGGCTATGGCGTACTTCTCGCCCTCTATGAAGGAATCGAGGTAGCGCCATATCGCCTCCGCCGGCCGGCCCGAGGCGATGGCCACCGCGTGGCCTTCCTTCAGCTTCTTATTGATGGCCTCCACCTCTTTGGAAGGTATTTCCATCTGCCCCGCGGGCAGCAACGTCTGGTCGACGTCGAACGCGAATAGGTGCTTCACGGGCATGAATATACTACGGGCCCGGCCAAAGAAAAAGGCTCGCCCGAAGGCGAGCCCGATCGGCTTAGCTTACTTGGAGAAGCGGAAGGCCTTGAGTCCCGGATAGACGGCGTTCTCGCCGAGCATCTCCTCGATGCGGAGGAGCTGGTTGTACTTGGCGACGCGCTCAGTGCGGTTCGGGGCGCCGGTCTTGATCTGGCCGGCGTTGAGGGCTACGACGAGGTCCGCGATGGTGGTGTCCTCGGTCTCGCCGGAACGGTGGCTGACGACGGCGGTCCAGCCGGCGTTCTTGGCCATCTTGATGGCGTTGATGGTCTCGGTCAGGGTGCCGATCTGGTTGAGCTTGATGAGGACGGAGTTGGCGACGCCCATCTCAATGCCCTTGGCGATGATCTTGGTGTTGGTGACGAATAGGTCGTCGCCGACGAGCTGGATCTTCTTGCCGAGCTTCTCGGTGAGCTTCTTCCAGCCTTCCCAGTCGCCTTCGGCCATGCCATCCTCGAGGGAGATCAGAGGATACTTGTCGGCGATCTCGACCCAGTGCTCGATGAGCTCATCGGAGGTGTAGACCTTGCCGGACTTCGGCTGATGGTAGATGACCTTGCCGCCCTCTTCGCCCTTGGCCCATTCGCTGGCCGCGGCGTCCATGGCGAGCATGAAGTCCTTCCCCGGCTCATAGCCGGCCTTCTTGATGCCCTCGATGATGAGGTCGAGCACCTCCTCGTCGGCACCGGTGGCGGTGTTGGGGGCGAATCCGCCCTCATCGCCAGCGCCGGTAGAGAGTCCCTTGCTCTTCAAAATCTTCTGAAGGGCGTGGAAGACCTCGGTGCACCAGCGGAGCGCCTCGCTCCAGGTGGAAGCGCCGGTCGGCATGATGAGGAACTCCTGGGAGTCGATGTTGTCGTCGGCATGGGCACCGCCGTTCATGATGTTCATCATAGGAACCGGCAGGGTGTTGCTCGAGGTGCCGCCGATGAATCGGTACAGCGGCTCGCCGAGCGAGGTGGCGGCGGCGTGGGCGGCGGCTAGCGAGACGGCTAGGATGGCGTTGGCGCCGAGGCGGCCCTTATTGTCGGTGCCGTCGAGCTTTATCATGGTGTAATCGACCTTGGCGGTGTCGCAGGCATCGAGGCCGATGATGGCCTTGGCGATCTCGGTGTTGATGTTATTCACGGCCTTGAGGACGCCTTTGCCCCCGAATAGGGCCTTGTCCCCATCGCGGAGCTCGATGGCCTCGCGGGTGCCGGTCGAGGCGCCAGAGGGGCTCGCGGCGCGGCCGACGGTGCCATCGGCGAGGGTGACCTCGGCCTCGACGGTCGGGTTGCCGCGGGAATCGATGATCTGGCGGCCGAATACTTTGACGATTTTGGTTTTGTCCATTGTTTGTTGAACTCTCCTTTGTCTTCGGACAAGCAAATTATACGCATACGCCCGCGCTAGTTAAAGCATTTAAGGAGGCTCTATTCACGAGCTTAGGCGGCCTAATCGCGGGGAGGAGGGGCATCGATAATCAACGGGCAAGAGGCCTTCCTCGGCCAGCCCATGATCGACATGGACTTCGGCATCGTCGATCCGGTGATCAGGGCCGTTGAGAAAAACGGCGTAATAACCGGGATGCGCGTGACCATCGACGATTACGACTACGCCTCTAATGGCGATGGCACTTACGAATACCACCTCTACGTCTTCGACTACACCGTCACCGACGTCGGGACGACCGAAGTCAGCCTACCGGATTAATTGGGCTCGCCCCAGGCTAACGACCTGGAGTTTTGTTTTGGGCTTAAGCAAACGGTCATAAAAGAAGATCGAACGGCTGGCTGGCCATATCGGGACCGTCTATCCTGAGCAATCGGCAATCTCCGGAACGGGATTTGCGAGCCCGAAGCGGAAAAAATGGTGGCGAAACGGCCATGCAATGGGCTAAGAAGGCGGATTTGCGCTTCAAGGCAAAGGGGAACTGCATATCGTTACAAATCCCGCGATTACGGCAGAAATCCGCATCCGCACGGCAATTACCGATCAATAATCTTTTGAAATAGGCAATAATCTTTTGAAATGCCGAATAATCTTTCGAAAGATTCCAGCAGATTCGCTCTAAGCAAGGAAATATATTTTCCCTTTGGTGGACTTTCCGTTGTCTTTTATGAGCCCGTTGGAGCTAAGGGCTTCCAGGCATTCCCCCACTTTGTAGCGGCTCAGCCCGAGGTAGCCGCATAGCTCGGATGAGGAAGCGCCTTCCTGGTGGCTCGCAAGATAGGCCAATATCTCCTCGCTTTCCTTCCCCAAGGCCTTCCCGAAGTTGATGGTGATGGTGGTCGAGATGGGCTCGCTGCTCTGGGTGTAGATCGGGGCGAGGTTCCCCACTTCCTTTAGGTTAAGGAACATCGTGGGGATGCCGCTTCCGGCCTTGTCGCCCAATCCAACGCTGCGGAATATCTGGGCCACCCCGGCGTTGCGGGGGTCGGAATGCCCGCCTTTTATGGCGAGGGGCAGCGGGATACGGAGCTTTCCGGAGTTCTCGATGGATATCCGCTTGTACTCGAAGACGACGCGGACGCTATTGGGGAGCAGGTAATCGGCGTTGAAAAGCGCATTGAGCATGGCCTCTTGGACCGCGAGGTAGACCTTGGCCGGACCTAGGTCCGAATCCCCGGAAAGGTAATATGGGGAGGGCAGCAAAGGGCGGAGGGCGGACATCGTTCCCTCGAAGAAATCGTATATATTGCCAGAGAACGATAGATCGTCGGAACTTAGCCGGTGGCGCCATTTCGCCTCGCCCTCATCCTTGATTTGGAAATCCAGGGAATAGGATGGGTAGATCCGCTTGATCGACTCGCGGCATCCGAAGCAAAGCAAGCCGGCGTTGGTCAAAACCTCCTTCCCGTCTTCCTCCCTCATCGCCCCCACGGCTTTGAAGAATTCCTCATCGCCCACCCTAGTCAAAGGATGGTCTGGGTGGGCTAAGCGGTACCTTTCCCGATATGATTCGCACGATCGTTGGCTCAGGCAATCTTTCGTAAGCCCGCTTGATCCAAGGTCGAAGCTTCCCATAGAGGAATCGGAAAGCATCGAGATGGCTTCTATCTTGCTAAGAAGCTGATCGGCGTCGCCGACGCGCTTATACGACAAAAACGGGTTCGCATCCAAATAGATTGGGCGCTGGCCTCGCTTGGCCGCGGGGATGCTCACGGCCAGGACGGCCTTGCCGTTGATATCGATGGTCGAGAACGATTCATTCGAAAGAAGGTTGCACGATACTTTGCTCGGGTTATTGGCTGTGGAGATTATCGCGCGCCTCATCTCCTCAACGTTTTTGACCCCGACGACGAGGTTTCCGGCCCCCTTCCGCTCCTCGATTCCGAGGTATATCGTCCCGCCGTCGGTATTGGCAAACGATGAGTAGGTCTCCCAAAACGACAACGGCAGGCGATCAGAAGCCCTTTTAAGCTCCACGCTTCCGCTTTCCTTCAATCCTATGATGTCCTTTTCTTCCATAGAATAAAGATAAATTAATCTTTTGAAATAGGCAATAATCTTTTGAAACATCATTTATTCTTTTGAAATGCCGAATAATCTTTCGAAAGATTCCAGCAGATTCGCTCCGGCGCATTGCAGCAAACGATTCCGAATATCGAAAAACGAAGCCCGGACTTTGGCTCGTCGTCATCGCTAGCGCCCCGAAATGGACATCGGCTGGCTAGACGATGGGATCATCGACCCGCTTTGGGGGGTCGCGATCACAGAATTCGCCTCTTGCTGGCAATAAGGCGAAATGCATTGACTTCTTGAAAACCGGTCATAGAATATAGCCGGCGTTGAAGGAGACACGCCCCCCTCCTATAGGTTCGGGGTACCACTCCGGAGCCCCTGGCGATGAACCAGGCGGTCCGCCTCCGTTATCGGGCGAGAGAGCATGGCTTCATCGGCCATGAAGTAAGGTGGTACCGCGTCCCCCGACGTCCTTATGCGTTGGGGGATTTTATTTATAAAGGAGATAGCGTCATGCAAGTCAAATACAAAGGCAACATGGTCGAGCTGGCCGATGGCGATAACGGATTCAAGGCCATCAAGCAGCTCGAGGTGGAAAACAAGAACAAGGCCGTGGCCATGAAGGTCAACGGCAGCCTGGAGGACCTAAGCCGCGAGCTAAAAGACGGCGACGAGGTCGAGTTCGTCTTGCCATCTAGCCCAGAGGGATTCGAGGTCATGAACCACTCCTGCGCCCATCTATTGGCCCAGGCGGTGAGCCACCTCTACCCCGAGGCCAAGTTCGGCTATGGCCCAGCCGTCGAGGAGGGCTTCTACTACGACATCGACTTCGGCGAGGCGAAGATAAGCGACGCCGATTTCGAGGCCATCGAGAAGGAGATGAAGAAGCTCGCCAAGGAGGATCTGCCCTTCAAGCGAAACGAGGTCAGCAAGGACGAGGCCCTCAAGATCTTCGCCGCCAACCCATATAAGGAAGAGCACATCGGCGAGCTCGAGGGCGACATCACCACCTACCAGCAGGGCGATTTCATCGACCTCTGCCGCGGGCCCCACGTCCCCTCCACCGGCCATCTGAAGCACTTCAAGCTGCTCTCCGTCGCCGGCGCCTACTGGAAGGGCGACAGCAAGAACAAGCAGCTCACCAGGATATACGGCACCTGCTTCGATAGCGAGGAGAAGCTCAATGAGTATCTTGAGATACTCAAGAAGCGCAAGGAGAACGACCACCGCCGCCTTGGCAAGGAGCTTGGGCTCTTCTTCATCTCCGACTACGGCCCTGGCTTCCCCTTCTTCCTGCCCAAGGGCGAGATACTCAAGAACGAGCTCATCTCCTATTGGCGGCAGATCCATACCCGCGATGGCTACCTTGAGATCGAGACCCCGACCATCCTCTCCCGCGAGCTTTGGGAGATCAGCGGCCACTGGGGCCACTACAAGGACAACATGTACACCACCAAGATCGACGACCGCGACTTCGCCATCAAGCCGATGAACTGCCCGGGCGCCATCTTGACCTACAACTACTCGCTTCATTCCTATAAGGACCTCCCGGTCCGCATCGGCGAGCTCGGACACGTCCACCGCCACGAGGCCTCGGGCGCCCTCAACGGCTTGTTCCGCGTCCGCGCCTTCACCCAGGACGATGCCCACATCTTCTGCCGCCGCGACCAGCTCGAGGACGAGATCAAGGGGATCATGAGGCTGTTCGATGAGGTTTACAACGTCTTCGGACTCTCGTATAGGATCGTATTGTCCACCCGCCCCGAGGACTATATCGGCGAGAAGGAGTTCTGGGATGAGTCGGAGGCCATATTGGCCCGCGCCTGCGAGCATTCTGGGCACGAGTACTCCATCAACCCCGGCGACGGCGCCTTCTATGGCCCGAAGCTCGACTTCAAGCTGAAGGACTCCATGGGCCGCACCTGGCAGTGCGGGACCATCCAGCTCGACATGAACCTGCCGCACCGCTTCCACTGCTACTACATCGACTCCAACGGCGAGAAGGTCGAGCCGGTCATGCTCCACCGCGTCGTCTTCGGTTCGATCGAGCGCTTCATCGGCATCTTGACCGAGAACTACGGCGGCGCCTTCCCGACCTGGCTCGCCCCGGTTCAGGTCAAGCTATTGCCGGTACTGCCGGAAAAGCACCTCGAATACACCAACAAGGTCCTAGCCGACCTCAAGGCCAAGGGCATCAGGGCGGAGATCGACTCCTCCAACGAGAAGCTCGGCTACCGCATGAGGAACGCCATCGCCATGAAGATCCCCTACACCTTGGTACTAGGCGACAAGGAGATGGAGGAAGGCAAGGTCACCTACCGCATCCTCGGCCAGAAGGATCAAATCAGCCTAAGCGAGGGCGAGTTCATCTCGCTCATCGAGAACGCGATCGCCACCAAGGCCCGCTTCTAAAACAATGGATGCCTCCGAAAGGGGGCATCCTTTTTTGCTGACAAGGCGGCTACCGAAGACTAGACTTTATTTATCCGACGGAGGCGAAGAGGATGATTCTTTATTTTTCCGGGACCGGGAACACCAAGCTGCTCGCGGAGAGGCTTTCCAAGGAGCTTTCCGATGAGGCGAGGAGCCTCGACGAGGGGCTATTGGGCGACGGGCTGGCCCTATTCTCGGAGAAGCCTTACGTGATAATGTCCCCAATCCACGCCTGGGGGCTGCCGCAGAAGGTCGAGGAGCTGTTGCTTTCTAGCGACCTAAGCGGATGCCAGGAGGTCTACTTCCTGCTCACCATGGGGGCCAACCATGGCGGCATGGAATCGCGATTGCTTAACATGTCCCGGGCGATGGGCCTCACCTACAAGGGCCTCTACCCATTCCTCATGCCCAACAACTACTTCATGGGCGAGGCGCTCCAAGACGAGGACGAGCAGGTGAGCATCATCAAATCGGCCTATAATGAACTAGGCGAGGTGGCCAACCGGATATCGCTCCACCAGAGCCTGGTCGGGGTAGAGGATCGGCGCGGCGGCGCTATGCTGCGCCTATTTGCCCCGCTCATCCACAAGATGTACTGCAAATATGGGCAAAGGGGGTACAAGTTCTCCGTCTCCGACGAATGCATAAAATGCTCTAGGTGCGTGGAAAGCTGCCCCGCACACAACATCAAGCTTCAGGATGGGAAGATAACATTCGGCAAGCAGTGCATGACCTGCCTCCGATGCGTCTCAGTCTGCCCGGTGCAGGCGATCGACGTGAACGGGAAAGCCGGCAAAAACGGCATACTACACCTGGACCGATTGATTGCCAAATTGTAGAGAAGAGGCCGCAAAAGGCCTCTTTTTCATATCAAATACCGGCGATAATCCTCGCAGAACCGGCGCGAAAGCCGGTTGAGCGCGAATAGCACAACAACAAAGGAAACTCCGATTGCGACCTGCATGACCGGCACGGCCCAACTCGGGTAATCCTTGACGATGTATTGCAATAATGTGCCATCAAGGATCATCACCAAGGCCTTTCCGCTTGGGCCCCATCCCGGGAGAACGACCTTATACTTCATCAAAAGGTAGTTGAACACCATCAAGGCGGCGGTGAAAAGAAGCGGGAACACCATATCGAAAATCGTCACCTTCTTAGCCGAGAAAAGGCAGTGCAAGGAAAGCAGCAGCAACAAAGAATGGGTTATGATTCCGCGGATCACGGTCGGGGTCGACATGGTCTGCAAAAACATCGGCGGGGACACCATGACACCGAGGAAGTATCCGAAGGCGCTCAATAGCCCAAGCGACCCGGCGCCAAAATATAGGAACCTCATGTGCAGCATGATGACCAATCCCAGTAGGAGATATGACCAATGGCTCAACTCAGTCGGGAGCATAGGGGTCAGGATGTATTCGACGATCTTCTCGATAAGGAGTATGGTCCCGATGACCCAGGTTATGGCGGCCTCGAAATTCCTAAAGCGGCGCAATATCAAATAGATTATGAAGGCGAGCAGGAACGCCCCGCCGACGGATATCCGGAATACGGTTTCGCTCATGCGGCCCTCCCGCTTAGCTCGCTTAGAGATGGGGTCTCTCCGAAATAGGGAGCCTGTTCAGGATCATAGCAATAGAAACCATAGTCCTCGAAGCCCAGCACATTGCTCGCCCCACGGCTCAAAGCTACCTTCATAGTTGTGTATTTTGCTTCATCCGAATCCATGAATTCGGAATCTGGGACCATAGTGGAACTCCTGGTCAGCGTACGTTCATAGCAATTGAGCGATTGGTAATCAAGTTGGGATTCAATCGACTCGTCGATCACGATGTCGCTGAGGTTGGTCCCGCCGCCCATTTTCATCACTGGGGTGGCAATATATGATTCCGAGCCATCGCTAGCCAAAGAGTCGGTCTCGCCAAGAAGCTCCCGCAGAGGCAAATAATCGTCTTCGTCGACATCGGGAATGATGGAAGAAACGCCTCCGTGGGCCCCAATAAAAGTATCAATATCCTCGTAAAGCAGCGAATCGAAGCTAAGGTCTTCCACTTTTTGATAGGTATAGAAGCGATTGTCTCCGGATATATTAACCAAGCTAGGGGCCATCGTGCGGGACAATCCAGCCGGATACGCATCCATGTACATCCCTAGAATGACGCCGAAGACCGTAGATGTCATGTTTTCGAAGAATGGGCTGTTCGAATAGGAATCGACCATTATCGGAGCGATGTGGCAGTTGTAGAAGAAGCAATCGGTCACATTCAAGGCGTTGAAATAATTCTTTTCACCATCGTCATCAACAAAGCCATAGGTGTTCGTCAAAGCGTCCTGAATCACTTTTGATCCATCAACAAGGAAGTCGTAATCAACGCTGTTTCTCGGCACATACGACTTAACCAAACCAGATACAAAGACATTAGCTTGGTTGTTGTAAAGTATGCCGTCGGTTAATACCGAATCGGCTTTCCCGTTCTGCAACTGAGAGGCTAAATCGGAGTCGAGAAGGTTCAAAGGAGCGATGTAGTCCGAAACCGTGGTTTCCTTGGAAACTCCCTTGTAGTCGGAATAGGTAACATCTTTTGAATAATCGACCTTGTTCGACTCATTGGCCCCGGTCCTTATTCCGAATTCCAAGCAATTCTGCAGCAGGCAATTGTCGACGGTTAGGCTAGAGGAGTAGCTCCTGATTAATGTCCTCGCGGACGAGACGATCGAATTGGAAATCGTCACATCCTCTCCGTTTATATCGATTCCGGTACCGGCGGTGAATAGGTTCTGGTAATTGTTTCCGAAATCGGCATTCCTAAGCCTCAAATCATCGATGACGACGTCGTCGCCATCGACATAAAGCAAGGAGTTGTCTTGGCCATATATGACTAATAGCGGCTCAACGCTGCTGCTGATGGTCCCATAAGGAGTGTAAGGGTTGCCGGCCGAGGCATAAACTAGCGGGCCTCTGAAAATATCGTTTCCATCCGTTGAAAACTCTGGCTTAATCGTTCCATCCTCTAGGTTCGAATAGGAAGATGGATAGCAAAGGTCGTGCCCATTGATCAAAAACCCGTTCCCATATAGCGACTGCCTAATTCTTATGCCCGAATGAACGGTAATCTCTATATCGTAATTAACATCTTTGTTTTCATTCCACCACTTCGCAAAATCATGATTGTAGGTAGTCTCAAAGTCATACACATACGATTCGGGATCAACCTTGCCATCCACCAAGCCGAATACCGAAGTGCCTTTTTTATCGGATAGCTTATCATAGTTCGCCTGCGAGTCGAGGTTGGTATGCAGCACGACACCCTCGCCGGTTTCCGAAAGATTGGTGGCTTTGATCAAATCTTCATATGAATAGACATTCACCGCATCGACGACCTTGAAAGCTATCTCAACCGGCATAGTCGAAGTAGAGAAAGGGTGGGTGAACCTTATATAGGAATCGCCTAATCCCAAGACGGTTATTTCCATGTCGTTGAAATCGACTTTCAGATTGTCAGAGTGTTCGAAAGTGAAGTCGCGGATGTCCATCGCGTCGTTTCCAACCACATAGGCCGAGAACCCTATGACGGCATCGTGCTTATAGTAAGGCGAGGAAATCGAGTCATAGACGATATCGTAACGTCCCCAATACTTGGTTGTTCCAATGCCGGCAGTAGAAAACGGGTTGTCTAGCGTGACTACGATAGAGCCAGCCTCGCCATAGACAAGGGCGGTGAACTTCTTCATGACGTTGCCTTTGGCGGTTGAGGCGGTGACCTCGACCTGGCCTTCGGACAGAGGAACGAGATAATACCCGTCAGCCTCATGATCTATTCTCGCTATGTTCTGATCCTCGGGCACCGAGAATATTATCTCGTTGCCGGCAGAAACAGGATACTTGTCGTTGAATATCGCTTCGGCCTCAAGCTTGACCTTGCCCTGCTTCAACCCGAAAGGCTGCAAAGGCTCATAAGGCAGGACTATGTCGTCGATATCCTGCTCGACTTCCTTGATTAGGTAGTCGCTCGCGGTGAAAGCCAAGAAAGCGATGAGGAACGGGAAGATCAAAAGCAAAGACAAAGCGCCCTTCTTCATGCTCTCACCCCCTCATAGGAAAGGAACATCCTCTCGCCCCTAAAAACGAATATAAAGGCAAAGGGAATAAACAGAATAGTTGATAGCCCAAGAAGTATCGGATAGGAATAAGCCGAATACGATGAATCGATCAAAGTCAGAAGCGCCGGCAAGGCAGCGAATATGACGGGAGCTAGGAAAGAGATAAATGCCAGCAAGAATCCGCTTTTGCCACCCCACTTTAGCTCAGATATGACGTAGGCGAGGTAAAGCGAAGCAAGGTAGAGAATGCCAGATGCCATTACATACCCCATTTCAGCATAGGAAAGGTTGCCTCTTATGCCGAGCACTAGGACGGAAATGAGGAAAGTTATCGACGAGCAGGCAAACGGCACCGCCATTTTTATAAGCAGCTGGCGCTTTCCGGATATGGGGAACTGCTTCATCAGCTTGGTGGCCTCGCCCTCCTTGCGCAGGCTAAGGCCTCCCGATCCATTCAAAACCGATAGGAAGAGGAAAATAAGCAGGACCTCGATGAAGAAAGAGAATCCGGGGAAGAGCGCTTCGACGTAATTGAGGTTTCCGACATGGAATATCGCGTCGACCCCTTGGACGACCGATATCACCAAAAACGGGGAAGCCAACACCAGCGGGAAGAACGAGAAGATTCCATCCGAGCTAGAAGAGAGCACTGCTAATTCTTTGCCCATTAAGGCGACTAGCGGTTTCTTAAGGGGTTTGATCAAGGCTTTCTTCTTCCTCTTTATTTCCATCCCGCCGGTTCTGGTGAAACCTAGGAACGAGAAATAAAGAACCGGGGTGGCGACGGCATAAACGCCAAGTGGGATGAAGATAAGCTCAAGGACTATATCGAACCTGGCACCTAGGCCCGCCGACTTGATTATCGTCATGAACGGGTACAGCGCATTTCCAAATCCGGATAATTTCTCTACGAAATCGACCGATAGAAGCGAGTTGATCGAGTTGCCGCTGACGACAGAGACGAACAGGTCTAGCACGTAAGAATATAGGAAAGTGAGGCCAAGCATTATGGCAAAGGAAACAACGATAAGGGTGATCGTGTTCCTTTTTATCCAGCTTGAGAAGAAATAGAACGGGAAAGAGAGTAACGACACCGCCCCAAGCGACATGAAGCTGACGTTAACCACGTATAGGAACGCCAGGATATAGAAGACGAATAGCGAGTTGTAGAGCACACCATAGGCAATGAGTATTGGGAAACTCGTTACCAAGACAAAGACAAAGCAGCGAAAATAGCAATATATGGACTTAGATAGGAAGACGTCGTTGAAAGACACGGGAAGAGGCGAGAGAATCGCCCTATCCTTCTTGTCGAAGAAACATCTGGAGACGCTGCTTAGGCTAACGAAGATGGAGGCGACGAAAAAGCAGAACAGCAATATGGCGGTAAGCGAATGATTCACGCCTTTATAGATTTTGAAATTCTCGTAAACCTTGCAGTAGATAAACGTCTCTACCGCGATGATGGCTGCTACAGAAAACACCGCAAAAACTATGTTTGCTATCCGATTGAAGAGCTTTTGCGACTTAAAAATCGGAAGCGCGGACAGTTCTCTAAGCAGCACTGAGATCATTCGATTTGCTCCTTAGACCCGCCTACTAAGCGCAGGAAATACGGCGCGACCTCATACCGTAAGGATGGGTCGGCTTTCAAATCGAAGATGGTGTTGATGACGCCATCATAGATAATAGCTATCCTATCGGCCAAAGCGGCCACAAGCTCAATGTTATGCGAAGCAATGAAGACAGTGCGGCCGTGTCCGACGAATTCCTTCATCATCAAGGTCAGTTCGTGGCTGGTGACCGCGTCTAGCCCAACCGTCGGCTCGTCCATAATCCAGATTTTAGGATTGTGTATCAGCGAAGCAATCAAACCTAGCTTCTGCTGCATGCCGTGGGAGTATTCCTTCGAAGGCCTAGATAAATCCTCTAACTTCAAGTCAAGTCTATCAGACAAGAACCTAACGTTCTTCTCAAAGGTCTCGTCTTCAACACCGTATATCGAGGCGATGAACTCTAGATATGCCATTCCGGTCATATCGGTATACGACAAAGGCTCTGATGGGACATACCCTATTACTTTCTTTACGTCTATAGGGTCTTTCTTGATTGAGTGCCCTTCTATTTCGATGGTCCCGTTATCAAAAGTTCTTAAGCCAATCATCGATTCGATGGTTGTTGATTTGCCTGCCCCATTGGCCCCGATGAAAGCGAAAAGCTCTCCATCAAAAACCTCGAGGTTGATGCCTTTGAGGACTTTCTTCCGGCCATACGATTTTTCTAGGCCGTTTATAGAGATGGCCAATGTACTGTCTACCATGTAAACCCACCACTATTGATTCCAGTAACGGTCCATTTCGAAGAAGAATAAGAGACATTTCTAAACCGCCCGTTTTTAGAATTAGAATCGAAACCGCAAAACTTCGAAATGTTTATTGTTTGATTTGAATAAGGGAGGAAACATCCATGATAGAAAGCCAGGTATTTTGAAGACGGCAATTGGATCAAATGCTGAGAAGAATTAAATGTAACTTGCTGAAATGTCCCTGAAAGCGAGTTAATTCCACCAGAACTACTGTTATAAGCATAATTGATATTTTCGGCACTTCCGGTCGGATCATCAAATATATAGGCGTAAGTATTGTTCGGATTGGCTACATCCGTAACAATTCCGGTATCAATATTGTAAATGTAGGTTTCGTTTCCGGACTCGTTAGGCATCGGGGTTATAACTTCTCCATTCGAAACTAAAGGCATTGTATAAATTGAAGCTAGATTAATTTGATGTAAATCTACTCCAAGTCCTATCTCCGCCGTTGAAGGCCCCGTGTATGCAGCCGCACCATATAAATTGACATCTATGTTTTCTATAGAAGACAAAAAGCCACTATTGCTCTTAAAATTTATCTGCCCACACAGAACATAAGGGGTATTGTTTCCACCATCGAATACAAACGAGGCGTTGCAGTCGAAAACAGCTGGTTTCTGAGAATAATAATTCCAAAAATCAGTCCAATAAAAGACTTTGTTTCCATTTCCTTCGTTTCCGCCGTCATAAGTTTTTCTAGTATCGAACCATCCGTTTCCGCCACTTCCATCTAAAACGTTGTAATAGTCTTGGCACATCAATATTCCGCCCGAGCAATCGTTATATTGGTTGTCGGCATAGTCCATGTAATTCCAAGAATCCAAGAAATCACCTATCTGAAAATTGGAATACGAGAAGTTGATGGTTGTTTTGCTGTCGGCATAAATATATGACCCAACCGCGAAAACATATTGCTGGTATAAATAGAACGTCGAACCATATGAATAAAAATCAAAGTATGGAGGAACCCAAAATTGATATTTTTTCGAACTAACATTTACGTCTTTTCCATCAACTTTAACGTTTGCGCAAAATCCGCAAACATGAACGGTGCAATCAACGAAACTGTATCTAAACCTTTGATAGGCAATGTTATACAGGGTCGGGTTTTTCTTCGATGAAGCGACCTTATCGTAAAGCTCTTCGTTATAGTAAGTTGTCCTCTTTATATAGCCGCTTCCAGATTCCATTTGGAATATGAAGTGATTGTCCGGAGTCGAGGCTACGTTCGGACCTCCCGATGGGCACGGGCCAATAATTCCGATTTTAGTATTAAAAGCGCCCATGGATTTTCCAAACGAAATGAACAAATATCCGTAAAATTTGGATCCATACTCGAATATTACGTTGCAATCAATATAAGGGCACCTAAACATTTGCATAAAATCGGTTCCGCCTGCATATATCTCGGGAATGGAGTTTTCTCTCCACATGTCTTCAAAAACTAGGCTCGTAGAGAGGGTTGTTCCGTTTCTCAGGATAATGGTCCCAGTTCTTTTTGCAGACGAGTCGGTAATGGACCCATAGGAGTCAATCGTGGATCCGTTTTCCAATATTAGATCAAATCCGTTAAGGTCTATTTCGCTGTATGGACCTACCATAAAACCCTGGTAGTCTACTTGCGTCCACTGGAGAGGATCGCCCGCACTATTCTTGTGATTCCTAACGGAATAAATAAATCCCGTCAAACCAGCCATCGTTAAGCTTCCGCCAGTCATAACGGTGTCACAATTAAGCTTTAGTCTATTCGCGCAGTATTCAGATTGATATTCTGCGCCTACAGAGTCGCCAAACACAGAAACGTCACTTTTAAAAGGTGAAGTAGATAAATCGCTTAAATTGACGGGCTTGTAAAACTTATTGTAATCACTTTCCTCGCCACGCAAATAGTCGGCATCATGGGTTTCTAGCCCAATCGAGCTATTGCCTCTGGTGTATGAAACCAAGGAACCGCCGGTAAAACCCCAACCCGTAACGCCAGCCCAAAGATCGCCGGAATCGTATGATTGGCCATAATATCCAATCTGACGCCCTGCATGATTTGTAGCTACACGGCTTCCGGAGTATCCGCTTGCGCCGGTGTTTCGCCTTGCAACCATGAACTCTTCGGTTGAAAAGGTATTGTCTAAAGTTGTTGTGCTATCTCCGCTTTTACCATTATCCCCTTTAACATGAAATCTTGGACTATTTGAGCAATCTAGCCATGGAGTGTTAATCGTAATTTGATTATCTAGGCCCGCATTATGCACATCATCCCCACCGCTATATTTTGGCGAATTGGTATTAATATCCGTGTTTACGTAAGAACCTTGTTTCTCCGGATAGTTTGTGCTGTACTCTTCATAATATTCCGCGATTAAAGTGGCCTTTGATGAAACCATTTGCGGAGAAAGCACCAAATCGCCAGAAAGCACAATATGATTTTGAAGTTGGTAGGAACCTGATGCCCATGTGTAAACAGTTCCTCCCGAATACACAAAAGGCGCATCCTTCAGGCTAAGCTCATAGCCATTGTTGTAATATTCAATTACATCGGCTGATCCGTTTAATCCTCGAAACGTAACCTTGCACAAATCATCTCCATCACCCACTGGCTCCGATATGCTCGGCGCAAGATTTTCACCGTAAATCAAAGCTCCGAACGACGGGACTATTAGACATAGCAAACAGCCAATTCCAGTGAATATTGCCAATAATTTTTTATTCATAAACTATTAGACATCTCCACTAGGAAAGAAATAAATGAACCACTGACGCTCGACGAAACAGAATCCATAGGAAAGTCAAATACAGCATCAAAAGTAAGAGCATCTCTAGCCGGAATAATACCGCTTTCTTCAACCAGCGAGTAAATGCTGGTTCTTTCATAATCAATATCGATGTATTGGTCGGTTACGCAAAGCGAGAACGAAGCGGAAGAATCAGAAACGCTGAGATTCACATTACTAAGCCTTTTCGCGCCTTCATAGTTGCCTAATAAATAGCATTCGGCATTCTGATAATTCAAATTTGCTGTGGATGAATAGTTAAGGACAAAGCTAACTAGTTCGAACGAGACTGGGTTCGTGTCTTCGTCGTACCAATATTCATATATGCTCCCAGCAGGAATAGTCATTGTCGCATCTACTCGATAAACAAACTTTTGATCGGCCACCATGACCCTCTTTCCAACAACCGATTCAATTCTGATCATGTCGTTGGGAATTACTTTTGTCCTGTCTTCAACATTAATCGTGCCAACGCTTATCTCTAAATTTTTCGGGTCAGAAACTCCATTATTAAAAGACAAAGCACCGTATGTGGCCGAAACGGCACACAACGGCAAACACGCTGCTAGCAATATTGTTAAAGGCAGCGTTTTCCTCATGATTCGGCCACCTCATAGCATGCATATGCAGTAATGTCTTTGGTTATGGGTGTGATGCTGGTGATTTTTGCGCCCAGTGGATCGCTAGGCCCATCCTTAGATGTGTACCATCCGATGAATATGGACCCTTCTTTCTCAGCGATGGGCATATTATCGATGGTCTTTCCTGATTGAACGGTAACCGTATTCGAAAAAGACACAGGATAAATGATCCGCCCGCCATTTGAATCAAACGTCACGGTGAAAGTCGAAGGATCCTCCCCCATTGCGAATCTCAGCTCCCAATAACCGCCTTGATACATATAGACGGCGCCGTTTTCTGAATCAAAGTAGAAATCGCCTTCTTTGGCGCCTCTCACATTGAATGGCGCGCCTTGCCCGGTAAACCACTTAGTTCCATCTTCCACTTCCGGCATTGGAAAAGTGATTTCGTCCACCTCACCGTCGGAATAATGAATTGTCAGATAATAATTCTTTGAATCCGAGAAAGATTCGATATAGTCGATTCCCCTGCCATCCTCGCCGTTTTTATACGGGAGTCTTATCACCGTAGCGGGCCTAGTGGCATCCGTGTAGGTAATGGTGATGACAATATCTCCGCCCTCTTCCTCGGTTTGGGTGACCGAGGCAATCCCGACGCCATCCTTACCCTTGGGGACTATGAAAGTGTGGTCCTCGCCATCGGAGGTGGTGATGGTGACGGTCGTGTTGCCGGTCTCGGCGTCATATGAAGACGAGAAATTCTCGATCGAGTTGGCGTTAGGTATCTCCCATACCGACGGCTCTAAGGTGCTGTCGGTGTAGGTGACGGTTATAACGAGGTCTTTGCCGTCTTCGCTGGGCGCGGATTCGACCGAGGCGATGCCAACGCCCTGAGGGCCCTGCTCGCCGGTGTCGCCCTTAGGAACGTTGAAGGTGACCGGCTTCATGTCCTCGTCGGTGAAGGTGATGGTGACCAATATGGACCCGTCTTCCTGCGGGACCGCGGTGACGGATTCGATGTAGAGGCTTTCCTGAGTGCCCATGAGGCCGCAGGAGGCTAGCGGCAACGCCGCGAGGCAGCCTAGCAATATGCTCTTCAGTTTATTCATAGCTACTCTCCTTGGTCGCAAAAGGAAGGTCGTAAGCCCACATAGATTGGCCATTGGCCCCTTCGTAATAATGATATCCTGCTTTGCAGGATCTGCACAACCCATCCTCCCCGATGCGCCCTCCGCAAAGCGGGCAGATGGAGGACGCCTCGAGCTTGGCGCACATCGTGAGCAGGGGCAATGAGTAATCGGCTGATCCGAAAAGGGAGATCTTCCTTTCCCTTCCCTCGCCTTTGATGGACATGTAGGGATAGAAGAGCCCCGGGTCCAGGCGCAGCTCGTATTTGCGGGTATATTGGTCGAACACATCGGTGATGCGGATCTCGATGCAGTCGCCGTAATGCCTTAGCTTTATCAGGAAATCGTCGTAGAAATAGGCTGTTGGAAGCGAATTCGGCTTGCCTTGGGCGGGTTTTGCGGACTTATTGAGGTCTTCCAATAGACGCGACTCGATATTCTTATCGTCCTTCTTCGACTTATAGCCGAGGTATAGGCGGTATAGGGCCCCGTAAAGCGGGTCGTAGCTCAACGCGTTGGTGGAGTGGATCTCTTCCTCATCCAACGGCTTAAGCGCGGAATAGAACGAGGTTGATTGAAGCAGCAGGGCCTCGTTACGAAGCCTCCCCACTTCTTCTAATCCGCTGGCGAATCCATTGTAGTCGCGTAGGAACGACAAAGCGTTCTTGGCATTGCCCCACCTCGAATAGCCGATGCTTCCGACCGAGTGGAGGAGGCTGCTGTCCTCGCGGAACCGGGCATAAGCCACCTCGAGCTCGGCGGAAAGCTTATGCAGGCAATAGGCGGCGAAGCGGTTCTCGTAGATCTCCTCCTTGTCGTCGATGACCTCGCAGTAGACCTTCTTGGGGGTGAGCCTGCCGTTTAGGAAGGAGAAGTTCTTCGACTCCTTCGCGGTCAAGGCGAATAGAGAGGGCGTGAAGCGGTTGGCCTTGTATACGTCCTTAAGCTCCGAGTCGACCTTGATGCCTTTCCTGGATTGCCTGGCTATCTGATTTAGCAACGCCAAACCATCCCGGCACGACGGGAGGTCGGAGAAACCGCGGTTATTGGCTATGTATGTAGGGGATTGCCCTATCATCTTGCCCTCCTTAGCTCAGAGTCGATCGCCGATATGGTGTGCGGAAAAGCGTCGCCGTAGTTCTTCAAGACGTATTCGCGAAGGTCGGACAATCCGCTTAGATAGGACATATCGACCCTGCCCTTGGCCTTGCGGAGGACCTTGAAGGCGAACAGGTAGTCAAGCGCGCCTTCCTTATTGCCGCGCATCGCCTTGTATACCGGCACAAGCATATCGGCCTGCACCAGCAAACGGTTGCCGGTCTTGACGCCGATTAGCTCGCCGGTCTTCTTAAGCAGCTCGCCGAACTTCCGGCGGTCTTCCTTGCCTAAGCGATTGCCCTCCTTCTTCCTAGCTTCCTCGGCCATGGAGATGAGGTCTTTGTAGGACAAAGCGATCGGCTTGGCCTTGGTCGAGAACTCGATCTTGGACTGATACTCGTCGAAGTCGAGTACGATGGCGCGGTCGATGACCTTGTCGGTGATGGCGAAGGTGGAATCGTCGGTGTTGGCGGTCCCGACAAAGCGGGTGTTCGGGGTGATCTGCAGGTCGCCCTTGCCTAGATGTGCCGGGGCGTCGCCTTGGATATTCATGAGGTGGATCTTCCTGTCGGGCTCAGGGAACTCCATGACCGAGAGGAAGTCGGCGAAGTAGTACTCGATGCGGGAGATGTTCATCTCGTCGAGGACCATGATGTTGAGGTGGTTGGCCCGGTAGGTGGATTCGTAAAGCCGCTTGAGGAACTCGGTCTCGTGGTAGACGCCGGTGAAGTCGTTGTAGTAGCCAAGCAGGTCATCCCGGTCCTTGTATGTCATCTGGATGGACTCGAAATAGGCCGTCTCGCCGATGAACTTGGAGAAGTACCTGGGCAAGCTGGATTTGCCAGTGCCGGATACGCCTTCCAGGATGGTTAGCGGCGTGGTCAATATGGCCGAGACGTACATCGCGAGGTCGTCAAGCGAATAGTAGAGCTCACAGCTGGTCGATAGATAGTTCTGCAGATCCTCGACCAAACGCTGCAAAGTCAGCCCACTTGGCAGGAACGGCAGCTGCTGGTCTCCAAGCACGAACCGCTCATCGATCTCCACTAGGCTCGGGAAGACCTTGTTCTTGTCGTATGCTTCCCCGTTCCCGCCGGAAATGACCGCGGTGCCAACGCCAGCCACGCTGGCCACGCTGGTCACGGCTCCGGGCTTGCCGGCCTTTTTCTCATCGAATGAGGTGGTGACATCATCCTCTTCCTTGCGCTTCTCGGCCGCTTCCTCAAGCGATTCGAAATCGTCTTTTGGCCCGTCTTTCTGCTTCTTGCCGCTCATCGCTTTGACGGTCTCGCGGTTGATGGAAGGAAGCGAAGCGACAAGCAGATAAACGGCAAAAACAATGGCATAAATCGCCACAAAGGCAAGGATGGAAATAGTAAGCGACTGGCCTACGAAGGTGACGTTTTCCAAATACCCGTCAGCGCCAAAGGGAATCGAGAACAGCGACCCGATGCCGAAGAAGACGATCAATCCGGCGACGCCGAAGCAAATCACGTATGGAAGCAGCTTCGACGACCTCAGGGTCTGCCCTGCCAGTTTGACTTTGTTTATCGCGGCAAACAAACAGATTATGCCAACGACAAGATACAGCACGATGAAGAGCAAGAGGATATAGCCGGATATGGAAGGCTTCGCATCGGTAAAGGACATGAGCTCCCCTATCTTTGCGATTATGTTGTTGTCATAGAAGATGCCCGCATTTGTGTCCAACCCAGCACCCACGAAGAACGAAAGCAAGGCAAACAGCACCGTCGATCCGGTGATGGCCTTTTGCTTGGGACTAAATGCGAATATGTTCATATGATGCTCCTTACCTCTTGAAGGTTATGTCTTTTGTCGGCATCGTCTTGCTCTCGTCGATGGTGCCCACATAGTCCTTGTCGAACGATATGGTCCCATTTGGGTCGGAATAGATGACGATCCTCGCCCCGGTGGAGGCGAATAGGTCGTCGTAGGACTTGAGCCTTTTCTCCCTAGCCGACCCGATGGCGGTGAAGTATATCTCTGCGGCTATTATCACATAGGCCAGGCAGCTCATACCAAGGATCCCGTAATCGCTTTGCAAATAGAAGGTCACGGTTCCGAGGTAGGGGATCTGGAATCCGGTATAGACCCCGACGATCATGTCGAGGGTCACCTTCACCCCATCATCGACGTTGTTCGCGTCGCCTTGGGTGATGACGTAGCTCTCTGCTATTTCCACAACCCGGTGGATGTAGTTCCGGCCGTCTGGGTTGTCATAGCTGATTATGTCGTATAGTTTTATCTCGTCTAGCGAATCGATGCGCTTGACCGCGATAAGGTCATCGACGTTGATCGGCTTATCGCCCTCGCGCACGTGCGATTGATTTTGAGGCAGCACGCTCGCCATCGAGGGCGTCGCCACTACCTCCAATACGTATGGCATGCCGATTGAGGGCATGAGTCTGGTGAAAAGCAAGCCGAGGAAACAGATGGCCAGAACCGCGATGACGATGTCGGCCACGATCGATCCGGCCTTGGCCCAGCCCTTTCGAGCTGGGCTTCGGCTGGCCCGACCCACTTTTTCCTCCAGTATGTCGAAATCCTCTTCGCCTTGTTTGATGTCCTTCTTGGCCGAAGCTCCAACGAAAACAAGGACTAAGGTCAAGATGGCTAGCGCGATGAGGGCCACCACCAAGGTGATGGCGAAGGCTGTAGAAATAAAGAAGGGCATGCTAAGCATGGCACACCCTATTAGTCAGCGGATACGAGATTCACGGCAACAGTAGCGGTAAGCGTCGCGCCATTGATGGCTTTAAAATCATCCAATAGGTCAGAGGCTTGAGTTAAGGAAATCTCTCCCGCTCCGGGTTCGCCGGCGAGGACTGTCTTGGTATTGATGTAGTTCACCAATCCACCCGTGTAGGTAGTGGCCCAATCGATTGTGATATCGACGGTTCCTGAATAAACCGTCCCGGCGCCAGTCGTCCCTTCATCTAGGGTTAGGTCGGTGCTCTTCTCTAATGTCGTGGTTGGAAGAACGAAGAACTTAGCGGCTGCAGTCGCATGAGCGCTGTCCCACGCGAGGTTTATGGAAACATTATCCCAAAGGCTCGGATCGCCGGTGACCTTTACCGAAAGGCTTATAGTCCGATCGTTCTGCTCGTCACCGGTTGCGATATGCACGCCGGCCGTATTATCCGCCTGGGTTTCATATCCATCGAGCACGATATTCTGGTCTGTCAACGTGCTTTCGATGTTCACGTACTGGTTATGGACCTCGACGGTGTCGACCGTTATGTCGTCGTGATTCACCGACTGGGTACCGCCGGACAAGGTGATGGCACCGAAGGTCGCGCCGACGGTCGCCACGGCGCCTAGCACTAGTGCGCTGGTGACAATCAGCTTTCTTTTAGAAGTTTTTGTCATTTTGGAATATTCTCCTTTGGGTTTATTGCCTGTTACGAAATTCAAAGACAAACTGCGGGGCTTTGTAAAGAACCTTACCCTTCGCAATAAAGTTAGTACGAACCCATTAAATTTTCAATGCGCGCGCGTAATAAGAATTAAGGAAAAGCGTTCTATTTGAAAACGTTTACATGCTTTTCATGAACAATTTAAGGTGGTGTGCGCGCCAATTCATGCGATTTTGAAAATCGTCATTTCAAATTGGTTATCGGACTAAACGAAAGTTTTGTCCGGAATCAGTAAAAAAATATGTAAGTAAATATGCATCAAACTCAAAAAGAGTGTATTATGGTAGCGATGGATAAGATATTGCCACCATATAAAGCATCATTCTCGGTGTCTAATGCCGTGGTTATGGCTTTGTCCGAGTGCTGTTTTAAGGTCGGGAGGCTTTCTTGCATCGCCAATCAACGGGAAGGCAAGGAGTCGGCCGCGGAGGAGGCAAAGGCTTATTGCCGTTTGATCGATGTGAAGCTGACGCCATCCCAGGCCAGGGCTCTTTATACATTGGAGAATATAAGCGCGCATCCAATAGCCTCTTCCACCGCTTCCCTTTTCTACAAATCCGCCAAGATGGATCCCTACTCGGATGCATTCATCAAGCTGTTCGAGGATTCCGTCTTCGGGGACGATGTGCCCAACCGCCTATCAAGGAAGGTCGCGGGTTACGATTACCCAATCCCTTCCCATCCTAAGATCAACGAACTGCTCTCTGGCATGTTCCGCTTCCTTAAGCAAGCCAAGGGAAAAGTCCATCCCCTCTTACTTTCGGGGGTTCTGCTATTCATGATTCCCGCCATAATGCCCTACAGCTCGCACACATTCCTGCTGGGCTGTCTCTACGCCAAAGGGATGCTGTGCAGCTACCGCAAGGAGCTATCCTCCATCCTCTTGCTGCCGAAACTGGAGAAAAGCGAAAAGCTGCTTAAGGATGCGATATCCAGGTCGGTCGAGAAAGGCGATATGTCGCCGTTCCTGATTGAGTATCTTCAAACGATCGAGGACGCTATAGATTTCGAGTGCCGGCAAAGCCTGCGGGCCCGCGGCGGACTCACCAACCAGGCCAAACGTATGCTCTCGCTAATGGAGGAGGGCAGGTTCTACTCGGCCTCCGAGCTATTGTCCTTATTGGGGCTGAAGTCCCGGCTTGGGCTGCACAAGAACTACCTCAAGCCAGCCCTTGAGGAAGGGGCGATCGAGATGAGCAACCCACTATCGCCGACCGATCGGACCCAGCGCTACCGGAGGAAGGCAAAGTGAATTTCGCCCTTTTCGTTTTCTTCGCGCTGGCTTTCCTGTGCGCCTTCGCCGCCCACTTCCTGAAGTTTTCGAAGATAGCTGTCTGGCTGAGCCTTGGGGTGGGTTTTGCTTGCACCGTCCTTTTTGGCACCTTCCTTTGCCTTTTCCTGCTTAAGTGCTATCCCCAGTTTGAAACCAAGTTGATACATACGATAGGAAGCTGCCTCTGCTTGGCATGCGTGTTCCTCTACGCTGGGCACGCTTCGCTTTTCCTGCCAAGGTATGGCAAACCGGTCGGCTCGATCGCCGCCTTGCTTTTCTTCGCGTTCGCGGTGGCGGGCCTTAGTTATCTGTTCACTTTGGGCCGCCTCAACCTGGACAACGAGACCATCATCTCGTCTAGCCAAACCGCGGCCTCACTGGCCTTTGCCGGGCTTTGAGAAGATTTCTGTTGAACCACAGGCTGAAACGAGTATACTATCTTCCGTCGAAAGACGTAGAAAGCAGCCCTCCCGGGCTCGCCAGACTTCCAACGGAGGTTGGCTAGAAGCTACCACTAACATGGATAGTTTTGCCGGGGAGCGTTGCTTCCCGGCTTTCTTCGCTTGGAGGGAAAACAAATAGGATACTTCGATAGAAACGATCAGCGTCGTCCGCAGAAGCGCTTCGACCCCATCAATGAGCACATCCGCTATCCGGAAGTCATGGTGATCGGGCCGAATGGGGAGAACATGGGGAGGATGAGCAGCCGGGCCGCCAACGAGCTCGCCGCCAGCCACAACCTCGACCTGTTCTGCGTCGCCCCGCAGGCCAATCCGCCCGTCTGCAAGATACTCAATTACGGCAAGTACCGGTTCGAGAAGCAGAAGAGCGAGCGCGCCCAAAGGAAGAACGCCAAAGCCACCCAGCTGAAGGAGATTCAGCTCCACATCTCGATAGGCGACCACGATCTCCGCACCAAAGCCAAGCATGCCGTCAACTTCCTCGACGATGGCGACAAGGTCCACATCCGCGTCGTCTTGAAGGGAAGGGAGATGGCCCACCAGGACCTAGGTGAGGAGCTGCTGAAGCGGTTCATCTCCGTATTGGAGGAATCCACCGCCATCACGATCGAGAAGGCCCCCTTCTGGGAAGGCAAGGTCTACGCCGCGATCGTCACCAAGAAAGCCAAGAAGTAGGAGGAAAGAAAATGCCGAAGATGAAATCTAACCGGTCCTTGATGAAGCGTATCAAGGTCACCGGCAACGGGAAAATCAAATTCATTCACGCTTTCAAGGGCCACCACGCGCCCTACAAGACTGCCAAGCAGTGCCGCCAGCTGCGCCGCTCGGGCATGATGGACAAGACCGACTACAGCCGGATCAAGTTCATGATCAGCAAGTAAGGAGGATATAGACAATGGCAAGAGTCAAAGGCGGAACCGTCACCCGCGCCCGCCGCAAGAAGATATTGAAGGCCGCTGAGGGCTACTTCGGCTCCAAGCACCTTCTGTTCAAGACCGCCAAAGAGCAGGTCTGCCACTCCCTCCGCTATGCCTACGAGTCCCGCCGCCTCATCAAGCGCGACTTCCGCAAGCTCTGGATCAAGCGCATCAACGCCGCCTGCCACCTCAATGGCATCTCCTACAGCAAGTTCATGGCTGGCTTGAAGAAGGAAGGCATCGCCCTCAACCGGAAGATGCTCTCCGAGCTCGCCATCAACGACCCGAAGGCCTTCGCCTCCCTAGTCGAAGGCGCCAAGAAGGCCATCGCCGCCTAAGAAAGAATGCCCTGCCGAAAGGCGGGGCATTTTGCTTAATAGCGCCTCAATGGGCGCTTTTCTTTTCGCCTTCTAGCTCACTTAGCAGATCGATGGCGTCATAGCATCCTCTATCCGCCCCAAGGCGCAGGTAATGCAGGGCCATCTCATTGCCTTTCTTTGTCCCAACCCCTAGGTGGCGGCTATCTGAAACCGCCAATTTTCCGTTTAAAAAGCGCTTATCGGGATTCCGGATAAGCGCCTCGGTTTGGATGAGCTTAGCTACTCGCGGGGCTCTTCTTCCCTGACGCCATCAAGGCTGACGTAGATGGTCTTTATGCCCCGCAGCCCCTCCTCGATGAGCGAGGCGAAGTCGAACCGCGCCTCGAACTCCTTGCAATGGGCGAGGTCGGGCTTGGTCTTGGGCCGCTTGGGCTTGAAGATGGTGCAGCAGTCCTCATATGGCCTTATCGAGATGTCGAAGGTGTTGATCTTCTTGGCGAGGTCGATGACGTCGACCTTGTCCTCGACGCAGAGCGGACGCAGCACCGGGAAGCTCGTGACCTCGTTGATGGCGTAGATCGAGTCGAGGGTCTGGCTTGCCACCTGCCCCACGTCCTCGCCGGTCGCGATCGATAGCGACCCGCGGGCTTTCGCGACCCGCTCGGCGATGCGGAGCATCATCCGGCGCATGATGGTGATGCAATACGGCTCCGGGACGTGCTTGTAGATCTCCTCCTGTATCTTGGTGAAGGGGAAGACGTCGAGGCGGAAGTCGGCCTGATAAGGCAATAGCTCCTTCAATATGTCGATGAGCTTATAGATGACTTGGCCCGAGGTATAAGGCGGCGCGGCGAAATGCAGGCAATCGACCTTGATGCCGCGCCGGAGCAATTTATAGCAGGCGACCGGGGAATCGATGCCGCCGGAAAGCAGCAGCGTGACCTTGCCCGCCATCCCCAGCGGATACCCGCCTAGCCCAGGGTAGGTCTTGGTGGACAGATAGGCGGCGTCCTCCCGGATCGAGACCTTCAGGTTCACCTCGGGGTCGTGGAGGTCGACCTCCGAGCCCTCGACCCCATCGAGCACCGCGTCGCCTAGGGCGCAGCAGACATCATACGATGAAAGAGGGTAGGACTTGTCGGGGCGGTGGCAGGATACCTTGAACCGGCGCTTCCCCGACTCCTTCATGGCCGCGACCGCCTCGGCCTTGAGCGACTCGATTCCCTTGTCGACCTTGTATACCGGGGAGATGCGCTGGATGCCCGCCACCTTCGATAGCCTATTCACCGCCTCCTGCTCGGAGGTGCCGTTTAACTCGACGTAAAGGTGGTCGCGCCTGCCGGAAAGGACGCAGTCGGTCCCTTTTAGCGCGGCCCGGCAGTTCCGGGTCAAACAGCTGATGAAGGACTTCCGGTTCTCCCCCTTGGTGCTAAGTTCCCCATAATGGATCATCAGACAATCGCAATTCATATCCTCTTTACCTCCTGCAGCAGCTTGCCAAGGCAATCGACGAAGCCCTTTACCTCGTCTATGGTGCTTGCCTTCCCAAACGACACCCTGATGGCGTTGGCGGCGATCCTGTCTTCCTTCCCCATGGCCTTGAGCACGTAGGAGGAGGCATCGACCTTCGATGAGCAGGCCGAGACGCTTGAGACGCAATACCCCCGCTCGGACAGCCCCTCGACGATGACGCTCGCCCGGTGATGGAGCAAGGAGAAGCTCACGACGTAGGACGAGGCGCCTTCTGGCGAATTGACCTCGACCAAGTCATCTAAGTCGGAAAGGCCCTTGAGCAGCGTCGCCTTGAGCTCCTTGGCGTGGCCTAGGTTGGCCTCGATGTTCTTGAAATCGTCCTCCAAGGCGACTGATAGCGCGCTAGCCCCGGCGACGTCGATCGTCCCGGCGCGGAGCCCGTCTTGCTGCGAGCCGCCATGGATCAAGGGGTCGATGAGCAGCCCCTTGCGGATGAGCAGGCACCCGCTTCCCTTGAAGGCCCCGATCTTGTGCCCCGAGAAGGAGATGAAATCGGCGAAGGAAAGGTCGAGTGGCAATTTGCCGATGCTCTGGGTGGCGTCGACCAAAAGCAAACATTTGGGATGGGTTCTGCGGATTTCCCTTAGCCTACTGAGGTCGGTAAGCGCCCCGGTCTCGTTGTTGCTAGACATCGCGGCGAGCAGGATAGTCTGCTTGTCGATGGAGCTTTCCAGGGCATCCATGTCGATCGCCCCATCGCGCAGCGGGAGCTCGACCGCCTCATACCCAAGCTTGGTCAGGTAGAGGCAGCTCTCCTTAACCGAGGCGTGCTCGGAGGCGCCGTATAGGATCCTGTTCCCCCGGTTGCGGTAGCGCAGCGCGGACCCGATGATCGCCATCGAGTTCGACTCCGAGGCCCCCGAGGTGAAGATGCAGCGATGGGTATCGGATAACCCGGTGCAGGAAAGCACCCGCTTGCAGGCCTCGTCGAAGATGCGCCTGGCCTGGTAGCCCGCCTCATGCAGCGACGAGGGGTTGCCGAAATAAAGGTCGCTGACCCGGCGGTATTCCTCCTTGGCTATTGGGGAAGGGGCCGAGGTCGCGGCGAAGTCTAGATAGACCATATCACTCGCCGCGGATCCTCTTGAGGCTTTCCTTGGACTGGAGGTAGGCTTTCTCGAACTCGCCCTTGCGGTAGAACTCCTCGGCCTGGCGCAGCTGGGCGTCGAGGTCGGAGAGGCCGAATCGGTCGCGGTTGGCGTAGGTAAGCTCGGCGTCGGCGGCGAGCATCGCCTCGTAGTCGCGCTTGATGCCGGATAGCGCTTCGTCGCCGACCTTTGAAAGCTTGAAGGCCGACTCGTTGATCGCGGCGACGTCGATCGGCATCTTCGAAAGCGCGGTGTAGATATCGTCGACATAGCCTAGGCATTCCTCGATCCTGGGCATGTACTTGGCGTCGATCGAATGAAGGTCCATCTGGCGGATGGTGAACTTGGCGTCGGCGAGGGCCACGGCATACCCCTTGACCTTGGATAGCCCGGACTCCGAATCGTTTTTGAGAGAGAGGAGGTAGCGGTTGAAGTCCTCGATCGCCCCATTGGCCTCCTCGGATTCCTGGCGGAGGCAGTCCATCTTGTCGACCAGGGCGCTATAGGGCTGCTTGGTCGGGGAGTGGATGAGGGTGTCGAAGCTGCGCTTGGTGGCGCCCATCTTGTTTATTAGGTTCTTGATCTTGTTGAAGTTGTCCAGCTGCTCCTCCGAGATGACGTAGATCTTCTGCACCTCGGGCAAAGCGGAGCAAAGGCGGGTGTATTTCTTCTCGACCTCGCCGGAATCGGTATAGACCTTCTGGCACTCCGAGTCGTAGCGGACCCGGCAGTCCTTCTCCTTCTCGAAGGCGTCGAAGTAGCCCTCGATCTGGGCCTGGATGGCGTCTAGCCTATTCTGGGCGTGGGCGCGCTTGAAGGCCTTGACGTCGTTGGCCAGCAACCCAAGCTGGCGGCGGAGCTCCTCGATGTCGGCCTTGGTGAGCAGATGCTGCAGCGGGTAGCCGGAGGAGGCCATCTCCTCGTAGCGGTTCTCCAGGCTCAGCAGCTTATCGGGGATGACGGTCTGGATGCTGACGCAGATGTTGGGCAGCTCGGCAATGGCCTTGCTTAGCTCATCTAGCACCCTGTCTACCTCGGGGATGATGGCGTTGGCGTCCTCGTATTGGGCGCAGGACACCAGCTTCTCGAACTTGGTGAACATGTCCTCTAGCTTGGCGAAGACGGCCTCAAAAGACGCCGAGCAAAGCGACAGCTCGCTGCTTTTTACGTTGTAGTCCTGCTTGATGGCGCGGAACTTCTCCTTGACCGCGTAGGCCGCGGCCCGGCAATCCTCCTCGGGCTTGATCAGGGCGTTGAGGTCGTTGTGCAGGCTATTGGCGGCGTCGTCGAACTCGGCGATGGTCCGCCTGGCCACGGGCAAGGCCTCCTTAAGCGCCTTGTAGTCGTGGTCGGAGAGCATGGAAAGCAGGTCGTTGATCGCCTTCTGGGCCGAGGCATCGCCTTTGTCGCGGAGGTCCTTGAACCGCTTCTCGAAGGTCTGGTGGCGGCTCACGAACAAGAGGTTGGAGGAGGCGATCTGCTCGATCTGCCTCATCCACCTGGCGTCCTGCCCGGTCAGCAGGCCATGGAGGTACTCGAATTTCCTCTCGAGCTCATCGACCTGCTTCTTGTAGCGGAAGTGCTTGAAGACGAGGAAGTAAAGGAGCAGGCAGATGGCGATGAGGGCCACCGCCCCGCCGGCGGCGATCCCGGCGATGGCGCCGGTGGAAAGCAAGATGTTTAGCATATCGGGTTTATTCTAGCAGGGTTGGCGCGCACGGGCGAGGGTATATAGGCGCAAAACGCAAACGTAAAGTGACAGACTCGTTTTCACACCCATGAAAATCCGTGAAAGAAAATCCCGGTCGCTTTCACGTTTTCGCCTTCGGCCTGATTTTTGCTACCATG
>CASFCI010000011.1:0-35217 GCA_949293175.1 uncultured bacterium
GGAGAAAACGAAAGGACTGCCGCCCATTCTTTATAGACAGCAGTCCTTAAGCCGTTTATCATGCTAGACAATCGAGTCCAACATATGGGGCTCACCTCAAGAGCCAGCGCCTCTTTTTGTTTTACCTGCCCCGCTTGTTGGCCGTGAAGTTGAATAGGAACTTATAGGTCTTCCTTAGCTTGCCGTATAGCCCGGAATAGACGCCATAGAACAGCTCATCGTAAACCTTATGCTTTGCTTCATCCGGCTCGAACGTCTTGGCTGGGTGGACCATTTTCTCCACCGCTTCCTCAACCGAGGAGAATCGCTTGATAGAGAGGAACCCGATCATCGCGGCGCCAAGAGAGGATGTCTCGTTGGTCTGCAGTTTGGTGACCTTCTTCCCGAACACGTCGGCCGTGACCTGGCATATCTCGTCGGAGTTAGATCCGCCGCCGGCGATCCTAAGCGACTCGAACTTGCGCCCGAGCTTCTTCTCGAACCCCTCCATGCCGAGTCGCAGCTCGTAGGCTATGCCTTCGACCAACGCTTTATAGACATGGAATTTCGTGGTGGCGTCGGAAAACCCGATTATCGCACCTTTGACCTGGGGCTTATCAAGCTGGGAACCCCAGAAAGGCTGCAGTATTAGTCCATCGCTTCCCGGCGGTATCTCGCGAAGCTTGGCGTCGTATTCCTTCGGGTCGACCACATCGACGATGAGATCGTTTATGTTCATCGCGCCGAATTCCTTCAAAAACCAGTTTATGGTCCAATATCCGCGATACACCTGCAGGTCCATGTTATAGAACCCGGGCACTACGCTTGGGTAAGCCGGGAAGAATCCGACTGGCTTTATGAACTTCCTCGTGCTGGTCTCCACCGTGCAGGCGGTGCCATATGAGAGCGAGGCCATCTTCGAATCGATGACCCCAGAGCCGAGCGTCTCGCAGGATTTATCAGATCCGGCGGCATAGATGACCATACCTTCCGGAAGGCCGGTTTCCCTTGAGGCTTGCTCGGTAATGGTTCCGAGTTCGGTCTCGGGCCCAACAATCTCGCATAGCTGGCTTTTCTTAATCGAGAAGATTTGGCCCTGAAGCTGCGTCTCCGGGTGCTTGTACCACTGCTTCTTCCGGTAATTGAGCGGATAGTGCCCAGTGTAATTGGACGCGGAATCGGCCAGCCGGCCCGTGAGGCGGTATATGAAATAGGTCGAGACGGCGACGTACTTGTCGATCTTGGCGAAGTTATCCGGCTCGTTCTCCTTTATCCAGTTGGCTATGGTGCGGCGCCTGTTCATGGCTATGACGTCGGTCATCCCAACCAAGCCGAATAGGAACCTAGACCATAACGGCAGTTTGTCCTCGCACCTAGCGTAGCGCTGATCGAGCCAAAGCACCATCGGGCGGATTACCTTGCGGTCTTTATCTAATAGAACCGCCGAGTCGCGGAAGCAGGTCATGGTGATGCCGGCCACCCTCTTCATCAGCTCCGGGTTCTTGGATGCTATCCTCTTCGTGCAGTCGCAAAGGCAGGAGTAGTAATAATCCGGGTCCTGCTCGGCGTATCCCGGCTTCGATGAGTAATAAGGCGGGTCGTATTCCTGCTTCTCCCCAACCAGGCATTCCCCCTCGTCGTTGAATATCGCGGCGCGGACCGATTGGGTTCCGAAGTCGAAGGTCATTATCAGTGGTGAATCGCGTTTGTCCATATTGATACGATTGTTTAAGGCTATTCTATCCCCTTCGCCCGCTTTTGCCACGCGCTTTTCTAGCTAACGGCCACGCAAGGGCAAAATAATGCGATGAAAAAGGGAGATTGAACATCGAAACCGCCTAAATAGGATTTCCTTATTCTAAGAATAAGAGCGCCTGTGCTAAGATTTGATTGCTGGGTCAACAAACCCAAATGTCATTAGGAGGAAAAAATGGCAGAAAAGAAGTACGTCTATTCCTTCAAAGAAGCCCACGAGGGCAACCTCGGCAAAGAGCTTCTTGGCGGAAAAGGCAAAGGCTTGGTCGAGATGACCGCCGCCGGGGTCAACATCCCCCAAGGCTTCACCATCACCACCGAAGCCTGCAATCTCTACTACGAGTCCGGGAAGAAGATCCCCGACTTCGTCTGGGATGATGTCGTCGCCCATGTCCACGACATCGAGAAGGTCAACAACAAAGCCTTCGGCGGCGGAAAGGGAACCCCGCTCCTGGTCTCCGTTCGCTCTGGCGCCCGCGTCTCCATGCCGGGCATGATGGACACCATCCTCAACCTCGGTCTCAACGACAAGACCGTCGTCGAGCTCGCCGAAGCCACTGGGAACGAGCGTTTCGCTTGGGATTCCTATCGTCGCTTCATCTTGATGTTCACCAACATCGCCAAGGGCCACCCGCGCACCGATATGGACGCGATGCTCGACAAGATCAAGGCCGACAACGGCTACAAGCTCGACACCGAAGTCACCACCGAGCAGCTCAAGGAACTGGTCAAGGAGTACAAGGCTTACTACAAGAAGACCTTCGGCGAGGACTTCCCCGCCGATCCGTACATCCAGCTCAAAGAGGCCGTCGCGGCCGTCTTCCGCTCCTGGGACAACGAGCGCGCCAACATCTACCGTCAGATGAACGGCATCCCGTATGAATGGGGCACCGCCGTCAACGTCCAGACCATGGTGTTCGGCAACATGGGAGAGGACTCCGGCACCGGCGTCGCTTTCTCCCGCAACCCGTCGACCGGCGAGAAGAAGATCTACGCCGAGTTCTTGCCCAATGCTCAGGGCGAGGACGTCGTCGCCGGCATCCGCACCCCGCTCCACATCGATGAGCTGCAGCGCAGGATGCCCGACGTCTACAACCAGTTCATGGAAACCATCAAGAGGATGGAGAACTACTTCCGCGACATGCAGGATATGGAGTACACCATCGAGAAGGGCAAGCTCTACTTCCTGCAGACCCGCAACGGCAAGCGCACCGCCCGCGCCGCTCTCCAGATCGCCTGCGATTTGGTCGACGAGGGGCTCATCGACGAGAAGGAAGCCTGCCTCCGCGTTGAGCCGGCCCGCCTTAACGACCTGCTCCACCCGACCTTCGATCCCGCCGATCTCAAGAAGCACACCCCGATAGTCAAGGGCCTTCCGGCCTCCCCGGGCGCTGGCACCGGACAACTAGTCTTCGATGCCGACGAGTGCAAGGAAAAGCATGACGCTGGCATGAAGGTCGTCCTCTGCCGCGCCGAGACCAGCCCTGAGGACATCATCGGCATGGTCAACTCCGAGGCCATCATCACCGCCCGCGGCGGCATGACCTCCCACGCGGCCGTCGTCGCCCGTTCCATGGGCAAGTGCTGCGTCGCTGGCTGCACCGATGCCATCATCAACGAGACCGCCCGCACCATGCAGATCGGTGACAAGATCTACCACGATGGCGACGTCGTCTCCGTCGATGGCACCACCGGCCTCGTCTACGATGGCGAGATCAAGATGATCGCCGCCGACCTCGGTGGCAACTTCGGCCGCCTGATGGGATGGGCCGACAAGTATCGCCGCCTCAAGATCCGCGCCAACTGCAACACCCCGCTTGACGCCGACAACGCCCACCGCTTCGGCGCCGAGGGCATCGGTCTATGCCGCACTGAGCGTATGTTCTTCGCGGACGACCGCATCCTCAACATGCGTTCGATGATCCTCTCCGAGACCGCCGAGCAGCGTGAGGCCGCCTTGGAGCGCATCCGCCCGTATCAGGTCGATGACTTCTACCATATGTATATGTCCTCGCCCGACGATATGGTCTGCATCCGTCTCCTCGATCCACCTCTACACGAGTTCCTCCCGACCATCGATGATGAGAAGAACATCAAAGACCTGGCCGAGAAGCTCAACGTCAGCGAGCAGAAGGTCCGCGACCGCATCAACCAGCTCCACCAAGCCAACCCGATGATGGGCTTCCGTGGCGTCAGGCTCTGCGTCGCCTACCCGGAGATCTACCGCATGCAGGCGACCGCCATCATCCAGGCTGCCATCAAGGCCAGCAAGGATCTTGGCCACGACGTCGAGCCGGAGATCATGATCCCTCTCACCGGCGAGCTCAAGGAATTCAAGTTCGCCAAGGACGTCGTCGTCAAAGCCGTTGAGGCCGAGATGGCCAAGGAAGGCAAGAAGCTTGTCTACCACGTCGGCACCATGATCGAGGTCCCGAGAGGCGCCCTTCAGGCCGGCAACATCGCCAAGGAAGCCGAGTTCTTCTCCTTCGGCACCAACGACCTGACCCAGCTCACCATGGGCTTCTCCCGCGACGACTCCGGTCAGTTCCTCCACTACTACTACGACAAGAAGATCTACGAATTCGATCCTTTCCAGACCATCGATCAGGAAGGCGTCGGCGAACTCGTCAAGATCGCTGTCGAGCGTGGCCGCGCCACCAGGCCGGACCTACTCGTCGGCGTCTGCGGCGAGACCGGCGGCGACACCGCTTCGATCATGTTCTACGACAAGGTCGGACTCGACTACGTCTCCTGCTCGCCGTTCCGCGTCCCGCTAGCTCGTCTAGCCGCTGCTCAGGCCAACATCGTCCATGAGCGCGAAAAGGCCGGCAAGTAATAGTTGACCCAAAAACCGCCTAGGCTTCGGCTTGGGCGGTTTTTCTTTTGCAAAAAGAAAGGCCGCTTTTGCGGCCGTTTCGTAATCTGCTGTTTAGCTTAATGATGTCAGGTAGATGTCGAATTCGGGGCCGAGTTCCCCGCGCTTGGCGCCGTTTAGGTAGACGTCGCCGTAGTCATCGATGTAGCCGACGACCTTGCCCCCGATGGCGATCTTGCCGTCATGGGTCATCCGCGCGGCTTTCTTGCCGGCGATATACCATGCCCCATCGCCATCCGGGAGGCGGTTGATGTAGCCTACCTGGGTTCCGTTGAGGTATATGTTCTTGCCATAGCACTCGGTGACGACCATCACTTCATTTCCTTTAGCTTCTTGGCCCTTTCGTGAAGGACGTCGGAATAGCCTTCCTTGTTGGTCTGGCGTTCCCTGGCGATGGCCATCGCGTGGGCGGGGACGTCCTCGTTGATGGTCGATCCGGCGGCGGTGAAGGCCATCTCGCCGATGTTCACGGGGCTGATTATGGTGGTCCCGGAGCCGATGAAGGTCCCGTCCCCGATGTTGGAGTTGAACTTGTTGGCCCCGTCGTAGTTGGCGATGATGGTGCCGCAGCCGATGTTGACGTCAGAGCCGATCGAGGCGTCTCCTAGATATGATAGGTGGGCGCACTTGCTGCCCTCCCCGAAGCTCACGTTCTTGAGCTCGTTGAAGTTGCCGATGTGGGCCCTGTCGGCGATTACGGCGTTCTTCCTGGTCCTCAGGTAGGGGCCGAGGGTGGTGTTGGAGCCGATGACGGTGTCGACCAGATGGCTCCACTCGATGACGTTTCCGTTGTTGGCCTTGACCCTCTCTAGATAGGTGCTTGGGCCGATGACGTTGTCGCGTCCGATCGAAGTCCCGCCGAGTATGTAGGTGTTCGGGCAGATGACGCAGTCCTGGCCAATGCTCGAATCAGGCGAGATATAGGTGGTGTCCGGATCCTCGATCGAAACCCCGGAAAGCATCCAGGCCTTGTTGATGCGGCGCTGGATTATCTTGGCGGCCACGGAAAGCTGGTAGCGGTCGTTGACGCCCATGGTCTCGTTGACGTCGGCCACGGAGAAGGTCGATACCTTCTTCCCATCCCCGACGAACATGCCGATGACGTCGGTGAGGTAATACTCCCCGGCGGCGTTGTTCGGGGTGAGGCGCTTTAGATCGCGGAACAGCTCGGCGTTGTCGAAGACGTATACCCCAGCGTTGACCTCGTGGATCGCGGCCTCGTCTGGGGTGCAGTCCTTCTGCTCGACTATCCGCTTCACGCGGCCGTTTTCCTTGACTATGCGGCCATACCCGCGGGGATCGTCGATGACCGAGGTCAGGATGGTGAGGTCGTTGTGGTTGGTCTGATGGCTCGAAAGCAAGGCCGAGAGGGTCTTGCTGGTAAGTAGCGGCGTGTCGCCGCAGCAGATTATGGTCTCGCCCTCTAAGTCGGCAAGCGCCGGGGCGGCCATCATCACGGCGTGGCCGGTTCCCTTCTGCTCGTTTTGCCAAACCACCTCGGAGTCGCCCTCGACGATTGATTTGGTGGTCTCGCCGCCGAATCCGACGACGGTGACTATCTTCTCCATTCCCAAAGGCTTGAGGGCCTCAAGGACGTATTTCACCATCGGCCTGCCAAGGATCGGGAAGGAAACCTTCGAGACGTCGGAGCGCCCGCTTTTCATCCTCGTGCCTTTGCCGGCGGCCAATATGATGGCGAATTTGTTCATGGTGATGCCTCCTATTTAAGGGTTTTGGTAAGCGCGGTTATATATCCTAGTTTATCGTATTTCCGCTCGGCTTCCCTGCATTTGTGCAAATCGGAGGACAAAGCGAAGAGGCTCGACCCGGATCCGGACATGGATACTATGGAGAAGCCATCCTCGATGAGCGAGGCGTAGATCTCCCCCACTTCCGGGAGCAGCTTCACGGCGGCGCTCATGAGGTCGTTGCCGATCGATTTGGCGATGAGGGCCTCGTCGCCTTCCGCCAAGCCTTTCAAGACGTTGCCGGTGTCGACCCGCTTGGCGGGGAATTGGTCGGAGATGGCGTAGACGTCTTTGGTGGACAGCCCTTGCTCTGGCTTGACGATCAGGCAATAGAACTGCTTCTTGCAGGGGACCCTGGTTATCTTCTCGCCGATGCCTTCGACAAGGCTGGGATGGGGGTCGACGAAGAAAGGTATGTCGGCGCCGATCGGCTTGCCGACCTTGGCTAGGTCCTCGTTGGATGCGCCGAGCTTAAGCATGGAATTGAGGGCCATGAGGACGCAGGCCGCGTTCGACGATCCGCCCCCTAGTCCGGCGGCGAAAGGTATCTCCTTGTGGATGTGGATCATGAAGTTGTCTTTGAAGCGGTAAGCCTCGCGAAGCGCGTCAACCGCCCGCTTGCAGAGGTTGGTCTTTAGCCCCATCAAGTGGAGGTCGTCGCAGATTATGTAGGTGTCGCCGCCGCCGATGCGCTCGACCGAAATTACGTCGTGGAGCTCAATGGGGAGGTTCACCATTTCCAGTTCGTGGTAGCCGTCGTCCCTTTTGCCTAGAACCCTCAATGAGAGGTTGATTTTAGCGAAGGATTTTATATCCATAAGTTGCGACACCTATTTTACGCGAATTTGACTTCTAGCAAAGGCCAAATAAACCTCGGGCCCCAAATCCTCGGGACGCGATTTCGGGTCTACCCCGAAACCCTTTATGAACTCCTCGGTCTTCGCTCCGAATTCCGGTTTCAGGTTATTTAGGAGGGTTTTGCGGCGCTGCCGGAAGCAATTCGTCGCAAACCCGTAGGTTTTGCGGGCTTCTTCGATGCCGATATCGCTCCTTTCGAGTAAAATTACGGCCGATTCAACCCTAGGGGCCGGGACGAAGCTAGTCGAGGGGACCTTGAAGAGGATGATCGATTTGCAGGAAACCGACACAAGTATCGACAACGGCCCATAGTCCTTGCTTCCGGAAGAAGAGAGTATCCTATCTGCCGCCTCCTTTTGGACCATGAAGACGAACCGGCGGCAATTGGTAGCATCCAGCAGGCATTTCTCGATCAGGCTCGAGGTTATGTAGTAAGGCAGATTGCCGATTATCTTGGTGTATCCCGACATGTCCGCCTTCAAAGCGTTTTGCTGGGCGACTTTGACGTTGGGGCATTTGGTGAAGTCGGACTGCAGCTTGGCCACCAGCCCGGGATCGATGTCAATCAAATCGATTTGGCCATCAGAGGAAGAAAGGAAATAGCTTAGTGACCCCGCGCCGCATCCAATCTCGAGGGCCTTGTCTCCGCTTACGATATCCGCCGCTTCGACTATCCTTTTGGCTATGGAGCGGTCGACGAGGAAATTCTGCCCGACCTCCTTTTTTGCCAGCAGCTTGTATTGGGCTATGGTCTCAAAGTATCTCGCTTCATCCATTGATGGCTTCCTCCAGTTCCTTTCGGCTTATCCCCAGGGCATTGAGCCGCTGCAGCATGGCCTTGCCGTTGCCATGCCCTAGATGGAGCTTCGCTTCCACCGCTTCCCTTATAGCCTCGCTATGGGGCCCAACCAAGCCGAGCGAGAGCAAGTCGGAATACGATAGAGTCCCTTTGCTTACCTTCGGCTTTCCAGGCACCAGGTGGCTTAAGGCTTCGAGTATGGTTTCCTTGTCCGACTCCGCGACGCCGACCTTATGCCTTTTGATTGCCTTTTCCTTGGGGATGAAGGCATGGAGGGCGGACGGGACGGCTTGCCTTATGATGTCCCTGATCCGCTTTCCCGGCGAATCCGGATCGGTCAAGACGATGATGTCCTTGGCTTTGGAAGCCCTTACAAGATAAGCTAATGTTTCACGTGAAACAGCAGAGCCATTTACGGCGACGATCTCGCAATCCAGGAAAGATGCGATTAAGGCTTTGTCAGTCGCGCCTTCGACGACCAATATGGCATCGAGTTTTGGTTTTGTCATGGTTTCACGTGGAATAGTCTTAGGAAATTTTCCTCTATTGCTTTAGCAATGGTTTCCTCGTCCTGCCCCCGGATGTCCGCCATCTGCTTGACGATGTAGGGAATGTATTCCGGGTGGTTTTCTTTGCCCCTGAACGGCACCGGCGGGAGGTATGGGGAATCGGTTTCCGATAGAAGGCGGTCAAGCGGGCACTCCGCGACGCACCTTTTTGGCTCCAAGGAGTTCTTGTAGGTTATCGGCCCGTCGAACCCGAAATAGTATCCGAGCTTGGCGAACTCGCGCAGGCTCTCGACCGAGCCGGAATAGCAATGCAGGACCCCTTTTCGCCTAACGTCTATCTCCTTGAGGATCGATAAGGTGTCGCCGATGGCGTCCCTGGCGTGTATGGATACGGGCAAATCCAGCTCATTGGCCAGCTCTAGCTGCTTCCTGAACCAGATCTTTTGCTTTTCTTTTGTCGGCTCCGAATTGTCCCAATGGTAATCGAGGCCGATTTCCCCTATCGCTATGACCTTCTCGCTTCCGGCAAGCTCCTTTATCCTATCGAGCGCATTGAGCTCGAATCCGTTTATGTTCTCCGGCTGGAAGCCGACCGCGGCGTAAACGCCATCGTGCCTAGAGGCGATCTCGACCGCGTCCTCACTCGATTTTATGTCATAGCCAATGACCAAAAGGCGCTTCACCCCCGCGCTACGGGCGGAGTCGACGAGCTCGCTTTCCTTTTCTTTGAGCCGGGCATCATTGAGATGGCAATGGGAGTCGAGATAGCAATCTACCATATATCTATATATTACTTGCCAACGCAGAAGCGGGAGAATATCTCGTCTTGCAAATCAAGCGTCGGGTCAAGCCCAAGCAGCTCACGGCAGGCGTTGTAGGCATCCATCAGCGGAATCGATATCAGGTCTAAAGTCTGCTCTGATTCGGCCCCTTCGATTGCCGAGGATAGGTCGGCGTCGATGCGCTTTAGCAGGGATAGCTGCCGCTTAGAGGACAGCGAGGCGGCGCTAAGCGAGGTCGGGGAGAGGCTCAGGCAGGAGAATATGGCTTCCTTGAGGGCCTCGACATCGCCTTCTTTGGCCGATATGCCAACATAGCCTTCCGGGGCTTTGGAGATATCGGTTTTGTTGTATACGATCAGCGATTTCTTGCCTTTGGAGAGCCTTTTGAGGTTATCGATCTGCTCTTTGGTGGTGGATTGATCGATAAGCAATATGGCCAAATCGCATTCCTCGACCGCTTCGACCGATTTGCGGATGCCGATCTTCTCCACCTCGTCGTCGGATTGCCTTAGCCCGGCGGTATCGAGCAGCTTAATGGGGATGCCGCGTATCGAGACCTCGCCCTCCACCACATCCCTGGTCGTGCCGGGAATCGGGGTGACGATGGCCTTCTGCTGCCCCAATAGGGCGTTGAGCAGGCTGGATTTGCCAACGTTGGGCTCTCCAAGGATGGCGACCTTAACGCCCTCTTTGACATACCTTCCGTCCTCGCCGTCTTTGATAAGCGATGAAAGGCTTTCCTTTATCTTCTTGGATTCTAGAAGGACGGAGGAGACGGCCAAATCGGCGGTGTCTTTGTATTCCGGGAAGTCGATGCTGGTCTCGATGGTGGCTAATAAAGCGGATATCCTCTCCCTTATCGGGGCGAACCTCTGGCTGGCTTCGCCGTTAAGCGACTTAAGGGCCAAATCCTTCGCCAGCTCGGTCGGCGCGTTTATGAGATCGTTGACCGACTCGGCCTCGACCAGCCCCATCTTCCCGTTTAGATACGAACGCATGGTGAACTCGCCCCGCTTGGCGTAGCGCGCGCCCAAGGCAATGAAGGCATCGATTATCTGATTGGCTATGAGCATCGAGCCATGGCAGGAAACCTCCACCACTTCCTCGCCGGTCATGGACTTGGATTTTGGGTAGACCAGCAGCATCACGTCGTCTAGCTGCTTGCCATCATAGCTGAGCTTGGCATGCAAAAGCTCCCTATCCGGGGAAGACCCGATGGTTTTGCCGGATAGCTTCGACGCTATATCGAAGCAGCCGTCTCCGGAAACCCGGATAAGGGCCAATGCGCTTTTAAGTGGCGGGGTTGCCAAAGCAATGATCGGTTCCATGTTTCAAAAAAGGCCGTTTTGCCGGCCTTTGTTTTTATTCTTCGTATTCGATGTGAACGGCCCGGTTGGCGCCTTCGCCGAACGATTCGGTCTTGATGTGGTCGAACCCAGCGACGGCGTTATGGACGACGCGCCTTTCGTCGGGGGTCATGGGATCAAGCGAGACCGAGACGTGGGAGCGCTGAACGTCGCGGGCGGTGCGCTTGGCAAGGCGGGCGATGCGCTCATAGCGGTCTTCCTTGTATCCGCCGACGTCGAGGACGATTCTGTAGCGGTGACGGAACTTGGTCGAGAGAGCGATCTTGGCGACCTCATTGAGGGCCTGGAGGGTCTTGCCGTTCTTCCCGATGATTATCGGGTTGCGCGGGGAATCAAGGGTGACCTTGATGACGTCTTCCTCGATCGAGGATTCGGCGGTGGCCTCAACGCCTAGAGCCTTCAGCGCCTTGACCAGGTAGTCCTTGACGTAGTCGGCGGCATCGTCGATGGTGAAGACGGAGATGGTGGCCGATTTCTTGAACAGCCCCTTCTTCTCCTCTTTGACGGAATAGACGAGGGAAGATTCGCTCACGCCGAGGTCGGCGCAGGCTTCCTTAACGGCATCTTCGATCGTTTTTGCGGTGAATTCCTTCATTTTATCTGCTCCTATTGTGCTTTTTCTTGGATTTGGCGATGACCAGCTGCGTAATTCCGGTCTGAGCCATGGAGATGAGGCCGCCGATCAACCAGTAGATTGCCATGGCGGACGGCAAGAAGAAGCCCATCACGATGGTGAAGCCCATCATGAATATGCTAATCCATTTCATCTGCTTCTGCTGACTGGTCTGAGCCGGGTTCTTGCCCATCTTGGACAGATTCCGGGACTGGTATTTGGCTATGATGCGCGGGAGCATCATGGACATTATCTGCACGCCGGCCATCAAGATGAACAGAACGAGGGCGGTCCACCAGCCTTCAACGTTGTAATACCAAGAGCCAGAGGTGTTGAACAGGATGGTCGAAATGGTATCGGATAGCCTCATGTTGAGGAACTCGCCGGTCGAGAGGGCGGCCGAGCCCTGAAGTCCCGACCAGACGCAGATGAAGACCGGGAACTGGATTATGAGCACGAGGATCTGGCGGAAAGGATGTATCTTATTCCGCTTGTAGAGCGCCATCTGCTCCTGCCCGAGCCTGGCTTTCTCGGCCTGGTTCGTGTTCGAATTCGGGTATTTGGCCTGAATCTTGGCGAGCTCCGGCTGCAAAGCCTGCATCTTCTGGGTATCCATCGTGGATTTGAAGGATATCAGCATGATGAAGCCACGGACTATCAAGGTGACGAACACCAAAGCCAGGATCTGCCCGAATCCAGATAGAGCCGGATCCATCGAGAAGGCGAAGGTGTCTAGCAGCCAGGACACCGGATAGACCAGCAATCCTTCCAAGAAGCCTTTGCTCCAGGCATACCCCCAGCTCTTCTTGGTGATGGCGACCTCCCAGTCGGAGTGGGCGCCATAATGGCCGAAGAAGCCATCCTGGGTGGCGATGCAGGAACGGTTGGCGTTAACCTTGGTGCTGACCGCGTTGCAATAGGCGTTGAAGAAATCCTCGGTCGGGACGTTATCCATGCCCAAATCCGGGTCATCGGAAGCGTAGAGTATGGCGTTCCACTGCTTGAGATATCCAAATAGGGCATCGTCCTTGCCGGCGAACTTAACATACCCGTAGTTCCTTAGGATCGAATCGTTGTTGGGCTCGGAAAGCTTCCCAGAGGCATCGACCTCGTTCGGGTTTTTGTAGGGATTGATGTCGTCGACGGTGAGCTCGGCGATGTATTCTGGCGAGGCTTCGGAGAAAGTCGGATTCTCCGGATCGTAGCTGACCAAAGGGCTCTCGACTTCGGAGAGGTAGGTGGCGGCGTTGAGCGCGAAGTCATCGATAGCGGCCCAGTACTCGACGGACGGCATCATATAGCCAGAGGAGGCGGCCTGGTCGATTACGTTGGGCTGAAGCAAAGACTGAGCCTTGTTGGCGGTGAAGGTCAGCTTCCCGTCTTCGCTCACCTCGTAGGGGACGTACTTGTAGACGTTGTGGTTGAGGATGGTGCCATCGTCATCGACAAAAGCCGGGCCGGCGATGCCCTTCTCCTCTTCGGACGTTATGAGCTTGGCGGTGTTCTCGTTGGTCTTGAGCTCCTCGTAATCGGCTTTGTCGACGTACAAAGTAACGCCTTGCTCATAAGGATAGGCCATATGGGCCTTATCCTCGTTGTTGCAGAAGTTTGCAGTGCAGCTCGTAAGCAAAACACCGCCTAAGAATATGGCGGCGATGCCGAGCGCTTTTATCTTAGTTTTGTTTTTCAATTGAGCTTTCCCTTATTTGTTCAAGTGAGCGGCGAAGCTCATCTTGGTTGGCGGCAAACTCATCTATTTTGTAAGACGGTTTGATCGCGATGATGATATTGAAGGGCTTAGTGAAGTCGAAGTCGGATGCAAGCATCGCCCGAACTTGGCGCTTCTGCTTGACCCGCACAACGGCTATGCCGTTCGCTTTCCCCACCGCAATGCCGACGCGGGAATGGTTTTGCTCAGGCGATGAGGGTTCGTAATAAACGTTGAAGTGGCTTGACTTGATCCGCTTTCCGTTGCGGATGATGCGATCGAACTCTCGGTGGTCTTTAACGCGAAACGGCCTTTTCATTGGCTCAGTCGGCGATGCGAGCGCGGCCTTTGGCGCGGCGGGCAGCTAGAACAGCGCGGCCGGTCGGGGTGGCCATGCGGGCGCGGAACCCAGCTTTATGGGCGTGTTTCTTCTTCGAAGGTTGATAGGTCTTTTTCATAAACGAACTCCTTAGCGTAATGCAATCGCTATTATACGGACGAGCCAAACGCGGGGCAACAATAAAAACGCACGTACGCACGCAAGAGAGCTTTTCCACAATCCACAGAAATGTTGTGGAAAACATGGATGATGAAAATTTTTAACAATGTATGTGGAAAAGTTACGTGGAGAATCGTGAATAATTCCAAAAGTTTAATAGCCATCGGCATATTCTTGATATTTTTTATGTGGATAACAACGTTAGAAATCAGGTTTTCCACAAGAAATTATTCGGAAAAGTTTTCCACACAAACTAATGATTGTGGAAAAGTGTATAACTTTGCAAAATATCGATAACATCGGCATTTTATGGAAATGCATTGTGGAAAGATTGATTCTTATAGCGCTTTCTTGTTGTATTAGTGGAAAGAAAATGGTTACATTTTAGCCGGAGAAACAACCATGCCCGAGACGCTGACCCAGCTTAACGAAATATGGAGCTCGGTGCTCGCGAAGATGACCACCAAGCTTTCGTCTCAACCAGACGGCAAGCGCATGATCGATTCGTTTTTCGCCGACTCCCGCATCGATAGAATCGAAGGGGACCGCGTTTACATAACGGTTTCAACCGGCTTGGCGGCCGTGGTGATCGAAAAGAACTACAAGTCCGATATCGCCTCCTATCTGCGCGAAATCACCGGGACGGATTTCGTGCCCGTGATCAGCAGCCAGGACCAAGTCAAAAAAGAGCAGGTCGCGGCGAAGAAGCCGGTTTCGTTTTTCCCGACCGCTTACCTTAATCCTCAATTTACTTTTGACAATTTTGTTGTCGGGCCTTCAAACAACGAGCCCTATCAAGCGGCGGTAATGATAGCCTCGACGCCTGGCAGAATGTTCAACCCGCTTTTGCTCTATTCCGAATCCGGATTAGGCAAAACTCACCTGCTACATTCGATTGGAAACGCCGTAAAACTCAAATATCCTAGCTTAAATATACTTTGCGTCTCTGCGGCGGACTTCGTCGACGAGTATGTCTCTTACGCGACTTCCGAAAAGGACGAGAACTCCCTTCCGAAATATTTCAGGGAGAGCGTTGACGTTTTCTTGATTGACGATATCCAATACATAGTCGGCAAAAAGAAGACGATGGAGATGTTCTTTGCCGTCTTCGAAACTCTGGTCAATCATGGCAAGCAAATCGTCATGACTTCCGACCAACCGCCGGAAAGGCTAGACGGGCTCGACGAGCGTCTAAAGACCAGGTTTACCCAGGGCTTGGTTTTGCCAATCCAAAGGCCGGACCTCAACACCTCCAAGCAAATTTTGGAGATGAAGATAGAGAACAACGGGTCCAACGTCTCTGACTTCGACCCAGATGTCATATCGTTCCTAGCCTCCAGGTTCTCAAGGAACGTGCGCGAGCTAGAAGGCGCCCTTAACCGTCTCCTTTTCTACGTCATTAACGTCTCCCCGACCAAACACGTAACCATGGAAGTGGCCGGAAAGGCGTTGCAAACTCTAGTCTCGGCCAAGGAGGAAAAAGGCGAGCTCACGATCGAGAGGATCATCGCCACGGTCGCCGATTACTATTCTTTGACCCCGTCGCAGTTAACCGGGCGCATAAGAGTGTCGCGCATAGCCATGGCCAGGCATATCGCGATGTATCTGATCAGGCTCCTGCTCGACACCCCGTTCATCAAAATCGGCGAGGCGTTTGGCGGGAAGGACCACGCCACTGTGATTAATGGTGTAAAGAAAGTGGAAAAAACGTTGAAAACCGACAAGGACATGGCGATGGCTATTTCCGAGCTGAAAAGCAAGCTTTCTTGAGAGGGTTTATTTATTATAAATAAAACATTTAATAGAAGCAGGCCGCATGATATCATTTAGAAGCCAAAGCAAAACGAGTTATCCACAATTTCCACAGCCCTTATTATTACTACTAATTATTTAAATAAATTTAAAACGAAGAATATATAAGTCTTAGGGAGGCAAAAGATTATGAGATTGAGCATCAGCCGTGCGCCGCTTCTAGTCGCGCTCAATAGCGCCCAAAAGGCCATCGCGCCCAAGAACCCTTATCCAATCATGGCCAACTTCAAGCTCGACCTTAACAGCAAGGGGCTTGAGATCACCGGCAGCAACTCTGACGTCACCATCCGCTCGACCGTCCCGTATACCCAAGGCGACAAGCCCATCATCACCAACTACATCGCTGGTTCGGCCCTAATCGACGCTTTCCGCCTAACGGAAGCCGTCAGGAAGATGGAAGGAAGCAACGTCGATATAGACGTCATAGACAACTCCATCGCCAAGATAAGCGATTCCAGCTTCTCCATGAAGGCCAAGAGCATCTCCTCCGACGAGTACCCCGACATCGTCCTCGACCTAGTCGGACAGACCTTTGAGATAGGCAAGGATGAGTTCTGCTCCTTGATCGAGCAATGCGCCCATGCCGCATCCACCTCCGGCAAGACCAGGGACCCCGTCCTGACCGCGATCAACTTCACCTTGAAGGACAAGACCCTTACCGCCATTTCGACCGATACCGCCCGCGTGGCCGTCAAGAAGGTGCCGGTGGAGTCCGACCTGACCTTCTCGGCCAACATCCCGGCCAAAAGCCTATTGGATATCGCCCCGCTATTCGACAACGCCAAGACCATAAAGGTATCGATGGGCGATAAGCAGGTCGTCTTCTCCTTCGACAACACGATAATCTCCTGCCGTTTGATACCGGGCTCCTACCCGTCGTTGGCCAACGCCTTCCCGAAGACCTTCAACCACGTCCTGCAGGTCAACTCCAGGGAGTTCATGAACGCCATCGGCCGCGTTTCGGTCGTCTCCAGCGACACCGGCTCGGTCCTCAAGCTGCACATGAGCGAGGATTTGGTCGAGCTGTCCATCAAGAACCGGGAGAACGGCTCCGCCAACGAGCAGATAACGAATTATCGCTACACCGGCGAGACCATCGAGGTCGCGATCAACTCCGTCTTGGTCGCCGACGCCATCAAGGCCCTCAAGAGCGAGGACGTTGAGCTCTGCTTCTACGCCGAGATGCGCCCGTTCGTGGTCAAGAGCCCCGACGACGACTCGGCTACGGAGCTAATCACCCCCGTCCACGTATACTGATACGGGCGCTAGCGAAAACGATTCCAAACGGTAGTAAAAACACTACCGTTTTTTACTACGTAGTAGTAAACTATCACTATGGCAGCAACCGGGGAAAATATGGCCTCTAAAACCGTGACCATTCATACCGAGTACATCACCTTGGGACAGCTTTTGAAGTACGTAGGGCTGATTGATTTCGGTGGCGAAGCCAAATCCTTCCTCGCCGCCAATACGGTCTACGTCAACGGGGAGGCGGACAATCGCCGCGGCAGGAAACTGCGCCCCGGGGACCGCGTCAGGATCGGGGAGAGCGAGTTCGCAATCGCCTCATGATCCTAGACCGCCTTGTTCTAAAGAACTTCCGGACCTACGGAGAGCTGGACATAAGCTTCGGCGAGGGACTAAACCTCATTCTTGGCGACAACGCAGTCGGCAAGACGAACCTGGCCGAGGCCATCCAGTACATCTCCCTAGCCAGGAGCTGGAGATCGTCCTCGGACCGCGTCCTCATCAAAGCGGGAGCCGATATGGCGCTGATCCAAGCCTACTTGAAAGAGGGAGCGCTCCGCCGAAGCATCGAAATCGAGATCGCCAAGGAAGGGAAGCGCGTGAAGATCAACGGGAAGCCGGTCAATCGGCTCTCCGAGCTCTCCAAAAGCGCCAACGTGATCGTCTTCGCCCCTTCCGACGTCCCGCTGTTTGCCGGGGCGCCAAGCGAAAGAAGGGCCTTCCTCGACGTGTCGATCTCCAAACAGTCGCCGGACTACTTCTCGCTGATGAGCAAGTACGCCAGGCTGCTGAAGAGCCGGAACGCCGCGCTTAAGCAAGCCCATCCCGATGTCGCGTTGCTTAGGACCTACTCCGATCAGATGTCGGAGCTCACCATCCCCATCATCCGATACCGAACGATGTTCGTCTCGTCGCTCAACCGCGTTCTGCCTGGCGTCTATGGCCAATTATCGGGCCAGCAAAGCCGCTGCGAGGTCGTCTACCGCCCTTTCCTCAAAGGGGCCGACATCTCGCCCGAGAAGGCGAAGAAAGCCTTCGAGGAGGCCTTGGAAAGCGACTTGGTGCATCGCGCGACCGGAGTCGGGGTCCATCGGGAGGACATCTCCTTGATGCTCAATGGCGAGAACATCGCCAATTACGGGTCTCAAGGGGAGAACCGCACCGCGGTCATCGCCGTCAAGCTCTCGCCCTACCTCCTCATCGAGGACGAATCCAAGAAGCCTATCGCCGTCCTAGACGACGTCAACAGCGAGCTGGATTCTGGAAGGGTCGGCCGCCTTATGGGGCTGCTGGAGAAATTGGGGCAGGTGTTCGTGACCGCAACAAAATTAGATATCGCCGGGGCGTCCGTGATAGACGTTGCCGAGCATAGTGCCACCAGGAGGATTTAACCAATGGCAGATGAAGAGAAAAACGCTTCCCCATCGGCGAACGTCGCCGAAGAGGACCGCTTCACTTATGTGAAGGAGGACATTACCAACGAGAAGGCGCTCGAGAAGGCCAAAGCCGACTACACCGGATCCGACATTCAGGTCCTAGAGGGGCTTGAGGCCGTCAGGAAGCGCCCTGGCATGTACATCGGCACCACCGCCGCCCCGGGCCTTCACCACTTGGTCTGGGAAATCGTCGACAACTCGATCGACGAGGCTTTGGCCGGGTATTGCCGCAACATCGAGGTCACCATCAACAAAGACAACTCGGTGACCGTCCAAGACGATGGCCGCGGCATCCCGGTCGACACCGTCGCGAAGTCCGGACTATCCGGCGTCGAGACCGTCTACACCATCCTCCACGCCGGCGGCAAGTTCGGCGGGGACGGCGGCTATAAGGTATCCGGCGGCCTCCACGGCGTCGGCGCCTCGGTCGTCAACGCCCTTTCCGAATGGGTCGACGTCACCGTCTGCCGCGATGGCGGCAAGTTCTTCCTCCGCTTCGAAAACGGCGGACACCCGGTGGGACACCTGAAGAGGATCGGCGATTCCGAAAAGACCGGAACCTTGGTCACCTTCAAGCCCGATAAGACCATCTTCACCGAGACCCAGGTCTTCAACTACGACACCATCCGCAACCACATGCGCCAGATGGCTTTCCTCAACGGCGGCATCAAGATCACCTTGACCGATGACCGCGGGGAGACCCCGGTCGTCGAGACCTTCCAATACGACGGCGGCATCAAGGAATACGTCACCTACATCGATTCGAACAAGGTAGCGATGAACCCGCAGCCGATCTATTGCCAAGGAGCCGAAGAGGTCACCTTGCTAGATGGCTCCAAGGAGCGCGTCTACGCCGAGGTCGCCTTGCAGTGGACCGATTCCTATGACACCAACGGCGTCTACTCCTTCTGCAACAACATCTCGACCAAAGAGGGCGGCACCCACGTCGAGGGCCTCAACCTCGCCCTAGGCCGCGTCATCAACGACTACGCCCGCAAGTTCAAGTTCCTCAAGGACGAGGACAAGAACTTCACCGGCGACGACGTCAGGGAAGGACTCACCGCCGTCGTTTCCGTAAAGCACCCGAACCCGCAATACGAAGGCCAGACCAAGACCAAGCTCGGCAACTCCGAGGTCCGCAAGATCGTCTCGACCGTCGTCGGCGATGGACTTTCGCAGTGGCTATTGGAGAACCCCAACGAAGCCAAGACCATAATCTCCAAGGTCCAGCTCGCTTCCAAAGCCCGCGAGGCCGCGAAGAACGCCAGGGAGAAAACCCGCAAATCCGCGATGGAACTCACGACTTTGCCGGGCAAGCTCGCCGATTGTTCCTCTCGCGACCCGCAGATCTGCGAGCTCTACATCGTCGAGGGTAACTCCGCAGGCGGCTCGGCCAAGAACGGCCGCGACCGCGAAACCCAGGCCATCCTCCCTCTGCGCGGCAAGATATTGAACGTCGAGAAAGCCCGCGAGGAGCGCATCTGGGCCAACGCCGAAATCGGCAACATGATCACCGCCATCGGCGCCGGCGTCAGGGAATCGTTCGACATAACCAAGATCAGGTACAACAAGATCGTCATCATGACCGATGCCGATGTCGACGGCGACCACATCCGCATCCTGCTTTTGACCTTCTTCTACCGCTTCATGAGACCGCTTCTGGACAATGGACACGTCTACATCGCCCAGCCGCCTCTATACAAGATCGATTACAAAGGCTCGCCCTATTACGCCTATAACGACGCCCAGCTCGAGGTGCTCAAGAAGCAGCTGAACCTCAAGCCCGGCTACCCGTTCCAGCGCTACAAAGGATTGGGCGAGATGGACGCCAACCAGCTTTGGGAGACCACCATGGACCCGAAGTCGAGGAAGATGATCCGCATCACCGTCGACGACGCCGCGCAGGCCGAGAAGGCCTTCACCGAGCTGATGGGCGACGAGGTCGCTCCTCGCCGCGACTACATCGCCAAGAACGCCAAGTTCGTCAAGAACCTCGACATCTAATGAAGGAGAACGAAAATGGATAGCGAAGACAAGAAGATAAACCCCGAAGAGGAAACCTCTGCCGAGCAGGCCGAGGGATCTGAGAGGAACTCCGAAGAGAACTCCCCGTCCCATACCGCCAACGCCACCGAGGGCAGCCTTTCCGCCAACGCGATGTTCGGCGAGGAAGCCGCCGTCTCCGGCATCATCCCGGGGCTGACCGACCGCGACGTCACCGATGAGGTCCGCACGGCCTTCCTCGACTACTCGATGTCGGTCATCGTCTCCCGCGCCATCCCGGATGTCCGCGATGGCTTCAAGCCCGTTCAGCGCCGCATCATATTCGGCATGAACGAGATGGGCATGTACCCGACCGTCCCGTATAAGAAATGCGCCCGTATCGTCGGCGACGTCATGGGCAAATACCACCCCCACGGCGACTCCGCCCTTTACGGCACCTTGGTCCGCTTGGCCCAGCCCTTCTCGCTGAGGTACCCGCTGGTCGACGGGCACGGAAACTTCGGCTCGATCGACGGCGACGAGGCCGCGGCTATGCGTTACACCGAAGCCAGGATGAACAAGCTCTCCCTGGAGATGGTGCGCGACATCAACTGCGACACCGTCGACTTCGTCGATAACTACGACGGCACCGAGCAGGAGCCGTCCGTGCTGCCTTCCCGTTTCCCGAACCTGCTTGTCAACGGCAGCCAGGGCATCGCGGTCGGCATGGCCACCAACATGGCCCCGCATAACCTATCCGAGGCCATCGATGCGGTCATCGCCGTCTCGAAGAACCCGGATCTGACCCCGGCCGAGATAATGCAGAACTACCTACCCGGCCCGGACTTCCCGACCGGCGGTGTCATACTCGGCCGTCAGGGAATACTCGACGCCTACACCACCGGAACCGGCACCATCACCATCCGCTCGAAGTACCACATCGAGGAGATGGACAACGGCAAATCCCGCATCGTGGTCACCGAGATCCCGTATCAGGTCAACAAGGCCAACATGGTCCAGCAGATCGGGACCTTGGTCCGTGATAAGGTGATCGACGGCATCACCGACGTCCGCGATGAGTCCAACAAGGAAGGCATCCGCGTCGTCATCGAGATAAGGAAGGACTGCATCCCGGAGGTCGTCGCCAACAACCTCCTCAAGCACACCGACCTGCAGACCAACTTCGGCGTCATAAACCTCTGCCTTGAGAACGGCGAGCCGAAAATCTTGCCGATTGACGCACTTCTGCGGGATTATTCGGAGTTCCAAGTCCACGTTTTGACCCGCAGGACCCGCTTCCTTCTAAAGAAAGACACCGACCGTCGCCACATCGTCGTCGGTTTGATACTCGCCCACGACAACATCGACGAGGTCATCCACATCATCCGCTCGTCAAAAGACGACGCCGAATCCACCGCTAGGCTCAACGAGGCCTTTGGGCTCTCCGAGGCGCAGTGCCAGGCCATCCTCTCGATGACCCTCCGCCGCCTGCAGGGCATCGAGCAGGACAAGCTGCTCGCCGAGCGCGACAAGCTCGACGCCAACATCGCCGAGTACAACAGGTTGCTGTCCTCCCGCGACAACATCGTCGACCTGCTCATCAAGGAGCTGCTCGAGATCAAGGCCAAGTTCGGCGATAAGCGCCTGACCGAGATCTCCGATGCGGCCGCCGACATCGAGAACGAGGATCTGATTCCGCAAAAGAACATCATCATCGCCCTCACCAGGAATGGATACATCAAGCGCGTCGACGACGACACCTTCTCCGCCCAGCATCGCGGAGGCCGCGGCATAACCGGCATGAAGACGGTTGGCGGCGACACCATGAGGCTCATCATCCACGCCAAGACCCACACCGATATCCTGTTCTTCACCACGCTTGGGCGCGTCTATCGCCTGCGCGGATACCAAATCCCCGATTCGGGACGCGTTGGCAAGGGCATGCCGGCCCAGAACTTCCTCAACCTCGACAAGGACGAGAAGGTCGTCTCCATCGTCGCCTGCGACGACTACCCGGATGACAACTACCTCTTCTTCGTTTCAAAGCAGGGCATCGTCAAGCGCACCTCGCTTAAGGAATTCGCCTCCATCCACTCCAACGGAAAGATCGCGGTTGGCCTGAAGGAAGGCGACGACCTATTCGACGTCAAGCGCACCGATGGGCACGCCATCGTGAGCCTTGCCGGCAGCAATGGCAAGCTCGTCTCCTTCTACGAGACCGACGTCCGCGCGATGGGCCGCACCGCCGCCGGCGTCAAAGGCATGAACCTAGACGATGGATCGGTCATCGTCGGGGCCACTAGCTCGCTTGAGGGCGACAAGATGCTGGTCCTGACCACCCACGGCTATGGGAAGATCAGCTACGCTAAAGACACCGAGATAACGATGGAGGACGGCACCACCAGGACCTACGATGGCTACCGCCTCACCTCGCGCGGCGCCAAGGGCGTCATCACCATCAAGACCACCCCGAAGACCGGCGATCTATGCGCCGTCAGGGCGGTCAACGGAGATGAGGACCTATTGGTCGTCACCGGCGCCGGCATCGTCATCCGCACCCCGATATCCGAGATCAAGATCGCCGGACGCAACACCCAGGGCGTCAAGATAATCGCTGTCAGCGACACCACCAAGGTCGCTTCGATCGCCATCTTGCCGCACGAGGATCCGTCTGAAGAAGGCGACGAGGAGGGCGAGGAAGCCGCCGACGAGGCGTCTGCCGACAAACCCGATGAGCCGGTCATCACCCCGGATGAAGTAGACGAATAATAATGAAGGTCTATATCTATTTCTCGTCCTCTCCCTTGCTTATGTCTTTCGAGGGGTCGAGGCTTAGGAAGAACCTCAAAGGCATGTGCGAGTCTGCCCACGTCACGTGGGTGGACTCGCCTTTCTCGTCTCCGGACGTCTCCCATTTCATTGCCCCTAGGGACATCAAGCGCTTGCTGAAGGCCAAAGAGGCCGGATCGAAGACCGTTGTCTCGGCTTTCTATTGCGAGCACGACCCGGAGGCAAGGATGCTTTTCGTCGGCGAAGATGGGTCTAAGCGATTGAAGAAAAAAGCGGCCAAATTCCTTAATGCCGCTGATCTTGTTTTGGTTCCAGCCGAAAAAGCGAGGGAGTTTTGCAAGGAAAACGGCATAACTTCCCGCATCGAAGTGCTTGAGCCAACCATAAACTCGTATCTTTTCTCGGAAACCGAAATCGAAAAAAGCGCCGGGCTGCGCTACTTCGGAATCAGGGACGGGGAGAAGGTCTGCGTGGCGCTTGGGTCTTTTTCCAACAAGACGAGCTTGGGCAAGTTCTTCGACTTGGCCAAAAGGCTGCCGAAGATGCGCTTCTTCTATTTTGGGCCGAGGATGCACCGTGTAAGCCCCGCTTACTTCTTCGCCTCGCTCCGCGCTCCGAAGAACTGCCAGGTGCAAACGCTTGATTCCGGAGACCTGTTTAGGTCGCTGCTAACCGCCTCACTATGCTACGCCATAGTCGATCCGGCTCCCGACATGACGGCCGCCCTTGAGGCGTTCGCATGCTCTTCTCAGGTCGTCGTCATCGGCGAGAATGCGGTCTCCGATTTGTTTGCCGATCTCAACCCCTGCGCCGAATTCAAGACCGTCGGCGAAGCCGCCGCATATATCGATGCCCTATATAACGGAAAAGCCAACGAGTCTATAATTGCTGCTAGCCGGCTCGCGCGCTCGTTCACGATCGCGCGTCAGGCCGACAAGCTGATTGGATATTACGAATCGCTGTTTCAAAAGGAGAATTGAAATGATTGATGTCAAGCTGATACTCGAGAAGCCCGAATACGTCAAAGCCGCCTTGAAGAAGAAGCTCTGGGACTTTGACCCGGAGCCGATCATCAAGCTTTCGCAGGAGCGCGTTGAGCTGCTGAAGAAAGTCGAGACCAACAAGGCCGAGCAGAATAGGCTAAGCGCTTCCGTCCCCTCCGCCAAGAAGGCTGGGCAAGACGTCAAGCCGATCTTCGAGGAAGTGAAGAAGCTAGGCGCGGCCAACAAGGCCGATGAGGAGAGGCTCTCCGCCATAGAGGCCGAGATCAAATCTCTGATCGAGGTTCTTCCGAACCTTCCGGATGACGACCTAGAGCCGGGCGGAAAGGAAGACAATCACCCCATATACCATTTCGGCGAGGAGCGTAAGTTCGGCTTCACTCCCAAGAACCACGTTGAACTGTGCGAATCGCTTGGCTTAATCGACTATAAGCGGGCCGCCAAGATATCCGGCACCGGCACCTGGATCTACACCAATCTCGGCGCCAGGCTGGAATGGGCCCTGCTCAATTACTTCATCGAGAACCACCTTGCCGATGGCTACGAGATGATGCTGCCGCCCCACTTGCTAAACTACGATTCCGGATATACCGCCGGGCAGTTCCCGAAGTTCCAGGACGAGGTGTTCTGGCTGCAGGGCGCCGAGCCGAAGAAGTTCTTGCTGCCGACCGCCGAGACCGCGCTGGTCAATCTGCACCGCAACGAGATCCTCCCGCTTTCCGAACTGCCGAAGAAATACTTCGCCTACACCCCGTGCTACCGCAAGGAAGCCGGAAGCTACAGGACCGAGGAGCGCGGCATGATCCGCGGCTACCAGTTCAACAAGGTCGAGATGGTCCAATACACCACCCAGGAGGGATCCGACGCTGCCTTTGCCGAGATGGTTGAGAAAGCCAAGAAGCTCGTTGAGGGTCTTGGCCTTACCTATCAGGTCGACAAGCTCGCCGCCGGCGATTGCTCCCACTCGATGGCCAGGACCTACGACATCGAGGTCTGGATCCCGTCGATGGGCATCTACAAGGAAGTGTCCTCGGTCTCCAATGCGCGCGATTATCAAGCCCGCCGTGGCATGATCAGGTACAAGGATGAGAACGGAAAGACCAAGTTCTGCCATACCCTAAATGGATCGGGGCTTGCCACCTCCCGCGTCTTCCCGGCCATCATCGAGCAGTTCCAGCAAGAAGATGGATCGGTCGTCATCCCGGAGGTGCTCAGGAAGTACATGGGCGGCCTCGAGGTCCTTCGCCCGATAAAGAAGTAACCGTCAAAGGCTTCTCGCGAGAGAGGCCTTTTCTTTAGCTCAATATGCTATAATCCCTTTGCCATCGCGAGGAGCGAGACGCGAACCAGGTCAGGTGGGGAACCAAGCAGCCTTAAACGCCTTGCCCCTGTGCGGTGGTTTTGTTTTACTTATCATATGGATTACATGGAAGAGGCCCTTAAGGAAGCCAAAGCCGCCTACGAAGAAGGCGAGGTTCCGGTAGGGGCCGTCGTCGTGAAAGAGGGGAAAATAATCGGTCGTGGCCATAACCACAGAGAAGCCAAAAACGACATTTCCTCCCACGCCGAAATTGAGGCTTTGAAGCAAGCGGAATCGACGCTTGGGAGATGGAGCCTTGACGGTTGCGCCGTCTACGTTTCGCTTGAGCCTTGCCTAATGTGCGCCGGGGCAATAAAGCAGTCGCGGGCGATGAGCCTTCATTATGCCGCCAAGGATCCTGATTTTGGGGCCGAAAGCAGATATGGCTTATTCTCCGCAAAAGACGGATATACGCCGCTGCTGGTCTATGTCGGGGAAAAAGAAAACGAAGCAAGAGATCTGCTGAACTCGTTTTTCAAAAACAAAAGATCTTAATCTTTCAAAATAAAATGGCTATTTAACCCATTTTTCTTGCTGAAAACGCATATGGGAAAAACAGTTTATTTTTATGTAAGTAAATATACAAGATATTAAACTTTTGCGGGATTATCTAATTGGATTTACCAGATGCCGACCTTATTTATACGTTGTATAAAAAACTTGGAATACTTGCGTTTATATCGTTTGTTTCTTTGATATACTAACCTCGATATAAGGCGCGCTTCCCATGAGCAACAAAGAAATTAAAAAAGAGGTGTCAATCAGGCTGGTTGACATTAAAAAAGATTATTACGTTGACAAAAAACCGTTCACGGCAATCAAGCATCTTTCGCTTTGCTTTCCGCGCGTTGGCTTTGTCTCAATCCTCGGCGAATCCGGATCTGGAAAAACCACTTTGCTCAACATCATCGGCGGGCTTGATAAGTACACCGAAGGCGACCTGCTCATAAACGGAAAAAGCACGAAGGATTTCAAGGACTCCGATTGGGACGATTACCGCAACAAGAAAATTGGATTCGTTTTCCAATCCTATAATCTAATCCCCCACCTCTCGGTCATACAGAACGTCATGATCCCCCTTCAATTGGCCGGCGTCGGTTATAAGGAAAGGGAAGAGAAAGCCAAGGAGGTGCTTATCAAGGTCGGCCTTGGCGAGATGATGAAGAAGAAGCCCAATGAGCTCAGCGGCGGCCAAATGCAGCGCGTAGCCATCGCCAGGGCGCTTGTTAACAATCCCGAGATAATACTTGCCGACGAGCCGACTGGAGCGCTCGATTCGGAAACCAGCGTCCAGATCATGGAACTCATAAAAGGGATGGCTTCCGACCGCTGCGTGATTATGGTTACGCATAACGAAAAGCTGGCCAAGCTTTATAGCGACCGAATCATCAGGATGCGCGATGGCGAGATCATCGATGACACGGATCCTTTGGCTTCTGAGGATGAAAAAGCCGAAATCATCGAGCCTTTTAAAAAGAAAAAGAAATCATCCATGTCGTTTTGGACTGCACTCAAATCCTCGGCCCAGAACGTGCTTACCAAGAAAGGCAGGACCGCTTTGACGGCTGTTGCTTGCTCTTTTGGCATAATTGGGGTTGCTTTGGTGCTGGCCACCAGCAACGGATTCACTAATTATGTTAAAGACGTCGAGATGTCGGTTGCTTCAAGCGTTCCGATAACGATTTCCCCTACCGTCGTCTCTTTCAAGCCGGTATCGGAGGAAACGTATACAAAGCAAGACGAATATCCCGACGACAACCAAATTCATGTTTACGATAGTTCGTCGTCAATGTTTGTTGCGCATCAGAACAACCTAACTCAGTCATATATAGATGATTTATACAAGATGATGGATGATCCCGAAAACATCGCTTATGGGCAGGTGTTTTCTATAATGGAGAATCATGATGGTTTCGACTTCCATTTTCTGACTCAGGACGGAGACGATGGCAACATAATGCAGGTCGACCAATACGCTCAAGCCGGAATGCTTTCTGGCGCCGTATCCTCAGTAACATCGTTGCCGACTACGGTAATGCACGAACTATATGGCAAAGAAGACGCCATGGAGGGACTTTACGATGTCATATACGGGCGGTTTCCAACGGCGAAAGACGAAATGGTATTAGTCGTCGATTCTTATAACCGCATAGATATAAATACGCTGAAGAAATTAGGCATTATAAACTCGCAAGAGGACTACAAATACTTGAGTGATAAAGAAAAAGTTATCGATTTCTCAAGCATAGTTTACGATGGATTAAATGACGATAAATATAAAGTTTACAAAGCGTATAGAAACTCCGATTATTACTTAGCAAACAGCGAAGCCAACCAAGTTTCTGTCAACACGTGGAACAACGTGAAACTTAATTATTCATCCATGGAGTTCGAAGGGGAAGCTGGAACCAAGACTCTAACCATTTACGACACGCCGTCCCTAGATGCGGTTTACAACGACGACGCTACTCATAATCCTGTCAATTTAAAAATAGTTGGTGTTCTTCGGCCAAGCCCTGATTCCTACCTATCTTTAATGCCGGCATCAATCGCCTACACAAGCGATCTTACTGAATACATGGTCTATGATTACCAGGAAGATGCTGCGGGACTTGCCTTGGCCGACGCGCAAAAGGACAACTGGTTTGTCAAAAGAGACGAAGAGGACGCAAGCAAGGACGGCCTTGCCGTGCTTAACAATTCTTTTAAGACTTTAATTGACAATTTAGGTGGCGCTGATAGTGACGAAAATCAAACTATAGATTCGTCGCTGTTCAATCAGTTGGTTGGGAACTCGATTACGTACTATTCGGCTATTGGCAAAGCAAATTCGAACGGGACCATAACTATCACCCTTTCCAATTCCCCAACCACCTATTTGGCGTGGTGCGAGAGGTTCGGATCTAAGTTTAATCAGGTTGATCTTTCGTCTCTTTCCTCCGGGGGAGTTGCTGATTTTGTGGCTTGGTTGATTCTAGGCGACTTCTTCGAGAGCACGGGAAATCCGAATATTTCGGATTTAATGGCGGCCGCAAATTCATATTCGACAATTAGCTCTATCCTGATTTTCCCAAAAACTTTGTCTGGCAAAGACGTTATCAAGTCCTATCTTGATGGCCTTAATTATGGGAAGCTTGATAAAGACCAGATAATCTATTCTGACGTTATGTCGGATTTCACTTCTGGCATCGGGACGATGATTAGTGTTATTTCTGCCGTTTTAATCGTCTTCGCTTCGGTTTCGCTGGTAGTCTCGTCCGTCATGACTGCCATTATCACTTATGTGTCTGTTGTCGAACGAACCAAGGAAATTGGCGTTCTTCGAGCTTGCGGGGCAAGGAAGCGCGATGTAGGGCGCCTGTTTGAAGCCGAATGTGTTATCGTTGGCGGGGCCGCCGGAATAATCGGAATCGCGTTTACGCTGCTGGCTTGTGTCCCAATCAATGTCATAATCGACAATATGTTCCCCGGAAACGGCCTTGGATCTATCGCCAGTTTGGCGTGGTGGCATGCCATTATTCTTATTTGCTTGTCTGTGTTGCTCGCTTTTATTAGCGGGTTTGTGCCATCGAGGATTGCCTCAAAACGCGACCCGGTTGTTTGCTTGAGGTCTGAGTGAAATGAAACAGCACGCGAACAGAAAATTAGCCAAAGCCGCCCATTTCGATGTTGACGTTCGACATGGCTTAACCGACTCCCAGGTAGAGGCCCGCTTGAACGAAGGCCTTGTTAACAAGACCAAGAAAAAGGTGACTAAATCCTATGGAAGGATAATATTTGATAACCTATTCAACTTCCTGAACATCATATTGTTCTGCGTGTTTGTGATTATGGTGGCCGCCGGCCTTTCGATTTCACACTACGTTTTCATGGTGATACTTTGCTGCAATATCATCATCGGGCTTTATCAGGACATCCACGCCCGTTTGCTTGTAGATAAGCTCCGTGTAACGGTCAATCCCAAGACGACCGTCATAAGGTCCGGCAGATCGATGATGCTCGACTCATCAGAGATTGTGCTCAGCGACATCATCGAGCTTCATGCCGGAGATGCCGTTCCGGCCGATTCCCAGATAGTTGACGGCGACATATCCGTTGACGAGAGCTTGCTAACGGGCGAATCGGTCCCTGTTCCGAAGAAGCGGGGCGATATGATATTCGCCAGCACATATCTTACGAAGGGGGTGTGCCACGCGAAGGTCAAAAGGGTCGGCGCCGCCAACTATGTCGAATCGATTCAAGCCTCGGCCAAACAATTCAATAGGCCAAAATCCGAGATCAAAAAATCGATCAACATACTGATGACCGTCTGCGGAATCTTAGCCATCGCTTTTGGGATTATGACGGTCTGCGCATATGCGATCCCTCTTCTTAATTCCGGAGTGCCTTTTTCCGAAATATTCTTCAATCGCAGTGAGTCGTTCATGAAATTTGTTGAGTCTTTCTCGGGCTCTATCGTAGCCATGCTTCCTGCTGGCATGTTCTTGCTTACCTCCCTTTCGCTTGCGGTCGGGGTAGTCGCGCTAGCTAGGAAAAGAATATTGGTGCAACAGCTATATTGCATTGAGATGCTCGCTAGGATTGACGTGCTTTGCCTTGATAAAACCGGCACTTTGACCGACGGAACAATGGCCGTGGTGGGAACCGGCCAAATGAACGCCGATTCCGCTGCAGAGATGGCCGTGGCAATTTCCTCGGTCCTGCACTATACGCATGATTCAAACGCTACGGCCAACGCTTTAAGGGCGTCCTATGGTTCTGACTCTAAGGAGTCGATGGTTTATTGCATTCCGTTTGATTCCGAATTGAAGTATTCTGCCGTCACACTCTCAAACGGCAAGACGTATGTTTTTGGGGCCTATGGATTCGTTCCGATTAAGCCTAATGAGAAGATCGGTGCCTTTATTGAATCGAAAGCCAGGGAGGGGTATCGCTGCCTTGTCGTGGCTAAATCGAAGAAGCCAATCGAAAAAGGGAGGGCGCCGAAGTGGTGCGACCCAATAGGCGTTGTCTATCTTTCCGATCACATAAAGTCAGACGCCAAACGTAATATAGAGTGGTTTAAAGGCAACGGCGTTTCCGTAAAAATAATATCTGGCGACGATCCGGTTACGGTATCGGAAATAGCCAAGCGCGTTGGGGTGGACCACGCGGAAAGGTATGTTTCCCTTGAAGGAAAATCCGTCGATGAGACAGCGAAACTGGCCGGATCTTATTCGGTTTTCGGCCGGGTTAGCCCAGAACAGAAAGCCGTGCTTATCGACTCTTTTAAGAAGCAAGGCCACAAAGTTGCGATGACCGGCGACGGGGTAAACGACATCTTAGCCCTTAAAGTGGCTGATTGCTCGATAGCCATGGCTAGCGGGTCAGACGCCGCCAAAAACGTGTCCCACCTTGTTGCTTTGGATTCCGATTTTTCAAGGCTTCCTGATGTTGTGGCGCAGGGGCGGCGCGTTATAAACAACCTTCAGCGAACCTGCTCGTTGTTCCTTAGCAAAACCTTCTTCGCGGTCCTACTCACCTTCTTGTTCTCGTTCATAAACATCTATGGCGGCCCAAGGTACCCCTTCTCGACGTCTAACCTCATCATCTGGGAGATAATCACCATCGGCATCGCCGCCTTCTTCTTGGCCCTTCAGCCTTCGAACGAGAGGCTTCGCGGATCTTTTATGTTAAACGTCTTGGCCAAGGCTTTCCCGTCCGGTCTATGCGAGGTGTTAATCGCGCTGATTCCGTATATGTTGGCAATGATAAACCCCGGCCTTTTCATTTCTTCCCCCGGCGACGCCGAAAGCATTTTGGAACTTACAAAGACGCTATCGGTTGTGATGTTCACTTTGTTCTCCTATATAGTCCTGGTTTGGGTGTGCTTGCCTATCAATGCCTATCGCGGAGTCGTGTTTGGCGGGGCAATGGCCCTTGGCGCAGGCGTTCTGGCGTTTGACTTCTTCGCGGCTAAAGGAAAGCTGCTGGGGATAAATTGGCAAGGCTTCAACTACGGGTTTATCGTGACTTTGATAGTCTCGATGATCATAGTTGGAGCAATTTACTTTGCCTTGAATTATCTTCTTCGCGCCATAAGCCCAAAGGAGTATGATTTCGAGTTCGAGCGGGAGGAGAAAAAGAAATGAGGATCAACGTCGAAGTGGCACAAGCCATCGCCAGGCACGAGCCGGTAGTGGCGCTAGAATCCACCATCATCAGCCATGGGATGCCTTATCCCCGCAACGTGAAGACCGCGCTCGAAGTCGAGAAAACGGTCCGCGAAAACGACGCGACCCCGGCCACCATCGGAATCATCGATGGCGAGATCGTTATCGGAATGACTCCCGATGAAATCGAGGAATTTGGAAAAAGGAAGGGGATTTGCAAGGTTTCCAAGCGCGATTTGCCGATTGTTGTGGCCAAGAAAGAGTGGGGCGCGACCACCGTCAGCGCGACCATGCTTTGCGCTCATATGGCCGGCATCAAGCTATTCGTCACCGGCGGCATCGGCGGCGTGCATCGCGGCGCCGAGCACACCTTCGACATCTCCCGCGATCTGGAGGAACTGGCCTCCTGCCCGGTTACCGTCGTCTGCTCGGGTGCCAAAGCGATATTGGACATCGCCAAGACGCTGGAATACCTGGAGACCAAAGGCGTCACCGTCCTTTCCTACAAGTCGAAGGACTTCGCCAACTTCTATTCGTCCGACTCCGGATACCCGGTCGACTATGCGTTCGACACCCCCGAGGAAGCGGCTTCCATCGTCAAAGCCAAATACGATCTTGGCCTAACCGGCGGCGTGCTCATCTCCAACCCGGTTCCCGAGGAGTACTCAATCCCGCACGAGAAGATCGACGCCATCGTCGACCAGGCCGTCAAGGAGGCCGAGGAGCAAGGCGTCAAAGGCAAGGACGTCACCCCGTTCCTGCTCAAGCGGGTCGTTGAGCTTTCCGGCGGCGAATCGCTGGACACCAACATCCAGCTCGTCATCAACAACGCCAAACTCGGCGCCAAGATCGCCAAACAGCTTGCCTTTTTGGAGAAGTAATGACCACAGAAGCCAAATTCAAATACGCCCTCAAGCAGATGATGAATGAGGTCCCTCTAGAGGACATCAACGTCACTACTTTATGCGCCAAATGCGGTTGCCATCGGCAGACGTTTTACTATCACTATCAGGATATATACGACCTAATAGCCGCCATATTCCTCAGCGAGCCGCTTCCAAGCCTCGAAAAGGCCAAGGGGACGAAGGAATCTCTGCGCGCTTTGCTAAGCTACGTCAAAGACAACTTCGCCTTCCTTAGGGCGACGTACAATTCGGCTGCCAGGGACCTGACCGACGATTTCCTGTTCGGGAAGCTCAACGCGAAGCTATTCGCCCTTTGGTCCGCGGATGACTCGATTGGGCTTAAGAAAGAAGGGTGCCGCAACGCCGCCAGACGCTTTGCGCACTTTGTATCCGATGAATTTGGCTACTGTTTCAAGGATCCTAAGCTGACCCCGGAGAAATTCTCTCGTAGGATTGGCAAATTCGTCGATTCTGCTATCCAGATAATCTATCCGGACATAATCGCGCTCTCCAAGAAGGAGGAAGGCAAATGATAGATTTCGATTTCGTCAGCCCGACAAAGATATTCTTTGGCCGCGGCAAAGAAGCCAAAGCGGGGGAAGTGCTTCGCTCATATGGCGCCCGCAACGTCCTCATCGTCTATGGATCTGACAGGGTCAGGATGAGCGGGCTTCTAGGAACCGTCGAGGCCAGCATCCTCAGCAACGGAATAAGCTATCGCGAGCTAAACGGCATCCGCCCCAATCCGACCGCGGAGAAGGTCAGGGAAGGCGTCGCTTTGGCACGCAAAGAGGAAGTCGATTACGTGCTCGCGATCGGAGGCGGATCGGTGATCGACACCGCGAAAGCCATCTCCGTCGGGTTCTATTACGATGGCGACCCATTTGACTTCAACCTGAAGAAACTCACCCCGGAAAAGGCCTTGCCGGTAGGAGTTGTATTGACGATTTCCAGCGCCGGTTCGGAAGCCAGCAATTCATGCGTCATACAAGACGATTCGCTTTCTATTAAGCAGGGGTTCAATTCGGATTTGGTGCGCCCTCAATTCGCCATCGAAAACCCGGAGCTAACGTTTTCCGTGCCGCCATACCAGACTTTTGCCGGCATCTCAGACATCATGATGCATTCGCTGGAACGCTATTTCGACCCCGGCGATGACGATGAATTGGCAGACGACTGGGCTTTGGACCTAGTAAGAAGCTGCGTCAAAATGGCCAAGCGACTGCAGGCAGACCCGTCCGATTACCAGGCCAGGGCGAGGATAATGCTCAACAGCACCCTATCGCACAACGGCCTCACCGGGCTTGGGAAGAAGTTCTTCTTCGTGGTTCATCCATTGGAGCACGCCTTAAGCGGATACGCGCCTAAGGTCACCCACGGGGCCGGAGTGGCCCTCATCTTCCCGGCCTGGGCCAAATACACCATCAAGCAAAACGAGGCCAAACTGGCGAAAATGGGCCGCGTGGTGTTTGACATTAATGCTGACAACGACGCGGAAGCCGCTATAATATCAGTCGAGTCGATTAGGGAGTTCTTTCTCTCCATCGGCATGCCGGGCTCGCTCAATGAGCTCGGGCTGACCAAGAACGACATCGAGCCATTGGCTAACCTAGCAAGCGGTAACGGAACACGTGTGATTGGCTGTTACCCCCAATCACTGGGCAAGCAGGACATCGAAGCGATATTCTTGAGCCTGCTAGCCGACTAAGGAGATGTTTATATGACAAAGAAAAACGATTTTGCGGTTTTCATGGCCTACGTGGTTATGTTTGCCCTGGCTTTGATACTGGGCATCGTCATAATCCGGCCGATGCTGGTCAATTACGATTCCACCGGGGCCATAAACCCTTACCTGTTGGTCGTCATATCGATCGTCGCCGGCATCGTGCTCAACGCCATCTTGCTGGAGCTGGGGCATCTGGTCGGGGCGAAGATCGGGAAATACCGCATCCGCTCATTCATCGTCCTCGGCCTTGGCTTCAAGACCAAGAAGGGTGGGGCGAAGAAGGTTGGGTTCAATTCCTTCGAAGGCTTGACCGGCGAGACCAAAGTTGCTCCGCTAGACGTCGAGAAGTCGTCGTTGCGCGCCTACATCGCCTTCCCGCTTCTGTTCCTGCTTATCGAAGCCGTCGTCTTCGTGACCATCATCTCGGTCATCAATTTGCCAGACGGCAAATATTCCTGGGCCGAGATATTCTCCGCCTGCGCCTTGATCGTCGGGGCGATGATATACGTCTATAACTACTTCCCAGCCCACCTAGAGGCTTTGACCGACGGTTATATCGCCACCTTGATTTCCAAGCCGATCAACCGCGTCGCCCTCAATAACCTGTTGCTTGCCGAGGAGGCCTCTATCCTTGGCAACCCCGCCCCCAAGCATGTCCTATACGACACTTGGAGCGACCTCACCTTCGCCCTCAATATGGAAGTCGTCTACGCCTACATAAAAGAAGGCAAGATGCGCGAGGCCGTTGCCATCTTGGATAAGGCCATCGCCGTCGAGAAGGGGCTTTCCGGATACTGCATCAACGAAGCCAAATCGCTGAAGCTATCCCTTTGGCTGGGCAACCCCGCCTATCAAAGGCAAGGAGCCGAGATGTATCAGGAGCTCGATGATTCGGCCAAGAAATACATCTCCAATATCTCCTCGCCGTCGGCGCTGCGCTGCTACTTCCTGATCTCCGGCGTCATCGAGGAGAGCGAGACCGAAGCCGCGTTCGCCCTCGATAAGGTCGAGAAGGTCCTAAAGGGGGTCCCGGAAGAAAAGCTTCAAGTCGAGCAGGCCCTCATCAAAGCCAACATAGAGCTGGTGAAGAAAGTCCATCCAACCTGGGAGCTTCCCGCCATGCCTTGGGATTCAAAGCCCGAGGAAAAGGAAGAGGCTAAGGAAGATTCGAAAAACTCGGACAAATAAGAGAAAACAAAAAAGGCGGCCGTGATGAGGTGAGCCCCATATGTTGGACTCGATTGTCTAGCATGATAAACGGCTTAAGGACTGCTGTCTATAAAGAATGGGCGGCAGTCCTTTCGTTTTCTCC
>CASFCI010000012.1:0-32981 GCA_949293175.1 uncultured bacterium
GTTTTGTATTTTCTGACGCATTCCAATTTGAATTCTTTCGTAAACCTCATAGAAAAGAGACCCTCCAGTTGGAAGTCCAACTTTTGGGTCTCATCTCATCTACCAACGTCTCTTTTCTTTTCCTCAATGGATTTCGCTTAGCGGCTTCTTCATCAGCATCCCAAACAGCACGTCACCCGAAGTGAAATGGCGATCATGCTTGTTCAGGCACGCCTGCTTGATCTCGGTCAGGACAACCGTGAATATCGCATACGCAATCTCATCCGGGTTGCCCGCGATGGCATTGCCTTCTTCCTGAGCCTGCTTGATCAAGGTGGCGAGCGCCGACCTCAAATCGTATTTCTCGGCCTTCTGCTTTATCGAATCGGGAAGCGAATCGATGTGGCACGCGGTTATGGCAATCTGAGCTACGCATAGCTTCTTGGCGTCAAGCGACGCGAACATGTCGTAGGCGTGACAGATGAAGTCGAGTCCGGCGGTGCCGCCTTTCTCCAACGCTTCCTCTAGCGGAGGCGCGGAGAAGGAATTATCAACCAGCTCGTCCCAAACGTAGCCGAAAGCTTCCTCCTTCGAGGTGAAGTAGTGATAGAACAAACCGTGTGAGCAGCGTGCGCTTTTGGTGATGGAATCAATTGAGACTTCATCGTATCCGAGAACCGCAAACACCTTGAGGGCGTTGTCTAGCAATTTGGCGCGGCGTTTGTCTTTGACGGCTTGGTTTTGTTCTGGCGATCTTGGCATATGTTTTCACCTCCTGGGGTATTCTACTCTAAATCGACGTGCGCATAATATTGTAAAAATACAAAAAAGCAATGTCATAAAGGGATATTTCGGCAAATTTGGAAAACTTTTGCGTCAATATAAAAGAGGTTTTTCCAAAAATGCCGAATTTGAAGGCAATGGTGGGCAATTTGCGAGGAAAAACGAAAAAACAAGCCTGCGATGCGTATTTTTTAAAAGCTTGAAAATGACAAAAACGAGCACAGAATTGAAATCGTTTTCAATTTTTGTTCGCTAAAGCCACCGCGCTGGGTAATGTGTTATTATCAAATCGCTATGCGAACATTGATTTTATTCACCTCGGCCACTGGTTCCGCCGAAAAATACGCAAAAGACATCGCCACAGCCCTTTCCGGCGACGTCTTCCCGCTTAAAAAGTTCAAATGGAAGACCCTCCCCGATTACGACCTCGTCATCTATGGCGGATGGGTTATGGGAGGAAAAATAAAAGGGGTCGACGATTTCCTTTCCCACTACGACGAGATGGATGGGAAAGACGTCATTATCTTCTCCACCGGCATGGTCGTCCCATCCAAGGAAGGGCGGAAAACGTTAATCGATACCAACATCCTCGACCTATACCATGTGCGCTACTATCAGCTGCGCGGAAGCTTCGACATGAGCAAGCTCGGCTTCATCCAGCGCTCAATGATCAAAATGTACTTCCGCCAGATTGAGGAAGACGCCGAAGCCAACCCCGGCTACAAGGCGCTTCTGGAATATGCCCAAACGCCTTTGGAATACTATGATCAGGAAGGCGTGGAGAAGATAATCTCCGTCGCCAAGAAGATCGAATCCGAAAAGGAAGCCAAATGAAGCTGATCGTTGGGCTGGGCAACCCCGGCCGGAAATACGAAGGCACCAGGCACAACATGGGGTTCATGGCCATCGACGAGTTCGCCTTGATGTGCCGCGCCGATTTCGATAAGGAAGGATTCAAGGGAAACTATGCGGTGGTCAACAACCCCTCGCTGCCGGAGAAGCTTATCCTTCTTAAGCCCGAGACCTTCATGAACCTGTCTGGCGAAGCGGTCGAGGCCATCTCCTCTTTCTATAAAATAGGCAACGAAGACATTATCGTTATCTACGACGACATGTCGCTCGCGCCAGGGAAAATAAGGCTCCGCAAGTCTGGCTCGAGCGGATCGCATAATGGGATGCAGAACATCATCGACCACCTGCACACAGACAAGATAAGGCGCATCAGGATAGGAATAGGGGAACCCGGGCTTTTCTCTGGCGCCGACTACGTTTTGTCCGCTCCCAAAGACGAAGAGGAGAGGACGGCGCTTCGGGAGGGGATTGGCAAAGCCGCCAAAGCCTGCCGCGACATTCTGCTCCACGATTTCGATTTCGCGATGAACCTTTATAATCGTTGACGAGGTTGCTCGTGGATCTTCTTTCCTTAGTATCTTCAAGCCCCGCAAGCCAAGCCCTCTATGACGGACGTGGCGATTTCGTTGTGGAGGAATGTCTCGGCGCCGGATTGCTTTACGCCTCAATCTTCAAGTCCAAAGGCGGGTCATATGCCCTCATCTGCTCGAACCAGTACGCCGCCCAGCGGCTATATGAGTTCTTGCTCAATTTCCTAGATGAGGAAAGCGTCATCTTCTTCCCGGCCGACGAATTGCTTCGGGCCGAATCGGTTTCAAGCTCCAAGGAATTGCTCTCGCAAAGGCTTTATGGGCTTGGCCGGCTGCTTACCGGCGGGGACAAGATCCTCGTCACCCACCCCTCGGCTTTGCTTCGCTATCTGCCGGATAGGGAAAGCTTCAGGAAGGCTTGCATAAAGATAGAAAAAGGTGGGCGCTACGATCTATCCAAAATAAAGTCGCGCCTGGTTGAGCTTGGCTATGAGGGGGCCAACAAGGTCGACCACTCATTGCAGTTCGCTTCCCGCGGCGACATCCTCGACGTCTATTCCGTCTCCTACCCCGACCCCATCAGGATCGAGTTCTTCGACGACGAGGTCGAATCGATCCGCTTCTTCGACGTGGCCGAGCAGGAGTCCAAGAAGGAGGTCGACTCCTGCCTAATCCTGCCCTCAAGCGACATCTTCCTCGACGATGAGTGGCTAGCAGAGCTCAAGCAGGAGCTGTCGCGGAAGGAGGTCGAGGCGCTCAACCTCCTGTCCGAGCCGCTTCAGCAGGCCTTGAAGGCCAACATCGACGACGCCATAAACAAGTTTGAGGAACACGATTACCAGCCTTATCTATATAAGTACTTCGCGTTGGTTTCCAAGCCGAACTCCGTGCTTTCATATTTCTCACCCCGGCAGGTGTATTTCTGCAACCACCAATCCTGCCTCGAGGCCATTGACATGCTGCAGGAGGAGGCCAACGGATACCTTACCGACCTAGCCTTGTCCGGCGAATGCCCGTTCTCCTTGAATCTATACATACCGCTGGAGGAAGTAATCGATGGCAAGAAGGCCATCTACGGAAGCCCCTTCGCGACCAAGCAGGGCGCCTACGTCTTTCAAGCCCATAAGATAGCCATTACCGGGAAGAGCCTTTCGGCGATCGTCCCGTCGATACAGTCCTACCTCTCTACAGGGGAGAAGGTGGTGCTTTGCCTGTCGGAGCCTCATCAGGAGAAGACGGTCAAAGGACTGCTAGACGACGCCAAGATACCGTATGAGGATGTCGAGGGGTTCAATCTCCCGATCGGCTCAATCGGGTTCTCTAAATCCGGGCTCAGCGAGGGCTTCGAGGTGCCCAGCCTCGGGCTGGCCTTCCTAAGCGGCAACGAGCTTTTCGGCAGGCGGATAGTCAACTCGCGCTTCACCGCGAGGTTCAAGGACGCGACTATCCTCAAATCGTTTGAGGATCTTAAGCCCGGGGATTACGTCGTCCACGAGTACAACGGCATCGGGCAATACCTCGGGGTGGAGACCATCGAGGTCGACGGCAAGCACCGCGACTTCCTCCATATAGCCTATGCCAACAATGAGTACCTCTACGTCCCGCTGGAGCAGTTCCGGCTGGTCAGGAAATACGCGGGCCGGGAAGGGGCCACCCCAAAGCTTTCGAGCCTCTCCTCTGGCGAGTGGGAAAAGCGCAAGAAGCGGATAAAGGAGAGGATCAACGAACTGGCCGACCGCCTAATCGCCCTTTACGGCGCCCGGGCCCGGGAGAGGGGGTATGCCTTTGCCAGCGACGACGACCTGCAGGCCCAGTTTGAGAACGAGTTCCCGCATCAATTGACCCGCGATCAGCAGAAGGCGGTCGACGACATAAAGCACGATATGGAATCCCCGACGATCATGGACCGGCTGGTGTGCGCCGACGTCGGTTTTGGGAAGACCGAAGTCGCCTTCCGGGCGGCCTTCAAGGCCATAGACAACGGAAAGCAGGTCGCCTTGCTTTGCCCGACGACCCTGCTCGCCAGGCAGCATTTCGACGTCGCCAATGAGAGGTTCTCTTCCTTCGGAATAAGGATCGCCCTGTTTTCGAGGCTCGTTCCCGAATCGGTCCAGAAGGAGCAGCTGGAGAAGGTCGCGAAAGGCGAGATAGATTTGGTCGTCGGCACCCACCGATTGCTATCTAAGGATTTCGTATTCAAGGATCTGGGGCTTCTTATCATCGACGAGGAGCAGCGGTTCGGCGTCGAGCAGAAGGAGCGCATCAAGGAGATGAAGCACTCCGTCGACGTGCTCTCGCTTTCCGCCACCCCGATACCCCGGACGCTTCAGATGTCGCTGGTCGGAATCCGCCCGATGTCGGAGATCAACACCGCCCCGACTTCTAGAATGCCGATTCAGACCTATGTGACCCCGTATTCGACCTCGGTGGTCGACGAACTGATAAGCCGCGAGCTGGCCCGCGGCGGGCAGGTTTTCTACGTCCACAACAAGGTGCAGACCATCTATTCTGTCGCCCACCGGCTCCAGGCGCGCAACTCCGGCGCCTTCGTTGGCGTTGTCCACGGCCAAATGGACAAAGATGAGATCGAGGACACGATGTCGAAGTTCTACGACGGGCAGCTCAACGTGTTGGTGTGCACCTCGATCGTGGAGAACGGAATCGACGTGCCCAACGCCAACATGATAATAGTCGAGGACGCCGATACCTTCGGGCTGTCTCAGCTATACCAGATAAAGGGAAGGGTCGGGCGCGGCCAGCGCATCGCCTATGCCTATTTGATGTACCGCCCCAAGAAGAAGATGAACGAGGACGCGGTCAAGCGGCTGCAGGCGATAGGGGAGTTCACCGAGCTTGGGTCTGGATATAAGATCGCCCAGCGCGACTTGATGATCCGCGGGGCGGGGGATATCCTCGGGCCCGAGCAGGCGGGGTTCATCGATTCCGTCGGGCTCGACCTATATCTGAAGATGCTTAACGAAGCCGTCACCAGCAAGAAGGAGGGCAGGGAGATACCGCCTCCAAAGCCCAAGGCGATGCTCGACGTCGACGCCTACATCCCGAAGGACTATGCCCCGGAATCGGACAAGGTGGAGCTTTACCAACAGCTTGAGTCGATCAAGGACGAGGCGTCGCTCAACTCCTTTGAAAAGCGGCTCCGCGACATATACGGCCGGCTTCCGAAGGAGGTCAAATCCCTCATCGAGAAGACTAGGATCGACATTATGTCCTCATCGCCTGAGTTCGAATCCCTTAAAGAGGATTCCGGCGCGGTCGTGATCACCTTATCCGAGCCGTTCTGTCAGATCGGCGGAATCGGCAATGAGCTGTTCAATGTCCTGGTGGCTTATATGGACGTCGTCTCGGCCTCCTACGTCAACAAGCGGCTATTGCTGCGGGTGGCTGAGAAAGGCGATTGGATGCCGAAGCTGAACAAGATAATCAAAGGGATCCACAAGCTGTATCTGAAGCACCTTGGCGCAAAATAACGTTTTCTTAGCGAATATGGATAACATATGCCGTCCTCCGCAAAAGGTAATGTGGTAACATTATGTCGATGCGAATCGACAAATTCCTCAAGGTCAGCCGCCTGATCAAGAGGCGGGAATTGGCAAAGGACCTCTGCGATGCCGGGGACGTTATGGTCAACGGCCGCCAAGCCAAGCCATCTACCGAAGTCAACGAGGGGGACAAGCTGTCGGTCAGTATCGGAAGGCACCGCATCGAGGGCACCGTCCTATCGATCAGGGCGTTTGCAAACAAAGAGCAAGCGACCGGCATGTTCCGGATAGAAGATGACAAAGTCATCGGCAAGGAGTGAGATATGCTAGATTACAAATTCGACCCCAAAGCGACCTATCTTGTCGCCGGGACATATGGGCCCGACTCCATGGCCTTGATAGACATGCTCCGCCACGAGGATGGCAAGTTCATCGTCTGCTCGATCAATTACCACAAATTCGCTGAATCGGGCGAAGACTTCAAGTCGCTCAAGGGATATTGCGAATCGGTTGGCCTGGAATTCGTCGGGCTCGACACCGACGCCTTGCCGGAAAGCGAGAAATACAAGGAAGGCGACGACTTCAAGGAGTGGGCCCGCAAGGTCAGGTACGACTTCTTCAAGAAGACATACGCCGAGAAGAAGGCTTCGGCCCTTTTCCTCGCCCACCAGCAAGACGACCTCATCGAGACCTACTTGCTGCAGAAGCAGCGCAAGGGTCAGATCGCCCACTACGGATTGTCGCCGGTATCGACCGTCGAGGACATGCTGGTCGTCCGCCCGCTTCTTAATTACTCCAGGCAAGACCTTCTAGAATACAACGCCGAGAACCGCGTCCCATACTCCAAGCAGGATTCCTCCTTCCAGGACAACTACATCCGCAACCCGATCCGCCGCGACGTCATCTCCAAGATGAACGAGGTCGATCGCGAGAACGTGCTGCAGGAGATGCGGGCCGCCAACGACGAGACCATCCGACTCACCAAATCCATCAACACCAAGATCGATGAGGGAGAGGAGCTTGATATACGCGGGCTCATCGCCCTTCCTCGCGACGAATTCGCCGCAACTCTGGTTCGCTTTGTCGCAAAAAGCGATTCCTCCGTCCAGCTGACCCCAGAGGACATCGCCGGGATAAGGAAGATGTTCCTGGCCCCTCAGCCCAACCTGACGTACAAGCTTTCCAGCGATACCTTCGTGATCAAGGAATACGACGTCATCACCATCGGCCACGACCCCAATGAGCTTCCCTATTCCTACAAGCTCGATAAGCCGGGCGTCCTCGATGCCGACGCCTTCTACCTCGATTTCTCGATGGGCGCCGAGGACCGCAATATCCATGAGGACGATTATCCGTTGACGATCCGCTCGGTGCTTCCCGCCGACAACTATGTTGTTCACGGCTACCTTGAGCCGGTGCGCCGACTCTACTCGGTCTGGAAGATGCCCGTCAAGCTGCGCGCCATCTGGCCGGTGTTCGTCAATAAAGACGGGAAGATAATCTACGTCCCAACTTACCGGGCGGATTTCCGCGAATACCACACCTCGATTCTGCGCATCAAATTTGCCGAATAAACGCCAACCAAAGGGCGTTGCCTTTGACAAAGCCCCCGTTTATTGTATCGTTGCATCGTCGGCAGACCGACAACCCCTATTAGGAGGAAATAAATGAACGACGGACCAGCTCCAAAAAGAAGAAGTATATTCTCCGTATTCGTGCCATATATCCTCATGGCGTTGACCGTGGGGCTATTCATTTGGCTGATAGTATCCCAAACGGTGGGGAAACCCGTTACCTGGACTCGCGATCAGCTAGACGACTATCTCGGATACTCGCTTAATGTCAATCAGGACAACCCGTCTGATTCCAAATACACCGCGGATGCCTACGACACCCTCGAATACCGCGTCTATGCCATCGAGGTGAGCCAAGGATACAAAGCGGTATCCGTCACCGGCAGAGCGGCCAACACCAGCAATCGCTCGGTCCTTTTCACCGTCATGATCGAGGAGAACTTGTGGTCTGGCGAAGGCCCGGGCTATTCCGTCTACCTAGATGACGGGACGATGGTATATCACCCCTATTACGAGGCGATGTTCACCGCGAGGATCGATAAGGCGAAAACCGCCGGCTTCGTCGACCCCAGCATGTGCTTCATCTCGGTCGTCGATGGGTTTGCCGTCTCTTGGTGGGACTCCTGGGGGCCGACCATAATCCTGCTGATCGGAACCGCCATCTTGGCTTTGTTCATCTTCGGCCGGCTGAACCGCTCGGTCTCGGGGATGAACAATTCGGCCTTCAGCTTCAACAAATCCCCAGCCAGGAAGGCCAACAGCAAAGTTCGCTTCTCCGATGTGGCGGGCTGCGACGAGGAGAAGGCCGAGATGGTCGAGCTCGTCGAATACCTGAAAGACCCTCATAAATACTCTAAGTTCGGCGCTAGGCTGCCCAAGGGCGTCCTCCTTATCGGCCCGCCCGGAACCGGCAAGACATTGCTCGCCAAAGCGGTGGCGGGGGAAGCCGGCGTCCCCTTCTATTCCATTTCCGGCTCGGACTTCGTTGAGATGTACGTCGGCGTCGGCGCCGGCCGCGTCCGCGATCTGTTCCGCCGGGCCAAGGAGACCGCTCCCTGCCTTATATTCATCGATGAAATCGATGCCGTCGGCCGCCAGCGTGGGGCCGGACTTGGCGGAGGAAACGATGAGCGCGAGCAGACCCTCAACCAGCTATTGGTCGAGATGGATGGCTTCGAGGCCAACTCCGGCATCTTGGTCATAGCCGCCACCAACCGCGACGACGTCCTCGACCCGGCGCTTCGCCGTGCCGGGCGCTTCGATCGGACCATCACGGTATCCTTGCCTGACAAAGCCGGCCGCGAGGCCATATTCAAGGTCCACGCGCGCAACAAGACCATCGATTCGCACGTTGATTTCGCCGCGCTGGCCAAGCGGACCGTCGGCTTCTCCGGAGCCGATATCGACAACGTCCTCAACGAGGCCGCCATCCTCGCGGTAAGGGAGAACAAGCCGGCCATCGACATGGCCGATATAGATGAGGCGATCGACCGCCGCATTTCCGGACCGGCCAAATCCTCCCGGGCGATGTCTGCCAAGGAGCGGAAGGAAGTCGCCTACCACGAGGCCGGGCACTCGGTCATCGGCATCTACCTCCCGTATTCGGACAAGGTCCAGAAGATAACCATAATCCCGCGCGGCAACACCGGCGGGCACGTATTGATGACCCCTGAGGACGACCGGTTCCTGCTGACCAAGAACGAGCTGATCGCCCGCATCACCGGGCTGCTCGGCGGCCGCACGTCGGAGGAGATATTCTTCCAAGACGTCACCACCGGCGCCAGCAACGACATCGAGCAAGCCACCAGGCTCGCCAGGATGATGGTCACCGAGTTCGGCATGTCCGAGCTTGGCCCCATCCAGTATGAGCGGGACACCGGATCGGTCTTCCTAGGCCGCGACTACGCCTCGACCCAGCGCAACTTCTCGACCCAGATCGCCTTCGAGATCGACAAGGCGGTCCGCCGCATCATAGAGGATGCCCACGAGAAGGCCCGCCAGGTCCTGCTAGAGCACAAGGACAAGGTCATACTCATCGCCGAGACCCTCCTCGAGAAGGAGACCATCACGGCCGAGGAGATCGAGTATCTATGCGCCAACGGGACGCTGCCGCCAGTCGTCCACGACCCCGAGGTAAAGGAAGAGCAATCCCAAGGCGTCGAGACCATCTCCGACGAGGAGAAAGGCGAGAAGGCCGCCGAGGGCAAAGAAGCTTCCGAGCCAGCCTCGGAAAAGCCCTCCGAGCCCGACAAAGGCGGGGACAACCAAGCCTAAGCAAAAAGCCGGCAGATGAAGTGAGCCCCAAATGTTGGACAAACCAACAGGAGGGGCTTTTCCTTTTGCCTTCAATATCGATTTCGCGCAATTCCCCTGCGGATGTGGCCTATCCCTGCGCGCCTCTGCCCCCGATTGGACTGAGCCCGGTATTCGGAAGCGGCGCCGCGAAAAGGCATAAAAAAGCCGGATTTTGCAATCCGGCGATAATCACTCGAACGAGAACTGCGAGTTGTACAGCGAGGCGTAGAACCCGTTCTGCGCCATAAGCGATTCATGGGTCCCTTGCTCGACGACGTTGCCGTCCCGCATTACGAGGATCAGGTCGGCGTTCTTGATGGTCGAGAGGCGGTGGGCGATGACGAAGCTCGTCCTGCCTTTGGTGAGGTTATCCATGGCCTCCTGGACCAGCTCCTCGGTCCTCGTGTCGACGTTGGATGTTGCCTCGTCCAGTATAAGCAGCGGCGATTTCCTGACCATCGCCCTCGCGATGGTGAGCAGCTGCTTCTGCCCGGCGGATATCGACCCGGCGTTGTCGAGGTGGCAATCGAATTTGCCAGGCAGCGTCCTTACCAGGTAATAGATATTTGCCTGCTTGGCAATCTCCTTCAGCTCCTCGTCGCTGACGTCTTTGCTGTTGTAGACGATGTTCTCGCGCATCGTGCCGTCGAACACCCAGGTGTCCTGCAGCACCATGCCGAAGATGTCGTGTATCTCCTGCCGGCTCATCTGCTTGGTCGACACGCCATCGATGAGGATGTCGCCCGAGTCGACTTCGTAGAACCTCATCAGGAGGTTGACCATCGTGGTCTTGCCAGCGCCGGTGGGGCCGACGATCGCGACCTTGGACCCCGGCTTTATCTTCGCCGAGAAGTCGTGGACTATCTCCCTGGACGGGTCGTATGAGAAGTGGACGTGGCGGAACTCGACCTCGCCCTTTATCTGCGGCTTGCCGTCGACTAATGGGAAGACGCGCTTCTTGCTAGATTCATCGCTTAGCTCCTTCTCCTCCAGGAAATCGAAGACCCGCTTGGAGGCCGCGGTGGTGGTCTGCAAGGTGTTCATGGCCTGGGCTATTTGGGTCATTGGCTGCTGGAACAGCCTTACATAGACCAAGAAAGCGGTGATGGTGCCGAAGCTCATGCCGTAGCCGCCGTCGATCATCAGAACCCCGCCGACGACCATGACCGCGATGTAGGCGAAGTAGGATATGAACTGCATCAGAGGCTGCATCAGCCCGCCAAAGAACTGGGCGCGGAACATGGTTTTCCCAAGCGTTTGGTTCTTCTCCTCGAATTTGGCGTTTTCCCGTTCGTCGGCATCGAACAGCTTGATGACCAATTGGCCGGAGAACTTCTCCTCGACTGCCCCGTTAATCATGCCGATCTGCTCCTGCCTCTTAACGAATTGGGGCATGGCGAGCTTCATGATCATGGTGAGGAACAGCGCCATCAGGGGGAGCGACACCATGGCGGTGAGGGCCATGATCCAAGAGGTGCAGAACATGCCGATGAGGCTGCCGATTAGCATGAAGGCCGCCTGCAGCAGCATCGAAATGGTCTGGTCGAGGCTTTGGGCGATGGAGTCGACGTCGTTGGTGACGCGGGAAAGGATGTCTCCCACCTGGCGCGAGTCGAAGTAGGAGAGCGGGATCTTGTTGATCTTCTCTATTATGGATTTGCGGAGCTGGTTGGCGTATTTCTGGGTCACGCCGGTAAGTAGGAAGCTCGACCCGTATGTCAGGATGGCGCTGCCTAGGTAAAGCCCGGCTAGGATCATGCCGCATCTCCCGACCTCGGCCAAATCGATGGTGCCGTTGCCCGCCCCGGCGGCTATGGCGTTGGTCATCTGCTTTAGCACCTGCGGGGAGTAGATGGAAATTACTACGCTGCAAAGCACCAAAAAAGCAGATAGACCAATCGCCCAATAGAAGCGCTTCGAGGTGCCGACTATGTTCTTTATCGCGCGGATGGCCTCACCGCGCTTGCCCTTTTGCCTGGGCGAGGCCTGACGCCTGTTCGTCATCATAACCCAAGCTCCTCCTTGCTAAGCTGCGACAAGGCGATGTCGCGGTAGGTGGGGCAATCCCTGAGCAGCTGCTCATGGGTGCCCATGCCGACGGCTTTCCCCTCGTCTAGGACGATTATCAGATCGGCATCCATGATGGTGCCTATGCGCTGGGCCACGATGACCCTCGTGGCGTCGCGGGAGTGCTCGCGGATGTTCGTCCTCACGGCCAGGTCGGTCTTGAAGTCGAGGGCGGAGAATGAGTCGTCGAACACGTATATCTCGGGGTCGGTCGCCACCGCCCTGGCTATGCAAAGCCTCTGCCTTTGCCCACCCGAGACGTTGGTCCCGCCTTGGGCAATCGGGGCGTTGAAGCCGCCATCCATCTTGGCGATGAACTCGCTGGCGCAGGCGACGTCGGCGGCCTCCTTCATTTTTTCTTCGCTTAGGCTGTCTTCGCCGAAAGCGATGTTCGTTGCGATGGTGCCGGAGAAGAGCAACCCCCTCTGCGGCACGAAGCCTATCCTAGACCGCAATTCCTTCTGGGACATCGTCTTGACGTCGACCCCATCGACCTTGACGGTGCCGCTGGTGGCATCGAACAGCCTCGCGATCAGGTTGACCAAGGTCGATTTGCCAGATCCAGTCGCTCCGATGACCGCGATGACCTGACCCTTCTCGGCTTTGAATGATATGTCGTGCAGCACGTCGTCCTCGCCATCGGCATAGCGGAAGCTGACGTGGTCGAACTCGATTGTCCCGAGCTTCTCCGGGCTAACCGGGTTCTCCGGATCGAGGATCGACGGCTTGGTGCTGATGACCTCGTTGATCCTCTTCGCCGAGACCGAGGCCCTCGGCCAGAGCACGAACATCATAAGCAGCATCATGAACGACATGATTATCTGGGTCGCCAACATGGTGAAGCTGGTGACGGTGGCGTAGTCAATCTCCCCGGCGTTTATCAGGCTTGCGCCAATCCAATATATGGCCAGCGTGACCCCATCCATGATGATTATCATTATCGGCGAGAGCAGGCCGATCATCCTGCCGGTGAACAGGTTTAGTTTGGTCAGGTCGTCGTTGGCCTTCCCGAATTTCTTCTCCTGATACCCCTCGGCGTTGTAGGCATGGACGACCCTGATGCCGTTTATGTTCTCCCGGGTTATTCCATTGAGCCGGTCGACGAAGCGCTGGGAAACCTTGAACTTGGGCAGCACCGCGACCATGAGTATGGATAGCGCGACCACCAGCAGCACGATGGCCAAGGCCACGGCGATGGTCAATTGCCAGCTGGTCGACTCGATTTTGCAAATCGCCCAGATGGCGGTAATCGGGGCCGCGAACACCATCCTCATCATAAGCAGCATCGTCATCTGGACCTGCTCGATGTCATTGGTGCTCCTAGTCACGAGCGAGGCCGTCGAGAATTTGTTGATCTCGAACAGCCCAAACTCAGATACCTTGTTGTTGAGGTCGCTCCTGGTCGAGGTGGCGAAATGGGCTGCGACCACCGAGGCGAGGATCGATACGCCGGTTTGGATGATCGCGCAGGACGCGGTCACCAAAAGCATCATCCCCCCGTTGTACCAGATGTCCCCGACCTTGCTCTCTGCAATGGCGGCGATCCTGGATAGCGCATCGGAGTCCATGGCTCCCGACGACTGGAGCATCTGCACCAATTTATCCCAATCGCCCCCGATGGCGGGGCTGTTGAATATGGCCATGAATTGCTCGCCAAGCTGCGAGGGATCCATCTTGTAAGAGAGGTATGTTATTGAGCCTATTAGGTCGGCCATGTAGTCGACCATCATCATGGTGCACCATACCTGCAGTATGGTCAGCCCGATTATCGCTATCACGAACCCCCAATCTATTGGGCGGAAACGCTTGAACATCTTCAGCATTTAGAACACTCCTGAACGGTATGGTAATTCATATCGTGAAATAAATTTCTTTGCAAGGCTTTTTCGCCCGCGCGTTATACGCAGGCAAAATCAGATAAGCCTTTCGCTCTAGAGTTTTGAGCGGAATACAAGCATAATTTCGCCGATGAAGATAGGCAATGTTGAGATAGCGGGGCACGTCGTGCTTGGCCCGATGGCCGGGATAACCTGCCTGCCGTACCGCGAATTCATGAAGGGGTTCGGGGTCGGGCTTTCGGTTTCGGAGATGATAAGCGACTGCGGGCTCAGCTATGGCAACAAGAAGACCATGTATTACGCCGATACCTCGGAAACTGACAGGCCCGTCGCCCTTCAGCTTTTCGGATTCGACGAGAAGAACACCATCCCGGCCATCGGGATATTGGAGAGGGAAGCGCTTTACGACATCCTCGACCTGAACTTCGGCTGCCCAGTGACCAAGGTCGTCAAAACCGGGGCCGGATCGGCCTGGATGAGGCATCCGCAGGAGCTAGAGGAATACGTTAAGGCGGTAGTCGGGGCCTCGCATAAGCCGGTCACGGCCAAGATTCGGCTTGGGTTCACCGAGGACGAGATAAACGCCGAGGAAGTCGCCTTCAGGCTGCAGCGGGCCGGCGTCTCGGCGATAACCGTTCATTGCCGCACCAGGAGCCAAGGCTATTCGGGGAAAGCCCGCTATGAGGTGATCGAGGGGCTCGGCGAGAGGCTTTCGGTTCCATTGATCGTCTCCGGGGACATTTTTTCCGCCCAGGACGCCAAGCGCGCCCTAGACATAACCAAAGGGCAGATGGTGATGGTCGCCAGGGGCGGGGTCGGCCATCCTTTCCTGATCACCCAGATCAACCACTACCTCGATACCGGCGAGTTGCTCGACTCGCCTTCCCCCTCGCAGCAGATCGCCTACGCCAAGAAGTACGCCGAGATGATGTTTGGGTACAAAGGCGAGAGGGTTGGCCTCAACGAGCTGCGCGGAATATTGCCGCATTTCCTCTCCGGATTCCCCGGATATAAGGCAATTCGCAACCAATTGGCCTGCAAAACCTCAACCAAAGATGAGCTTTTCGCTTTGCTCGATGGATTGGACAAAAGGCTCGGCTATGAAAAATAGGCAAAGTCATGGCTTTCCTCCATTCTTCTTCCCTGACTCAAGCGTTTTGATACTCGGCTCTTTCCCATCGGTCAAATCGCGGGAGGAGGGATTCTATTACGCAAATCCGCTAAACCGGTTCTACAAGGTTTTATCCCTCGTGTATGGTGAGGAAGAGCCGAAAACCCTTCCGCAGAAGAAGGACTTCCTGCGCAGGCATCATATAGCTTTGTCGGACGCCATCGACGTTTGCGAGATAGAGAATTCCTCAGACAGCACGATTTCCGAGGTGACGCCGATGGATTTCGCCCCGATATTCAAGGCGGCCAAAATCGAGAAGGTCATCTGCAACGGCAAGGCTGCGGCAACCTATTTCTTCAAGTTCAACCAAAAGCTTCCGGGCATCTCATATTTCTGCCTCCCATCTACCAGCTCGGCGAACGCGGCCTGCAGCCTAAGCAAGCTTGTGGCTGCCTACTCCTCCGCTTTGATTTAAATGAAAAGGCTTTCACCATTTTCTGCTTGAAACGGTTTTCGCTTTGTATTAAATAGTTCGGTGGCGAACTATTATGGACGGCGAATATTCATTGCGGAAATTGGTAACGATGCTCGGGCGGAGCCTGGGGCGGAGGTTCAAGGAGTCGTATGCCCCGAGGCTGTCGGTTAACCTGAGCCAGCTCGAGGCGATGTGCTTCGATTTCATCAGCAACCGCAATTGCCGGTCCGCCTCAGACCTTGTCTCGGAGTTCAATATCAACAAATCGACCGTCTCCGAATCGCTGATGTCGCTTGAGGACAAAGGCCTCATCAAGACATCGGTCTCTTCCGAGGATAAGCGAAAGCGGGATATCGTGGTGACCGAGAAAGGCTGGGCATTCCGCGACGAGTTCGAGGAAGTCAACAAGGCGTATGAAGCCCACATCGCCCAAATCCTGGGCGGCGAGCAAAACAAGGAATCGCTTTATTCGGCGCTTAAGAAGCTTTCCGACGCGCTGGATCAAGGGATATAGGAAGAAGGAGGAAAGCGAATGGAAAAGAAAAGCGCTCCGACCAAAGAGGAGCAGATGCTGATCGCTTCCGTCGAGAAGAAGAACGCGGAAGAGATCAAACGCCTTAAGAACGTGCACATCATCAAGACCTTGGCCCGTTACATGAAGGGCTACTGGAAGTACGTCTACCTGGCATGGCTTTGCGTTGCCATCGAGGTGGTGGGGGAGGTCATGATCCCCTTCGTCGCCCAGTATGCCGTCAACATCATCGACCCAGCATCCGGGATGATGTCTGAGTCCGACGTCCCCAACCTGATAATGTATTGCAGCATCATGGCAGCGTTGGCCATCGTCAGCTGCGTCGGCGGCGTTTTCGCCGGCTTCTTTGCCGCCATCGCCTCATCGGGGTTTGGCAAGAAGCTCCGCCAGGCGATGTATTACAACATCCAGACATTCTCCTTCTCCAACATCGACCGGTTCTCTACCGCCTCGCTGGTCACCAGGCTCACCACCGACTGCACCAACGTGACCAACTCGATCCAGGCCATCGTCAGGACCGTCGTCAGGGCTCCGTTCATGATGATCTTTGCAGTCGTCATGGCCGCCATAACCTCCTGGCAGCTGTCGCTTATGTTCTTGGTCGCCATCCCGGTCCTCGGGTTCGCCCTGATCTTCATCGCCGCCAAGGTTCACCCCACCTTCGTCAAGGTGTTCAACGCCTACGATGACCTCAACGCCTCGGTTCAGGAGAACCTGTCCGGCATCAGGGTCGTAAAGAGCTTCGGCCGCGAGCAGTTCGAGAACGAGAAGTTCGGCCGCGTTTCCTATTTCATCTACCGCACCTTCCTCCACGCCGAAAGGATCCTGGCGGTCAACTCGCCGCTTATGCAGCTGACCGTCTATGCCTGCATGCTCATAATCAGCTTCTTCGGCGCGAAGATGATAATCGCCAACGGCAACGTGCCAGATGCCTTCAACACCGGCTCTCTCACCTCGCTATTCACCTACGTCATGCAGATATTGATGAGCCTCAACATGGTCTCGATGGTTTTCGTGATGATCATCATCGCCCGCAACTCGGCCGAGCGCATCTCCGAGGTCATCATCGAGAAGCCCGACATCGTCTCCAAGCCCGACGCCATCAAACAGGTCAAGGACGGATCGGTCGATTTCAACCACGTCCACTTCCGCTATTCGGCTTCCGGGTCCAAAGACGTCCTAAACGATATCGATTTGCACATCCCCTCGGGCTCGACCGTCGGCATCATCGGGGCCACCGGCTCCTCGAAGTCGACCTTGGTCTCGCTCATCGCCAGGCTATATGACGTGACCGAGGGATCGGTTAAGGTCGGCGGGATCGACGTCCGCGACTACGACCTTCCCACCCTCCGCGACGCGGTAGCCGTGGTGCTGCAGAAGAACACGTTGTTCACCGGCACCATCGCGAGCAACCTGCGGTGGGGCAAGGAAGACGCGACGCTGGAGGAGATGAAGCACGCCTGCCACCTCGCCTGTGCCGATGAGTTCATCGAGAAGCTCCCGCTGAAATACGATTCGCCGATCGACGAAGGCGGAACCAACGTCTCCGGCGGCCAGAAGCAGCGCCTTTGCATCGCCAGGGCCTTGCTAAAGAGCCCAAAGATCCTGATTTTGGACGACTCGACCTCGGCGGTCGACACCCACACCGATTCCGTCATACGCGAGGCTTTCCGCACCGAGATTCCCGACGTCACCAAATTCATCATCGCCCAGCGCGTCCTCTCGATTAAGGACTGCGAAATCATTCTGGTGATGGATGACGGCAAGATAATCGCCAAAGGGACCAACGACGAATTGATGCAGAGCTCGCCTGTCTATAAGGAAATTTACGAAACCCAGCTTGGTGGAGGTGACTTCGATGAGCAATAAGAAAAGCCAGCCGCAGCGTGCGCAGCTTGGGCTTAGGCACGCCTTCTCGATATTCTCGAGGCTGTTCAAGAGGATATTCTTCTACTCCCCGGGATTGTTCTTCCTCGCGATAATCACGATATTGCTCTCGTCCGCCGCGGGGGTTATCGGCAGCTTGTTCACCGGCACGATCCTCGTTGACCAGTTCATAGAGCCTATGCTTCGCGATGAGCCGACCGCGATGTTCGGCATACCGATGAACATCGGGACCGCCATCCTTCTGATGGCCGCGGTCTATGCCATTGGCATCATCTGCTGCTATGTCTATCAGATGTCGGTATGCCAGATTGGCCAGGGGACCCAGAAGAAGATCCGCGACGAGCTGTTCTCTCACATGGAGTCGCTGCCGCTTTCATATTTCGACACCAGGACCCACGGCGACATCATGTCGATATACACCAATGACATCGACACCCTCCGCGAGATGATCTCCCGCGTGCTGCCGATGGTCCTTCAGTCGCTGGTGACTATGCTTTGCGCCTTGGTGGCCATGTTCGTGACCAGCTGGATGCTGACCTTGGTCGTGCTCGCGTTCTTCGTCTTGATCGTCGCGACCGTGTTCTTCTTCTCCGGCAGGTCGGCCTCTTTCTTCATCAACCAGCAGCGCTGGCTCGGCAAGACCGACGGTTACATCGAGGAGATGATATCCGGCCAGAAGGTCATCAAGGTATTCACCCACGAGAGGCAGTCCGAGCAGGGCTTTGATAAACTAAACGACGAGCTGTGCGTTTATCAGACCAAAGCCCAGCAGTTCTCCAACATCCTCGGTCCGATAAACAACAACCTGGGAAACCTTCAATACGTCGTATTGGCCTTGGTCGGCGGCATCCTGATAGCCTACGGAATCGGAAACATAACCGCCGGCGGCATCATCTCTTTCCTTCAGCTGGGCAAATCGTTCATCATGCCGGTCGGCATGCTGTCGATGCAGCTTAACCTCTTCATCATGGCTATGGCCGGCGCCGAGCGCATCTTTGAGCTCATCGATTCCCCGTCGGAAGTCGACGACGGCTACGTCCAGTTGGTCTATGCCTCAGAAGGCCCCAATGGCGAGCCCGTCAAGAGCGAGAAAAGAACCGGCAAGTGGGCCTGGGAGCACCCGCATACCGATGGCTCCCCGACCACCTACACTTGGCTGCGCGGGAAGATCAACATATACGACGTCGATTTCTCCTACGTCCCGGGCAAGACCATACTCCATGGCATAACCCTTTACGCCGAACCCGGCCAGAAGGTCGCCTTCGTCGGCCCAACCGGCGCCGGCAAGACCACCATCACCAACCTGCTCAACCGCTTCTACGACATCGAAGACGGGAAGATCAGATTTGACGACATCAACATCAACAAGATCAAGAAGAAGGATCTCCGCCGCGCCCTCGGCATGGTTCTCCAGGATACGGCCCTTTTCACCGGAACCGTCAAGGAAAACATCCGCTACGGCAACCCGGAAGCCACCGACGAAGAGGTCGTCCAGGCCGCCAAGCTCGCCAACGCCGACAACTTCATCAGGATGCTCCCCAATGGATACGACACCGTTCTTCACGGAGCTGGAGCCGGATTGAGCCAGGGGCAGAGGCAGCTGCTTTCCATCGCCCGCGCCGCCTGCGCCAACCCGCCGGTCCTCATCCTCGACGAGGCGACCTCATCTATTGACTCCCGCACCGAGAAGCTGGTCCAGCAAGGCATGGACGCCATCATGAAGGGCAGGACGGTATTCGTCATCGCCCATCGTCTGTCAACCATCCAGAATTCGGACGTCATCATGGTCCTTCAGGATGGGTGCATCATCGAGCGCGGCAACCACGATCAGCTATTGCAGCAGAAGGGCAAGTACTACCAGCTATACACTGGCGGCAAAGCCAGCCCCGAGCCCGCGAAATAAAGCAATGCCCGAGTTAGTCTCGGGTTTTGTTTTGCCTTGCCGGAGTCTATACTTGCATACATGGAAGACAGGAAAATAGATTCTCTTAAGCGCCTTGAAATCGAAAGGCAGAATGGCGGCATCGAGCTGATTGCCTCGGAAAACTATCCATCGGTCGAGGTGCGCGATGCCTGCGGCAGCATCTTCATCGCCAAATACGCCGAGGGATACCCGGGGAAGCGGTATTATGGCGGATGCCGCTACATAGACGAGGTAGAGGAGCTTGCCCGCAGCCGGGCGAGGAAGCTATTCGGCTGCTGCTACGCCAACGTGCAGCCCCATTCTGGGTCGAACGCCAACTTCGAGGCTTATCGCAGCTTGCTTAACCTTGGAGACAAAGTGCTTTCGCTTCAGCTTAACGACGGCGGCCACCTCACCCATGGCGCCAACGCGTCGTTCTCCTCGAAGCTCTATGATTTCAGCTTCTATGACCTCGGCGAGGACGGAAGGCTCGACTACTCGATAATCGAGAAGCGCCTGGACGAGGTAAACCCGAACCTGTTCTTGGCCGGGTATTCCGCCTACCCGTTCGAGATAGACTTCAAGCTGATGCGCGACATCATCGACCGCCACAACCTCCATAGCGACGTCAAGACCGCCTTCATGGTCGATATGGCCCACATCGCCGGCATTGTGGCCGCCAAAGCCACGCAGAACCCGGTTCTTTATGCCGATATCGTGACCTCGACCACCCATAAGACGTTGCGTGGCCCGCGCGGCGGATTGATCCTCTCCAACCGCGAGGACATCGCCAAGAAGATCGACTCGGCCGTCTTCCCCTATGCCCAGGGAGGGCCGTTAGAGAACATCATCGCCGGCAAGGCCATCGCCTTCCGCGAGGACGCCTCCCCGAAATTCGCGAAATACATTAACCGCGTTTTGGAGAACACCAAGGCGTGCTCCGACGAACTATCGAGGCTTGGGGCCAAGACCTCGGGAACCGAGAACCATCTGTTCCTGCTTTACGTCCTTGATAGCTTCGGCATCGACGGGAAGAGCGCTCAGCTCGCCTTGGAGTCGATTGGGATAACCGCCAACAAGAACGCCATCCACGGCGACAAGCTTCCGCCTTCCCTCACCAGCGGGCTCCGCATCGGCTTCGCCGCGGCCACCTCCAGGGGCTGCACCAAAGCCCAGGCCAAGGAAATAGCCAACATCATCTTCGATTGCCTGACAAAAAATGACACCAAAGCCCACCTCAAGCAGCGGGTCCACGAGATAGTCAAAGGCTGGAAAGACGTCAATAATCTGCATTATTGAAATACATTTCCTTTAAAGGAAATAAATGGTAAATTTACTACCGCGATTACAAAGGAATCGATTATGGAAGAGAAACTGAACGACCAAGAGCAAGTCCGATTCGACAAGCTCCAGAAATACCGCGACCTCGGGGTCGATCCGTTCGGCAAGAAGTACGAATGGAAGGACCAGATCCGCGACATTAGGGCCAAATACGGCGAATTGACCGCCGAGCAGCTTGAAGCCGATAAGGTTGAGGTCAACGTCGCCGGCCGCCTGATGGCCATCCGCCGCATGGGCAAGGCCAGCTTCGTCAACATCAAGGACGAGTACGGGCAGATGCAGGCCTGGATCGGCATCAACGTCATCGGCGAGCACGACTATACCGTCTTCAAGCTGGCCGACCTCGGCGACATCGTCGGACTATCCGGCACCCTCATGAAGTCGCGCACCGGCGAGCTCACCATCAGGGTCGAGAAATACACCCACATCTGCAAGTGCCTCAAGCCGCTTCCGGAGAAGTTCCACGGCCTGACCGACACCGAGGATAGGTATCGCCACCGCTACGTCGACATGATCGTCAACGACGAGTCGCGCCGCATCGCCTTGCTCCGCCCGGCGATCGTCAAGCAGATCAGGAATTACTGTGATTCCCTCGGCTTCGTCGAGGTAGAGACCCCGGTCCTCTCGCCGATACTCGGTGGGGCCAGCGCCCGTCCGTTCATCACCCACCACAACGCCTTGGACAAGGATTTCTATCTGCGCATCGCCACCGAGCTCAACCTCAAGAAGGCGATGATCGGCGGGATCGACCGCGTCTATGAGATCGGCCGCATATTCCGCAACGAGGGCATCGACACCCGCCATAACCCGGAGTTCACCACCATCGAGCTTTACCAGGCCTATGGCGACCTGCAGGACATGCGCCACTGGGTCGAGGGGCTGTTCAAATCCATCGCCGAGAAGGTTATGGGCATCGACATCGTCCACTGGGGCGACAACGCCATCGATTTCTCCAAGCCCTTCAAATGGATCTCGATGTGCGAGGCCATCAAGGAGAAGACCGGCATCGACTTCGAGCAGCCGATGAGCTTCGAGGATGCCGTCAAGCTCGCCAAGGAGCACCACGTCGAGCTGCAGAAGAGCTGGAACTCGGTCGGATACATCATCAACGCCTTCTTCGATGAGTTCGTCGAGAAGACCTTGGTCCAGCCGACCTTCATCCACACCTACCCGATCGAGGTGTCGCCGCTGACCAAGAAGAGCGAGGACCCGCGCTTCGTCGAGCGGTTCGAGTTCTTCATCGGCGGAACCGAATTCGGGAACGCCTATTCCGAACTCAACGACCCATTCGATCAGCAGCAGCGCTTCGAGGCGCAGCTGGCCGCTAGGGCAAGGGGAGACGAGGAAGCCGCCGACATCGACTTCACCTTCATCGACGCGCTGCGCTATGGCATGCCGCCGGCGGGAGGCATCGGGGTCGGCATCGACCGCCTCTGCATGCTATTCGCCAACACCTTCAACATCCGGGAAGTGCTGCTATTCCCGACCATGAAGGACGAGAAGTAAGCTCTGCCCGCCGCTTGGCGGGCTTTTTGTTACCTTTAGGGAAAACCGCCCTACTTGATAGGTGAGGAGGAAGCGTAACGCGCGATAACCTTTGATTTATCCCCCTAACCCCCTTATAATCTTTAAGCCCTATGAAGGTAAGGGCACACGCTTCTATGGTCGCATGGAGCCATCCAAGGCGACCCGAAGTCCGAAATTAGGAGGTGTAAGAACAATGGGAAATTACGAGATCATGTACATCCTCAACGCCGCGCTAGACGATGCCGCCCGCGCTGCCGAGATGGACAAGGTCCACGGCATCCTGACTTCCCACAAGGGAACCATCAGGAACGTCAACGCCTGGGGCCTACGCGATTTTGCCTACCCGATCAAGAAACAGACCAAAGGCTATTACGTCGTGCTGAAAGTCACTGCCGACCACGATTGCCTCAAGGAGTTCGATCGTCTTTGCAAGCTCGATAACCAAGTTATCCGTTTCCTCATCACTGTCGACAAAGACTAAGTCATAGGAGGATTGAAAATGGCTAATTGCGTCGTACTTACCGGCCGCCTAGTTCGCGACCCGGAAAGGCGCGTGACCTCTAATCAGACCAGCGTTGCTTCCTTCAGCATCGCCGTCGATGATCAGAGCCAAGGCGCCAATAGGGAGAGGAACACCCTGTTCCTGGACGTGTCTGCCTTCGGGAAGACCGCCGACAACATCATCAAGTTCAAGCACAAGGGCGACATGGTCGCCGTGGTTGGGCGCTTGGTGGAGGACAAATACACCCGCCGCTCCGACAACGTCGAGATCAGGAAGATCAAGGTCTTGGCCGACCGCGTCGAGTTCATCAGCTCGGGCAAGAGGGATGCTTCCGATTCCGGATACACCAGCGACGCTCCCGCGCCAGATTCAATATCCGACCAAACCGCCGACAAGGCGGAAGGGTCGAACCTCGACGGAATGGATATCGCCGAGGACGACCTCCCATTCTAAGAAAGGAAGATTGAACAATGGCATACAAGAAGATCCGTTCGCGCCGGAAGGTCTGCTACTTCAAGAAGAACCATATCAAATACGTCGACTACAAAGACGTTGAGACCCTCTCGAAGTTCGTCTCTCCGGATGGCAAGATCACCCCGCGCTCGATCACTGGCACCAGCGCCAAGTATCAGCGCCAGCTTGCCACCGCCGTCAAGAACGCCCGCTTCATGGGACTATTGACCCAGGTCAAGTAACCAAGCGAACCTTATGTAGTTTCCCGGGCTCGATTTTCCCGGAAATCACAACAAGAACCGTTCTCCAAGGGCCTCCTCCGGGAGGTCTTTTTCTATGCCTATAGATAAATAGACTAATCAACCGACAAAGCTTCCCAGACGGGCCCGGATCGCTTCGTGGAATGCCAGGATAATCAAGACGGTGCCTGCGTTTTCCCGTCGCCTGGTTGCCCGGGCATGGGCAAGGGGCATTTTGGAAAAGTCGTTCGCGAAAGGAGGGAAACGCGGCATGATCGCCCCAGAAGGGAGAAGATCGTAGTTTCGGGGACGGATGGCTCCGTGCGGCGACAGGAAACGGCGATAGAAAAGGCGATTGCTCTTGGAAGGACCCTTCGAGGTCCTTTTTCGTTACTAGGCCTTTGTCTTGAGGGGAAGACGGCCTTCCCTGCGGCAATCAGGCGCTCTTCTGCCGGGTTCGCTACTCGATTGCGATCGTGACGTAGGTATCCTCGTCCTTCACCTCAATGATCTTGCCCCTCGCTCCAGATGCCACCGCCTCATCCAGTTGGTTTGCTGAAAGAATGCCATCGGTCTTCTCTGTGCCGAGATGCATCCCCTTCCTCAGGAACATTTTCGCGAGGGGATAGGGAAGGGTGATGTTCACCTCTTCCTTCCCGCCTTCCTCGACGTGGATGACGATGGTCGGGGAGCCGCTTCTCCGTTCCTTGGCATCGTCCCTCCCGAGCAAGTAGTCCGTGCTGACCTCGTATAGGTCCGCGAGCTTCCCGAGGGTGTCGATCTCGGGGAGGCTCGTTCCGTTCTCCCACTTGGAGACGCTTTGCGGGGAGAGGGAGAGCCTCGCCCCCACCTCCTCCTGCGTCAGTCCTTTCTCCTTCCGGAGCCGCAAGAGCCTTTCGCCGATGTTGTCCATGTCGTTTCCTCCTGCCTTCATTCTTCCACTTCCCCGGATTTCCTCAATAACCGACTGGGCGCGTTTCTCCCTTGCTGGTTGAATTCCCTCAACCTGCAGGGGAATCAAGGAAGGAGGTCCCCGCCTCCCTGGGCCTGCGTTTTCCCTTTGCCCGGTTGCCTGGGCATGGGCAAGGGGCATTTTGGAAAAGTCGTTCGCGAAAGGAGGGAAACGCGGCATGATCGCCCAAGAAGGGAGAAGATCATAGTTTCGGGGACGGATGGCTCCGTGCGGCGACACTTATTGTAGTTTCCCGGGCTCGATTGCCCCGGAAATCACAACAAGAACCGTTCTCCATGGGCCTCCTCGGCGAGGCCTTTTTTGATGCCTCTGCAATTTCTCGTCTAGGTCAGGAACGCTTCCCAAACGGGCCCGGATCGCCCCGTGGCAAGCCAGGATAAGCCAGACGGCGCCTGCGTTTTCCCCTCGCCCGGCTTCGTCTTGTACCGGTTCCTCCTGATCTCCCTTGAGATGGCGGTCGGGTGCATCCCGAGGTTACGGGCGATCTCCTTGAGCCTGTCGCCGCCGGAGAGCATCCGCGAGATCGCCTCCCTCTGGCTTTCGTCGATGTGTTTCCAGCGTGCTACCATATTAAATGTCCTCCATTTCTTTGCTCGGGAAACGGAGGCATTTTACTTTATGTTCGGGGTATTCCATGACTTATTGCAGTTTCCGGTTGGGAAGTTGACTTAAGTTTTGGAATTCTCACTTGCGATACAATGTGCTGACCATAATAATTGCTATGTTAATGTCCTGCTGGAGGCTATAAATTGGCGGTATCTTTTTCCCAAGCAAATCGAGTGTTTTGGTTCGAATCTATATCTAAGTCATTTGGCAATCGGCGTCTCTTTTCGAATCTCAGTCTGAAGGCCACCTCGGGTTTGATACTCGTAAAAGGCCGGTCGGGGTGCGGGAAGACCACTCTATTTAGGATATTGACCGGAATCGAGAGGCCGGATTCGGGCGAAGTATCGATGGGGCCACTCGCTTATTGTGGGCAGGACAACACCCTTCTTCCGAAGTATTCGTTGAGGAAGAACATGAAATCATTGTTGGGCCTCAAATTCGACGAGAAGGCAAGCGAACTCTGCCGCCTATTGTCTTTCGAGAGATATGTGGACGCCCCGATAATCTCCTTAAGCGGAGGCGAGCGGCAGAAAGCCGAGATCGTTTTTTGCCTTTCTCAGGATCGGCCGATCTATTTCTTTGATGAGCCTTTTTCCTCCCTTGACGAAGATAGCCGAGACAAGGTCGCATCTTTAATCAGCGGACTTTCGGCTCATCGTTTGGTTTTCTTGATTAACCACGACGTCAAAATCGAAGGACTGTCCCCTGACTGTTTAATCGAGTTTTCCGCCCCTGGGGAGGCGAAGGCGGAAGTAGTAGGACCGCTCGACCGCGAGAATTCCTTTCGGCCGGTTCAAAGGACGAAGGGCTCGTTTGCCCGGGCCATCGCCTTGGCTTTCTATCGTTTTGCCAACGCCCCTATCTATTCTTCGATGCGGGTTTTCCTTGCCTTTGCCAGCGTCTGCCTATTCGCTCTTTTCTGCGCGTTCGCCCCGCTTGGCGGAAGAGCGCAATCGTATGCGTCTGCCTTATCATCCGATCCTTTTTCGGCTCATCTTGCTTATCTCTCTTCGGGTGATGGGGAAGAAGGCGTCGTTTCGGATCCGAACGGTTTTTCGACCTATCTAATCGAGAACTCTTTGGTACGACTTGAAGGGGATGGCATTGAGCTATATGGCGTATTAGACGAAGGAGAGGAGGCGGTTTGCTATTCTTCGTTTGGGAATCAAGGGCCGATAAAAGATTCCGATGGCCATATTTCTATAAACGGCGAAACGGAGGTGCCGATCCGCCATGTGAAGGTGTCTAATAACGAAGTTCCCTCTGATGTTCCGGCGATATTTGGCATCTACGACTATTTCTATGATTCGCGTTACGAAGACACGGAAATGCTGCTGGTTAGTCGAAGTTTTGCGATGGATTTGCTTAAATTAGGATCGTCTTCCCTCTATTCTTCGAACGGGGTTATCGAATGCGGGTTCTCTTATCCGTCCTTCACCCATTCTCCAAGCGGCTATTTCGAATTGTCTTATACCGCGGATCGCGATATTTCGGTTACTGATGGTAGCGGCTATTCGCTGCGCCTAGGGGAAAAGGAATATGAGTCTCAATTTAAGGGTGATAACGGATACGCGAGATTGCCGGTGCTTGGTTTAACTCCCGGGGTAGGGATCGAATTCTCCTTTGGGGCTTATTTGGCGGCGATCAGCATTTCGCTTGATAATCAAACGCTGTATTTCGATTCCGATTCGGCGCTCGGGCTATTCGATTTCGGCGACGTCCGTATCGTCGATCTGATTAGCGACTCGCGGTCGAATTGGAATTACCATTTCTGGTTTTTGGGCTTCTCGATCATCTCGCTGGTCGCGTACTTGCTGCTGGTCAGCATTTCCTCGTTTGGCGACGACTCGATTTCCAAAGTCACCTATCAAATCGAAAGGCATATAGGCCGAAGCTCGGTTAATTTTTACGTTTCAGCCGCGATATTCGGTTTTTTGGAGATTCTTTTGCCAACATTAATCGGTTTAGCCATATACGGGCTTTGTCTTATTCCCATTTCGAATTTTACGAACATGGTTTATGCCTATGGGGTTAGGAGGCCGGTTGGGTATTATTACTATTCGCTTCAGCCATCTAATCCGTTTTATGATTCGATCCTCTCTCCCGTGCCCTTCGCCGATTTCCAACCGCTTTCTTTGGTTTTGCTTTGCTTTGGGTTATTGATGTTCATGGCGTCGGTTTTATCTTTCCTTCTGAGCTGCCGGCGAAACGGGAAAAGATTGAAGGATCCTTTTTATAAGGAGGCGATAAGCGATGAAGCAAATAAACATAACGATTAAGCGGAAAGCCTATCGGGATCGGGAGGTGATTTCCGGGCTGTCTTTTGATTTTTTCTTTCCGAGCCTCTACGTTTTGAAAGGGGCCAACGGATCGGGGAAAAGCACTTTGTTGGGGATAATCTCCGGCCATGACTTCGATTTCGAAGGGAATCTCAGTCTTGATGGGGCGGTTATCGACCGCAAATCATATCCTGATTACTTCGAGCAGATGGTCAGTTATCTTCCGCAGGACCCGATTATCTTCAATGATCTAAGCTGTTTGGACAATGTGCTAGTCGGCATGGAAGGCAAAGCACGGGATGGCGAGAAAGCCATGGACGTCCTTGCGGCGGTAGGGCTCCGGGAGCAGGCGATGCAAAGCGGGTCGGAACTATCCTCCGGCGAGCGGCAGCGGCTCTCTTTCGCTAGGGTGCTTTATTCGGCGAAGCCAATCGTCTTGCTTGATGAGATCACCTCAAACCTCGATCCCGAAAGCCTCGCTTATATCGAAAACGGGATTAAGCAATTATCATCCGACCATTTGGTTATCTTCGTGACCCATGAGGACAGTGAGCTTGAGCGCCTCCCATCCACCTATGTCCTTTCGATGGCGGGCGGGAAGCTCACGGAGGCCAAAGCCGGGGGAACGCCGAATGGCGCCTTGCAGGCGGAGGCGGCTTCGGTTCATCATTCGTCCTTTCTAAAACTTGGCCTAAATAACGCCAGGATTTATAAAGGCACTTTTCTATCGTTGTTCCTTTCGATGGCCATCTGCATGGCGGCGATGGTGGTTTTCTTCGGCTACGGGTTTTCCTTTGACCCCGAGCATATAATACAAACGGCGGCCCGGGATGTTTATGCGACTAGCTCGTTCGTCGTTTCCGAAGAGGAAAAAATCGAGGAATACGGCGCATCCGAGCTCATCTACTTTCCTTATCAAAGCACCGCGATGAGGATAGGGGATGGGCAAGCGAAAGGAAGCTATGCGGATTATATTGGCGGCTGCCTTTACGTGGATGAGGAATCCGACCTTGAAAGGATCGGCACGGCGGTCATCGAGGGAAGGATGCCCGTTAACGAGGATGAGGTATTGATATCGCGGACTACCCTGTCGTCCGCCCTGCGGCTAAACGGGATCGAAGGGGATTCCATCGAGGACCTCGCGGCGGTTGAGATCAAAGTAGCCGGGTCCGGCAAGACGGCGGTCGGGGTATATGAGGATTTCTGTCCCGAAGGCATGGCGGAGACCTTGTCTTTCTATGATTCCCTTACCTCCATCAACTCCACCAGCTACCTTGGGCTAACCTCGATTGGGCTTTTGACCGCGATTGCGGTCGGCGAGCCGGCAAACGCCTCCTATGCCGTGAAAGTCGATTCGCGTTTAAGGGATGAGGCCCCGGTCGATTTGTTGAACGACGTCTATCTATATTTGCTTCAATCAGATGAAATAACCTTCTATCTTCTTGATGACGAAGGCAACCGCGTCACGGCGCCTTATCGTTTTTCCCAAAGCTGGTTGATGCTAGGCTATATGGCGATGGCGGCCTCAATCATCGCGTGTCTAAGCATCGTTTCCGGCTATTGCATCGGCAATAAAAGAAGGCTGAGCTTACTGCGGGCGACCGGAAGCCGCCGAGCCTATTTGCTAAGGGGCAACATCGCGATGACCGGGATGGCGCTTTTACCATCTGCGATCATCGGGACGCTTATAAGCTATGTGAGCTTAGCGCTTACGAACGTCGCCATCAATTCGGCTAAAGTCGGGGGTTCGGTCAACTTCTTTTACGCCTCGCCGATCGGAATTATTATCCCCATAGTGTGCGTTTTGCTTTGCCTGGCCTTTGCCCTCATCATGGTCTATCGTTATTTGGTTCCGAAGTATGACCGGTGGCTTTCCGTCACGGTGAAATCGAAATAGGGTTGTTTGACGTTTTTCGTGGCCGATTTTGCGGTACTAGTATCGATTATGTTTAATGAGGCCGGCTGGGCGGGGCATCCGTCCGCGGCTTTTCTTGGCCGGTCGCCCGCACACGCCTCTTCCTTAAGGGCCGGAGGCCATGGACGTCCGGACGCCTTTCGCGGCGCCGCCTCCGCTTCGTTTTTCTCTTGCGATCCTTGCTGTTCTCACGCATTACCATACGAGGACCCGAAACACGGGAATGCAGGAAATGGAAAAATTTTTTATTTCGTCGTCGCGAAGGCCCTGACGGGCATGATCTTTCCTCTCACACTATGTAGTTTCCCGGGCTCGATTTTCCCGGAAATCACAACAAGAACCGCTCTCCATGGGCCTCCTCCGGGAGGTCTTTTTCTATGCCTATAGATAAATGACTAATCAACCGACAAAGCTTCCCAGACGGGCCCGGATCGCCCCGTGGCGAGCCCGGATAATCAAGACGGTGCCTGCGTTTTCCCTCGGATTGGTTGCTTAGACATTGGCAAGGGATCCTTTGGAAAAGTCGTTCGCGGAGACCGGGAGCCATTCGGTGATCCCTTCGACGATGGCGATGAAGATGATCTTAAGTAAGGTCAGAAAATCCATGACGGGGCGTTTTACTACCTACTTGAGGGATATAGGAACAAAGCTTTCTTGTGGAAGGCCCCTCCCCTCGTCTAAAATTTCTATATATGGACGTCTTCATAACGATCCTCAGCTTCTTCTGTATCGGGGGCCTATTCGGCTTCATCCTCGAGGTTTTCTTCCGTCGTTACGTCTCGGTCAAGCGCTGGGTCAAGCCCGGTTTCCTGGTCGGTCCCTTCATCCCCCTTTATGGCTTCGGGGCCGCGATTCTTTACGCTTTCGATGCCTATATACCCTGGGAAGCGATATCGGATCTCCCTTGGCTCAATGTCTTGTTGGAGATCCTGAGCCTTGGTATCGCCTTGACTCTCATTGAACTGATCGCCGGCCTCATCTTCGTCAAGGGCATGAAGATCCGGCTTTGGGACTATAGCCGTCAATGGGGGAACTTCATGGGGCTGATCTGTCCTCTCTTTTCTTTCTTTTGGCTATTGGGGGCGGCCCTCTATGTCTTGCTCCTAAGTGGGCCCTTCAAGGACATGGGGGCCTTCTTTGCCCAACATTATGAGGCCCTCTCCTATCCCCTCGGCCTCTTCAGCGGGATCCTCCTCGTCGATATGGCCTATAGCTTGGGTATCGCCCGGAAACTACGGGAAGCGGTCAACGACCCGAAGTTCGTGGCCCATTGGGAAAAGACCAAGCTGGCCTTACGGGATTACTACGCCAAGCTGAAGGCCAAGCAGTCCTTCCTCCTCCCCTTCTTCAACAAGAACGACCAGTTCAAAGAGGCCATAAGGGAGCAGGTCGAGGAATTGAAGAAAAAGGCCAAGGCCGCCTATGAGGGCTACCTCCATAAGAAGGAAGGGGACAAGAATAAGAAGTAAAGCTCTTAGTATTGTGCGTGGTAGGGATGAGGCAGGAGGTCCGAGGCCCGGATAATCAAGACGGCGCCTGCGTTTTCCCGTCATCCGGTTGCCTGGGCATGGGCAAGGGGTATTTTGGAAAAGCCGTTCGCGGATTGGGGGAAACGCGGCATGATCGCCTTGGAAGGGAGAAGATCGTAGTTTCGGGGACGGATGGCGTCGTATGGCGACACTTATGTAGTTTCCCGGGCTCGATTGCCCCGGAAATCACAACAACAACCGTCATCCATGGGCCTCCTCGGCGTGGCCTTTTTTGATGCCTCTGCAATTTGCTTGTCTAGGCCAGGAATGCTTCCTAAACGGGCCCGGATCGCCCCGTGGCAAGCCCGGATAATAAAGACGGCGCCTTCTATTCTGTTTCCCTTTGATTTAGTTAGATACCAAACATCGCCTTCAAATCGACGAGATGGAGATGGGCATCGCTTTGGCTAAGGAGATCATCGGCAAACCCCGATGCCCCGAAAAGATAATAGTCGACGGTCTTAAAGACGCTAAAAGGCGCAACGGAGGTGTCTTCCTTCATGTCGAAGTAATCTTTGGCCGGCCTTTTTCTTTTCGATAGCTTGGCTTCCCCGACAAGAAGCGAATCCCCGCTTTTGGAAACGATGTCCAATTCGATGCTTCGGCCAAGTTTGGAATTGTCGACTTGGTAGTTTTGAAAAGACGTATAGGCCCCGTTTAGCCTTCCTTTTTTCGATAGGCACTCCAAGTAGGAGATGCACACTTTCTCGAAGGACCGCTCGATGAATTCCCCAATCGCGGCTTGCTGTTCCTTTTTGATGATCGCCCCGAAGCCGTTTTTGATCTCCTCCGCCCTTTTCCGGATGAAACGGTAATAGAAAGCGAGGACGGGATCGAGGAATTCGTAATGGACGCTTCTTTTCGACATGAACAGTGCCCGTTTGGCCAAAACCCCATCGGCGATGAGCTCCTTGATGTAGTTGTATATTTCGTTGCTGTCCGCTTTCAGGAAGGCGCAAACGCCATTTAAGGTGCCATAGCCATTGGCGATGGCATCGAGGATGGAGGAATACCACCATCCCCGGGCTTTCGCCGAAGTGATGATTTTGCTTGGGCTATCGACGAAAACGGCGTCTTGGTTATAGAAGAGGAGGTCGAGGTTGGCCTCAAGGCTTTGCGAGTCGTCTATCAAGCTTAGGTAGTAGGGGAATGTGCTTGTTAGGCAAAGGAGCCTGGCTTTCTCCCAATCGCTTTCGGCTTTCCCGAAAGCCAGCAGGGATTCGTCGAAGTCGAATTTGCCCACCCTAAGCGAGAAGGTGTTCCGTTTGTATAACGGGGCCTCGCCGTTTCCGATCTCCTTTTCCATAAAGGACACGTTGCTTCCGGTTAGGATCAAAACGAACCGGTGCTTAACGAAGAGGAGGTCGATGGCCTTTTGAAGGGAGGACTGGAAATCGCCCTTCCTTTTTCTTGCGTCCCCGGGGGCGACGATATTGGTGTATTCGTCGATGACCATGACGCCTTTTTCGTCGCCGAAATAGGCGTCGATCGCCTGAAAGAACGAGTACCAGTTTTCGAATTGGCCATAATGGCGGCCCGAAACGGAGGACAAAGTCGCGGCGAAGCTCGATAGGTTGATGGAATCTGAGCTTTCGGTCGCGTAGAAAAGCAATGACTTTTTGCCTTTGGAAAACATCTGCATCAAAGCCGTTTTCCCGATTCGGCGCTGCCCATAGACATAGCCGAATTCAAAATGGGGGCTCTCATACCGTTTTTCCAGCAACCCCAATTCGTTTTTCCTGCCAAACAACTCTTTCATGCCGAAGCCTCCTATCTGGGTATTTTAATTGAAAACATATTCATTGAAAACATATTCATTGAAAACCTAATCAATGAAAACTTTCTTTCTGAGCCTTGCCTATCCTCGCCTTTGGGTTAACCATCGAGCAGCCCATTTTGGGAAGAGTGGGGCTTTAAAGGGGCAAAAAAGCCAATAAGCCAAGGACTTCCGTTTTGCAAGTAAATGGCCGTTTAAGGGGACTGTTTTTTAATTTTTCTCAAAAACACCACCCTTAAACACGATTTAATGATTTAAAACCATTGGACTGAAACAAACTTATGGAGAATATGATTTATCCTAGGGAAAAGTACTTGTCGAAAATCAGGCCATTTTACGATAGCGATGTCGTAAAGGTTATTACGGGCATTAGAAGGTCTGGCAAAATCGTCACCCCAACGCAACTGGAAAGCTTAATGGCGATTATGCCTATATCCAAGTCGCATATACGATGACGGGAAACGAGGAAACCAAGGAAAGGGAATATAGGCCATTTAGGGAAATAAGAGATGGC
>CASFCI010000013.1:0-29603 GCA_949293175.1 uncultured bacterium
GCGAATGTCCAATCCAACAGTGCTTGCAACGATTAGGGCAACCATACATATCTAGACAAACTGTCAGAGACTGAAAACGATGTTTATTCATAAATTTCCATTAATAAATTTTATCACATATTCACTGATAGCGGGAATATAAAAATAGTCCAAAAAATATCCGCGTTAATTAAAAAAGTGATGTCCTGTTTATAGGTTTTACAGAAGCCGCGTCCTGCCGCCGTTTAAAATAGTGACGTCCCGCCCCTCCCCAGGAAGGAGACTTTCAATGAACAAATACAGGAGGCTCACGAAAGGGGACATCGCCACCATCTCGGAAGCGATCGCCGACCCCGAGTGCAGGACGCTCGCCGAGGCCGCCCAAAGGGTCGGGATGGACCCGTCCGGGATCCGCCGGGCCATCGTCAGGCTGCGCTCCATCGCCCACACCAAGCTCCGCAACCGATGCGGGCTTTGCCGAAAATGCCACGTCAAATCCCTTTGCCGGGACTGCCCAAGCGGAGGCGCGAGGGAATGCCGCGCCTGCCCGTCCGCGAACTGCAACGCCGTCTGCCCGGACTTCCGGGAGCTCCCCGACTGCAGGAGGCTCACGCGGTGGCCTTACTGCTGCAACGGCTGCCCCGACTCGGCGAGGTGCCGCCTCACCAAGGCCAAGTTCGACCCCATCGCGGCCTGGGAGAGGACCGCGGAAAACCGCTCTGCGCCCAGGTCCGGGATCCGCCTCCCGCAGGGGAAGCTCGACGAGATCGAGGAGCTGATAGCCCCCCTGCTCAACGATGGCAACCAATCCCTCCTCGGGATCTACCAGTCCCACGCCGCGGAGATCCCGGTGAGCATCGCCACCCTCTACTCCTACGTCGACAAGAAGGCGTTCAAGTCGATCAGGAACATCGACCTCCAGAAGAAGGTGAAGTACCCGGAAAGGCGAGCGAGGAAGGCCGGGGAGCCGAGCAACAGGGCGTTTCTGCCCGGGCGCACCTACGACGACTTCGTCGCCGCGGTGACCTCGGAGCCCGGAAGGGAGGTCGTCGAGATGGACACCGTCGTCGGCCCGGCCGGGAAGGGCCCCCGCCTCCTCACGCTCCTGTTCAGGAAGAGCAACTTCATGCTCGCGTTCTGGATGCCCAGCAAGACGCTCGCCGAGGTCGCCAAGGTGTTCCGGAGGATAATGTCCGCCCTCGGAAGCGAGCTATACTCGGGGACGTTCGGGGTCGTCCTGACGGACAACGGGCCGGAGTTCGCCGACCCCCTCTCCGTCGAGGTCGACCCGAAAACCGGGGAAAAGCTCGCCTCCCTCTACTACCGCGACCCGGGGATGTCCGGGCAGAAGGGGAAGATCGAGAAGAACCACGTCGAGCTGAGGAAGGTCTTCCCAAAGGGAACCGACTTCTCGCGGTTTGGCCAGGCCGACGTGAACCTGGCGCTCAGGCGCATCAACTCAGAGCCGAGGAGGCTGCTGAACGGAAACTGCCCCGGCGAGGTCGCCAGGGCGTTCCTAAACGAAAAGGTACCCGGGCTCAACGGGTACCGGATCATCAAGCCGGACGAGGTTAGGTTGACGCCGGGCCTCCTCCGCTAAGCCAACGGGGTCGGGCAGGACATGACTTGCCGTTTCTGGACGTGAGTTCTGGAAATTTCGCGCCAGTTTTCTTTCGAAATGCCCCGAAAGGCCCCTAGACATCAAAATCATAGCCCGGTTTTGCGTTTTTTGGAAGGAAAGGGGGCCTTTGGAGGCATGAAAAACCTGAAATCCAAACGGCAAAGCCGAAACGACCAGGACATAACTTTTAAAACGGATTTAACTTTTTAAATCAACCCTTTTTATAATGGAAGTTCTTTGAGATAAGCCTATTCGTCCTAGTGGGGGCGGCGGTGGGTTTCAAATACGTCGCTGAGTCGGGAGGGTTCGACTTGTTGGTTTTGCTCTTCGGCCTGCTATCTAGATCGGTCGGCGTCTTGCCTTGCGTTCTGGGCTGCGGGATGAAGGCGCGGGAGAAAGCGTTTTGCGTCTTCGCATATTTGCCGAAAGCCACAGTGCAGGCTTCAATCGGGGGGATAGCTTTGTCGATGGGCCTTTCCTGCGGCGGCACAATCCTAGTCATCGCCGTACTCGCGATAGTCATAACCGCCCCCATAGGAGGTTTCCTAATAGATATTGCCGGCAAGAAATGGCTCAGTAAGACATCATTAGATACTGAAACCGTCAATCAAACTAATAAAAATAGACAAAAATATTGTTTGTGTAGTGTTTCGATTTTATAATCCAATCAAAAGAAGAGAAGATATGAAAACTATCGGAAACATCATCTGGGTTATTTTCGGCGGTCTCGAAATGGCCATTGCCTATTTCTTTATAGGCTTGATTTGGTGCATCACCATCATCGGCATCCCCTTTGGGAAGCAGATCTGGAAGATGGCCAGCCTCGTCATCTGGCCGTTTGGCAAGAAAGTCGACAGCAACTTTGGGAAGCATCCGATCCTGAACGTTATCTGGATCATCTTCGGCGGACTCGAACTCGCCATCGTTGAAGGCATCGTCGGCATCATCTACTGCATCACCATCATCGGCATCCCCTTCGGCAAGCAGTACTTCAAGCTCGCCAAGCTTTGCTTCATGCCCTTCGGCGCCGAGATCACCAAGTAAAAGAAAAATAGAAAACGCCAGATTGACCACCTGGCGTTTTTTCTTTTATCGTTTGTATCCGTAATTGACGACAAGCAGGCAGGAATCGTATACCTTAGGCCCGCCGTCATTGCTTTCCACCGTGACGTTTAGCGAGTAGAAGTAATCCACGGGGTTGACGATGTTCTTCCGCTTCTTGATCAATATGGCGCCGGTCGAGTAGTTGCCGTTGGCCGGTTCGACCAGGGGCTTGCCATCCGCGGGGTCGTTTTGGACGCCGAAGACGTAAAGGACATCCTCGTTGGTCGGCTCCTCGAGCCCTTGGTTGAGGTCGACCGTGAAGAAGTACTGCATGTACTCGGTATCGGTCTCGGGATCAATCAGGTCGGCCTTGAAATTAAGGTTAAGTATTTTCGTGCCGTTGGTCTCCGGTATGGGCTTCGAATACATATCCAGCAGCTCGATGGACTGGATGTAAACCGGCGGGTAGATATTAGGCGGCAAGGTCCCGAAGAAGGAGACAAGGCTTATCCCAACCAGGACCACCAAAGCGATAATAAGGGCGACTGATTTCCTCATCTGGCGCTTTCCTCCTTCCCGAGGTACTTGGATTTGAGGGCGAAGATGGAGGCCGATATGGCAAAGAACGCCCCTGAGATAACCAGAAGTTTGATATATGACGATACCCTTCCGTCTACCCTGTAGAGGTAGAAAAGGGCAGTCACCGCTGCGGCGGTGACGAAGCAGAGTATGGTGGAGGCGATCTCCGCTTTGCTTTGCGATCCCGAACGGAGGAAGTTCGACGATGGGTGGACGAAGTCAAACGATAACGCCGCTAGGCAGCAGCCGATGAACAGCATGGCGGTAGAAAGGAAGAACAATATCGATTGGGCTGCCCCTAGGCCATAGACGAGCCCATAGCAAAGCGTGGTGGCCAGCAGCGAGACCACTCCAATTGCCCCGGGGAACGCCATCTTGGATAGCAGGAATAGGCGATTTGAGCGCGGATAGGTCCTCGTCAGGAAATATGCGCCGCCTTCGTCGGAGAAACTGTGCGACAAGGCCGCGGTGGAGGCTAGGCTTATCAGCAATACGGATAGCAGCATTATCGTCTCGACGTATATCTCTCCTCGGCCGGATAGGTCCATGCCGTGGAAGAACTTCGATACCGCCAAAACCAAAAACGGAAGGATGAGGAAGCTAGAGACATATGGCAATAGGGACGAGGATTCCCCGCCTTTTATCAGCAGCGCCTCCTTCAATAGCTGCGACTGCAGCGGCCCATGGCTCCTATCATGGCCTTGTTTGCCTTCCTTGGCCTTCTCCGCGGTATGCATCGAGGAAAGGCGGAGGTAATAGGGGTTGAGAACCAGGATAATGAATACGAAGACGACGGCTATTGTTCCTAGCATCGTCAGAAAAGCATATAGGCTTTGGATCGGGAAGCTGATGTAGGAGAATCCCGATAGGTCGCCGATGGCGAAGTTGGTCAGGCAATAGAAGGCGTAGAGGTATTGCTTATAGCCGTTTACCCCCTGCTGGATGAGGCGGAAGTAATATCCCCAGTTGGTGAAGATGTCGACCGTATCCGGCAATATCATCACCAAGTAGACGAAAACCCCGCAGAAGGCGACCGCAATGGCTATTATCAGCGGCATCTTCAGCGCCCTGTGCTCGTTTAGGAAGCGAGAGGCCAGGAAATAGGGGATGGACAGCAGGGAAGCCAGCACCACCTCAAACAAAGAGATAAAGGCGAAGGCCGGGAATATGTATAGATACATGTATATGGGCGCGCCCATGGTGATCATGAATCCATATAGCAATGGCACCTGAATCACGATGTTGCGGAGCAATTCATAGACGTAATAGACCAGTAGCCTCGCGAAGAAGATGGTCGAGCCGGAGCAAGGGTAGGTCAATAGGATGTGGTTGTCAGCTGATTGGAATAACGACCTGCTTAGCCCGGATAGAAGCGAAAGGAACCCGAATACCAATAGGAACGACATGATGATCGAGGGCACCGGAAGCGGGACGTAGGGGATGACCGAGAAGATCGAGAAGGCGGTGACCAGATAATAGAAAAGGTAGCTTAGCGCCGACAGACCGGCGAAAAGCAGCACATAGGAGAAAAGCTTGATCAGCGATCCCTTGAGGTTGCCCTTGAAGGACAGCTTGGCCTTGTCCTGGAAAAGCATCCGGAAGACGACCAGGCATTTCCTAAGCGAGAACGCCTGGTCTTTTTTGCTTTCTTTGGCTTCAGGCATTGCCTTCCTCCCCGCCATTGAGCTTCACGAAAAGCTCCTCCAAGTCGATTCCCTCGCGTTTGATGTCCTCCATCTTCCCTTGGTAGACCAGCTCGCCTTTGCGGAGCATTATCACCTCGTCGCAGAGGTTGGACACGACGTCGATGAGGTGGGTCGAGAAGAAGACGATGTTGCCCTTCTCGGCGACCGAGCGCATCGTCTCCTTGATCTGGAAGATCGATATCGGGTCGACGCCGGTCATCGGCTCGTCGAGTATCCAGACCTTCGGCGAATGGACAAGCGAGGAGATGATGGTTATCTTTTGCTTCATGCCGTGGCTATAGGTGCCGATCTGGTCGTCGAAGGCCTTGTCCATGGATAGCCGCTTCAATAGGTCGGGCAATATGGCATCCCTATCTTGCTTGCTCACACCGTATAGGTCGGCGATGTAGTTGACGTATTGCCTTCCGGTGAGCGATTCGTAAAGGGCGTAATGGTCGGGCACGAAGCCGAGCTCGGACTTGGCCTTGATCTCCTGGTGCTTCATGTCGTATCCGCAGATGGAGATGCTCCCCCCATCGAAGTCATGCATTCCCACGATGGATTTGATGATGGTGGATTTGCCAGCCCCGTTTTTGCCAAGGAAGGCGTAGATATGCCCGCCCTCAAGATGCAAAGAGAAATCCTTGACTGTGTCGTAGTCGTTGCCGGGATACCTCTTCCTGAGGTGCTGTATTTCGACCGTTGCCTTGTTGGTTTCCATCTTCTCGCTCCTTTGCATTGTTTTCCATTCGTTGGTTGATATTCTGCTCTGTTCGGCCTTATCAAGCAGCAGCTCCAGGCTGTCGACCCCTTTGAACAGCAATTCGTAGACATACCACATCAACACGGACAATCCGACGTAGACAAGGTAGAAGGCCACTAGGTAAGCTGGATGGACCTCGAAGGTCTTGCCGTTTAGCTTGAAGGAGGCGCTGATGTCGAATATGTTCTTCGCCCAGTCGCCGAGCTTATCGGCCACGAAATCGGAATTGATGAAGAAGAAGTCGACGTCATAGCCATAGGCGGTGCCTATGGTGTTGACCGCGAAGACCAGGATGAAGTAGGCCAGGAAGCCGATCATCGAATAGGCGAAGTATTTTATCGTCGGCCTCGGGTAGATTCGGCATATGACTATCAAAACCGGCATGAAGAAGGCATAGAGGTGGTTGAGGTAGAACTCGCCAACCCTTACCGCGAAGGCCCCAAGCTCCTCGGAGTAGTTCGGCATGAGCAATGCCAAGAACGCCCCGATGACGTTGATGAACATCGTGAAGTAGAAGACCTTGGTCGTCTTGAAGGTCAGAGTGAGCGGGACGATATACATCGCCGTGTTGCATAGGTGCAAAGGCAACGTCTCAAGATTTGTCCAGATCCCGTATCGCAGCTTGCCTAGATACCCGATCAAAGCCATATAGGCGACGAAGGCCAATAGCGCCCGGCGGTGCGGTATATCGAATGGCCGAAGCAAAAAGTAATAGGCGATCGGCAAAGCGAAGGCGAGATAGACCAAGATGCGGTGCGTGAGGTTGAGGTCAAGCGGCAGCATTATGTAGCGGTTGACCGACCCAAAGGCCACGGCGAAGGTGTAGCTGTTGGGAAGGCAGAGGACGGCGATCGCAATAATGAGCAGAACCGGCTTGTAGAAGCCTTTGCTAGGTTTGTCTACCGGCGAGGAGAATCCGTTTATCCCATATAGGGCGAGCAATAAGCCATATTCGATGCCCAACAAGACTATCCTGAATCCATATGGGTCGAATGCGGCATCCCCTGCATAGAGGTTGCCGAACAACCCGCATAGAGAAAGCGGAGCCAGGGCGAGGCAAATCAATAGCCAAGGCCAAAGGATCCTCTCCCGGAAAGACTTAAAGAGCTTAGATGGCAGGAAGAAGGTTATTGCCGAAAGAACAAAGCAGGAGTTATATAGCAAAACCCCAAGCAAGGAGAAGAACACCTGTCCTTGGTTGAGGAAACTTGATCCTCCAAGCCCATCGACTTGATATAGGTAGTCCTGTCCGCCTTCATAGTGGGCTATGAAAAGCAAAATCAGGATGATCGATATGGCTTTTGCGGCCCTTTCCGGTGCTTTTGCGCTGCTTATAAAGGAAGAAAACCTGCTATTAGGGTATTTCTTCTTGATGAATTTGCAGCCTATATACCCCAGCAAGAGAACTAGGCAGGAGACTAGCAAAGAGATGCCAAATGGCCTAAAGCCAGAGTAAGAAAGTGCAAAGCCGGCGACGCCAATGAATAGCGCCGCCGTGATAGATAGCAGAATCGATTCCGCTTTATGCTGCTTTGCGAAAGAAAGGATCATTCGAAGTCGTTGAGTCCAAATATGACCTGGAACATTGTAGACCCTTTGTAGGCCATTGCATCGCGAAGAACCTGCTCAAGGTTGATATTCGGGTTCGGAGTGGCTCCATAATCATAGGCCATGGTCACATAATCGCCGGCGAACTTCTCACGGTCGATGGTCGGGTCGGCTGGGACGTCGAGCGCACCATAGACGAGAGTTTGCAGGGGCATTGCGGTGTAGTGGGCTCCATCGGTGGTGTATGGCGATACGTAGTAATTGCCGTCGGTTCCGTTGTTGGCCATCAACCCGGCGGTGATGTACTTCTGCATGAAGTTCGCGCCGTAGTTGGTCGTGGTCAAAGCGTTTGCAAAGGCCAGCTTAGCCGCGGTGTCGTTGAGATTGGCCACCAACGCGGTCAGGGCTTCGGTGAATTCCTCCTTGCCCTGCTCCGGATTGACGTATTCGATGTCGCCGATCTTCATGACGCCCTTCATTCCCGGGTCGAGCTCGGCCGCGGTGTGCAGGTCGCAGTTCATCATCAGCCCGATGGCATTGATGCGCTGATCGCCGTTTACTTCTTTAAATAAGGTCTTTCCGGCCGACTGGTTGAGCGGATCGGAAACCAGCGGCTTGATCCTGGTCTGGAACAAATCGCCGAGGCCATAGGAATCGAACCATCCGCCTTTTCCGGTGACCCAGTTCTGCATTTTGGTCTCCGAGTCGATGATGACGTCGCTTCCCTTGACCAGGTCCATATTGTTGCCTTCGAGCAGCTCAGCCCATTTGGAACTGGGGTCGATGGCGCCGGCCTGGGTCGGGATCGGCTGGTTGATGATGAGGAACCCTCCGGCGTTTTCGACCACCGAGCGGTTGATGTTGATAACGGTGTCTGCGTAGTTGAATAGCATCGAGGAGAAGCAATCGCTCATGCGGCAATCGTTGTATGTGACGGTTGGGCGCACATGCAGCTTCTTAAGGCCAGCGACCTCTCCCTCGCCATTGTTCACCAAAATAGTGAAATAATGCTGTATCGAGCAGTTATTCATCTCCACCTTGGATGTGTTCTTATAGAAGAGGATGCCGCCGGCGATCCTATCGTCATCCGGATTGTCCGGGGTGTTTAGGTAATCCTCAATCTGGCTTGTGGCGACGCCCTGGTTCCCATAGGCGTGAAGATCCTCGACGACGAAGGTTCCCTCAAGTTGGCCTTCCACTAGGTAGGATTGCTTGTTGCCGAACAAGGCGGTGTGAGACGAGATGTTGGTGACGTCCCCGTCGGGCAGGTTTGCGTTGGTGCTGCTCCAGCTGTCCTCAGAGATGATGAAGGGGAAATCCTGACCTAGGGCCAGTTGGTTGTAGTTGCCATAGATGGCGTATTGCTGGCCGACGCCGCCGTCTGGATCCAGTTCCTTCTCATAAAGGTAAAGCCAGTCCTTGAGCGTGCCGTAAAGCGCGGGATTGCATCCGCGGTCGTCCTCGCTCCACATCACCCAGGCCGGGAGGTCGTCCCTTCCTATGGTTATGTCATTGAAGATTATGATGTCATCGTAGCTCGAGCTGGCGGTGGCATCCTCTCCCATATAAGCCTTTTTCATATCTATATAGGATTGGTCATCGTGGCAATTGTCATAGACCACCAGTTCCTTGGCGTCGGTGACGTTGTAGGCTCCCGGGACTACGGTGATGTCGTATTCTAGGGGCGAGAGGTTCGTCGATGAAGACGGTGCCTTGTATACGAGGGTGATGTCCAACGATGCATCCTCGGCAATGTCGTCTTTGAATTTCAACATACCGGTTTCCAATAGCTGATCGACATCTTCTTCGCTGATGTAGGACGAGGTTTCCAGCTTGACCGGTTCTCCTTCCTCAGGGTTGGAATAGATCTCAATCGTTGAGCCAACGGGGAAACCGTCTTCCTGCTCCGGGGTTTGGGTGACGAAGTCCAGGTAGGTGACCTTCGGGGCGAAGAACACCGCATTGGCGGTTCCGATGCGGAACTTGCCCTCACCGGATACGAAATCGCCTTTCCCGAATTCGGAGTTCACGGTGCTCTTCCTGGAAAGGTAGTTTTGGTAGGTGCTGTTGCTTTGCCAGGCTATCGGAAGCCTCTGGCCAACTGGCTGGGTGCTCGAAGTACTCGAATCGCTGTTGGCGGATCCGCTGCTAGAGGAATCGGAATCCGTTTGTTCGCTAGAAGACCCAGTGGGTCCGCAAGCAGTCAAGCTGAGTATGCCAAGAAGGCTGAGGCTGAGTATGACTTGTCTTTTTTTCATTAGAACATCTCCACGGAGAAGCCTTTTATCGCAAATTGGCTTTTATGTCAAATTAGGTAAATTTTGGGCAAAAGGATTTTGCGGGATATTGCGATATTGCGGAATAAACAATTTCGCCTGTCTGAGGTTGTTTAATTCCGCAAAAACCCGTTATCCCTTATATATAAGACGTGTAGTACCACAATTTTTTGCGATTTTTGCAAAAACAAATAAGAGATTTATGCTAAGCCGTAAGCCTCCGGTATTCCTAGTGTGCCTGGTGCTTAGGAAATACTCCTCGGCCGAGAACACCATGTCTAGGCAGGATATCAAATATAAGATTGAGCAAGATTATGGCGTTTAGATCAACTCGCTAGATACGATTTCCAACTCCATCAACGAGATCGGATACATTAAAAACTGCGGCCTTAAATCAGATGGGTTCTATATAGATTCCGAGGATATCAAGGTAGTCAAAGGCGGAAAGAAAGGGTATTACCTTTTGGAGAATGGCCGCTTCGACTATGGTGAGTTGTATTTCCTCTTTAATGCGGTCAACTCCTCGATGAGGCTCAGCTTGCATGATAAGAAGCGGCTTATAGACAAGCTTCTATCCATGGGAATCAAATCCGATGATTTCAACAAGCTCAGGCAAATGCAAAACAGCATTCATATCACCGCGCCAGAAAGGGTAGAAAAGAAATCCGACTATCTTGATGTGCTGACCAAGATTGGCGAGGCCGTTCACACCAGGTAATGCATAACCTTCATGTATCGGACCTACATAACGCTTGCAGAAGACGATGTCGATAAGCCGCTGAGATCATCATCAACTTGACCCCGTGCGCCATCGTTCCGCGTCCTGAGGGCAACATAGTTGTCGGGTTCTGTGCAAATACTTTCAAGGGATCTTTTCCGTGCCCCAATCTTCAGCCGGGATGAGCAGGATCCGTTTAGAAAAGGTGACCGGGTACTCTATTTGGCTTACGTCAGCAATATTTCCGATGTTGAGATAACGGACGATAAACCATATAGGAACGAAGAGGCCTTAAATGAGATCTACACTGAGATCTCGGATAGGAATGGTCCTGTTGTCGAAGGGCCGATAAATTTCTCCCAGTTGAGAAAGGACAGAAATAGATTAAGAAATCCCCGTTACGCCATCCTGTTCTCGAGCCCGAGCGTTCGCCAAACGATAGTCAATTATTTCGAAGGCCAGGTGGATGGATTCGAATGGAATCCGACGTTGGAAGAGTATGTCGGAGTCGTGTCCTGCTCGACGGAGAAAATGCTCGATTTCGTTGTCCACTATGGAGACGATAGCCCGGATAACAGCTTCATTGTTTATCGTTACTGGTCGGCCAATATCGGTTTAAGAACTGATTATATACACCGTCGTCTGACACAGCTTGGACGTTGGTATAGCTCATATACCTTGCCTTTTGGGAAAGCAAGCTGGCTTCGATTAGCGCCTCCAATATTTACCAAAGCGCTTCAAACGGCGCATAAGGCCCTGAAAAAGAAAATAGATAAATCGTCCAACGTTAACAAACCCATCAAGGGATAATCAAAAACACATTCTAAAACCATCGAAAAACGGCTACTTTTGATTCAAGAGCAGCGGTTTTTTTGTTAAAAAGCCGAATTATTGTCTCGTTGGATGAGAAAGACTTTTATTTCGTTCAAGGCTTATCGCGTCAATGACCTACATATATATAAAGATGAATATATGAGAAAGAGCGCCTGTTATTCGCAGTTTTATTGGATAAAATTCATATAATTCGTTTAGGCAAAAGTGTCAGCCAATTTTTAAAATAATCATTTAAGAATTTCGTATCTGGCTTGTCTACCACCGCAATATATTTTCAATTGACTACTTTTCAGGCTCGATTTTTTCTTTGTTGTTTTAATAGGAAATTTTTCCAGCAAGAAAGGAAATTAATCTGTGATAAAGAAAAATCGATAATAATCCTTTGATAAATTTATGTGTTTTAATATGCACTTAAAAGTGCAAATACCGCTAAAAGTATAAATTCCAAAGTGCAATAAAGAACGCATAAAACGCATAGGGAAATTTATGCATAAAATGCAATTAGTGCTTTTGATAATGCAAATTTAGATAATGCGAAAATTGCATATTCTCAAATTATGTAATTTTTGAACATAAGATTTCCATCACTTTAGAATAACGATAAATACTAAGTTAAACCCTACTCGTTTGTACAATGTCTATCAAAAATCCTAAGCCGAATTTTCTTATTTTTTACTTGAATTTACTCGAAGCCGAATTTTTGGTCTTAATCTTGCATATATTTTGTCTTGTAATTTGTATCAAAAAATTACTTAGATAATGTCGTTGCACATTTTTTGATAAGCATTTGCACTTTCTTACTGCAGGATTTGTTTATCAAACCGATTCCAGCTTTGATTAAGTTTCTAATACTTTCTTTATCCGAAAAATGACTTCGGTTGACACAATAAAATAAGTCAGTACTGTATTTAGACGTTCCTTTCGCGCCTCCGGAAGTTTTTATTAATTTTTTTGACGAGATTACGTCAATTGAAACACCGTTTTCCTATGTATGAATTATCGTTTCGCTTGCCTTATTTTCTTGGCTCGGCGATGATTCGCGCATGAATCCATATCTACTTAGTTTCATTTGTCTTGGTCTTATATTCGCTTCTACGGTCATAGGGGCTTCATTCACTCTGTTTTTTAAAAAGTCGCTGGGTCCAAAGATTTCTTCTATCGTTTTGGGATTCAGTGGCGGGGTGATGGTTTCCTCTGCCGTCTTTGGCCTTTTGCTTCCATCCATGGAACAAGCCTCATCGAGTTTTGGGAATTATTCTTTGCTTGTTGTCTGCGGATCTTTCCTAGCCGGATGCCTGCTTCTGTTCGGCTTGGATAAGCTGATACCCCATATGCATCCGGACGGAAGGAAAGAAGGTCCGGAAACCAGTGGGCTGACGCCATCAACCAAATTGTTCTTGGCCGTAACCTTGCATAGTATCCCCGAAGGTATTGCCGTCGGATTGGCGTGCGGAATCTACTTCGCTTCCCCGGATCAATGGCCCATCGCCTTGGCAGCCATCGCTTTGGCTCTAGGCATCGCCATTCAGAATATTCCCGAAGGCGCCGCCGTCTCGCTTCCTCTTCTAGACGAAGGATTCAGCCGCGGCAAAGCCTTTGCCTTTGGCGCTAGTAGCGGCCTCCCTGAGCCTTTATTCGGGATCGTCGCCTGCGCAATAGGCGCCGCCTTCTCCTCCGCTTTGCCTTTTCTTCTCTCTTTTGCCGCTGGGGCAATGATCTACGCGACTGTCGATGAGCTGATACCTGGATCGATAAGCAAACACGAGCATTTTGGCCTCTGGAGCTTCATCATTGGCTTTGTCGTCATGATGGCCTTGGAAATTGCCTTAGGCTAATTGCTATTGACCTTGAGCCGGCTCGAAGGTTTTCAATAAATATACAGGTACTATTTATGAAGATTGGAGAACTTGCAAAACGGGTAGGACTAACTCGCGATACGCTCCGTTTTTATGAAAAAATCGGGCTATTCAAACCACAACGCTCCTCCTCGGGGATTCGCGATTACTGCGACGAGGACATCGACCGCTTGAGAGTCATTATCTGTTTCAAAGATTCTGGTATTCCACTTGAAGATATCAAACAGTATCTTGCTTTAGTCGATCACGGCCCTGGGAATGAGGAGGAACGGCTCGCCATTCTCATAAAGTCGAAGAAGCGGCTCCAAGAAACGCTGGAGAAGCTAAAGAAGACCATGGATCTTTTAGACTATAAGATTTCTCATTACGAAGAAATTGAGAACAAATGCAAAATATAAGCAAGAAGGTCCTGATCATAGAATCCTCTCCTAGAGAGAACTCCAATTCTTCGTTTTTGGCTTCTTGCTTTGCCAAAGGGGCAATGGAAGCGGGGCATGAGGTGAAAACCATATCCATCGGCAAGATGGGCCTAAAGCCATGCCTGGCCTGCTATGCCTGCGCCAAGATCGGGGATTGCATCCAAGACGATGGTGTCAACGACATCCTGCCTTTGCTCTCTAATGCCGATGTAATCCTCTTCGCCAGCCCGGTGTATTTCTATTCGATGTCCGGTCAGCTAAAGTGCCTGATCGACAGGACAGTCGGGATATATGAGGAGATTAGATCCGATATATACATAATCCTTACGGCTTGGGACCCCGAGAAAAGCCATCTGCATAACGCCCTAGAGGCGATTCGCGGCTACACCAGGGATTGTCTCGAGGATTGTAAGGAGAAAGGCTATCTACTCGCCGCCGGGCTCAACGACCAAGGCGAGGCGAAGGACAGCGAATATGCAAAAGTTGCATATGAAATGGGGAGGTCGTGCTGATGGATAATAAGTTCAATCCGCTGTATGGATTGGGAAAGCCGAATGCCGCCTACGCCGCCTATTTCATAAAGGACAGCTTCTTGAATCCTCTAGGCAAAGGCGTGGCCAACGTCAGCTTCGAGCCCGGATGCCGGAACAACTTCCACATCCATCATGGCGGAGGCCAGATCCTGCTATGCACCGATGGGGTCGGCGTATATAAGCAGGATGGGGAGAAAGCCCGCAAATTGCTTCCTGGCGACGTGGTCGTCATCCCGCCTAACGTCAGGCATTTCCATGGGGCTTACCCCGATTCGTGGTTCGCCCACGTCTCGGTCGAGGTTGCTCCAAGCGAAGGCACTGTTTGGCTTGAGCCGGTCGACGACGAGGAATACCTTTCCTACGTTGCCGAAGCCGAAAAAGCAAAATAAGCACCTTTTAGGTGCTTTTTTCTTACTATCGGAAAGTAAATAATCGTTGCGGGATAAAAATTAATAAATCGGTATATCGGTATCGGTAAATAAATACTTTTTTATTGTTGACTGCGGCAGATATTTTCAATATCTTAATCTCGGTATCGGTAGGACGATGCCCTTATCAAGGAACATGAAGACATATTCCCTCAATCAGCTGGGACGCTACCCAATCTACCTCAAGCTGCTCAAAGAGCTGCATGAGGGCGGCGTTGAAATTGTCTCATCTCCCCTGATCGCCAGCCGGCTCGGCTATAGTGAGGAGCAGGTCCGCAAGGATCTTCAAAACGTCTCCTCGGAAGTCGGAAGGCCGAAGAAGGGTAGGGATATCAAGCTCCTTATTGAGGACATCGAGACCTTCCTGGGCTATAGGGACTCGACTTCCGCCATCTTGATAGGCGTAGGGCATTTGGGCTCGGCTTTGCTCAACTTCCCCGCCTTCTCCGAGATGGGCCTCGAGATCTTGGCCGGCTTCGATTCCGATCCCTCGCTGCTTTGGAAGCGGGTCGGCGGGAAAGAGATATTCCCGATATCGATGCTAAAGGAGATCTTGCCGAGGCTCAATGCCCACATCGCCATCTTGACCGTCCCGGCCAAAGTGGCGCAGGAGGTCGCTCTCCTGGCCGTCGACGGCGGGGCAAAGGCCATCTGGAATTTCGCCCCTGCCCACCTTGACCTTCCCCCCGACATCGTCGTGGAGAACGTCAACCTCGCCTCATCGCTAGCCGTGCTATCGCACCGGCTGAACATCGCCCTTGCCAAGGAGGAAAAGTAAAACATTATGGCAACAACGAAGAAAACCACCGAACAAGCCCCAGCGCCGGAATTGACCCCAGAGGAAAAGAAAGCCGCCGCTGAGAAGGAAGTCGACGAACTCGTCAAAAAGGGTCTTAAGGCCCTTGCCGACTTCGCCTCTTATGATCAGGAGAAGATCGACTACATCGTCGCCAAGATGTCCGTCGCCGGCCTAGACAACCACGGCATCCTCGCCCGCAAAGCCATCGAGGAGACCCACCGCGGCGTATTTGAGGACAAGGCCACCAAGAACCTGTTCGCCTGCGAGTACATCGTCAACAACATGCGCCACCTCAAGACCGTCGGCATCATTTCCGACGATCCTGTCACCGGCATCACCGAAATCGCTGAGCCGGTCGGCGTCGTCTGCGGCGTCACCCCGGTCACCAACCCGACCTCGACCGTCATCTTCAAGAGCTTGATCGCCATCAAGACCCGCAACCCGATCATCTTCGGCTTCCACCCGAAGGCCCAGCAGTGCTCCAAAGCCGCCGCCATCGTCATGCGCGATGCCGCCGTCGCCGCTGGCGCCCCCGAGAACTGCATCCAGTGGATTGAGCACCCCTCGATGGATGCCACCTCCGCCCTTATGAACCACCCCGGCGTCGCCACCATCCTCGCCACCGGCGGAAACTCCATGGTCAAGGCCGCCTACTCCTGCGGCAAGCCGGCCCTCGGCGTCGGCGCGGGCAACGTCCCCTGCTACATCGACCGCTCCTGCGACATCGAGCAGACCGTCAATGACGTCGTCCTCTCCAAGTCGTTCGACAACGGCATGATCTGCGCCTCCGAATCGGCCATCTTCGTCGACGAGGCCGTCTACGATGACGTCGTCGCGATGCTCAAGAAATACCGCGTCTACTTCGCCTCCGAGGAGGAGAAGAGGATGCTCGAGAAGTACATGTTCGGCGTCACCAAGGGCAGCGAGAACGTCGCTGCCGCCAGGCTCAACGCCGACGTCGCCGGCATGAGCGCCAAGCGCATCGCCGAGAACTCCGGCTTCACTATCCCCGATGGCTGCCAGATCATCGCCGCCTGCTGCACCGAGGTCGGCCCCGAGGAGCCGCTCTCCCGCGAGAAGCTCTCCCCGGTCCTATCCGTCTACAAGGTGTCTGGCTTCGACGAAGGCACCGCCATGTGCGAGAAGATGCTCGAGTTCGGCGGCCTCGGCCACTCCGCGGCCATCCACTGCCATGACCAGGCCATGTCCGACCGCTTCGGCGACATCGTCAAGGCCATCCGCATCGTCTGGAATTCGCCCTCGACCTTCGGCGGCATCGGCAACGTCTACAACTCCTTCATCCCCTCGCTGACCCTCGGCTGCGGCTCTTATGGCCACAACTCGGTCGCCGGGAACATCTCGGCTTTGAATCTTCTCAACATCAAGCGAGTCGGCAAAAGGAGGAACACCATGCAGTGGTTCAAGGTCCCGCAGAAAATATACTTCGAACGCAATTCCATCCAGTACCTCAAGAGCGCCAAGGACGTCTCCAAGGTCTTCATCGTCACCGACCACTCGATGGTCCAGCTCGGCTTCCTCAACAAGATAATCGAACAGTTGATGGCCCGCCGCAACAAGGTCACCTACCAGCTGTTCGCCGACGTCGAGCCCGATCCCGACATCACCACCGTCAGGAAGGGATGCGAGCTCATGTCTGAGTTCCAGCCCGACACCATCATCGCCCTCGGCGGCGGCTCCTGCATGGATGCCGCGAAGGGCATGTGGATCTTCTACGAGCACCCCGAAGTCAACTTCGACGACCTCAAGCAGAAGTTCATGGACATCCGCAAGAGGGCCTTCAAGTACCCGGAACTCGGCCGCAAGACCAAGCTCATATGCATCCCGACCACCTCGGGCACCGGATCTGAGGTCACCCCGTTCGCCGTCATATCCGACAAGGCCAACCTCAAGAAGTACCCGCTTACCGACTACTCCCTGACCCCGTCGATCGCCATCGTCGATCCGGAGTTCACCACCAATATCCCGGCCCGCTCCACCGCCTACACCGGCATGGACGTCCTGACCCACGCCATCGAGGCCTACACCTCGGTCATGGCCAGCGACTACACCGACGGGCTCGCCCTGAAGGCCATCGAGTTGGTCTTCACCTACCTGCCGCGCTGCGTCCATAACGGCAAGAACGACCTCAAGGCCCGCGAGAAGATGCACAACGCCGCCACCATCGCCGGCATGGCCTTCGCCAATGCCTTCCTCGGCATCGTGCACTCCATGGCCCACAAGATCGGCGCCGAATACCACACCATCCACGGCCAGACCTGCGCCATCCTCCTCCCGCACGTCATCAAGTACAACGGGACCCAGCCGACCAAGCTCTCCGTTTGGCCGAAGTACGAGGAATACAACTGCGACAAGCGCTACCTCGACATCTGCCACGTCCTGAACCTCCCCGCCAAGACCCCGGAGGAGGCCACCCAGGTCCTCTCCGACGCCGTCATGAACCTCGGCAAGGAGATCGGCATCGACATGAACTTCGCGTCCTTGATACCGGACGAGGAGTACTACATGTCGCACCTCGAGGAGCTGGCCTACCTCGCCTATGAGGACCAGTGCACCCCGTGCAACCCGCGCGAGCCGATGATCGAGGACATGATCCAGATCATGAAGGACGCCTATAAGGGGAACTGATGGCCAGCGTCGAGCTATCTATCTGCGTTGGGAGCTCTTGCCACCTCAAGGGCTCCCGCGACGTCATCGAGAAGGCCAGGGAGGAGATAATCCGCCTCGGAATTCAGAATGAGGTCACGCTGAAGGCCGCCTTCTGCCTCGGGCAGTGCGGCCACGACGGGGTCAGCGTCAAGGTGGGGGAGAAGGTCGTCCCCGGCGTCAAGCCGGAGACCGTCTCCAAGCTATTCGAAGACGAAGTCTTGCCGCTTCTAGGCAAGTGATCCACAGGGGGCCAAAAGCCCCCTTCTTGGGTTTTAAGGAGGGAACAATGGAAAAGGTGCTCTACAGCCTCGAGAACGACTGCCGCAGCTGCTACAAGTGCATAAGGCACTGCCCGGTCAAATCGATCTCCTTCAAGGACGGACAGGCCAGCATCATCGCCGACGAGTGCATCCTCTGCGGCAACTGCTATTTGGTATGCCCGCAGGGGTGCAAGAAGATCCGCGACGACACCGACGCCGCCTATGAGCTGATTAAGCGCGGCAACTGCTACGCCTCGGTCGCTCCGAGCTACCTAAGCGCCTTTCCCTCCACATCATTCAAAAAATTGCGCGAGGCCCTCATCAAGCTAGGCTTCGCCGATGCCGAGGAGACCGCCCTCGGCGCCACCCAGGTCAAGCGCGAGTACGACAGATTGGTGGACTCTAGCAGCTCCGACGTCATCATCTCGACCTGCTGCCACGCGGTCAACCTGCTCATCGAGCGCCACCACCCTTCGCTAGCCAAATTCCTGGCCCCGGTGCTCTCGCCGATGCAGGCCCACGCCAAGATGATCAAAGCGGCCCACCCGGGCTGCACCGTCGTCTTCCTCGGCCCCTGCATCGCCAAGAAGGACGAGGTCGACCGCTACCATGGCTACGACGACCTGGCCCTCACCTTCCTCGAGCTCAAGCGCATGCTCAAGGAGAAAGGCATCGAGGTGGGGCAAGACGACGACATAACGCTGCAGAAGTCCAAGGCCAGGCTCTTCCCGACCGAAGGGGGGATCCTCGCCACCATGGACCGGCTATCCAAGAAATACGACTACCTGGCCGTCTCGGGCATGGACGAGGTGCTTTCCGCCATCGAGGACATCGAGAAGGGGAAGATCCACCACGCCTTCGTCGAGATGAGCTCCTGCCGGGGCTCCTGCCTAAACGGCCCCGCCCTGGGCGGCAGGCCAAGCCTGGCGTCGCTACTGCGCACCCGCCACTCGGCGGGCAAGGAGGACTTCGACGTCGATGCCCCCGACCCGAAATCGCTGCATAAGGACTTCCATCCCGAGATGGAGAAGACCCGCCGCCACAGCGAAGAGGATATAACCCGGGTGCTAAACGCCATCGGCAAATACTCGCCCAAAGACGAGCTCAACTGCTCCTCCTGCGGCTACGCCACCTGCCGCGAGAAGGCCATCGCCGTGCTCGACGGGAAGGCGTCGCTGGAGATGTGCCTGCCATATCTATCGGAGAAGGCGTCGAGCTTCGGCAACGACATCATCGAGAACACGCCGAATGGCATCATCGTCTGCTCAGACGACCTGACGGTGCAGCTAATCAACCCATCGCTATGCCAGCTGCTTGGCGTGAGCTCCTCTGAGTGCGTCGGCAAAAGCGTCGAGGAGATACTCGATCCCTCGCTTTTCGCCCTTTGCCTAGCTGGGGAGAGCATCCGCAACCGCCACATCCACCTTGAGAAGTACGACCTCTACGTCGAGGCCTCGCTCATCCACGACGAGCGCTACCACATCATAATCGGCACCATCCGCGACCGGACCCAGACCCACCTCGAGCACGAGAAGCAGGTCCGCGACGCCAAGGCGACCGCCGAGATAACCAAAGACGTCATCGAGAAGAACCTCAGGGCCGTTCAGGAAATCGCCCAATTGCTTGGCGAAAGCGCCGCCAACACCAAGATCGCCCTCACCAACCTGGCGAAGACGATAGACCCCGACAATGGAAAAAGATAACACCGAGCTCGAATCCGGCTACCTCTCCGTCAACCACAAAGGCGAGGAGCTATGCGGCGACCACGTCCAGATAGTCAAAGGAAGCGACGGGTCGACGACTTTGGTATTGGCCGATGGGCTCGGCTCCGGGGTCGTGGCCTCGATCCTATCGACCCTAACCTCCGCCATGCTCTCCCGCATGGCCGAGGCCGGGCTCTCGATAGAGGACGGGGTGGAGACGCTGGTGAAGACGCTCCCGATCGCCCGCGACAGGGGCAACGTCGCCTACTCGACCTTCACCGTCTGCCGCATCGAAAGCGACTACTCGGGCCTGATCTACAACTTCGACAACCCCGAGCCGGTGTTTTTGCGCAACGGGCGGGAGAAGCGCCTCGACTACCAGACGCTATCGGTCGAGGGCAAGACCATCAAGAAGGCCAAGTGCTACTTCGACGTGAACGACTCATTGTTGATGTTCTCCGACGGGGCGGTCTACGCCGGGGTGGGGGAGACTCTCAACTTCGGCTGGACCCGGGAGGAGATAAGCGCCTACCTGCAGGGGCTTTACGACCCGAGCATCTCCGCCAAGAACATGGCCACACTGCTCGTCGACCACTGCGATCTCCTATATAATAGGCGCCCGGGGGACGACACCACCTGTTTGACCGTCCGCAGAAGGGAAAGGAAGACGGCCAACCTCATGGTCGGACCGCCCACCAACAAGGAGGACGACGAGAAGGTGCTAAGCAGCTTCTTCGCCCTGCCCGGCCCCCACATAGTCTGCGGGGGCACGACCTGCTCGCTGGCATCCCGCTACCTCGGCTCATCGATCGAGGGCAGCCTCGACTACCTCGACCCCGAGGTCCCGCCCATCTCCTACATCAAGGGGGTGGACCTCGCCACCGAGGGGATCATCACCCTCAACAAGGTGCTCCAGCTCTCGAAGGACTACCAGGGCCAGAACAAGGCCTACTTCGACTGGAGCTTCCGCAGCGATGGGGCGAGCCAGATCGCGAAGATGCTCTTCGAGGAGGCGACCGACATCGTCTTCTACGTCGGCTGCGCGGTCAACCCAGCCCATCAGGACCCCCAATACCACATCGGGTTCAAGATGAAGATGCAGATCATAGACAATTTGGCCCAAGAGCTTCGCAACATGGGCAAGCACATCCAGGTGACCTATTTCTAAGGAGAAAAGACAATGACAAAGTTCGACACGTTGGTTCAACAGCTGAAATACCGCGTCCTCAAGGAAGTCGCGAAGGATTATTGGGACGGGACGCTGCCGGAGAAGAAAGCCGGCATCCCGAAGGTCATCGCCCCGGGCCCGAAGGCCACCATGCGCTGCTGCGTATACAAGGAGAGGGCCATCGCGGCCGACCGCGTCGAGCTCGCCCTCGGCGGCGACAAGAGCAACCCGAACCTGCTGGAGGTCATCGAGGCCGCCTGCGACGAGTGCCCCTTCGGCGGCATCACCGTCACCAGCGACTGCCGCGGCTGCCTGGCCCATCGCTGCGCCCAGGCCTGCCGGCTCAACTGCATAAGCTTCGGCGAGGACCTTCGCGCCCACATCGACAAGAGCAAGTGCGTCAACTGCGGCATGTGCATGAAGGCCTGCCAGTTCGGCGCCATCATCAACCGGCGGCGCCCCTGCGAGGCGAGCTGCAAAATCGGCGCAATCCACGCCCGCCCGGACGGGATTTCCGAGATAGACGAGGAGAAGTGCACCCGCTGCGGCCAGTGCTCCTATGCCTGCCCCTTCGGCGCCATCATGGACAAGAGCTACATCACCAAGTGCATCGATATAATCAAGGAATCGGAGGGCGGAGCCAAGTATAAGACCTACATGATCGTCGCCCCCTCGATCTCGAGCCAGTTCCATTACGCCAAGCTCGGCCAGGTCGTCACCGGCATCAAGGCGCTCGGCTTCACCGACGTCGTCGAGGCGGCCCTAGGCGCCGACCTAGTCGCGCTAAACGAGGCTAAGGACCTCTCCGAGGAGGGCTTCTGCACCTCCAGCTGCTGCCCGGCCTTCGTAAGATACGTCAAGACCGCCTTCCCGACCCTCGCCGGCAAGGTCTCGCAGAACCTCTCGCCGATGGCCGCGATCGCCAAGTACATCAAGCACATCGATCCGACCGGCAAGACCGTCTTCGTCGGTCCCTGCATCGCCAAGAAGATGGAGATGTTCCGCGAGGACTCCGCCCCCTACGTGGACTGCGTCATCACCTTCGAGGAGCTGCAGGCCCTCATCGATGCCCGTGATATCGACCTCACCAAGCTCGAGGAGAAACCGCTTGACAATGCCTCCTACTATGGCCGTATCTTCGCCCGCAGCGGCGGATTATCCGACGCCGTCAGGCAGGCCCTCAAGGAGCAGAACATCGACTTCGAGGTGAAGCCGGTAGCCGTTAGCGGCCTCGACCAGTGCAAGATGGCCCTCACCCAGGCCAAGAACGGCCGCTTGCAGGGCAACTTCATCGAGGGAATGGCCTGCCCTGGCGGCTGCATCGGCGGCCCGTGCTGCCTCACCCATGAGGTTCGCGATGCGGCCGACGTCGACAAATACGGCCATGAATCGAAGGAGACCACTATGCTCGGCGCGGCCAATGCGGCCATGGCCGATCCGAAGATCGCCTCGACCAGAAAGGGCGAATGATGGCTGCCCCCGAAGAGCTTGAGAAGTCGGCCTTCTCCTACTATTCCGCCGTCGACTTGGGATTAGTGGGGCTATTCAAGGCCATCGACCCCGCGATAAAGAAGGACGAGTTCGACTCCAGCGACAAGAACTTCTGCCGATTGCTCGCCCAGGTGGTGGAGCGCACCATGATATCCGTCGGCGCCTCTAGCGGCGGAATGACCCACAACCAGGCCGTCTTCTTCCGCAACTTCGTCGTCAGGGAGGAAAGCGACTTCCTCCGCTACGTGACCGAGGTCCAGCAGAAGCAGACCATTCCCTACGATGAGCTTGAGACCCTCGGCAAGGAGGGGCTCATGATGGTCGCCGCGATCCATCAGAAGCACTTCAAGGAGGTCGAGGACTTCTTCTTCGGCCTCGCCAACGATGCCTCCAACAAGCTCGGCAACCAATCGCCCATCCCGGGCATCATCGGCTCGTTGCTCTGCTTCTTCGACGCCTACTTCGATCTGGGCAAAGGGGAAGACGAGCAGAAGGCCGCCGACATCGTCTACAAGAACCTGCTATACCCCCTCGGGGCCATAAGGCAGGGCAAATGAAATCGAAAAGCCACCCGGCTCACTTCAAACGGATGGCTTTTTTCGTATACCGGCTTGGATTTGCGGGGTTATCGCATCAATAGCGACTCTATCTGCAGCACCCCAAGCCCGGCGATCAGGCAGGGTATTGCGGTGATAATCCCGTATAGGCAGAACTTCGAGAAGGTAAGCGGAACATCCTCACTATGGCATTTGGAGATGAAGATGAGGCCCGCCAAGGCGCCGAACGGGGTGAGGTAGGCGGCGAGGTTGCTCGATAGTATCACCGCGTAGACCTCGAACTCGTCGTAGGGGACGCTTAGGAATATCTCCTCATAGAGGACCGACATCGGGATGTTGTTGGTGAGGTTGGCCGCGAATAGCGAGGTCGCGCCGTAGCTCCAGATGCCATATTCCCCGCTTAGTAAGCGGCCGATCGCCTCGGTTATGCCTTCCTCCTTGAGCGAGAAGACGATGACGAACATGCCAAGCAATAAGGGCAATAGCGAGTAGGGGAGGCGCGACAAAGCGCTGAGCGGCTTCCTCACGCTATGGCGGAGCCCGCCTTTTATAAGCGAGAAGAATAGCAGCGCCACGGCCACTATGAAGCAGCAGAGGTAGCTAGGCAGGGGCAGGAAGGAGGAGAGGGCGCAGCTGAGGATGCATAGGGATAGCGCCGCAATGCAGACCGCGAGCGAGACTTTGTCTTCGATGCAGGCGTCGTCCTCTTCCTTGACCTCGATCTTCTTCTTTAGCTTTTTGGAGAAAAGAAGCAGCAGGACCAAATAGGCGACGAGCCCCGCGGCCAAAGACGGCAGACTCATCGACAGCAGGTAGTCGGCCCAGGAGATCTCTAGCGCCTGGGTCAGGAAGATGTTGGTGGGGTTGCCGACCGGAAGGAAGGCGGAGAAGGTGTTGGCCGCGATGAACTCGCATAGCAGGTAGGGTATCGGGTCGATCTTGGCATGGCGGCAGAAAAGTATGAGGAACGGGGTGAAGGTCAAGACGATGATGTCGTTGGAGGTGAAGACGGTGAGGATGCTCACGAAGGCGAAAAGCAGGGTAAAGAGCCCGTACTGCGAGCTGCCCGAGTGGCTAAGCGCCTTCTTCGCGAGGTAGGCGAAGAAGCCCTCCTCGTCTAGCATCGTCGAGACGAAGACCATCGAGAAGAAGAGCAAGAGTATCTGCAGCGGGTTGACCGGCGAATTGGAGGTGAATAGGTCCACCAGGTGGCCGGCGTCGACTAGCCCTGAGGCGAGCAAGGCGATCGCGCCCAGCAGCGGGAACAGGCAATAAAGTGGGAAATGATGCCCCTTGAAGTTGACGTTGGGGAAGAAGATTGCGCTGCTGGCCATCAGTAGGCAGCTGGCAATGCTAATCGCGAGGGTCCCTATCATAGCCGCGTAATTATATTCTTCTATGGCGAAAAAGGGTCATGGAAGCGCTTCGATTTTGCTTTGATCAGGTTTAATATATGGCAATGGAGGCACAACATGCGTAAGCACATCGACACCAAATCGCGGGGGCAGCTTTTCTTCATGCAGACATACGAGGGGGATGAGATCCCCAAGCGGACCAAGTGGATATTTTCCTCGGCCGGGGCCTTCCGCGACGCCGCCTACCAGCTGGTGTCGTCCTTCCTATTGACCTTCATGATGTATTCCGGGGTGCTCGGGACCTATTCCTCGTCCTGGGACGCGAGCGGCCAATACTCGGCCCAGATAGTGGTCATCAACATCATCTTCGTGATCTGCCTGATCTGGGATGGGCTAAACGACCCCATCATGGGCTTCATCATCGAGAAGATCCGCTTCAAGTCAGGGAAATACAAGCCATGGATATTGATCGGAGGCATCGGAAACACCATCGTGATGCTTTGTTTATTCCTATGCAAGCCGACCGGCTGGTGGTACGTCCTCTGCTTCGGCATCTTCTATTTCCTCTGGGACTTCGTCTTCACGATGAACGACTGCGCCTATTGGGCGATGGTGCCCTCGCTCACCTCGGGGGAGAAGCAGCGCAACAACATCACCTTCCTGGTGAGCCTATTCATCTCGGTCGGCACCTTCGTGATGTATGGCGTCTGCTCGCTTTTCCCGACCGCGACCAACTCCTATTACATCTACGGGATCATCGCCGTGGTGAGCTCGGTCCTCTTCCTCGCCTCCCAGCTCGCGATATTCTTCTTCTGCCAGGAGAAGCGGATCGATCCGAGCCAGCAGAAGGCCAGCGAGGGCACCAAGATCACCGACATGTTCAGGATGATCGGCAAGAACAAGCCCCTGCTCATCGTGGTCATCGCCATCTTCCTCTACTATGCCGCGGCGAGCCTGGTCGTGAGCTTCGGCTCCAACTACTTCTACCTCTGCTTCGGCTATGGCGGGGACGCCGGGGGCTCGATCATGCTGGTGTTCACCGTGATGTATGCCATCGGGACCATCGCCGCCCAGCTGTTGTTCAAGCCGCTCATCAACCACTTCAAGCGGCAGACCTTAATGACCTGGTGCTTCTTCGTGGCCATCGTGGCCTACGCCGTGCTATTCCTGGTGGGCTTCCCGTTATTCTCCGATAAGCCGCTAGCCTATAACGACGCCAGCCCCTCCGGTTTGCTGTGGGCCTTCGGGGGCACGCTGCCGCTGCTTTACATCCCGCCGTTATTCTTCTTCGGCGCCCAAGGCATCTTCTACATGGTGCTGCTGGTCATGCTGCAGAACTGCATCGAGTACAACCAGTGGAAGTACGGCGAAAGGAAGGAAGCCGTCGCCTCGAGCTGGCGACCGTTCACCGCCAAGCTCAGCTCGGCCTTGCAGAAGGGACTCATCATGGTCAGCTTCCTCTCGGCCGGCATTTACGGCATCACCCAGCAGATATCCGACGTGCAGACCAACCTCGCCCACGACGTCTCGCTGGCCCAAACCGACGAGGAGAGGGCCGCGCTTGAGCAGGCGGCTGCCAACGAGGTCGACGCCATCATCGCCGCGGTCGACGCCGGCAGCAAAAACGTCATGGGCATCTGGATGGTCGGCAGCGCGTTGCTCTTCCTCATCGCCTCCTATTGCCTGATACACTTCGGCTACAAGATCGACGAGGGCTTCTACGCCAAGATCGAAAAGGAGATCAAGGAGCGCGAAGCCTTAGCCAACCAGGAAGCCGATTGAGTATTCTCTGTCCCCTTCTTTAAGCAGCAAAACGGCGTTCTGCGGCGATTTCACCTTCATAGAGGCGACGTAGACCGCCCCAGCTCCGCCTTCGAGGCAGATGCATTCGGGCCCCATTATCCTGATGGGGCCTTTTGATTGAAGGGTTATCGGCCCGCCGTCGAGGTGGAGCAGGTTTCCGTTCTCATCGACCCGGCGAATCTCTACCCTCGCCGCGTCAAAAGTCTTGCCGTATTCCAGGCTTGTCTTGCTCGCGGTAATCTCTAGCGTCGAGTAGTGGCAGGGCGACTTGATTATGGTCTTGAACTTCTTGCCACCCCGGTAGAACTCGAAGCGGTAGTCGAGGCGCTTGTTCCCCCAGATCCCGACCGCCCCGACGTAGATCTCCTGCAGGTCGGCGAACTTCAGCCGATGCCGCACCATGGAATAGAGTATGGCGAGCTTGTGGCGCAGCTTAAGCGCGTTTAGGCCATGGCTCGAGGCGTAGGCGAGGACCTTCTTGACCCGCTTCCTCTCAAGCCCCTTCATGTACTTGGGCAAGGCCGCATCGGGGATGAACGAGTCGATGAATACCGGCGGATGGGGTAGGTGGGGGTATCCCTTGCGGTCGGGGAAGAAGTCGCCCACCAGCATGTCGCCGCGGTAGAGGGTGACCTTGTCGGCGTTGGTGTATATCGGCATCCTCTCCGGCAATAGGGTCTCTGGCGAATCCCCGAGGTCGAGGCTCTGCCCGATGTAGGCGACGTCGTGGGAGGTGAACTGGCTCTCGTAGGCGTAGGCCGCCTCCTTCTTGTTGCGGAAGATGCTGAACACGCCATGGTAGCAGATCATGTCGCCCGAGCCGAAGTCCATGTGGGTGCCATAGTCGAAGGCGCACCAGCCGACCACCGCCGAGAGCGATTTGTATTTGAAGCCGTCGTCTAGAACCCTAAGGTGGCGCAGGGCCTGCTCGTCGCGCCGCTCATCGCGGTCGGTCATCTTGGTCGGGAACATGTGGCCGTTGTGCTCGGACACCATCTTGGCCTTGTTATTGTCGCCGTATTTCCGCGGGTTGATGAGCCCGTGCTTGGTGGATGAGCAGGAGAAGTCGTTGTAGGCGTATATGTCCTCTAGCTGCTCCGAGCCGATGAAGTTCCTCACGCCAAGCGAGGGGCGGTAGGGATCGAGCTCGGATTTTATCTTCTCCAAGGCGGAATAAAGCTCGTGGTCGTCGGGCGATTCGTCGATGCGCAGGCCATATCCGATCAGGCAGGGGTGGTTCCTTTCCTTCCTGATCATCCTCCGGCAGAAGTCGAGCTCGGTTTCCCGCCACTTCTTCGATGTCCCGATGTGCTGCCAGCCCGGTATCTCGTCGATGACGAAGAGCCCGAGCTCGTCGCAGGCGGAGAGGAAGTCCTCGCTTTGCGGGTAATGCGAGGTCCGGACGAGGTTGATGCCGAGATCCTTAAGTAGCCTCGCGTCGTCCTCCTGCAGGGCCTTGGGGGCTGCCGAGCCGAAGTAGGGGTAGCTCTGGTGGCGGTTGAGCCCGATGAGGTTCAGGCGCTTGCCATTTAGGAAGAACCCGTCCTTGGTCCAGCTATAGTCCAGGAAGGCGATCCGCTGCCTGTATCTTTCCTCGCCGTAATTGACCTCGAGCAGGTATAAAGTCGGGGAAGAAGGCGAATACGCTTTGGGCTCGAACAGCCTTCCCTTGCTTCCCTTGAAGTCGACCAGCCGCTGCTTATCCAGATACAGGGTGCACTTGATGTCCTCGGTGCGCTGACCTTTCGCGTCGTAGGCCTCGACGAAAATCTCCCCTTTGGAGTTCCCCCGCGCGTAGATGTCGCTTAAATGCGACTCATGCTGGCTAATCAGGCACACCCCGCGGTAAAGCCCGGCGTATGTCAGGTAATCGACCACGTTGCCAAAAGGCGGGATCTCCTCGTCCTCTGTTGAGTCGAGCAATACCACGAGGTGGTTGCCCTTCCGTCTTATCTTGCCGGTGACGTCGATGTCGACCGGTAAAAACCCGGATATGAACTTGCCGAGGCTTTCCCCGTTGAGCAGCACCTCCATCTTGAGCATCGCCCCCTCGAAGCGGAGGAGCTTGCTTGGCAGCTCGGGAAATTCGTCGTCGAAGCAGGTCGCGTAGGTGAATTGGCCCTGGTAGTCGCCGCTGGAATAGTAATGATGGGGCAGGTAAACCGCCGGGTGGGGCAATTCGATATCCCCAGGGCAATCCAGGTCGGGGTCGAACCCTTTGCAGAAGGCATAGCCGGTATTGAGGTACTGTTTCATATGCATATCCTAACATCTAGACAAGCTCGGCTAGTTGGTTTTCAATTAGCCCATGGAAAAATTCGATTACCTCATCGTGGGCTCCGGGCTTTCCGGAGCAAGTTTCGCCCGGCTCGCCCTCGACCAGGGCAAGAAGGTCCTGGTGGTGGAGAAGAGAAACCATCTCGGCGGGAACATCTACACCGCCGACGTCATGGGGATCCCGGTCCACGTATACGGCCCCCACATATTCCACACCGATTCCAAGGCGGCCTACGATTTCTTCACCTCCCACGTGGAGACATACCCTTTCATCAATTCCCCGCTTGCCTACTACAAGGGCCATTACTACCACATGCCATTCAACATGAACACCTTCCACGAGCTTTGGGGGGTTGACACTCCCGAGCAGGCCAAGGCCAAGATAAAGGAGGAGGTCGATGCGGAGGGCATATCCAATCCGAAGAACCTGCAGGAGCAGGCCCTCTCGATGGTCGGGCGGACCATCTTCAACACCTTGGTCAAAGGCTACACCGAGAAGCAGTGGGGAAGGGACTGCAAGGATCTCCCCGCCTCCATCATCAAGAGATTGCCGCTTCGGTTCACCTACGACAACAACTATTTCAACGATCCCTACCAGTGTCTGCCCAAAGGCGGGTATTCCAAGCTCATCGACAACCTCCTGTCGGGGGCCGAGGTGAGGCTTGGCGTCGATTACCTGGAGCATAAGGCCGAGCTGGATAAGCTCGCCGATAAGGTCATCTACACCGGCTGCCTCGACGAGTACTTCGGATTCAAGTTGGGCCATCTTGAGTATCGGAGCCTCCGCTTCCAGACCGAGGTCAAGCCGGTGTCCTCCTTCCAAGGCAACCCGGTCGTGAACTACACCGACCGCGAGCCGGGATACACCAGGGTGTGCGAGCACAAGATGTTCGACGACTCGCTTAAAGGGCTGCCCTACACCGTCGTCACCTACGAGTATCCCGATTCCTTCGCACCTGGCAAGATTCCCTATTACCCCATCAACGACGAGCGCAACTCATCGCTATCCGCCGCATACAAGGAATTGGCTGGCAAAGAAAAGGGCGTCTATTTCCTCGGGCGCCTCGCCAATTACCGCTACTTCGACATGGACGATACCATCCTCGAGGCCATGAAGCTGTTCGAGGCGGTTAGCCGGGAAGGTTAGGTGACAATGTAAACGCCACGATTTCTTTTACAAAGTGATTTTCGTGGTTTTTTGGCCGTTTCGTGGCGATGGGGTTGGCCAACATTGCCCAAA
>CASFCI010000014.1:0-25399 GCA_949293175.1 uncultured bacterium
GGCCTACGTCGATTACTACAACAACGAACGGCCCATGTGCTGCCTGGGATACAAAACCCCACGTCAGTACAGGACCGACATGGGGTATTGAGGCTTTTTATGGATTGTCTACTTTTTGTGGACTACTCCAGCTCGCCCGGCTATCCTCATCCTTGGTACTCGGTGGTGCCTATGTCGGTGAATGTCATTGTGCTCAATAGATCGTCCGCCCCATAGCCGGAGGAGAGCATCTCGACGCGGTCGACGTAGCCCTCATCGCTCAGGTAGAGCTTCATCGAGGCGACGGAGTCCCCGGTCCCGAACCACTCGTAGTCGTAGTCCTCGGCCTTGGCGTCGTCGACCACATAGCAGGTCCCGTCGAACGTCCAGTCCTTGGGGTTTACGAAGGTAAGCGGCAGGTAGCACTTCTCCATGTAGGCCCGATAGCACTCCAGATCGGAGTTGATGTAGGGCTTATAGGGCTGCTCGTCGACGTGGACCACCCCATCCTCGATCTCGAGGAAGTAGGCGTAGTCGTTGATGTATACGTAGCCGCTTGACCCCCAGTCGTAGCCGTAGTCCTTGTAGATGACCCGGTCGCCGTAATACTCGGTCCGAGTGGTATCGTCGTAATAGGCGTAGCTCACGGTGTAGTTGCTGCCGGTCTTGACGATCGCGTCGACGATGGCCTGCTCGTCGGCATCGAAGTACCCGTTCTCGTAAGGCATGACAAGCGGATCGGCCTCGGAATCGACAGTGAAGGTGATCCGCTGCAGGTCATCGTAGCCATCGTGGAAGGTGAAGTAGCGCTCCACCACCAACGACTTGACCTTGCCTCCCTCCAAGGTGAGGGTGGCCTGCTTGACGTAGGTGTCGGGGTCGCCGGTATAGAAACTATCCTTCCCGCGGGCGCAATAAGCCATCATCTGGTCTAGCTCGGCTAGGGCGCTCTGCTTGGCCTTGTAAACGCCCGCAGAGCCATCATCAAACATATCGACGCGCAGCTTGGCGAAGACGTTCCCGCCCAAGGTGGCGTCCTCGAAGGAGAGGTCGCGCTTGACGAAGGCGTAGGTGTGGCCGTGGATGTCCACGCGGTAGGCCTCGTCACCGGATTTAACCAGGTAGTTGCTGACCCCGGAATATACATTCTCGATGTAGGCCTCGTTGCCCTTGAAACTGAATTCGTATTCGGCGGACGATGGCTCCCAGTAATCGGTGCCCTTGTTGACGGTGTCCTCAAAGTAGTCCTCCATCGCGTAGGCGGCGTTGCTCTTAAGGGCGAACAGGGCATCGCCAAGCTCGCCGCCCTCGCTTTCGCCAGGCTCGAATGGATCGGGCTCATGGTAGTTCTCGAGGTCGTATTCCTCCGGCGCAACCGGCTTAGTGGGATCAGTTTCCGCCGGAAGCTGGCTGACGAAATCCGGCTTCTCAGGCTTGGAGAAGTCGAGCACGGTGGTCCCGACGTCGACGAACTCGATGGTCGCGGTGTCGAGCATCCCCGAGTCCTCGTCGACGAAGTCCTCTATGCTCACCGACTTGACCTTGCCATTCTCGGTGAGCAAGGTGATGCCGGTCGGCAGCCCCGCATCGACGAGCCCGTGGGAAAGCTCATATAGTTTCTCCTCCTTGGCTACGTAGGTGTTGGGCGCGGTCTTGACGAAGTCCTCCGCGTGGACCCAGCTCACCTGGTAGTCGCGGGAGATGACGTATTCCTTGGTATAGGGCTCATCGTAGAAATCGAGGTACGGCTCGTCGTCAAGCACCATCTCTCCATCCTGAAGCTCGAAGAAATAGGCCAGCCCATCCTCGCCGAACATGAAGCCGCTCGACCTCCATTCGTCGAAGTAGTCCTTGTAGATGCCATCCTCGGTGCAGAGGTGGCGGTAAGTCAAGGCGTCGCCATAGTAGACGTTCGCGGTGTAGTTATGCCCCATCGCCGCGATCGCCTCCTCTAGCAATGCATCCGGCTCATCGTCGGGCTCGCTGTCTTCGCCAACGGGAGTTGTATCCGTATTCTCACCGCCGACAGGCTCAGTCGAGCTATCGGTGTCCTCGCCGCCCGACGGCGTGGTATCAGTCGACTCCGATTGGGTGGACTCGCTGGTCTTGGTGGATGATTGGCCAACCGTTCCCCCGTCATCGACAGAGGAAGAGCTCGCCTCGCCGGCGCAGGAGGCTAGCCCCATCGCCGCTATGCACGAAATAAGCAAATAGACTCGTTTGTTCATTGATTCACCTCGCACCGTTTTATTTTCGAGCCGCTACGATTTTTGACAAGCGGTTTTTGCAAAGAAAAAGCCAGCCTTTGCGGGCTGGCTAAGTCTAACCGAGGTTAGTCGGCGACGATGTCGATGGTGACGCTGCCGGCGACGGTTAAGGTCGCGGTGTAGTCTTCGTAGGCCTCGAGGACCTGAAGTGTGATCGGCTCCTCGTCGCCGTTAGTGATGGTGACAGTGTATGTCTTGCCACCGAGGTAGTAGGCGGAGAAGGTGAGCTCCATGGTCTTGCCAAGCTCCAGGCCATCGAACGATCCGTAATAGGTCTTGCCATCGTAGGAGATGTTGACCGAGATGCGGTCGTTGCTGCCGTCGTTGATGGTCAAGGCATAGGAGACGATGCGCTCGATGGAGATGTCGACCGGGCCGGTGACCAGGTAGGTGGTCCCGGAGATCGGCTCAAGCTCGGCCTCGCCGACCTTGACGGTCAGGTTGTAGGCCCTGTCTGCCGGGGCGGCCGGGAGGTTGATGGTGAGCAGGTCGCCGACCTTGATGGCGGCGCTTAGGCCATCGATGGTCTCATAGGTGGTGGTGCCGTTGAGGGTGTAGGTCAGCCCATCGATGGTGAGGTCCGCCCCACCCTCGTCCTTGGCGGTCAAGGTAGCCGAAGCGGCGGCCTTGGTGGCGTAGCGGAGGGCGAAGCCGGTGATGTCCTCGGTCAGCGTGACGTTGGCGTATTCGTAGCCGATGGTGGCCGGATCGGTGTCGTAGAGTCTGATGTCGGTCGGCTCGAGTTTCTCCTCCTCGCTGCCCTTGACGAGGTATAGCTCGGGGGTCAGGGCGTCGGAGGCGGTGGTGGTCAGATCGATGGAGAGGGTCTCCCCGACGAGGAACTCGCCGGTGAGGGTCTCGGTGCCAGAGGCGACGCCGAGTAGGTCAAGCGAGCTGCCGCCGGTGATCTCGAGGTCGTCGATGAGGTCCTTGTTGTCGTCGAGGGTGAGGGTAAGGGTGTGGCCCTCCTCTTTGGCGACTTCGACGTTGAGGACCGCGTCGTGGTCGGGCATCGTGAAGCTTCCGGTGTAGGAATTGCCATAGGAGGACTTGGTGAAGGTGATATCCTCGCCGTCTAGGGTCAGCTTGGTCGGGGTGATGAAGACGCTGGCCGGGCGGAGGGTGAAGTCGACGGTCTGGCCCGCGGCGGCCTGCTCGGCGGTGACGTAGTCGACCATGAAGGTAAGGCTGTAATCCTCGCTCTCATTGTAGGAGAGGCTGTGGTTCTGCCCGACGTTGAGGGTGAGGACCGCGTCGGAGCCGTCGGAAGGCATGGCGAAGGCGATGTATGCGTTGCCCTCGTAGTCGCTGCCGGCCTCGATGGCCTCCCCGCCGTTGACCGAGCCGGACACCAAGGTGTAGCCCTCCTCAACGGTGACGTAGGCATAGACGTAGGCGCCGGCCGCGGCCGAGGTTATGACATTGCCGGACCAGCTGGAGTCGCGGAACTCGACCGAGGTGACGTGCTCGTTGGGCTGGTAGCTAAGGGTGCCGTTCTCCCCGACGGAGAAGGTGATGGTGACCTCGTTCTCGGGCATGACGAACGACAGCTGCCACTCTCCGCCGTAGCTCTCGTAGTTGGTGATTATGTTCTCGGGATCGACGCCCTCGATGGTCGCGGCATCGGTGATGGAATACCCATCCGCGCCCATATAGCCGATGGTGACGGTCTCGCCGATGGTGGCCGCCGTCGGAAGCTCGCCGGTCTCGGTGTTCACGACCTTATCGCCGTTGGTGTAGGTGATCGGGGCCGAGCCGACGTATTCGCCGACGACCCTAAGAAGCACCTCGCCGGTGCCGACCGAGTAGGTTGACATGGTGCCGGTGGTCGATCCGGAATAGAAACCGGTGAACGGCTCCCAGGACTCGCCGCCGTCGGCGGAGTATTCCCAGCCGGTGACCTTATATCCGGGCTCGGCGACGTATAGGAGGCTGATCTGCTCGTAGTAGACGCCTTCGGCCGCGCCGTAGACGGTGACGTAATCGTTCTTCTCGACCTTGAGGGTGAAGCCGCTGGCCTCATCCTCGGATAGGTAGGCATAGCCCATGAAGACGGCGACTTCGACGTACTCCGCCGGCATGGTGAAGGTCGCGGTGGCCTTGGTGTAGCCCATGCTCCAGCCCGATCCGACAACGCTACTTTCGTCGGGGGTCAAGGCTTTGCCGACGCCGTTGATGTAGACGATGGCCCCGGCGATGTCGCTCGCGCCCGCCCCATCCTCTTGGTCGAACAAGACGGTGACGGTGACCTCGGTCCCGTAGGCGACCTTGGTCTGGTCGGCGGCCGAGAAGGTGACCCCGGTGATGAAATAGGAGGCCATGTCGCCGAGGATGGCCGGCGTGCCGATAGAATATTCCTTGGCCTTCAGGGTGATGGTGACCTCGGTATCCTCGGTCCCAAGGGTGAAGGTCGCGGTGTAGGTGCCGTCTTCCTCGACGCCGACGGTAGCCGCGGTTTCTCCGGCTTTCACCTCGCCGACGGTCATGCCGACCGCGGTCACGGTGATGGAGACGGTAACGGTCTCCCCTTCCTCATACACGCCGTCCGCGTGATCCAAGGTGGCGGTATACCCCTCGCCTGCGGCCACGGTCACGGTATGGGTGACGACCGGGATGGTGGTCGAGGTGGACGTCGATTCGGACGTCGATTCGGACGTCGAGGTCTGGGTCGAGCTCGGCGGAGTCGACGTGCCGGTCGAATCGGTGGTTGTGGTCGTTGGCCCGCAGGCGGCCACTGCTAACGAGGCAGCCGCCAGAACGAGCAATTTCAACTTGTTCGTTTTCATGGTTTTGTCCCTTCTTGATGAGAAGAATTAACCACGCGGAGAAATAATTTCAAGAATTTGCAGAAAAATTTTTCCAAAAAAACGTCAACGCAATTCAACGCTGACGTTTTTTGGAGGAATCATCTCTATTTGGGCTTGCAGAGAAGGTCGATGAGCTCCTCGCTGCCATGGGACAGCAGCAGGTCGACCAGCTCCTTCCTCATCCTTGGGTTGAGGTGGCCCAGTCGCTCGGAAAGCGCCTTGGCCTGGCCTTTGAGGCGACTGATCTCGGCCTCCGCTTTCTCCAGCAGCAAGTAATCGCGGCGGTCCCCCTTCAGGCAATAGCCCTCTTTGGCCAGGCAGTGGAGGATGACCGAGGCCCGGGCTTTGCTGACGCCCATGGTTATCCCCACCGCCTTGCAGGCGAACCGCCCTTCCCCGTCGCGGGCTTTATCGATGCAGAGAAGGGCCTTCCTCTTCGTCGTCTCTTCCATGGCAGCAACACTCCTTGCGCTTTAGCTTATGGAACTCCTTTACCAGCCTCTTGCCCTTCGACCCGCAGCAGCAGCCTGTCTTCTTGCCCCTTAGCGAGGACACCGCCTTGTAGACCAGCAGCGCGAAGAAGGCCAGAAGGACGGCGCCCGCGAAAAGGTAGGCGATCCAGGTCAGCGAGGCGAGGGCCGGAATCAGCACGAGGCGGCCTCCTTCCGGGTCTTGTAGCGGTCGTATAGGAAGAGGCCCACCACCGCCGCTGCGGCCAGCGGGATGGTTATCCCCAAGGTCCAGGCCCATTCGACCGTGATGTAGGACAGGCAGCCGAGTATGTAGCTAAGCCCGACCCAGAACAGCAGCGACCCATAGTAGGCCTTCTTATCCTTGAGCTCGGATTTGGCGGTCGCAACCGAGGCGAAGCAGGGGATGGTCAGCATGTTGAACACCGCGAACCCGACCAGCCCGCCGGTCGAGATCCCAGAGGACAAAGCGAAGTCGGAGAATGAGGCGAACCCGCTGTTGGCGGACAACGTCTCGGCGACGGCCACGACGTTCTCCTTGGCCACGATGCCCTGGATGGAGCTGACGGCGTATATCCAGCCGTAGTCGCCGGTCTGAACGCCGAAGCCAAGCGGGGTGAATATCGGCTGCAGCAAGGTCCCGAGGGAATAGAGGATTGAGCTCTTGTCGGCGGTTTCTGCCGGCAGATCCCAGACCGCCTGGTAGCTCCAGGTGAAGTTGGCCAAGAACCAGATGATGACGGTCGAGGCGAAGATGATGGTGAAGGCTTTCTTGATGAAGTGCGAGCCCCTTTCCAGCACGTGCAGCGACAATGCTTTGGGCTGGGGAAGGTGGTAGGCGGGAAGCTCCATGATGAACGGGGGAGCCTTCTCCCGCTGGGTGGTCTTGGTCATGACGATGACCGCGACCATGGCAACGACCACGCCGAAGATATAGGTTAGGAAGGTGAAGACGCCAGGATCGACCCCGATGGTCGCGGCGATCAGGGCGGCGATGATGACCAGGAACTCGGCCTTGGCCCCGCAGGTGAAGAACGGGATCACGCGGATGGTCTTTATCCTCTCCTTGTCGGAGGAAAGCGTCCTGGTGTTCATCATGGCCGGGATGGCGCAGCCGAATCCCATTATCATCGGCAGGAAGGCCTTGCCAGACACGCCGAAGCGGCGGAATATCCGGTCGAGCACGAAGGCGATTCGGGCCATGTAGCCGGAATCCTCGAGGAAGGAGAAGAAGGCGAACAGCAGCATTATCTGCGGCACGAAGCCGAGGACAGCCGCGATCCCGGAGAGGACGCCGTCGCAGATGAAGCCGACGATCCAGGTCGGGCTATCGATGGCAAGTAGCCCCTGCCTTATGGCCAGGCATAGGCAGCCGATCAAACCGGTCTCGGAATCCCCGGCCAGCATGTGGAGGAACTCGCCGGGCCCGTTGATGCCCTCGGCGGAGTAGAACAGGTCGGCGAAGGGCTGGTAGGTCTCCCCGCCGATGGTCCAGCTGAACCCCTGGAATCCCTCGGCGAACAAGGTATTGCCGGTCGCTGCGGTGTAAATCGAGCCGATGTAGAGCAGGTCGGTCCCGAACACCAGGTGGAAGATGACGAACAGCAGCACCGCCATGATGGGGATGGCGGCCCACTTGTTGGTCAATACCTTGTCGATCCGGTCAGAAAGCGAGAGCTTGTCCTTCCCCTTGGCCGCCCCGCCCTTAACGGCTTTTTTGCAGATGGAAGAAAGGAAGCGGTACCTCGCGTCGGCGATCTTCGACTCGTAGTCGGGGTTTGGGCAGCAAGCGATGGTCTCCTCGTAGGCTTTGGGGTTCTCCTTCTGCTCGAGCTCATCGCGCTCGAGCGCCTTTATGGCATGGAACAGGGGGTTGCTCGCCCCGGCGCCCTCGTAAACCTCTTTGGCGCGGTCGATGTCCGATCCGAACCTTAGGAAGCACTCGCCGTGCCGTTTCGACTCGGAGGCCTTGGAGGCGACCTTCATCAGCGCATCGAGGTTGCGCCCCCGCAGGGCGCTGATGCCGACGCAGGGGACGCCAAGCGAGTCGGAAAGCGAGGGCAGGTCTATCTTCAGCCCCGAAGCCTCGGCGGCATCCATCATGTTGACCGCCAAGACGACGGGTATGTCCATCTCCAGCACCTGCAGCGCCAGATAAAGGTTGCGCTCGAGGTTGGTGGCGTCAAGGACGCAGATGGCCGCCTCGGGCTCGCCCGAAAGCAAATAGGAGCGGCTTATCTCCTCCTCGGGGGTGTAGGGGGAAAGCGAGTAGATGCCGGGCAAATCGACGATCCTTATCCCCTCGTCCTTCCGCTTGGCGCGGTATACGCCTTCGTGGCGCTCGACGGTGACGCCGGGCCAGTTGCCGACGTATTCGCTCGAGCCGGTGAGGGCATTGAAAAGGGTGGTTTTCCCCGAATTGGGGTTGCCGATGAGCGCGATGGTTTTCATATCCTCTCGATCTCCACCGATTCCGCCTCATGGGCCCTTAGCGTCAGCTCATAGCCCCTGATGGTGATCTCGATCGGATCACCGAGCGGGGTCTTCTTGCGCAGGAACAGCTCCGTCCCCGGGGTTATGCCCATGTCGAATAGCCGGCGCCTCAAAGCGCCTTTCCCCGCCACATCCCTAACTTCGGCCGATTCGCCGACCTTTAGCTCAGCGAGCTTCATCTTGATTTACCTCCTTGACGTAAATCAGGCAGGAAAGCGATGCCCCAATCCCCAAGCGGCAGCCCTTGACGGCGCATAGGCAAGCCCCGTGGTTGGAACTTAGGAGCCTGAGCTCGGATCCCTCAAGTATCCCCAAGCTCCGCAGGTGGCGGCGCTGCTTGTCGTCGCCCCTTATTCTGACCACGCATAGGTCGCTTCCGGGTGTCGCTAAGGCTAATGGCATCATCCTTCCCTCCATTCACTCAAGGAATTATGAAGGAAAAAGGGAGAGGTTCAAGAGAAAATGTTAATCTTTATTAAACTATTGTGATTTATTCAGCATCCATCGAGATTATTCGTTAACGTTTGTGGACGAAAAAAGGGCCCGTCCCTGTGGATGGGCCCCCATTAGGAGCGTTATCAGAAGTAGCGGTTGACCAAGTCGCGGGCGTACTCGGCGGTCTCCTCCATGTCGCCGAAGGCCATGACCTCGCCGGCATAGTAGGTGCTGTTCTGCCCCTGCATCGCCTCGACCTTGTCGTACCACCCGTCGGCGTAGTCCTTGGAGTCGACGTGCGGGAAGTAGTACCAGTCGTCGATGCGCTCGGTCTTCTTGACGCCCAGGCCGACCTTGTCCATGTCGGCCAAGGTGGTGTCGCGGGCGACCTCGAAGGGGACGTCCTCCATGCCAGCGTGGTTGCGCAGCGTGAAGGTGACGACCGGCTGGTTGGCGACGCCGGGCCAGCGGTAGTAGAAGACCATCAGGTGGCCGCGGGTCTCCGGGGTCATGTTCTCGAAGATGTAGTAGGAGGTATCCGGCTGCTTGTCCGGGTAGACCGCCATGGTGAAGTATTCCTTGTGGACGATCTTGGAGAAGAGCTCGGTCTCCTTCTTGGAAGGATCGCCGTATTTGAGGAAGAGCTCGAGCGGGGTGCAGATGATGAGCTTGTCGAACTCCTCGGTGTCCTTGCCGTTGATGGTGACGTAGACCTTGCCATCCTTGCGCTCGACCTTGGTGACTTCGCTATTGAGGACGGCCGGGTGCTTCAGGTGCTTGTTGACGCCCTCCCAGATCGACTGGGTGCCGGTGGCCCAGGTCCAGAGCTTGCCGGTCTTCAGGAACTGACGGACGGTGAAGGCGTCGAGGTACTTGACGACGTAGGCCGCCGGGATCTCGTCGAAATAGCCATAGCCGAAGGCGGTGAATGGGCCGCGCCAGACGGTGGCGGCCTCCTCGCACTTATTGAGCTTGAGGAATTCCGAGAACGGCATCGAGAGGTCCTTCAGGTGCGGGTTGTCGCCCTTGATGACCTTCAGCTCCGGGGTGACCGGCCAGGGGCCGTCGTACTTGCCCTGGGCGACGCCGCGGTGGCCGTTGACGTCGTATCCGAAGTACTTCTTCTTCAATATCTTGCTCATCTTGTTGAGCTTGTGGAGCATGGTGAGCAGCTGCAATACGCCGCGCTTGACCTCCTTGCCGTCGGTGGTCATGAACTTGCGTCCCATGGCCGGCCCGCCGATGTGGGTGGTCCCGCCGAACTTCTCGGCCTCGGCGACCGCGAAATAGGTGTCGCATCCCATGACGGCGCCCATCTCGATGGTCCTTTCCTCCTCCATGTTCGGGCCCATCTTCATCTTGGGCGAGAAGGCCTTGCCGCCGACGCGATCAAGCTTCTCGTAGATCACGTAGTTGTCGTAGCCCTTCTTCTCGAGGTTCATCGCGACCGTCTGCCCAGCCGGGCCGCCGCCGATGATGCAAATCCTCTGTTTCAAATTCGCCATTCTAGAAAACACTCCTTTCGCTATTAGCTATTTTCTTGGCCCTTTGATTATATTCTAGAAATGGACACTTGTATATTTTTTCTACAATGTGCGCGCGCCGCCAAGGCCAAAGGCGGTTTCGCCCCCGACCGCGCCCTGCGAGGAAAAAAGAAATCCCCCAATCGGGGGATTGCCTTACTCGATGAAGAACTCGACTATATGCGATTTGCCGTTGCTCAGCTTCACCGAGCAATCGTAGTAGTCCAATGCCCGGGCTGGGCCCTCGAATGGGAGCGGCATCCCGGTCCCGCTGTGCTTGACCAAGTCGAATGGCAGCACCTGCCCGTCGCAGCGGATGGCCTTCAGGGCCTCGTCCTTGCGCAGGTAGAGTTGGAAGCGGTACTCCCTTTCCTGAACGGCCCCGTCGTAGGATCCGGCCGACTCGTCGATGGTCAGCTCATAGGAGCGCTTGTCCTCGACGTAGGTGCCGCTAAAGCGGGTCTTGCGCCACTCACCGTGCATATAGGCCTCGGTCTCGCGGTCATCCTCGTAGAGGGTGAAATGGGCCGAGCCGTCGCGGCGCGGGAACAGGGCTAGGCTGAGCATAGACCAGTCGGAATCGTGGGTGTTCAGGCACTCCTTGGCCAAGGGGATGATGGTCCCGGTCCGGACGAACAGCGGGCATTCCTCGAGCCCGTATTCCCGGCTCGCGAGTGAGCCCGGGGCGTGGACCGAGCCGTCGAATAGGTCGATGTATTCCCCATCTAGCGGGATGTAGGTGTCCTTCTCCTTCTTCGGCTCCTCGGATTCGGGGAGCATGTAGGCGACTAGCTTCGCCCCCATCACGCCCTGGTAGTACTCGAGCCGGTAATGGTGGGTCTCCCCCACCCCGAGCTTCGGGCCCTTGTCGACGTAGAACCCGCGGTTGACCCAGGAATCGATGACGAGCTTGCCGTCCTCATATAGCCTGATGCCGTCGTCTGACCCGATGAGCAGGTTCATCGGCTCCTGCAGCGGGTTGGTCAGATCGAACTCGAAGGCTGCCGAGAAGTGCTCGCGCTCGACCACCCCGTCCTTGGGCGAATGGGTGCCCCAGTCGAAGTCGATGGCCCCCTCGTACTCGGCTTCGTAAACCGGCTCGCCCTGCAGCGACTCGTTGTTGTAGTAGCTGGCCTTTATCCTCGAGGCGAAGGCCTGCTTGGGCAAAGCCATCTTGCTCACCGGGGTATAGATCGGGGCGAAGAGCAGCCCATCGCCGATCTTGGCCTCATCAAACCGGGTCGATTCGCCCTTTATGAACCCCAGCGCCCTCACGATCGGGGTGCCGGTCTCGTAGGCGACGCGGGCGGCGGAGTAGTAATAAGGCAATAGCCGGTAGCGCAATAGATCGTAGTCCCGGGCGATGTCGAGCACCCGCTTGCCCCATAGCCAGGGCTGGCGGAAGCGCTTGACGTCGTGGGTGCAGTGCAGCCGATATATCGGCGAGAAGACGCCCAGCTGCATGTAGTGGACGTAGAGCTCGTCGCTGCCGTCCCCGACGTGGCCGGTGATGTCGCCATGGCAATAAGGGATGAGGTTCGCCCCGGCGCGGACCAAATTCTCGATCTCGTATCCGATGAACTCGTCGCTCATGGTGGTGTCGCCGGTCCATTGGATGCCGTAGCGGTGGCTCGCGATGTTGGTTATCTCCTTGTAGACGCCGTTGGTTATCTCGTCGACGTTGCTCATGAGCAATGTCCGCTTGGGGTACTCGCCCTTGGCGCTGGTCTCCAGGTAGCTGCGGGTCACGTCGTGGTATAGGTAGGCGCCCAGCGTCTCGGGGGTGAGGGTCGGGTGGTCGCCCGGCTCGATGCTCTTTAGCCGGGTGATCCAGTTGCGGTCGAACCACCAATAATCCAGCCCGAGAGAGAGGAAATGGGTCAGGTTCTTCCTGCGGAACGCCACCTCCTTCGGATCGAAGAGGTTATCGGCCCCCTTGACCGGCTCGGGGTGGTCGTTGAACATGACGGTCAGGTTCTTCTTGTGCAGCCGCTCGAAGGTCTTCTTCAGCGATGGGAAGTCCTTGGTGTTGGGCTTGTATCCCGCCCCCACCGTCGCCCCGGCGGCGCGCCAGTCGGTGTCGATGACGAAGTTGTCCAGCGGCAGCCCGTATTTGGCGTAGTTGCCTATCTCCTCGTCGACGGTCGCGTCGTTGTATTCGTAGTACTTCGAGTCCCAGGACCCGAAGGCGCTCAAAGGCATGATCGGGGCCACGCCGGTCAGGGATATAAGCACCTTGCGGAGCACATAGGGGTCGCGCTCGGCGAAGATCAAATAGACGTCCTCGGCGTCCTCGTCTAAGAGGAACGAGCTGTTGGGCTTGCCGTCCTCGACGTAGCCGTGCCGTGGCAGGCTTAGCCTCGGCGAGTCGGAGAGGACGTAGACCTCGGGGGTGTGCTCCGGGAGCGGCAATTCGCCGGTGTTCTTGAGGTCTTCCTTGCCGATGGTGAGGATCGGCGTGGCGGCCTCGCCCTCGATCTTATAGACGGAGACCCCGGCCAGGGTCTTGGCCTGTAGGTCCATCCTGACCTCATAGCCATGGCTGTCGACCAAGAGCATCCCCCCGTCGATGCGGTGCTCGATCGGGGAGGGGGTAAGAAGCGGAAGGTTGGGCACGAAAAGCGATGGGCGGTCGTTGAAGCCGTTCTTGCCGCGCCTAACGATGCGCAGCACCCGCGGACCAAAACCGGTGAACCGGAACTGTCCATGGATAAGAGAAGTTGGATCTGTTGGCATATGTACACCTCACTAACTCAATGATATTGCCTTAGAGGGCATAATCTTTCAAGGCCTTAATTTGCCGATTCGCTTCGCGACCATGCCAGCCAGGATGCCGGAGAAGGCCCCAGTCAATAGCCCCAGCAGCGATAGAAGGGGCAAATAGAAATAGAGCAGGGAGGCGGTCGAGAAATAGAAGCAGGCCACCCCGACCTGGGCGAGGCTGTGGGCTAACGAGCCGCAGATCGAGAGGAAAACCGGCGAGAGCTTTTTCGATGCGGCATGCAAAACCGCCATGAAGAGATAGCTCGCGACCGCCCCGAATAACGACATGAAGAACCCCATGCCGAGGAAGTCGCCGCGGAGCAAGGAAAGCAGCATCACCCGGGATAGGCTCACGGCGGCGGATGGCCCATATCCGAGGTCGAGCAAGGCGATGAGCACCACCACGTTGGCGAGCCCAAGGCGCAGCCCGGGCAAAAAAAGCGGGATGCAGGAATCGACATAGCCGAGGATCAACGAAAGGCAGATGTATAGCGACAGCCGCACCAAGGGCAAATGCTTCCTCTCCCTAGAGGCGAAGAAGCACCCCAATAGGCCGACGAGGATGGCGAAGATGCCGAAGTAGTCGCGGTAGCTCATGCGATGACCTCGTAATCCGAGGCCTGGAACCCGATCATGACCTCGTTGTAGGCGCAGACGATGCTCGCCCCGCCGTCGCGGTATCCCTGATGGACGCAATACTGGTTCGGGCAGCCCGACCGCTTGACCCCTATCTTGCCGTCTTTGACCTCGATGAGCATCTCGCCCATCTTGCCCTCAACTTCGTAGACATGGTCGTCGGAAAGGCTGACCGAATAGCTGAAGCCCGGCCCGGTGATGGTCGCCAAGGCGGCCTTGGGCGCGAGCAGATAGCCGAGCAAAAGCCCCAAAACGGCGCAGAAGGCCACCGAAACGCTAAGTATCAACGTCGGCAGGTGCTTCCTCATATCCACTGAATGCCCTTGGAGAAGGAAAGCCCCTCGCCGTCGAATACGGCGTAGGAATACCCCCCGAGCAGCTCTTCCATCTGACGCTCGTCCATGTTCATGGCCGCGGTCGAATAGGCATCTAGCCTGGCGTTGAGGTCGGGCTCATCGGATTCGGGGGAAAGCAGCATCACCAGCGAATGGTCGCTCACGTCGCTTCCGTCGTGGGGGTCGATGATGTGGGAATGCATCTCCCCATCGATTATCTTGCCCTGCTCGAAAACCGAGCTGATTGAGGCCGACGATTTCTTTGTGCCGACCTTATAGCCGGGGTAGTCGCGGAGCGAGAGGGTGAAGCTCTTCCCCGCCTCGCCGGTGTCCCCGAAAAGCAAAGAGCTCGATCCGGCATAGACCATGTAGGCCGAGCAGCCCAGGCCGTCGAAAACCTCTTTGGCCTTGTCGAGGGCATAGCCCTTGGCGATGCCGCCGAGGTCGATGTTGGCCTCCCCCTGTATCGAGATGCCGCCATCGAAGCAGACGGAGGTCGAGTTGGACTTGCCTATCTCCTCGGCGATGGTCGCCTCGTCGAGCAGTTGCCCATTGGCGATCGCCTGCTTGCTGAGCGTGGACAGGGCGAAAAGGAACGGCGAATAGTAGTTTGACGTGGCATCGCGGTAGCTCACCGCAAGCTGCAGGCACTCCTCTAGGTATGGGGATGGGTTGGACAGATGCCGGTCGCGGTTGAGGGCGAAAAGCCCGTCCTCGGCCTCCCTGGCGTGGGCGTTGAGGTCGCCGGAAATGTCCAAAAGCAGGTCTTTGACCTGCTCGATGGCTTGCCTATTGCCGTCGTACACCCTTATCTCGAAGGCGGTGTCGAAGGCGAAGAACGATTCGCTTAGCGGGCCGCTATTCGCGCACCCATAAAGCAACGCAAGCGGAAACAGAAGGGCTAACTTAGTCGTTGTCTTCCTCATAAACCGGCTCGGGGTGGGATTTGAGGTACTCGCGGATCGGGGCGAAGTTGGCCGTCTCCTTGCCCGGCTTGCAGGCTGAGGGGTCCTTCTCCTCGCCCTTGACCAGGGCCTCGGCCATCTGCAGGCACCCCGGGTGCCCGCAGGCGCCGCAGTTGGCGTTGGGGAGCATGGCGGCGACCGCCTTGATGCGCCTATCCTCCTTGACGGCGAGGAATATCGAGGCGAAGTAAAGCGCGAGGCCGAATATCGCCCCAAGGGCGAACAGGATGGCGAACGCGATGATTATCGCAAGGTAGGATGGCATCTCATTTTTCCTCCTCTTCCTTCTTCTTGATCTTGTCTAGCCTCTGCTTGAAGGGGCAGTCCTTGGCACTGCAGGCCCCGCATTTCTCCTGCGTTGCCTGCAGGTCCTCGCAGCCCTTGGGGGTGGGGGTCCTACGGTAGAGGACCAAGGCGATGATGAATACGGCGAGCAGCCCGATGATCAGGGCGACCGCCCCCACGATGCCTAAGACGCTGCCAAGGGCAACGATGGTCATAGGGTGATCATCCCGGATAGGCCCATGAAGGCGATGGCCATTAGCGAGGCCACGACCAAGGCGATGGGCACGCCCTTGAATGCCTTCGGGGTGTTGGCGCCCTCAAGCCTCACGCGGATGGCGGCGAACAAGACGATGGTCAGCAGATACCCAAGCGAGGTCCCGATGCCGTTGGCTAGCGAGGTCAGGAAGTCGAACTGCGAGGCGGTGTTCTCGCTGACGACGCCTAGCACCGCGCAGTTGGTGGTGATCAGCGGCAGATAGATGCCGAGCGCCCTATATAGCGAGGGCGAGAAGCGCTTGATGAATAGCCCCACCACCATGACCAAACAGGCGATGACCAGGATGAAGGTTATGGTGTCGAGGTAGCTCACCCCGGCGGGGACAAGGACGTAGTTGTAGATCGGGAAGCAGATGACGGTGGCCAATATTATGACGAAGCTCACCGCGGCGCCCATGCAGGCGGCGCTCTTTATCTTGTTTCCGACCCCGACGAAGGAGCAGATGCCGTAGAAGCGCACCAGCACCACGTTGTTCATAAGCGAATAGGAAAGTATCGCCAATATGAACCCGACGAACACGTTCATTTCGCTTCCTCCTTGGCCTTGAGGGCCGCTTGCTTGGCTAGGCGCGCGTCGACGCGGGCCTTGTTCTTCCTCGCCTGGCTAATGGCGGCGATGATGGCGAGCACGATGGATAGCACCAGGAACGCGCCGGCGGGCTCTGCGAAGAAGGAGATCGAGAGGTTGTAGCCGTTGCCCTTTAGCAGCGGGATCACGAACGGGCTGCCCCCGTTGGCCTCGGCGATGAAGGTGAAGGTCTTGCCGAAGGTCAATTGCCCGGAGCCAAGCACCTCGCGGATGAGGGCGATGAGGCAGATGGCGAGCATGTATCCGATGCCGTTGCCAAGCCCGTCGAGCACCGAGTCGCCGACCGGATGGGAGGAGGCATAGGCCTCGGCCCTTCCGAGCACGATGCAGTTGACGACGATCAGCGACAAGAAGACGCCAAGCGATGAGTATAGCTCCGGCAAGAAGGCCTCGCAGAGCATCTTGACGATGGTGACGAAGGTCGCGATGACCACGATGTAGCACGGGGTCCTGACCTCCTCCGGGATGATCTTCCTAAGCAGTGACACGATGAGGTTGGAGCAGGTCAAGACGACGGTGAAGAGCACCCCCATGCCGAAGGCGCTTTCCAAGCTGGTGGTGACGGCCAAAGCCGGGCAAAGGCCCAATAGTCCGACCAGCAGCGGGTTTTCCTTGATTATCCCGGACAGGAAGGCGCCGAGATGCTTATGTTCCTTTTCCATCATTTGCCCTCCTTGTAGTGGCTTACGGCCTCAAGCACCATGTCGCGGACCAGCGTCGCGCCGTAGGTGGCGCCGCAATCCACGTCGTAAAGCGCCTCCTCGCGGGACGCGCCGTCGTTGGCGGCGTCGTATTTGTCGAGGTAGTTCGACTGCAGCGTCGAGCCATAGGATTCGGTGTTCTCGAGGACCACCATCTTCCCCAGGGTGAAGTCGGAATACACCCCGATTAGGATAGACACCCCGCCGTATTGGTTGGTTCCAGAGCAGGCGTAGACCCGGCCGTCCTCGCCGTCATGAAGCGAGGCGGGGTAATAGTCGGTCAGATAGTCCTCGCCGGAAAGCTTGACCCCATCGCCGAAGTCGGCGTCGGGGAATACCTTTTCGAGATTCTTCTTTATGTTGGCGATCCGGTTCTGCTCGATGATCGTCTTGGTAGCCAAATCGGTGCCGGCGATGAGCAATCCCGAGGCCCCGGCCAATATCGACAAGGTGGCGGCCACCCTGAGGGCCTTCAAAGCATTCGGTTTCATCGGCTGCCTCCAGTCTCGGCGACTATCTCGCCTCCGAATCCAAGCCCCAGCCCGATGGCGAGGGCGGCAACGGCGAATATCGCGGCGCAGGCGATCATCTTCTTATAGGTGAACTTCTGCCCGCTCCATGAACGGTACTCGATGAAGGGGACCAAGAGGTTGCAGAGCAATATCGAGTAGGCCATGCCCTCCGGATAGGCTCCCAAAAGCCTTATCGTCAAGGTGAGCGAGGCGGCGATGATGCCATACATCACCCTGCCAGGGCTGCTGATCGGCGAGGTGACCGGGTCGGTCAGCATGAAGGTGACGCCGAATAGCATCCCTCCGCTGAGCAGCTGGAAGGCGATGAACTCGAAGAAATTGACGTCGACCCGGGTGCAGACGATGGCACCGGCGAGGCAGGAAAGCAATAGGAAGGTGGCGAGGTAGGACACCACGATCCGCCAGTCGATGGCCCGCCTGATCAGCAAATAGGCCAGCCCGATGAGGATGGCGATCTTGAAGGCCTCGCCGATGGTGCCGTTGACCTGCCCCAAGAGGAGGTCGAGCAGGCTCATGTCGTTGATGGATAGGAACTTGCCGATCAGCGAATTGGTCCCCTCCGGCGCCTGCAGTGAGGCTAGCGGCGTCCCGCCGCCGATGACCTCGAAGAAGTCCCGCTCGGGGTAGACGATGTAGGAGCCGAAGCAGATCTTGGCGAACACCATGCCGACCGCGGCCGGGTTGAAGATGTTCTGCCCGAGCCCGCCGAAGACGAGCTTTCCGATAACGATGCCGAAGATCGACCCGAGTATCAAGGCCGGGTAGATCATGTACCCCGGGTCCATGGTCGCCGGCATGATGAGGGCGAAGATCGCCCCCGAGACGGTCGGGGCCAATAGGTTGTGCGGCTTATAGGCCTTGATGGCGAATAGGAACCGCTCCTTGAAGGAATGCTTCTGCCCATCGTAAGGCAGGCGGTTAGTGATCAGCACGAAGATGAGCTCGCAGATGCCCATGGTGAGGATGGAGATGACGATGTTCCTGACCGCGTCCCATTGATAGGCGACGGTCGACCAGACCATTACCGGGATGAGGGCGATCAACACGTCGCCGAGCATCCGGTTCACCGAGTCCTTGCGGTGGATGTGCGGTGCTTTCTCAACTTTGAAACTTGCTTCGTTCATTTTAGTTTTGCGAGCATTTTCGCCCTCTTGACGTAATCGGTTACCCGGATGTGGGAAGTGCAGACGTAGGAGCATAGGCCGCATTCGATGCACTTGCCAGGATTGAGCTTCTTGATGCCCTCCTTATCGACGGCCTTGACCGCGTTCATGATCGAGACCGGCTCGAGGTTGACCGGGCAGGAGAGCACGCAGGAGCCGCAGCGGATGCAGGGGTTTTCGTCCTCCTCTTGCTTGTCCTTCACGATGATCGAGGTGACGGTCTTGGTGAGGATGCAGTCGTCGCTAGGCAGGCTCGCCCCCATCATCGGCCCGCCGAGGATGAACACCTTCTCCTTCTCGGGGTTCTTATAGCCCCCGCAGGCCTCGATTAGCTCCTTGGCTGGGGTGCCGATGCGGACCCGGAAGTTCGATGGGTAGTTGATGCCATCTCCCCCCACCGACACCAGCCGCTCGTAAACCGGGCAGTTGTGCTTGACCGACTCATAGACGCCGGCCACGGTGGAGACGTTGAAGTTGGCGATCCCGTATTCGGCGGGCAGGTGGCCGGTCTCCACTTGGATTCCGGTGGCGCTCTTGATCATGGCGACTTCCCATCCCTGGGGGTAGAAGTTGCCGACCGGGCAGACGGAGATGCCCGAATCCGGGTAGCGGCGAAGCAGCTCCTTGTATAGGGAAATCAGCTCACGGTGCTTCCGCTTGATGCAGATTTTGGCATTGTGGCAATCGAAGGCCATCATCAATAGCTTTATGCCGGCGATGACCTCCTCGCTGTCCTCCATCATCAGCCGCTTGTCGGCGGAGATGAACGGCTCGCACTCGATGGCGTTTATCAAAATGGTGTCTATCTTCTTGTCGGTGGATAGCTTTATGTAGGTCGGGAAGCTCGAGCCGCCCAGCCCCACCAACGCCGTGTCCTTGAGTATCTTGGCGAAGTCCTGGCGGGTCAATTTGGCGATCTCCTCGTCGGTCCGGTCCTTGATGGAGGGGTCGAGCTCGTCTTTGAAGTCGTTCTTTATCTTGATGAAATCGACGAGCTTGCCAGAACGGTGGTAATGCTTCTCCAGCCCGACGTAGGTGCCAGAAACAGAGGAGTGGATCGGCTGGTCGAAGTACCCGCCGTGCCTCATTCCCACCACTTGCCCGAGCAGGACGCGGTCGCCTTCCTTTACGAAGATCTCGGTCTGCTTCGCCCTGGCGTTCTCGGTGGCGAGGAAGATGTAATTCGGGGATGGAAGCTTTATTGTAGGCAATAAAGACAAGAGGCCCCGCGTCTCCTTGATTTCTCTGCTTTTGGCTATCATAAGGTTATTTCTAGCTCTTGAAGAATGATACACCCTATCGGTAAATCGGTACACACCAAAAGCAGTTTGTTTGCCCTCGATACTCGGGCATGGGAGAATATGGATATGGAAGAGAAGCTATTCGAAAATCACCTCGATCTGCTGGACGGATCGACCTTGGTCGGGAAGATCGAGTTCCCCTATGACGACGAGGGAAACATGGTCATCACCCATACCTTCGTATCACCCGATTTCCGCGGGCAGGGGATAGCCGGGAAGCTGATGGAAAAAGCGATCGAGGTCGCCAGGGAAAGGAACCGGAAGCTGATACCGGTATGCTCATACGCCGTCTCCTACATGGAGAAGAAGGGGCTGCTGAAGTAAGGCCGCTTGGAAGCAAAAAGGGCTAACATCCACGAACGGGCTAGGCAGCGCTGCCTAGCCCATTTTCCCTTGGTTTCTTTTCCATCAATCAAAAAATTCGTTTTTTCTCCGATTGAGGCCTTAGGACAAAGTCAGCTAGCCCAACAGCACCCTGTCGCTATTCAGAAATGAAGCAAGCTGGCTAGCAGATTGCCCGAGCCGATCCTCCGCCCATAGGCATCGAAGGTATAGTGGCCATCGTAATATCCGAGGCGGCGGCCATAGGCATCGTAGATTGTCTGCCGGCTGCCCTCCGTCCTTATCTCGCCGATCTTCCGTCCATAGCTGTCTTTGAGTATCTCGCCCATGCTTTTTTCCTCCTGCGATGATTTTACTACCTGACCCGCAGCTTAAATAGGACAGGGCGGTGGATAAAAATCCTGCGTCAGCAAAAACTGGCACGGCGATTCGGACCGTGATTATTTGGAAAAGCCAATGCAATTTGCCTTATTTGCCACTTTTTTAGCCATTTGATAATATGGCCGCATGAAGAAGCAGCTTAGGAAAATACAATTGAACGACATCGTTGAGCTCTCATCGATGCTGAAGGACTTCTGGTCGACCCAGCTAACCGAGGCCAGCGATCAGGACGTGCTTGAGGACATCGGAAGGATGCTCTCGAAGAAAGGACTGGCCTATCTGATAATCTACGATTCAAGCATCGCGGGGTTCATATTCGTATACGACAAGTACGGCTACGTCAACAACATCGAGTACCTCTACATAAAAGAGGAGTATCGCGGGAAGGGGCTGGCCTCCTTCGCCCTGCGCGCCGTGATGGAGAAGGTGCTTGAGAAGGGAAGCCCCAGGGTCCAGATCGAGGTATCGCCATGCAATCGGAAAGCCCTGAAGCTATACCACCGGCTTGGGTTCAACCACGTCGACACCTTGAGCCTTTCCACCTCGTTGCCCGGGAAGAAAAGGAAGATGGAGTTCTCCGGGCTGGAGTTCTACGCCAACCCCGAGAGCGAGTTCAATTGATAGGGCCCTATTCGGTTTTTTCCGTCGTCCGGCTTTGATATCGGTTTGAATTCTATCCTGCTGTTGATGAGGTTATGGGCCATCCTGACGTTGTAGGAGTTCTCAAGCTTCTCGATAAAGGCCACGTCCACCGCTTCCCAGATGAAGACCCAGGCCACGACGTCGATGACCTCGCTCCACATCCCAAGCGCGCCCCCGAGGTAGTGGTCGAGGGTGAACATGAGGGCGAAAACAGCGACCCCGATGAGGAACAAGACGGCGGATAGGATGTAGTTGCGCCGCTGGGCCCTCTCCCACCTTATGGCCTCTTGGGCGAAATATCCCTTGACGGCGGTCCGGTAAATCGGCTCGTCCTCCTCGGAGATTGAGTCGCTTATTATGTTGATGTGGACCCCTGGCTTCCAAAGCAGTATGGCCTTATGGCTCGATAGGTATGAGGCCGCCTCGTCGCTTATCAAGGGGCGGTCGAAGTAAAAAGGGGAAAGGAACGACGAATCGTCCCCCACCTTCATGTTGAGAACGGATCTCCCCTCCTCGTCGAGGATGATCCCGAGCTTCTTGGCGAGCTTTTTCCTTCTATCTTCTTTCATGGGTAGATTATATATCCCATCCGCTGAATGAAGATTGGAAATCCGCCGTTGGCTCATCGCCCGAGGGCTTTTATCTCGTCGAGGACCGTCTTGACGCGGTTTGGGTCCTTCAATGGGTAGGCGACGAATTTCCTTTCGCCAACGCGCACGGTCAGCCTGCCGGCAAGCCAATTGCCATGCGTCCTGACCTCGGTTGAATAGATGTCGGCGAACGGTATTTCCTTGCTGCCGCAAAACGTCTTCAGCCTTATTCCGAAATCGCTGTATTCGACGAGGACCCGATGGGCCGGGAATATCGATTGGATGAGCATGAAGGCAACCATCAGGTCGATTAGGCTGAGCAAGGCATTGTAGAAGGCGATTTCCCACCAGGCGGTGTCAGTGCCGATTAGAAGCACATTGAACGCGGCGATGGCCCCACTTACCAGGATGAACATCGCGGAATAGATGACGATGAAGCCGAAGTGCTTGTATCCAAGCGGCTTATACTCCTCGCTTTTGCCTTGCCCGACGTCGAGCAGCTCATTCATGCTTACTCCGAATTCCTTGCTTATTAGCCGGAGCGTGTCCAGCGAAGGATAGGCGAGGCCGCGTTCCCATTTGGATACGGCCTGCCTGGTTACGAAAACCCTATCGGCCAATTGCTGCTGGGTGAGGTTATTGTCTTCGCGGATCTTGATTATCTTCTCGTATAGCGCCATCGGCATCATCTCCTCGGCCTATATATTAAATCGATGGAGTGCCGAGATAACGCAACCGATGGTTTCCATTTGCCGGTTGGGTGCGGTTTATCATTTTGCAAGGTAGTAAATACCCAAAGCAAGGCTCAGCAATATAATGAATACCATCGAGACGATCGCCTTGGCGGTTGACCCCTTGCGGCGGCGATTGATTATCGATATGAGGAAAGCCAAGAAGAAAAGCCCGATGGCGATGCCGCCGGCGATTGGTATTCCGGATAGAAGCATGTTGATCGTCGAATCGGCCTGCTCGCCCCCAATCAGGTCGAAGACGCCGGAGGCCGAATCGCGGAATTCCTCGTTAAGCAAGATGAGGAAGAAAGTGCATACGATCAGCAATAGGTAAAACAGGGCGACCGCCAAGACCAACACGGTATGGGCGATCGGCGCGGCCATCATCAAGACGGTTATCGCCAAAGCGATGAAAGCCAGCGTCAAAAAGGCGTTGCTGAATCTCGAGGCGATTTTGCTTCCGGAATCACTATTCATAGATACATTAAAATTCTATCGGAAAACGCTTCGATGGCAAGAAATGCCTATTGTGATACGTTTGTGACCACCACCGAGAATTGCGACCCCATATCATTTTTTGCGGCTATTTCGACAAATCTTTTTCGAACAGTTCCTTTGCCTTTTCTAAATGCCCTGAGTTCTATATCGTCTTGGATGTTGTTTCCCAATGACCTTTTCTATTCAATGAACATCCAAGGAATGTGACAAGCCTGCCATATTTGATTGGGGGGAATCGTAGTATTGTATATCCGAGGAGGCGTTCTTATGAAAAAAGCTATTTTGTTCCTTGCGGCACTGCTGCTTTCCAGTTGCTCGGAGGCTTCTTCTTACTCTTTTCCCGCCTCGATTGGCAACGACAGCGCTTCTAGCGACAAGACCTCGGAAGAAGTGCGCGTCGCCATCCATGACTTGACCATCTCCAAGAGGGCCATCGAGATGGGCCACACTTTCCTTTATGACGATATGACCGTGCCCTACATCGACGAGGAAGACTACGGCTTCGAGAAGATGATCCCCGGCGATCGCATATTTATCTCCTTCGAGGGCGCCATCTACTTCCGCGAGACCTATCCGGAGACAGCCGATCTTACGAATGCGACCATAAAAGACGTGGATGTCTTCTATTCCAGCATCGAGACCTTCGTCTACCGAAACGACGGGATCTACAAAGACGGACAGAAAACCGCCTTTTCAATTCCGGAAGATGTTATTGTCGAGGGTTGGGAAATGAAGGATGCCGGCGCCTTGGAGGAAGGAGCCACGCTCTACGGCATCACCCCCGCCTCCTTCTCCTCCGATAACGTCCTCTACTTCACGACCTTCCAGCCTCGCTGAAAGAAGATTCTTTTGCCAGCTCTTGCCAGCTCTCTCGCCATTCTTCTTGCATTTGGACATTAAGACTCAAATAAAAATCAGGGAATATATCGGCATGGTGGTGATTTTTGCCTTCGACGGGCGCTTCTTTTTCACTGCTGAATGCATAGGAATCCGAAATCCGATAATTCTTGCCATCCATGGTTTCGCAATGCCCGAAATTCCCTTTGCCCGAGTCGTAGTTAATTTAGGTTGGGAACTGATGGCGAGGTTTCCTAGTCGCCTATATGAAAATCGAATTCTCCGAAGGCTTTCTTGTCAAAACAGTAAAGATCGCGTATGCGAGCTTTCATGGGATATACATCGAAGCACAAACGCGGACTTGGGCTTTTCGACTATTTCCGATGGCGTAAACGGCCAGCGAATTTAAGCGGATAATGACTAACGCAATCGCAACGGCACTTATAGATCTTGGTCGAGTGGTACTTCTTCCCCGCGTCCTCAAGGACGGTCAGATAGCCATACCGCTTACCGATTTCCGGGTCGGCGTATCTTTGGACATCCTAAAATTATCCAATGCCACTCCTTTTCGATAGACCGTCTGCTTCATCACGACTTTGTAGCCACGCTTCAGGAAAAAGTCCTTAGCGGTACAAGAAGCGTCAACGATTACGTCTCCTTGAGCATGTTTCTCGAGCCTATCGCAAATAAGAGTCGCTATTCCCCTTCGCTGATATCTCGGATGGACGTAGAGCATGTTCAAATACCCATCATCGCTGATGTCGCCGAATCCGACTGGCTTTTCGCCGAGGAAGGCCACCAAGGAATAATGTGACTCAAACATAGGGATCCATTTATATTTATCGGCTCCGGAAAGCCATGCGGCGATTTGCCCTTCCGTATAATCCTTGTCGCAAGTCTTCTTAATCGACAGCTCGAAGATGCGGATCAAATCGTCGATATAGCCACGTGCAAAACGCTTGAGGTTAATCTCGCCTTTCATTAAATCACCAACCAATAAAATTATACTTTATGTCGATACCTAAAAATATGGAAATCTCATGAATCAAAATAGGCCAATGGTCTAATCCTCAGCCTTGATCAGGGCATCGTAGCCCGAATTGAAGACGAACCTTATCGACTTGTCCCTTCGGACGATTGCCTATCAATCATATTGGAGGATTGCAAAATGGATAAGTACATCTACAACGAACAGAACGAACTTTGGTATGAACTGCAAGGGGACTACTATCTGCCCTGTCTGAAATTGCCGGAGGAAGAAGCTGTGCACATCGGCATCTGGGGACAACGGCACCGACGCTATCTCAAAACCCACCGCAAGGCGCTGTATACATCCCTGCTCACCAGCGACAAGTTAAATGGTTATCTCCTGATATTGACCGTCAGCCAACGAAGATTATATTAAAGAAACAGGGGTCAAGTATTTTTTCTTGACATCCCAATTTTTGTAATGTTTTTTACCCATTCGCCTGTGGCGGTCACTTCATAATCATCTCTTTGTCAGACGGCAGCGGTTTCAGCGGTGCGGATGGCAGCGTCTGATACCAGTATGCGCAGGAAGTATAGTCATCGTATCGCGGCCCGGTCCATCCCATATTGTCCAGCGTCATGCGGAATTTGGTCTCAAAATGGATCGGGTCAGCGATGTGGAAGCGGTATAGCAGAAATCTCTGCTGGCCGTTGTAAAATTCACGGTTATCACCGTAGATGGCGTACATTCCGCTGTAAAGGCCGCTGTAAGTCTGATAGGACTTAATCTGAACATCATTTCCAAAGCCGTAGGAGCCGCAGAAATAATCCTCTGTGCCTGTATAGTGAATGGAAGGATATTTGTCATCGTCTATGTACATTCTGGCT
>CASFCI010000015.1:0-22280 GCA_949293175.1 uncultured bacterium
GCCATGCCTGGCCACGCGGCTCGGGCGTTGCCCTAGACGCCTTAATCGTAAACCGAATCGGCGGTCTAAGTAACGCCCTGATCAAATAGTAGAAAAAAGTCTGCACACCCTTAGAAGTTCTAAGTTTGTCTCAGACATGTCGTTCTAATATGGTCGAGACGATGGGATTCGAACCCATGATCTTCTGGTCCCAAACCAGACGCGATAACCAAGCTTCGCTACGTCTCGAAACCGCATTATTTTGCCCATCTTGAATTCAATATTCAAGAGAAGCCTTGTTCAGGCTGAATAGGCAGATGTCCATATGCTTTCCGGCTTTGACGACATACCCCTTTATCGTCCCTACATATCCGAATCCGGCTTTCACAAGCATCTTGATGGAGGCCACGTTGGGGAGACAAGCCTTGGCGACGAGACATTCGTAGCCCGAATCGAAGCATATGGAAGACAGTTCCCTAAGCGCCTCAGCCATTATCCCCTTGCCCTGATAGACGGGGTCTAGGTAATAGCCGACCTCGGCATCGCGGGAATAAACATCCTGCTTCCCTTCGGCGGAGATTACACCAACCAAGCGCCCATCAACCTCGATTCCGCGGAATATGCCGCGCCCCTCTTCCTCTTCCTTGTTTGCCAAGTCGATGAAATAGGCGGCGTGGTCTTCGGTGTATGGATAGGGTATCCTTTCCGAGAGATACGTCCGGTCGATGCGGCTGCATATATCGGCCAAGGCCGGCTTGTCGTCTTTCCTAAGCTTGCGCAGCATTCGTTGTCACCCCGATAAAAGGTTAACATGAAAGATACAAAAATACGTGTTATTGACCAAACAATTATTTTGGCGAATTGGAAAAGCCTATTTGCAATCTTTTATCTCCCTATCGAAGGTAGACGAAAGGTACATCTTCTCTATGTTGTTGATTTCCCGGATATTGGGATAGATCTTCGAAAGACGGCGGCAGGTGGAGAACCCTTTGGACCAGTAAGTAAAGAAAATCTGATCTGGCCTAAGGCTTTGCATGGCATTGGTGTTATGTAGCGTCATGATGACCTGGATATCCCTATGCCTTATTGTATCTAAAAACCCATTCAGTGCGCTTGGATGCAAGGCGAGATCGGCATCGTCGATGAATAGGACGCTGGATTTTGGCATCGAAAGGAGAATGGACAGCAACACGCTTTGATTCTGCATTCCGGTAGAAACCATCCGGAAAGGTATCTTCCCTTTGAAACCCTTGTCTTCGAAAACGACGTTGCACTGTTGCGAAACCAAGCCGTTTGGCATTACGGCATCGTCCTTCTCAATCGAATAGACCGGGAAATCGTTATATTGCTTCAGGATGTCCTTAACCTCGGATGAATGGCTGGCCAGAAGGTCTAGGACGCTGGTGTTGTTGAACATGCTGGACGTAACGCAGGCACCGCGGTTAATGAAGGCAGCGTTAACATGAGTGAAATATTTTATGTAATTGAAGACGGTCTGTATCGTTGAATTGGTTATTTCAGACGAGGCCAAAACCCTCAAAAACGGAACAAGCCTCGAAGTGGTCTTGTTCTCTATGTTGAACTCGCCGCCATCGAAATAGTATTTTCCTTTCCTGCTCTCGAAATATGTTTTCCCATCAATTTTTAGATACTCATTAGATATATAGTTATCGCGGCAGGTCTCAAGAAAATAATCATAGGCTTTGCCGTCGATATCGAAGAAAAGCTCAACGCTACCTTGGATAAGACTTTTGTCTTTGCACTGTCCTTTGATGTATTTCTCAATCAGGAAATCGTTCACTGCGAAAGGCGAGAGGGCTTCAACCGGGAGGCTCATCATCCCTATGAATTGGGCCACGGCATTCAGTATCGCGCTCTTGCCACTGCCGTTATGCCCGTATATAGCTACTGGGTTGACGATGTCCCCTTTGACGTTTTCTTCCAGGTAACGGTAATTTCCCTTGGCGAAATCGAGTTCGCAGACATCGATGGAATTAACGTTCTTGATTATGATTTTCTCCAGCATAACAGCCTTTCTAATCCATACTGTATTTTTTATACACTAAAAACTGTATATGTGGTCAAGCCAATTTAAAGCGCAATGTTTTGTTGAATACGCCGGATATAAAGCCTAAATTCAGGCTTAAATCTGCGCAGAATCGGCCTGCAGCACCCTTATCTTGTTGATCGCGAAGTTGCAGCCCTGGCCGTTGAACTCGATCTTGCTGTCCATCGTGACCAATATCCTGTTGGCCCCGCTTGCGTCTAGATAGACGACGAAGGGCTCGTTGGAGAAGTCGGAGCTATACGCGGGGATATCGGGTAGTGACTGATTGGCCACGTCATCCTCGTCGACCGTATGGGAATAATAATATGAATCGACTGGATCGGAGACCGAGAAGCCGTCGTCGTTAAGATGGTAATCGATGGTCGAGACGGTGAAGGCGAAGCTCTGCCCCACCGCGGACGAGGTCAGGTTATTGAGGTTGGTGACGTGGCAGTACAGCTCTATCTTTACAGCCCCATCGAGCCCCGGGATATCGCAGGTGCGCATATAGCCTTCCGGGTCGATCAGGTTGAGGTAGTTGTCGCCGAATTTGGAGTTCACGGTCGAATAGCCATCCATGAAGAACGGCAGGCTGTCGTCTTTATAGCCCTCGAAGGTCTTCTCGAAGATGACGTCCTCTAACTGCTCGCTCGAAGATGTCTCATCCGGGGTCTCCACACTGGAAGAGGATTCGCTCTCGGTTGAATGTTGTGAGGCAGAGGAGGATTGCTCCGAAGACGAAGGCTGCGCGCTTGAGCTTAAATCGCCGGCGGCGCAGGAGGCAAGAAGCAAGGCCGGCAGAATCGATAGATAGGTCTTTCTCATGGTTAAAGTATACCTCGGATAAATCCGATTGGAGGTCGGTTTTGAGCAAAAAGAAAATGGCCTCCGAAGCATATCGAAGGCCATTTGACGTCAATATTCGCTATTTAGCGTCGGCTCGCCCCAGGCGAAGGTGTAGACGTTGCTGAGCTCCTTTATCCCGTAAGTGAGGTCGGCGCTTTGGCCAAAGGCGCTCGCGTGGATGACCATCTCGCCAACCGCCCATTCCTGGATGTAGACCGGGCGGGTCTGCCCATCATCGTCCTTGCCGAAGGCGATGGCGACCTTGATGTCAATCTTTGAGAAATCGTATTCGAAGGTATATCCGGGCAAGCTGTCCAGCGCGCCGAGCAGACTAGAGAAGAAATCGGGTTTGTTCTCCTCGGGCAGCGAGACGAGGTAGTATCCGCCCTCTTGGTAGGCGGCATCGTCATATAGATCCTCATAGGCGTCGAAGGAGTCGGTGTCGAGGACCGATCCGTCGAATACCTGCTGCTGGCCATCGGTGATGACGGTCGAGGTGAAGCTGAAGGTCAGATCGCTCGGGAGGCTGCTTTCCCTCCTGACGTAGGCCTCGGTGGTCGAGGTGGTTCCATTGCTGGTGGCGATCACCTCGATGTCGGCTTCCCCGCGCCAATTGATCTTGAAGGTTGACTCGCTGCTGACCTCGTAGTCGTCCCGATCGGAGCCGGAGGCTACGTAATATGAGGTATAGGTTGATATATCGGCGGTCACATCATTCCAGTGGCCGAAGCTGTTGTACCACTCGTCCTTATTAGATAGCTCCATTCCCGGCTCGCCCGAATAGGCGAAGGACTTGCTTTCCCCGCAGGAGGCGAGGATGAGGATGGCAGTTGCAAAGGCGATGATCGGTTTCTTCATTTTTAAATCTCCCGCGAGAGATTATATCCCTCCTCGCCCACAAAAAAACGCCCAGGTTTGGGCGAAGGATGACGTTAAATCAGAAGAACCCGTCGAAGAACAGGTAGCCGTAATAGCCAAGGGTGGCCAGCAAGGCGATATGGATGGCTAGGAAGAGAACGGTCAGCAGGATGAACCGGCGATGGTGGAACCTATCCTCCTCCCGTAGCTGCTTGAAGGCAAGGTAGGAGATCAGCAGGCCAAGCGATCCCCCCACCGCCCCGATGACTAGGACCTCCGCCTCGTTGATGAAGTGGGCGGGCTTGTAGTCCTCGTCGTATTGGTGCTTGAGGTCGACCGCGTATTTGGCGCAGAAGGCGATCGCGGAAAACGAGGCCAGGACGATTAGTATAAGCAACCAGTAGAACGACATGATTAACCTAGGTAGTAGTTTGCCACCAATAAGGCTAGGAGGGCAACTAATCCGAGCAACCCGACGATCAATAAGACGGTCGAGGCGCCCGGCTTGGCCTTGGCGTAGACCTTCTTCGCGAAGAAGGCCCACCCAGATTTCTGGGCGGGCGTGGATGTCGGTTTGTCGTTTTCCATTTTCTTACTTCTTGACGATGTACTTCTTCATGTCGAGGGAGACGGCGACCAGGATGATCGCGCCCTTGACGAGGCTGGTGTAGGCCGGCGGGGCCTGCAAAGCGACCAAGCAGTTGGCGATGATCTGCAGCAGCAACGAGCCGAAGACGACGCCGCTGACCTTGCCTATGCCGCCGGTGAAGGAGACGCCGCCGATGACGGCCGCGGTGATCGGGTCGAGCTCGCCGCCCTGCCCGGTTCCGGAGTAGGCGCCGCCGTAGATCGGGTTGTACTCGAACCCGGCGAAGCCGTATAGGATGCCAGCCAGGACGAAGGTCATGATGATGGTCTTCATCGAGGAGATGCCGGAGACGTTGGCGGCCTCGGGGTTGCAGCCGACGGCGAACATGCTCTTGCCGAACTTGGTCTTGTTCCAGATGAACCAGACGACGGCGACGATGATGATGGCGTAGAAGACGTAGTACGGGATCCTCGCCGAGCCGATGAAGAAGCCGCCGTTGACGAAGTTGTAGTAATGCTCGAAGGTCGGGGTGCCGAAGGAGGCGGAGAGGTTGTTGCCGAAGATGCCCTCGCTCACGAACAAGGTGATTAGGCCATAGACGATGAGCTGGGTGCCCAAGGTGACGATGAAGGGGTGGATCGAGAACTTGGCGACGAAGAAGCCGTTGAGCAACCCGAACAGCGCCCCGGCCCCACTAACCAGCAGCATGACCACGATTATCCAGATCCATGGCATGTTGGCGACGAATGGATAGACGAAGTTGCCGGATGAGGTGTAGGCAAGCAGCGACCCGGCCATGATGGCGGTGAAGCCGTATATTCGTCCTAGCGATAGGTCGGTGCCGGCGAGCACGATCGGCCCGGCGACGCCTAATGACATCGGAAGCAGAGCCGCGGTGGCGACGATGATGGCCACGATGGTCGAGAAGTTGACCCAGCGCGGGTTGACGCAGGCGGTGACGATGATCATCAAGACGACGATCAGGTAGATGGCGTTGTGGACCAGCCAGTCCTTGAACCCATCCCAGCTGGTGAAGGCATGCTTCTGACGCTTGGCGAAGTCGATGCCCCAGTTCCGCCAGAACAGCCCGAACTTATAGATTGGGTTGGCGACCGCGCCGTAGTTCTGCCGGAGCGAGTCGGCCTCCTTCCTTAAGGGCGCGATGTCCTTTGATGATGCTTCCTTCCGCTCCTTGATGACGGTGGAGAGGTGCTTCCTCACCAGATCGAGCTCGTTGCGGTACTCGGCTATCCTCTTCTTGTGCTCCGCGGTGAGCTGCTCGATCTCGTGGCGCTTCTCAAGCGCGCTGAGGTCGGCTTGGCCGGAGGAGCGGTAGATGTCCGACTTTATCTTGTCGAGCATCTCGGCTTTTTCCGCTCGCCTCATCGGGGTTTTGCGGACTTTCTTGTATTCGGCCCAAAGCTCCGTCTGTTCGAGTTTTGCGTCGAGTTTGATCTTCGCGAGCTCCTGCTTCTTCTGATACATCAAGGCCGAATAGTGGTCGTCCTCTTCCTTCTTCTTGGCGAGGAAATCGGCTTTGGCCTTGCTTATCTGCTCTGTCGTCGCTACGTAGTTGTCGTTGGCCCTTATCGAGGCGATGTCCTTCTTCAGGTTCTCCTTGTGGCGCTTGATCTCGGCGTTTTTCTCCACCAGGTCGAGGCGGACCTGCTCGACGTTGTCGAGGTACTTCTTCCGCTTCGCCTCATGCTCGTCGAGGATCGCCTGCTTGGCCTTGGCAAAGCCCGCTTCATCCAATCCGTCGAACTGCAGGTCGTAGATGCGCCCCTTGACCTCCCGCTTGTCGTTGCGTAGGTCGGAGAGCTGCCTATTGAGCGTCTGCTCCTCCTGCCTTGCTTCTTCTTTGATCGCCGCTTCCATGGACAATCCTCCTTTACATGTATTTCAATGAGAGCTCCATGAGCTTCTCCTGCGTTGCGTCTTTCCGCTCGACGATTCCGGCGAACCGGTGGCCGCTCATGACGCCGATCCGGTCGCAGATGCCAAGCAACTCCGGCATCTCGGACGAGCACATGATGATGGTCTTGCCTTGGTTAGCCATGTCGATGATGAGCTGGTAGATCTCGTATTTGGCCCCGACGTCGATGCCGCGGGTCGGCTCATCTAACAGCAGCACCTCCGGCTTGGTGAGCATCCATCTTCCGAGGATGACCTTCTGCTGGTTGCCGCCGGATAGCGACCTGATCTTGGTCTTCTGCGATGGCGTCTTGACATGCATCGAGTCGATGACCCAGTTGGTGTCGTGGACCATGGCGACGTTGTCTAGCCCTAACGGCCCCTTGTAGGCATCCATGTTGGCGATGGTGGCGTTTTCCTTGATGTCCATCGAGCCGAAGATGCCGGTTAGGCGGCGCTCCTCGGTGAGGAGGGCGAACCCGTTCTTGATGGCCTTCATGGAGTTGTCATTGTGGACGAGGATCCCGTTTAGGAACACCCGCCCCTCTAGTTTGGCCCTGACCCCGAAGATGGTCTCGAGCAATTCGGAACGGCCCGAGCCCACCAGCCCCGCCAGCCCGAAGATCTCCCCTTTCCTCACGGAGAAGGAGACGTCGTGGATGGCGTTGTTGCCGTATTTGGAGCTGAGGTGCTTGACCTCGAGGCTCACCTCGCCAGGCTTGTTGGTCTTCGGCGGGAAGCGGTTGGTCAGCGCCCGCCCTACCATCTTGGCGATGATCTGGTCCATCGTCAGGTCCTTGGCCTTGTCGGTGGACACCCATTTGCCGTCGCGCATGATGGTGACCTCGTCGGATATGCGGAGGATCTCGTCCATCTTATGGGAGATGTAGATGATCCCGCATCCCTTCTTCTTCAGCCCGTTTATTATCTTGAACAGCCGCTCGATCTCCTCGTCGGAAAGCGAGCTGGTCGGCTCATCGAACACCACGATCTTGGCGTTGTAGGAAACCGCCTTGGCGATCTCGATCATCTGCCTGTCGGCGACCGATAGGCTCGAGATGACCTGCTTGGGGTCGATGTAGTCGATCCCCAGCGTCCGGAAGACGTTGAGCGTGTCCGCGTACATCTTCCGCGAGTCGATCACCATATGGGCCATCATCGGGTAGCGGCCGAGCCAGAGGTTGTCCATGACGGTCATCTTCTGGGCTTGGTTTAACTCCTGCTGAACCATGGCGATCCCATCTTCGAGGGCCTCTTTGGTCGAGTGGTAGGTGACCGAGCGGCCATTGAAGATGACATCTCCGGAATCCCTGGTGTAAAGCCCGAAAAGGCATTTCATGAGGGTGGATTTGCCCGCGCCGTTCTCGCCCATGAGCGAATGGACGGAGCCGGGGCGGACGCGAAGCTGCGCGTGGTCTAGCGCCTTGACGCCGGGGAAGGACTTGCAGATATCCAACATCTGCAGAAGATATTCGCTGTCTTTCTCTTCCTCGAATATGTTTTCCTTCTCCATGTTTCTCTCCTTAAAGCGGGAGAGGGCTTTCGCCCCCTCCCTTTCGTGTCGTTTACTTAGCGGTGTAGGCGCCGTAGGGGATGCGGATCTTGTGGACGGTCTCGGAATCCCATTCGTAGCCGGTCAGGCCATCGAGGTAGTCCTTGCCGGCCAGCTTGTTGCGGGCGAGCACCGAGAGGACGCGGGCCATCTCCGCCCCATCCTGCTGGACGGTGCCGTACATCTGCTTGGCATCGATGGCGTTCTTGCCGGCCTCGACGGCGTCGACGCCGACGACGAGGACCTCCTGCTTGCCATTTGGCTGGTTAAGCCCGGCGGATACCAGCGACTGGATGGCGCCGACCGCCATCATGTCGTTGTTGGCGATGACGCATTCGATAGCAGCCGCGGTATGGGTGCCGATGAGGTTGGCCATCTGGGTGGCGGCGATGGCCTGATCCCAGTTGCAGTCGACATCGTCGCCTAGCTGGACGAAGTAGGATTGGTTGGTGGTCTCGAAGAATTCGTTGAGCCGCTTATTGGCTTCCTGGACCGAGTAGGTGGTGCGCCCATCGGCCTCGGCGTTGCCGACCGGGCCGCGGAGCATGACGTAGTTGATCTTGCCGTCGCCATTGCGGTCGAAGGCGCTGAGGCTCTTGGTTCCGTTCTCTTCTTTCGCCAAGGCGTTGAAGAGGATCTCGCCCTGCATGTAGCCGGCCTCATCCGGATCGGTGCCGACGAAGGCGGCATCGGGGTAGTTGGTCGAGTTGACCGCGGCATCGGTGACCTCGCGGTTGAAGAAGACGACCGGGATGTTGGCGTTCTTGGCTTCGCGGGAGACGGTCTCGCCCTGCCCTTCCTGGTTGACGGCATTGACCAGCAGGATGCCGGAGGAACCGCTCGAGATCGCGTTGGTGATCTGGACGGTCTGCTTCTGGGCGTCGTTCTCGCCGTTGTAGGAGGTGTAGGCGACCTTGTTGGCTTTGAAGTCGGCCTCTAGGGCGGCGCGGACGGTGGAGATGTAGGCATCATCGTACTGATACCAGAAGATCTGGGCGGTTTCGCCGCTGGTGGTTGGGCCGCATCCGACGGCGCCCAAGGCGGCTAAGGCGAGGGTTGGAATTAATTTCTTTTTCATGTTTCCTCCTTAATTCCTCTTTTGGCCAGGGGCGGAGCGCGCCTGACCTATTGTTGCCCATATTGTTGCTGAAAGCGCTTTCAAAACGAATGGAAAAATCTCCACACTTTTCTTGATTTTCTCTACTGCAAATCACTTCGCCATAGGCGAAAAAGCTGAGAAAAACGGCGATTTTATCGCTTCTCCCTCGGAGTAGTAATAATTGTCCTGCTTTAGCAGGCCCTCGGTTTCCTTTGGCAATTCCTCGCCGTCAAGAAGGTGGCGGATGAGCGCGGCGGCGCAGCTAGACTGGGCGGCGTTGTCGTTTTTGACGGTCCCCACCATCTCGCTGTCTTTGACCGCCTTTTCGCCCTCTACTGTGCCATCCACCCCGATGATGGGGAAGAACTCGTCGTATATCGGACGGCCGGTCTCCCGGACCGACTTCAGGTGGTCGAGCAGGCCTAAGGCCATGTCGTCGTTGTTGGATAGCACCAATTCGACGTCATCTAGGGAAATGGAGGATGTTTTCTCCATGGCGACAGACCTCTCCCAGTCGCAGGAAAGCGAATACAGCAGCTCGACCCGGTAGCCCAACTCTTCCAATCTGGACAAGGAGGATAGGGTCCGCTCCTCGGCATCCTGGTGCCCTTGCTCGCCCTTTAGCATGCACACCTGGATCGCCCCATCGCCGTTTTTGTCGAACCTCGAGGACGCGAATCCGCCGAAGTAGGAGAAAAAGGAATGGGCGATATCGGATTGCGCCTCGCCCTCATAGGAAGGGTACGCCCCGACGTAGAAGCAGTTCTGTTTTACCCAGCTCGCATACTCATCCCCATCCTCCGGGTCGAGGTCGCCCTCCAGCGGCTTGCGGTTTAAGAAGATGCAGGGGACGTCGCTTAGGTATGCCTTCTCGACGATGGCGCTCGCGGCGAGGCGGTCCACCAGATTGACCAGCACGGCGTCAGCACCGTTCTCGATTTGGCGGATTATGTCGCGGTTTTGCGCGTTTTGGTCGCGATCTGCGTAGAAAAACGAGCAATCGTAGTCGGTTAAATCGCCCCGGAGGCTATCGAAAAGCGAGAGAATGTAGGTGTCGTCTTGGGCGTAGGCGAAGATCGAAAGCGACTTCCTCTTCGGGGAGCAGGAAAGCAGCAGCCCGCTTAATAACGCCAATGACAAAACCGCTTTATTCGCCTTCATCGTTATGCCTCGCTTTCTCAAGAGGTATGGAGATGACCACCGTCGTCCCGACGTCCTCTTGGCTATCTATGCTGATGTCGGCTTGCTCGCCATAGTAGATCCTAAGCCGCGAATAGACGTTCTTCAGCCCCACCCCTTTGTAGGTCTTGCTGCTCTTCATGTTGGAGAGGAGCTCCCGCCTCTTGGCCTCGCGCATGCCATAGCCGTCGTCGGAGACCGAGAGCTTGAGCAATCCCCCTTCTTCATAAGCCCTGACTAGGATATGTGTTGTCTCGCCTTCCTTCAGCCCATGGACCAAGGCGTTCTCGAGAATGGGCTGGAGTATCAGCTTGACCACGTATAGCGAGGACATGTCGACCTTGACCTCGATGCCGAAGTCGAAGGAGGAGAGGAACCTCATCTTCTGGATCAGCAAATAGTTCCGGGCATGCTCGAGCTCGTCCTTGAGGGGGATGATGTTGTGGCCGCGGGATATTGAGAGGCGGAAGAAGCGGCTAAGCGCGACGATCATCCGCTCGGCCTGCTCGCCCTGCCCCTGGTCTATTAGGGCGATGATGGAGTCGAGGGTGTTGTAGAGGAAATGGGGGTTGATCTGGTTCTGCAAGGCGCGCAGCTCCGATTTGCGCTGCTCCTCCTTCTCCTTGAGGAGGTCGCCGGTGAGCTGCTTGATCCTGGTCATCATCTCGCCAAATGAGCCATAGAGGTCCCTCACCTCGGCCGAGCCGGCGCTATTCAGCGCGAGGTTGGCCTGATAGTCGAGCGAGGCGACGCGGCTCATCTCCCGCTGCAGCAAGCGAAGCGGGTTGGACAGCCTATTGGCGACGATGGCCATTATCCCGACGAACAGCAATATGCATAGCGCCCCCATCCCGACGACCATCAGGGTGAACTGCAATATCGCCCCCGAGATGGCGTCGATGTTGGTGAATATGGCTATACGCCAGCCGGTTGAGGCCACGGTCATGGAGTAGACGTAGTAGCTATGCCCCCATAGGTCGGCGGTCGTCTCCCCGATTACCAGGGCCTTAAGGATGCCCAAGGCGTCCTTGTTGGAATCTGGCAGCGAGGAATAGATGAGCCCGTAGTCGGGGCCGTATATGAGGAGCCTGCCGCCCTCGCCGAGGTCGACTGGCGACATCCCCTGCACGATCTCGCCGAAGTCGAAGTCGATCTTCAAAACCGCGGAATATGATGGGTTGATGTCGTTTGGCAGGTAGCGGGATAAGGTATACGAATAGGGGATGCCCGGCTCTGTCGAGGGGGCGTTGAAGACGTTGATGTAGCGGTCATCAAGCGCCTCGACGTACCATCCCTCGCTTAGGAAGCCGACATCATAGGAGGATTCGCTATCCTTGGCGATGGAATGGCCATCGCTTGCCCGATACAAAGAGATCGAGAGTATCTCCGGGGTTATCTCGCGGATGTCGTCGAAGAAGGGGGTCAGCGAATCCGCCTCCTCGGGGTCGGTCGTGGCGTAGCGGGAGAGTATCGCGTCGCTTATGCCGACCGTGGAGGAGAAATAGGCCTCGTAGTTGGCCAGTATCTGCTCGCTGGTGGCCTGCACCTGCGCATAGTTGGTGCTCTTGACGCGAAGCGAATAGATCGAGGTCGAGGCCACGACCAGGCCCAATATGAAAAACGAGAATATGAGGGATGGCCATAAGGCCAGGGTTACCTTAAGCGACCTTGGCTTCCCCATTCCGTCGATACTCCAGCGGGGAGCACCCCACTATCCTCTTGAAGCAGTGCGAGAAGTAATACGGGTCGCCGTATCCTAGCTGCTCCGCGATCTCCGAAAGCGAGGAGTCGGAGGAGGAAAGCAGCTTCTTGGCCTCCTCCATCCGTAGCCTAGACACCTCCTTGGTGAAGGACGTCTTGTGCCGCTTCAAGATGGCGGAGACGTAGGAGAGGCTATATCCCAGCTCGTCGCATAGCAACGAAAGCGTCAGCCCCTCCTCGCGGTAATGGGACTGTAGGTAGCCCATGATCGAGGAGTAGGCGGCGTCGACCCCGCCTTTGCGCCGCTCGGCGTTGATGCTCGATATCCTATCGATGAGCGAGCAGAGCCTATTAGCCACCTGGGCTGCACCGCGGCAGGCGTATATCTGGTTTGTCAGCTCGACGTGGGTCATGTAGCCCTGGTAGAAGGCGTCGATGGCCACGCAGCCCCGAAGCAGGGCGTCGAGGATGTTGTTGAGTATCAGGAAATATGAGTCGCGGTATGAGGGGGTCGAGATCTGCTCGATGAGGCGCCCCACCATCTGCTTGGCCTCCTCGTCTTTGCCGTTAAGAAGGGCGTAGGTCAGCCGCGCGTATTCGTTCTCGTCGACCTTGCCGACGCTACTTTGGTGCTTCTGCAGGTCGTCGTAGAACACCAGCACCCCGTCCCCGAGGGCGGTCCTATACTCCAAGGCGTGCCTGGCGTGGCGGAGAAGTTTTCGGTAGGAGAACGGCTTCCCCAAGTCGGCTAGTTCGCTTATGCCGGATGAAATGGTGAATGATGACGATTTCTTGAAGCGGAGCAAGGCCGGCTCGATGGCTTTGGTCAGCTCGTCTTTGTAGACCGGGCGATCGAAAATTAGCAAAGCAATAAGATACGGATGATCGTAATAATGGTATGGATGGCAGAGATCGCCTAGCTCCTCGGTCAGTATCGAGACGAACTCATCCTCAAGCGAGGCGGCTTCCTCGATGGTAAGCTCGTCCTCGTCCTTATCGGGGTTGAAGGCGGCGACGCATACCGACTTGCTGTCGAGGTTCACCCCTTCGGCGAGCAGCTTCTGTTTGAACTGGGCGCTTGGCTCCTTGAAGGTGAGCAGGCGGTGGATGTCGGCGGATATCTCCTTCCTTAGCGACTCTGAGGGATTCGGCTTCTCCTCGACCTTGTAATAGGCGTCTAGCTGGGTTATGGCCTTGTCCAATACCGCGTTGAACTCATCGGGATCGATTGGCTTGGTGATGTAGCCGAGCACCCCGAGCTCGATGGCCTTCTTGGCGAAGTCGAAGGAGTCGAACCCGGATATGACCATCGCCTGGACGGTGGGCAGCTCCTCCTTAGCCCGCTCGATCAGCTGCAGCCCGTCGATGAATGGCATCTTTACGTCGGTTATGATGAGGTCAGGCTCGAGGGGCACGCCGAACATCAAGGCGTCATAGCCGTTGGAATAGGCGCCGAGCAAAGAGAAGTCCGACCGCTTGGAAAGGAGTCCGACGATCCTATCGGATATGCTCTTCTCGTCGTCGACGACTATGACCGTGTACATATAAAGATTATATGGAAAAACGGCGCATCAAGACAAACAAGCCGATCATAGGTTATCTAAGTTTAGAACGTTGAGGCTTATGTGCCCGTTTTACTTGTTAACTATGAATCAAGTTCGCACGCTTAACGACCGGAAAATCAACTTACAAATAGAGGAAACAAAAAAATCCCGAATTAATCGGGACTTTTTTCATTATGGCGCGCCCGGGGGGACTCGAACCCACAACCCCCAGATTCGTAGTCTGATACTCTATCCAGTTGAGCTACGGGCGCATGCCGTTTTACGGCGTTAGTAATGGTATGCCATTTCCCCTATCCGTTCAATAGCGAATTTAGCAATCATCAAAAGAAAACCCGACCTTAATAGGTCGGGGTCATTTCGATGGAGCATCCAGCCGGATTTGAACCGACGGTGAGTGAGTTGCAGTCACTTGCCTTACCACTTGGCTATGGATGCAGCGGACGAATTATAGCACCACTTCCGCCACTAATTGAATAAGCAATTGCTCAATCGCGCAATAAGGAAAACAGGTCAATCACAACTTGGCAAACCTATTTGGCCTGGTGCTTCTTCTGCCGCGATTTCAAATAGGCGTATGCGCCCACCCCGGCAACGCCAACGCCGACTAAAGCGAATATGGGCAATTTCCTAAGCAGCATCTCATACGACTCCTGCTTCTTGATGAGCCGCTGCATGAAGGAGAAATAGGTGGCGACGTTCGAGCCGATGGTGCCACCCGTGTCGGTCGGGATGGTATCCAAAAGGATCAGCTCATCGTCGCTTAGCTTCGAGTAGGCGTCCATTATCTGCTCATAGGCATCGATGCTCTCGGAAAAGCCATCTTTGCCTTTGTCGAGGCCATATTTCTTGTAAAGGGTATAAAAATGCTTGATGTCGCTTATATCATAGGTGGACAAGTTGTATGAGGAAAATTCCGGGGCAGCATAATCCGCGCTATCTTCGATTGACGGTTGGGCGATTCCACCGCCTAATAGCGAGCCAGCAAGCAATATCCCTAAGATCGTTCCGTTCATAATGCGCCTCCTTTTCCGGAGGTCCGCATAGGTTAAACTAGGATTGCAAGAAAATCAATAAATCCGGCAAGATAAGATACACATTGCGCAGAAACGCACTATTTTGCACCGTTTTTATATCGCGATTCCCTTGCCTAGGCCCACCATCGTGGCGAAAAAGACGATGACCAATAGGCCCAGCGCGATCCGGTAATAGCCGAACGCTGAGAACGAATGACGCTTGACGAAGTCCATGAGCCACTTGATGGCGAATAGCGAGACGGCAAAGGCGACTAGGAAGCCGACCACCAAGAATATCCATTCGTTGGCGTTAGGCATCCCCTGGTCCATGAAGAAGGAGACCATCTTGAGCCCGCTCGCGCCGATCATGACCGGGATCGAGAGGAAGAAGGAGAACTCGGCGGCCGCGCTCCGGCTCGCCCCAAGCAATAGCGCCCCGATGATGGTCACCCCGCTTCTAGAGGTCCCAGGTATCAAAGCCAGCATCTGGAAGCAGCCGATGAGGAAGGCGGTCTTAAGAGGAAGCGAGTCGACGTAATCATAACGCGGCTTCTGGCCCTTCTTGCCCAGGTACCACTCGACCAGGATGAAGGCGACGCCATAGACGATCAAGGTGATGGCGACCGTTATCCAAGAGTAGATGTATTTATCGACGTCCAGTAGCTCGAATATGAGGCCTAGCGCCGCGGCGGGCAACACCCCCACTATCGTCTTGACCCAGGTTGAGTATATGCGGCGGCGCTTCCCCATCTGGATCACGTCTTCCTTATAGCCCATCTCCACGAACTGCCGCTCGTCGTCGCTAAGCTTCTTCTTGTTCCAGGGCCAAAGCTTGTTGAAAAAGAAGACGATGACCGCGAGTATGGCGCCAAGCTGGATGACGACCTCGTTCATCGAGAGGAACTCCTCCCCATGGGCAAAGCCCAGGTTCGACGAGAGGTCGTAGCCGCTCCCGGAGAATATCCCGTCGAGCAATATCAGGTGCCCGGTCGAGGAGATGGGGAGCCATTCGGTGATCCCCTCCACCACCCCGAAGCAGATGGCGATGACGATAAGCGCAAGCATAGCGAGGCCATTCTACCGCAAGTCAGCAAAAAAGGCATCCCCGGAGGGATGCCCTTCTATATTCAGTTGGCCCGGTTCTTCTTGCGCCGCTCGACTTTGAGCTTGCGGTATCTCATCTTGGTCACGAGGGCCGCGATGGCGAATCCCGCCACGCCGGCGATGACCGCGCCGAAGACGATGACGCCCCAGACGGGCAGGTTGTTGCCCTTGACGTTCTCCCACATGGTGAGGACGAAGCGGTTGTTGTCGCCGTAGTCCTTCATGGCCGCGAGCTTCGGGATGAGGTAGCTGGGCGGGTATTGGGCGTAGAACTGCCGCCCCGCCGTCACGGTCTCCTCGTCGATTTCGATGTACTCGAGCTCATCGGTGTAGAAGAGGTAAGGGTTATTGTCGGGCGAGGTGGAATCGAAGTCGTAGATCCCCTCCTCGTCCTCGATGGTCCCCTCGAACATGTAGGTCAGGTCGACCACGTCCCAGCGGTAGCCGAGGATCTCATCCTGGTACTGCTCCCAGGTCATCGGAGTTCCGTCGACGACGGCCATCTCGTAGGTCGAGCCGGTCATGTCGTGCTCGCCATAGTCGATGTAGCCATCCTCATCAAGTCCGGTGCCGTTTTGGTAGACGATGTTGCCATCGTCGTCGTAGGCGAAGTCGCTGTCCTCCCAGGAGCCGCCGAGGGCGGTCTCGTCGGCGTAGGCGTACATCGCGTAGCTGCGCGGGTCGTACCATAGACGGATGAGGTCAAGCACGTCGTTGCCGGCGATGAAGGAGGTGTAGCCAATGGTGTCCATGTTGGCAGTCGAGATGTCAGGACGGGAGAGGAAGTCCACGAACTCCTGGGCCTCTTGCTTGTGGAGGCTGTCGGATTTGGGCATTACCCAGCCATCGAACCAGATGTTGCCGCCGGTTTTGGGGACGGAGTAGTAGATGGTCTCGTCGGCCTCGTTCTCGCCCCTATCCATTGAATAGACGGCGTCGCCGCTCCAGGCGAGGTTCATGCCGATGAGCCCCTTGATGATGTCGTCCTTGCCCGAGTCGACCTCGAAGCCGAAGACGTTCTCCTTCAAGGACAACAGCACGTCCTCGACCTCGTTGACGGTCTCCCGGTCGCAGCGGTTGAAGATCTCGTCCATGGTGAGGAAGAGGTTGTCGGTGGTGATGTTGTTGATGATTTCATCGACATCGACCCCTTCCTTGAGGTCGAGGTTCTCGTCGTAATAGCCGGAGTCCTCGATGGCTTGCCTGATCTCGGAGTCGAACAGCTTCATGATGCCGACCGAGTAGGTGTCCCTCATCGAGTCCTTGATGGACATCTCGCCATGGTATGTGGGCGACCAAAGCGAGTTCCAGTCGGCCATGTCGAACTTGACCTGGTCTTCGGACACGCCCCGGTCCTTGGATACCTTGGCGGGGTTATAGAGGATGCCGAGCGTCCCCCACATGTAGCCGCGGGAGTACTCCGATATCGGAGTGAGGTTTCCCTCCCCGTCGTCGGCCTTGATGTAGTTCATCTGCTCCTGCAGGTAATGTGATGCATACTCGTCGTAGTTGGGGGTGGCGTCCTCGTCGAAGGGCTCGAGCATCCCCTGGCTCATCATCTTCTGGATGGTGTAGTCGCTTGGGCAGATCAGATCGTAGGTCGATTTGCCGGTCTTGAGGGATGATAGCATCGTCTCGTTGGTGTCGAAGGTGTCGTAGATGACCTTGACGTTCTTGCCCAGGACGTTCCTCTCATAGGCCTCGAAGGCCGAGATGACGTCTGGGTAGAGCTCGTATTCGCCGTCCCCATCGAGGTCGACCTCGAGCTCGTACTCACCGATGTAGTCCTCCCAGTTGAGGACGCGGAGGTTGATGGTCTCGCCGCTCGCGCCGGCCCCACCGCAGGCGGCGAGGCTTGGGGAAAGAAGCAGGAAGAAGGCGAAAAGCGATAACGGTTTGAAGTTCATCAGAGCTTCCTCCTTGCCAGCTTGGCGGCCTTCTTGGCCTTGACGTTGTTGTAGATGGTGATCCCGATGACGATGAGCAGGACCAACAGGAATATGAGGGTGGTCAAAGCGCGCATCTCAGGCGGGACCGGTCCCTTCTTTATCTTGGCCTGAACCAAGGTGGAGAGGGTGTCGATGGTCTTCTCGCCAGACAATAGCCCGGCGCCGCGGGTGAAGGCGGTGACGATGAAGTCGTCTAGGGATAGCGTGATGGCCAGCAGGAACCCCGAGCCGATGCCGGGCATTATCTCGGGGAGGACGACCTTCCCGAGGGCCTTGCCCTGCGAGCAGCCGAGGTCGAGCGCGGCCTCATAGATCGCCGGGTCCATCTGCAGCAGCTTCGGCTTGACCGAGAGGTAGACGAAGGGCAGCGACAATATGACGTGGCCGATGAGCAGCGTCCAGAACGAGAAGATGTTCGACCCCATGAAGATGTAGGTCCCGACGAAGACGAACATGACGGTCAGGCTCATGGCGATGACGATCTCGGCGTTGACGACCGGGATCTGGGTGACGGTCTCGATGGCGGCCCGCATCCGCTTCTTGGAGTAGAAGGTCCCGATGGCGCCCGAGGTGCCGAGGACCACCGAGATGGCGGAGCTGGAAAGCGCGAGGATGATGGTGTTGCCAAGCGCGGTCATGATCTCCTCGTCCTTGAACAGGGCGGAGTAGAGGTCGAATGAGAACCCGGTCCAGGTCCCGACGTTGGTCGCGGTGGTGAACGAATAGGCGATGAGCACCAGGATCGGCACGTACATCAAGATGAGGATCAGGAATATGACGAATAGCCCGCCCCACTTTATCGCCTTATCCTTGTGGCGGCGGCGGATGGCCAAGGCGTTCTCTACCATAATCCACCTCCCCGGACGCGCTGCTCGCCCTTATCGAATTTGCGGCTGATGAGCATCGATATGCCGACTAATAGCAGCATGATGAAGGCCATGAAGGAACCCTCGTTCCACTGCGACTGGGAGAAGTTGAGGTAGATGATGTTGCCGAATAGCGTAATTTTGCCTTCCGACAGGGTGTCGGAGATGACGTAGCTCGAGATCGTGGGCATGAAAACCATCTCGGCGGCCGAGACGATGCCCGGGACGCTCTGCGGGATGACGGAGTGGATGAACACCTCGGCCGGGTTGGCCCCGAGGTCGCTGGCGGCCTCGAGCTGGCTCTTGTCGAGCTTGATCATCGTGGTGTATAGCGGGAGTATGGTGAACGGCAAATAGTTGTAGACCATGCCGACCATGGTGGCTAGATAGGGGTGGTTGCCCCCGTTGATCCCCATCCATGTGAGAACGTCGCGGGTGGCGCCGGTGCGGAGGACGAAGTTGATCCACATCGGCATGATGAACAATAGCACCAGTATCTTGTTGGTGTTGACCTTGCTGTTGGCGAGAAGATACGCCACCGGATAGCCGATCAGCAGGCAGATGATGGTGTTGAGCATCCCGATGAAAAGCGACACCACCAGGATGTTGATCTTCGTCGGGCTGGTGAAGAAGCTAGAGAGGGCGTCGAAGGAGAAGTAAAGGGTCCCATCCTCGGTCGAGCCGGTGAAGGCGTAGACCAGGATGATGAGGATCGGGATGATGACGAACAGCGCCATGAACACCGAATATGGGATGGCGAGGTATTTGCGCTTGAAGGAGAAGAAGCGCTTGGCCTTGGTCAAAGGCCGCGAAGCTGCCCTTTCCATTTTATTCAGCCAAATGATCCTCAAGCGGGGTCTTGAGCCTTAGCTTGATGTCCTCTTTCTTGACGGAGACGGAGACGATGTCGTTCTCGTTCCAGGTGAAGGGCGAGTTGACGACGTAGTCCTCCTCGTCGTCGGTTCTGACGATGTACTGGTAGTGGTCGCCGATCCAGACGGTCTGGATGATGGTGCCCTGGCTCTGGCCTTTGGAGAGGTCGTCGCTTAGCTCTATCTTGTCTAGGTCGATCTCGGCCACGACCTCGGCGTCGTTTAGCTCATAAACGCGCCCATCGGGCCCGACGAGGCGGGTCGATCCCTCCTCCTCGAGGTGGGAGCCCGGCAATAGCTTGGTTAGGTCGGCCTCAAAGGGGTCCTCGCCGATGACGACGCGGCCGTTGGAGTCGATGTAGGCGTCGGTGTACTCGTTCTCGGTGAGCTCCTTATGCATGATCTGGATGTTCTCCGGCTCGACGCTTAGCCCGACCTTGGCCCCGACCTCATGGTCGTGGGTGTCGCGGCACATGACCTCGTTCTTGCCGACGTTGACGACGAACTCGTAGTGGACGCCCTTGAAGATCTTCGAGGAGATGACGCCATTGGCGTTCCCGGAGTCGGGCTTGCCCATTATGACGTCCTCGGGGCGGATGACGATATCGACCTTCTCGTTGAGCGGGAAGTCGTCGACGCAGTCCCAGGCGGCGCCGATGAAGCGGACCTTCTTCTTGCCGATCATGGTGCCGTTGTAGATGTTGGACTCGCCGATGAAGTCGGCGACGAAGGCGTTGATCGGCTCGTTGTATATCTCTTCCGGGGTGCCGACCTGCTGGATGACGCCGTCCTTCATGACGACGATGCGGTCGGACATGGTGAGGGCCTCTTCCTGATCGTGGGTGACGTAGAAGAAGGTGATGCCGAGGCGCTTGTGCATCTGCTTGAGCTCAAGCTGCATATCCTTCCTCATCTTGTGGTCGAGGGCGCTAAGCGGCTCATCGAGGAGTAGCACCTTCGGCTCGTTGACGATGGCCCTTGCGATGGCAACGCGCTGCTGCTGTCCGCCTGAAAGCGTCGCGACGTCGCGGTCCTCCATCTCGTCGAGGTCGACGATCTCAAGGGCCTTTGACACCTTGGCGTCGATCTGCTTCGGGGACATCCTCTTCATCTTGATCTTGACGTTCCCCTTGCGGTCCTTGACCTCGACCGGGATGCGCTTCATCTTGAGCCCGAAGGCGACGTTGTCGTAGACGTCGAGGTGGGAGAAGAGCGCATAGTGCTGGAAGACGGTATTGACCGGCCTCTTGTAGGGCGGGAGGTACGATATGTCCTCCCCGTTGAGCAAGATCTTGCCTTGGGACGGGAGCTCAAAACCGGCGATCATGCGCAAAGTGGTGGTCTTTCCGCATCCTGAAGGGCCGAGTATCGTTATGAACTCCCCCGCCTTCACGTCGAGGTTGAAGTCCTCGACGACGGTCGTCCCGTCGAACTGCTTGCTGAGATGCTGCAGGCTGATGATGGCGTCGCTACTATCCATAAACTTACCTCCTATGGAAGAGACAAATGCATGGTGTTGAAGCTTCCTCGCTACCTATGAGCCGAGGGGGATTTTCAACGGCGTAAATAATAGGGGCAAAAGAGGCGAAAATAAACAAAAATTTTCACTAATTTTTTCTTTCAAAAACCCACGCGAAAAATTGTGCCCATAAAATCGGGGTTTTCCTTCGATGGGGCCTTAACAAATCGACGTAAATTTTTTTGCGGTTTTCGTGCAAGAAATCCATCTCGGTTTTTTGCTTCGCGCGCGAGGGTGAAAATTGTCCGAAAAACACCTCGCGCGATGCTATACTTTTCGGGATGAAAAAACTAGTTGGAACTTTGCTGCTCGCCCCGCTTCTATTCGCCTGCGGGCCGATCGACGACTTCGAGAAGGTCGACCTTGGGTATGGCACCCTCATCGGGATGGACGAAGAGATATCCGGCGACTCCCACATGCAGAAGATAGGCTATGGGGAGCTGAGGTCGCTTTTGTCCGAGGAACGCTCATTCATTCTGGTGGTCCATAACTCCATCAGCTTCTGCTCCTGCTACGCCGATTGGCATAACGACGTCTTGGCCCCCTACATCAAGCGGCACAACCTGCTGGTGTACACGATCGACTACAACGCCTTCGCGGGCGAGGACGACTACGGATTGGACCTGATATCTAACCACGAGACCCTCGCCATCTTCAAAGAGGGCGAGCTCAAGTACCAGCACACCAACGAGGAGCAGGAATCCGACTGGGTCACCAAGCCCGAGGTCTTCGCCGAGTGGATGGACGCGCGCATCGAGTACCCGCGGATGCTGACCCTCGACAAGGAAACGCTTGATTCGCTTTATGCTGGCGAGGAGGCATTCACCGTCCTCTTCACCTTGTCTGGCTGTCCCGACTGCACCTATATGGAGCGCAATGGCCTAAAGGATTACTTCTCCACCCACCAGAACACCGATTACCTCTACGTGGTCGATACCGCCCAGGAAGGTATCAGGCTATACAAAAACGATGATGGCGAGCTCATCGCCGGGTCGGATGAGGCGGATGCCACCGCAGACGAGAAGAAGGCCTACGAGCAGTGGACCCAGTTCAAGGCGGAGTATGGCCTAAGCGCCACCTCCTTGGAAGAGCCTGGCTTCGGCGAGGGATACGTCCCCACCATATTCCACATCGCCCCGCAGGTTGGGGAGGAGACTAAAGCGGAGCGCATCGACGCGGCCGGGGTCTTCTATAACGACACCATCGACCAGTCAACCGGCAAGGTGACCACAACATATTTCTCTAGTGCGCGGCTAGAGGCGGCCGGCGACAGCTACCTGACCTACCTGACCGATGCCGAGCTCAGCGTTGATAAGAGCATCGATGGCAAGACATTCGACGTTCCCTTTGGCGAGATGGCAACCTCCGAGTGGCGCGAATGGGTCCACCAAGCCTTAGCCCCCTACCACGATGCCTATCTAGGCGCATTGCTGGATTGGTACATCGCCTATTGAAAATCCGGGTTCTGCAGCGAAATGAACGCAGAACCTTTTTATTTTGCTTGGGTTTTGCAAAGAAAAAGGCCGCCGTATGAAGTGCTAGCCTAAAAGTGGACAGGGTCAAAAAAGCCCTCTCCACTTTTTTGCTACCCTATTAGGGAAAGGAGGCAAACCAATGGCAAGACCAAT
>CASFCI010000016.1:0-15591 GCA_949293175.1 uncultured bacterium
AACGTGTTCTAAATCGTAATGCTCTTCGTCCCACTGAAAGCATTCGAGCAGTTCATTGGCCTCAATGGATATCGACTTAGCCAGATTGGCCGGGGAATGGAACTGATCCCAGTCCTATAGATTTTGAATTTATGAGCACAACGATATGTTCATATGGCACAATTAATGAGTTTGAATCAAAAAATATAATTATCAAAAATCGAAATCGTACAAATAAATAATAATTCAAAGAGATTATTAAGTATATTTGTTATGTTACAAAAACGTCTTCAAATAGTCTTAATATTATGTGGTACATAAAGTTTAAATTGGGTTTGCTATGTTGACTAGTTTGGAAATTTGCGCGGGAGCAGGAGGACAAGCGTTAGGCTTATCCAAGGCAGGTTTTTGTCACGTTGCCTTAGTTGAATATGAAAAGCAGTATTGCGACGCCTTAAAAATGAATAGGCCTGAGTGGAATGTAATTTGCCAAAATGTTAAAGATTTTTCCGGGATTGAATATAGAGGAAAGATTGACCTACTTTCCGGAGGAGTTCCGTGCCCTCCATTTTCAGTAGCGGGAAAACAATTGGGGCAAAAAGACGATCGTGATCTTTTTCCAGAGGCAATACGCCTTATTAAAGAAATTAATCCAAAAGCAGTTATGCTAGAAAATGTCAGAGGTTTTCTAGACCCTGTTTTTTATGATTATAGAACTAGTATCATTGAATCGATTTCAAAAGTTGGATACAAAGTTCAAATTCAATTGCTTAACGCTAAAGATTTTGGAGTTCCACAAACTCGTCCGAGGGTTATAATTATTGCAATAAGAAATGACATAAAATCGGAATTTCATTATCCAGTAGGTAATTTAGGGCAGGAAAAAACGGTTGGACAGTCTCTTTTTGATTTAATGAATGCCCGTGGATGGAAAAAAGCTAAAGAGTGGGCACTTCACGCAAATTCATATGCACCTACAATTGTTGGCGGTTCAAAAAAGCACGGCGGTCCCGATCTCGGGCCTGTAAGGGCAAAAAAAGCTTGGGCAGAATTGGGAGTTGACGGTTCAGGAATTGCAAATGAAGCACCAGACGTTGATTTTGATGGTATGCCAAAACTAACAGCAAAAATGTTAGCAAGATTGCAAGGATTCCCGGATACTTGGAATTTCGGAAGTAGAAAGACCACCGCATGTAGAATGATAGGAAACGCATTTCCTCCCCCGGTTGCTTACGCCGTTGGAATAGAAATAAAGAGGACGCTAGAAAATGGAAGCGCTGATTTACGAACAAAGGATTAAATATCACAAAAAGTTGCTTGAAGATGGTGTTTTGACAATTGATTCAAAAGGCATTCCAAGTAACGCGGATGTATCATCCAAACTTTCAATTCAAATCGCAAGAGGCATAGCAAAAAGATTGATGGCTGAAACCCACGAAAAGAGCGTAGGCCAAACTTCAGGGGCGAAGTTTGAACAAACAAATGTTGATTTTCTAAATGCAACTTTCCCTTATTTGCAAAATATACGGCCTGGTAAATGGCACATTGTAAAGTTAGGAAACAGAAATCAAATTAAAACAAGTTGTTTCTCACAATATGAACATTTGGATTATTTAACTCATCTAGTAGAATTTGATCATAAACTTGCCTCAAGCATGGGCAATGGCTACATGATTGCGCCAGATATAGTCATTTATAGAGAGCCGCTTTCCGACCAAGAAATAAACACTCCAAACATTTTAATTAATGAAAAAGTTGCTTTAAAAGCTGATTTGAGAGAATCGGCAGGTGCTTTGCCGATTCTCCATGCATCTATATCGGCAAAATGGACCATGAGGAGTGATAGAGCGCAAAACAGCAGAACTGAGGCGCTAAATCTAATAAGAAATCGAAAAGGTCACCTCCCACATATTGTTGTTGTTACAGGCGAGCCACTTCCATCCAGGCTTGCGTCGTTAGCTCTTGGAACAGGTGATATAGATTGCATGTACCATTTTGCTTTGTACGAATTAGTTGAGTCGGTTAAAGATACTGGAGCCGAAGATTCAATTGAACTTTTAAATTCATTAATTGATGGTAAGAGGTTAAAAGATATTAGCGATCTTCCTCTTGACCTTGGAGTTTAATCAAGCGCTATTACGATAAAACGTTCGCCATAAAGTGAATCCGTAAGTAGAAATTTTTGATTCAAATAATTAAACGCTATTTTTATAACTATTTATCGATTCCCTTATGTAATCGGCGAGTGCCTTATCCTCGCAATATATGAAGCAGCCCTTCTGACCTCTAGTTAGCAAGGTTCTATAGGTATTCCTTATGATGCGATCGGCCAAAGCGAAGTTCTTATTAGATTTGATTCCCTTGAATGCCGCATCGCTAGATGGATGCACGGTGTAATCGGTCATAACCTTACCATCACGATAATACAGATCATGCCCTATTATCACCCCGACACACTCGAACTCGAGTCCCTGAGAAGTGTGGATGCATCCGACCTGGTCAAAGGAATCGGGATCGGTTGCCCAGGTGGATGTGCTGGCGAAATTCCACTTTGCATGGAAGTCGCCGATATTGATGTCAAACACATCTGATGCAGGGTTCTTCTTGGATAGCCAGGGGTAGCAATACCCCGCTACCATCCTAGCTTTGTTGTTGGAATTCAATGATCTAAGATCCTCGCGCATGGCGTTGAGGTCATCGTATACCCTTATATCGTAATCGGAATCCTCCAGGGTCGAATTGGCGGTCTCTCTTATCTGAAGCAGGTTATCGATGAAGGCAAGATAGGCATCCCCACCTTTGCAGCGGAACTGGCTTACCAGCTTGAACTCATCGCCATAATGGATAATCGATCCGAGCTGTTTGGCCCAGTTCTTGATGTTCTCTATCGATCCATGGTCCTTGGTGGTCACGATCTGGTCCTCATCGATGAAGAAGACGCTTAGCTTGCTTGATTTTATTATTTCCTTGATCTGGTCCTCGCCTTGGTTGCCATATAGTCCGCTTTTCTCGTTAAGTCGGTGCGCCTCGTCGACTATGAGGACATCGTATTCATTCTCTGGGCAATCTACGAAGCTTCCGGATCCTTTGAATAGACCGCTTATATAGGACTTCTTATAGTCGTCTTCGATCAGTTCCTGTGAGAAAACGTTCCTCGGCGCGGCGTTTTTGGTGACGTAAGCGCAGGCACGGCCGCTTTTGATGAAGCTGGCCAAGAGGTTGATGGCTATCACAGACTTGCCGGTCCCAGGACCTCCTTCGATGATGATGGTGTTCTTCCTGCCATCCTCAAAGCAGGCCTTGGCGACGTTCTTTACCATCTCGAAGGCCACCTTCTGCTCATCTATCAGTTTAAAGACCTCTTTCCCCTGCAGCATCTTTCCGATTGAATCCTGCAATGCCGGGGACGGCTTGATGCGTCCATTTTCAATAATCGACATGGTCTTCCCACCATCGGGAGCGGCGATATGCGATTCGATGTAATCGAGCAATTTGCTGTTCTCGGTGCTGACGTAGACCGGAGATTCCTTAAGAAGATGGGAGAACTTAGGGGCCCTTATGATGGATAGGGATTTGCTGTCGGATGGGTAGTTGTGCAAATACGAGCAAGGATACAGGCCGATGCCCTGCTTCCTGACATCCTCGTTCATGTTGACTATGGTAGAGACATAGGAATAGGCCTGATAGGAAGGATGAGCCATAAGCCTATTCGCGTTAGCCACATAGGTCCTTACTAGGTCCTCGCCCGGGACGTCTTCGACCTTGTCCCACTGCTTGAGTTCTATTATCACGGCGCTTCCCCGCCCCGAGGCATCGTCACCGCTAATCATGAAATCTATTCTCTTAGAAGAAAGAGGCAATCTGTATTCGATGGCTATATTGGTGTTCCCATCTAATTTCTTGCTGTGTAAGAGGACGTTATCGAGTATCGGCAACGAGTTCCTGAAAGCCCGGTTCTCCCTTTCGTTGCTATGGGAGATGCCGTTTCTAGCAAAGCTTTCCTCGATCTTCCTGGCGATTTCGCCATTATAGACGTCGGTATTGAATTGCTCTAATGTCGCCGAATAGATGATCATTTACTTCAGCTCCGTGTATTTCTTGGCATTGCTTTTGGCTTTGCTAACCGGATACTTGGCTTCGTTTTGATCCAGCTTGGCGGATACTATCTCGTCTTCGTCCAACCCAAGCTTATCAACCATCTGACGGCAATAGATGATGACGTCGGCAAGCTCTTGCTTAACGTGTTCTAAATCGTAATGCTCTTCGTCCCACTGAAAGCATTCGAGCAGTTCACTATCAGCGATGAATTTACGGATGCGGTTGATGTTCTCTTGATTCATAAGAGAATTTAAACACCGAGCGAGCGAAAAATAAACGCGGCAAATTACTTGCCCAGTTCTTTGTAGGCCTTATTGTTTTTCCTCATTAGGCCAGCGGAGAACACCTCGCCAAGCAGCTTGCAAAGAATCAGTCCATCGCGATCGAATTCCCTCATGCGGCAAAGAAGCGTCCCTCCCTGACCTCATGATTCTCCATCATTTCCCCGATGTTTCCAAATCGGCGAACTTAATTTAGGCGAATGTCCGAAACAAGTTGGAGAGCGAAAGAAAACCTCCCCTCACAAGGTGAAGGGAGGATTCTCCTAATAAAGGTATTAGAGGCGGAAGGCGACGGCAGCGGCTTCCTCGGTGGCCTTGTTGGCCTGTCCGGCTTCCTTGGCATCGCCGATGACGTAGAGCTCCTTGACCAATCCCTTGAGCTCTTCCTCAAGCGGGTTGTAGCTCTTCGAGCCCATCGCGATGATGATGCTGTCGAAGCCATGGGCTTCCTTGCGCTCGCCGTTGATGGTGTAGACCACGCCGTCGGAGGTGAACTTCTCGATGGACGCGCCAAGGATATAGGTGGTCCCGATGGAGTTGAGCCTCTCGTGGAGGTGGGTGCCAACGCCAAGCACGCCGTAGTCGACACTCGGCAGGCGGTCGATGATGGTGCAGACGCGGCCACCGCGCTCACGGAGGAAGTCAGCGGTCTCTAGGCCAACCAGACCAGCGCCGGCGATGAGGTTGTGGCGCCCAGCCTTGACCTTGCCCTCGATGACGTCGTTGGCCATGAGGACATTCGCCCCATCGATGCCCTCGATGTGCGGCTTGACCTGCTTGGCGCCGGTGGCGAGGATCACGACATCCGGCTTCTTCTCCTTGACTAGCTCCTTTGTGACTGTGGTATTGAGGACGTACTCGACGCCGTACTTCTTGCCCTCTTGGATCCAGAAGCGGAGCGGGCCGGTGAGCAGCGACTTGCACGGCGGCAAGGTCGCGATGCGGAACTGACCGCCGAACTTGCCCTGGGCCTCATATACGGTGACCTTGTGGCCGCGCTTGGCGGCGACGTAGGCGGCGTATAGACCCGCAGGGCCGGAGCCGACGACCATGACGTTCTTCTTCTCCTTGGCCTGGTCGAACTTGTACTCGCCCTCGTGGCCAACCCGCGGGTTGACCAAGCAGCAGGCGGTGAGGTGCTTGGGGTCGGTCATGTAGCCCATGCAGGACTGGAGGCAGTTGATGCACGGGGTGATCTCGGATATCTTGCCTTCCTTGACCTTGTTCGGGAACTCAGGCTCGGCAAGCGACTGACGGGAGATCGAGACGAAATCGGCCTTTCCGGTCTCGAGGATATCCTCGGCGATCTCCGGGGTGTTGATGCGGTCGATGGCGATGACCGGGATGTGGACGCCTTCCTTGATCTGCTTCGCGTTGTTGGCGTTAAATCCCATCGGTACGTCCTCTGGGGCGCTCATCCAGTCGAGCGAGGCATAGGTGCAGATGGTGCACTCGATGGCGTCGTAGCCGGCGTCCTCGAAGTACTTGGCGAAGATCTTGGTGTCGGAGATGGTGAGTCCGCCCGGGACCTTCTCCTCGGTCGATAGCTTGATGATGACCGGGAAGTCCTCGCCGCACTTCTTCTTGATGTCCTTGCAGATCTCGCAGGCAAAGCGGGCGCGGTTCTCTAGGCTCCCGCCGAACTCATCGAAGCGGCGATTGGTGAACTCGGAGAGGAACTGCTGGACGAGGTAGCCGTGTCCGCAGTGGATCTCGACGCCATCGAACCCGGCCTTCTTGGCCCTGACGGCGGCATCGCCGAACATGTGGATGTTGTCCCAGACTTCCTCGGTGGTCATCTCGTGCGGGGTCTCGTCGAAGACCGGGCAGGCTAACGGGGAGGGGGCGCTCACCTGATGGCCGAGGATGGCCTTGGTGTACTGGCGTCCCGGCTGATGCAGCTGCGGGAAGATATAAGCGCCTTTGGCGTGGACGGCATCGGTGACCTTCTTCCAGGCCGGGATGTGCTTGTCGTCGCCTAGCGAGGGCTCGAACGGGGTGCAGAACTCGCTGTCCTGAACGCGGGTGACCTCGGTGATGATGAGGGCCCATCCGCCCTTGGCGCGTGCCTTGTAGTACTCTACGGTACGGTCGGTCGGAGTTCCTCCTAGCTCAGCGAAGCCGACGCCCATGGCGCCGACGATGAACCGGTTCTTAAGGGTCAATTTACCGATTTTGCCCGGCTCGAACAACTTGCTGTAATTCATCTTTTCCTCCTATTACCTTGCAGCGCCCTTATTGTAGTAAGGGCAAAAATCGGTTTCAACAATGTTTTAAATACGTAAAACGCTTGGCTTTTCTTCGCTATACAGGTGTATTTATCGGCAAGATTTAGGCTTATTCGCCAAAGCCGTTTATATCAGTTCCGGCTATGCTAAGGTCTCTTCTTCAAGCCTATCGGTGATCGACAGGAAATATTCAGAATCAAAACCATCAAAGTAACGAGGATCATCGACGAAAGACCTGACATCCTCCTTGGCCGAATCCCAATCGATGCAACGTATTCTCTCCCTCATTAAGTTTTTCACCAGCCCGATCGTCAGGTCTTCACCATCGTCGATCACTCCGGCTCGGACGAGTTTGCTCTTCAAGAATCGCAAATTCACCTTGCTATGGATGCCAATGAGATAAGAATAGTCAAAGAAGTCTCTTCCCTTAACTCGATTCCCCCATTTTCTAAGCAAGCAAGCGGCGATCTTGCCCGCAAATAGGGATGGCAAATCCAATGTCATTATCTTCGAAGGGAAAGGGTAGTTGACATAGGCCGCGGCTGGATTGAATCCTAAGGGCGGGTTCAGATCGGCTTCCACCTTAATCCTTATCTTCTCGTTTGGTGCGACCTTAGATCCTTCTATGTCGCCGAAGCAAAACCGAATAGCCTCTTCGCAGTTTATGGAAACCATGGATGTCCCAATGTTGCTATCGACCTTCTTGTCCTTGCTCCCGCATTCGACTTCGAACGGGAATCCAGCGGCGGCAAATTCGTTTTTTATGTATAGATAAGAGGGGGCAAAATCAAACTCTTTGTTTGCTGCAAGCAAAGTGAAATCCAGGTCCTCTGAATAACGCGGCAACCCATGCAGGATTCGCAGCGCCGTTCCGCCATAGAAAGCGGCATGCCCAAAGAACCCCCATTTGGAAAGGCCGGAAAGGACGACCTCTTGGAAAAGCTCGCGAAGGACTTGCTTTTTCTTTTGCGTGCTGGATTTCTCAAACGGCTCAATCAGCGACTTCAAAACCATGTTCATCGGCAAGTTCCCCTTTCCTATATTCAAGTAGCATCCTGACGTTTGGACTTCTATATAGAGGCGAAAGCTCCTCTAAGGCCTTGATGTCCAACGACATGATGCCCTCATGGTCAAATCTAAGGTCATCGAAGAGAAGCTCAATGAATCCCTTATTAGTTTTTACGCTTCTTATGGTATAGAGTTTGTCGCACACCGCCTTTTCCCTGGTCGCGATTAGATACCCTATTCCGCCTTCCCCATTCACTAGGCTCGTGTATTCGGAAAAGGCCTTCAGGGGGACATCACGATATATGTAGGCGCCAAATGGGGTTTCGTATACCTTCTTTTTGCTTTTGCCGCAGGTGGCGCAGGTTATGGCGACCGCGTGCTCCGGGATAAGCCCATACATGGACAAAGCCGTCTCGAATGACACATAGGACGGACCGTATATATAAGATGATAGGAAAAGCGGGTCGATATTTGGATCATCGACGTAAAGGCCATGGGTGACCCTGATGATTTTCTTCGACTTCGCCATATTGGCCACTTTGGCCATCGGGTTGGCGTAGTCTCGGAACTTAGTTCGCAATTCCGCGTTGGTGTAAATCATTTTCGCTCCGGATAATCCAAATATATTGTATTATGCGGAGCATTTCAATATTAGATAACTTTGACGTGGGCGTACCCGTCCTCGATTGAGACGTGGCTGGCCACCCACTTCTTCATCCGGATATGCACGAATAATCCGTATATGCCAAAGGTAACAATTCGGAGCAAAGCCCAAATGACGTAGTGGGCCAATAGCCCCATTGGCTCGCCATCGAAATGCAGCCTTCGTCCATCGACTATTATCCGGTTGTAGATATAGGTCGTCTTCCAGACTAGGAACACCGGGTTAAGCAGCCCCAAGGTGATGACCTTAAGCGCCGAGCAGCCGGCCTTGACCAGCACATAGACTATTGGGTTGGCCTTGAAGTGGCTGCCAAGGAATGGCATCTCGCCCTCGATATGGGCATGGGACAGCTTCCACAGCATCAGCCTCTTGGGTATGAACAAGGCAAATATTCCCATGGTCGGTATGCAAAGCAGTAGCCAACAGACCCACTTGCCGGTCAACTCCAAGGCGGTTCCATCGAAGTAGACCCGCTTGCCATCGTATATCGTATGTCTATATTCCCACCTGACCATCCAGCAATACGCCAGTGGATACCCAATCCCGGCGGTGAGCGCAGTTACCAAGCCGCCAAGCAGTCCCCAGCCGATCTCCTGAAGCAGCCAGCCATCGAACCCGCTTGCCCCGCTTTGGCTTGATTCCTTTGTCTTCGCTAGGTGCTTGGCCTTGAGATCCTCGCACCTCTTGAAGTACCGATTGGTGGTCTTCAATATCCAAGCCTTGTCCTTGGGCAGATGCCTAGACATTATTGCCTTCTTGAGTCTATGGGCTTTGACTGGTCCGTCTAAATACCTGGATATCTCGGTGGTCCGATTTATGACCTTGTCATACCGATAAAGGCTTATCCGGCGGAAGAAGATGGCGAATAGCAAGCACGAAAGGAAAATGGCGCCTAGTATCAGCCAGGATGTCGAAACGATGGTGAATTCGAAGCGATCATCGCTTGAGGAGAATGAATGGAAGGCAATCGCAAGGCAGGCAAACGACAAAACGGCGAACACGACCGCCAAGGCCCTCCTAAGGCCGCGATGGGTCTTTATCGATATCTCCAGCGCCTTTTCGAAGCGCGGGCCGTATTCGCTGTTCGCCATCACCAAACTATATAGCATCGATGGCGCCCAAGGAGAAGCCAATGTCATTAAATCAACATGAATGGTCTTTCCTCTTCTTCATCCCGCTTTCCATGGCGGCTGTCTAAATACGCGATGGATTGTATGCTTTTATTGGCAAGGACCGTCTTGCTGATGGTAGCAGCTAATCGAAAGCGTGTTCCTGTTCGTCTTTGAAATCTCGTTGCGGCCGGCATAGTCAAAGGCATGCATGACGAATGATGGCAATTTCGGGAATGGCATCCTCCGGCAGTCGAGCCCGACCCCATGAAGAGGGCAAAGGAAGGGCTGCGGCCCTTGCGCAGGCAGGGCTGAATGCCGCATGCGTCTCAACGTTATTTTTGTTCGGCCTTGCCAATCTTTAGGCCAGCGTCGCTGAGCGGTGCCAGAAAAAGGACATGAAGGATGAGCGGGGAGACAATCCCCAAAAGCGGCTTCCCATCAGAAACTAATTTACGATTTTATTGCAAAATTAAAATGATATCCTATTGCAATTACGCTATCACTTTTCGTACCATTTACGCATGGAACTCCTAGATTTCAATCGGTTCCCGAAAAGCAATCGAGTGTATGGCGGCTCGGAAAGGAAAATCGGTATCCTTGTCGGGCAGGATACTTTCATGCTGAAGTTTCCCAAAAGGACGCCTTTTGGGAAACGCTTCAACGCGATTTCCGAATACCTTGGCTCACACATCTTCCGACTTCTCGGCATCGATTGTCAGCAAACATATCTCGGGACGTATGAAGGCGCGGTTGTCGTCGCCTGCAAGGACTTTGTCCCGGATGGCTTCGCCTTCGTTCCCTTCAACGACATTGGGGAATCGACGATCGAAGAGGATCGGGACAGATTCCAATATTCCTACACGGGCATCCTAAAGTTGCTTCAGGCCAACAGGAAGCTGACACACGTGAAGGAAACGATATCGACGTTCTTCGACATCTTCATCGTAGATGCTTTCCTCGGAAACTTCGACCGGCATGGGGCCAACTGGGGCTTTTTGAAAAAGGATGGCAAATATGCCTTGGCGCCCGTTTTCGACAACGGCTCTTGCCTGTATCCTGCGATGGTCGACGAGGGCGAGATGCAGGCGGTGATGAACGATGAGAGCGAGATAGACCGAAGAGTCTATGACTTCCCGACGTCCCAGATTCTTCTTCGGGGAAGGAAGAGCTCGTATTTCCAGGTTATCTCTTCCTTGCGGTTTCAGGAAGTGAACAAGGCGCTAGAAAGAATCTATCCGAGAATCGATTTGGATTCGATTGTCCGTCTTATCGAAAGCGTTTCGATCCTCAGTCCAATCCACAGGAAGTTCTACGAAACGATGATTCGGGCTCGATATGACAAGATTCTTCGATTTTCCTACGAGAGGCTAAAGGGAGGCACGAAATGAAGACCTATAGTTCCAAGGCGTCGATCTGCGTCCAGGACGCCTATCATCTGGAGTATCGGGTCTGCACGATTTCCTACTTCCTGAATGAGGAAGGGGGGTTTCGATATGTCTTCTCCCCGAACTATTCCGTCATCGACTTGACGAGTCCGGATTTCTTCCAAGGGATTCCGGGATTGAACCTAGATTTAAGGAAGGAAGAGTATGTCCGCGAAAATAGGACGCCGACCTTCATCTCCGAGCGCGTCCCCCAGAAGAACAGGGAAGACTATGCCGACCTCCTGAAAGACGCGGGAATGACGTATATGGAGCCGCTCCTTTACCTCATAAAGACCGACAAGTTCTATTCCGGCGACTTCCTCTATCTCCGCCCTTTTGCCGAAAGGAAGGAAGTCGACGCCGATGATTTAGGGAGCAAGCTCAACACGTCTTCCTACTTGCGGAAGATACTGTGCCATCTTGCTGCCGGCGATGCCGTCCGAATCGGCGCGGCGCGCATCGATGACGAAAACAGGAAGATGGTCTTCGAGGTCCTGGTTGACATTTATGCCCGCACGGTGGAAGCGGCGAAGGAAAAACGGCTATCCGGGATCGAGAAGGCGAAACAGCATCATGCCTACAGGGGAAGGAAGCCGAAACGGATAGACCTCCTGAGATTCACGGAAGTCCTCAAAGAAGTCGAAGAAGGGAAAAAGACGGCGAAGGAAGGGGCGGCGCAACTCGGTATTTCCATCGATAAGTACTATCGGGAAAGACGGAAGTTGCAAAAAGAAAATGATAAGCTATTGCAGTAGCGCTCCCGAATAGGGGACAAGTATAACCGGCAAGGCGCTGCGCCAAATATCGGATTTTACAATGTCATTTTCGGCTTTTCTATAAAGAGCAATTAATGTGTTTTGCTCTTTTTAGAGAAAGTGATTATTCCGGCATATACGAATACATCCTCATGTTTTTGATCGAATACGCCTGATTAAACGGATGATATATAAATTGTGCTAATAGCTAAAATAAAAAGCCACAAAGGTGTGGCTCCCGGCAGGGCCGACGTTCTTACAGAACGCTTAAGCGCTAACTCGGATCGCTGCACGGTATACAGCCAGGTTTCCCTGCTGCGGGTAAACGATACACTAAGGTAGAATCCCTTTCAACGAGTGGGATGCTTTTTATTTATCATCCGGATTGTATTTGGTCCGATATCCCTTATTCTCCTTCGGACGATAGGCGTTGGGGAATATCACGTCGGACTTGATGTCGCTAGCGATGCCCTGCAGCTTGCTGGATATGAAATAGGGATCGGTGATGTCCTCTAAGACCGTCTTCCCGTTCGATCCAACTATGTAGATGTCGCCGACATGGCACATCCTCTCGATTAGCCCTATCCTCAGGTTGACCGATACGAGCTCGGGATAGAATATCGACTCCACGTTGGCCCCGATGAACCCCTTCTTGACGATTATCCTTCTGTCGGTGAAGGCGTATTCCTCCTTCTCCTGCCTCTTGGAGGCGGTGACCATCTTGGAAATCCAAAGCCAAACCGGCAATAGATGGAAGGCAAAGAACACGGCGATCAGGATGTAGACGAACCACGGCAGGCTCGGGATCATCCCAATGAGCAAGCCGATGAACACCCCGTCGAAGCAAAGCCACAGAAGCGCGATGGGCATCATCTTCAATATGGAGGAGAGCACGAATGAGAGCTTCCTCGGCTTGCCTTTCCAAAGTATCGTCTCCCCATCCTGGAGCAGATCCTCGACATGGACGTCGCCGAGCTTGCCGTCCGGCTTCTTGAAATAGCTTTCGTCTATCTTCTTCATAACGGCAATCAGTATAGCAAAAACATTAATTGCAACGAAGAACACCATATCGGCGTCTTATATAATGGAGGGGCTAGATGGAAGAAAGAAAGTCTCATCCCGAGGCCCCTTCTTTGATGGGGCTTGGCGAAGCGGAATTCGAGTCGGCCTACCGGGAATACCGGAACTTGGTGCTATACATCCTCGCCTCGATCCTCCACGACAAAGAGGACATCGAGGATGCCTGCCAGGAGACTTTCCTAAGTTTTCGAAGCGCCGGCAAGGTCGATTCCCCAAAGGCCTTCCTCTCCAAAGTCGCTCGCAGCAAGGCCTTCGACATCCTCCGCAAGAGGAAAGACGAGGAAAGCCTAGACGAGAACGAGCCAGCCAAAGACGACTCGCCTCGTTCGGCTGAGTTCGACCAATGGGCGAGGAGCATCGTCGGGGACGAGGACTATTCGCTCATCCTGCTCCACCTCATCGACGGCTATAGCTTCGCCTCGCTATCTAAAAGATTCGGCGTCAAGGAAGCCAGCCTGCGCAGCCGCTACAGCCGCGCCCTTAAAAAGCTAAGGAGGGAAGGAAAATGAACAAAGACGAAAGGAAATTCCTCGAGCTATTCGCCAGCAAAGCCGGCCTAAACGACATCAAATTGGACGGCATCCAAACAAACGCAAATCCAAGGCAAAGAAGCATTTTCCTCCGCAGATCCTTCCTAATCCCCGCAATATCCGTCTCCGCCGCGCTTGTCCTAGCATTTTCTTTCGCCCTTCCGATTTTGCTCAATAACACCTCGGAAGGCAGCAACCCCACCACCAGCGTGCCCCCCTCCGATCCTGGCCTTCCCCAGATGCCGAAGAAGCAAAAAGAGGTCGCGAACCTCGGGGGACTGGTCACCACCTATGAACGCAACGCGATGCTCATCGAGGATGGCCTTGGGCTATCCGAGGTCAAGCGGAACGGCAAGCAGGAAGTTAAACAAGCCAGCTCGGTCAGCTCCGACTTCGCCTATGGGGTTCCTGGCGACTATGAGGTGAGCGTCGCCACAAACGAGGGCGAGGCCTCATATCAGGTCGAGGTTATAGACAAGGCGATATCCTCGATCAAGGTGAGTTTCGACAAGAAGGCGTATTTCGAAGGCGAGTCGCCACTCGTATCCGACTTCTCCCTCGTTAAGGTTTTGGACGACGGAACCGAGGTAGACGCCAAGCCAAGCGAGATCGGCCTCGACGCCTCCTTTTTCCCAACCGAAGTTGGCGGAAAGGGCAGCGTCCGCGTGTATCTGAAGAGCAACGAATCGTTCTTCCAAGACGTCGACGTCACCTTGCAGCCGCTAGAAGAGCTTTCCTTAGAGGGCGATTGGGCCTACAAAGACGATTCCGCCCTCTATGGCGCCCCGACCGTCCACGCTTTGCACGTAGATGGGAACAATCTGTTTTCCAACCCCTACTCCTTCTCCGAGATATTCCTGCTGGGCAAGGTCTCCTTTGAAGTAGAAGACGGGAAGGTCAGGATATACAACCACGACAAGGAATCGGGCGAGGCCACCAGCCAGGAGGCGGTCTATGACCCCGCCACGCGGACCATTTCCCTAGACGGCATCGCCGGGGACCCGAGCATGGAGCTGTTCCGGCTAAGCGAGGCCTCATCGATCATCCGGGTGGAGTATCAGATGGACTTTTCGACCAGGCTATACGTGGCGGTCGATGGCTACCTCGACCAGGACGCCAATAGCTACATCAGCTTCCTCGGCGGCGGGCTTTACCTCGATAGAGGGCTCACCATCCCCTACGACGGCCGGCAGCTAACCCATTACGAGCTGCTGTATTCGGGGATAGCCGAGATAGATGAAGATTACTCCGCCTACCTTCAGGGGGACTACGCGAGCACCGATAGCTACCCCTACGAGGTCAGGATCAGGATATCCGGGAACGAATATTCGACCTATGGCTATGACGACGGCAAGCCCTACCGCTACACCTTCGTCAACTCGGAGATGCTCGTCTACCTCGACGTCGGCAGCGCCTACTTCTATGTCCCGGAGACCGACTCGTTGGAGGCCCGCGATATAGACGGCAACCCCGCGCTTTCCTATAGGAAACTCGACGATTCATTGGCCCTGGTGAGGATAGAGGACGACAAAAACGGCCAAAACAAGGTATACGCCATAAACAAAGGCGAGCCCTTCCCCGGATACTCGGTCGAAGACGGCGGGGAGAGCATAATCATCTTCCACCTCGAGGGATACGACGGCTCCCCGATATACGATGAGGCCACGATAAAAGGCCGGGTCGGCTACTTCGACCTCTTCTCGCTCTCACCCCAGTATGGCAGCCTGAACGACTACTACAAGCTCACCTCGGGCTACTACCTCGGGATCGACGATAGTCGCCATTACCTCGCCCATTACGTGAACCTGCAGCTGGTCGACTATGGGAGGATCACCCTAACCGGCATGAAGGATGGGCAATACAGCGCGAACCTTGCCTTCGCCTCAGGCGACAAGCAGGCCCTATTGGGCGGGATCTCATCCCTAGCCGTCGACGGGGTCACCTATATGGCCCTAGATTACCTATATGCCGGGCTGCCCTTCATCGGCGAATACTACTCCGCTTCCGGGCAGAGGCTGCAGATCGACAAGAACAGCAGCTTCTCATTCGTTAGGACCAACGAGGCCACCGGATACCTCTACTGGGAGGACCACGCCAGCCGGCTAATCGCCTTCGATGATGAAACCGGCATTGCAAAGCTGCAGGTCTATGACATAAGCAGCGCCACCACCGACATCCCGACGCTAGAGGACTATAGCAGCGTCGTCATCACCTTGACCCCTGGCGAGGATGGGTTCTACTCGCTTCAATACAAAGGCGAGTCCTACCTGCAGAAGTCAAAGGTGCCGGACTACTCCACCCTCAACTAGGGGTTTCCTCCTTGGGCCGCCAAATATGAAGTGCTAGCCTAAAAGTGGACAGGGTCAAAAAAGCCCTCTCCACTTTTTTGCTACCCTATTAGGGAAAGGAGGCAAACCAATGGCAAGACCAAT